>JAJPHC010000003.1 GCA_021325515.1 Acidobacteriota bacterium
CGGATCGGTCCTCGTTCTGCATGAAATCCCCCTCTTGCTCGTCGGTTCGAGAGGGGGGATTTTTAGGTGATCGGATGGGGGGATTTTAGGGAGATCGCTGACACACCGCCGCCTCGCTGAACGTCGAGGGGCCGAGATAGAGGTGCGGCGCCTCGCTGAAGCGATCGGTCGAGCCCGAGTGCATACCAGATGCCCTGCGCGCTTCCGGCCACATCGGTGTAGATGTCACCGCAGCGCGGCGCGGATGTTCGCAGAAGTTGGAGCGTTGCGTCGTGCAACTGCGCGAACAGCGCATCGCGTTCGCTGCCGGGAGGGAGATGGTCGAGGATGCAGGCCGTGAATCAGCGGTCGTAGACATTGTGCTGCGCGGGATTGGTTCGACATTGCCGTTCCGGATTGACGAAGGCACTCCGGCCGAACGTCAATCGATAGTCGCGAAATCCGATGTCGAGTCCGAATCCGGATTGAATCGTTCCGAGCTCTTCCCCCGCGCGCACAGGGAACTCTCGTGCATGGCGGAGAACTTGTTTGAAGATGTTCGACCGACTTCAGGCCGCCTGAAGTTCGCGCGATTTCGAGTTGACACCGATGGCTGATGACTTACTTGAGCATCACGCGATGCGAAAACTTGGACGCATCT
Source organism: Acidobacteriota bacterium (assembly GCA_021325515.1). Lineage (GTDB taxonomy): Bacteria > Acidobacteriota > Thermoanaerobaculia > Gp7-AA8 > Gp7-AA8 > JAJPHC01. The sequence goes on from JAJPHC010000003.1 coordinate 641, forward strand.
CGTTTGTAGCACCGACCATCCATGCCGTGCAGTTGTCGATGCCCAAGAGTGTTCGCCCGAGTCCCATCGCTTGCGGACCTGAACTCCAGTGTCTCTAAATGGCGGGTCTCGAACTCGCGAGTCACCATGTAGAGTTCCACGAGCAGTCTCTGTCTCCACGATGGACACAGCGGTCGTGCACTGTCGTGAAGGTCGCGGTCCTCCGCCGGCCGACTGCGCCGCCGTACCCGGTGAGGATCTGACACTGCATCGGATGGATCCCCGGAAAGCCGGCTATGCCGAAACGGAAGCTGTGGTCTCCCGGCTCGGAAGTCGCGACGCCCGCATTGCGAAATCGCTGCAGCCAGATCTGACGCGGCGCATCGGCGAGTCTCGTCGGTGTTGCGACCATCGCATAGATTTTGAGAAGCGTGGTGAAGTCTCGTTCGGACATTCTTACGCCAAGCTCCCTGAAGCCGGCCTCTCCGCTATGTCCGGGGATCTTGGAGTAGGCGTCCAGGAGGGCTGCAAGAGCCTCATAGCTGTACCACTTGCCGTGAACGATGCTCGACGCGAAGTAGGTCGTGCGAACGCCGGCGGGGATCAATTCCAGGAGACTGGCAATCCCGCCCGGCAGAGTTTTTGCCTCGCTGAGCAAGCCCAACAGGGCGGCACCTTTGACTTCAGCGGGCGGTCCGTTCATTTCAAGAATCGTATCGCATCTCGGAAAGATTGCCTGGCGATCGCCCGCGGTTTCGCGCCGGCGTTCTCACGCTGCAGGGTCGCAAAGAGACCTTTCCGTTCTTCGTAGGGTCATCGACGCAACTCTACTCCGAGAAAAGTTGGAAGGCTGGTAGCGCATACGGGATTCGAAGTCGTTGGACCAAACCGCAGTTCAGATCAAAGAATGAACGGGTTACGAGTTAAGCAGCTACGAGGATGTGCCCAGAATGTGCCCACGACGCCTTATACGCAGAGTTAGAGAACTCTGCGTATAATTCGACCGTGGCCTTCGATCGTCTTGCTGAGTCTGTTGTCACTCTTTACGCGGAATTCCTCGACCAGCTTCGGACCGCAGACGCAGAAGCTGCTGTCGGTGCGTTGAGAGGACCGTTCGTCTCGAAGGAAATTCGTGGCCGCACCTACTGGTACGCGCAACGGAGCGAAGGGGCTGCAAAACGACAGATCTACCTAGGTCCCGAGTCACCCGCTCTACTCAATCGGATTGAGACTGCTACCGCTCACCGTGTGGACTCGACAACCGACGAACGACGTCGCCGAGACCTCGTGACGATGCTTAACGCTGGAGGTATGTTTCGCGAATCCGCAGCAATCGGTGTGGTGCTGCGTGTGCTTGCGGATGCGAGCGTGTTTCGGGCTGGCGGCGTCCTGGTCGGCACGCAGGCCTTCACGTGTATTGCAAACCTCCTCGGTGTCACATTCGAGAAGGAAAGTCTACGCACACAGGACGTGGACGTCGCGCAGGATCTGTCGATTCCGCTTGGAGTCGTTGAGCCTCCCGACATCGAGATGCTCGACCGTCTCCGCGCTCAAGATCCTGCGTTTTTCGCTGTTCCAGGGATCGATTCACGCGAGCCAAGCACTTCATTCAAAGTACGCGGAATGGATCTTCGGGTCGATTTTCTAACGGTCGTCAAAGGGAAGAAATCAAACAAGCCTGTCTACCTCCCGCATCTACGAGTGGCCGCTCAACCACTGCCAGAACTCGACTACCTGCTTGAATCGACGATCGACGCGGCAGTTGTTGTCGGAAGCGGTGTGCGAGTAAACGTTCCATCTCCCGCGCGATTTGCGCTTCATAAATTGTGGCTCTCGAACGAGCGATCGGCGGCAGACGCTGCAAAGGCACGCAAGGATGCACGGCAGGGGCAGCAGCTCATCGAAGTTCTCATCGCTGAACGTCCGCATGATCTCGTATCCGCCTGGGCGGCGCTAAAGCCGCGAAGAAACATGCTAAGAGGCGCCAAGGCTGCACTGACGCGGATCGACCGATCCGTAAGTACGAGTCTTTATGAAATCGTTCAAGCCTGAACACGGGGGAGTTGGTAGCGCATACGGGATTCGAACCCGTGTTACCGCCGTGAGAGGGCGGCGTCCTGGACCCCTAGACGAATGCGCCAGACTGGCAGGGACGCGGAGAGTACCGGAGGTAAATTCCGCAGTCAAGGCGGGTTAACTTCGGCCCGTTGACCTGAATTCCCGCGCATCTCCGCCCGCACGACACATCGATTCATCTGCTGCCCCACCCTTGCACATCGATCCATGCGGACTTAAGGTAGTCATGCAAGGAGGCGATCATGTTGCATCTACTCCTGCCCGCTGTTTCCTGCGCTCTGCTCGCCGCCACCGTCTCGATTCCGCCGATCGAATCGATCACGTCAGACGCCTGCATGACATGCCATGACGGTTCCTCCGCCCCTCAGGTCCGCGACGAGTCCAGCCACCGCGTCGGCATCGACTACGCCCTCGCCTCCTCGTCCGGCAACCACTACCTCAAATCCGTGAATTCGCCGAGCGGCTTCGGCTCGACGATCGCGAACGACATGCTCGTCGCGGGAATCGTCGAATGCACCACCTGCCACGTCTCTCACGCAGTCGAATCGAACGTCCGCTTCCGGCTGCGCAACGAGGGCTTCTTTTCCGCCCTCTGCCTCGCCTGTCACGCACCGAGGTGAGCGGGCGCTACATCCTCTTATAGAGGACGCTCCGGAAATAGAAGCGGTCGTCGAATGGAAACGCGATGCCTCGCACTTCCCTGCCGTCGTCGTACGTCAGCGTCAGCACGTATCCGTCGAGCTTCCACTTCCCCATGCTCGAGCTGCTGCCGCCGCCCGACACCGCGCTGCCGTCGCCGGACGCACCCACCGCTCCCGCCGATGCGCCGCGGAAGCTCCCGTCGTCGCGCAGCTCGAGCTCCTGCGCGGAGCGCGCGTAGCCTCCGTTGCCGGACATCGAGTTCCCCCCTTCCCATCTTCCGACCAGCTCGCGATCGCTCGTGAATCCCTTCACCGGAACGAACATCCCCATGTCCCACATGAAGCCGCTGCTGTCGCGCTCGATGGGGCTCGTCTCCGGCTGCCCCTTGCCCCAGTCGACCGACATGCTGTCGCCGCTCATCGAAATCGTTCCCTGCTGCTGCGCATGTGCCGACAGCTTCTCGTTCGTGAAGCCGTCCTCGGGATTGACATACACATGCCCGTCGCCCGTGAAGTAGTACGCGGCTTTCTCCAGCCCTCCATTCCAGGAGCGCGTCATCAGATAGAGCCCCTCAGGCACGCCGTGGCCAAAGCTCGCGCTCACGGGCTGCGAGCTGCCGCCGAAGAGATGCACGCCGCCGCCGGTCCCGCCACGCGACGCGAGTCCTGCGGCAAGCAGCACGACTCCCAGAAAGAAGGAGAGGACGGATCCACCGGCGAGAGCAGCGGCAGCGATCGTGAGGCGTCGTGGACTCATGCAGCGATGATAGCCGGTCCGTTATGATGAGTCGGGTCTCACGATCGGAGGATCTTCATGAAGGTGCTGCTCATCGCGGGCGGTGTGCTGTTCCTGTTGCTGTCCTTCGCCCTGATCATCGCGGCGATCATCGTCTTTTTCATGGCGCGCAAGCGCGGGGCAGCCCAACCAGCCGCTGCACCTCAGCGTCCGCCGGCGCCGACACCCGCGGCGCAACCACCCGCGGCTCAAACCCCAACGCCACAACCGTCCTTTGCGACCATGCCCGTGGCGCAGCCATCCGCGCCGGAGGGCGACGGCACGGTCGTCGTCGACACGCGCCGCAGGTTCGGAGTCCTGAACGCGATCTCCGGTCCGCTGGCCGGACGCCTCTTCCCCATCCCGGCGGAAGGGTTCTTCATCGGCCGCGACGACACGCTTTCGCAGGTCGTCATCGAGCTTCCCAGCGTGTCGAAGCGGCACGTCTGGATCGGACTCCGCGACGGCGCGATCATGGCCATCGATCAGAAATCGACGAACGGCACGTTCCTCAACTCGCCGCAGGCGGCGATCGCCGAAGCGCGGCTGAGTCCCGGCGACACGCTCATCATCAGCCAGGACGTCGCACGGTTCCGCTACGAGATCTGACGCCATGGCCAAAGGACCGAAGAGCGCATTCATCCTCGGCTGCGGCGGATGCCTGAGCTTCATCATCGCGATGATGCTTTTCGCCGCCGCCTTCTGGCAGTCGCGGCATGGTCTAACCATGCGCAGCAGCGACGACCTCGTCACCTGGCACAACACCCGCGAAGGGCGCAGCAGTCCGCTCGCGGAGAACTACGTCGACTTCGAGTTTCAATATCCGAAGAGCTGGACGCGCAAGCCGGACAACGAATCGAACTTCGTCTCCGTCGAGCGCGGCGAAAACGGCGAGACGTGGGAGAACTTCAACGTCGGATACTTCAAGACCGCCGGAAGCCGGGAAGGCAACGACGCACTCGCCTCCCAGTTGATCGCACAGATCGGGTCGCAATTCTCCGAACAGTTCCCCGGCCTGCACAAATTGAGCGAAGGACCGACGACCGTCGGCTCCTATGACGCCTATGGAGGATTGTTCGAGACCACCGTGAGCGGAACGAAGGTCTACATGCGCGCCATCCTTCTCCCGACACCCGACGCGAAGAAAGGCGTCGCCCTGATCCTGATGGGCACCTCGCATTCTCCCGACCTCAAATCCGCAGAAGACCTCGGCACGAAAGGCGACCTGCCGAAGGTGCTGGCGTCGTTCCGCTTCACGGAGTAGGCAGTGCCTACTTCACGCCATTGCGCAGATCGATCACATGCTGCGCCCTCGCCTTCGTCGACTGCGCCGTGATCGCCGGATCGGCGTACGAGACGGGTGTGATGCCGATCGTGCTGCGCGCCTGATCGAGTGCGGTGCGCAGCTCCGTCAGATGCACTGCACGAACGGTGAATCCCGATGCGAGTGCGGAGTCGGTGAAGACCTGCGGCGTCAATCCGGCCGCGGCGCGCATGGCATTCACCGCAGTTCTCAGCTGCGTGATGTGCGAGGCCCGGATGTTCATCCCCGCACTGAGCGGATCGTCGGTGAACATCGTCGTCGTCGCGGGATCGATCGGAGTGAACGGCGAGCCCGCCGCACCGGCCATCGCACGAACCTCATAGAGGTAGGTCGTATCCGCCGAGAGACCGGAGTCCGTCGCCGCTGTCGACGTGCTCGTCTTCAGCAGCTTGAATGGAGCATGGTTCACGCTGCGATAGATCTCATAGATGTTCGCGCCGGCAGAGGCGCTCCATGAGAGCGCGACCTGCGACGTGCTCGTCGCGGTTGCGGAGAACGTCCCCGGCGTAGGCGGCGCAGGCGGACCGGGAATCACGAGCAGCGTGATGCTCTGCGCAGGCAGCGTCAGGGAGAGCGCATTGAATGCGACGGCGACGTCGGCCAGCCGCGTGATCGCGTTGCCGCTGTCGAGCTGATAACGCTTCGCTGCACCCGACGCCGCGAAGCTCGCGAGGTTCACCGTCGCCGGAGTCGAGCCGCTGTCCGTCTTCGCGATCAGCATCAACGTCAGCGCGTTGTCGCTCGCGCGCAGCGCTCCGAATACGGCGACGCTGTCCGGATCGGGCGCGCTGGCCCCGACGCTGATCTCGCCGAACTTCGAATGCGCGCCGTCGTAGTTGCGATAGATGCGGATCGCGTTGTAGACCATCGATCCCGCCGCGGGCGTCGTCCAGCGCGTTGCGATGTCCACGGATTCGCGGCCGAGGATGCCAAGGATGTCGGCCTGGGCAGTGGCACCGTTGATGTGCGATTCCGCTCCCCAGTTGTATTCGGTAATGCCGATCTTCGTGCCGGGATAGTGATTGGCGACCCACGACTTCAGGCGAGGAATGAGCTCGACCGTCCCATTGTGAAACGTCTGGCCGATCCACGATTCGTCGACGTAATTCGGATCCCACAACGACCTCGTCGAGCGGTTGCGAAGAGCCTGCATGTTCGCCGACACGTCGTTGCTGAATTCACCGCTCTGCGGGTAGAAGTGCACCGTCAGCACGTCGAAGATGCGGACGCCATGCGCGTCCTCATACGCCTTCGCCTGATCGAGCATGTAGTCGTACCACTCTTTGCCGCCATGCGCGTCCTTGTCGGCGCTGTTGTTGTTCTCCACATCGAGGCCGCTGATGAAGTAGCCCGACCAGCCCCACTCTTCGCCGCCGGTGATGATCGCGTTCGGATCCTTCGAGCGAATGAGCGCGCCGTACTCCGCCATCTTTCCCCACACCTCGTCGTATGACGCGCCGGTGGGATGCACATCCCAATGGTCGTAGCTCCAGAGCATCGGCTCGTTGTCGAGCGAGTAGTAGGTCATGCCGCCATTGGCCGCAGTGCCCCACGTATCGATCATGTGCTGCACCCAGTTGCCCTGATGCGCGGAGGTGTAGGTCGTGTAGATGCTGTTGGGATCTCCGCCCGTGATGATGCGCTGGCCGCCGTTGTTGCCGTTCCCGCAGGTGATCGGCTCGCAGCAGGAGAAGTCGTCCTGCGCGGGATAGAGACTCTGCGGAAACGAGCAGCGCTTCGAGCGATCCTTCGGCAACTTCGACATGAGAGGAATCGTCATCACCGGCTGCGCGCCGTTGTCGCGCGAGAGCTTGATGAAGTCATCCGCGGAACCGCCGGTGGAGGGATCGAACTGGGCCGAGACACTTTCGGGGATGTTGAAAAAGTAATAGTCCTTGCAGCGATTCGCGGTGCTGTACGCCCAGTTGTAACCGCTCACCGCGTTGCCGCCCCAGCGATTGAGAGGGATCTCGAGATCGGCGATCGTCGCAGCATCGGCCCACGCCAGACCGTAGATGCGGCTGTCGATCACCGTGCGGTTCACGTTCGCATCGACGTTGATCGTGATCGCAGGATTGACTTGCGGCGCGGCGGTGAGGGCGGCGAGAAGCAGGAGCGGCGTCATCTCGAATCAGTTACTCCTTGCACGGAAGTGAACGATTGTAGCGAAAATGTCGTGCGGCTCAGGATGACAGCCTTTGACCCGCTTTGCCGCATTCTTGACCCATCTGCGGGAGGGTGCCCTTTATTTTTCAATGACTTGCGAGTGGCAGCAGCCTTGCTCTCGTTGTCCCTTTTCTTCGCAGAACGAACATTGGATGGAGGAATGATGACCCAACGCCCCCTCGTGCTCGTGTCCCTGCTTCTCGCTTCGCTCTTCTCACTCACCGCGCTCGCTCAACAGAAATCCGTGCTTTTCGACGCCATGCATGCGCAGACCGCCGGCAACGCCGACTGGACTCTCGACGAAGATTCCTGCGGTACGGCGCAGCGCTATCCGACGCCGGATCAGGCCGGCATCACTTCATCGACACCAGAGACGTACTGGTCGGGCGCCTTCTCGGCGATGGGCGTCGATCTCGTCAAGAAAGGCTTTCACGTCGAGAGCCTGCCGATCGGTGCACGCATCTCGTACAACGATACGACGAACGCGCAGGACCTCAAGAACTACAACGTCTTCGTGATCCCCGAGCCGAACATCCGCTTCACTGCATCGGAGATCTCTGCGATCCGCAGCTTCGTGCAGAACGGCGGCGGTCTCTTCATGATCGCCGATCACGCCGGCGCCGATCGCAACAGCGACGGCTGGGATGCGGCGGGCATCTTCAATGACCTCATGGGAAGCCCGAGCATCTTCGGCATCACCTACAACGACAATTCGGCGGACAAGACCTACGGCTGGTTCGACAACGCTCCCGACGACAACTACACGAGCGATACGACGTCGAAGATCATCTGGGCCGGCCAGTTCGGCGCGCCCTCGGCCGGGCGCGGGCTCGGGCTCTTCGGCTCGACGACCATGACGCTCAGCGGTGCAGCGAAAGGCCATGTGTGGAAGACCGGCCTCTCGAACACATCGACGAGCGGCGTCACCTTCGCGACGTCGACGTACGGAACGGGACGCGTTGCGGCCGTCGGCGATTCATCGACGGGCGAAGACAAGACGAACGGCTGCGGCCATACGACGTATCTCGGCTACAACGATCCGAGTTACGACAATGGTCTGATCTACGCGAATGCCGTCTACTGGCTTGCGAACGGCAGCACGGGCGGCGGCGGCGATGTCACTCCGCCGTCCTGCTCGATCAGTGCGCCGGCCAATGGCGCAACGGTCAGCGGCACTGTGACGTTCAGCGCAAACGCGAGCGACAACAGCGGCACCGTGGCGAAGGTCGAGTTCTACGTCGACGGCACACTCCGTTCGACCGATACGGCATCACCCTATTCATGGCCGTGGGACACGACGACATTCACCAACGGCTCGCACACGCTGAAGGCGATCGCGTATGACGCGGCGGGCAACAACACGCCGGCGCAGATCACCGTCACCGTCAACAACACGACGCCTCCTCCGCAGCAGCTGCTCGCCAATCCGGGATTCGAGAGCGGAGCCGTGTCGTGGACGCAGAGCAGCGGCGTGATCGACAACTCGACGGGCGAAGCGGCGCACAGCGGCGCGTGGAAAGCGTGGCTCAACGGCTATGGCTCGACGCACACCGACACGCTCTATCAACAGGTGACGATCCCGTCGACGGCCACCTCCGCCACGCTGACCTTCTGGCTCCATATCGACACGGCGGAAACCGGCACGACGGCTTACGACACGCTGAAGGTGCAGATCCGCAACTCGTCGGGTGCGGTGCTCGCCACGCTCGCGACGTACTCGAACGCCAACGCAAACACCGGCTACGCACAGAAGTCGTTCAGTCTGACGAGCTACAAGGGACAGACGATCCAGGTCTACCTGGTAGGTGCCGAGGACTCGTTGAATCAGACGTCGTTCGTCGTGGACGACTTTGCGCTCAACGTGCAGTAACCCGCCTCATCTTCTCCTTCTCCCCTCTTCGCGAGGGGAGAAGGAGCTTCTGCTTTCACACCTTGGCGCCGGTTGACCTTCTCCGTCACGGCAGCGATCATCCTTCCCTGTCAGGTCCCTTTCTGTGAGAGCAGGCATTTGGTGACTACCTTTGAACGGTTCGCTACACGGAGTGCGGTTTTCGCCGGCGGCGCACTTCTGATGGCGACCGAAATCGCCGCCTTCCGCATCATCGGAAAGAGCTTCGGCACTGCGCTGCGGGAGACGACGGCAGTCATCGCCGTCTTTCTTACGGCGATGAGCCTCGGCTATTGGGCTGGTGGACGATCGGGTGATCGCTGGCCGCGACTGACGACGCTGGTTCTCACGCTCCTCATGGCGGCAGCGACGCTCATTGCAGTTCCTGCGCTCGACGGAGTGGTGTCACCGCGCATTGCCACGTCGAACATGCCGATCCAACTGCACGCGTTCCTGGTGACGGCTCTGCTCTTCGGGCTGCCGGCCGGTTTCTTCGCGTCGATTTCGCCGATCGCGATCCGCCTCTTCGCGACGAGCGCAGTGGAGAGCGGCTCGACGGCAGGCTCGATTTCCGCGCTCTCTACGGCAGGCAGCATCGCCGGCAGCGTGATCACAGGATTCTTTCTTCTGGAGTGGCTGGAGAGCATCAACCGCACGATCACATTTCTTGCTCTAACGGCGTGCGGCACCGCGGCGGTGCTGTTGCTTTCTTCCATGCCGCGCCTGACCACGCGGTGGCGGGCGCTTTCGCTCGCGACTGGCGTCGCGGCGGTCGTGGTCGCCGTTTCGCTCGCACTGTTCGCCCCCAGCTCGCAGTTCGAACCATCGCTCATGCAGGACGGGTCCGGATGGAAGCTCCTCTTCAGCGGCGACAGTGCCTACCACCACATCACCGTACGCGAGAAGAACAAACGGCGCGTCCTGGCGTTCGGCATCGGGGCGCAATCGATCATGAGAGTCGATGATCCCAATGGTCCCGGCGCTTCCTACGTCGACGCCTGTCACCTCGGCCGATTGATCCGGCCGAACATGCGGCGCGTCATGATCATCGGACTCGGCGGAGGTACCGCGGCGAAACAGTTCACGTCTTTCTACCCCGACGTCGAGGTCGATGCAGTCGAAGTCGACCCGGTGGTTGCACGGATCGCGCAGCAGTATTTCGAGCTCCGGCCTGACAGGCGGCTGCGTCTGCACATCAGCGACGGCCGGACGTTTCTCCAGCGAACGAACGAGAAGTGGGACCTGATCATCATCGATGCGTACACGACGAACCGGTACGGTACGTCGATCCCGCCGCATCTCGTCACGCGCGAATTCTTCGCCGAGGCAGCACGGCATCTGAATCCGGGCGGGATCGTCCATTTCCATTGTGCGTTCAGCGAAACGGCGCTCCTGATGGCGCTGCAGAAGACGATGTCGAATGTCTTCACCTACACGTTCACCAGCGGGGGTGAGATTCTCGGCAGCAATGTCGCGATTCTCACGTCGAAGGAGACGCTCGCCGAGCGCGTGAGCAGAACGCCGGCCGCGCGGCTCCCGAGCATCAGCAGCTACGTCGGCGGTTTCCAGCCTGTGGCACTCCTGCCCGGCAGCGTGCCGCTCCTGACGGATGACTTTGCGCCGATCGACATGCTGCTGGGGAGAGTGAAACAGGAGTAGCGCGCGGGCGTCATCGTGACGGCGGCTGGATAACCTCCGGCTGAACCGGCGTCACGACCTGCGGCGCATCGTGCGAAGGCGTCGCGGTCCGGGGCGGCTGTGCGGAGGGCTCGGCCTGCTGCACCGGAAGGTTAGGCGGCACGGGATCGAGCACCGGCAGGCATGTCGGACAGTGCGTGTTCTCTCCCTTCGGATCGTCCTCGTAGATCTGATCGGCATCATGGTGCGGCGGCGGAGGAGCCTGCCGTGCATGCTTCTTCGACGGGCGCGGCCTGCCTGCCTGCGCGGATTGCGGAGTCTTCGCCGGCCCGGCCGCCGTGTTGCCGATCGCAGCCTGCCGCGCGGTCGTCGTGACATGCGCGTTGGCGCCGCTCTGCTTGAGCGTCGCGTTGGTGATGACGATCGAGGTCTTCGCATCCTTCCGATGCGACTTCTTTGCGGCTGCAACCAGTGGTGAGTCCTGCGGAATCACAGGCGCAGGCGGCTCGTATCGGATCTCCGGTACCGGCGGCTCCGGAACCTCTTCCGGCACGACCGGCACCTCGGGCGGCGGCACTTCCTGCGCGAAAACCGGGAGCACGGACAGCAAAACCGCGAGCAGAAGGGACCGCATGAATCCATGGTACGCCTGATCAGGCAGCAGACAGCAGGCTCGCCTCACGGTCTCTCCACCTTGCAGCGATCGCAGCAGGGGAGCGCCTCGCGGTCCCATAACCGCGGCAGCGGCTCGAGCGCCGGCAGCAGATGATCGAGCTCGGTTGCCGTGAGCCGCCGCCATCTCAATTCTCCGTCGCGAAAGGCGTAGGCCTGGCGGCTGATGGTGCAGCGAACGGTTAGATTCCGCTGGTGCTTCGTCCGCATCACGACGACGAGACCGCGCTCGCTCGCGTACACGTCGGACGCATCCTCGTCCTCCCAGCTCCAGCCGCTGCGCGCGTGGCCGCCCGTCTCGATCCTGCTGACGAGCCGCAGCTCGCCGCCTTCCAGCGCAAAGATGAAGTCGACCGTCTCGGTGATCCCGCCGCTGCCGCTCAGCGTGCCCTGCACCACGATGTCGGCATAGCGCCTCCCCTGCACGGCGAATTCGTTGATGCGCGCCGACACTTCCCCCATCCGCCGCGGCTCACCGAGATTGAGATCGAGCGTGTTGATCTCGAAACGCCGGCTGCCGCGCGCCACGAAAATCCGATGCTCGAAGTCCTCCGCGGGGAGATGATCGAGCGCCTCTGCGCCGTACACCACGATCTCCCCTGCACGCGCATACTCCACGCAGCGGCTAGGACCTTCGATCAGTCCCGAGGAACAGAGCACCGATACGATGGCCGCGAGGAACACGGCGACATTGTAGGTCCCGCCGGTCAGTGGCTATGGTTCGCGATCGCTTCTGCGAAAACTGCGGCCACGCTCCGGAACCCGTTGCGCGTCGGATGCAGTTCGTTGCCCCAGTCCTTCTCGTAGTTCGCGGGATCATTGCGAAGCGTTCCGAGAACGTGAATGTAGTAGACGTGCGTCAGGTCCGAATGTTCGGCGACATCCTGCATGACATGGTTGTAATCATCGATCAGCGATGCCATCGCATCGACGGCACGTTTCCGATCGGCCGTATCGTGCGCATAGCCCTTGATGTCGAATGACGGCTGAAGCCACGGACCGGGAAGGAACCAGAAGCCGCCGAGATATCCGCGGCCATCGGGGACCGGATGATCGTATCCGTGGATGAAGATGGGGATTTCAGGATCATGGAAATAGCGCGCGGACAGCGTCTTCACGGCAGAGATCAAACCGACCATATCCTCACGAAGTCTCCGTCCCAGCATCTGCGAGACGATCACATCGTCGAGCGGCGCGTCGTTGTACGGAGCGTCAAGCAGGGCACGGTGATTCAGCAGAACGGTCAACTGCTGTCCGGCGATGTCGTTCCCGCCGCCCGACAGGAGAATGGCGCGAGGCTTCTTCCCTTGTACCTGCGCGCGCTTGAAAAGCTCACCGAGCGCGCTCAATTGATCCGGGTTGTGCGCCATGCTCTCCAGCCACTTCCCGTTGGTCGCAGCCGACTGAATCTCGTATCCGTACTTCCACCGCAGATTGGTCAGCACGTTGTAGAACGGATAGTCGAACCAGGAATCACCTTGCGCGAGGAGAAGTCCGCTCTCGCCAGCCTTCTTGTCCGTCGCCGTGAATTCGTCGACGTCGGCGATCGCCTTCATCGCCTCGGCTTTCCCAAGCTCGCGCGCACGCGCAAGCCGGGCCGCAATGCCCGGCGGAACGGGTTGCTGCGCGGCCGCACTGAGCGACAACATGAGAATCACCACGAGGGACTTCTTCATTGAGCACCTCCAATTCACAGTGTGCCTTAGGAGTGTCACCGGCGGCGAAAAGCACACCCCGCTACAATCGTCGCTTCGACTGAAAAGGAGCTCGACATGGCCTACGGCATCGTTCACTACTTTCCGGGCGGGACGAAAGAACAGTACGAGGCATCCCTCGCAGCGGTCCATCCTGATCGAAACACATTGCCGGAGGGGCAGATCTATCACGCGGCAGGACCGTCAGCCGGCGGCTGGACGATCATCGCGGTTCACGATTCGAAAGAGAGCTGGGAACGCTTCCGCGATCAGACTCTCCTGCCGCGTCTGATGAAAGGGGTCGAAGGCGGATTCGCAGTGCCGCCGCAGGAGCAGGCGTTCGAAGTCCACAATCTCCAGAAATGATCGAGAGCCCCGCGGCGCCGAGGCCACGGGGCTCCTCACAGACCGCGGTCAGAACGACGGCGTAAATGCCTTCAGCAGATCCTTACGCGTCGGCGGCTGCTTGTCGCCCTGCGCTTTCCAGCGGATCTCGAGAATCTCGTCGATCAGCGTCGGATGCTCCACCTCGAACAGGACGCCCGTCGTCACGACATCGGCTTCGTTCGTGTACGCATCGGCCGACGTTCGCTTCGTCTTGTCGTAGCCGGCCGGCAGCGTCCTGAGCTTGGCGCGGATCTCCTTATGCTGATCGTCGCCACGCCAGGTGACGCAGGGCGAGATGATGTCGAGGAAGGCGAAGCCTTTGTGTGCGATCGCGAGCTTCATCAACTCTGCGGTTCCCTTGACATCCCCGCTGAAGCCGCGCCCGACCCACGTCGCGCCGAACGAGATGGCGAGCGCGCAGGGATCGACTGCCGCTTCCGGATTGCCGTACGTCGTCGACTTCGTCTTGTCGCCGATCGGCGTCGTCGGCGCCGCCTGACCTTTCGTCAGACCGTAGATCTCGTTGTCCATCATGATGTAGGTGAGATCGGTGTTGCGGCGCGCGGCGTGGAGGAAGTGATTGCCGCCGATCGCGACACCATCCCCATCGCCGCCGACCGCGATCACCTTCAGCGCCGGCGACGCCAGCTTCGCGCCGGTCGCAATCGGGAGTGCGCGCCCGTGCAGCGAGTTGAAGCCGTAGGCTTCGACATAGCCCGGAAGGCGCGACGAGCAGCCAATGCCCGATACGACGACCGTGTCGTGCGGCTCGATCTTCAGCTCGGCGAGCGCGCGATAGAGCGAGTTGAGCACACCGAAGTCGCCGCAGCCGGGACACCACACCGGCTTCAGATCCGTCTTGTAGCTGAGTGGCGAGTAGCCGTTCATGCCGTCACCTCTGAGAGCGCAAAGCGCTTCACCTGTTCGATCACTTCGCCGACGCGCAACGCCCGTCCGCCCGACCGCGCGTAAACATGCGTGCGATTGCGCGGCATGTCGACCTGCGTGCGAAGGTAGCGATAGAACTGCTGCGAGTGGCTCAGCTCCACGACGAGGAGCTCATCCACCGACGCGATGAACTTCTCGATCTCTTCGGCCGGCAGCGGCATCAGGATCCGCGGCACGAATGCCGCCGCTGCGATCCCTTCCGCGTTCAGCTTCGCGATCGCTTCACGAACGACGCCTGCGCTCGAGCCCCAGCAGAGAATGCCGATGCCGGCCTTCTGCGGACCGAAGCGGGTGAAGAGCCTGTACTTCTTCGCGACCGCTTCCAGTTTGAGGAAGCGCTTCTCGTTCATCCGCTCGTGCACGACATACATCGAGCTCGGACGCCCCTGCTCATCGTGCTCGAGTCCATTCGTCTGATACATGCCTCCGGACATGCCGGGGATGCTCATCGGCGAGACGCCGTCTTCGGTGAGGCGATAGCGCTTGTAGCCGGTGAGGTCGTGGGCGATGCGGCGCTCGACGACTTCATGCTCGAGCGTTTCCGCGGCGATGGTCTCGCGGCGCTGCGCGATCGACTGATCCGTCAGTGTGATGACCGGGATCTGAAATTCTTCCGCGATGTTGAACGAATCGACGGTGGCCTGATACGTGTCCTCGACGTCGCTGCAGGAAAGGACCACGCGCGGCGTGTCGCCGTGACTGGCATAGAGCGCGTGCATCAGATCGGACTGCTCGCTCTTCGTCGGGATGCCGGTCGAAGGCCCGCCGCGCTGCACGTTGTAGACGACCGCCGGAATCTCCGCGATCGAAGCGAGACCGAGCATCTCCGCCATGAGGGAGAGTCCCGGCCCCGAGGTCGCGGTCATCGACTTCACGCCGGCGAAGGATCCGCCGACGACGGCGCCGATCGCCGCGAGCTCGTCTTCGGTCTGCAGCGTCGAGCCGCCGATGCGCGGCAGCCATTCCGCGAGGAAGTGCAGCACCTCGGACGACGGCGTGATGGGATAGCCGGCGAAGAAGCGGCAGCCGGCGTCGATCGCTGCAACGGCGCACACTTCGTTGCCCGACATCAGCAGGTGCGGCGTCGTCTTCACATATTCGAGCCGCCGCGACGGGCGCGCGAGCCCGCTGCAATACATGACGCCGCGATCGAACGCGGCGAGGTTCGAATCGACGACGGCTTGCGCCTTCTTCGCAAACCGTTTGGCAATCGCCGCGCGGATCGCTTCGGCCGGGAGTCCGAAGAGCTCCGCGAGGATGCCGAGGGCGAGAATGTTCTTGCCGTTGGGGGCGCCGGCTTCGCGCGCGAGATCATTGAATGGAACGCCGAACACGCGGTCCGTCGCGATCTCGGGAGGTGCAGGATCCTTCGCTTCATGCAGCACGAAGGCATCCGCGGAGAGAGAGATCTCGCTGCGGAAGCGGCCGAAGTCGGCCCAGTTGAACACGATCAGCGCGTCGACGTCGTCTGCCTGCGCGTAAATCTTCTCGGAGCTCACGCGCACGGTGCAGGACGATTCGCCGCCGCGGATCTGCGGGCCATAGGCCTCGGTCTTGATGACATGGAGGCCGTCGCGTGCGCAGGCCATCGACAGAATGTCGCCTGCGGCCACCGCGCCGTCTCCTCCGGAGCCGACGATTGCAAAAGTGATTTCACTCATGGAACGAAAGGATGCGGCGAGGGGCGAACGTGGAGCCATGCGAGGAGTCACGCCGGGGTGTGATTGATGTCACGAGGAAGGTGCAGTTGCCACCTCGGACCCGTCCACAATCCGTACGCTGACTCGTGATCCGGACACGGCGGCCGATCCATGCGCCAATCCCATCTCATTCCCTATCAGTCGCTTACGCTCCGCAGGCGACTTGGGCCGAATCCCGCAATCCACCCCGCGCATGCCGCTGCAACGCATCCGTCGATCCTCGCGGATTTTTCTAATGTTCGCGCTGCTGAACCTCGCGACGCTCGCGATGAGCCTCGCGTTCCCGCAGGATCCCCAAC
The DNA here is from genome assembly GCA_021325515.1 of Acidobacteriota bacterium. Lineage (GTDB taxonomy): Bacteria > Acidobacteriota > Thermoanaerobaculia > Gp7-AA8 > Gp7-AA8 > JAJPHC01. Next base: position 16,828 of record JAJPHC010000003.1, read on the forward strand.
TACGCGATGCATCGCTGCACCTCAACCGCGTCACGGCGACGGATCGAAAGGAATGAAGATTTCGGCGCAGGTGGCTGCGCTGATCGAGGAGGCATCATGAAAAGCGTACTCGCGACACATCCCTCAACCATCGACTGCACCCGCTGCCACAAGCCGATCGACGCGCGAACGGCAGGCTGGTGCGATCGGGGAAACCTCGTGTGCGATCTGTGCGGGTGCTGTACGTGCCACGCTCCGGCGCAGGAGGTTGCGAGATTCCTGCGGATGGCATCGGCCGAGGTGGCGGCGCGGTGGCAGGCGGTGAGACGGGCGATGGAGGAACTGGCGGGTGACGCCAATCACACCGCGGCATGACATCGGTCATGTGCCGGCGTTCGCCGAAGCCCCATATTTGTTGAGACTATGTCTCAACTTGCGCAGTCCCTCATCCTCATCGGCAACCCGAACGTCGGGAAATCGCTCCTCTTCGGCTGCCTCACCAACCGCTACGTCACCGTCTCCAACTATCCCGGCACGACGGTCGAGATCACACGGGCGCGTGCTGCGTTCGGCGGCGAGACGCGGGAAGTCATCGACACGCCGGGAACGAACGGCCTGATCCCGCAGTCGGACGATGAGCGCGTTGCGCGCGACATGCTCCTCACCACCCGCGGCGGCGACGTCGTCCAGGTCGGCGACATGTCGAACCTCCGCCGCACTCTCCTCCTCTCGCTGCAGATCGCAGAGCATGACATCCCCTTCACGCTCTGCCTCAACATGAGCGATGAGGCGCGGGAACGCAACGCCGAGACGGACCCCGCCGCGCTGTCGGAAACGCTGGGCATCGCGGTCGTCGCCACTTCCGCTTTGCGCCGCTGGAACATCGAAAAGCTGAAGCGCGACGCCCTGCGTCCGCGCAAGGCGACGATCCACGCGACGTATCCACAGCCGATCGAAGATGCGATCGCCGAACTGACGGGCGGCGACCTGCGAGGTTGTCCCACGCGCGGCATGGCGCTCTCCGTTCTGGCCGGCGACGAAACTCTCAAGCCCTTTCTTCACGGCGACGAGCTGGCGCGCTACGACGACATCCGCGAGCGCGCGCAATCGCGCCTGCCGGTTCCCCTCGGTGTCGCCATCGCGAATGCGCGCGTGGCCGCCGTCGACGCGCTCATCGGCAGCGCACACTCGCACCCGACGAAGGCGCAGAACGGCTTCCGCGACTGGATCGGACGCATCAGCATCCATCCCGTGTGGGGTGTGCCCTTCCTCTTCTTCGTTCTCTGGATCGCCTATCTGTTCGTCGGCAAGTTCGGCGCCGGCTTTCTCGTCGACAAAGTCGAGCACGATCTCTTCCAGGACCGCCTCAATCCGCTCGTCATCCGCTTCATCGATTTCATCCACACGCCGCATTTCCTCCGCGAGCTGCTCGTCGGCCCCTACGGCATCATCACCATGGCGCTCACCTACGCGATCGCGATCGTGCTGCCAGTCGTGATGACCTTCTTTCTCTTCTTCGGCGTGCTCGAAGACAGCGGGTATCTCCCCCGCCTCGCGGTGATGCTCAATCGCCTCTTCCGCAAGATGGGACTCAACGGCAAGGCCGTGCTCCCGATGGTCCTCGGCCTCGGCTGCGACACGATGGCGACGCTCACCACGCGCATCCTGGAAACGAAGAAGGAGGCGACGATCGTCACGCTGCTCCTCGCGCTCGGCGTGCCGTGCAGCGCGCAGTTAGGCGTGATCCTGGCCATGCTCGGGCCGCTCGGCCCGGAGGCGATGCTCATCTGGCTGGGGGCAACGGTGGGAACGATCTTCCTCGTCGGCTGGGCCGCCTCGAAGGTCATCGAAGGCAACACCGGCGATTTCATCCTGGAGATTCCGCCGGTGCGCATCCCGAAGCTCTCCAACATCACGATCAAAGTGCTGGCGCGCACCGAGTGGTATCTGAAGGAAGCGGTGCCGCTGTTCATCGTCGGGACGCTGCTGCTCTACGTGCTCGATGCACTCCATCTGCTGACCGCGATTCAGCGCGCGCTCTCGCCGCTCGTCGTCGGCGGTCTCGGCCTTCCGGCCGAAGCATCGAACGCATTCGTGATCGGATTCCTCCGCCGCGATTACGGCGCCGCCGGTCTCTTCGCAATGCAGCGCGCGGGACATCTCACGCCGACGCAGACGGTGATCGCGCTGACGGTGATCACGCTCTTCATCCCCTGCGTCGCGAACTTCCTCGTCATGTTGAAGGAGCGCGGACAGAGGATGGGGCTGGCGATCGCCGGCTTCATCATCGCTTACTCGTTCGGCATCGGCATCGCGCTCAACTACGTGATGAAGGCCTTCGGAGTGACGCTGTGACACACGAATGCCCGCTGTGCGGAACGGACTTCGAGGAGAGCAAGTGTCCATCCTCCTGCCCTCTGTCGCACGGCTGCGCGATGACGCGCTGCCCGCGCTGCGGCTACGAGTTCGTGGAGAACGGCACGGTGGCGGCGAAGGTGCGCAACTGGTGGACGTCGTTCGTGAATCTCGTCGGCGAGGCAGCAAACCGGCGCGACTCGCTCTCCTCGTCCCGCGACGCGGGCGCACGACAGGAAAATACTGGGAGGACTGAATGATTCACCCACCCGCAGACGAAGCGCTGGAGCGGCTCTGGTATCAACGGGAGAAGGGGCGCGATGTCCGCTTCGAGACGACGGAAGACGAAGAGCGCGCGCGGGGCATCGTGCGCCGCCATCGCCTCGCGGAGATCCTTTTCGCGCAGGTGCTGGAAGTCGACCTGAAGGATGCCGAGCAGTCGGCGTGCGAGCTCGAGCACACGCTCACCGAGCGCGTCGTCGACAGCGTCTGTACCTTCCTCGGCCATCCGCCGGCCTGCCCGCACGGCAAGCCGGTGCCGCAGGGATCGTGCTGCAAGGTGTATTCGCGCAAAGTCGATCCGCTCGTGACGCGGCTCGTCGATCTGCCGATCGGCAGCAGCGGCACGATCGTCTTCATCGCGCCGAAGTCGATGTCGCGCATGAGCCGCCTCGCCGCGTTCGGCCTCGTGCCCGGCAGTGAAGTGCGCCTGCTCGAACGGAAGCCGAGCGTCGTACTCAGTTGCGGCCAGACGTCGATCGCCGTGGAGGACGAGATCGGAAGCGAGATCTACGTGAGGCCACAGTAGGGGCCCTGGGGCGCTGGGGTACTGGGGCGCTGAGTATCCGAGTCGCTTGCGGCCGCGAGTTCGGGAGCTTCCTCGCTTGATGCAGCGACGATGGCCATCGTGATCAGGTCGAGCAGGATGTAGAGGATTCCGACGCCGGCCGGCGGATTGGCGGAGTGGAGATGCACGAACGGTGGATCGGCGGCCCAGCGCCAGTTGCCGATCGCGGTCCCGACCCATTCGAGGATGATCGTGTAGCTGAAGCAGGCCGAAAGCATCAACTGATTCTGCGAGCGAACGATCAGCGCCAGGGCGCCGAGCCACCAGAGGAATCCCCACAGGTCGTGCGCGTAGACGAGGCTGACGAGCGCATAGCCCGTCCCGAAGATCATCACACCACGCGTGATCACGCGCTCGTGCCTCTGAAACCAGCGCTGATGCGACGTGTCGGCAGCGAGCGTGTAGAAGAGGCCATGTCCGGGCGGCACGTAGAGCGGAATGAGAAAGTGCTTGTACGAGTAGAGCCCCCAGCCGAGGGAGAGGACGATCTCGCCGCAGGACGCGACGATGATCGAGGTGATGATCTGCCGCGGCTCGACATCGGAGCGGCGCGCGAATGCCCAGAGAAAAATCGCCGTGGTGCAGCCAAGAGTTAGCTGCTGCGGAAAGCCGTCGCAGTCAATGCGCAGCAGCACGGTCATGAAGACCGCGGAGGCGATCACGAAGAGAACGAAGCGCTTCTGCATACCAGGCAACAGGCGACAGGCAGCACGCGACCTGCTGCCTGCTTCATCACCTCACGGCGCGCCGGCGCTCGTCGAACGTCACGAGGCGCCCGGCAATGCGGCGATCGGTCCGGCTGATCTTCTCATACGCGACGAGAAACGCTCCCCGGCGCGTGCTGATCACCGAGGGCTGCCGTTCGTCGTCCGCGGAGCTGGCGATCGTCAACGGCGTGACCGTCCCGTCGCGCTCGATGACGGCCGCTTCGATGTCGTGCTCCGCGAGGCCGCGCTTCGTCTGCCAGACGACGAGGTAGCGCTCGCCGTCCGTCGCGATGTCGGGGCGGACCGCTCCCGACTCGGGCGCGAAGAAGCCGATCTGCCGGGGATTCGCCGCCATCGCCTCGAACGCGCCCAGCGACTGTTCCGTCAACCTGTTGACCACCACCGAGCCGCCGCGCGCCTCGGCACCCAGGTACCATGCGATCAGCAGATCGCGCCCGTCGCTCTGAATCGCAGGCTGCGCGTCGCTTTCTTCGTGAAACGACGGCCCGCCGAATGCCGCGAAAGGCGCCATGAGCCGCAGCCCGTATCCGAGCTGAACATGAATCACGCAGCTCGCGTAGCAGAGCCCGTTGAACGGCCCGCCTATTGCGCGGCATCCGGGTGACTGCATGCATTGATCGGCTGCGAAGGGCTTCGTCGCCCCGACGAGCCGCGGCATCGGACCGTTGGCGATCATGTCGCTTGCCGCCACACCCGCTTCGAGGGGTTCATCGAGCGAGCCGTCGGGAAGAATCTTCCAGAAGCGGCTCGCGACGGTGATCCAGGTCGAGACGCCCGAGCGAACGACGACCGGCGCCTTGACTGCCGCGGCGTCGCCCGAGGTCATCAGCACAACAGGAGTGCCGTGATTCAGCGCGGCGTCGAGCCGGCTGAACAGAGTGCGCACTCCACCATTTTCGAATTCCATCCACGCGATCGTGAAGCCGGAGCCGGACGGCAGCACGGCGATCGAAGGCGAGCTAGTGCTCTGTCCTCGAATTCGGCGCAATACCGCTGGTGGTGCTTGCGA
>JAJPHC010000037.1 GCA_021325515.1 Acidobacteriota bacterium
CTCTCCCGATAGTTCTCTTATGCGTTGTTCGGCATCGCCGCGGTGCTTGTGACGCTGGCGGCGAGGAGGAGTCCCTATTGACTCGCTCAACCTAAGAGTACGGTGCAACCGACGCCGTGCCGTTCGCTGCCATGATCGGCGTAGTATTCTGGGTGTCGCTCTTACCACGTGAAGCACGGCGCGGCTGAGCGGACGAACGTTGGACGGACGTGTGCTAGACCAGCGCAAACTCCATGGTTTGCTTCTCTCGTGTGTTCTTGTAGTACGTCTACCTTTGCAAGCCGCGACACCTCAACGTGTGGTTCGAGCGTTTTATAGGCAGATCGTGGCTCGCCATCCACTTGGAATTCCAGCTGGCGACGACAAAGCAGCTCTGTGGCCTCTCATGACTCCGCGTCTACGTAAGATTTTGGATGTGGCACAGGAGTGCGAAAAGGACTATTTCGCAAAACATACTTGCGAGGAGTGCAAGCCGACTTTCGGCTGGATTGAACAAGGACTCTTCTCCGGAGGAAACGAAGAGGCGCTTCCAGCGGAGGCACACGTTGTAAGTACCAAGAGCTTTGCCCACGGAACGTTCCAGGTCACGGTACGGCTTACCTATCGCGAGACGTTCGAAACATACGGAAGGCCGCCAAATCCCAAGAACCACTTCGATTGGCGCGTTTTGGTCCGGGTCCAGTGCAGCAAGGACAATTGTCTCCTCGACGAGTTTCTGCGCCTCGACCCAGATACTGGCAAGGCGAGGGATGCTCTTTCCGAATCGTTCTCAGAGTGCAACGGACCGCTCTGGGTCGGTCCCTGAACGTACAACTAGGCCTAACTCAACGGTGCACCCGACGCCATGCCGTTCGCTGCCAGGTTCTGGGTATGATCATCGTGCGCGCGTTCGAGCGCGTCCCATTCATGGCTTCCGCTGCCTAAGTCTCCGCCAGCTCCACGGTTCCTTTGCGCTCCAGTTTTCCCCAGCCTGCGCGGATGCCGGAGATCGCCGTCTTCAGCGACTTGAGCAACACCGCATACATCAACTGGCGATAGAGGAACCTCTGCCAGAAGAGCCACACGAGTACCTTCGGATCTTCATCATCGAGCTTGAACGCAACCACAGAGCCGATGAGCTCGATCACGAAGAAGAACGCATACATCAGACCTACGACATAGAGCTGCGACATCGCCACGGGGAACGGCTGCCAGTCCTGCGTCAGATCGTGGCGCAGCAGCGCATCGACCGTCTTGCCCAGCGCCCAGAGGATCTGCAGATCGACGAGCGGCGAGAGCGCCTGATACGCGATCTGAAACAGCCACAGCGACGGAAGCATGAGCCGGCCGAACCATCCGTACCGTCCCAGCGCGCGGCGATGTTTCCAGAGGCACTGCAGCGTGCCGAAGGCCCAGCGGAACCTCTGCTTGAACAGTGCGCGGAACGAATCCGGCGCCTCGGTATACCCGACCGCGTCCGTCTCGGTATCGACTCGCCAGCCGATGCGGCGGATCCGCCAGGTCAGATCCATGTCTTCGGCCATCGTGTCGGTCGTGTAGCCGCCGGCCTGCAGGATCGCATCGCGCCGCCACGCGCCAACGGCGCCCGGCACGACGGAGACGGAGTTGAGGATCGAATAGGCGCGGCGATCGAGGTTCTGGCTCGTCACGTATTCGATCGCCTGCCAGTACGTCAGTGGATTGATCCGATTGCCGACTTTGACGTTGCCGGCAACCGTTCCCACCAACGGATCCGCGAAGCGGCGAATGAGCTTGCTGATCGTGTCCTTCGCGAAGATCGTGTCGGCATCGAGCGCGATGATGATCTCGCCCGCCGCGAGCGCGATCCCGCGATTCAGAGCCGACGCCTTGCCGCCGTTCTCCTGGCGCACGAGCCGGACTCTCGCGTTCTCGCCGAACCCGCGCTCCACGGCGCCCGAGGTATCGTCGGTCGAGCCGTCATCGACGACGATGATCTCGAGCGGTCCGCTGTAATCATTCGCCAGCACCGCCTCGAGCGTTCGCCCGATTACCTTCGCTTCGTTGTAGGCCGCGATGACGACGCTCACCGGCGGACGGTAGGTCTCATCGAACGGCGGGTGATGGCGCTCTTTGTACTTCGCGACCAGCGCCATGACGGTAATGAACACGACGCGCAGCGTGCCGAGGATGATGGCGGAGATGAAGGCGATGCTGAGGAAGAGCTCGAAGAGATACATCGCCTCGAAGACGATGCGGTCGCTGGCGAGCATCAGCGTGTCCGACTTCGTCACCTTCGGATTCACGTCTTCGCGCGTCGCATTCACGAGCGCGGAGACCGTGACGAATTTCTTCCCGCGCTTCTGCAGCTCCTGAACCAGCAGCGGAATCAACTTCACCGTTTCGCTGCGATCGCCGCCGCCGTCGTGCAGCAGGATGCAGCTCCCGTGCTCCGTTTCGACCTGCTGGAGAACGGTCTGCAGCATCTCCTGCGCGGTGCGTTTGCGGATCGTTCCGTCCTCGTTGCGCTCCTCGGTCTTCCAGTCCTGCGGATCGAGAAATTCGAGGACGGTGATGTAGTTCATCTCCGATGCGGTGACGATCGGCTGCACTTCTTCGGCGGCAGTCGGCTCCGCGTCGGCGTTGTACGGCGGGCGGAAGAGCAGCGTCGAGCGATGCAGGATGCTCTGGAAGACGCGCTGCGTCGCGTTGATCTCGAACTCCGCGCGGCGCGCCGACACCGCGCCGATGTTCGGATGTGTGTAGCTGTGATTCCCGAACTCGTGGCCCTCAGCCCAGATGCGCCGCACGAGATTCGGATAGCGATCAGCGTTCTGCCCGATGAGGAAGAACGTCGCCGGAACGTGCAGCTCCTTCAACTCGTCCAGCATCTGCGCCGTATAGGGACTCGCCGGACCGTCGTCGATCGTCAACGCGATCAGCTCAGGGTTGTAACCGCTGCGCTGGATGACATACGAGGTCGGAAATTGCTTGTACACCTCGTCGAGAAAGAGACCGGTCTGTTGATCGATCTCCATGTCTCTTTGTGCATCGCTTGGAACCGCGGCAACACGGGCGATCTCTCCGTCACCGATGAAGTCGACGTCATAGGGAAACTTGATCTCGCGCAAGGCCGCTCGATTCGGTTTGAGCCGCAGGCGGTCCTTTCGGATGAACTTGAAAATCGATGGGTCGCACGAGCCAAGAACCCAGATCGCAACTCCGCGCGGCTTGTACGGCTCGGCAATCATCCATTCGTTCGCAGCGGTGATCGCGTCGAGCATCCAGACTTCATGCTCGACTCCGTCATCATCGACATAGAAGAACGTCGGGTTCAGCGCGACATCGTCGAAGTCGACGATCTTTTCGGGCTTTTCACCCGGGTGGTACCTCTTGGCCGCGACGAGTGCTCCCTGATACGTGAGCGGCTCCGCCCATTCGCGGTTCTCAGCCCAGTCGTAGGCGTAATTGGCGATTCCCACCACGAGCTTCTCGCGCGGGATATCGCGCTTCGCGCGCTCGATCACCGTGCGGAACCAGTTGATCGACGAGATCGGCCCCGGCTTGCTCGTGGAACTGTGCTCGTCGTACGCCATGACGACGACGAAGTCGCAAACGTTCGACACCGCCTTCCAATCGAGCGGCTTTGGCGCCTCGAGATCCGCGCTCACGATGAGTTGCGATGACGCGAACATCACCTTGATGCGCTTCAGGAACAGGATCAGACGCGGATAGTCCTCGGGATAGAGATTCTCGAAGTCGACGTTGATGCCCTGAAAGCGATTGGCCTGGATCCACGTTCGCAACTGCAGGATGAGCTTCTCCTGCAGCACCGGATCATTCAGGAGAATGTGCGCCCGCCTGGCATCGAAGTCCGACTGCTGCGCATTGCTCAGAATGGGAACGATCTTGATGTTGCTGCCGCGGCAGATGCCGAGGACTTCGCGATTGTGCGGCGTCGTCTCGAGATCCCAGTCGCGAAAGTCGAGGCCCGCACCGTCGGACCGCAGGTGCACCCACGCGGGAAGCAGATGCGTCAGGTTGTCCTGGTTCGCGCGCAGGGAATGGAGGCCGGTCTCCTGCCACGGTGCGTAGAACGCGGCGACGATTCCGTTGTCCGGCACCGGCACCTGCGCAGCCGCTTTGTCCTGCGCGGCCTGCTGATCCTTGCGGATCTGTGCGAACAGCTTGTCTCGATATTTTCGCTGCTCGTATTGCTGCAGCCGCGACATCCGCCGCGGCAGCCGAACCGCACGGCGGAGTGTTCGCTTCAGTTCCGACGTGAGTCCCGGCATGTCGGGAAGGAACGGCGTCGACGAGAGACTGATGAGGAACAGGCTGACGACGACGACAGACAGGAGTCCGAGGATCGTGGAGATCCGTTTGATCCACCACCATCGCTTGCGCGAGGGGTCGAAGAAGATTGCCCTATCGGACACGGCGAGTCATCTAAACAATTGTGGAGGTGACAGTCATCCTGGAAAACCGCGATTGCTGGCGGCCGCTACGATACGTCTCCGCCGGCGCAACGCAACCGAAACGCGGAATTCTCGTACATCCTGATCATGACTGAAACACTCATCGAAGTGCGAGCACTTCGAAAGGAGTATGCGTCGCGGGTCGGCAAGCCGCGCATCATCGCACTCGATGGCATCGATTTCACCGTTCGCGCCGGCGAGTTGTTCGGCCTCCTAGGGCCGAACGGCGCCGGCAAGACGACGACGGTGAAGATCCTCCTCGGATTGACGGCACCGGGCGCGGGAACCGCGTTCATCGGCGGTCTCCCCGTCAGCAATCCCGAGAGCCGGCGCCACACCGGATATCTGCCCGAAGGCCACAAGATCCCGAACTATCTGACCGCGCGCCAGGCGATGACGATCTTCGGACGAATGTCGGGCATGTCCTCGAACGACATCAAGGAACGCGTTCCCGCATTGCTGGAGCGCGTCGGCCTGGCGCAATGGGCCGACATCCGCATCAGAAAGTTCTCGAAAGGGATGACGCAGCGGCTCGGGCTCGCTTGTGCGCTGGTTCATCGCCCGAATGTGCTGCTGCTCGACGAGCCGACGGATGGTGTCGATCCCGTGGGACGCCGCGAGATCCGCGATCTGCTCCGCGAAGAGGCAAAGAACGGCACGGCCGTGCTGCTCAACTCCCACCTGCTCTCGGAGATGGAGCTGACGTGCGATCGCGTCGCGGTGCTGCGCAAAGGAAAAGTCGCCGCGGAAGGGACGATCGACGAGCTGACGAGGCGGACGGCGAAGTACCGGATGATCGCGACTCCGGTCGATGAGCCGCTGCTGGCGATGTTCCGCGAGACGGGGGCCGGCGTCGAGCGCGTCAACGGCCATCTCGAGCTGTCGGTGAACGATCTCCAGCATCTCAACGCGCTGGTGGATGGCCTCCGGTCACGCGGCGGCATGCTGCAGGAGCTGTCGCAGATGCGATCGACGCTGGAAGACGTCTTCGTCGATCTGGTGAAGACGGAGGGGCAGCAGTCATGAGAGTGGTCTGGGCGAACATCGAAGATGTCTGGCGCGAGGCGGCGGCGCGCTGGACACTCATCACGTACTTCATTTTATCGACTATTTTTATCGTCATATTTGCGTCAGCCGTTAACCTCGACATTGTCGATGGCGCTCTGGCCGGAGCGCGGCTCTTCGGCAAGGACGTCGAGATGCGCGGCGGCGGGATCGGGATCGAGCAGCTGGTGATGTACTCCGAGCTCGTGTTCTCGATCATCATCTACGGCTTCAGCGTGCTCCTGGCGGTGTTCGCGACGGCGCACCTCGTGCCACGCATGCAGGAGAAGGGAACGGTCGATCTCTATCTGTCGCGTCCCGTTTCGCGCCCGGCGCTTCTGCTCTCGCGCTACGTGGCCGGGCTGCTGCTGGCGGCGTCGAACGTCGTCTATCTGACGGGCGCGATCTGGTTCATCGTCGCCTGGAAAACGCACATCTTCAATCCGCGGTTCCTTCTGTCGGGCGTGATCATGATGTTCGTGATCGCGGCGCTGCTGGCGTTCGCGTTTCTGGTCGGCACGATCACGTCGTCGACCGCGGTGTCGATCATGAGCAGCTACGCACTCTGCCTGATGTCGATCTTCCTCTCCATCGTGCACGGAAGGATCGACGCGGTCTTCTCGCACGACTGGCTGGCCGCGGTGGTCGACGGGCTGTACTGGATCGTTCCCAAGGCCTGGGAGCTGGGGGGAAGCGTCGCCGCGTACGTCACCGGTCCGATTTCGCACATGAAGATTCCGGCGCCGGGGCTGAGCGCATTCGTAAGCACGGGCATGTTCGGCATCACCTGTCTGGTCCTCGCGGTCTGGCGCTTCCAGAAAAAGGAGTTTTAAAAATGAAGATCGAAATGCGTCATGCTTTTGCTGCAGCAATATTGGCTCTCGCGCCGTTCGCCATCGGGGCGGAGCAAGGCGGCGCGATGTCTCTCGTTCCGCGCGATGCGGTCAGCGTCGGCGTCGTCCATCTCGCCGAGATGCGCACGAGCCCTCTGTCCGCGATGCTGTTCAAGCAGACGGACAGCGTCAGCGCGCACGGCGATGCGGAGCGCTTCCTCAACGACGCCGGCCTGCAGCCGTCGAAGGACATCGACCTGGTCGTCGTTGCGCTGACTCCCGTGTCCGCGCTCGGCACCGACAGCCGGACGCTCGTCGCTGCGGAAGGGCGATTCAACACCGATCGTCTGAAGCAGGCGCTGAGATCGCGCGGCGTCGCCGAGAAGAAGACGGACCACGGGTCGTATTTCCTGCTGCCGGAGGGCGACAAGGAGAAGGATGGCCGCGGCGCCGTCGCGTTCGCCGATGCGCATCTCGCGATCGCCGGCGATGAAGCGTCGGTCGTTCAGGCGCTGGCCGACCGCGCCAGCGGCGGCACCGCCTTCACCACCGCCGGCGGCCTCGCGCACGAGCTGCGGCGAATCGATCCGCACGCGACGGCGTGGGCGCTCGTCGACGTCACGCGCGCGCAGCGCCTGGCCAACGCTCCGCACATCGGAAGCCGAACTTCATCCGCGCAGCAGATCAACGCGGCGCTCAACCATGTCTCGACCGTTGCTCTCTGGGCTGTCGACGGCGGCAGCGAGCTTCGTCTCGGCGGCTTCGGTGTCGCGAACGATGCCGAGACGCTGCAGCTTCTCGAAGACACCCTTCGCGGTGGTCTCGCCGCGCTGCGCCTCGCCGTGCAGGACAAGTCTCCCGATCTCGTCTCGGTGCTGCGCCGTTTCGATGTGAAGCGAACGGATGATTCGGTGACGATCAGCGGGTCGGTGCCGGCGGAGTCCTTGAAGAAGTTGTCGGAGAATCACACGCGGTAGGCAGCGGGACAGGCGGGGGCGCGCGGGGGACAGGCGGGGGCGCCTGTCCTACACGAAGCGGCGCAGATGCTCCCGCCACCAGGGCCAGTCGTGACCAAACACGCCGGGCCAGATCTCGAGGTAGTTCGGGATGCCTTTGTTCCAGAGCAACTGGCTGAAGTCATGGCTCTTCTGCACGATCGAGTCGTACTGGCCGGTCGCAATGATCCAGTTCACGCGCGACAGCTTGCCGACCCACTCGCCGTTCATGTTGGGGATATAGGCGACGGGACAGTTGAAATAGCAGTTGTCGTCCCACCAGCCGTCGAGCTGCGGCGCGATGTCGAAAATGCCGGAGAAGAGAATCGCACGGCTCACGACATCGGGATAGCGCGCCGCGAAATTCGCCGCGTGATACCCGCCGAAGCTCGCGCCGTAGACCGCCAGATCACCGCGCTGCGCACGGTTGAAGATGTAAGGCACCAGCTCGTTGCGAAGGTACGAGTCGTAATGCGTGTGCCGGACGGCCCGCAGCGCCGGATGAATGTGCTTGTTGTACCAGCTCTCGTTGTTGACCGTGTCGACCAGCACGAGCTGAATCTCGCCGCGATCCACTTTGTCCGAGAGCGAGTCCGCAAGGTGGAAGTCCTCGTTCTCGTAGAACCGGCCGGCCGACGTCGGAAAGAGAATCACCGGCCGGCCGAACTTCCCGAACCAGAGAAACTCCATCTCCCGATTCAGGGAGGGTGAGAACCAGCGGACGTATTCTCTGTACATAAAAGCTCAAATTAAAAATGTCGAATTGCGAACTGAAAATGATGGTGTTTCTGTGTGCTGGTTTTGCGTCGTCAATTCGTAATTTTTAATTTGCATCCCGCCGGGGTTTGTCCTCGGCCTGCCGATTCTATACGATCCCTTTCACGGAGAACCCAACGCATGCGCAAGAAGAAAATCGGCATTCTGTTCGGCATGGAAGACACCTTCCCCTGGGCCCTCGTCAACGCGATCAACGCCAGGGGTGGTAACGACGTGGAAGCCGCGCCGGTCGAAATCTCGTATCTGAAGGACGACGGTGTGTTTCCCTACGACCTCATCCTCGATCGCATCAGTCACGAGGTCCCGTTCTACCGTACCTACCTGAAATGCGCGGCAGCGTCCGGCGTGCGCATCGTCAACAATCCCATCTGGTGGTCTGCGGACGACAAGTTCTTCGACAACCTGGTCGCGAAGGCCGTCAACGTGGCGGTACCGCGCACCGTTCTGCTCCCGCACAAGGAGTACCCGCCGAATACCGAGGCGAAGTCGTTCCGCAACATGCGCTTCGTCAACTGGGACGAAGTCTTCAACTACCTCGGCTGGCCCGTCTTCATGAAGCCTGCTTACGGCGGCGGCTGGAAGGACGTCTACAAAGTCGAGAACCCGCAGGAGTTCTTCGCCGCCTACGACCAGACGCGCGATCTCACGATGATGGCGCAGGAAGCGATCGAGTTCGAGTCGTACTATCGCTGCTACGTTCTCGGCCGCAGCCGCGTGCGGATCATGATGTACGACCCGAAGAAGCCGCACCATCTGCGCTACGTCGCCGACTACAAGACGCCGCCCGAGCTCGAGAAGCGGATCCACCGCGACGCGCTCGCACTCTGCGACGCGCTCGGCTACGACATGAACACCGTCGAGTTCGCGGTTCGCGACGGCATCCCCTACGCGATCGACTTCATGAACTGCGCTCCCGACGCGGATCGCAATTCGGTCGGCGAAGAGAACTTCGAGTGGATGGTCGCCAACATGGCCGAGGTGCTGATCGAGATCGTGACCGGGGAAAAGAAGCTGGAGCTCACCGGTTCCTGGCCGCACAAGATGGATACGACGAAGGATGCTTCTTCCCCAATCGTAAGCAGGAGCTAGTGAAAACGATCGGGTTGTCGGCGCCCGATATCACTCCGGAGGAACACCTCCTCGTCGATGAGGTACTCCGCTCGGGTCACCTTTCATTCGGCCCGATGATGGAGACGTTCGAGCGCGAATTCGCCGCGCGCTTCGGCGCGCGGCATGCGGTTGCGATGTCGAGCGGAACGGCGGCACTGCATGTCGCGATGATCGCGGCCGGAGTCCACGACAACGATCTGGTCATCACGACTCCCTTCTCGTTCATCGCATCGGCGAACTCGATTCTCTTCGAGCGCGGAATTCCGCATTTCGTCGACATCGATCCCGAGACGCTGACCATCGATCCGGCCGCGACGGCCGACGCGATCGAATCGCTCGCTCCCTCCGGCCGTCTTCGCGCGATTCTTCCCGTCCACGTATTCGGCCGCATGGCGGAGATGGAGCCGATTCTGAAGGCGGCGCGCCGTCACGGAATCGCCGTCATCGAAGACGCCTGCGAGGCGATCGGCTCTCAGTCCGACGGCGTGTTCGCCGGACGCTGCAGCGATGCTTCCGCGTTTGGCTTCTATCCGAACAAACAGATGACGACCGGCGAGGGCGGCGTCCTGATGACGGACCGCGACGACTACGCCGCGCTGGCGAGAAGCGTTCGCAACCAGGGCCGCAACGGCTACGAGTTCGACCGGCTCGGCTTCAACTATCGAATGAACTCGATCAGTGCGGCGCTGGGCGTCGCACAACTGCGAAGGCTCGACGAGCTGCTCACAAAGCGCGATGCAGTGGCCGCGCGCTACGACGCGATCCTGGCGAATGTCGCCGGGATCCGGACACTCGCCGCTCCTCGCGCAGGAATGCGCATCAGCCGCTTCGTCTATGTCGTACGGCTCGACCCCGGCGTGGATCGCGATCTGGTGATGAGCGCTCTCGCCGCACGCGGAATCGAGAGTCGCGTCTACTTCCCTGCGATCCATCTCCAGCCGTTCTATCGCGAGCGCTTCGGATTCACGGAAGGGATGTTCCCAAACACCGAAGCGGCGGCGGCAACGCTGCTCGCACTGCCCTTCCATGGAAATCTCTCGACGGAAGAGATCGAGTACGTCTGCGATTCACTCGCAGCGGAAATCGTCCGGCAGGCGGCGTGATGCGTTACATCCGATCGCCGTTTTGAATCGGCCACCGGCTCACATCCGCCGCCGGAAACGTCGACAGGAATCCATCGGTCCATTCGCAATCGAGCTCCGGACGCTGCAGCGTGAACCAGAAGAGCCTTCTGCCGCGATGGAGAAATGGAAGCGCACGCATGTCGGAGATGAGATGCACGCGATCGAATTCCGCGGTGCGCTCGACGATCGCAGCCCACTCGCCGCTGCGTCCCACGCATTCGATCTGCGCGTGCGGCCGCTCGAGAAACTGCGTGCGCCACTCGTCGTCGTTGTAGCGAAAGCCGGTGCGAAACCTCGCCGGTTCGGGCTCGAGGACTTCCAGCGCGTTCGTCGCCGTCGACCGTGACCGGCAGTAGTAGCTCGCGCTCACCTGCGCGCCCGCTTCCTGCACCCGCCTGCAACTGGGGTTATCGCGTCTGCCGAAGGCGAGCACGATTGCATTCCGCTCGCGCGCCGCTTCATGCGTCGCAAAGATCAGAGGGAGAAATGATTTTCCGCCTCTTGCATCGGGATGCGTCCAGGCACCGGTAAGGATCGCGACCTCACGGCCATCGAGCAGCGTTCGGTAGGTGATTCCCGAAGCCGCGGCCGGCCGGCCACGCGCATCGTCGAGAAAGAGAATCTCGCCGCCACGAAATGCCCAGGCGAAGGTCGCTTCGTCGCCCCACTGCCCGAACGCGGCATTCGCACCGCGAAGGTACTCCTGCGGATCGCAATCGCTCGCGCGGAGACGGCGGATATTCATGCTGCGAGCTCGCCCATCGATGTCCAGCGCACCGCATCGCCATATCGCTCTTCGATCGCCGAAAAGAGCCGGTGCAGCGAGTCGCGATAGTCGATCGTGAGGCCGTCGAGCGCGCGGTACGAGCCCGAGGTCTCGAGTAGATGAGCCTTGATCGAGAGAAGTCCGCCGCAATCGAGTATCGCGAAGGCTCGCTCGATGGTTGAAGTGGCCTGATAGTTCGTCGGGATGTGCAGGAGATCGTGATCAATCCGTTGCGGCCGGATGAGCGATACGCCCTGCAACCCGCTTCCGTTCGCGACGGCGTTCGCGCCGATCGGCGTGTCGAGATCGCGCGCAGACGCGACGAAGCGGAGTCCTTCGCCGTGCATTGCGGCGAGCAGTGCCGGCGTCACCTGCCAGCCCGGCGGCGACATCCCCGGCACGATCGCGAGACGCGCATCGCGAAAGATCGCGGCTGCCTGTGCGAGGATTGCGCGGCATTCCTCCACGCTCCGGTTCTCGAATTCGAGCACGGGATGTCTTCCGGGCCGGACATGCTGGAGACCGTGCAGCGCCACCTCCGCACGATTCCACTCGCGCAACAGAGAACAGAACGGCGGATGGCGATCGAGGCGGAACGTACCGCTCGGCCAGGTCTCGACCATGAACTCCTCATCCGATCGATAGGGAAGCGTCGGATAAGGATCGCGTGTGCGCCAGTCGGGCGTCGTGAAGAACGTTACGCGCAGCCGCGAATGCTTCTCCTGCAGCCACGCTACATGTGCGAGCGCCTCGGCGGCGACGTCTGCCGGATGCACGTCGTCGACGGAAAAACAGATTGCAGGTCCGTTCCAGCTCACGTCGTCTGTTGCGCGGCGAGGTAGAGCGCCGCGACCTCCGATGGGTTTCCAAGCGCGCGAACGGTTCCCTGATCGAGCCAGAGAATACGGTCGCAGACCGCCTGCAGCCGCAGAACATCGTGCGAGACGATGACGAACGTGACTCCGCGCGCGCGATGCTCGGACATTCTGGCCGCGCATTTCGCCTGAAACTCGGCATCGCCCACGGCGAGCGCCTCATCGATCAAGAGGATCTCGGCGTCGACGCTCGCGGCCACGGCGAATGCAAGACGAACGATCATTCCCGCGGAGTAGGTTCGGAGCGGCGCGTCGAAGAATTGTCCGATCGCCGCGAACGACGCGATCGCGTCGACGCGCTGCTGCATCTGCGCGCGGCTCATGCCGAGAAACGCGCCGCGCAGATAGACGTTCTCACGGCCCGTCAGCTCCGGATGAAATCCTCCCAGAAGATCGATGATGGTCGACACACTGCCGCGGATGCGCAGCCGTCCCGAGCGCGGAGGCAGCACGCGCGCCATCACATTCAGCAGCGTCGTTTTTCCTGCGCCGTTGCGGCCGATGACGCCGAGCATCTCTCCCTGTCTCACCGAGAGGGTGACGGCATCGAGCGCGACATGCTCGACGTACTCCCGGCGCCGGCCGCGCACGATCGACTCCTTCAGCGTCACGCCCGAATCGAGCGCGATCCGGTAGCGGACCGACACGGAGTCGAGCTCAAGCGCGATAGGCGATGTCATCGGCGAAGTGAGTGAAGAGCAGCCAGCCTGCAGTCAGCATGAGAAGCGCGGTCGCGAACATCGCGGCAAACGTGGTCGCCGCAGGAATCGCATTCGAATAGAGAGGCGCGCGAAACGCCTCGATGTAGAGCGTCATCGGATTGGCGCGCAACCAGGGAGCGAGCCACCTCGGAAGGATCGATGCCGGATAGACGACCGGCGCGCTGAACATCAGAGGTGGCAGCAGCATCCCCCACGCCGGCATGACGTCGGGAAAATAGAGAGCTCCGGTCGCCAGGATCAGCGAGACGCCGAGGACGAAGAGCGAGGCCAGCACGATCGTCAAGGGAAGCGTGAACAGCGCAGCACCCAGCGGCCTCCCCACGAGCAGGAGCACGAGGATGAGCGGCAGCAGGGCCAGCATCAGATTGACGAGTCCTGTGAGGAGCGTCGAGATGGCGAGCGCGGTCTTCGGAAAGCGCACCCTCTTCCAGACATCCGCGGCCGCCATCTCCTCACCCGCGATCGTCGTGCTCTGCGCGAAAAAGTTCCAGAGCAGGAGGCCCGGAAAGACGTAGGCCGGGTAGGCGGGCGTGATGGAGGTAAAGGTTCGCGAGAAGACGAGCGACAGCGCGACCAGCATCAGCGTCGGGCTGACCATCGTCCAGAGAAACCCGAACGCGGAGCGCTTGTAACGGACTTTGAGGTTGCGTGAGACCAGCTCGCGCAGCAGCGACCGATGGGTGCGAAGTTCCCTCAGCTCTTCGATCGCTCGGGGTGCGCGGAGGAGGGAGTCGTATTCGATCATGCGTGTGCCGGGAGGAGTGTCTCGTACAACGATGCAACATCATCCGCCGTTCGCGCCGAGGTGAACCCCTGCAGCATCAAGGTACGTCCCGCCCGGCCGAGCGCCGCGGCGCGCTCCGGGTTCTCGAGGAGTTGAACGATCGCCGCGGCGAGCGTTTCGGGATCGCCGGGCGGAACGAGGAGCCCCGTCTCGCCGTCCCGCACCGACTCGGGCATGCCACCGACACGCGTTGCGACGACGGGCCGCTCCATCAACAAGGCCTCGATCGTACCGCCGAGATTCTCGGTGAGCGAACATTGCACCGCGATCGTCGAGGCGGCGAGCAGCGAAGGGACGTCGTTCACCTGTCCTGCGAAGTGAATGCGATCGCCCGCGTATTTCTTCATCAGTTCGCGGCGATAGCTCTCTCCCGCCTCGATGCGCCCGAGGCCCGCCAGAACGAAGTGCGCATCGGGAAATCTCTCGTGCACGATCCGCGCGGACTCGAGAAAGTCTTCGTGCCCTTTCAGGCCGCGCCCCGCAGTGTGCGGCGGCGTCTGACTTCCGAAGGTCGGCGGATAAAAATGCGCGACGAGCGCGATCAGCGGAACCGTGGCGTCGATGCCGAGCGCCCGGCGCGCAGCCGCCGGATCGGCGCGCGATGGATCGAAGCGTTCCGCATCGGCTCCGTAATAGATGCACGCCATGCGCGACGCGCGCGCGCCCAACGCGTCGTACAGATCGCGCGTGTAGCGGCAGCCTGCGACCGTCGCGTCGTCGAGCCAGAGCGTCAGCCGGTCGATGGCTCGTGTGAGCGGTGCTTCGAGATGCCTCGGACCGGCGACGCCGGCCACGTGGCGCGCGCCGGCAAGCTTCGCGGCGATGCGGGCCGCGACTACCGATGCGAAGACGTGCGAGTGAACGATGTCGATTCCTTCCGACCGGAAGATCCGCGCGAGTTTCCATGCAGCGAGCGGCATCTTCATCGCGTAGACAGGCAGCCGCGCGCGATCGGCATGCGTCGCGAAGGTGAGGGCGACGCGATAGAAGGGAATGCCTGCGGCCTCGAGCTGCGCGCCCAGCACGCCTTGCTGCCGATCGATCACGGCCACGACGTCGTAGCCGCGCTCCGTCAGCTCGCGGCAGAGGGAAACGAACCAGTCGCTGTTCTCCCAGATCCCGGCGACCTGCGCGATCCTGGTTCTGCGATGGATCTTCTGCGCGCGGCGCACCTCGCGGAGGATCGGCCATAGTTTCCAGGGCAGCACCGCCGATCGGACGATCGATCTGCGAATGCGATAGTGATCGTCTGCCCGCGCCGTCTCGCGCGACATCATCGCGTCGAGCTTCTCCGCCGCTCTCCGTGTCGTGAAGTGCTCGAGCATCCGCGCGCGTCCGTTCTCACCGAGTCTCCGCGCCAGCTCGCGATCGCTCAACAGCCGGATGATTGCGTTCGCCAGCGCCGGCGCGTCGTCGCGAGGAACCACGAGCCCTGTCTCTTCATGGATCACGCTGTCCGCATAGCCGGGGATGTCGGAAACCACCATCGGCTTCGCCATCAGCAGCGACTCGATCGTGCCGCCGAGATTGTCATGAAGCGACGGATGGACGGAGATGTCGAACGAGGCCAGCACGTCGGGAACATCCCGCCGTTCCCCGGTGAAGAGCACCGCAGCGCCGAGCGGTGCCGCGCGCTCCATCACCTTCTTCATGTACTTCATCCCATCGCTTCCCCATCCGCTGCCGACGAGCGCGAAGCGCGCTGCGGGAAACTTCTCGAGTACGAGAGGAATGGCGTCGATCAGCACTTCGTGCCCCTTCATGCCGCGGCCCGCGAGATTGGGCCCATACACACCAGTCGATCGCGACGGCGCATAGAAGTACGCCACAATGCCGATGAGCGGAGTGCCGTCGCCGATTCCGAGCTCTCTCCGGACGCGGCTGCCATCGGCGCGTGCGGGATCGAATCGCTCCTCGTCGGGGCCGTAGTACACGAGATCGCATTGCGAGCGAGGAATGCCGTACCGCTCGAAGAGCTCGAGCGTCCAGGAGCACGACGCGATCGTTCGCGTGTCGAAGATCGCAGTGCCGCTTTCGAGGGGCCGCAGCAGATCCGCTTCCATCGTGAGCGGACCGGCGTTGGCTCCGAAGCGAATCGGCACATCGGCGATCCATCCTGCGATGCGTGCCGTGACGACCGACGGAAGAATGTGGCTGTGCAGCACGTCGGGGCGCAGCCGCCGTAACGCGCGTACGAGGCGCGCGATCACGGCGATTCGCTTTGCGGTGCTGCCCGCGCTCAGCACATCGCAGGGGATGACGTCATATCGAATCCCTTCGCGATCGAGTGCCGGCGCGATCGTTCCTTCCGCGGAAGGGATGATCACCGAGACGTCGTGACCTCTCCGCCGCTGCTCGCGCGCCATGTCGATCATCCACGGCGCACCATTCGCAGTCGCCGTCAAGTGAATGATTCGTAGCGGCCGGGTCATGTGGTCAATCAGCTTACGGTATCCTTTACTGCCATGCCGCAACCTTCGTTCACTCTCGGTATCGAAGAAGAGTTTCAGGTTGTCGATCCTGAAACGCGCGAGCTGAAGTCCCACATTCAGGAACTTTTCACCGAAGGTGCAAAGCGACTGAAGGACGAGATCAAGCAGGAGATGCACGAGGCGGTGATCGAGGTCGGGACTCCGATCTGCCAGAACGTGGCCGAGGCACGGCGGGAAGTCACGAGGCTGCGCGGCGAGATCATCCGCCTCACGCGCGAGAGCGGCCTGCGCATCGCGGCCGCCGGCTCGCATCCGATCTCGCACTGGGCGAGCGTTCCGATCACCTCCAACGACCGCTACGACAAGATCGTGTACGAGCTGCAGATGCTCGCACGAGCCAATCTGATCTTCGGACTGCACGTGCACGTCGCAGTCGAAGACAACGAGACGCGCATCGCTCTGATGAACGCCGCGCGCTATTTCCTCCCGCACATCTTCGCGCTGTCGGTGAACTCGCCGTTCTGGTGCGGGCAGAACACGGGATGGAAAAGCTATCGCGCCAAAGTGTTCGAGCGTTTCCCCCGCACCGGCCTTCCCGACTACTTCCGCGACTGGGCCGAGTACGATCAGTACGTACAGATCCTCATCCGTACGAACTGCATCGACAATCCGAAGAAGATCTGGTGGGACGTCCGTCCTCACCCGTTCTTTCCCACGCTCGAGTACCGCATCTGCGATGTGCCGATGCGAATCGACGAGACCATCTGCTTCGCGGCGCTCTTTCAGGCCATCACGAAGAAGCTCTACAAGATCTACGCACAGAACATGGGCTGGCGCCTCTATCGCCGTTCGCTCCTGAATGAAAACAAGTCGCGCGCTGCGCGCTTCGGAGTCGAGGGCAAGCTCATCGATTTCGGGAAACGCGAAGAAGTGCCCTTTGGCCTGCTCCTGGATGAGCTTCTCGAATTCGTGGATGATGTCGTCGACGAGCTCGGTTCTCGTAATGAGGTGTATTACGCTCGCGAGATCGTGAAACACCGGACCGGCGCCGATCGCCAGTTGATGGCCTTTGAAAGACGGAAGGATCTACGCGACGTCGTCGACTATCTCATCCAGGAAACGGAGCTGGGCACCACCATTGCCTGAATCAGCCACGCTGTACATGACACAACGCGACATTCACGCGCAGTACGACTTCTTCGAATACGCACCGCCGGGTGAAGCATTGCCTGCGGAGGATGCGTCGAAGATCGACATCGCGATTCTCGACATGAATCACGCATGGCCGAACGTCGGCCATGACTCGCTCGTACACGCCGTGCTGGAGTGCGCCGAAGAGCATCGCGACGAGCTGGTGCGGCGCGGACTGAAGGTGCGCGTGATCACGTTCGACGTGCGGCGCCGCATCGCACTGCCGCCATCGCCGAACGGACGCTTCCGCTTCTACATCGGAACGGGAGGACCGGGCCACCTCGATCCGCGCTTCAACGACGGCGTGAGCGAGGTCTCGCAGGGGATTCGCGAGACAGGCGAGTGGGAAGCGCCGCTTTTCCGGCTCTTCGACGACATCCTCGCGCATCCCGGCGCGGGATTGCTCGCCGTCTGTCACTCCTTCGGTCTGCTCTGCCGCTGGTCCGGCGTCGCGCACCCGCGCCTTCGCGAGAAAAAAAGCGACGGCATGCCGACCAACGCGCTTTCCCCCGCCGCGAACGATCACCCCTGGTTCTCGCAGTTCGCGCAGAAGCTGGAAGACGGCAGGCACTTCGTCGTCGTCGACAACAGGATGTTCGATCTCGTGCTCGACGGCGGCGACGTCACACCGCTCGCCTTCGACGGAGACGGAAGCGATGCGATGACCATGGCGGAATTCGCCCGCAGCGGCAGCATGCCGCGCATCCTCGGCGTCAATCATCATCCGGAGATCATCGATCGCGATCACGTCCTCACCGTCGTCGAGGAGAAGTGGCGCCGCGGCGAGGTCTCGAGCAAGTGGTATCAGGAGCGGCTGCACACACTCGAGAACGAGATGATCGGAGCGAATGTCGAGCGCAGCCGGCTCACGTCCGAGTACACGCTCCTCGGCGTTCTGCGGCATCACATCGCAGAGCTCATCACCAATCGATGAAACGCCCGCTGGTCCTTTTCTTTCTCCTCCTCGTCGCGGGATGCGCGACGGTTCGGACGAATGACGAAGCCGGCGTGCGCGCCGCGATGAACGACTTCATGGATGCTCTGAATGCGCTCGATGCCGATCGCATCACAGCGTCGTTCGCCGAGGATGCGACTGCATTCTTTCCGCTGGCGCAGCCGCTGCGCGCCGAGAATCGCGCGGAGATCGAAGCCGTCTTCCGGAAGTTCGTCGAGACGACGAAGAAGGACACGAAGCGGCTGAACCTCGTTCCGGAGGACATGAAGATCGAGACCAGCGGCGATCTCGCCGCGGTCTCGTTTCAGATTCGCGGCAGCTCGGCGGCGCGGCGCACGTTCATCTTTCACCGCATTCATGGCCGCTGGCTGATCACGCACATGCACGCCTCGAACTTCAAGGTGTAGGGCACACAAGCGGTAAACTCTGCCTGCATGGATCCGCACTATCGCGCGCTCTTCAACGATCAGATCGACGATGCGCGCTATCAGTGGTATCAGCAGGAGCTCGAACAGCGCCTCGATTGCGAGTTCGAGTTTCGGCTCGCCGAAACGCCGCTGTTTCTCACGGCCGAATTTCGCCAGCTTGCCATCGAGAGTGCGACCGCGATCGTGGAACAACTGTCGGATCCTCAGCGCATCGCGCGCATGCGCGAGGCCATTCCCGAGCGCTGGAACACGCCGGGCATGGATGCGCTCCCCAATTTCGCGCAGGTCGACTTCGCCGTCGTCGAAGAGAACGGCTCGCTCGTCCCGAAGCTGATCGAGCTGCAGGGCTTTCCCTCGCTGACGAGCTTTCAGGTCATTCAGCGCGACGTCTGGGTCGACACGCTCCACCAGATGGAAGGCTTCGAAGGCGACTGGTCGCCGTGGTTCAGCGGGTATGACCGCGACTCCTTCCTCGAGCTCGCCCGCCGCACGATCTGCGGTGAGCACGACCCGGCGGAAGTCATCCTGATGGACATCGATCCGCCGGCGCAGAAGACCGCTCCCGACTTTCACGCGACGAAGCTTCTCTTCGGCGTCGACGCCGTCGATCCGCTGCACCTTGTCAAGCGCGGCCGGCAGTTGTTCCGGCAGAACGGCACACCCGTCCGGCGGATCTACAACCGCGTCGTCTTCGACGAGCTGCTCAAGAAGAATCTCGAGCTGCCATTCGACTATCGCGAAGAGCTCGACGTCGAATGGGCGCCGCATCCGAACTGGTACTGGGTGTGGTCGAAGTACTCGCTGCCGTTCCTCGATCATCCGTCGGTTCCACGCTCCACGTTCGTCTCCGATCTCGATCGCATCCCCGAGGACTTCGAACAGCGCTACGTGCTCAAGCCGCTGTTCTCGTTCGCGGGCGGAGGCGTCAACGTCGAACCGACGCGCCCTGACCTCGATGCGATCCCGGCGGCTGAGCGCCACGCATGGTGCATTCAGGAGAAGATCGAGTACGAGCCTGCACTGAAGTCGCCCGACGGCGGCGTGAAGGCGGAGATGCGGATGATGTTTCTCCGCCCCGATGACGAGGCGAAACCGATTCTGTCGCAGAACCTGGTTCGCCTCTCCCGCGGCAAGATGCTCGGCGTCGACTTCAACAAGCAGTACACCTGGGTGGGTTCGTCTGTTGCACTCTTCCCGGAGCGTGCGTGACGCCGAGACCGCCGCGCCGCTGATTCCATCGCGGCCATCGATTCCGAAGTTGAGGTCGGCGGCTGCCGGCTGCACCGCCTGCGATCTCTACAAGCTCGGCACACAAACCGTCTTCGGCGAGGGCAGGCAGAGCTCGACCATCATGCTGATCGGCGAGCAACCGGGCGATCGCGAAGATCTCGCAGGCCGCCCCTTCGTCGGACCTGCGGGCGGCCTTCTCGACAAAGCGCTCGACGAGGCGGGCATCGATCGCAGCCGTGTGTACGTCACGAACGTCGTGAAGCATTTCAAGTGGGAACCGCGCGGGAAGCGGCGCATTCACAAGAAGCCGAATGCCGTCGAGATTCGCGCGTGCCGGCCATGGCTCGACGCCGAGATTCGCGTCGTCAGGCCGCGCGCGATCATCTGCCTCGGCTCCACCGCAGCGCAGGCGGTCATCGGGCCGAGGTTTCGCGTCTCGCTGCAGCGGGGACACTTCGTGAAATCGGAGCTCGCGCCGCTCGTGACCGCGACAGTCCATCCATCGTCGGTCCTGCGCGCACCATCAGATGAAGCGCGACGCGCGGAGACGCTGCGATTCATCGCTGATCTGAAGCGGATTCGCGAAGCGATCGAGTCAGCGGGCTAACGACTCGGGCAGATTCTGTTGATATTCATCGAGCTCGCGACGAGCTCGGGCCGCGAGCTCCTGAAGCCCGGCCTTCGCATAGCAATCGGTGCGCGTCCGCAGAAGCTCGACATGCCATGGCACCCACGGTTCGACCTGTCGCAGCGCGCTGATGGTTCGCGGGCCGCACCCATCGAGATGATGCGCGAGCTCGTACTGCGTGCGCTGGCGCACGCTGTTCAACTGGCCGGCTGCAAACGGCTGCGAAACGCCGTCGAGCAGAATCGCGCCGAGCTGGCGATTCTGCATTCCAATCTCCGAAGCGAGCGTGAGTGCGCTGCCCATCCGATGCTGATCCGGCCACGGATTCTCTCGATACTCGACGAAGGCGCGGTGCAGCAGATCCACCGCGGCTGCAGGATTGTTTCGTTGAATCATGAGACTTGCTTCGAGCGCATCGGCTTCGACGGGCTGCCAGGGCCGCAGCGCCGCGATGTACGGCGCCGGATCGACCGGCACTCTCGCGAAGAGAATCGTCTCTGCGATGCATGCGGTCTCCGCGCTGTTCAGCGGCGGCAAGTAGCCGTGACTCTCCCACGATTTTGCCGCGGCTACGAAGTCGGCCTGCGCACAAAACAACGCGAGCTCGTGATGAGCATTTTCTCCGGGCGTCGCGAGCGATTGTTGCGGCGAAACGTCCGTCAGTGACGCGCGTTCCGCAAGCACACGCTGCCAGTCGAGATTGCCCTTGTGCGCCGGTTGTGTGGCGCCGACGGCGAGCGAGTACGCAAAGACTTCATCCATGCGGAACCGTCCGGTGTCGCCGAGCGTCCTCGCGAATCCGAACTCGATCGGCGTTCGATCATCGGTGTTGAGCTCCGCATCGCGCGACGCAGCATGCGCCAGACGATCGTCGCCGATGAAGTGCGAGAAGAATCCTTCCGCCGACTCGACGTGCCACGTAGCGCTGAGCGCCGAACGATACGGCTCCATCGCAACGCGCTGCCGGATCCGGTCGACGTCGTACACGACGGGCTCACGCGTGGCGACGATCAGAAGATCGCCCTTTCCTGCGCGCCACGTCGAGACGTGTGGAAAGACCGCGCCCATCGTCGCGTAGATCGTCCGCACCGTCTGCGCGTCGATGTCGTACGCCTGCACCCACTGCAGAAACACAGCATGCGGATTCATCCTCTTGCGAACGGCTTCGTAGAACTCACGCGTGAACAGGCTCGCCACGCCGGCCCGATACGGATTCGACGGCTCGCTGAAGACGATGTCGTAGCGGTCGCGCGACGTGAGGAGGACTTCACGCGCATCGCCGATCGACGTGTGGACGCGCGGATTGCGGAGTACGTCATGGTTCACCGCCGCGCACTCCTTCGCCACGCGCAACACGACAGGCTCGAGCTCGATGACGTTCACCCGCTGCATTCCGGGAACGGCTCCGAGCCAGCCCGCGGTGCTGCCCGTGCCGAGACCGATGACGAGCGCCGATCGGGGATCGGGATGGATGAGTGCGCCGGCAAGGCCGCTCATCACCTGGGTTCCCGCATCTCCGTGCGCCGCACCATCCGACTTTCCGTTGACGATGAACGCGAAGTCATCGCCATCCGAGAGCGCGATCGCGCTCTCGCGGCCGTCCGCCTCCCAGACGAGCGTCCGCCTTCTTCCGTTCGTCCAGGCGCGAAGATCGTTCGGATCCGCCGGCTGCTCCGCGCGTCCTGCTCCGATTCCGGAATGACGCCAGACTGCCGTCGGACCAAGAGCGAAGCAGAATGTGACCGTCGCCGCGGCCGCGAGCAGAGAGAGCCCCGCCGCGGCGCGCTGCCTTTCACGCAGCGAGAGGATCGTGGCGGCGATGCCGGTCGCCATGAGCAGACATGCCGCGAGCTTCCAGCAGCCGGTGGCGGAGAACAAGGGAAGAAACCCGAAGCCGCCGGCCAGCGATCCCGCGATTGCACCCACGGTGTTCCACGCATAGCAGCGGCCGACGTGCACACCGACTTCATCGCCACCTCGCCCGAGGAGTGCGATGAGCAAAGGAAATTGCACGCCGGCGACGATCGCGGAAGGGAGGACGACGATCGCGATCACGATCGTCCAGCCGATCATGAATCCGCTGAACCCGAGGTGACCGAGTACGCGCAGGTAGTTGGCGATGATCGCGATGCGATCACCAAGAGCGAAGGGCAACATCATCAACATTGCCTCGAGCGTGCAGGTCAGCGCGAATCCACCCGCGGTCGCTTCGCCTCCGCTGCTCCAAAGCGCATACGCCGTCCCTCCGAGTCCGATGCCGAGAAGCGCCGTGGCGAGGATCAGACCGAACGTGAAGGTCGTACCGCCGAGGAGAGGACCGAGCAGGCGGTACCAGACGAGCTCCATCAATAGAAATGCGAAGCCCGTCATCGCAGCCGCGCAGTAGACGAACCGGGGAGGAACTGCGATCGGCCGCGGCAGGGTGCGCTCCTGTTCGATCGGTTCCATCGCGGCGGCGTGACCCCGCGAACGGCCGAGCTCGCGAGCGGTCATCGCCACGATCGCATTCAGCAGGACGGCGATCAGCAGCGTCTTCCGATTGCCGAAGGTCTCCAGCATGAAGAACGTCGAAGCGAGCGCACCGGTCACCGCGCCGAGCGTGTTGGTGCCGTACAGCAACGCGAGTCTTCTGCGACCGGTGTCATCCGCAGTCTCAACGGCGCGCGCTGCGGCGGGAAGCGTGCCGCCCATCAGGAAGGTGGGGAGCGCCAGCACGAGAGTCGCGAGGATGATGCGCACGATGGTGGCGAGAGCCGTGCCCAGCACGACCGTTCCGCCCAGCGCGATGTAGACCTTCTCCGTCAGCCACAGCAGTGGTTGCGACAACGCCGCGGAAATCGCGATTAGCAGTTCGAGGTTGCCGTAGAAGCGGAGCGGATTGGGATGCGCGTCGGCGCGGCGGCCCAACCATGCGCTGCCTGCACCGAGTCCGCCCATGAAGATCGCGAGTACTGCCGCGGTAGCGAGCGTCGATGCGCCGAAGATCAACCGGAACTGCCGCATCCATGCGGTTTGATAGACGAGCGCGGAGAATCCCGAGCCGGCGAGCAGCGTTGCAACTGGAAACAGCGACCGCTTCATTCGGACTGCATTCTACAAATCGTGGATGGCGAACCGAGGTTTTCCAAGGAATTCGTGCATTTCTTGACCGTATCCATACGCGCCCGTACACTCGCTTCACCACTTGAAATGCCCGTGATTTCGACCTTTCAATCGCGCCTCTCCTCGGCGGCGACCACCTGAAAGCGAACTGAAAAAGGAGCAGGCAGAAATGGCCACCATTCCCTTAGACAAATTGAAAGCAGCCGAAACGGCGCTCACCCAGATCGAGCGCCAGTTCGGCAAGGGCTCGATCATGCGCCTCGGCGCCAAGGAGTTCAGCGCGATCAGCGCGATCTCCACCGGCTCGATCGGCGTCGACGCCGCACTCGGCGTCGGCGGCGTGCCGCGCGGCCGCATCGTCGAGATCTTCGGACCGGAGTCGTCCGGTAAGACGACGCTCTCACTGCATGTGATCGCGGAAGCACAGCGGCTGGGCGGACTCGCCGCGTTCATCGACGCGGAACATGCGCTCGACGCGGAGTATGCGAAGAAGCTCGGGGTCGACATCGACAATCTTCTGGTCTCGCAGCCGGACTCCGGTGAGCAGGCGCTGGAGATCGCCGAGGTGCTGGTCCGGAGCAACTCGATCGACGTGATCGTCATCGACTCGGTGGCGGCGCTGGTGCCGCGGGCCGAGCTCGAAGGCGAGATGGGCGATTCTCATGTCGGTTTACAGGCACGATTGATGTCGCAGGCGCTGCGCAAATTAACCGGCATCGTTTCGAAGTCAAAAACGTGCATGATTTTCATCAACCAGATCCGTGAAAAAATTGGTGTCATGTTCGGCAACCCGGAAACGACCACCGGCGGCCGCGCCCTGAAGTTCTACTCCTCCGTACGCCTCGACATCCGCCGCACCAATCAGATCAAGGAAGGGGAGGAAGTCGTCGGCTCCCGCGTCAAAGTCAAAGTCGTCAAGAACAAGTGCGCCGCGCCGTTCCGGCAGGCGGAGTTCGATGTCGGCTACGGCGAAGGCATCTCCAAGATGGGCGAACTGCTGGATATCGGTCTGGAGAACAAGATCATCGAGAAGTCGGGCTCCTGGTTCTCCTACGGCGATCTCCGTCTCGGTCAGGGCCGCGAGAACGCGAAGATGTTCATCCGCGAAAACTCCGATCTTTCCGCGGAGATCGAAGGAAAGGTCCGCCGTGCCCTCGGAATCGGAACGCCGGAGCTCACCGTGATCGAAGGCGGAGACGCTGCACCGGCGCCCTCGAAAGAGCGCATCGTCAGGAAGTAGCATCGCCGGATGAGGGAGCCCCGCGCTCCCTCATCCATCGTCATGCGTCTCGATCAAGCCGTCGCCGCACGTTTTCCTCAGTACTCACGGCGCAAGGCGCGTGATCTCATCGCCTCCCGCCAGGTTCTCGTCAACGACCGGCCGGTCGCCGTCGCCTCGCGCAACGTCGAGGACTCCGATCGCATCGCCGTCATCGACGACCTTCCGCCGTTCGACATCATTCGCGAGTCAGCGGAATGGGTCGCCGTCAACAAGCCCGCCGGCCTTCCGACGCAGCCGCCGGCGGATCGTTCCGCGCGCTCGCTCGAAGAGCTGCTTCGCGTGAAGTATCCCGAGATCTATCTGATTCATCGCATCGATACGCCGGCGAGCGGCGTCGTGCTGTTCGCCCGCACGAGGCAGTACGCGGCTCGTCTCTCCGAGCTCTTCGCTGCGCGCAGCGTGCGCAAGCTCTATCTCGTCCGCGCAACGGGCAGCACTGCGATCGAGCAGGAGCTGACGATCGAGACTCCCATCGACGGCAAAGAAGCGATCACCATCGTGCGGCCGCTTCGCGGTGACTTGCTCGAGGTCGAGATCCGAACGGGACGAACGCATCAGATCCGGCGCCATCTCGCATCCATCGGCCTTCCGCTGCTCGGCGACCGCCGCTACGGAGGCGCTGCTGCACCACGGCTGATGTTGCACGCATGGAAACTCGAGCTCGCTGACGTTGGCGAGCTCATCGCGCCGCCGCCGGAATCATTCGGTCTGCTTTGATACGATCTCCCGCATGGACCAGCAGGTCATTCACGCGACCACCGTCATCTGCGTTCGCCGCGACGGACAGGTCGCGATGGCGGGCGACGGACAGGTGACCGTCGGCAACACCGTCATGAAGCATGGAGCGGCGAAGGTGCGGCGCCTGTTTCACGACAAGATTCTCGCCGGCTTCGCCGGCTCCGCCGCCGACGCGTTTGCGTTGTTCGCGCGCTTCGAGTCGAAGCTGGAGGAGTATCGAGGCAACATGGAGCGCGCGGTCGTCGAGCTCGCGAAGGACTGGCGGCTCGACAAATACCTGCGGCAGCTGCAGGCCTTTCTCATCGTCGCCAACGCCGAGCGCGCGTATTTGATCTCAGGCACCGGCGATCTGATTCAACCCGACGACGGCATTCTGGCGATCGGCTCGGGCGGTCCGTACGCGCTCGCCGCAGCGCGCGCTCTCATCAAGCACTCGGCGATGTCCGCCTCGGATGTGGCGCGCGAAGCGATGCTCATCGCCGCTTCGATCTGCATCTACACCAACGACAACATTACGGTTGAGAGTCTCTGATGGTCAGACAGCTCGGGAGCGAGATCGACGCTCTCTCGATGGAACGCCTCACGCCGCACGAGATCGTGCGCGAGCTCGACAAGTACATCGTGGGGCAACGCGCCGCGAAACGCGCCGTGGCGATCGCTCTCCGCAATCGCTGGCGCAGACAGCAGCTCGCGCCGGAGCTGCGCGAGGAGATCGCTCCGAAGAACATCATCATGATCGGGCCGACCGGCGTCGGAAAGACGGAGATCGCACGCCGTCTGGCGCGTCTCACCCGATCGCCGTTCCTGAAGATCGAAGCGTCGAAGTTCACCGAGGTCGGATACGTCGGCCGCGACGTTGAGTCGATCATTCGCGATCTCACCGAGATCGGCGTGAAGCTCGTGCGCGATGAGAAGAATCAGCTCGTGCGCGAGACCGCGATTCGCAACGCACGGGAGCGCATCCTCGACATCCTGCTTCCCGACTCCCGCCGTCCCGCCGCCCGTCCGGCGTTCGTGTCGAGCCCGGTTCCCGAGGAAGCATCGTCAGGCGAGACGCGCGAAAAGCTCGGCCGCTGGCTCGATGAAGGAAAGCTCGACGAGCGCGAGATCGAAGTCGACGTGAAGGAGCAGGGGTTCCCCTCGCTCGAGATCTTCACGCCGCAGGGAGTCGAGGAGATGGGCATCAACATCAAAGAGATGATGCCCGGTCTCTTCGGCGGAAAATCGAAGCGGAAGAAGATGCGCCTCGGCGACGCGCGCGAAGTCATCATCGCGGAAGAGGCGGAAAAGCTCGTCGACCAGCAGAACGTCGCGCGCGAGGCGATCGAGCGCGTCGAGCAGAGCGGGATGGTCTTCCTCGACGAGATCGACAAGATCGCCGGCCGGCAGAACGCCTCGAATGGTCCGGACATCTCGCGTGAGGGCGTGCAGCGCGATCTTCTCCCCATCGTCGAAGGAACGACGGTCAACACAAAATACGGAATGGTGAAGACCGATCACATCCTCTTCATCGCCGCAGGCGCGTTCCATGTCTCGAAGCCTTCCGATCTCATCCCCGAACTGCAGGGCCGCTTCCCGATTCGCGTCGAGCTCGAGTCGCTGACCGAGGCGGACTTCGGCCGCATTCTGCGCGAGCCGAAGAACGCGCTCACCATGCAGTACACCGCATTGCTCGGGACGGAGGGCGTCACGCTGCAGTTCGGCGACGATGCGATCTCCGAGATCGCGCGCTACGCGGCGCTCGTCAACGAGAAGACCGAGAACATCGGCGCGCGCCGGCTGCACACGATTCTCGAGCGCCTGCTCGATGAGCTTTCGTTCGAGGCATCGGAGATGAACGGCACATCCGTAACGATCGACGCCGCCTACGTCCAGCGCATCCTCGGCGAGACGGTGAAGGACGAAGACCTCTCCCGCTACGTGTTGTAGGCGCGATCTCGGCATGAGTCGTGATTTGCCTCCCGCCGGAGGAAAAATTCATGGCCGCAAAGAAACGCGCATCAAAAAAGAAGGCAGCTCCCCGCGACGCGATCGCGCTGCTCAAGCAGGATCACGAGAACGTCCGCGGGCTGCTGGAACGCGCGGCGAAATCATCCGGTGAGCGCCGCTCCCAGCTTCTGACGAAGATCGAAAACGAAGTGAAGGTCCACAGCCAGATCGAGGAAGAGATCTTCTATCCCGCCTTTCGCGACGCCGTCTCGAAGAAGGACGATCGCAAGTTGTACTTCGAGGCCGTCGAGGAGCATCGCGTCGTCGACCTCGTGATGCCTGATGTCGAAAACGGCACCGACGAAGAAGTCGCAGCCCACGTGAAAGTGCTGAAAGAGCTCATCGAACATCATGCCGGCGAGGAGGAGAAGTCGATGTTCCCGAAGGCGCGCAAGGTCTTCGATCGCGACGAGCTGCGCATGCTCGGCGAGCAGTTGGCGGCACGGAAGAAAGAGCTCGCCTAAACGACCGTCTTCTTGAATGCCCGCGTACTCACCGCAATCAGCAC
Organism: Acidobacteriota bacterium; assembly: GCA_021325515.1. Classification (GTDB taxonomy): domain Bacteria; phylum Acidobacteriota; class Thermoanaerobaculia; order Gp7-AA8; family Gp7-AA8; genus JAJPHC01. The sequence goes on from JAJPHC010000037.1 coordinate 27,950, forward strand.
CGTGGAAATGGCGAGCAGCGAACAGACCGGCTGCCACAGATCGGCGAATGTCGCGCCGCGGATCACGACTCCGCGCGCGATTCTGATGAAGTGCGTCGCGGGCAACACATACGAAATCATCCGCAGCGGAATCGGGAGCGACGAGATGGGGAAGATGTAGCCGGAGAGCAGTACCGAGGGGAGCATGATTCCCATCGCCAGCTGCATCGCCTCCATCTGCGACTTCGCGCGCGAGGAAATCAGCAGCCCGAACGAAAGCAGCGCGAGCAGATAGACGGACGAAAGCATCAGCAGCAACGTGAGACTGCCGTGAATCGGCACCTGGAAGCCCCACCGCATCAGCGTGAGCACGATCAGCAGCGTGAAGTACGCGACGCCCATGTACGGAAGAATCTTTCCGAGCACGACGGCGAGCGGTGAAACGGGCGTGACCATCAGTTGCTCGAGCGTCCCGCGCTCGCGCTCCTTGACGATCGCGAACGCGGAGAGAATCGTGCCCGAGAACGTGAGCAGGATCGCGATGAGGCCGGGAATCAGAAGATTCGCGCTGCGCATGTCGGGGTTGAAGAGCATCTGCGGATGCGCTTCGATCGGTGGCTGAAGACGCGCGCTCACCATCTTCTCGATGTTGTTGGTCAGCACCACGCCGTTCGCCGCGGAGAGGGCCTGCGACGCGACACTGGAGTCCGAGCCGTCGATCAGAACCAGGACGCCGGCCTGGCGGCCCATCGCGAGGTTGCGCGCGTAGTCGGGCGGAATCTCGACCGCGACCTGTGCGTGGCCGGCGACGATCGCATGCTGCAGTTCGTCCCGCGACGCTGCCTGCCGGGTCACGCGCAGCAGCGTCGTGGCAGTGAACTGATCGATGAGCCGCCGGCTCTCCTCCGTGCGGCTCTGGTCGAATACGATCGTCGGGATGTTCTTCGCGTTCATGTCGATGACGCCGAAGAGAATCAGCTCGAACACGGGGACGATGATCGAGAACAGCAGCGTCGCGCGATCGCGTGTCATCTGCGTCAGCTCTTTACGGAACACAGCCGCGAAGCCATTCATCGCGAGGCCTCCACTTCCCTGCCACGCGTCTCCGTCAATTGCACGAACACGTCTTCCAGCGTCGGCGCGATCGCCGCAACGGTAACGTCGCTCGTGCCGATCTCCTCGAGATCGTGCTCGACCTTCTCGTTCGTGACACGGTCATCGATCAGAAGATGCAGCGTGGTGCCGAAGATCGTCGCCGCACGAACGTAGGGCAGTTTCTTGGCCGACGTCATCAGCGTGGCAACACCTTCGCGGCACTCCGCCGAGACTCTCCTCGTCCCCTTCGGCGTGACCTCTTCGAGCTTCTTCAATTCCTCGGGGTGGCCGGCGACGATGAGGCGCGAGAGGTAGAGATAGGCGACGGTTCCGCAGCGCTCGGCCTCGTCCATGTAATGCGTCGTGACGAACATCGTCACGCCCTCGCCCGCGAGTCCGAAAAGAAGATCCCACAGCTCGCGGCGCGCAACCGGATCGATGCCTGCCGTCGGCTCATCGAGGAAGAGCACGCGCGGCTGATGCATCAGCGCGGCCGCCAGCGCAAGCCTCTGCTTCCATCCGCCGGACAGTGCACCAGCGAGACGGTCGCGGTACGGACCGATGTGCGTCAGATCGATCGCCCACTCCTTGCGCGCGCGCCGTTCCTCGCCGCGCAGGCGATAGATGGAACTGAAGAAATCGAGATTCTCCTCGACGGTGAGATCGCGATACAGCGAGAACGATTGCGAGACGTATCCGATGTGCTGGCGCACCAGCTCGCCTTCGCGCTCGACGTCGTAGCCATCGACCGTCGCGTGTCCCGACGTCGGCGTCAGCAGCCCGCACAGAATGCGAATGAGAGTCGACTTGCCCGAGCCGTTGGGCCCGAGGAGACCGAAGATCTCACCGCGGGGCACCTGCAGCGAGATGTGGTCCAGCGCACGGAACGTGCCGAAGTACTTCGAGACATCCTTCACGTCGATGCCGATCGCGGTGCTCATTCGGCGCGTCCTTTGACACCGAGATCGACATCGGCAGCCATCCCCGCGTGCAGTTTCTGGTCAGGATCGACGAGCACTTTGACGGCAAACACCTGCTCGGCGCGCTGGGCGCGAGTCTGCACATTGCGCGGCGTGTACTCGCCCTTGCTGGCGATCGTGGCGATGTGTCCGGGGAACCAGGCGTTGGGGTAAGTGTCGACACGAACGCGCACCGGCTGATCGACATGCACGAGGCCGAGGAGTGTCTCCGGAAGATAGACGCGAACCCAGAGCTGGCCGGCCTCGAGGATTTCGGCGACCGGTTGATTCGGTGCGACGAGATCGCCCGGCCGCAGACCGAAGGACTGCACGACGCCGTCGACGGTCGAACGCACTTCTGTTTCCGCCCGGTTCTTCATCAGCGTGGCGACGCGGCGCTGCGCCTGCTCGACCTGCGCGCGCGCCGCCGCGATGTCTTCCGCACGCGATCCTTTTTGCAGCACGCGCAGATCTTCGGCGGATGCCCTGGCCTTCGTCGCGGCGTCATCGAACAGCTGCTTCGCCACGACACCGTCGTAACAGAGGACTTCGAGGCGGTGGCGTTCCCGCTCGTCATTCGCTGCGACGGCGGCGGCCTTCGCGACTTCCTCCGGACGCGGACCGGCGATCAGCTTCGCAAGCTGCGCCTGCGCCGCCGCGATCGCGGCGCGCTGCTCATCGATCTGGCGATCGATCGTTTCGGTCTCGAGAGTGACGAGGAGTTGCCCGTTCGCGACCTTCGATCCCTCATCGATGAGAACGCGGGTTACCCGGCCCCCGACGAGCGATCCCACCTCGACGGTTCGCGCTTCGAGGGTTCCGCTGAGAATCACCGGCTTCGGGACGTTCTTCTCCGCGACGTACACCAGCAGCGCGAGCAGCACGATCAGTACGATCGCTACGGCCAGGAGGATTTTTACGAATTTTCGAACCATGCCGCTTGACTCCTTTACCTGCAGCCGCGAGCGCGCCGTCGCTCCAGAGAGCAAGAAGGGCATCGATGTACTTGCTCAGGGGCACTGCGGGCGCGATCTTCAGTACGGTCTGCGAAAGCACATATCCCTGCAGCGAGCCCATGAAGAGCATGGCCGCCGCAAGCGGATCCTCGATGTTCATCACGCGCGCCGCGGCGGCGCGGCGGAAGTAGTCCGCCACGATCTTCAACCCGCGGCGCGGAGGATTGTCGGCCGCGGGGTCGAACGGGAGGACGAGTGACGTGCTGCGGGCGTTGGCGTGCATGGCGACCACGATGCGCGTCTTCAGCACTTCCTGGATGAAGGGAACGAACTCTTCCGCGATGCGCCGCAGCACGGCGCGGGGGTCGGTCGCCGGATCGATCAGCGGTAGCTCGAGAATGCAGGCCGGCGGATCGAGCAGCATGCCGCTCTCCATGGCCAGGGCAAACAGGGCCTGCTTCGAATCGACGTGCCGCAGGATGGCCGCCGGCGTGACGCCGAGCTCCCGAGCGATGTCGGCGAGAGTAGTCCCCGCGAATCCTTTGGCAGCGAACACGGCGCGCGCCGTATCGATCAGCCGTTCGCGCGAGATGGTCGGCGGCCTGCCCATTTGTAAATAAATGTATATTTACAAACTGCGCTTGTCAAGTGTGAGGCAAACAAAAAGGGCCGGCTTTCGCCGGCCCTCGTGAAATCGATGAGGAACTGTTTAGAACGTCAGCTTCGCCGCGAGCTGCATGATCCGCTGCCCGGACGTCGCGGAAGGAACTCCGAACGTCGCGTTCGGCGTGAACACCTTCGTCGTCGCGTTGTAGCTGTAGAAGGTGCGGTTGACGTTGCTCACGTTGTGGCGATTCAACACATTGAACGCCTCGGCGATCAGCTGCAGGCGCATGCCGCTGAAGAGATTGATGTCGCGCGTGATGCGCGGATCAACCGACATCTGCGTCGGCAGCCGCTGCGAGTTGCGCTTGAAGCCGGGCGCGTAGTCGTTCGCCGAGTTGCCGTCGCCGTTGAGATCGGTGCTGACAGTCGGAGTGTACGGCTGGCCGGTCTGATAGCTGACGATCCCGCTCAGCGTCCAGCCCGAAGCGAGCGCATGGAGGACCGAGTTTCCGATGTGCTGCGCGTAGTTGTCGAGCGACCACACGCCGCTGAACACGATGCGGTCCCGCACATCGACGTCGGCGTACGAGTAGTCCTTGTCGATGTTGAGCGGGTCGCTGACGTACTTCGCGTCGTCGCCCGAGGAGAACGGCACGACCGCGGTCGCATCCGGCTTGTTGTCCTTTGCCGTCGAATGCGTCCAGGAGATGCGGCCCTGCCAGTTGTTGGAGAAGCGCTTCTGCAGGTCGAGCGTCAGTCCGTTGTAGCGCGACTTCGCAGAGCTTTCGAACGCGATCACGCGATTGAAGTGCGAGAACGGCCGTCCCGTGTACTTCGTGTACGAAATCGCTCCGCCGCCAGCCACCGTCGCGTCGATCGTCGTCGGCGTGCTGACGTTGATGTCACGCGAACGCGGCAGATCATCGCCCGTCACGTACTGGTACGTCAGGCCGACCGAGTAGTCGCTGCCGAGCTGGTGCTCCACACCGAGGCTCGACTGGGCGACCTTCGGGTTGTGGAAGTCGGGGTCGAACACGAAGATCGTCGGCGTGTTGCCCGGTCCCGACGGAATCGCGGAAAGAACGTTGGGATACGTCACCGGGATGTTCGACGTGAACGTGAACGTCTGCACGTTGATGCCGTTGTTCGACGTCGCGGTGCCGATCATGATCGACGGCGTGCGGCCGTAGAAGACACCGTATCCGCCATGAACGACCGTGCGGTTGTCGTTGTGCGGCGTCCAGGCGAAGCCGACTCTCGGACCATATTCATTGTGCGCAACCGGAATGCTGTTCGTCGCATACCCGGCGGCGGCAAGCTGCGCATCCGGATTCAGCGTCGAGGGCTGCGCGACTTCCTGCTTGTCCCAGCGAAGGCCGCCGTTCAGCGTCAGCGTCGGCATCACGTGCCACTCGTCCTGCAGGAAGAGTGCGGACTCCTTGATGTTGGGGTGCGTGGTGCCGCCCGACGTTCCCGGTCCGGCGAACGCCTGCGAATACGAGGACGGCTTGTTGTTCGCGAAGTCGGCGAGACTGGTGAAGCGATACACGCCGAAGAAGTTGCCCGGGAAGTAGTTGAGGATGTCGTCCTTGCTGTAGTCGAATCCGCCCTTGATCGTGTGGTTCGACATCACGTAGGTCGCCGTGTCGGCCAACTGATGGCGCTTGATCGTCGTCTCGCGCGGGGAGAACGAGTTCCGCCCGATCACGAGAACGGTGTTGCCGCCCTGCAGAATCGTCGCTTCCGGCAGGTCGCTGTTGGCCTCGCCCGGCTCGCGATCCTTCAGATACTGCGCACGAACTTCGTTGAAGAACGAGCTCGTCGCCACCGTATCCCAGACCGTCGAGATCGAGTCGGTAAAGACGTTCGAGTTACCCGAGTGCTGCGAAGAGTTCGTGATGCCGCTGTTCTCGAAGTTGATGCCGTGGAACCGCTGGCGATTGAACCGCAGCGACAGGTGATTGTTCGTCAGCAGCTCATGATCCGTCTTGATGAGGTAGACGTCCTGGTTCTGCTGCTGGTTGTAGGAGCCGGCGAGTGCCGTGAGCGTCTGCAGCGCGCTCTGGCTGGCCGCGTCGGTCGGGAACGAGCTGATGCGGCCGCCGCCCAGCACGACGATGTTCGGCGTCGAGTTGCGCTGGCGATCCCAGTTCACGAAGAAGAAGTGCTTGTCCTTGACGATCGGGCCGCCGAGGCTGAAACCGTACTGATCGAAGTGATACGGGCTCTTCGCGCGATTGTTGAGGACATTGATGTAGTTGTTCGCGTTGAGGCTCTTGTCGCGGTAGTAGTCGAACAGAGAGCCGTGATACTCGTTCGTGCCCGACTTCGTCACGACGTTGATCACCGCGCCGCCCGCCCGGCCGTATTCGGCCGAATAGGCGTTGTTGTTCACCTGGAATTCCTTCACCGCGTCCTGCGAGAACTGATACGGAGCGCGGCCGGAACCGGTGCGGCCCACCGTCTGTCCGAAGAACGTGTTGTCGTTGTTCGCACCGTCGACGACGAGCGAGTTCAGCGTGCCGCGCTGGCCGGCGAAACTGATGTCGCCCAGACGAACGTCGCGCACGACACCTGGCGTCGTCAGGACGAAGTCGATGAAGTTACGACCGTTCGTCGGAAGGTTCTGAATGGCCTTCTCATTGACGACCGAGCTCACCGCGGATTTCGAAGTCTCGATCACCGGCGCTGCCGCCGTGACCGTGAGCTCTTCCGCGACGCCGACCTTCATCTTGATGTTCAGCGTGACGCCGGTACCGACGTTGACCACGATCTTGTCGCGCTTGACCGGCTGGAAGCCGGCGAGCTCGGCGACGACGCTGTAGGTCGCCGGCGGAAGCAGCGCGAGTGCATACTGGCCCGTCGCATTGCTGACGGCCGTGCGGGAAACCCCGGTTGCTGTGTTGGTCGCGGTGATGGTCACGCCCGGCACCGGTGCGCCGGAATCATCCGCGATGCTGCCTGAAATCGAGCCGTTCGAGCTCTGTGCGAACGACGCGAAGGGTACGAGCGCAACCAGAAGCGCGAGTACCGTGATTCTGAGGTAATTCATGCGATCTCCTTGCATGGAACTACGAGATTGACGAAATTGGACGGGGCTTTCGCGAAGAATAGCATGGGGTAAACGACGATGACGATCTCAACGGTAAATCCGGCGACCGGCGAAACAGTGCGCAAGTTCACGGCTCTCAGTGACGGTGAAATCGAAGTGAAACTCCGCCGCGCCGTCGAAGCCTTTGTCATCAATCGCGCACGCTCATTTTCCGAGCGCGCGCAACGGATGAACGCCGCCGCGTCGATCCTCGAACGCAGGAAGGACGAGCTCGGAAAACTGATCACGACCGAGATGGGGAAGCCGGTCGGCGCAGCGATCGCGGAAGTGCAGAAATGTGCGCTCGTCTGCCGCTACTACGCGGAGAACGCGGAGCGCCATCTCGCCGATGAGCATGTGAAGACCGACGCCGCGGAATCGTTCATCCGCTACGAGCCGCTCGGGCCGGTGCTCGCCGTGATGCCGTGGAACTTTCCTTTCTGGCAGGTCTTTCGATTTGCCGCTCCCGCTCTCATGGCCGGCAACAGCGGGCTCCTGAAGCACGCTTCGAACGTGCCGCAGTCGGCGCTGGCGATCGAAGAAGTTTTTCGCGACGCAGGCTTCGACGCCGCGGAGTTTCAGACGCTGCTCATCGGTGCGGACGCCGTCGCAGGAATTCTCGACGATGATCGAGTGAAGGCCGCTACGCTGACCGGCAGCGAGCCCGCCGGAGCGAGCGTCGCCTCGCGCGCGGCGAAGAAGATCAAGAAGAGCGTGCTGGAGCTCGGCGGCAGCGACCCGTTCATCGTGATGCCGAGCGCAAACCTCGACGATGCCGTTGCCACGGCGGTCAAGGCGCGCATCGTCAACAACGGGCAGTCCTGTATCGCGGCGAAGCGCTTCATCGTGCACAAGGAGATCGCAACCGAATTCGAGCGCCGCTTCAAGGAAGCGATGGAGGCTCTCAAGGTCGGCGATCCGATGGACGAGTCGACGCAGGTCGGCCCGCTCGCCATGCCTCAGATCGTGGACGACATCGACGAACAGGTTCGCAAATCGATCGCAGCCGGCGCCCGCCTCGTCACCGGCGGCAAGCGCCTCGGCGGAAACTTCTATGCGCCGACGATTCTCGCGAGTATTCCGGAGTCGGCCCCGGCGTTCGCGGAGGAGATCTTCGGACCTGTCGCATCGCTCTTTGTCGTGGGCAGCGAAGCAGAGGCGATTCGACTCGCGAACGCGACGCCGTTCGGCCTCGGCTCCAGCGTCTGGACCAGCGATCGCGCCGAGGCGATGCGCTTCGTCGATGGCATCGAGGCGGGGCAGGTGTTCGTCAACGCGATGGTCGCCTCCGATCCGCGCCTTCCCTTCGGCGGCATCAAGCACTCCGGATTCGGGCGCGAGCTGGGAGAGCATGGCATCCGCGAGTTCGTCAACATCAAGACCGTCGTCCTGGCGAAGGCGTTGTGACACTTTGATCGCGATCGAAGTGTCGTGGCGGTGAGTCCCGGTACGATGCGCGCATGAAGAACGGCGAGCATCACTACTCCGCGCATCTGATCTGGGATGGCAATCATGGCGACGGCACCACGAACTACGCGACCTACGGCCGCGAGCATCGCGTGCTCGCCGGCAATAAACCGGCGCTCGAACTGACGGCGGATCCTGCATTTCGCGGCGACGCGAAGAAGCACAATCCGGAGGATCTGTTCCTGGCGGCGATCAGCTCCTGCCACATGCTCTCGTATCTCGCGTTGTGTGCGAAGTACAGGATCGACGTCCGCTCCTATGAAGATCGGGCGACGGGCATCATGCGCGAGGATGGACGCGGTGGTGGCCGTTTCGTGGAGGTGACTCTGCATCCGGTCGTCACCGTCGCCAGCGCCGATCACATCGAGAAGGCGCGCCAGCTTCACGATCGCGCTCACGAGCAGTGTTTCATCGCGGCGTCCTGCAGCGTGCCCATTCATCATGAGCCCGAGGTGCGGACATGAAGGACTTGTCGATCGCACTCGAAAATCGTCCCGGCGCACTCGCCGCGATGGGAGAGGCACTCGGGCGAGCCGGCGTGTCGATCGAGGGCGGCGGTGTCTTCGAAGGTGGTGCGCACTTTCTCTTTCGCGATGGCGCTGGGGCGCGCGAAACGCTGGAGGCGGCCGGCATTCGTGTCGTCCGCGAGTGCGAGGTGGTCATCCTGCGGCTGCGGCAGGATGAGCCGGGACAACTCGGAAAACTCGCGCGTCGCATGGCTGACGCAGGCGTGAACATCGAAGTGCAATACAGCGATCACGATCACAATCTCATCCTCGTCGTGGACGACGATGAGCGCGCCCGCGCCGTTTCCGAGCAATGGATGGCCGATGCGGCAGCACTCTGATTTTTCACAACTCGGCGCATTGATCGCCGATCCAGCGCGTGCGCGCATGTTGAGTGCGCTCCTGCAGGGAGAGGCGCTCACCGCGACCGAGCTCGCGCTCGAAGCGGGCGTGTCGCCGTCGACGGCGAGCTCGCATCTGACGAGACTTGTGAGCGGCGGCGTGATCGCGGTGGAGAGACAAGGCCGGCATCGCTACTTCCGTCTCTTCGATCACGAGATCGCTACGCTGCTCGAGCAGTTGCACGTCATCGCCTCGCGCGGCTCGAGCATGCGCCGCGGCCCTTCGGATCCGGCGCTTCGCATCGCCCGCGTGTGCTACGACCACCTTGCGGGCGAGCGCGGTGTGTGGCTGCTCGACCGGCTGCGCGCGGCGAAGTTTCTCACCGGCCGCGATGGCTGCGCGTTGTCCGCGGAAGGAGAAGCGTTCTTCATTCGCATGGGAATCGACGTTGAAGAATTGTCGAATGCGCGACGAACGTTCGCGCGCACATGTCTCGACTGGAGCGAGCGGCGGCATCATCTCGGAGGTGCGCTCGGCGCTGCGATTCTCGATCGCATCTTCGCGCTGCGCTGGGCGCGGCGCGATCGCATGAGCCGCGCGATTTCGTTTTCGCCGCACGGCGAACGTGCACTGCGACAACTCTTCACGCGTTGACAGCATCGTGCGTCGTGGCACAATGCAGACATCAACAAGTCGCGTGAGTTGTTTGGAGGCGAGTGCGGGTGAGGAGCGTTGGACTGGTCTCGATGCCATTCGGTCCGCTCTTCTCTCCATCGATCGGTCTCTCTCTTCTGAAATCCGCGCTTCTCACGGCAGGCATCGAAAGCGAAATCCACTACTTCACCATCCGCTTCGCGGAGCTCGTCGGTTCGCACTTCTATAACGGCATCGCCGGCGGGATCCGGCCATCGTCGACGAAGCTCGCCGGCGAGTGGATCTTCAGCCGGGCTCTTTTCGGTTCCTCTTCAGCGCGTGATGACGACGATTACGTCGAGCATGTGCTGCGGCGGAAGCCGCCGGTCACCGCGGTAGCCCTGCGCGCCACGAGCCGTTCCGCAATTGGAAAGATCATGCGTGCCCGCGACCTCGCGGACGATTTTCTCGCGATGTGCGCGGAGGAAGTGCTCGCCCGTGATCCGAAGATCGTCGCGTTCACGAGCGTGTTTCAGCAGCAGGTGGCCTCGCTCGCACTGGCGAAGCGGATCAAAGCCTTGCGCCCTGACGTCTTCATTCTCCTTGGCGGCGCCAATGTCGAAGGAGTGATGGGCGCCGAGACGGTTCGGCAATTTTCATTCGTGGATGGGGCGGTGTCCGGCGAAGGCGATCTGATCATCACTCCACTCGTCCGCCGGATTCTCGAAGGAGAGCCGATCGACGGAATGCCCGGGGTGCGTACCCGCGCCTGCATCGATGAGGAGTTCGCGAAAGGCACGTTCTCGAATGCACCGACCGTGTACTCGATGGACGATCTTCCGTATCCGGACTACGACGACTACTTCGCGCAATTCCGCCGGAGCGCGTTTCAGCGCAGTTGGGAGCCGCGCATTTTCTTCGAGACCTCGCGGGGATGCTGGTGGGGCGAGAAGATGCACTGCACGTTCTGCGGACTGAACGGAACGACGATGCAGTTCCGCAGCAAGTCTGCGTCGCGTGCGCTCGACGAGCTGACGACGCTGACCGATCGCCATCCCGGATGCGATGTCGAGATGACCGACAACATCCTCGACCTCGCCTACTTCAAGGACTTCATCCCCGAGCTGGCGCGGCGCAACGCGGAGCTCGGAATCTTCTACGAAACAAAGTCGAATCTCCGCAAGGAACAGATCCGGATGATGCGTGATGCCGGCATCCTCAGTGTGCAGCCGGGCATCGAGAGTCTGCACGACTCCGTTCTGAAGCTGATGCGGAAGGGCGTCTCCGCGTTGCAGAACATCCAGCTCCTCAAGTGGTGCAAGGAGCTTGGCGTCACGCCGCTGTGGAACATTCTCGTCGGGTTCCCCGATGAATCGCCTGCGGCATACGAACAGATGACGAGACTCGTTCCGCTCCTGACGCATCTGCGGCCGCCGGGCAACATGGCGCTCATTCGTCTCGATCGCTTCAGCCCGAACTTCGCCGACGGAAAGAACCTTGGCATCGCGAGGGTCGAGCCCTGCGAAGGGTATCGCCACGTCTATCGCGGAGTCCCTCGCGAGGCGCTGGACAATCTCGCGTATCACTTCGAGTTCGAGTACACGCGTCCGCAGGACATCGCGGCGTATGCCCGGCCGCTGGCACTGGCGGTACACGAGTGGAGGCAGCAGGCGGAGCAGAGTGCACTGTTGTCGATCGACGCCGGCGATCATCTCCTCATCTGGGATCTGCGGCCGGTCGCCACACGTGCGCTGACTGTGCTGAGCGGCGCCGATCGTCTGCTCTACAAAGCGTGTGATGCCATCGCCGACACGCGGCAGCTCGTGGCCACGCTGACATCGCTCGGCGCACCGCGCACCGCATCCGAAATCGAAGCGATGCTGGAGCCTCTCGTTACGGAGGGGCTGATTCTTCGCGACGGAGGCCGCTATCTCGCGCTGGCGGTGCCCGTCGGCGAGTACGTGCCGGAACAGACGATCGTGCAGCGCTTCGCGGGCGTGTTGCGCGAGATGGGCGTTCCGACCGCGAAAGGCGTCGCCGTGTCGTTGAACGGCAAGCGCCGGCGCGCGACCGCTCATCGCTTCCCGCGATTCAAACAGCTTTCGAGTTCGACTCCCCAATTCAAAGTCGAAGGTTCGTATCTGCTCATCCGCTGACAAGAACGAAAGGAGAAGAAGATGGCCACCAAGAAGAAAGCTGCAAAGAAAGCCCCGGCGAAGAAGGCTGCAAAGAAGGCTGCAAAGAAAGCCCCAGCCAAGAAGAAGGCGGCGAAGAAGAAGCCCGCCAAGAAGAAAGCCCCGAAGGCTGACATCTCGAACGGTCAGGATTAGTTTTCGCTGCACGCGGCCGGGCTCGTCATCGGGTCCGGCCGCATTTCCTGCGCCTTGCTTCGTGTATCCGCCGCAAACGATAATCGGTCGGTCAGTCCGAAACTCTCTCAGGGCGCATCGTGTCATCCATAGGAACGGGTACCCGTTTAGGGCATTACGAAGTCGTGGCCCCGCTCGGGGCCGGCGGTATGGGAGAGGTTTACCGCGCCAAGGATACGAAGCTCGGGCGCGAAGTCGCGATCAAGGTTCTTCCCCGCCATCTGCAGCAGGATGAGGACGCGCTGGCGCGCTTCGAACGAGAAGCGAAAGTCATCTCCGGCCTCAACCATCCTCACATCCTCACCATCCACGAAGTCGGCAAGATGCGTATTCGGGGCGACTGGCGCGCCACGCACTACATGGTGACGGAGCTCATCGAGGGCTGCACGCTGCGCGAGCTCATGTCCAAGGAAGCGGAGGGGCGCAAGCTCGTCGAGTACATGGCGCAGGTCGCCGATGCACTCCAGAAGGCGCACAGCGCGGGAGTGATCCACCGGGATCTGAAACCCGAGAACATCATGGTCTCAGCGGACGGATACGCGAAGGTGCTGGACTTTGGTCTCGCGAAAATCGTCGGCTCTCTCGTTGGAGCGGAAACGAGTGACGGCAAAGCGACGGAGAAGTTTCAGACACAGCGCGGCATCGTCATCGGCACCCTCGGCTATATGTCGCCGGAGCAGGTACAGGGGCGCCGGCTCGATCATCGATCGGACATCTTCTCCTTCGGCTGCATTCTCTATGAGGTGCTGTCCGGCCGGCGTCCGTTCGAGGCCGATGGGGTCGTCGACACGCTGCACCACATTCTGCATTCGCCTGCGCCTTCGCTCTCCTCGCAAATCACGCAGGACCTTCGGCGGATCGTCGAGAAATGCCTGTCGAAAGAGATCGAGGGTCGCTTCGACTCGATGCGCACCATCGCGGCGGCGATTCGCGAGGCCGTCCGCGAGTACGACGGGACCGTGCGTCCTCCATCGAAGAAGACGAAGGCCGTCAGCAGCCGGAGCTCATCTCGCATCAAGTCGCTCGCGGTTCTGCCGTTCGTGAATGCCACCAGCGATCCGGAGATGGAGTACCTCAGCGATGGCATTACGGAGAGCGTGATTCACGCAATGTCGCGGATCGGCAAACGCCTCCGCGTCATGGCACGCACCACGGTCTTTTCGTACAAGGGAAAGTCGCCGACACCGCAGCAGCTCGCCCAGGAGCTTGGCGTAACGTCCGTGGTCAGCGGACGCGTGCAACGCATGGGCGCCAATCTCCTGATCAACATCGAGCTGGTCAACACCCGCGATGGATCACAACTCTGGGGTGACCGGTTTCGCACGCAGTTCTCCGATATCTTCGAGGTGCAGGACGAAATCGCGAATCACATCGCGGAAGAGCTGAAGCTTCAGGTCTCGACGACCGAGAAGCGCCGGCTCATGAAACGCGCGACCAAGAAGAGCGAAGCGTACGAGCTGTATCTCAAAGGTCGCTACCACGCGAACAAGCGCACTACCGATGGCGTCCAACGTGGAATCGACGAATTCGAGAAAGCACTGGGCATCGACCCCGACTATGCGTTGGCGCGCGCGGGGCTGGCCGATTGCTACGCCATTCTCAGCGCGCGTTTTCTCGGCGACCCTCTCACGGCTTGGGCCCGCGCGGAGACCGAAGCGCGAAAGGCGGTCGAGCTCGACCCCACGCTGGCCGAGCCGCGCGCGACACTCGGTCATGTGAATCTCTGCTACAAGTGGAACTGGACCGAAGCAGAGCGCGACTATCGGCGCGCGATTTCTCTCGACGCGAACTACGCGCCGGCGCATCACTGGTATTCGGTGTTCCTCAACTGCATGGATCGCCGTGACGAGGCATTCGTCCAGGCTCGCGCCGCGCTCGACCTCGATCCTCTTTCGCTTCTCTACAACTGCCATTACGCGGATCTGCTGTATTTCGACGGGCAATATCAGCAGGCACTCGAGCACATCGAGAAGGCTCTCGATGGCGAGCGCTACTTCCTCGGTTACCTGTTGAAGGGTCGCACCTATACCGAGATGGGACGTTTTGACGAAGGTCTCGAAGCCATCGAGGAAGCGATCTCTCTGGAGGGCGCTTATCCGGAGCTCGTTGCAGCACGCGGTTACGTGCAGGCCAGCAGGGGCGACGTGAAGAACGCGCTGCGCAGTCTTGATGAGCTCAAGGATCTGGCCACACGGCAATTCGTCGCGCCGAGTTTCTTTGCCGAAGTCTGCCTGGCCCTCGGAAACATCGAAGACGCTCTCCGCTACGCGGAAGAGTTCTTCGAGCTGCGTGCCGAGTGTGCCGACATTCTCGTCGGACCGCGATTCGCTCGCTTGCGGGAGGATGATCGCTGGCTCGAGATGCTCGAGCGCGTCGGTTTCCCGAGCCGGGCAACCTCAAGCTCACCCGCCTTCGCGCCGACGGCGAATCTATAGTTGCATCAAAAAGGAACCGGCGGGCCCGGTCAGGGACCCGCCGGTGTCCAGCAACGGCGCGCCCGCAATTACGCGGTGGGGTTGCCGAAGATCGCGGTGATCTTCTTCTTCTTTTTCATCGAAGACTCCTTTCCATTTCGTTCTTACGGGGCCGGGGTTAGACGATCGTCATCAGCTCCAGGGATTCTGACCACTGCGACGGTGCGTCTTCGGCGATCGTTTTCAGTCTGGTCATCGCCGCATCCTGCGGACGGTACTCGCCGCCGCGAATCGCCAGCGCGAGATAGCGGTTTCCCTGCCGGATGAGAATTCCGTTCTCAACCATCGGCTGCAGCTGACGCTCGACGTCGACAGCCGATCGCGGTCCGCCCGCAGCCGCAGAGACTTCGACGAGCTGGCGAAGATCCGCCACGGAATCGCAGGCGCGATAAAGCGCGGAGTCGAGCTCCGACAATTGCGTGACCGCCTGCTTCGCAACCGGACGAAGGTCCCAGATCACAACCTGGCCGCCATCTTCTGTGAAAAAGAGGGAGCTGTCGTGATGCATCCGCTGCCACGCCTTCACCTCATTGACGAGAGGACGCATGTACTCCAGCGGATCGCGCTCATCCTGATAGCGGAACGTGAAGTAGTAGGCGAGGTTGTGCACCGCTTCATCGGAGATCGAGCGATAGACGTGGCGGTAGGCTTCCGTCGGACGAAGGTCTTTGAATCCGAGTTTCTCCGCATCGAAGAAATTCGGACTGAAGCGATCCAGCCGCACCACGGAGCAAACCGTGGGCGGACGCAGATGCGTCAAAAGCGGAGCGATCTCCGCCATCTTCTGGTAGTCCTCCGCGGTCTCACCCGGGAATCCGCAGAGGATGTTCCAGCGCGCTTCCGCGCGCGACCTCCTGCGCCACGGGAGCGATCGACGCGACGCGGCCTTCGTGAGGCTGATTCGGATAGGCGTCGATGACGACAATCGCCCGATCGCCGGGCTGGATGGCGCCGTCGTCCACGTCGGGCAGCGTCGCCACGACTTCGATCGAGCTCATGTCCGGAATGCGGGCGATGGTCAAGCCGACCCACACGCGCTCGCCCACCTGCAGCTTTCGCGGTTCGAAGGGCGAGTCGTTCACGAGAACGAGTCCGCGCTCCGGCGCTGTGAGCACGAACGAGTCGATCGAATGCTGCGCCGACATCAGATCGCGCCGCAGAACGCCGGCCTGCAATTCGAGATTGCGAATCTCCGCTTCGGATCCCCGCTGCGCCGCGCGCAGCGTCGTCTCGGCCTTCTCCGCTTCGTTCTTCGCCCGCTCGTACGCGAGCATCCGATCACGGACTTCTTTCGCCGAGATCACTGTCGCCGGCACGAGCGTGTTGAGACGCGCCTTCTCCGCTTCGGCACGATACCGCTCGACCTCGAAGCGCTTCTCCTGGAGATCGGCCTCGCCGCGTGCCCGCATCTCCGCGAGCTCATGCTCCGCTGCCTGCAGTTCCGTTCGTTTCTGATCGAGCGTTCTGGTGACCGGCGAGTTGTCCAGCTCCGCGACGCGATCTCCGCGCTCGGCATGCGCTCCGTCTTCGATCAACCAGCGGATGCTGGTCTCCCACGATTCCATCGGAGGGACCGTGATGACGGTCCCGCGGCTCGCCTGCAGCTCTCCGGTGAGAACGACGGTCTGCACGAGATCACCGCGGTGCGGCGACGGATCGCGGCGCGTCGAGCCATCGCGCGAGCGCCGCAGCGCAGCGCGAGCAGCGTCGACGCAATCAGAAGCAGGGGCGCTCTGCGCATGTCGGCAGTGAGACTACCGCTGACGGCAAAAAGTCATCAATGTTTGTTGGAAGGGAGGGAGCGGAATGGCTCCGGCAGTAGGACTCGAACCTACGACCCACGGATTAACAGTCCGTTGCTCTACCGACTGAGCTATGCCGGAGTACTCGAAAGGCGCCGCAAAATAGCATTGCAACGCATACCCGTCAAGGCAGGCACGGGCTCAGAACCGCGATGGCCGCCAGTTTATTCACGAGCCGCTCGAGCATCCCGTCGAAGGTTTCATCGGTGTATTCGATGAGCTCGATCCCGCTGTCGCCCGACACCATTGCCGTACAACGCGCCGTGTACGCGGGGCGATAAAGGCAGATCACCGGGATCCCGCGGCGATACCTCGCCGTCGCGATCTCGTAGCCGACGCCTGTCGACGGCACCGACACCTCGGCCACGATCACATCGGCCTGATCGATCCATGCGAGATCGCGCTCGAAGATGAAACGGGAGTCGAGCGGCTCGCCGCCGTGGCCGATCTCCGCGGTCACCGCACCGGCGAGGACCTCGAATCCGTGAGCTGTCAGAGCGGCGACGATGCGCCGGTATTGCGCGACGTCCGCACGTCCGCCGCTGATCGATCCGGAGAAGTAGATGGTGAGTGCCATCGCGGCAGTCTACAATCCCGTCCGCATGTCGCGCGAAATCGTGATCAACGCCACGAAGCACGAGTCGCGCATCGCCGTTCTCGACGAAGGCCAGGTCGTCGAGCTCTGGGTCGAGCGCACGCGGCACCGCACGATCGTCGGCAACATCTACAAAGGGCGCGTCACGAAAGTGCTGCCGGGGATGCAGTCCGCTTTCGTCGACCTCGGTCTTGAGCGCGACGCGTTTCTCTATGTCTCCGACGTCCTCGAGGATTTCGAGGAGTACGACAGCGAGTCGCCCGACGAACTTCATATCGACGAAGTACCGCAGCAGCGTCCTGAGACTTCGATCTCCGACCTGCTGCGCGAGGGTCAGGAGATCGTCGTTCAGGTGTCGAAAGACACGATTGCCGGCAAGGGCGCGCGCATTACGAGTCACATCACACTGCCGGGACGTTTCCTCGTCTACATGCCGACGGTGAATCACATCGGCGTGTCGCGGCGCATCGAGAACGAAGCCGAGCGGCAAAGGCTGAAGGACATTCTGGAGGCGATCCGGCAGCCGGGGATGGGCGGCTTCATCGTACGCACCGCGGGCGAAGAGCGAAACGAGGAAGAGTTCCGTTCCGATCTCAAGTACCTCACGGATCTGTGGGAGCAGATCCGGCGCAAGGGTGAGAAGGCTTCCGCTCCGACGGCCATCCACCACGATCTCGATCTCGTGCTTCGCACGATTCGCGATGTGCTCTCGCCGGAGTTCAAGAGCGTGTGGGTCGACTCCGTCGATCAATATCAGAGGATCGTCGAGTTTCTCGATCAGATTCAGCCGAACCTCGTTTCGCGCGTACGACTGTTCCGGCGCGAAGAACCGATCTTCGATGAATTCGGAATCGAGCCCGAGATCGCCAAGGCACTGAAATCGAAAGTCTGGCTGAAGTCGGGCGGCTACATCGTCATCAATCAGACCGAGGCGCTGGTGGCGATCGATGTGAACACGGGGAAGTACGTCGGGAAGCGCAATCTCGAAGAGACGGTGTTTCGGACGAACATCGAAGCGGCGAAGGAAATCGTGCGGCAGATCCGCCTGCGTGATCTCGGTGGAATCATCGTGCTCGACTTCATCGACATGGAGGAGCCGGCGAATCGTGCGCGGCTCTTCGAAACGCTGGAGAACGAGATCAAGAAGGACCGGTCGAAGACGAAGATCCTGCAGATCTCCGAGTTCGGCCTGATCGAGATGACGCGCAAGCGGGTGCGTCAGTCGCTCGAGCGCTCACTCACGCAAGCGTGTCCGTACTGCGCCGGCAGCGGGCGCATCAAGTCGAACACCACCATCGCGCTGGAGATCTGGCGCGAGCTGATGAAGCTGCGCGACCTGCATGAAGGACAGGATGTCATCGTGCGGGTGAATCCCGTCGTCTATTCCTCGATGCAGCCGGCCGATCCGATTTTCGAGGAAACCGAGAGGAATCTCGGGATTCACCTCGTCTTCAAGCCTGACGACACACTGCACCACGAGCAGTTCGATGTCGTGAGGATCTAATGCAGGACAGGCGCCCCCGCCTGTCCCGGCCAATGGGGGACAGGCGAGGGCGCCTGTCCTACACCAGCGAGGCGGCACGACCTGTGCAGTTTGGAGGTCGTGTGAGAAGTAGCATGGCTCTCGAGGACACCTTCACGAATCTCGCATCCTTCCTCAACAGCCTCGACACGGAAGGAGAGCAAAAGCTCGAGCTGTCTCATTCGCTCGTCATCATCTGTCCCGACTGCGGGAAGAACATCGCGTTTCGCGGACGCTGCCCGAAGTGCGGCGGCAACAGTTGGATTCCTGCGGGTCACGCCGGCGGCGTGTTCGAGAGGATGAAAGCGCAGCGCTGGCGCAAGGTGATGCACGACGACGAGGACGGCGGCGAGACGATTCAGTAGCTCTATTCGAGCCCTTCGCGCACGTGCTCTTCCTCGAGCAGTTTCGTGAAGAGCTGCTCGTACTCTCCTGATCCCGGCGACGGCGGCTTCTTGATCGTCGCCAGCTTGCGGCGGACGTTCTCTTCCCGTTCCTGTTCGCGCTTCAGCTCATCATCGAGTGCATGCGCGATCGCCTGGCGCACCGCTTCGCGGTCCTTGAGCAGCACGACGGACTGCGTCCGCGTAAGGATCTCGAGCAGGTCGCGCGCCACCTGGCTAATCCGCTCGCGCGACATTCTCAGCATGCTCGTATCGCTCACTTAGTGAATCGTGTCGTCGGCGGGCGGCGCCGCTTCAGGCTCTTCCGTCTCGCTCTCGCTCACTACTTTGACCGACGCAACGACACGGTCGTTCTCTTCGACGTTGATCACGCGCACGCCCTGAGTCGACCGCCCCATCGAGCGGAGGTCCTTCACGCTGACACGAATGATCATTCCCTGTTCCGTGATGAGGAGGATCTGTTCGTCGCCCACGACATGTGCGATGCCCGCGACTTTGCCGTTGCGCTCGGTGATCTTGATGTTCGCCACACCCATGCCGCCGCGGCTCTGCAGCCGGTACATCGAAACCGGCGTGCGCTTTCCGAAACCCTTCTCGGTCACGGTGAGGATCTGGCCGCGAACGTCAGTGGCCGCGACTTCCTCATCCGACTCGCTCTCGATTTCTTCGACGACTTCTTCGGCCGTCGCGATCTCGTTCGACGCGGGAAGCACATCCATCTCGACGACGTGATCGCCATCGCGAAGCGTGATGGCCTTCACGCCGGCGGCGCCGCGCCCCATCGGACGCACATCCGACTCGTGGAAGCGGATCGCACGGCCGTTGTGCGTGCCGACGAAAATCTCGCTGTTGCCGTCGGACAGACGAACCGCGTAGAGGTCGTCGCCCTCGTTGATGTCGATCGCGATGATGCCGCTGGCGCGAACGTTGGAGAACGCGCTCAGCTCCGTCTTCTTGATCTTGCCCGCGCGCGTCGCCATCACGACGTACTTCGCCTCGGTGAAGTCCTTGACCGTCAGCAGTGCGCGAACACTCTCGCCCTGCTCGACCTGCAGCAGGTTCACGATGGCTTTGCCGCGTGCGTTCGACGCGACTTCCGGAATCTGATGGACCTTCAGCCAGTAGAGGCGGCCCTTGTCGGTGAAGACGAGCACATACGAATGCGCGCTGGCGACGAAGAGGTGCTCCACGATGTCCTCTTCCTTCGTCTGCATGCCGATGCGGCCTTTGCCGCCGCGGCGCTGCGCGCGGTAGAGCGACAGCGGTGAGCGCTTGATGTATCCGCCGCGCGACACCGTGATCACCATGTCTTCATCGGCGATCATGTCTTCGATCGAGATGTCGCTGGCTTCGGCGATGATCTCCGTCCGCCGCTTGTCGCCGTACTGTTCTTTGATTTCGCGCAGCTCGGCCGCGATGATCTCCAGCACCAGCTTCTCCGAGGCGAGAATCTCGCGAAGACGCGCGATCAACGCCAGCACTTCCCGATACTCCTGGATGATCTTGTCGCGCTCCAGACCCGTGAGGCGCTGCAGACGCATTTCGAGAATCGCCTGCGCCTGAATCTCGGAGAACTCGAATTTCGAAACGAGACCTTCCTTCGCTTCCGGCGGCGTCTTGCTTGCGCGGATCAACGAGATCACTTCGTCGAGGTGATCGAGCGCCTTCACCAGTCCTTCGAGGATGTGGGCCCGTTCCTCGGCCTTGCGCAGATCGTAACGGGTTCGGCGAACGACGATCTCTTTGCGATGCTCCACGAAGTGCCGGAGCATCGTCGGGAGATCCATCACTTCCGGCTTGTTGTTGACGATCGCCAGGAAGATGATGCCGAACGTCGTCTGCATCTGCGTCATCGCATAGAGATTGTTCAGGACGACTTCCGGCACCTCACCGCGCTTCAGCTCGATGACGACGCGGATGCCCTCGCGATCCGATTCATCGCGAATGTCGGAGATGCCTTCGATGCGCTTGTCCTTGACGAGCTCCGCGATCTTTTCCTGCAGGCGTGCCTTGTTCGTCATGTACGGGACTTCCGTCACGACGATCTGCTGCCTGTCCTGCTTCTTCGTCTCTTCGATGACGGCGCGCGCGCGCACCTGAATGATGCCGCGGCCGGTCTGGTACGCCTGCCGGATTCCATCCATGCCGTGAATGAAGCCGGCGGTCGGGAAGTCGGGGCCCGGCATCACCGTCATCAGCTCCTTCACGGTGGCCTTCGGATTCTCGATCACCATGAGACAGGCGTCGATGACTTCGCCGAGGTTGTGCGGCGGAATGTTGGTCGCCATGCCGACCGCGATGCCCGACGAGCCGTTCACCAGCAGGTTCGGGAACTTCGCAGGCAGTACGGAAGGCTCGCGCTCCGTGCCGTCGTAGTTCGGGATCCAGTCGACGGTCTCTTTGTCGATGTCATCGCGCATCAGCTCTTCGGCGAGGCGCGTGAGCCGGACTTCGGTGTAGCGCATGGCGGCAGGGTTGTCGCCGTCAAGCGATCCGAAGTTGCCCTGCCCGTCGACGAGCATGTAGCGCATCGAGAATTCCTGCGCCATGCGGACGACGGAGTCGTAGATCGCCGAGTCGCCGTGTGGGTGGTACTTACCCATGACGTCACCGACGATGCGGGCCGATTTCTTGTACGCGCGGCCTGCCGTGTTTCCCTGCTCGTACATGCCGTAGAGAATGCGGCGATGCACGGGCTTGAGCCCGTCGCGGACGTCGGGGAGCGCGCGGCCGATGATGACCGACATCGCGTAGTCGAGATACGACTTCCGCATCTCGTCTTCGATGTTGACGGGCAGGCGCTGGTCGTTGAAGTTTGTGTAATCCGATTCGGACATGAATTTTCGTTACGACTAAATGTCCAGATTTTTTACTTCGAGGGCGTTGTCCTGGATGAAGAGCCGGCGCGGCTCGACCTGATCGCCCATCAGGATCGTGAAGAGCTCCTCGGCACCGACCACGTCTTCGACGCGCACCTGAAGCAGGCGCCGCGTCTCGGGATTCATCGTCGTTTCCCAGAGCTGCTCAGGGTTCATTTCTCCAAGGCCTTTGTAGCGGCTGATGGAGAGGCCTTTTTTCGCAAGTTCATAAATGCGGTCGATGAGGTCATCGATCGTCGTCAGCGAGATCTCGTCGTCGCCGTGCTTCAGCGTGTACGGAGGCAGGCCGAATCCGGCGAGCTGCTCGTATGCCTTCGCCATCTGGCGGAACTCGAACTGCGACAGCAGCTCGGGGTTGATCACCGTCCGCCGTCCCGAGCCGTTTCCGCCGGCCGAGAACTCGATCGTGGTCACGCCCGTTTCCTGATCCGTGGACGTCTCAACGCGTTCGAACCCGGCACTGGTAAGCGCGCGCACGGCGGCATCGACTTTTTCCGGATGCGTCAGTGCCGTACGATCCGCGAATCCTTCCGCGAACAGGACGTCGAGCGCTTCGCGCGGGATGCGCGACTTGCGTGCGTGTCCGCGGTACTCCTCCATCCGCTGCAGCATCGCCGTGAGCGGCTCGCCTGTGACCGCGATCCCGGCTTGCGGTGTCACCTGCACGTTCTCCGTGACGCGGTTGAGAAGGAAGCGGGTGAGCTCTCCTTCATCCTTGATGTACGAGTCTTTCTTTCCCTGCGTGACTTTGAAGAGCGGCGGCTGCGCGATGTAGAGATGGCCGCGGTCAATGACTTCCTTCATGTGACGGAAAAAGAACGTCAGGATCAGCGTGCGGATGTGCGATCCGTCGACGTCTGCGTCCGTCATGATGATGATCTTGTGATAGCGCAGCTTGTTGATGTCGAAATCGCCTGTGCCGATGCCGGTCCCGAGGGCGGTGATCATCAGGCGAATTTCTTCGGATGAGAGCATCTTGTCGAGGCGCGCTTTCTCGACGTTGAGAATCTTTCCCTTGAGAGGAAGGATCGCCTGGTAGCGACGGTCGCGGCCCTGCTTTGCGGAGCCGCCTGCGGAATCTCCCTCGACGAAGTAGATCTCGCAGAAACGCGGATCGCGTTCCTGGCAGTCGGCGAGCTTACCGGGGAGTGACGCGGAATCGAGCGCGCCTTTGCGGCGCGTCAGCTCCCGTGCTTTGCGCGCCGCTTCACGCGCGCGCGCGGCTTCGACGATCTTCTCGACGATGCGCTTCGCTTCGCGAGGGTTCTCTTCGAAATGGTCGGCCAGCCGCTCGTTCACGACCTGCTCGACCCACGTTTTCACGTGCGACGAGACGAGCTTGTCTTTCGTCTGCGACGAGAACTTCGGATCGCGGACCTTGACGGAGATCACCGACGAGAGGCCTTCGCGAATGTCATCGCCTTCCAGCGAGAGCTTCAGCTTCTGCAGCAGGCCGGACTCCTCGACGTACTTGTTCACCGTCCGCGTGAGGCCGCCCTTGAACCCGGCGAGATGCGTGCCGCCATCCGTGTTCTTGATGGTGTTCGTGAAGCAATAGATGTTTTCTGTATAGCCTTCGTTCCACTGCAGCGCGATCTCGACGGTCTCACCGTCGGCTTCATCGCGAATGAAGATCGGCTCATCGTGCAGGGGGATCTTGTTCTTGTTCAGATCCTTCACGAACGAGACGATGCCGCCCTGGTAGCAGAACTCGTGATGCTTCTCCGAACGATCATCACGAATCTCGATGTGCACTCCGGAATTGAGGAACGCGAGCTCGCGCAGACGTTGCGCGAGCGTGTCGAAATTCATTTCCGTGATCGAGAAAATCTGCGGATCCGCCTTGAACGACACGCGGGTCCCGCGCCGCGAAGTGCGCTCGCCCTTTTCGATCGGCGCGACAGGAATGCCGCGCTCGTAGCGCTGCCGCCAGACGAATTCATCGCGATGAATCTCCAGCTCGAGCCACTCCGACAGGAAGTTGACGACCGAGACACCGACGCCATGCAGGCCGCCCGAGACCTTGTACGAATTGTTGTCGAACTTACCGCCGGCGTGCAGCTCGGTCATGATGACTTCCGCCGCCGAACGGTTCTCTTCCTTGTGAAGATCGACGGGAATGCCGCGGCCGTTGTCCTCGACCGTTACCGAGTTGTCATGATGAATCGTGACCGTGACACGATCCGCGTAGCCGGCGAGAGCCTCGTCGATCGCGTTGTCGACGACCTCGTACACCATGTGATGCAGACCGGTGATGTCATCGGTATCTCCGATGTACATGCCAGGCCGTTTGCGCACCGCGTCGAGGCCCTTGAGGACCTTGATGTCTTCTGCGGTGTAGGTTGCATCGGGGTGATTTGCGCCGTCTTCGGTGTAGTCGTCTGCCATTCAGGTCGTAACTTTCGCTCGTTCTCTGCAGTGGCTTGCCGGCAGGCTGCGGCGGGTGTGCTACGCCAACGTTTGGAAACGCAGAATTCTACTATGAAAATCCCGCGTCAGGCGAAATCTTGGGCGGACGTAACTCGCCCATTTTCAATCACTAAGCGGCGGTGTGGCGAGGTCTCCAGCACGTCCAGAAAACGCTCTTTCGCCGAGGTGGCAAAAACCTGCGTCTGAGAGGGCAGTTTCCGCAGGAGCTCCTGAAGGATGTCAAGGTCGAGCTCGGCGTCGATATCATCGAGGAGAAACAGCGGCTCGTCGTCCATTCGGCGGCGGAAAAGCTCGATCTTCGCGAACTTCAGGAAGAGCACAATCATCTTCTGTTCGCCGCCGCTCAGCACGTCAGCGACCGGCCTGCCGTCGATTTCAAAATCGAGCACATCGCGTTGCGGGCCGGTGAGCGACGTCCTCGCACGGATCTCCGCCCCGCGCGGAATCACCCCGTTTGCCGGCCGGTACACCAGCTCGATCCGATTGACGTGATACTCATGCATCGCAACGATCTCGCGGAACGTCTGCGACAGCTGCTCGACGTAAAGTCTTCGCCCGTTCCAGATCGGCTCCGCAGCGGCACTGACCTCTTCGTCCCACGCATCGAGTGTGAACGACGGCGCGGCACCGGCCGCGATGTCGTGGAGCAGTGCATTGCGCTGCTTCAGCGCGCGTTGAAATCGCGTGAGCTGCTCGACATATCCAGGACTCACGCTCGCGATGCCGCGATCCAGAAATCGGCGTCGATCCTCGGGCGTGCCTCGCAGCGTATCCAGCCGCGACGACGAGTAGGCGAACACCGAGAGCGCGTTGACGTAGTCCGCCAGCGGAACTTTCTCGGCGTTGATCGTGAGGAGCCGGCGGCGTGGCTCCATCTCCATCCCGACGGACAGCGCACGATCGAGTGCATTGCGCTCGACGATCCCGCTGACGAACAGTCCCGGCTCGTCGAAACGGAACAGGCTCGCCACGCGCGACGTGCGAAAGGATTTCGTCGTCGCCAGAAAGTAGATCGCCTCCAGGAGATTCGTCTTCCCCTGGCCGTTGCGGCCGACGATGAGATTCGCGTGCGGATGGAACGTTTGGTCCGCGATGTCGAGATTGCGGAATGTCTGCGTCGTGAGCCGCTTGAGAATCACGCGAGCCGCATCGGCATCACGACATACAGGTAGTCGTACGGAAGGTCCTCAGCGGTCGACGCTGGCCGTCCGATGCACTGGCTGTTCTCGTCCTTCAGATCGAGCGAGACGCTCGGCGTATCGGTCGCGCTGAGAAAGTCCATCACATACGCCGCATTCAATCCGACGAAAAACGGCTGTCCGGCGTAATCGATGGGAACCGTCTCGCGTGCATCACCGAGCTCGGGATTCGTCGATGACACGGTGAGCTTTCCGGGCGCAAAGTCGAACCGCACGGCGCGCGTACGTTCATTGGCGACGAGCGAGATGCGCTTGATCGTCGAGAGCAGCCGCTCGCGGTCGACCATCACGTGACGATCGTTGTCGCGCGAGATGACCTCCATGTAGTTCGGGAAGTTGACGTCGATCATGCGCGCCATCAACCGGCGGTCGGCAGCGTCGAAGAAGAGCTGGTTGTCGGAGACGCCAAAACGAACGGTGCCTTCTTCACCCGCTTCGAGCCGGAGGATTTCATCCAGCGCTTTCCGCGGAATCAGAATCGTCAACTCGTTGTCTTTCTTCTTTCCATTGCCGCCAGTCGCGTAGGGGAAGTTGATCAGCGCCATGCGATGGCCGTCGGTGGCAACCATCTCCAGCTTCTGCGGCTCCACTTTCAGAAGCGCGCCGTTCAACTGGAAACGCGTCTCTTCATGCGTGATCGCGAACTTCACCTTCGCGACCATCGTCTTCAGCTCATCGAGCGGGATCGTGTATCCCTCCGACACGTTCACCGTCGGCAGCGTCGGATAGTCCTCGGCAGGAAGACCGAGGAGACGGAACTTCGCAGTTCCGGACTCGACGAGCATCTGGTTGTTTTCCTGGAGCGCAATATGCACGTCCTCGTCGGGGAGACTACGGACGATGTCGAAGAGACGGCGCGCTTCGAGAGTGACACCGCCGGGAGTCGAAATCCTGGCGGAGCAGGAAGTGAGAATCGTGACGTCGAGATCCGTAGCAGCGACCTGCAGTTTGCCGTCGGAAGCCTTCAGAAGGACGTTCGAGAGGATCGGGATCGTCGAACGTTTCTCGACGACGCCCTGGCACAGTTGCAACTCTTTCTGAAGATCGGCTTTTCCGACTGTCAGTTCCATGTCTCTTCCTTCAGAATCCGGGTCTTTTTTTCTTTAGTGGTATTAGCAGTAGAACCGTGCGGAAAAATCGCCGACACGCTGCAAAGGTCTCGAAAGTATAGCAGTTCTTCCCCTGGCGAAACTGTGGGTTTTGGCGTGGAAAACCACCGGAAAAAGTCGCGATTTTCCGCAGGTCCGGCGTGTGCCGCTTCAGCGGTTCCGAAAGTCCACAGCTTTTCAGCGGAGCTTTCCACAGCGCTCACCGGAACTGCTTCGTCAGCATCTCGATGGTCCGCGCGAGTTGCTGATCGTCCTGCATCAACTGATCGATCTTCTCGACCGAGTACATGACGGTCGAGTGATGCTTGTTGTTGAAGAGCTTCCCGATTTCCGGATAGGAGAGATCCGTCAGGTGTTTGCACATGTACATCGCCACCTGTCTCGGATAGGCGATCGGGCGGGCGTTCGATTTGGACTTCAGATCGGAGACCTTGATGCCGTAGTGCGCCGCGACGACTTTGAGAATCTCCGCCGCCGTAATCGGCTTGTTCTCTTTTGAGAGAAGGTCCTTCAGCGCCTCTTTGCCAAGGTCGATGTCGATCGTATGGCCGGTGAGAGACGCGAACGCCGCAACGCGATTGAGATGTCCTTCGAGCTCGCGAATGTTCGAACGGACGCGCTCGGCGATGAAGATCGCCACTTCCTGCGGCAGATCCATCTTGCGCTCTTCCGCTTTCTTGCGGAGGATCGCGACTTTCGTCTCGAGATCGGGCGGCTGAATGTCGGCGATCAGTCCCCATTCGAAACGAGAGCGGAGCCGCTCTTCGAGAGTCGGGATCTCCTTTGGAGGAGCATCAGAGGTGAAGACGATCTGCTTCTGCGCTTCATAAAGAGCGTTGAACGTGTGGAAGAACTCTTCCTGGGTGCGCTCTTTGCCGGCAAGGAACTGAATGTCGTCGAGAAGCAGTGCGTCGACCGTGCGATATCGCTCGCGGAAGGAATTCATCTTGTCGTAGCGGATCGATGTGATGAGATCGGTGACGAAGCTGTCAGCCGACATGTAGACGACTTTGCGCCGCGGATCCTTGTCTCGAAGTTGCTGGCCGATCGCCTGGATGAGATGTGTCTTTCCAAGACCGGCGCCGCCGTAGATGAAGAGAGGATTGAACGAGCCGCTGGGATTGTCCGCGATGGAGAGAGAAGCTGCGTACGCAAGCTGATTCGAGCTGCCTACGACAAAGGTGGAAAACGTGTAGCGGGGATTGAATGTCGACGCCGGGATTTCCTCGCGAAGAGCTGCCGAGGGAAGCGGCGGAAGATCATCCGGCGCGGCAGATTCCACGACGAAGTGAACCTGGACGCGTTCCGGGGAGAGTTCATTCAGGAGCTCGCGTACCTGCGATCCGAAACGGTCACGAATCGCGTCGACATTCTTCTGGGTCGGGATGCTTACGTCGATCGTGTCGCCTCTGCGCGCGAGAAAGCGCGTAGGCGCAAACCACGTTTCGTAGTCCGTCCGGTCAATGGTTTGCTCGATCCGGGCGAGGAGCTGGTTCCAGACATTCATGCGGGAAAGGACCGGAGCTAAGTGTTTGAGATTCCACAGGTTTTCCACAGCTGTGGAAAAGCGCGCCCTTTTGATGGGCCTGCGAGTCTAGCACAAGCGAAATCGGCTGCGACAGAGGACACAATGAGCGCAGAAATGGTGGAATAAGGCCGAGTTCCTGCCAGTTTGCGGGCGTGCTGCTGCCCTCCTCGTTTGACCGTCCCTCGGGTGGTGGCTATACTCAGCGCTTTCTTTCAGGCTGTCTTTTCAAGGGGTTAAGGTAATGAAGCGTACTTTTCAGCCGAACAATCGTCGCCGCAAGCGGACGCACGGCTTCCTGGTCCGTATGCGGACCAAGGATGGACAGGCGGTTCTTTCACGCCGTCGCCGTAAGGGCCGTAAGCGCCTGGCGGTCTAAGAGTCCCGTGACTGGCGCCGCGCTCCCGAAAGGGAACAGGCTGGCAAAGCGGCGCGAGTTTCTTCGAGTCTACGAAGAGGGCCAGAAACTACATTCTCGATATGCGGTCGTTTTTTACGCCGGCAACGCCCTCCCCTGCTCGCGGCTCGGCATTACCGCGACGAAAAAGATCGGAAAGGCGAACGTCCGCAATCGCCTCAAGCGCTGGACGCGAGAGGTGTACCGGCTGCAGCGCGAACCGCTCGACATCGACAGGCGAAAGGTCGATGTCGTCGTGAACGTGAAGCCGAATGCTGCCGCCGCCAGCTTCACCGACTACCGGGACGATCTCATTCGAGCTCTCCGGCGTGTTGCGGTGAGCGCGTAGTGAGCCCTCGATGCGCACGGCCGCTATCTTTCTTCTTCGCTTCTACAAGCGATTCATTTCGCCCTGGCTGCCGCCGATGTGCCGCTTCGAGCCGACCTGCTCGATCTACATGATGCAGGCCATCGAAAAATACGGAATTCTCCGCGGCGGATGGCTCGGCCTTCGCCGGCTGTCCCGTTGTCACGTCTTCAATCCGGGAGGTTGGGATCCGGTTCCCTGACGAATGGAAAAAAGAATCTTTCTGGCAGTTCTCCTTTCCCTCGCGATTCTGATCGCGTATGGACAGATCGCGCCGATGCTGTTTCCCGAGCTGGCGCATAAACCCTCGCCGGCGACGGCGACAGCCGGTACGAGCACCGCACCCGGCAAGAGCGAGCCGTCGAAACCGGCATCGAGCACCACGGGCACCACGGGTACCACGAGCAGCGTCGCGGCAGCAGTCGTACCGACGCCGGCAACTTCCGCTGCGGTGCCCCTGGCGAACGTGAGCGCCGCGGTGCAGAAGAACACCGCGATCGATACGCCGCTCTTCATCGCGACGTTCTCGAATCGAGGCGCGCAGCTCGTGTCGTTCAAGCTGAAGCGCTACACGACTTCCAAAGGAGAGCTGGTCGAGCTCGTCAAGACTCGGCCTGCCGGCAGATCGGACTATCCGTTTGCGATCGTCACGACGACGCGCCCCTTGGCCGATGAACTGAATTCGGCTCTCTGGGATGTCAGCGAGTCGCATGAAGGCGCGAATACGATGCTCCAGTATCGCTACGCGCGCAACGGTGTCTCGGCAACGAAGACATTCAAAGTTGGCCCGGAGTACCTTTTCAAGTTTGCGGTGAATCTCACTCCCGCGGTTCCGTACCGCGTCGAGACAGGCCCCGGCATCCACGCGCTTGGCAAGGACGAAGGGCAGAGCCAGTTGACGATCACCGGCAACGGACTTGTTCAGCAGAACGACAAGCTCGAGGTCTTCAAGCGCGAGAAGATCGACCATCTGCAGGTCTTCGGGCCGGATGCACAGTTCGTGGCGCTCGAAGACAACTACTTTCTCAGCGTGCTGCGTCCGGAGAAAGCAAGCGGTGCGGTGCTGAACCGCTTCGATGAAGCCGGGCCGAAGCCGGGTGTGAAGCAGCGAGAGCTCTACGCGGCATTGAACGCAACGCAGGACGGCAACGTCGCTGGAGACGCGTTCTTCGGACCGAAGGAAGCGGACATCGTCGACAAGTACGGCCTCGAGCGCACGCTGCAATTCGGGACGTTCGGTGTCATTGCGCGCTTCTTTCTGTTCGCGCTGAAGTGGATCAACCAGACCACGCACAACTGGGGTTGGGCGATCATCGTGATGACGATTCTCATCAAGATCGTTCTCTACCCTCTTCAGCACAAGAGCATCGTGTCGATGCGGAAGTCGCAGAAGCTGCAGCCGAAGGTTGAGGCGATCAAGGCCCGTTACAAGAAGGCCAAGTCCGATCCGGAACAGCGGCAGAAGATGAACGTGGAGGTGATGAAGCTGTATCAGAGCGAGGGCGTCAACCCGATGGGTGGATGCCTTCCGATGCTGCTTCAGTTGCCGATTTTCTGGGGCTTCTACGGACTCCTCTCACGCGCAATCGAGTTGCGCGGAGCGCCATTCATGGGGTGGATTCACGATCTGTCGGCGAAGGATCCCTACTACGTCACGCCGATTCTCATGACGATCGCGATGTTCATTCAGCAGTCGATTACGCCGACGACGGTCGACCCGGCGCAGAAGCGGATGTTCATGATCATGCCGATCATGTTCTTCTTCTTCTTCAAAGAGCTACCGAGTGGTCTCGTTCTGTACTGGCTTGTTCAGAATGTCTTGACGGTGATCCAGCAATTGATCATGAATAAGTGGTGGAAGGATCACCCGAGCGATCCGACCGGCAATGAATGATCGGTGAGGGCCTGATGCAGCGATTCGAGGGAAAGAATCTGGAAGAGGCGCTGAGCCATGCGGCGGAAGCGCTGGGAGTCGAGCGGTATCGTCTTCGCCACGCGGTTCTCACCGAAAAGCGAGGCTTTCTCGGTGGTGTCAAGCGCGTGGTGATCGAGGCAGAGGTGAACGAGCACGCAACCGAGCCTCCGGCCCAGGTTGCACCCGCACCCGCACCCGCACCTACACCTGCTCCGGCACCTGCAGCAGAAGCGAAGGTGTCCGCGCCTCCGCGCCGGGAGCGGCCGGCGAGGGGCGGACGCCGCAGCGCGGGAGGCGGCGGTGGGCGCCGCGAAGATCGGGGCCGAGGTTCGTCGCGCCGGCGGCAGCGAGACGATGACGGCGACAGCGATGCGCTGCGGCCGGGAGATTTCGCACAGTTCGCGGCAGAGGTTCCCGAGCAGGGACCGGAGTCTGAGGTAGCAGCAGCCGTGCACGCCTGGTGCGACGAGGTGCTTTCTCTCGCCAGGCTGGAGCTGACTGCGCGTACCGATGAAAACGAGTCGCAGGTGAACGTTCGCCTTTACGGCCGCGATGGACGCCGCGTGACCGATCGCGACGGCGAACTGCTCGATGCGCTGCAGGTTCTCGCGAACAAGTCGCTGGTCGGGCGGAAGGTCGAGAAGGATATCGAGCTCGATTGTGAGGACTTCAAAGCGCAGCGAGTGGAGAAGCTCGAGCTGCGGGCGCTGGAAATGGCCAACCGCGTGCGACACGATGGCCGTGAAGTCCTTCTGCCGGCGATGAGCCCGATCGAGCGGCGGATCGTTCATATCGCATTGCGCGACGACGCCGATGTCACGACCGAGTCACGCGGCGAAGGCTTCTTCAAGCGTGTGGCCATCATCCGGAAAACGGCGACCGAATCGTGAACGGATCGCTCACCGACACGATCGTCGCTCCGGCGACGCCGGTCGGTCGAAGCGCGCTCGCCATCGTACGGATCGACGGACCGCAGAGCTCTGCGATCCTGGAAAGCCTCGGCTGTTCACCGCTCCCCGACGAGCGTCACGCAGTGTTCGTGCGCCTGAAGAAGGACGGGGAGCTTCTCGACGAATGCGTGGCGATTCGCTATCTCGCTCCACGCTCATTCACGGGAAACGATCTCGTCGAGCTGACGCTGCACGGCAATCCGCTGCTGGTGCAACGCGTGGTTAGTGCGGCCATCTCGCATGGCGCGCGGATGGCGGAGCCGGGAGAGTTCACCGAGCGAGCGGTCGTGAACGGGAAGCTGGATCTCGTGCAGGCGGAATCCGTGGCAGACCTGATCAACGCCCGCACTCCCCTTCAGGCAAAGCTCTCGCTCTCGAACCTCGGCGGATCATTGAGCGAAACGGCTGGCAGGCTTCGCGAGGGATTGCTGTACGTGATCTCGAGACTCGAAGCAGCCCTCGATTTCAGCGAGGAGGGCTACTCGTTCATCGAACGCGATGATGCGATCGCTCGCGTCGACGAAAGTCTCAACGGGGTTCAGCGGCTCAACGATACCTTCAGGCGAGGAGTCGCGAGCACGCGAGGTCTGGAAGCGGTGATCATCGGACGGCCGAATGCCGGGAAGTCGACGCTGCTGAACCGTCTGGTCGGAAGCGAGCGGTCGATCGTCACGCCCGTGGCGGGAACGACGCGCGACATTGTGCGGGAGACGATCGAGCTGGGTGGACTGCCGGTAACGCTTTCGGACACGGCGGGGCTGCGTGACAGCGATGACGTGGTTGAGTCGATCGGAATCGATCGCGCGCGCGAGGCGGCCAGGCGGGCAGACATCATTCTCCAGTTGATCGATGCGACGGCGCCCGATGAAGAGCCGGTCGAGACATCCGCGGCCGTGATCCGTGTTTACACCAAGTCGGACCTGGCGGATGTTCCCGAAGGAGAACTGGGAATCAGCGTGCCGGCGGAGCGGGGAATCGAAGAGTTGCTTGCGCGGCTCGATGCCGTTGTACGGGATCAATTCGTCGCGCCCGAGGGGTCGGCGGTGCTGGTGAACGAACGGCAGCGTCTGGCGGCGGTCGAAGCGGAGTCGGCACTGAGGGCCGCGCGCTTCTCGCTGGCAGACGGAAGTAGCGAGGAGATCGTGCTGGTCGATTTGTATCGGGCGGCCACGGCGCTTGCGGCGCTGACCGGCGGGATCTCAAATAGCGACGTAATAACTGAAATATTCTCTAAATTCTGTATTGGGAAGTAGTTCGCGTCTGCGATCTGTTCCACGTGGAACATGTCGCGATTCGACGTCGTCGTCATCGGTGGTGGCCACGCTGGAGCAGAGGCTGCGCGCGTCTGTGCGCGCGGCGGCGCTCGCGTGGCGCTGGTTACTATGATGCGCGAGGCGATCGGCCGGATGTCTTGCAACCCGGCGATCGGCGGCCTCGCGAAGGGCAATCTCGTCAAAGAGATCGATGCGCTCGGCGGGTTGATGGGCGAAGCCACGGATCGCGCCGGGATTCAGTTCAAGGTCCTGAACCGGTCCAAGGGTCCGGCCGTCCAGGGGCCGCGTGCGCAGTGTGACCGTGATCTCTACTCAGCTGCCGTCCGCGCCATCCTGGATGCCGAGCCGAACATCACCGTCGTCGAAGGCGCAGTGACCGCGGTCTCGCCCGGATTCGTGGTCGCTCTCGGCGATGGCTCAACGCTCCACGCGAAGGCAGTCGTCATCACCACGGGAACGTTTCTCCGCGCCCTCATGCATTCGGGCGAGACTCGAACTCAGGGGGGTCGTTTCGGAGAGCCGTCCGCCGAGGGATTGTCGGACTCGCTTCGGGCTTTCGGTCTCGAGCTCGGCAGGTTGAAGACCGGCACACCGCCCCGCGTCGCGAAGGACAGCGTCGACTTCTCCCGGCTCGAGGAAGCTCCCGGCGACCCCGTCCCTCGCCCCTTCTCCATCCTGACGGATGCCCTGCCACAGCCCCAGGTCCTGTGTCATTTGACGTACACGTCCGATGCTGCGCACAACCTCATTCGTTCGAATTTGCATCGCGCGCCCATGTACTCGGGTCAGATCCGCGCGACCGGTCCTCGCTATTGTCCCTCCATCGAAGACAAGGTCGTCCGCTTCGCCGACAAGGAGCGCCACCAGGTCTTCGTCGAGCCCGAGGGCCTTGAGCATCCCTGGCTCTACATGAACGGGATTTCCACCTCGCTTCCCGCCGACGTGCAGGATCGAGTGGTCCGCTCCCTTCCCGGATTCGAACAGGCGACGATTGCCCGCTACGGCTACGCCGTCGAGTATGACTATGTGAACCCGCAGCAGCTCGACCCAGGCCTCCAGGTACGCGGCGTCGCGGGACTCTTTCTCGCGGGACAGATCAACGGCACTTCCGGTTATGAAGAGGCGGCCGCGCAGGGATTGCTGGCCGGAATCAACGCTCTGCAGTTTGTCCGCGAGGAGAATCCGCTGGTTCTTCGCCGGGATCAGGCATACACCGGCGTCATGATCGACGACCTCATCACCCTCGGTACCGAAGAGCCGTATCGGATGTTCACGAGTCGCGCCGAACACCGCCTTCTCCTTGGATGCGACTCCGTCTATGAGCGCCTGACTCCGATCGCCGAGCGTCTTCGGATCCTCGATCGTGAACGGCTGCGCCGTGTCGAGGCGCGGATTTCCCGAATCGCGAGAGCGCGGGAAGTCACCGCAACCCCTCTCACGCCAGACAAGACGACCCTCGAGTGGCTCCGCGAGGCGGGGCTTTCCCTGTCGGAGAAGAGCTCCGTCGAGAGGCTGATGCAGCGCCATGACTTCGATCTCGACGCCTTCCTGATGCGGGCCGGGACCGCACTGCCGAAGGTGGTGTCTGCACTCCGCGAACTGACGGAAGAGGAGCGCGAAAGCGTCGTCAGTGCCGCGCGGTACTCGGGCTACATCGAGCGCCAGAGGCGCGAAGCGGACAAAGTGTCCGCGGATGAGGAGTTGAGGATTCCGGCCACGATGACCTATGGGCTTCCAGGTTTGTCGCGCGAGATGACGGAGAAGTTGTCGTCGATCCGGCCTGCGTCGCTGGGACAGGCGAGCCGGATACCCGGTGTTACCCCGGCCGCAATCGCAATTCTGCGCATGCACCTGCGCCGGTCCGTAGATGTCCGATGAATCCGTTGATTAACGTTTATCGACAGCTCCTGCTCGCCTGGAACGAGAAGATCAACCTGATCGGGCCGGAAGCGCGGGAGCATCTCGACGAGCACATCGCCGAGGCGGTCGCGGCGGCTGGCATTCTGAATCCTGTGGGAGAGGTGCTCGACTTCGGTTCCGGAGGGGGGCTGCCGGCAATTCCGATGGCGCTCACGTCGCCGCAGGCGCGCTTTCATCTGGTCGAAGCGGATCAGAAGAAATGGGCGTTTCTGAAGCATGTGGTGCGGGAAACCGGATTGAACGCCCGCGTGTACGGTGATAGATTGTCGCGCGCTCTGGAGCGGTTCCCGCCTGATCTGAAATTCTCTCTCGTCACCTCCCGTGCCGTAGGAAGTCCTGAAGAGTGGGTGCCGTCACTGGAGCCGCATCTGGCGGAGGGAGCCCGTGTGGCACTGTTCCAGGGGTCGTCCGCCGTACCCGAAATCAGAGGTTTCGAGCGAGGAGAAACGTTCCGTCTGCCGCGTGGCGACGCGAATTACCTCGTCATCTTGAACGTTCCACGTGGAACACGCGAATGCGGAAAATCATCTCTCTAGCGAATCAGAAGGGTGGCGTCGGAAAGACGACGACGGCGATCAATCTCGGCGCCTCGCTCGCCGCCTGTGAACGCCGCGTCCTCCTGATCGACCTCGACCCTCAGGCGAACGCCACCTCCGGCGTCGGAATCGGTAAGAACGAAGAGAAGACGATGTACAACGTTCTGACCGAGGGAATGAAGCTGAAGGAAGTCATCCGGGAGACCGAGCTTCCAACGTTCTACATCGCCCCCTCCGGCGTTGATCTCGTCGGTGCGGAGCTCGAGCTGAGCGATGCGATCGGCCGCGAATTTCACCTTCGCCGCGCCCTTCAGGACGTCAACGGCGACTTCGACTACATCCTCATCGACTCCCCTCCCTCGCTTGGTCTTCTCACGATCAACGGTCTGACGGCGGCAAACTCCGTCGTCGTTCCGATGCAGTGCGAATATTTCGCGCTCGAGGGGATCTCGCAACTCGTGAACACCATCGATCGCGTTCGGGATCTTCTGAATCCCGGGCTCGACATCGAAGGCATCGTCCTGACGATGTATGACGACCGGATGAACCTCTCCAGGCAGGTCGCCGAGGAAGTGCGCAGCCACTTCGGCCCCAAAGTCTACGAGACCATCATCCCGCGCAACGTTCGCCTTGGCGAAGCGCCCTCC
This sequence comes from Acidobacteriota bacterium, assembly GCA_021325515.1. GTDB lineage: Bacteria > Acidobacteriota > Thermoanaerobaculia > Gp7-AA8 > Gp7-AA8 > JAJPHC01. Next base: position 63,898 of record JAJPHC010000037.1, read on the forward strand.
TTCGGCAAACCCATTATTCTTTACGACATCCGTTCCCGCGGCAGCGAGGCCTACATCAGCCTCGCGAAGGAAATCATCCAGCGCGCGGAGACAGTCATCTGAGGTGGATGCGTTGAACCAGAAAAAAGTCCTCGGCCGTGGTCTGGGCGCTCTGATTCCGCAGCGTCCCTCCGAAGCGCCGGCGTCGCCGCCCCCTGCGTCGAGCACCGGGTTGTTGATGGTGCCGGTTGAGCAGATCGCACCCAATCCCTTTCAGCCACGGAAGACCTTCAACGAATCCTCAATCGAGGAGCTCGCCCGCTCCGTCGCTCAGCACGGAATCGTGCAGCCCCTCGTCGTTACCCGCGCGGGTGAAAACCGCTACAAACTGATCGCCGGCGAGCGCCGCTATCGCGCCGCGCAGAAAGCCGGGCTGACCACCGTTCCCGTCGTCGTCAAGGAGATGATGGGTGAAGGGGACGCCCTCCAAATTGCGCTGATTGAGAACATTCAGCGCGAGGATCTCAACCCGATTGAAGAAGCGCTCGCTTACCATCAGCTCCACGACGAGTTCGCGCTGACGCAGGAAGAGATCTCAAAGCGGGTCGGCAAGGAGCGCTCGACAGTAGCTAACTTCTTGAGATTATTGAAGTTGCCGGATTCTGTCAAGAAGCTGCTCGCGTCCGGGCAGCTCTCGATGGGACATGCGCGCGCGCTGCTCGCGGTGGAATCGCCGAAGAAGCAGGAGCAGCTTGCCGAGCGCGTGGTGAAGAAGAACCTGAATGTGCGGCAGACGGAGCTGCTCGCATCGGAGAGCTCGCCGAAGACGACCGAAAAGAAGGAAAAAGAGAAGGACGTCTTCACGCGCGATGCGGAAGAAAAACTACAAAGAACTTTACGAACCAAAGTAGAAATCGATCGCAAGCGGAGAGGCGGCGTCATTCACATTCGCTTCTCGAGCGAGGAAGACCTCATTCGCGTGGTCGATGATCTGATGGGGAGACGGCGATGAACAACAAACCCAAAGGTGGAGAGCTGAACGGATTCCTCGATCGGGGATCCTCGTTCAAAGGTGAACTGGAGTTCGAAGACACGATGCGCATCGACGGCCGGTTCAACGGCCGCATCACGTCGAAGAATGAGTTGATCGTCGGCGAGAGCGCGCACGTCGAGGGCGATATCCATGTCGGCCGCGTCGCGATCAGCGGCACCGTCGTCGGCAAGATCGTCGCCGGACAGCGCGTCGAGATTCACCGCAACGGAAAGGTCTACAGCGACATCGATACGCCGGCCCTCATCATCGAAGAGGGTGCGATCTTCCAGGGCAACTGCGTGATGGGCGAGAAGTCGAAAGGCGCCACGGTCTCCAACATCAAGGCGTCATCGTAGCCATCCGCGCATCCGGGCAGCGAGCACGATCGCTTCGGGAATCGTGAACTCGTCTTCCGGCCCGAGCTCGTCTTCCCACTGGAGGTCCCAGGCCGCAGATTCGCGCTCGTGTTGCGATGCCGCGGTGAAGTTCAATTCGCAGACGTCGCCGATGTAGCGCGCGCCGTCGCGGAGCGGCAGCCCAAACGTCCGGCAGACCAGGGGGCGGTCTTCGTAGATCATGCAATGGCCGCCTTCGCCGAGGTTTGGGCAGGGCGTCGAGGCGGTGCGATCGAAGAACTCCTCCTTCTCGATCGGCGAGCATTCGCGGAGATTCGGATGGCGGCTCTCGGCGACGATCCGTACCGCGCGGCGGATGATCATCGAACGCCTGGCGTGATGCAGTTTCGCAAGACCATCGGCGATGACCGCTACGTCGGCCCCTCCGATCTCGAAGAGGCCATGACAGCAGAGCGAGCATCCCCGTCCGCACTGCAGGTTTCCGGGCTGAGAGCGAGCGACATCCTTGAAGAAGGCGTCGGCCCTCGAAAGGATGCCGCGGTAGGTGTCTTCCGCCATGCATCTCCATCAACCGCCGGGGTGACATCCTTGTTTCCCTTGTGGTATATAGCCGCAGCTTTGGGGCAGCGCGCACCGTCATCCGAGCCCGCCGCACGCCTTCAAAGTTCGTCTGATCCCTCTGAGCTATGCAAATCAATCTAGCGCCCGATCTGTCTCTGCCCGCGATCATGGTGATCTTCTTTTTGAATTACCTGATCGTGAGGCGCTTCTTTCTGAAGCCGATCAATGAAGTGTTGGAGGCTCGCGAAACCGAGTCGAAGACCGCCGAGAAGCTGCACGACGAGGCCCTCGCCCGTTTCAACGAAGCGACCTCGCAGATCGAGGCGCGGCTGCACGCGGCGAAACGCGAGGCCGCCCAGCTTCGAGAGCGTTATCGCGGCGACGCGGCGGCACACCGTCAGGCCATGATCGACAAAACCAACAACGACGCGAAAGCGATCGTGTTCGAAGCCGACGAACATCTGGCAAAGGACGTAAACGCGGCGCGCGAAACAATCACGCGCGAATCGGAGTCGCTCGCACGCGAAGCCGCTTCTCGCATTCTGGGACGGGCGGTGTGATGAAGAAGCTTCTCTTCCTCATTCTGGCGATGCTGATCGTCACTCCCCTGCTCGCACAGTCGCACACCGACGATGCGAACAACGTCGCGCACGGCAGCGAGAAAGCCGCGCATGAAGTCGCGCATCCCGGCGAGGAACATGGCGAAGGTCACGAGGCTCCGAAGGCGTACTTCGGAATTCCGGGCTGGATCCTGAAGCTCGTCAACATGCTCCTCTTTCTCGGCGTCCTCGGCTATCTCGTCGGAGGACCGGTGAAGCAGGCCTTCGCAGCGCGCACCGCGGCCATTCAGAACGCGGCGAAGGAAGCGCGTGAGCGGCGCGAAAAGGCAGACCGGATGGCGTCGGAGATCCAGAACCGCCTGACGCAGATCGAAGATGAGTTGAAGGCGATCCGCGAACGCGCGGAAGCCGAGGGAGAGCGCCAGAAGCGCGAGTTGATCGCGGCCGCCGAAACGGAAGCGCAGAAGATTCTCAACGCTGCGCGCACCGAAGTCGACAACAAGCTGAAGCGCGCCCGTCATGAGCTGACGGAGTACGCGGGGCAACTCGCCAGCGAGCGCGCGGAGAGCCTGCTTCGTCAGCAGATCACCGACGCCGATCGCCACAAGATCTTCGAGGAGAGCGTGAAGGAGCTCGAGGGGGTGCGCTCATGATTCGCCGTTTCGCACGCCCCTATGCACGCGCGATCGTCGACGTGGCCGGTTCGCCGGCGAAAGCGAACGAGATTCTCCGGGAGCTGGAGAGCTTCGAGGCGCTGCGCCGCAAGGCGGCCGATCTGCAGGAGCTCTACGCGAATCCCGGAATCGAAAACGACGCAAAGCTCAAAGTCACACAGCAGATCGCCGGCCGCCTGGGCCTTCAGGGCCTGTCCGTGAAGGTTCTCGGCATTCTCATCGAGAATCACCGCATCAACGGTCTGGGAGCGATCTGTGACGCACTCGCGCAGTACGTCAATGAAGCTCTGCAGATTGCGGTGGCGGACGTCCGCAGCGCGCATGCACTCGACCAGAACGAGCAGAACGAGCTGCGCGCGACGCTGGAGAAGAAGCTCGGCAAGAAGGTCGAGCTGCGTGTGACGACGGATCCGACGCTCCTCGGCGGCTTCGTGGCGCAGGTGGGAAGCGAGATCTGGGACGCGTCGGTATCAGGAAAGATCAACAAGTTTCGCGCTTCTTTAGCGTAAACAATATTCAGTCGCCAATAACGGAGACCATATGGCTGTCGATTTGAAAGCAGAAGAAATCACAGAAATTATTCGCCAGCAATTGACCGGGATCGGGCGCGGCGTCGATGTGTCCGAGGTCGGAACGGTGACCTCCGTCGGCGACGGTATCGCACGTGTCTACGGGCTCGAGCGCGTCATGGCCGGCGAGCTCGTCACGTTTCCCCATGACGTCACCGGCCTCGCGCTCAACCTCGAAGAAGACAACGTCGGTTGCGTTCTTCTCGGCGACTCCGCCGCGATCAAGGAAGGCGATCAGGTCAAGCGCACCGGCCTCATCATGTCGGTCCCGGTCGGACCGGCGATGGTCGGCCGCGTCGTGAATCCGCTCGGACACCCGGTCGACGGCAAGGGTCCGATCAATACGACCGAACGCTATCCGATCGAGCGTCTGGCACCCGGCGTCATCGACCGCAAGCCGGTCAAGGAGCCGCTGCAAACCGGACTCAAGGCGATCGACGCCATGGTTCCGATCGGCCGCGGACAGCGCGAGCTGATCATCGGCGATCGCCAGACCGGCAAGACGGCGGTCGCGGTCGACACGATCATCAATCAGAAGGGAAAGAACGTCATCTGCGTCTACGTCGCGATCGGCCAGAAGAAGTCGACGGTCGCGCAGGTCGTGCGAACGCTCGAAGAGTACGGCGCGATGGACTACACGATCGTGGTCAACGCATCGGCGTCGGAGCCGGCGCCTCTGCAGTACCTCGCGCCGTATGCCGGAGCAGCGATGGGCGAGTACTTCATGTACAACAGCCAGCACGCGCTCTGCATCTACGACGATCTCTCGAAGCACGCGGCGGCGTATCGCGAAATCTCGCTGCTGCTCCGCCGTCCGCCCGGCCGCGAGGCGTATCCCGGCGACGTCTTCTACCTCCACTCGCGTCTCCTGGAGCGCGCCTCGAAGCTGAGCGACGCGAAGGGCGGCGGCTCGCTGACGGCACTCCCGATCATCGAGACGCAGGCGGGCGACGTTTCCGCCTACATTCCGACGAACGTCATCTCGATCACTGACGGGCAGATCTTCCTCGAGACGGACCTCTTCCACTCGGGCGTCCGTCCCGCGATCAACGTCGGTATCTCGGTCTCGCGCGTCGGCGGCTCGGCGCAGGTGCGCTCGATGCGGACCGTGTCCGGCACGCTCCGTCTCGACCTCGCGCAGTATCGTGAGCTCGCCGCGTTCGCGCAGTTCGGCTCGGATCTCGACAAGGTCACGCAGCAGCAGCTGAATCGCGGCAAGCGCCTCGTGGAAATCCTGAAGCAGGGCCAGTATCAGCCGCTCGGTGTCGGACTGCAGACCGCATCGGTCTATGCCGGCACGAAGGGTCTGCTCGATAACCTGACGGTCGAAGCGGTCCGTCCGTTCGAAGCCGCGCTGCACCAGTATCTGAATGACGAGAAGCAGGAGCTGCTGAAGAAGCTCGAGACGGCGCCGAAGTTCGATGACGCTCTGGACAGCGAGCTGCGAGCTGCAATCACCGACTTCAAGAACGGCTACGTCAAGGACAACCCGAACGTCGTCGTGGCGTAACGAATATGCCCAGCACAATTGATATCCGGCGCCGCATCCGCAGCGTCAAGAACACGCAGCAGATCACCAAGGCCATGAAGATGGTGGCCGCGGCGAAGCTGCGCCGCGCGCAGGAACGGATGTTCGCGGCGCGGCCTTACGCCGCCGCGTTGCGCGAGGTGCTCTCCTCCATTGCGACGCGTGTCGATGTGACCGCTCATCCGCTGCTCAAAGCGCACGACGTCGAGCGGAACGTGCTGGTCATTCCAGTGACGGCCGATCGAGGTCTTTGTGGCGCGTTCAACTCGAACATCATTCGCGCGACGGTGAACTTCATTCGCGAAAAGAATTTCGAGTCGGTGCAGCTTCTCCCCATCGGACGCAAGGCGAACGATTTCTTCAAGCGCCGCGAGATTCCGATCCGCCGTCAGGCGACGCATGTCTTCCAGGCGTTGTCGCTGAAAACGGCGCAGGAGATCGGGAAGGACTTCATCGAAGACTTCGTCAGCGGCGAGATCGATGCCGTCTACATCATCTACAACGAATTCAAGTCGCTGATCGCGCAGCAGGTGCGCATCATGCGCATGCTTCCGCTGGAGCGTCCCTGGGACGAGTTGCAGAATCCTGTCGATTACCTTTATGAGCCGGGGCCGGAGGCGATTCTCGAAGATCTCCTGCCGAAGCACATCGAGTTCCAGCTCTATCGCATCCTTCTCGAGTCCGCGGCCGCCGAACAGGGCGCGCGCATGACCGCGATGGAAGCGGCAACGAAGAACGCGTCGGAGATGATCAGTCATCTGACGCTCACCTACAACCGAATTCGTCAGGCCTCGATCACGAAGGAGATCATCGAGATCGTGTCGGGCGCCGCGGCAGCACAGAGTTAGTTCCGAAACGGAGAACACATGGCAGATCAGAACGTCGGAAAAGTCATTCAGGTCATCGGCCCTGCGGTCGACATCGAGTTCGAGGAGGGTCACCTTCCTTCGATCTACAACGCGATTCGCATCGTCGATGACGGTGAGCTCGGCAAAGTGAAGATCGATGTCGTCGTCGAAGTCGCGAACCACATCGGTGAGAACCAGGTTCGTTGCGTCGCGATGAAGCCGACGGACGGAATGGTCCGCGGCATGAAGGCGATCGATCTCGGTGCGCCGATCACCGTTCCGGTCGGACGGCAGACGCTCGGCCGCATCCTGAACGTTCTCGGGGAGCCAGTCGACAACAAAGGTCCGGTGAACGCGGAAGCTCACTGGTCCATCCATCGCGAGGCGCCCCCCTTCGACGAACAGTCGACCAACATCGAGATGTTCGAGACGGGCATCAAGGTCATCGACCTTCTCGAACCGTACACCAAGGGCGGCAAGACCGGCCTGTTCGGCGGCGCCGGTGTCGGCAAGACCGTTTTGATCATGGAGCTCATCAACAACGTCGCGAAGGAGCGCTCCGGCTTCTCCGTGTTCGCGGGCGTCGGTGAGCGTACGCGCGAAGGAAACGACCTCTATCTCGAGTTCGAAGAGTCGAAGGTCATCGTGCCGGGCGATCCGGCGAACTCGAAGGCTGCTCTGATCTACGGACAGATGACGGAGCCGCCGGGTGCGCGTCTGCGCGTTGGTCTCACCGGCCTCACCGTCGCCGAATACTTCCGCGACGTCGAAGGGCAGGACGTGCTGCTCTTCATCGACAACATCTTCCGCTTCACGCAGGCGGGATCGGAAGTGTCGGCGCTTCTCGGACGCATGCCGAGCGCCGTCGGCTACCAGCCGAACCTCGCGACGGAAATGGGCGAGTTGCAGGAGCGCATCACGTCGACGAAGAAGGGATCGATCACGTCGGTGCAGGCGATCTACGTCCCGGCAGACGATCTCACCGATCCTGCGCCGGCGACCGCATTCGCACACCTCGATGCGACGACGGTTCTCTCGCGCCAGATCGCGGAGCTGGGCATCTATCCCGCCGTCGATCCTCTCGCGTCGACCTCCAAGATCCTCGACCCGCGCATCCTCGGCGACGAGCACTACAACACTGCGCGCGGCGTGCAGGCGGTTCTGCAGAAGTACAAGGACCTCCAGGACATCATCGCAATTCTCGGCATCGACGAGCTGTCGGAAGAAGACAAGGTCATCGTCAGCCGCGCGCGCAAGATTCAGCGCTTTCTCTCGCAGCCGTTCCATGTGGCCGAGCAGTTCACCGGCATCAAAGGCCAGTACGTCAAGATCGCCGACACGATTCGCGGCTTCCGCGAGATCGTCGAAGGCAAGCATGACGAAGTTCCGGAGCAGGCCTTCCTGCTGCAGGGAACGATCGAAATGGTTCTCGAGCGCGCTGAGCGCATGAAAGCGGAAGCGGCGTAAGGAAAGCCCATGGCCGATCTCCCGACCAAGATCAACCTCACGGTGGTCACGCGCGAGCGAAAGATCATCGACACCGAAGCAGACGAAGTAGTGCTTCCGGCAGCCGACGGCGAGATCGGCGTGCTGCCGGGGCACACTCCGTTGCTGACGACTCTTCGCATCGGTGAGATGCGCTATCGCAACGGGGCGAAAGTCGAGCGGATGGTCCTGTCGTGGGGATTTGCCGAAGTCCTTCCCGATCGCGTGATCGTGCTCGCGGAGCGCGGCGTGCTGCCGTCGGAGATCGACATCGCTGCGGCACAGCGCGAGCAGCAGGAAGCCGAGAAGGAGCTCGCCTACCTCTCGTCGCACGATCCGGAGTTTGCGATCGTCGAAGGGCGGCTCGAGGAATCGGTCGCGATGATCAACGTTCATCGCGGCGTTTGATCAACGGCCTCTACCTTGCATTAAGCTGGCCGGTACCGATCCCGGATCACCGGAACAGCGATGGAGCCCTGGCTCGATAACTTTGCGCGCGCCAATTTCCGGCGCAGCAGCGACACGGCGCATGATCTGAAGACGCCGCTGAATGTCGCCGTGTTGAATCTCGAGTTGCTGCGGATGCGCATCCGCAAGCTCCTCGACGGCGACGACGAGAAGATCCTCGGCTACGCGTCGTGCATCGAGGTCGAGCTCCGAAGAATGGCGCGCATCTTCGACGCATTCTTTCTGCTCTCCACGCCTCCGAAAGGAGGAGAGGAGCCGGCGGCCGTCGACCTCGCCGCACTGTGTGCGGACTTCGATCCACCGCTTCAGCTCGCTGGCACGGCGTTTGTTACCGCCCACGAGTCGAGAATCCGTCAGGCTTTGAAACTGTTCATCGAAGGTGCGTGCAGATTGCTGGCGTCGGACGGGCGGACGATTGCGGCCGTGTCTGAGCAGGGAGAGTTCCGCCTCATCTGCGCCGGCCGGCCGGCGTCCGCCGAAGATTTCGAGCTGACCAGGATCTTCAAGTTCTATTACACGGATCCGTCGGGCAACCCGGACCTTTCGCTGGCGACGGCGAGGCTGATCGCCGAAACGTACGGCGGTGAGCTGAACGCAACGCAGGAAAGTGATAAGGTCACACTTCGGCTGTCTTTTCCACTGGGAGAACGATGAAAAGGGTCTTGATCGTTGATGATGATCGCGCGACGAGCGCGGGGATGGCCGACGTCGTCGAAGAGTGGGGCTACGAGCCTGAGCTCGCCGATTCCGTGAAGGCTGGATGGGCTGCGATTTCCAGGCTGGTGCCGGACGTCGCGATCGTAGACCTCAAGCTGCCGGATGGCTCCGGTCTCGATCTGCTGCATCGCATCAAAGAGCAGTACTCCGACATCTCCGTGATCATCCTGACGGGACATGCGACGGTCGATTCCGCCGTCAAAGCCCTGAAGGTCGGCGCAGAGGATTACGTCACGAAGCCTGTCGATCTTCCCCGCCTGCAGGTGATCCTGAAGTCGATCGAAGACAAGCAGATGATGAAGCAGGAGATTCTCGAGCTTCGTCGTCAGTTGCAGAAGATGGGAGCGCTCGGCCATCTCGTCGGCAAATCGCCGCGGATGCAGAAGCTGTTCGAAGAGATCGAGATGGTCGCGAACACCGACGCGAACGTCTTCATCGTCGGCGAGTCGGGCTCCGGCAAGGAAGTCGTGGCGAACACGATTCACTCGCTGTCGCGCCGGCGCAACAAGCCATTCATCGCGTTCAACTGCGGCGCGATCTCACCGACGCTCATCGAGTCCGAGATTTTCGGACATGAAAAGGGCGCGTTCACGAACGCGATCAAGCGCCGCGAGGGATACTTCGAGACCGCGAAAGGCGGCACGGTATTTCTCGATGAAATCACCGAGATGCCGATCGAGCTGCAGGTCAAGCTCCTGCGCGTTCTCGAAGAGGGAAAGTTCCGCCGCGTGGGCGGCAACGACGAGATCAACATCGATGCGCGCATCATCGCCGCATCGAACCGCGATCCGCAGAAGGCCATCCAGGACGGCCGTATGCGCGAGGATCTCTACTATCGCCTCAACGTCTTCCCGATCGAGGTCCCGCCGCTGCGCGAGCGCCTGGAGGACATTCCGCTCTTCGCGCACTTCTTCCTGCAGAAGTTGAACGAGACGGAAGACAAGAAGGTCGAGAACATCGACAGCGACTTCATCGAAGCGCTGCAGGCCTACGAGTGGCAGGGCAATGTGCGCGAGCTCCGCAACGTGATCAACCGCGCGTTCATCATGGCGCGCAGCGACACACTCACGGTTGAATGTCTTCCTGAAAAACTTCTCGGCGCGCGCAAGCGCCGCTCGAAGAACGCGGTGCAGATTCCGCTGGGCCAGCCGATGGAAGAAGTCGAGCGCATCGTCATCGAAGAGACGCTCAACATGACCGACGGCGACCGTCGCAAGACCGCGGAAATCCTCGGCATCTCGTACAAGACGCTGTACAACAAGACGAAGAAGTACAAGGCCGCGGGAGCCGAGGAAGACGAGGAGTAGCGGGCTTGTCGTTTCGCGGCCGCGTCGTTCACAGCGCATCCGAGGAACGGCTCGAGAAGCTGATCGCGGCGCGGCTCGAGTCGGCGGCCGATCGTGAATCGATCGATCAGCGCATCTGGGATCTCTTCGGCGAAGAGTGGTGCATCATGTTCACCGACCTCGCCGGCTTCTCGCGCAACGTCGCCGAGTTCGGCATCATCCATTTTCTCCAGACGATCTACGAGTCGGAGAGAATTCTGATTCCGGTGATCGAGAAGCATGACGGCGTTCTTCTGAAGGTCGAAGGCGACAGCTTCCTCGTCATCTTCCGCAACGTGCCGAAAGCGATTCGCGCGGCGCTGGAGATGCAGGAGACGACCGAGCACTACAACGACGTGCACATTCCGGAAGAGCACATCCTGCTGTGCGTGGGGCTGGGCTTCGGACGGGTGCTGCGCATTGGTGATACGGACGTCTTCGGCCCCGAGGTGAACGCAGCCTCGAAGCTCGGAGAGGACATCGCCAGGGCGCATCAGATCCTCGTGACGGACTCTGTTCGCGACGCCGCTTCCGCCGTGGAAAACATCGACTTCGAAGAGATCGATGAGGTGCCGCCTGGTGCTCGGGCCGCTTACCGGATCGTCTACAAACGGTAGGTTTTTGCGCCTGCCGGGCCCCTCTGATATGGTCTGACGCCCTCGCGCATGATGCGCGCGCGAGGAATTTTGAGCATGCGCCGTGCCGTTCGGCGTTCCGCAATGGCCAGGAATCTTGTCATCGTCGAGTCTCCCGCGAAAGCGAAGACCATCAACAAGTTCATCGGCAAGGACTACATCGTCAAGGCTTCGGTCGGACATGTACGCGATCTGCCGAAGAGCGAGCTCGGTGTCGACGAAGACTCGTTCGAGCCGAAGTACGAAGTGCTCGAAGGAAAAGAGAAGGTCGTCAGCGAGCTGAAAGCCGCCGCGAAGAAGGCCGAGACCATCTACATCGCCTCGGACCCTGATCGCGAAGGAGAGGCGATCGGCTGGCACGTCATGAGTCTGTTGGGGAAGGACGCGGTGAAGGTGCGCCGTGTGCTTTTCCACGAGATCACGAAGAACGCCGTTCGCAAGGCCATCGACAACCCGGGCGAGATCGACATGAACAAGGTGAACGCGCAGCAGGCGCGCCGCGTTCTCGATCGTCTCGTCGGCTACAAGATCTCGCCGCTGCTGTGGGACAAGGTGCGCCGCGGACTTTCCGCAGGGCGCGTGCAGTCGGTTGCGCTGAAGATGATCGTCGACCGCGAGGAAGAGATCAAAGCGTTCGTCCCGCAGGAGTACTGGACGTTCGCCGCGAAGCTGGCCGCAAAGAATCCGCCGCCGTTCATCGCGAAGCTGAACAAGGTCGACGGAAAAAAGGCGGAGGTTGCGAACGAAACCCAGGCGCGCGCCATCGAGAGCGCGGTCAAGAGCGGGAAGTTCGTCGTCGAGACGATTGCGCGGAAAGAGAAGAAGCAATCCGCCGCGCCCCCCTTCATCACGTCGACGCTGCAGCGCGCGGCGTACAACCGTTTCAAGTACCCGGTGAAGCGGACGATGTCGATCGCGCAGAAGCTGTACGAAGGCAAGGAGCTGGGCCCGCACGGCCTCGTCGGTCTCATCACCTACATGCGTACCGACTCGGTCCGCATCTCGGACGAGGCCCTCACCGAAGTTAGACAATATATCGGCACGAAATACGGAGCCGATATTCTTCCCGAAAAGCCAAACGTTTATCGTGTCAAAAAAGCTGCACAGGCGCAGGAGGCCCACGAGGCCATCCGCCCGACGTCCACGGAGTTCGATCCGGAGAAGATCAAGGACTACCTGACGAAAGAGGAGTACAACCTCTACAAGATGATCTGGGACCGCTTCGTTGCCTCCCAGATGAAGCCTGCGCTCTTCGATGTCACCGACGTCGACATCAAGAACGGCGTGCACAACTTCCGCGCGTCAGGCGAAGTGCTCAAGTTTGCGGGCTACCTCGCGGTGTTCCAGGAAGCGGGCGACGAGGACGACGAGGAGAAGCCGGAGAACGATAAGGCGCTGCCGGCGATGAATGAAGGCGACGTGCTCGACCTTCTCAATCTCGACACGAAGCAGAACTTCACCCAGCCTCCTCCGCGCTACACGGAAGCGACGCTGGTGAAGGCGCTGGAAGAGAACGGCATCGGACGTCCTTCGACGTACGGCCAGATTCTCACCACGATTCAGACTCGCGATTACACCTACAAGCACGACGGAAAGTTCTTTCCGACACAGCTCGGCGTTCTGATTTCACGGCTGCTCAAGCAGTCGTTCGGCGACATCATCGACGAGACCTACACCGCGCGCCTCGAACAGGAGCTCGACGAGATCGAAGAAGGAAAGCTCGAGTGGACCGACGCGATGCGCGAGTTCGCCGGCAAGTTCAACAAGGATCTCGAGCGCGCGGCGACCGAGATGGTCGAAGTGAAGCGCACCGGCGTCGAGACCGAAGAGAAATGCGAGACGTGCGGCGCGCCGATGGTGATCAAGTTCGGCCGCTTCGGCGAGTTCCTCGCCTGCTCCAACTATCCGGAGTGCAAGACGACGAAGGAAATGGCGAAGGGGCATGCGGCGGATGTCGCCGAGGGCGAAGAGCAGATCGTCTGCGACAAGTGCGGCAAGCCGATGCAGCTCAAGCGCTCGCGCTTCGGACAGTTCTATGCCTGCACCGGTTACCCGGAGTGCAAGAACACGAAAGACCCGCGCCTGATGAAGGCGAACATTCCGAATGAGCCGCAGCCGCCGTGTGAGAACTGCGGCAAGGAAATGGTGCTCAAGAGCGGGCGGTACGGTCCGTTCTACTCCTGTTCCGGCTATCCGGACTGCAAGACGATCCGCAAGATCGGCGGCGGCAAGTCGACACCGCCGAAGCCGACCGGAGTGAAGTGTCCCTCCTGCGGCGAAGGAGAGCTCGTCGAGCGCCGCTCACGCCGCGGCATCTTCTACTCCTGTTCTCGCTATCCGAAGTGCGATTTCGCGCTGAACAACAAGCCGATCGCCAAGGAGTGCCCGAAGTGCCACGCGCCCTATCTTCTCGAGAAGACGACCAAGCGCGACGGCCACATCGAGTACTGCAACAACCCGGAGTGCGACTACAAAGCGCCCGCGACTTCCTCGCCGGAAACTGCTGCCAGCTGATCGCGCGGTCAGCTCAGGAAGTGCCGAACGGGCGGCGTGATGAGGTCGTAGTCGATCAGAAACGAGTCGTGTCCGTTCGGCGACGTCATCCGCTCGTGCAGGACATCGACTCCGAGAGACCGCATCGCCGAGGCCACGCGCTCCGACTCCGATTGTGGAAAGAGCCAGTCGGTGTCGAAGGAAATGATGAGCGTACGGCCGCGCCATTTTGCAAACGCGGCCTGCAGTGAGCCGAACTGCTCCTCGAGATCCATCTCGTCCATCGCGGCCTGCACACGGATGTAGGAGTTCGCGTCGTACTGCGATGCGAACTTCTTTCCCTGATACTCGAAATACGAATCGATCTCGAACTGCCGCGTGTTGCCGCGGCGCCGGCGGCCGAACTTCGTCTGCAGCGACTGCGCGGAGAGATACGTCATGTGCCCCACCATCCTCGCGACCTCCAGGCCGCGCAGCGGGTCGGGCTTGTCGTAGTAGTCGCCGCTGTGAAAACGGGTGTCGCTCTCGATGATCTTGCGCCCGATGATGTGCCACGCGATGCCGAGCACGGGGACCGCGGAGCCGGTACACATCGCGATGATCGAATCCGTGAGCTCCGGATAGAGCGCCGCCCACATCAGCACCTGCATGCCGCCCAGCGATCCACCGGCGACCGAATGAAGATGCGTGATGCCGAGACGATCGAGCAGGATCTTCTGCGAATGAACCATGTCCTCGATCGTCGGCCATGGATAACGCGAGCCATAAGGCTTGCCGCTCATCGGATCGATCGACTTCGGCGCGGTGGTGCCGTAGCAGGAGCCCGGCAGGTTCGCGCAGATCACGAAGTACTTGTTGAGATCGATCCCCTTCCCGTAGCCGATCAGACCATCCCACCAGCCGGGGCGCTCGTCCTCGGAATCGCTGTACTTTCCCGCGGCATGTGCGCTCGCCGACAGCGCGTGACAAACGAGGATCGCATTCGATTTGTCGGCGTTCAGTTCGCCGAACGTCTCGTAGGCGATCGTGAACGGCGCAATCGTCTGGCCGTGCGAGAAGCGGAAGCCCTCGCCGAGCACGAGCTCCTTCCTGGGCGCTGCGATGAACGAGTTGTGGGCGAGTTGCGGCATTCGTGGACCGCGAAGGATGTCACTCCTGTCGCTCCCGTTTCAACTGCCCTTCGTAAATCCGCCGCACCTCGTCGATCGTCGAGATCTCGGCGGCGCTCTTGTCATGGCGGATGCGAACGATGCGCGGGAAGCGCATCGCATAGCCGGACTTGTGCCGCGACGACTCCTGCAGGCGATCGAACGCAATCTCCAGAACGATCGTGGGCGTGACGACGTGGACAGGTCCGTGCCGGGAGATGGTTGTCTTTTGAAAGTGCTCGGTCAGCGTGGCGATCTCCGCGTCGGTGAGACCGGTGTACGCCTTGCCGATGTTCACCAGTTCCCCGTCGCGGCGCACGGCAAACGTGACGTCGCTGAGAACGCCCCGCCGTTTGCCATGGCCATACTCCGCCGCCGTGACGACACAATCGAGTGTCGCGAGCGCTTTCTTGTATTTCAGCCACGACTTGCCGCGGCGGCCGGGCGTGTAGATCGACTGCGGGTCCTTGAGGACGAGGCCTTCGTTGGCGTGCGCGCGGGCGGCATCGAACAGCTCGTCGATGTGATGCGCGTCTCGAACCGGAGTGGAGTTGCCGAGGCGGATGGACAAGTGCGCGCTGCCGTCGAGAAGAGCCTTCATTCGCGATACGCGCTCGATGAGCGGCACCTCGAACAGCGCTTCCCCGTCGAGATACAGAAGATCGAACGCAAAGAAGACGACGGGCGCGTCCTCGAGAAGTTTGTCCGACACCTTTCTGCGGCCGAGGCGTTTCTGGATGATGGCGAAGGGGAGAATGCGATCGCGATACGCGACGATCTCGCCGTCGAGAATGGCGGCGCGCCCGGACGCGCGCGCTGCCTCCTCGACTTCCGGAAAACGATGCGTGACGTCGTCGAGCGTGCGCGAATAGATCTTCACACTCGCACCGTCCGTGTGGATCTGCGCACGGATGCCGTCGTACTTGTCATCGGCAAGGGCGCCCGCACCGAGTGCCGCGACGATCTCCTCCGGGTCTTCCTCCGGTTGCGCGAGCATGAATGCGAACGGATGAAAGAGGGTCATCTTCGCGGTGGATAGAGCGTCGCTCCGCGCGAGCAACGCTGCGGCGCCAATGTCGCCGGTGAACATGTTCGCGCGGCGAACGTCCGCGAGCGAACGATGAAATGCTCGGGCGATTGCGGACTCGACGAGTCCCTCGACGAGTCCGATGCGCAACTCGCTCTGGAGGATCTTCGCGATGTACCGGGCACCCTGCGCGTCGACCTTGCGGAAGAGCTCCGCGAGCACGCTCTTCTTTTCGATCGAGCCGGAGGCTGCGGCGAGCCGGTCGAAATACTCTGCGAGCTCGAGCAGTGTGATCGTGCGCGGAGGCGTGTCCGCGAGGATGTCGGCGATCGAATCACCGAGATCCGCATACTTCGGCCAGGCAGCGGCGAGGTCTTCCGCGGTTCTTCCGCTTGCCTCGAGCACTGCAGCGGCGATGGTCGACCAGCCTGCGCCGGCGACGCGTTGCTCGCGCCGCGGGAAGGGCGCTCCGGTGAACCAGACGGCGGCGCGCTCGAGCGAAGCGTCGTCGAGCGAAGCGAGATATTCGGCCAGAATCCGCTCTTTTTCGCCCTTTTTTGTCGTACAGCCGATGGCGTTGGCCGTCACCGTGAAGTCAGAAAACATGAGGTAAGATCCGCGCGCAAATTACACACCCGGAATGAGGGATTCGCGATGAAAACGAAAGTCACAGTGGTCGGCGCCGGCAACGTGGGTGCGACCGTAGCGCAGGGTATTGCGATCAAAGAGATCGCCGATGTAGTGCTCGTCGACATCGTCGAAGGCGTTCCGCAAGGAAAGTCGCTCGACCTGAACGAGACGGCTCCTGTCATCAAGACCGATTCGATTCTTCTCGGAACGAACGGCTACGACGACACCGCGAATTCGGATGTCGTCGTGATTACCGCCGGCCTCCCCCGCAAGCCGGGGATGAGCCGCGATGATCTTCTCTGGAAGAATGAAGAGATCGTGGCCGGCGTCACGCGCGAAGTCGTGAAGCGATCGCCGAACTCGATTCTCGTCATCGTCTCGAATCCGCTGGATGCGATGTGCGAAGTGGCGCGCCGCGTGTCAGGGTTCCCGCGCGAGCGCGTGATCGGCATGGCCGGTGTGCTCGACTCGGCCCGCATGCGCTACTTCATCGCCGCCGAGCTCAATGTTTCCGTTGAGAACACGCATGCCTTCGTCCTTGGCGGCCACGGCGACACGATGGTTCCGCTGCCGCGCTACTCGACGGTCGCCGGCATTCCGATCACCGAGCTCATCGCGAAAGAGCGGATCGACGCCATCGTCGATCGGACGCGCAACGGCGGCGCGGAGATCGTCAATCTGCTCAAGACGTCGGCTTGGTACGCGCCGGGCGCATCGACCGTCGAGATGGTCGACGCGATTCTGAAAGACAAACGCAAGATCCTGCCGTGCGCCGCGTTCCTCACGGGCGAATACGGACTCGACAAGCTCTTCGTCGGCGTGCCGGTCAAGCTCGGCCGCAACGGCATCGAGCAGATCGTGGAGATCAAGCTCACGGACGACGAGCGCGCTGCACTGCAGAAGTCGGCAGACGCGGTGAAGGAGCTCGTCGACAAACTGAAGACGGCATAAGGCTGAACGGTGGAGCGCGGGCATCTCGTCCGCGCTCCGCTGACAATCGCACTTCTGGCGGAATGCGGCGCGGCCTCGCGCTGTAAACTACTTTGAACCCGCCATGAAAAAGCTCGTCATCGACATCGAGACGGTCGGCATCCCGTGGGAAGAGCTCGATCCTTACGTCCGTGAGTATCTGATCAAAGGCCTCAGCGAAGGGGATGCGGAAGAGACGCGCCGCGCAGGTGGCCTCTCGCCTTTTCGCGGAAAGATCGTCGCGATCGGTGTGATCCGGCTGGACGACGGCCGGTCCTGTGCTCTCTACGAATCGCCGGGCCAGAAAGAGCTGCGGACCGAAAAGATCGGCAACCGTACATACATCTCCGGAAACGAGAAACAGATTCTCGAGAAGTTCTGGCAGTTCTTCGACGACGATTCGCGATTCATCTCCTTCAACGGACGGCAGTTCGATGGTCCGTTCTTGATGATCCGCTCCGCGATCCACAACGTGATCCCGAAGCGCGATCTCGTCGGCTATCGCTACGGGTTTCATCCCAACTGCGATCTGCGCGAGGCGCTGAATTTCTTCGGCACGACGAACAATCGGCAGTTCAAGTTCAACCTCGATCTGGCTTGCAAGACGTTCGGCGTCGAGACATCGAAGAGCGAAGGCGTCGATGGCCGCTCCGTCGAGACGTGGTATCGCGCCGGACGGCATCGCGACATCGCTGACTACTGTCTCGAAGATGTCCGCGCCACCGCGGAGCTCTACGAGAAACTCGTTCCGACGCTGCTGATGTTCAATCGCGAGTTCCGCGATGCGGAAGAACGCGGAACGAGGCGCGCGCCCATCGAACAGCCGGAGTTGCCCATGATCATGCCGCGCTCCGAGCAGAGCTTCATGGATGCCGTGGAGCAGAGCTCGATCGAGCTGACGGCGTCACTCGAGCGCGTCGAGATCACCGACAGCAAAGGTCCGGAGAAAGTCGTGACCGCTCGCCATCAGGCGATCGTGCTCGACAAGCTCGTTCAGGATGATCGTCCGGAAGAAGACATCATTCCGAACGGACTCTGATCTGCTGCGGAAAACGCTGCGCGTTCCCGATCACCGGATGAGCGGCACGAGCGCGATGAGCAGAGCGGCAGTGACGGCAGCGATCGCGAAGAAGACCCACTTCTGATTGCGCCGCCCGCGTGCCGCGTACGTCTCGAGATTGCGCACCTCGCGGCCGCACGTCGCGCACTCTGCGATATGAGACTCGACGAGCCAGCGGTCGATCGGATCCGATTTTCGATCCGCATAGTTTTCGATCAACTCGTAGTCGAGATGCAGCGTCTCGGTGGTGACGAGCTCCGCAACCAGGGCGCGAACGAGCGCCGCCCTCTCGTCGGTGGTCATCGCAAACGCGGTGTTTTTCCAGATTGAGGCCAACTCCGGCAGCGGGCGGAGGCCGTCTTACAATGCGTGACTGTGAAACTCTTCCGTTCCCGGATCTTTACGCCGGTCAGCGATCCGTTTGCTGCCGATATCGCAACCTCGTATCGGATCTTCGACGACGGATTTCTCGCCGTAGAAGATGGACGGATTGCCGGAGTTGGCGACTGGAACGACCGGCCGGCAGTTGGAGAGGTCATCGACCTCGGCCGCCACAAGCTGATCTCGCCCGGCTTCTTCGACACGCATCTGCACGCGCCACAACTGGAGATGATCGGCTCATACGGCGGCGATCTCCTGCAGTGGCTCAATCGCTACACATTTCCGACCGAAGCGAAGTTCGCTGAGCGCGGTCATGCGGAGATGGTCGCGCGGGTGTTCTTCGATGAGCTGCTGCGCAACGGTACGCTTTGCGCGCTGATCTTCTCCACGATTCACTTCGAGGCGACCGATGTCTTTTTCGCCGAGGCGGAGCGGCGCGGATTCCGCGGAATCATCGGCAAGAACATGATGGACCGGAACGCGCCCGAGTTTCTGCTCGAGGATCCGCGCACATCGTATGAGCAGAGCCGCGAGCTGCTGCGCAAGTGGCATAACCGCGGCCTGTTGCGCTACGCGATCACACCGCGTTTCGCGCCGACGTCCACACCGGAGCTGCTCCGGTTCGCCGGCGATCTGAAGCGGGAGTTTCCCGACGCCTACGTGCATACGCACATCTCCGAGAATCGCAACGAGGTTCTCTGGGTGCAGCAGCTCTTCCCCGAGGCGGAGTACGCCGACGTGTACGACGACTACGGATTGCTCGACGAGAAGAGCGTGCTGGCGCACGGCGTCTATCTCAGCAGCGAAGAGCTCGATCTGCTGAGCCAGCGGAAGTCGCGCATCGCGCACTGCCCGAACTCGAATCTGTTTCTGGGAAGCGGCCTCTTCCCACTCTTCCGCACGTTGAAGGCGGGAGTGATCGTCGGACTCGGAAGCGACATCGGCGCAGGGACGACCCCCTCGATGCTCAACGCGATGGCCGACGCGTACAAAGTGCAGCAGGTGCAGGGCGTGTCGCTGAGTCCGTTCCAGCTCTGGTATCTCGCAACGCTCGGCGGCGCCCGCGCGCTGTCTCTCGATCACGAGACAGGCAGCATCGAAGCCGGCAAGTCAGCCGACTTCCTCGTCCTCGATCTGCATGCGACTCCATTGATCTCGATGCGCAGTGATCGCGCGTCGTCGCTCGAAGATCTGCTCGCGGGTCTGATCTTCATGGGCGATGACCGCGTCGTCAGTGAGGCGTGGATCGCCGGCCGCCAGGTTTCGAAGAGATAGGCCTGCGATCTGCTACGGGAGTTCTGCTCAGTGAAAGCACAGGAGGTACCTATGAGGCGATTGCTCGTAATTTGCCTGCTCGCCGTGTCCTCATTTGGACAAAACAGTCCTCAATGGCGGTCAGCCGCGGATGTAGCGGAAGGCGCGCGCGGATCGATTGCAGGAACGGTCGTCGATATCGACGAAGGCGCAAGCCGTCTGCAGATCACGACCGATGAGGATCGATTCAGCCGCATCACCGTCCTCACCGACTCGGTGACGACGCAGTACAACGGGTTCGGCGGTGTGATCAACGGCCAGCCGGAGATCTTCATCGGCTCGAAAGGCTTCTCGAATGTACGCCTCGGTGACCGTGTCGAAGTGCGCGGCATCGGCCGCGGTAATCACGCCCTCGGCGCCGACATCATCACGCTCCTCGGCCGCTCCGTGCCGGCGAGTCAGACAGGTGTCGGCGAGACACGCTCTCCGAGCAGCATTTCCACGCCGACGAACGCTCCTCCATCGAGCGACGTCACCGTGTATGGGCGCGTGGAAGGTGTCGTGCGCCAGGTCAATGCGGATGAAGGGCGCGTGACGATCGAGACAGACCGGCGCGAGATGATCACGGTTCGCGCAACGCGCAATACACCGGTGTACTACCGCGGGCAGACGTATCAGATCAGCAATCTCGAGGCCGGCGACCGCGTGCGCATCGAGCCGCAATCGACGTCGACGACTGGCGGAGAGGTCAGCGCGCGATCGATGGAGGTGATCCGCAGCGTGCAGGAGGGGAGCGGCGCGCCGCGCAGCGTGACGCAGTTGAGCGGGCGCGTGACGCGAGTCGACAGCGCGAGCACGACCATAACGATCGATACCGGACGCGGCGCGGTGCGCGTCGATCTGACGAACGCCTACGACGAAACCGGCGCACGCGTGCGGCCGCGGGATCTGCAGACCGGCGATCGCGTGACGGTGATCGGATCGTTCGGCTCGAGCACCGACCTCTTCCTGGCGACGACCGTCCGGTTCGCCGACACGACGGGTGGCGGCGGCGCGCCTGTCCCGCCGCAGCCGGCGCCGGCACCATCGACGCTCGGCGTCGTGAGCGTGTGGGGAACGGTCGCCGAGTCGTTGAAGAACGGGCCGATGCTCGTGGTGCGCGAGTCGAAGACGGGCGCTGAATATCGAGTGAACGTCACGGACGACTTCGTAGTGAAGACGAAGGCGGGCGCGTACACGACGGCCGACCGGTTGAAGGAAGGCGACGCCGTTGCGGTGAAGGCGTATCGAGACACGGATGGGAACTACATCGCGCAAACCATTCGCATACGGTAAGCTCAACAGTTATTTGGAATAACTCGCATCGCCTTCTTGTCCGGGAAGGCGATGCCTCACTCCGATCTACTCCCCGGCGTGACGGAGCGCTTCTGTGCACCGCGCGTTGCCTGCGATCCGAGGCCGGCGATCCAGCGCGCGCGGCGCCGCGCGTTGCTCGTTGATCTCGCGCAGCTGATGCTGGTCGCGCTCGTCGATGCGATGCTGGTCCGCTGGCCGTCCGCGCACGTGCCATTTCTCACGCGGCACGAATCGATCGTGCTGGTCATCGCGATCAACGGATTGATGATCGCATTCGTCTGGCTGACGCGCGCGTTTCCGAAATGGTCCGCGCAGCGCATCGCGTCGACGTGGTGTGCAGCGGAGCGAAACCGCCTACGTTCGCGGTGATCGCACGAGACGCGCGAGGGTCGTCAGAAGAATCAGCGCGGTGACGGCGAGCGCGATCCAGAAAATTTTCGCGTCGAGGTTTCCGCGATCGCCGGAAGAAGCGGCGAGCGGCCCCAGCGCGAGCTCGGCCGCCGGCTCACTCATGACTCGAGGAGCGAGCAGCGCGAGATCGTATTGCGGCGGCGCCACGTTCGCATTTCCATAGAGAAGCGTCAACGGAGTGCCGGGGTGATAGAAGCGAAGTGCGATCGAGGGAATCTCGACCGTGGCGCTGACAAGAGGCAGCGGCGCGTTGTCCCGCTCGTCGACGATCAGATCGACGCGCTTCGCCCGCGGCAGCGCGAACACCAGCGGCGGCGGATCGGAATCAGGCACGCTGCTCTTCCATTCCGCAGATTCGAGCAGCCACGCGTCGCGTCCATGCCGGTCATCCGCTGCGCGCTCGAACGCAACTGTGCGATCGAACACGTGCGCGGACGTCGTAATCACGATCCGTGATCCATCGGGGAGCGTGTCGTACGGCAGCGTGAAGCCATAACGCGATTTCGTCTGCTCGGCGACGCGCGACGGCATCGTCAGCTTCAGCGAAAGCGGAGCCGCGCAATTCTCGACGATGTACGGAATCTGCTCGCCGCGCTCATTGACGAGGCGTACGTCCGCAGCGTTGCGCGCGCGGGCGAGAACGTCGGCGTCGAGCTGAAGTCGCGTGACGCCGGGCGCAGAGGACGGAACGCTGCGCGCGAAGCGGTACTCCTTCCGATCAACGACCGCACCTCGCAGCGATGCGATCGTCGTCGTCTCCGCTTGCGGCGCGGAGACCGGCGACGCCGGACTGGCGAAGTGTGCGAGCGGCGCCGGCGTTCGCGCCAGCGTCGCCCGCGACGCTTCGAGATCGTAATGAGGAGCCTCGAGCTGTGAGTCGCCGCTGCGAACCGTCACCGCCTGGCCATCCGCGCTGACGAAAACGATCCAGGGCAACGGCCGCAGTTTCGCCGAGATGTCGGTG
Source organism: Acidobacteriota bacterium (assembly GCA_021325515.1). GTDB lineage: Bacteria > Acidobacteriota > Thermoanaerobaculia > Gp7-AA8 > Gp7-AA8 > JAJPHC01. Next base: position 86,329 of record JAJPHC010000037.1, read on the forward strand.
ATCGCGAGCGGCGGATTGTTCGCATCGTCGACGACGATCTCGAGCTCGCGCGATTCCGGCTGCGTCACCGGCACCGCCATCTCCTCGGCCACTCCTCCAAAACGCTCCGCGCGTTTCAGCGTCGCTCTTCCCAGCGACTCCGGAACGATCTGTGCGTTCTCCAGCTTCGGCTCGAACACGGAGGCAGTGCGGAAGACTTCGCCGTTCGTCACCGCGAGTTGAAGCGCGGCCAGAGGAAAGTGTGCCGCAGGCAGCGCGACGCGATAGCGGCTGCGATGCGGTTCGCTCGATGCCTTCTTGAACGGCAGCGCAACGAGCATCTGTTCGGGCGGAGTATCGGAATCGTGTACGCGCGCGCTCACGCGGCCGACAGTGGCGACGACGGCACTGTTGCGATCGTCCCAGGTGATGCGCAGGTAACGGTACGACCCGGGCGCGAATCGAATCTCCAGATTCTTCAGCTTCTCATCCGGCAGATCGAAGAGGGTCGTCTGCTCCGCGAGCAGCGTCCAGTGCTCGCGATCGCCGCCGCCTTCGAGACGTGCGCGTTTCAGAAACGGAGTGCTGATGCCCTCGACGCGAACACCGTCGATCGAGTGAAGCGCGCCGAGGTCGATCTCGATGCCGCTCGTCTTTTTCGACGATGCGACGGGCAGCAATGCCCCCGCGATCCAACTCGCCTCGCGCGATGCCGGCGGGATCAACAGATAGGGAACCTCATGCCCAGCGGCGTCGAAGATCCGCACATCGGAGAGATCGGGCTTTGAGTGGACGAGCAGCTCGACATCGGGATCGATTCGATTCGGCCCGCGCTGCGCCGGCGTCAGAGAGCGCTCGAACAGCACTGCCAGAAGCAGCGTTGCGATCATGCGGGACTGGCCTCCGACTTACGGATGACGAACTTCTGCAGGAGCAGGCCGACGAGCACCAGAGAGACCGCGAGACCGACGAGTGAACCGATGCGATACAGCCCTCCGAGGTGCGAGAGGTCGAGCAGGAAGCACTTCAGAATCGTAACGGAGAGGAGGAGGATCGCGGAGACGCGCACGATGCGCTCGTTCGCGATGATGCCGGCAATCAGCATTGCAACGGCGAACACCGCCCAGCCGAGCGTGTACGACAGCATCTGCGGCAGCGGAGCGGAAAAGAAGTTGAACGTCACCGACGGACCCGTCGCGTAGTAGTCCGCGATCTCGATGTTGAGCAGCAGGAACAGAAGCACCGTGCCGGCCGTGCAGAGCGCGCCGATCGCGGCCCGAACGCGAGGCGCAAGCCACGCGGCGAGGAACATCGCCGCAGCGCAGACGATGTAGGTGTAGAGATACCAGTTCAGAATCCGCGTCGAACTGCGTGCGTGGTAAGTGAACACCGCCGGATTGAACACGAGGCGAATGAAGACGATCGCCATCAGCGCGCGGCTCCAGAGCAGCAGGCCGCGATGCGGAATGCGGCGGAAGAGCCAGACCAGCGCAGCACCCTCCAACGCCCACCCGATCGTGATCCACTCCTTGTCCAGTTGCAGGGGAATGGCGATGGTGATGAAGGCGAGTGCGCTGCCGGCGACGAGCGCGAGCCGCGACAGCATCCGTTCGAGATCGCGTTCGAGCTGCAGCAGCCGCACGAGCAGAACGAGCAACAGGGCCGCCTGGAAAAGCGGAAGCGCACCGATGTACGGTTTGAAGCCCGCCTGGACGAGCGACTCGCGTGCACAGGCGAAGAACATGGCGCTCGCGAGGACCGGCGCGAGATATGGATAAAGCGAAGCCTTCGCGCGTTGCCCGAGCAGCAGCGGATATGCGAGGAACAGCGCATAGACGATTCCTGCGAAGGTCAGATCCTGCGCCGGGACATCCGTTCTCGCCGCGACGACACAAACCGCTGTCGTGATCGATGCGAGGGCGACGGCGCCATGACGCTCCGTGATCCACGCCGTGGCAAAGAGCATCAGCAGCACGATGACGTGCGCCGCCAGCAGAGTAGCGACGAGGTGTGGATTCGCATTCGAACCTGCGGCGATGCACACCGCCTGTGCGAGGAATCCTGCCACGAGCGCTGTGATTGCGAATCGGCGATCGAGCCGAAACCAGATCATCGCCGTCAAGACGACGGCGACCGCGGCGGCCAATGCGACATTCGGCCAGAGCGACGCGCTCGTGTTGACTGCCCAGACGAAGAGCACCGCCTGTGAGGCTGCGATCGCGGCAGTCATCAGCGACGCGCGCTTCAGATAGATCGCGGCGACTCCGATCGCGAGATCGAGAAGCGCCAGAATCGCGAAGAGCGGCCACGGCGGAAACGCGAGCGACCGCTGCGAAGCGACGAACAGCAGAAAGAGGTGCCCGGCGAGCGCAAGGAATGTGCTGCCATCGAACGCCGCTGCGGCCGGCGAATTGCGCGCCGCGAACAGATTGCCGGCGATGACGAGCACGCCGAACAATCCGACCACCATCAGCGCGGGAACGAGCGACAGCGAGACCGTCGCTGCTCCCCACCAGACGCCGATGACGATCCACGAGAGGATCACGGCGACGATCGACAGCAGCGGCGTGCCGATCACGCGCGCTTCCATGATCGCGCCGGCATTCAGCACGGCGAGCATGAGCGCCAGTCCCCACAGCGATGCGTCAGCGACCTTTCCACCGTCGAGGAAGAAGAGAATGGCGATGCTCAGAATCACGAGGATCGCCAGAGCACGCTGCGGCCGTAGCTGCCGTCCCATACGGCGCGCGAGCACAGGAACGCCGAGGAAAAACAGCGCAAATACTCCGTAGAGGGCAAGCGCGGAAAGCAGCCTCTCCTGCGAGAGAAAGCGCGCTGACCAGATCGCTTCGGTGGCAACCACCGCGAATGCGGATACGAAGTAGAGCGGTCCCGTTTCGAAGATGACCGCGTACGCAGCCGCCGCCGCGGCGAGCACGAAGAGGATGCTGAAGATCAGGCCTGGCGACGCGGCAAAGTCATTCGACGCGACGAACGTCGGGAAGAGGAACAGAAGCAACGAAGCGGCATAAACCGCCGGCGTGCGGAACCGGATTGCCACTCCGAGGTAGAGAGCGAAGAATGCGGCGATCCAGCCAAGCACCGCGGGCCACGCGGCGGGCGTGAATGACGCCGCGCGCCATACGGCAAAGACGAGAAGCGTCGTGACGCCGCCGAGCATGTGCAGCCATGGCAGTGCGCGCGCGATCGAGATGGCCGCTAGACCTGCAGCAGCCAGCAGAAGAAATCCAAACAGCACGTGATAGTGGCTGCCGTATCTGGGAACGGCGGCGGTGAAGAGTGCGAAGACGAGCGGCAGCGCCGCAGCAGCGAGTGCGAGCCGATCGAACGACGATTGCCGGTCGTCGTCCTGACGTCCGAGCCAGAGCGACACCGCGCCGGCGATTCCGAACACGAGGAAGATTCCGGCGGCGAGCGGCAGTTGCCGTTCCGTCAGAAATTTGCCGACCCACGCCCATTGATAGACGACCGTGAAGAGCAGGCTGACGAAGCTGAGGATTCTCCAGCGCCTCTTCATCGCGACCCATGCGAGGCCGATGTTGAGCAGGAGCAGATAGGTGAAGAGTCCGATCGGACGGTTCTCACCGGTCGAGATCAGCGCAGGAGTGGCGAAGCCGCCGAGGAGTCCGAGCAGCGCGATGAATACCGAGGAGCGGCGAATGGAGAGCCAGACGGCGACCGCCGTCACGAGCACCATCATCGGGAACACAACGCTCGCTGCAACGAGGTGCCACCGGACATACATCGCGAAAAACGTCGCGTAGAGGATGGCGATGCCGGCGCCATGCATCGCGTTCGCGGTGTACTTGTAGGGGCGCGCGATGCGGAGCTCGCACACCCAGATCAGCACGGAGCCGGTGATGATGCCGATGGCGGCGCGCACAGCGGGACGCAGCCAGCCCTGTTCGACGGAGTAGCGGATCAGGAAAATCGCGGCGAGCACCAGGGCCACGCCGGCAATCCCGGCGAAGAGCTTCACGCCGATCAGGCTCTCCCAGTCGAAAGGAGGTTTGGGAGGTCTGGGAGGTGTGACAGGCGGAGGGGGCGCAGGCTCAGGCGGCGGAGGTGGTGCAGCGGCTGGTTGGGGTGGCTCCGCGGTCTCACGGGCTGCGATCGGCTCGACGGCCGGTGGTGCTTCCGGCGGCGGAGCAACGGGTGGAGGCGCAACCTGCGGAGGCAGTGCGGCAACCGGCACGACTGCCGGCTCCGCATGTGGTTCCGGCGGGCGAGGCGGCTCTGGTGCAGCGGATGGTTGGGGAGCAGCCTCCGGCGCCGGAACCACGATCTTTCGCAACTCCGCGACGCGCCTGCCGAGATTCTCCAGCGCGATGCGGAGCTGCCGGCTCTCTTCCTCGGCGCGTGCCGCCTTCTTCTGCGCGCTGTTCGCGAGCACGAACGCAATGAAGGCGAACACCGCGACGAAGAGCCAGCCGACGAATGCCATACGGATTTGGAGTGCCGTCGAGCATACCTCCAAACAAAACGGCCCGCCAAAAGGCGGGCCGTCGGCAAGATCGCGAGAAATCGACTACTGCTTGGCAGGCTTCGGCGCGAGGATCATCTCGCGGCCAACCATGTACAGCAGCAGCATCAGCAGCAGGAACGGCAGACACGAGAGGACGTCGGCGTTGGCGCCCGACACCAGCGGGTTCGAATCGGCGAACTTGTCGAGCTTCTCGTTGAAGCTCGCCATGAAGGGCGCACCCTGAATGAAGGCGATGAGGATGCCGGCGATTGCCCCGCCGGCGATGTAGCCCGAGGCCATCAGCACGCCCGAGCTCTTGTCGCCTTCCGCCGTCAGCTGCTCCTCGGTGAGATTGAGGCCGCGGTACTTCTTGCGGACATACAGATCGGTCAGCCAGCGGATCATGCCGCCGATGAAGATCGGGCTCGAGCTCGAAAGCGGCAGATAAACACCGACCGCAAACGCGAGCGAAGGAATGCCGGACATCTCGAGTGTCAGCGCGATCATCACGCCGAGCAACACGAGTCCCCATGGCAGACGGTGGCTGAGGATGCCCTTGATGATGTACGACATCAGCGTGGCTTTCGGCGCATCGAACTTCTTCATCGCCGGTTTGCCGTTCGCCTGGAACTTGTGCGTGCCGTTGATGCCCGGATCGACGAGGTAGTGCGGCGTGCCGGCCGAGTCGATCAGGAACTCCTGAGCTGCCGCGCCGCCAACCGGCGTGTAGTGCCACACGAGGTAATCCGTTCCCTCGTAGTTCTTGTGCGTCGAGATCTTCGAGATCGTCTCCGCATCCGCCTTCAAATCAGCGGGCCAGTTCTCGACCTGCTTGAGCGGGCTCCCCTCTTCGCCGGTCGACGGTTCGGAGCTGACGCGCGGCAGGACGACGCCGGCGGTGTCATTGAGCTTGAGAAGGATCGGTCCGAGGATGATGGCCGATGCGAGCGCGCCGATGAGAATCGCAATCTGCTGATTGCGAGGCGTCGCGCCGACGAGGAATCCGGTCTTCAGATCCTGCGAGGTCGTGCCGCCGTTCGATGATGCGATGCAGACGATTGCGCCGATCGAGAGCGCCGTCACGTAGTAGGACGAGCCCGTCCATCCGATCACCAGAAACACGAGACATGTGATCAGCAGCGTGGCGACCGTCATGCCGGAGATCGGGTTCGACGAAGAGCCGATCTCACCAGTGAGCCGCGACGACACCGTCACGAAGAGAAATCCGAGAATGACGATGAGAATCGCGCCCATGATTCGCGCGGTGAAACCCGTGCCGCCGACGTACAGCGGATTGGCGAGCGCGATGATCGCGACGAGCGCGAAGCTGCCCATGAGCACGAGCTTCATCGAGAGATCACGATCGGTGCGCGCCATCCCTTCGCGGGCTGCGGCTCCGCCGCGGAAATCCTTCAGACCTTCACGCAGTCCGTGCCAGATCGTCGGCAGCGAACGGAGGAGCGACACGATGCCGCCGGCAGCAACGGCACCGGCGCCGATGTAGAGAATGTAGGCGTTGCGGATCGCACCCGGCGACATGTCCTTGATCAGGCGCGTGGTCTCCGGCGCGAGCGGAGCGGCGAGTCCCGTGCCGAAGAACTTGATCGCGGGAATGAGCACGAGGTACGCGAGGACGCCGCCGGCGCACATGATCGAGGCGATGCGCAGTCCGATGATGTAGCCGACACCGAGCAGCTCGGGGGAGATTTCCGCAGAAATGGATCCGGCGGCGAAAGGCGGGCCGAAGACTTTCTCCGGAGTGTCCTTCCAGCCGCGGAACGCGACGTTCAGAGCCTTGTAGACGAGACCGATTCCGAAGCCGGCGAAGATCGTCTTCGCGCTCGTGGCCTGGCCGCCGAGCTTCTCCATCTCAGCTTTTGCCGTCTCGGACGCACTCGCGATCGACTCGTCGGATGCGCCTGCCTTCAGCACTTCGGCGCACGCCGTTCCTTCCGGATACTTCAGCGTGCCGTGCTGCTGCACGATGAGCGCGCGCCGCAGCGGAATCATCATGAGAATGCCGAGCAGTCCGCCGAGGACCGCGACGAGCATCACGCGCGTGATCTCGAGATCGAAGCCGAGGATGAGAATCGCAGGCATCGTGACGCCGACGCCGAACGCGATCGACTCACCTGCGGAGCCCGCGGTCTGCACGATGTTGTTCTCGAGAATCGTCGCATCCTTGCCGCCCATCTTTGACAGCAGGCGGAAGAACGTGATCGAGATGACGGCCACCGGAATCGATGCGCTGACCGTGAGGCCGACTTTCAGCACGAGGTACAGCGACGACGCGCCGAAGATCATGCCGAGGATCGTTCCCAGCACGATCGGTCCGAACGTCAGTTCGGGCAGCACGCGATTGGCCGGAATGTACGGCTCGAACTCGGCGGATGCCGGGACGTCCGGCGCGGCGCCGATCACGTCTGGATACTCTTTTTCCGTAACGCTCATTTAGTTCTCCTGACACTGCTGGTGGGGCGCGCCATTTTAGCACCGCAAAATGTGCACCTTCCGCTGCTTGCGCACGAACGGTGATCAGGAGGAACGAGCGGTCGAATGGATGGACCGGAGGTCGTCGCACAGCGAGGCCAGCTCGGCCTGTACGGCATCGTCCGAAACCGTCCGTCCGGCGAGAACGATCGTGGCCACGCGCGCGACCCGCGCCGACATGACCGAGAGCGTCTCGGAGAGTTGTGCCGCGACGAACGTCGAAGCGGCCGAAGCGTTGAGCAGTACGACGGTCTTGCCGATCAGCTCACCGCTGCCGACGACCCCGTGTGCGTTCTTGAGCACACCCGGCACGCCATGCGCGTATTCCGGCGAGGAAATGAGCACGACGTCCGCGGCGCGAAGCGCTTCCCGGTATCGGAGCACGGACTGCGGCGCGCCGGCGTCATCCACGTCAGGATTGAAGTGCGGAAGCTCGCCGATGCCTTCAGAAATCTCGATCGAAGGCTCGAGCTCGGCCAGTGCTCGCAGCAGCGAAGAATTCTTCGAGGCCGCGCGAAGGCTGCCGGAGATCGCGAGAATCTTCACGCCGGCACTGCAGCTCCCGCCCGCAGGTAGCGGCCGGTGATCGAGCGTTCATTCGCGGCGATCTCGCTCGGCGTCCCCGTTGCGACCAGCTCTCCCCCGCCGCTTCCCCCCTCCGGTCCGAGGTCGATGACGTGATCGGCGGCTTCGATGAGCTGGAGGTTGTGCTCGATCACGAGCACGGAGTTGCCCCGCTCGATGAGATCGCGGAATGTGCGGATGAGCTGCGCGACGTCGCTCCAGTGCAGGCCGGTGGTCGGCTCATCGAAGAGGAAAAGACGTCCGCCGTTTTCGTTCTTTGCGTTCGATTCGGCGAGAAACGACGCGAGCTTCAGCCGTTGTGCCTCGCCGCCCGAAAGCGAGTCGGTCGACTGGCCGAGGCGGAGATACCCGAGACCGACGGCGCGAAGCGCGGAGAGCTTCTTCAGCACCGCACGCTTGTCGACGAAGAACTTCATCGCCTCGTCGACGGTGAGCTTCAGGATCTGGTCGACGTCTTTTCCCTTGTAGCGGACCTTCATCACCTGCTCGCCGAAACGGCGGCCATTGCACTTCTCGCAGATTACCTCGACGTCGGCGAGGAACTGCATGTCGATGGTGACGGTTCCCGCGCCTTCACAGGCTTCGCAGCGGCCGCCCGCGGTGTTGAACGAGAACATGCCGGCCGTGACGCCGTTGAGCTTCGCGCCCGTCGTCTCGGAGAGCAGCTTGCGGATGTCATCCCACGCTTTCGTGTACGTCGCGGGATTGGAGCGCGAGGATCGGCCGATGGGCGACTGGTCGACGAACTCCATGTCGTAGATCAGGCCTGTCCCTTCGAGCGCGTCGACCTTTCCGGTTTCGAGACCGTTGTCCCCGCGGACGTCGCGGCGATAACGATTGAAAAGGCAGTTGCGAATGAGAGTCGACTTTCCGGATCCGGAGACGCCGGTGATCGCGACAAGCTTTCCGAGCGGGATCGAGACGTCAATGCCTTTGAGGTTGTGCTCGCGTGCGTTGCGGATGTGCAGGGCGGGCGCCCCCGCCGGCCCGCTCTCTTCGACGGATTTGAGGACAGGCGAGGGCGCCTGTCCTGCACGGGGCTTTCCGGCGTATTGGATCGTCCCGCCCAACTCGCCCGCTCCCGGTCCGATCTCGATGTTGTGGTCGGCGCCGGCGATGATCGTCGGATCGTGCTCGACGACGATGACGGTGTTGCCGGCGTTGTGGAGGCGGCGCAGGACGGCGAGCAGCCGCTCGCTGTCGCGTGCGTGGAGTCCGACGGTCGGCTCGTCGATCACGTACATCGTTTCCGTCAATGAAGAGCCGAGAGCCGCGGCGAGATTGATCCGCTGCGATTCGCCGCCGGACAAGGTGCGCGTCTGCCGGTCGAGCGTGAGATAGGACAGGCCGACTTCATCGAGGTAAGTCAACCTGTTGACGATCTCGCGCCGCAGATGCCCGGCCATCGCCTCTTCCTGGCGGTCCATCGGCAGATACTCCCAGAAGCGGCGGGCCGTCCTGACGTCCATCGCGAAGAGGTCGGCGATCGAGAGATCGCGAAACTTCACGTTGTTCGCGGCGTTCTTGAGGCGCGAGCCGTGACATTCGGGACAGGGCTCGTAGCTGCGGTACTTCGCCAGTTTCACCCGGACGTGGATCTTGTACTTCTTCGTCTCCAGCCATTCGAAGAACCCTTTGATGCCGTACCACTTTCCGCGGCCGTTGTAGACGAGGTCCCATTCCGCAGGCGTGAGCTGATCGATGGGGACGTCGAGGCGCAGGCCGTACTTCGTTGCGGCGCGCGAGAGGTCTTCGTAGCAGTCTTCATAGCCTGGCGAGTTCCACGGCGCAACCGGCATTTCATCGAGGCGCAGCGAACGGTTAGGAATGACCTTCTCCATGTCGATACCGATGATGCGTCCGTAGCCCTGGCACTTCGTGCAGGCGCCGAGCGGCGAGTTGAAGGAGAAGAGATGCGGCGTCGGCTCGATGAATTCCGTGCCGCAGCGATTGCACGCGAATCGCGATGTGAATCGATGCGAGATCCAGCCATCGTCCGACTCCTCGAGGACATTCACCGTTCCCTTCGAGATCTCGAAGGCCTGCTCGATCGCCTCGGTGATCTGCGTGCGCCGCTCTTCTTCGATGCGAAGCCGGTTGATGACGATCTCGAGCGACGTGAACCCTTCGGTGCCGATTTCCTTCAAATCGGCGACCGCTCCGTCGATCCATGCGCGGAAGTACCCGGCTTTGATGAGCTGCACGAGCACTTCGCTGCGGTTTGCCGCATCGAAGAAGATCGGCGCGAGCACCACCGCGCGTTTGCCCGCGATGGAGCCGAGGATCTCGCGCGTGATCGAATCAGGAGACTCCTTGCGCACTTTCGTCTGGCATTCCGCGCACCACGTCTCGCCGCAATACGTCATGAAAAGACGGATGTGGTCGGCGAGCTCGGTAGCGGTCGCAACCGTCGAGCGCGCGTTCTTGACCGAGTTCTTCTGTTCGATCGCGATCGCCGGAAGAATGCCGTCGATCTCATCGACATCAGGCCGGTCGATGCGCTCGAGAAACTGCCGCACGTAGGTCGACATCGATTCGACGAAGCGGCGCTGTCCCTCTGCGTAAAGAGTGTTGAACGCGAGCGATGACTTGCCGGAGCCCGAGGGGCCGGTGATCACCGTCAGCTGGCGCTGCGGGATATCGACATCGACGTTCTTGAGGTTGTGCGTCCGTGCGCCACGAATCGCGATTGTGCGAGAAGGCATGAGATGGTGAGAACGTTTGCGGGGCGCCGCGCAATCCAAAAATCACGCCTCCACAGTTGGCTGGGGAAGGGTGGGGTAGGCAGTAGCCAACTGTGGAGGCCGTGATCAGCTTTTTCCGCTACGTGATGCGCTGAGGCGCTCAAGTCTACCGCAAGTGGAATGCCGGGGGGTACTGGATGAGGCCTGTTGCCTGTTGCAGGGAACCCGACTACAATCCGCGGCCCGGCCTGCTGGTGGAATGTACGTTTTATCCGGCAGGTTACGCAGCAATGCTCGCACCCATAGCTTAATTGGATAGAGCATCTGACTACGGATCAGAAGGTTCGAGGTTCGAGTCCTCGTGGGTGCACCAAACGAATCCAGGCTGACGGCGGGCAAAGACGCCCGCCGTTGTACTCTTTGAGAAATGAATCAGGCGCAGTGGCCCTCGGAAGTCATCGCCAACGCGATGAATGAGGCTTTTGCGCTTGCCGAGGAGGCGGCGGCCGACGGGGAGATCCCGATCGGTGCGGTCGTCATCGATCGTGATGGGCGGATCATCGGCCGCGGACGCAATCGCCGCGAAGCGGGTGATCCCCTGGGACACGCCGAGATCTACGCGATCCGCGAAGCAGCGGAAGCGATCGGCGACTGGCGGCTCGAAGGAACGGCGATGTGCGTGACCCTGGAGCCTTGCGCGATGTGCGCAGGCGCTCTCGTGAATGCGCGCGTCGAGCGATTGATCTTCGCCGCTCATGATCCAAAGGCGGGCTTCTGTGGCTCGCTCGGAAACCTCGTGCAGGACGCGCGTCTCAATCACCGGTTGGAGATGGAGACAGGACTCATGGAGGAGCGCTCGAAAGAGCTGCTCCAGAATTTTTTTCGACGGCTGCGCGAGCGAAATCGTGGAACGGAGAGGTGGCAGAGTGGTTGAACGCGGCGGTCTCGAAAACCGTTATACCTTCACGGGTATCGGGGGTTCGAATCCCCCCCTCTCCGCCAGTTTTCGCATCACGCCTGATCTTCTTCCCCCGCGTTTGCGCAATCGGAGAGATGGCCGAGTGGCTTAAGGCGCACGCTTGGAAAGCGTGTGTACGTTAATCGCGTACCGTGGGTTCGAATCCCACTCTCTCCGCCAGCGCTGACGCGCGATCCCACCTCCATTTCCTCTTCCTTACTGCTGCGCCGGGACGTATGTCGCATCGAGTGTGTTTCGATCGACCACCGATCCGTACGCCGTGACTTTTCCATCTCCATCGATGACGCGCACGCTGATGCGCGCGTTGTAGACGTTGCCCACGCCGAGGTTTCCGAGGACGGGAAGCTGAACGAACTCGAACGCGCCGAGCGGGACATCGACGACAGGGACGACCTTCGAATCCGGCAGAACGACCGACAGCTCGACTGTGGCCGGCTTCCCGGTGACTTCCGCGATTCCGATGTTCGTGCGATAGCGCGGCGATTCCTCGAGCTGCAGGATCTGCAGCGGCTTTGCGCTCGCCGTTCCCACCGAATCGGCGGGAGTGACTGCGGGGATGAATTGCCCGACGCTCCCCTTCTCGGTCTGATTGTAGGTTCGGGCGCTGACGACGAGCGGCGCATCGGCCGGCGTCGTCACGTGCAGCACACCACCGACGTTGTCGAGACCGAACGCGGAGTGGAGCACGTTGTCGAACGCCTTCGTCTCGCCGGGATTGATCGTGATCCGCTGCGAATCGCCATGTCCAGCGCTCGATGCCGGATAGAACGTGAGCGTCGCCGGCTGCGGCGCATTGCCGCTGTTGAGCACACGCACATCGCTGCGCCACGACGCGCTACCGGAATTGAGATCCGCGATCCCCGCGAGCACGAATCGCGACGAGCCTCCGCCGGAAGGAACTCCGGCGATGAAGAATGGATCCTGCGTCTTGTTGTCGACGACCGAGGCGTATGCGGTGACGCGCCCGTCTCCGCCCGTTACCTGCACTTCAATGTGTCCGTTCGTCAGAGAAACATTGTTCTGCGCGAGAAACGAGTTGAGCTGCTTCTGCTCGCCGGCGCGCAGCGACAGCGGAACGTCGAGAACCTTCGAGCCGCCTCCGTCGAATACGCTCAACACGACGTTCGCCGTCTTGTTCGCGGCTTCGACGAGTCCGAGATTCGTGCGGAAAAGCTCGGATTGGGCGATCTGTTGAAGTGTAAGCAGCGAGCCGCTCTTGCCGATGAAACTCGAGAATGGTGTTGCCGGGATGAACTGCCCGAGCGTGGAGTTGCCGAGCGCGTTGAACGTCTTGCTCGAGACGATGGTCGAGATGTTGTTGAGGAGCGGCTTGCCATTCGCGTCGAGTGCCTGAATCGAAAGCGAACCGCTCGCCGAATCGCCTAGCGGTCCGACGCCGAACCATGCGCGGACGAAGTCATCGAGTGCGGTCGTCGCTCCTGCGTCGATCGTGATGAGAGTCTGCTTCACCGACGACGATCCGCTGTTGAACGAGAGTTGATATTTCTGAGGCTGCGAAGCGAGGTTCGCGATCCGAATGTCGCTGCGCCACGAGGAATTGCCGCTCGCCAGGAATCCGAGCGACGGAATCAGCAGCGCGCTCTGCGATGCGGAGTTGAGCGAGGACGGCGTCACCGGCGTTACGACATTGACGGAGACGGGAACGGAAGTCGTCGATGATCCGTCGCTGCCGTATCGCCCGGAGACTCCGCTCGTTCCGTACACGACGAGCACCGTTCCGGTCCAGGTTCCGTTCGCGAGATGGCTGGCATCGAGCGAGATCGTGATCGTGGTTCCCTCCGGTCCGACGAGACCGCTCACGGGCGTCAGCGAGATCCATGGCTTGTCGGCGGTCGCGATGAACGAGGTCGTGATGCCGGGGAGCCCCGGAATGAAGATGGTGAACGTCACCGGCTGCGTGCTGCCCAGCGGTACGTTCACGCTCGGCGACGGTGTGTCAGGCGCAGGCACAGGAACCACGACGATGGCGATCGGCGTGGAGAACGGACCGAGCGCACCGCACGCCGTCACCGCACGAACGCGATAGAAGAACCGCGTCGGAACCGTCACCTGCTTCACGAACGTCTTCTTCAATGCACCCGTCGTTGACGTGGTGAACCCGACGAAGTTCGAAGTCGACGCCTCCTGCACTTCGTACGTCACGGCATCCGCAACAGAGGTCCACTCGAGTGTGAAGTTCTGCCCCGTCGTCATCTGACCCGGGATGCCTGCGATGGGCGCCACGGTGGGTGCCGTACAGACGGAGAAGCTTCCCGAAGACGATGTCTGCCCGCTGCATCCGGCGTCGCCGATCGCTTCGACCAGCCAGGTGTAGTTGCCGTTCGGCAGGCTCACTTCGGCGGTCGTGTCGGAGGTGCTGATGGTGACGGGCAGTCCGCTGCCACTGATGATCACGTTGTAGCTGATCGCGTTGGGCACGCTGGTCCACGCGAGCGAGACCGGCGATGTCACGGTGGCTCCCGCAGCCGGCGTCACCAACTGCGGGCCCTGCGGCGGGCACTGCACCGGCGGAGCAATGGTGACCGTCGCCGATCCCGTGTTGTTCGCCGGTTGAGGATCGGTCGCGCCGCTGCTCACCGTCGCCGAGTTCGTGATCGATCCACCCTGTGCCTGGACGAAGTAGGTCGACTGAATCGTGACGGTCTGACGCCCGGCGAGCGAAGCAATCGTGCAGGGGAACGCCGTCACACAGGCGCCTGCATTCCCGATGAACACGAGTCCGGACGGTGTCGGATCCGTGACGACGACATTGCTCGCGGTGAACGGACTGTTGTTCGTGATGAAGATCTGGAACGTGATCGTGTCCGACGCGTTCGCATTCGCCGGACCGTTCTTGACCGCGATGAGGTCGATCGTCGAGGAGGTTGCGAGCGGCGTGGTAACCGTCGAGGAGTTGTTCGTCGTGTTGCCGTCGTTCGTCGAGCTGCTGACTGACGCGGTGTTGGCGATCGTGCTGCCGCTGTAGTTCGAAGGAATGCTGAACGTCGACGTGATGGTGGAGCTCTGGCTCGCGGCGAGCGTGCCGAGGCTGCAGGGGAACGGTGTCGTGCACGCGCCGCTGTTCGACACGAACGTGAGTCCGGCTGGAGCCGGATCGGAGACGAAGACGTTCGCCGCACTCAGCGGTCCGTTGTTCGTCACCGTGATCGTGTAGCTGATGTTCTGTCCGGGGACGAATGACGCCGGACCGCTCTTGACGATCTGAACATCTGCGCTCGCGGTCACGGGAGTTGTGACGGAGGCCGAGTCGTTCGACGAATTCGGATCGATTGCGGCCGACGTCACCGAGGCGGTGTTGGTGATCGACGGCGAAGCGAAGTTCGACGGGATGCTGTACGTCGCGTTGATCGTCGCACTCTGTCCGGCGGCGAGCGCGCCGACGTTGCAGGGGAAGTTGCTCGTGCAGGCACCGCTGTTGGCGACGAAGGTGAGACCAGCCGGTGGTGTGTCGTTCACCGTGACGCTTCCCGCGGTCGACGGGCCGAGGTTCGTGACCGTCACGACATAGGTCACGACTTGTCCGGGCGACGCAGAAGGAGGACCGCTCTTCGTGATCGAGAGATCAGCCTGCTGGACGATGTTCGTCGTCGCGGCCGACGAGTTGTCGGCGTTGTTCGGATCATTCACGGAAGAAGCAACGGACGCGGTGTTCGTAATCGACGCGCCGGTGAAGTTCGAAGCAACGGTGTACGTCGATGTGATCGTCGCGATCTGTCCCGCGGCGAGCGTGCCGAGGGAGCATGGATAGGCGCTCGTGCAGGCGCCGCTGTTCGAGACGAACGCGAGGCCTGCCGGCGTGACATCGCTGACGACGGTGCTGGTCGCCGGCGACGGGCCGTTGTTCTTCACGGTGAGCGTGTACGTCACGTTCTGTCCGGGGCTCGCGCTCGCCGTGCCCGTCTTGGTGATGGTGAGGTCGGACTGTGCGCCGACGTTCGTCGTAGCGCTGGACGTGTCGTTCGTGTTGTTCGGGTCCGTTCCGAAGGCATCGGCGACGGAGGCGGTATTCGTGACGTTGCCGGCGAAGTTCGCAGACGTGCTGTACGTCGACGTGATCACCTTCACCTGTCCCGCAGTCATCGAGCCGAGTGAGCAGGGGTAGGCCGTCGTGCAGGCTCCGGAGTTGGAGACGAAAGTCAGATTCGCAGGAGTCGGGTCGGTGACGACGACACCGTTCGAGGTCGACGGACCGTTGTTCGTGACGGTGACGGTGTAGACGATGTTCTGTCCCGCGACCACACCACCCGGGCCGCTCTTCACGATCTGGAGATCGGCCACGGCGTTCACGGTTGTCGTGCTGCTGGCGGTGTTGTTGGAGCTGTTGCCGTCGTAAGGCGACGAGACGGTGGCGCTGTTCGTGATGCTGCCGCTGGCGGCCGGCGCATTCATCGTGAACGTCAGCGCCGGATAGGACGACGTGCTCGCGATTGCATCCGTCGACGTGCAGGTGATCGTTCCACCGGATGGTGCGCCGCAGCTCCAGCCGGTGCCGGAACCGCTTGCTCCCGTCACTCCTGCGGGCAGTGTATCGACCACTGTCGTCGTCCCCGCGGTGGTGTTCGGCCCGTTGTTCTGAATCGTGGCTGTATAGCTGAGCGGTGCAGCGGCGTTGACGGAGGCCGGGCCGCTCATCGACGCCGCGAGATCCGTCTGCGGAGCGACGACGGTGAGGTTGAGAGCCGTCGGCGTGTAGCCCGACGCAATCAGGGCCGGCAGGTTATACGTGGCGAAATCGCCTGTTCTTGATGCAAACGTGAAGACTGGGAAGACCGTGCCGGTGGAAGGCGAGTAATTGAGATTCGCCTTGAAGGTGCCGTCGAGTGTCGCGGCGCCGCTCACCGTGAATGTGTCGAAGGAGCCCGCCCCGTCGAGATCGATCGTCATCTTGCCGGTCGAGCCCTGAGTGTAATTGCCGGTTAGATTGATCGTTCCCGCCGACGAGCCGCCGGGCTGGACCTCCGCGTTGTTGTTCTGCAGATCTCCGGTGATGGTTCCGGCTCCATCGAGAACACCGCCGTTCAGAAGCATGGGATTGGTGACTTTGATGTTCCCCGCTCCGAGCGTCGTCGTTCCGGACGACTGCGTGTAGGTGCCGGTGAAATGGAGAGTCCCGATCTGAGCCTTCACGGTGCCGGCATTGGTGAAGTCGGGGTCGATCACCGTTGTGCCGGTGCCCGCGGACTTCTGGAACGTCCCGTTGTTCGTGATCGAGCTCGAGCCGAGGATGAGGGCGTCCGTCCGGGGCCGTTTCGTGCGCGCACTGCCGACGAAGAAATTGATGATCGGCTGGTCGGTCTGGATGTCGAACAAGCCGTTGTTCGTGATGGTGGCCGCGCTCGTCGTCATGCTGTTCGGAGCGGCGGCGCTGTAGATGATCGTGCCGTCGTTCTGCAGATTGAGCCCGCCCAGCGTCATGCTGCCGTTGGCGCAATCAATGGTTAGAGTCGCTCCGTTCGCGACGTCGAACGTGGAGTTGCCGTTCAGCGATCCGGAGGAGATCGTCCCCGTGCCCGTCACCGTGAAGGTGTTCTGCACGGTAAGGCTGCCGCTCGCCAGGAGTAGGTCGGTCGTCGACGCGGATCCCGATGTCGTGAGCGAACCGCCGCTGATGGAGGTCGTCTGTGCGCTGTAGCTGCTCGCGATGCTCGTGCTCCCGGCCGGAAACGCGATCGTGCCATCCGACTGGACGTAACCGGAGGAGGTGATCGTGGTCGATCCCGCGGAGAACGCGAGCGTCGATCCCGTGCTGACGAAGAACGATCCGCTGCTCGTTCCCGATCCGGCGATGTCGAGTGTTCCGGATGACACATTCAAGGTCGCGCCGTTCGCGAACGGAGGATTGATCGTGGAGGTTCCTGTCCCGCCGTACTTGCTCAGATAGCCGTTGGGATAGAGGTTGAATCCACCGGCCGACCCGCCGTCGTTGATGGAGCCATCATTCGTGAAATAGAAGTTTCCGTAGACCGAGAACGTCCCGCCGTTCGACAGGACGAGAGCGGTCGCAGCCGACGGGGCGTAATTGATCGTGCCGTAGTCGTTGAAACTGCGGCCGTCGAGAATCATGTTTCCGGCCGCTCCGTCCAGCGTGCCGGTTCCTCCGCCGTTCAGTTGCGTTCCGCCGCTGCCGGTCATCGTGCCACCGCTCCAGGTGAGGGTGTTCATCGTGAGAAATCCGGAGCCCTGCAGCGTGCCTGCAGTCATCGTGAACCCTGCAGGCGATGTGACGCCGCCGATGGACAAGGTGCCGCCGGTCACACTGAGCGTGCCGCCGCCCGAAACGACGCCGTTCGCCGTCAGTGTGTAGGTGCCCGACGGAAAGTCGGCGGTAGTTCCCGCGGAGATCGTGAGAGGACCGTCCCCGGTTCCGCCGCCCGACAGATGGAGATTGCCGAGCAGCACAGAAACGTTCCCCGACGACGTCGTGTTGAGCGCGCAGGAGATCGTGGAGTCGCCGCCTCCCTGCGAGAGCGTGCCATTGTTCGTGGTCGTGTTCGTGCCGTTGACCGTGGCACTGGCGAGCGACAGAGTCCCGCTGCTCTGAACCGTCAGGCTATTGTTCACGGTCATCGTGCCGCCGTTCACGCCGAGCGTGCCGCCGTTCGAGATCGTGCTGGCGCCGTCGATATTGAGAGCCGCACCCGTCTGCACATCGACATAGCCGCCGTTCACGGAGAGGGACGATCCGTTGTTGAACGTCAGAGATCCGCCATTGGCGATGGTGAGCGTGCCGCCTGGCTCGACGATGAGCGTGGTTGCACTCGCCATCGATCCTGCGCCTGCGAGCGTGAGCGATCCGCCGGACTGAATGTCGATCGTGCAGCCGGCACAGCTCATGTTGAGCCCGACGATCGGGTTTGGAATCGACGAGTTGACGATGAGAGTGGTGGGTGATGCGTTGGTGTTCGTTGCGGAATCGCCGGGCGCACATCCGGGAAATCCGCCGGCCGGCGACCAGACCGCGCCGGTCGTATCCGTCCAGTTCGCGACAGGTGGCGGCGCACTTCCGGTGACGAAATAGCTGCTCGGGATGCACACCGCGAGAGCTACCGAGCCGATCGCCGAGACGATCACCAGAAAGGAGAGGAGAGTTGCCAGAACGACGGTCGGACGGCGTGATGCGTTGCGCATGCGGTCTCCGGACGGCTAGGTTAAAAAGAACCCAAAAAAGGGGAAATCAGCGTACCACTGAAAACAGAAATACGTTCTCTCTCCAAACCGTTACGCCATTGCCGACAAGCCCGCTGGGGTGAGCTCGGGTCCTGTGCAGCAGGAGCATCGAACCTCGTCAGGTCCGGAAGGAAGCAGCGATAAGGTGCCAAACCTGCGTGACACAGATCGGCCTGGGCTCTTCCGAGCGGGCATTGTCGCTTTCAGCGAAATTGAAAATCGACAACTGAAAATTCGCGGTCGGTCGCGAGTTTTTCCTTTTCAATTTTCAGTTTTCAATTTTCAATTTCGCCTCACATGAGTTACCAGGCGCTCGCACGCAAGTATCGCCCGCAGTCGTTCCGCGACATCGTCGGTCAGGAGACGACCGTTCGAACTCTGCAGAACGCGATCGAATCGAAGCGGATCCATCACGCCTATCTCTTCTCCGGTGTGCGCGGGGTCGGCAAAACGACGTCGGCGCGCATCCTGGCGAAAGCGCTGAACTGCGTGCAGGGACCTGCTGCGGAGCCGTGCAACGAATGCACGATCTGCCGGGAGATCACCGAGGGCATCGATCTCGATGTCCGCGAGATCGACGCGGCGACGTATACCGGCGTCGACAACGTGCGCGAGCTGCGCGATGTCACGCAGTACGAGCCTGCGCGCGACCGCTATCGCGTCTTCATCATCGATGAAGCGCACATGCTGTCGATGCAGTCGTGGAATGCACTGCTGAAGCTGATCGAAGAGCCGCCCGATCATGTGATCTTCATGTTCGCGACGACGGAGATGAACAAGGTCCCGCAGACGATCATGTCGCGGGTTCAGAAACTCATCCTCCGCAAGATTTCGCTCGATGAGCTGATCGCGCGTCTCGACCAGATCTGCAGGGCGGAAGGCATCGAGGCGACGCGTGACGCGCTGGAGATCGTTGCGCGGCGCGGAGAGGGAAGCGTCCGCGATGCGCTCTCGCTGCTCGATCAGATCATCGCCTTCGCCGGCCGCTCGATTTCCGCCGCCGACGTCGCAACGGTCCTCGGTCTCTCCGACACGAATTTCTTCGCGCGCATCGTGACGTCGATCGGCGAAGGCGACCATGCCGCCATTCTCGAGACGCTCGCCGAGGCGGCGGAAGGCGGGCGCGATTTCAAGATCCTCTATCGCGATCTGCTGAATTTCGTTCGCAATCTGCTGCTGCTCAGCGGCGGTGCCGGCGAGTCGATGCTCGCGGTCTCGCCCGAAGATCTGAAGACGATTCAGAGCGTCGCGGGGCGCTTCTCGTACCACGACCTGCTGCGCATCGCGAATCTGCTGCTGCGCGACGACGAAACGGTCAATCGCGCCGAGCATCAGCGGCTGGCCGTCGAGATCGCGCTGCTGAAAGCAGCAACCTTCCCCAAACTGAAATCGGTGGAAGAGGTCCTCTCGTCGAAGGGCGGCGTGTCCGTCCCGCCGGCATCCTCACCATCGCCCCCGCCCTCGCAACGTACACAGCGGAGAGACGAGCCTGCAGTGAGCGGTAAGGCCTCCGGCGACCTCTCTGCGCTGATCGAAAAACTTCAGAAGTCCCGCCCGCTCATCGCCGGCTACGTCGATCACGCGATTTCAGGAAGCAGGGATGGGAACCGCATCACCTGGACGTTCAACGACTCGACGTTCGCGGATTACGTCAGCGAAGCGAAGAGCACGATCGAGCAGCTTGCGTCCGAGGTGTACGGCGAGAAGGTCGTCGTGGAGACGAAGCTTGCGGGAGCAGAACCGCGGGATCGCCGCACCGAGGACAAGGCGCCGGCAGTGCGCGAAGATCCGGTGCTCAAGGCATTCCAGAAGCATCTCGGCGGCGAGATCGTCGAGAGCAGGAGAACGAAATGAACCCGAAGCAGTTGATGAAGCAGGTGCAGCAGATGCAGGCCCAGATGCAGAAGCAGATGGCCGAGCTGCGCGTGGAAGGCTCCGCCGGCGGCGGCATGGTGAAGGCTACGATGAGCGGCTCGAAAGAGCTCATCGCCGTCACGATCGACAAGGAAGCGGTCGATCCGAACGATGTCGAGATGCTGCAGGACCTCGTCGTCGCCGCAGTCAACGAAGCGGCGCGCAAAGTGGACGAGGAGCTCCAGAGCTCGATCGGCGCGATGACGGGCGGAATGAAGATTCCGGGGATGTTCTAACCAGAGGTCGCGCGGTTTCGCAGGTTCGCGGGTTTGCGGTTCCAGCCAACCCCCGAGCCCGCGAGCCGCAAGCCCGCGCAACCAGATGACCGCTCCCCCACTCGCGAATCTGATCAACGAGCTGACGAAGCTGCCTGGCGTCGGAGGCAAATCTGCGTCGCGGCTCGCGTACCACATCCTCAAGCGCCCCATGATCGAAGCGGAGGCGCTCGCGCAGGCGATTCTGGATGTGAAGACGAAAGTGTTCCGCTGCTCGATCTGCAACAACATGACGGATGTCGAGCCGTGTGCGATCTGCAGTGATCCGCGCCGCGATGCATCGACGATCTGCGTGGTGGAAGAGGCGTTCAACATCTCGACCATCGAGCAGACGCGCGATTTCAAAGGTGTGTTTCACGTGCTCCTCGGCGCGCTCTCGCCGTTGAAGGGGATCGGCCCGCAGGACATCGACGTCAATGGATTACTGAAGCGCATTCGGGACGGAGCGATCCGCGAAGTCATCATCGCCACGAATCCGAATGTGGAAGGCGAAGCGACGGCGCTGTACATCGCACAGCAGCTCCGTTCGACCGGCGTGAAAACCACCCGGCTCGCGTTCGGGCTGCCGGTGGGTGGCGACCTCGAATACGCGGATCAGGTCACGATGTCGAAGGCCCTCGAAGGACGGCGGGAAATCTAACGAGCCCGAGCCTGAGCCCGGCTTCGTCGTCAAACCCTGTCCGACGAATCCTCGGGCTTCCGCACCAAGAATCTAGGAAGGGCAATGCTTACTGTGCTATACACTTTCGTCCGTCCCAACTTTCGGGCACCTGGTGAACAATGGCCGCTCCTGATCTCGTCATGTACGAGGAGGAGTACCAGCAGATCAAGGACATCCTCCATCGTCTGCAGGTAGACTCCAACTCGAAAATCGTCTTTCTGGTCGACAAAAACGGCCAGCAGATCGCCTCGCAGGGTGACATGCGCGGGGTCGATGCCACATCTCTCGCCTCACTCACGGCCGGCAACGTCGCAGCAACGGACGGACTGGCGAAGCTGATCGGCGAGAAGGAATTCTCGATCCTCTTCCACGAAGGGGAGCGGGACAACATCCACATTTCGCTCGTAGCCCAGCGGGTGATCCTCGTCGTGATCTTCGACGAGAAGTCATCGCTTGGCCTCGTTCGATTGAGAGTCAAGAAAGCCTCCGGCGAGCTCGAGAAGACCTTCGAGCAGTTGCTGAAGAAGGCGGAGGCGGACCGGGGGAATCAGGCGAACCGCTTCGACTCGCCGTTCGCTGAGATTACCGACGAGGATATCGACAGTCTGTTCAGCGAATAGCAATGACGTTCATCAACTACGCGGCGCGCGAGATCAACTGCAAGATCGTGTACTACGGTCCCGGTCTGTGCGGTAAGACGACCAACCTGCAGTGGATCTACGACAAGACGAATCCGCAGGCGAAGGGAAAGCTGATCTCTCTCGCGACGGAAACGGACCGCACGCTCTTCTTCGATTTCCTCCCGCTCGATCTCGGTACGGTGCGCGGATTCAAGACGCGCTTCCACCTCTACACCGTTCCGGGCCAGGTCTTCTATGACGCCTCGCGCAAGCTGATCCTGAAAGGCGTCGACGGAGTGATCTTCGTCGCCGACTCGCAGGAACCGCGCATGGAAGCGAATATCGAGTCGCTCCAGAATCTCGAGAAGAACCTGAAAGAGCAGGGATACGACCTCAAGACCATCCCCTACGCCCTGCAATTCAACAAACGCGATCTGCCGACGGCGCTGCCCGCCGATGACATGTACCGGCAGCTCAACTTCAAGGGCGAACCGACGTTCGAAGCGGTGGCGATGAACGGCACCGGAGTCTTCGACACGCTCAAAGCCGTTGCGAAGCTGGTTCTGACCGAACTGAAGAAGAAGTAGCAAACCCGCAGACGGTCGCGAAGGACATGAAGCAAGGGCTCGACATCGTCGCGATCGGCGGCGGCACCGGATTGTCCACACTCCTGCGCGGACTGAAAACGTACGTCGGCGATCCGGGCAAGTGGTCGATCAGCAGCCTCAGCGCAATCGTCACCGTGACCGATGAAGGAGGGAGCTCGGGAGAGCTTCGCCGCGACTTCGGCATGCTGCCGCCGGGCGACATCCGCAACTGCATCGTTGCGTTAGCCGAAGAAGAGCAGTTGCTCTCTCAGGTTTTCAACTACAGGTTCGAAGCAGAGGGTCCGCTCAAGGGACATTCGCTCGGCAACCTGCTGCTCACGGCGATGACCGACATCACCGGAAGCTTCGACAACGCGATTCTCGCCGCCTCGAACATTCTGGCGATCCGCGGCGCGATCTTCCCCTCGACTCTCTCCGATGTCCGCCTCCATGCAACGCTCGAGGATGGTGCGGAGCTCGTTGGGGAAGTTGCCATCAGCGGGTCGTATCTCGGCGACCGGCGCCGTACACCGCGCGATCACGCGCGGATCGTTCACCTCAGCATCGACCCGCCCGATGCGCCGCCGGTGTCCGGCGCGATCGATGCAATCGCAGCCGCGGACATGATTCTCGTCGGGCCGGGCTCGCTCTACACGTCGGTGCTGCCGAACCTCCTCATCAAGGGTCTGGCGGACGCGCTGCGCGCTTCGAAGGCTCTGCGCGTTTATGTCTGCAACGTGATGACCCAGCCGGGCGAGACGGGCGGCTATTCGGCCGAACAGCATCTCGCGGCGATCATCGAGCACGCAGGTCTCGTCGTCGACGTCATGATCATGAACGGCCGCCGCCCCTCGGAACACATTCTCGCGAATTACGCGAAGGAGCAGGCGTATCCCGTACCGTTCGACGTCAACGCAGTGCGCGAGCTCGGCGTGACGCCGTTCTTCGGCGACATCATCGCGGAAGGCGATTACGTGCGGCACGATTCGCGCGCGCTGGCGGATACGATTTTCCGGTTGTATGACCGCTACGGCAGGACGCGCGAGCGGATGCGGAGAAACGAAGGATGACGGAAAACGTCGAAGTGATCATTCTTGCGGCCGGACTCGGCACTCGGATGAAGTCGGCCACGATCAAGATTCTGCATCGCGCCGCCGGCCGTCCGATCGTCGACTACGTGCTCGATCTCGCATCGGATTTCGCGAGCCAGCCGCCGGTCATGGTGATCGGGCATCAGCGCGAAGCGGTGCAGTCGTGGGTTGGGGAGCGCGCGCGCTATGCGGTGCAGGAGAAACAGCTCGGCACCGGCCATGCGGTCATGCAGGCGGTTTCGCTCCTCGGCCGCGAAGGGATCGCCGGCAAGCGCGTGCTCATTCTCTCCGGCGATGTTCCGCTGACGCGGCCCGAAACGCTGCGCGCGCTGCTCGACGAGCATGAGCGGAGCGGGAACGCGATGACGCTGCTGACGATGCAGCTCGACGATCCCGCGATGTACGGAAGGATCGTGCGCGACGGCGCCGGATCCGTGCAGAGAATCGTCGAAGCGAAGGACGCGAGCGACGACGAAAAGAAAATCGGCGAGGTCAACGCCGGCATCTACGTCTTCGATGGCGAGCGCCTGTTCGAGAATCTCAGCAGCCTTTCCGCCGACAACGCGCAGGGCGAGTACTACCTCACGGATCTGCTGCGGCTGCTGCGCACCGCAGGCCACCGGGTCGGCGCCGTGATCGCGCGCGACCCCATCGAGGCGCTCGGCGTCAACTCGCGCGCGGAGCTCTCCGTGGTCGAAGCAGAGATCCAGAAGCGCGTCGTGATGAAGCTGATGAGCGAAGGTGTCACCTTCCGCAATCCGAACACCGTCGTGATCGATTCAACCGTCGCGATCGGACAGGATACGGTTGTCTATCCTTTCGTCACGCTCGAAGGAATGACGAAGATCGGCGAGGGATGCGTCATCGAGCCGGGCGTGCATCTCCTCAACGTGACGGTCGGTGACGACGTGCACCTCAAGACCGGCACCGTCGCCGAAGATGCGATCATCGAGGACGAGGCGGCAGTCGGCCCCTATGCGCATCTCCGCCCCGGAACGAAGCTCGGCCGAAGCGTGAAGGTCGGCAACTTCGTCGAAACGAAGAAGGCCGTCTTCGGCGCCGGCGCGAAGGCGTCGCACCTCTCCTACATCGGCGATGCAGAAATCGGAGCCGACGTGAACATCGGCGCGGGCACGATCACCTGCAACTACGACGGCGTCAACAAGCACAGGACCGTGCTGGAGGATGGAGTGTTCATCGGCTCGGACACGCAGCTCGTCGCACCGGTGCGCGTCGGCAAGGGAGCCTACGTCGGCGCAGGCTCCACGATTACGAAAGACGTCCCGCCCGAGGCGCTCGCGCTCAGCCGCACGCCGCAGAAGATCATCGAAGGTTGGGCCCGGCGGAAGAAGTAATCCATCCCGACCGAGCGAAGCGAGCGGAGGGATCAACGATGCCACCGCGCAGCGGGTTGTTTCGGCGTGGATGGGAAGCTTCTCAGGATGGCTTTGTTTGGTGCGGTGGAATCCTTGATCCCTTCCGCTCGCTGCGCTCGGTCGGGACTTTTTGAGCTTAGCCCTTGATGAGATCGACCCGCATCCGGCCGAAATCGATCACGAGCTTGAAGTTCATCAGGAAGTTCTCGCCGACGATTCCCACTGCGTGCGCGCGGTCATCCGACTCGTACATCGGCAGCGTCTTGAACGTGCCGGCCCATTTGTCCACACCGATTTCGATGTTCTCGATTTTCTCGCCGTGCTTCTTTGCACCGCCCAGTCCTTGCAGAAGAGCGCCGTGCATCTTTGGCGCGTAGAACTGCACGGGCAACTGCGCGAGCTGCGACGCATTGAGGAATGTGACCTCGGAACCGGTGTCGAGAATGAAGAGGAACCAGCCTTTCCGGTTCACGGTGCCGCGCACCATCGGCCGGAAGCCGTCGATGAAGAGGTTCTGTGCCGGGTCGGGATCGTGGTCGGCTGCCGTGAGCCGCGTGAACATCGCGCTTCCCCGCTTGAAGTCGAGCTCCATCCGGAATTCTTTCAACAGGTTTGCGCCGAGCAGCAGTTCCATCGCGAACGGTTCGTTCGACGAGATGAGGAATCGCATCTTGTCGTTCGGCATGATCGCCACCGGCACGTTCTCGAGGCGGATGCTGCCGATCTCCAGCGATTCGAGCAGCCCGAAACGAACCTGAATCGGTTCATCCAGCAGGCCGTAGAACGTCCCCTCGAAAGTGCCGAGCCGCCGCACGTGCAGCGAATCGGCGAGCGTATCGGAGATGATGGAGAGCACCGCGCCGGAGTCGACGATCGCAAACGTGTTGCGCGATCCATTGATCCGCACGTCGACACGCGGCACGCTCGGTTTCGTGAGCTGCATCGCGACGCGGTCGCTCTGTGAGCCGGTGGAGCGATACACCTCGACGTTCGCGAGTGCCTGCAGATAGTCGAGGTGCCAGGTCCTGATGTTGAGGCCGTTCTTCTGAGCGAGCTGCGCCCACTCGAGACTCGTCTCGTAGTTGTTGCACATGTACTCGACCTGCGAGAGATCCCAGGCGATGTCGGAGAAGGTCTTGTGAAACGGGTCGAGGTCGATGGCGGCGCGCAGATGCTGCCTCGCGGCGTCGTATCGCCCGGAGGCCAGCTCCGCTTCGCCCAGCGCCATCAATTCGCTGACGTTCTTCCGCTGCCGGCCCTCCACAGTCGAGGTGTACTCGATCGCGCGGAGATAGTCGTACTTCCGCACCATCGACGGCAGATCCGAGCCTCGATCGATGCCCGAGGGCGAGACGGTTAGCGGAGCGATGGATACGTCGGAGTACAACGTACATCCAGCGGTGATCACCGCGAGGGCAACCGGGATGAAGAAGCGTTTCACGATGGATCGATTCTACGCGCGCGCACGAGGAGCGGCGTGCAGCGAACCGGTTTTGGTACACGGCTGTGATCGGTCGTTGACAGGCAGCGGTGCGCGTGCCTACCGGCGCACCATGATGCCCAGCTCCCGAATCTGATACGCCAGCGCCTGCCGCGACATCCCGAGCAGCGTGGCGGCGCGGTTCTGGTTGCCATCCGCGGAGGCCAGCGAGCGCTCGATCAGCTCACGGCGAAACCGCGCGACCGCCTCCTGATAGGAACCGGCGGGCGTGCGGCGGATCGTAACGTTCCGCAGTCGTTCGGGCAGATGATCCACGTCGATCGCTCGGGCCTCACCGGCAAACGCATGCGCTCCCCGAATCGTGTTCTGCAGTTCGCGCACGTTGCCCGGCCAGTGATAGGAGCTGAGAATCGACTCCGCTTCCGGCGTGAACGCCGTGGCGCCTTCGCCATGCTTCTCGTACTCCCGCTCGAGAAAATACTTCGCAAGCAGCATCACGTCGGTGCCGCGATCCCGCAGCGGTGGGAGAAGAATCTCCACGACGCGAATGCGGTAGTAGAGATCTTCGCGGAAGCGGCCCTGCTCGACCGAGTGATCGAGGCGGTGATTCGTGGCGCTCACGACGCGCACATCGGCGTGGCGGTTCGTGACGTCGCCAACGCGGCGGAACTCCCCTTCCTGCAGAAACCGCAGCAGCTTCGCCTGTGCAGAGAGCGGCATCTCGCCGATCTCGTCGAGAAAGAGCGTGCCGCCGTCCGTCGTCTCGATCAGGCCGGCGCGGTCGCGATCCGCGCCCGTGAACGCGCCGCGCACATGACCGAACAGCTCGCTCTCGATCAGCGTGTCTGGCAACGCTGCGCAATTGAGGGCGGTGAATTGCTTTTGTCTTCGCAGCGAATGTTTGTGCACCGCGCGTGCGACCAGTTCTTTTCCCGTTCCTGATTCGCCGAGGATGCAGACGGGGACGTCGCGGCGGGCCACGCGGAGGATCGTGTCGTACACAGGCGCCATCGCGGGAGATGCGCCGACGATCTCGGCGATGACTCCGCCGGCGTGCGCGGCGGGTTCGGTGGCGGCGAGTAGACGGTGCAGCCGATGATGTTCGGCGCGCAGGCGGAAAAGCGCTCCCAATGCATCGCGTGATTCGCCTGGCCATGCTGCGCAGCCCTCGACGAACAGCAGTTCGCGCTCGCTGCACACGATCCAGTCAGCGGGCGGCGAGAGGAGGATGCCGTCCAGCGATTCGTTCTCGAGAGGAGGGGCGGAGCCGCTCACGGTCCAGTGCCCGAGGCGATTTCGCGACGCGAATCGCCAGCGGATGGTTCCGAGATCGTGTGCGCCGAACGGAAAGTCGCGCGTTGCGACGGCGCGAAGAAGCGCGACGTCGGACGCGAGCGGCGCACGTGTTTCCATCGTCACGCCGAGTTGCGTCGCGATGCACGCCGCCTCCTCGAGATTGCGTTTGCGCAGCGCGGTGCGGAAGCGCTCGAACGGCGTGGCGTCAGGCTCTTCTCCCAGCAGTCGTCGATGCCGGCGCGCGAGCTCGAGATTCGGAGTGCGCCCAGTGGACCGGAGCGGCTCGTCGCGGCCTTCGATCATCGCGATTTCATCGAGGATCAGTGCTGCCGCTTCCTTCATCTGGCCCGACACTCCTGCGTCGATTGCGGAGAGCGCTTCGATCGCCGCAAACTCGAAGCGCCCGCGGGAGAAATCGAGATGCGCGCGCAATAGATCGAGCTCGCGAAGGCGCTGATCGTCGCCGGCCTGTGTGTAGAAGCGCTGCAGCCGCTCGATCTGATGCGCCGCGTGAGCCCATTGGCCATCATCAGCCGCGAGAAATGCGAGCGTGAAGAGGATGCCGCCCGCCGCGCGATCGCCCTCCGTCTCTTCGATCAGCGACAGCGCATTCATCGCTTCGGCGCGAGTCTCTTTCCATCGGCCGGCTGTGAAGAGCACGAAGACGCGGTCCATGTAGACGTCGATGCGCTGCGGCACGCTCTTCGCGAGCTGAAGCGAGATCGAAGCCGACGCGAGTGCCGCGTCGACATCCCGGTGGCGGATTGCGCGATACGTCTCATGACGCGCGAGCCAGTAGGGATCCTCGATCCGGCCGGCGAAGGAGATCCCTGCTTCGTTCGCGAGCACCGCACGCTGATACGAGAGCTGCGCGCGCTCGCCGTCGTCGCGCGGCTCGCATTCGCGGAGAGCAGCCAGCGCTTCGTCGTACCGGCCTTCCACGAAGAGCAGGTCGCTTCGAAGCAGCGCGGCCTCGAAGCCATGGCAGCCTGCGCGCTCCAGACGATCGAGAGCCTGCTGATAATCGCCCATCCTTCGTTCGCACTTCGCGAGCAGCAGGTCGTTCGTCGTGACGCGCTTCGCCTCGAGATAGCGGCCGCCGTCGATCAGCGCGGATGCGAGGGTATCGGCGAGAAGCGGTGTCCGTGCGTGCGGAGGAAAACGCTGCAGGAGTTGAATCGCTTCGGCGGGCGAGCGCCAGGTGATGCCGGCCGCGAGCTCCGTCGCGCCGGAGTAATCGCCAGCCTGCAGCAGCAGCGAGACGGCGCGGCTGCGATCCGTCGTGACGCCTGCGGCGACCCGGCACAACGCGGCCCGCGACGCATCGGGAATCAAGTGCGAGAGATCGAGTGCGAGAACGAAGTCTCCGTTCTCCATCGACGTGATGCCTTCCACAACGAGCTCTTCGAGTGAGCCGGTGAAGAGAAACTCCTCGAGAAACTTCCGCGCGGTGGCGGCCGGAATGCGCTGGCCGAGCAGAGAGAGCGCGCCGAGATACGAGCGGCGGGGCTCTCCCAGCGCAATCGTCGGAAGATCATCCGGCGGAAGCTCGCCTCGATCGAGGAACGCCGCGAACGCCGGCGACGATACGAGACTCTCGATCCACGGCAGCGGTTTCGACTCGACAGCCCGTTGCGCCGCGACCCTGCTGCTGACGAGAAGGTGGCGTGTGTCGGGCAGCGGTGATCCTGCGCCGGCGTTGATCCACTTGGCTTCATCGAAGGTCATGAGCAGATCGACGACGCGCGCCGACGCTGCATCGAACGTCTCGAGCGAGGTCACGAGAAACAGGTAGTGTGCGTTTGCGAGTTGCGCGATGACGCGCTCCGCGATTTCCGTTTCGCTTCCGTCGAGCGCGCCGGCCAGCGGTGCGAGCGACTCGATCGCCGAGTAACGGCGAAGCGGCGATGCGCCGCTGAGGCGAATCAGCGTGATCGATTCGGAGAGCTTCGCCATCGACTCGATCGCCGTGGTGTCCGGACACAGGAAACGGCCGCCGCGCTCCGACCAGAGAGCCTCGATCGCTTCGCGGCCGGGCGCGAGAATCGATCCCGCAGCGGCGCTCTCCATCCAACGCGAGTCCGCCGCAACGTCCTCACGCAGTCTTCGATGAACCTCGGCATAAACCGCCTCGGCGCGACCCGACGACTGCCGCAGCACCTCGAGCTCCGGAGCCCGGATCAAATCGGAAAACTGCTGCACGAGTGTGAGCAGGGATAAAGGCTCCTCCCCGAACGCTCGTGATGCGACGCGCACGAGACGGCAGTCGCTGCCCCGCTTGCGCACGACACGCCACTCGCTCTCGCGGACCTCGCCGTCTGCGATTCCCGCGAATTGCAGGAACGCCTGATGAGCCGCGAACTGCGCGAGGAGCGAGAGCTGCTCGCGCTCGCGTGTGATGTCCGCAATCGACGCGAGCTCGAGCTCGCAGCCGAACGGAAGCGTGGAATGCCGGAGGCAGGCGATCAGCGATCGCTCCCACGCGAAATCGCGTGGCGAGATGCAGGTCGTCTCTCGGGACCGGCGGGCCATGTCATACCCCGACGCGTTTGACGAGTTCCTTGAACTGCGGTTCCCCGCGGAGTGATTCGAACGACGGATCCATCTTCAGCCACACCACCGACTCGGACCGATCGGTGTAGGCCTGCTCGAGTGCGCTCATCGCCTCTTCCGTGCGGCCGAGGCAGGCGTCGACGCGCGCGACGAACAGCGGAAGCGTATACGCCGGTCTCCGTTTCAGCTCTTCGATTGCCGCCAGCGCATCTTCCTTCTTTCCCGCTCGTGCGGAGACCGAGCCCCACATCGACACGAGCAGCGGCGTGCGTCCGGCGATCGACATCGCTTTCTGCAGCAGTGCGAGTGCGTCGTCCGTCGTTCCTTCGCGCTCGGAGATCTGCGCGAGCAGCAGATAGCCATGCGCGAAGTGATCGTCGAGCTCGAGCGCTTTCTTCGCCTGCGCGCGCGCTTCCGGGTAGCGGCCCGCATAGAACAGCACGCGGCCGACGTCCCAGCAGGCGGGTGCAGAAAGCGGATCGAGCTGCTCGGCGAGCTTCATCTCGGCGAGCGCGCGGCTCAACTGGCCCGACGCAATGAGAAAGTTGCCATACAGCCGATGCGCTTCGGAATCGTTCGGGTTGAGCGAGATCGCCCGGCGGAACTCGCGCTCGCCCGACGTGAAGTCCCAGTCATACCAGACCTGCACGAGCGCGAGCGACGTGTGTGCCTGCGCGAGCGAGTCGTCGATCGCGAGCGCGCGCTGCGCGGCCTCGCGCGCCCGCGGCATGGCCTCGCGCGGAGGCGCATAGAGATTCGAAAGGCCGTAATACGCATCGGCAAGTCCGGCATAGGCGAGTGCGTACGTCGGATCGCGCTCGAGAGCCTGATTGAAATAGGTGACCGCCTTGTGGATGGACTCCTCGCTGTACTTGTGCCGGTAATAGCGGCCCTTCAGGTACAACTGGAAGGCCTCATTGCTCGTGGAGGTGCGCTTCTGGAGCAGGCGGACTTCTTCGCCGGACAGACGTGACCGCAGCTTGTTCGAGATCTCCTGCGCCATCTCTTTCTGCACTGCGAGGACATCGGAGAGGCGCCGGTCATACTGTTCGCCCCAGATCTGCGTTCCTTTGCGCACATCGGTGAGCGCGGCGCGCACGACGAGCGTATCGCCGCGAAGGAACACATGCCCGGTCACGATGCCGCGCACGCGCAGCTCTCTTCCCGCTGCGAGCGGATCGATATTTCTGCCGCGATAGTGAAACGCGCGGCTGCGCGCCACGACCTGCAGTTGAGGCAGTTGCGAAAGCGAGTCGGTGATGCTGTCCGCGAGACCGTCGCTGAGGTAATCGGCGCTCGGATCGCCGGTCGCGTTGACGAAGGGCAGAACCGCGACGCTTCCGATCGGTGCTCCTTCATCCAGAAGACCGCGCGACAGCACATAGATGACGATCGCCAGCAGGATCACACCGGCTGCGATCGCAAGCGCGGGAAGGAAGGGGTGGCGGCGGATGATCGACGTGCGCGACAGAGGCAGCGTCGCCTGATGTGCGAGCATCGAACCGGAGGTTTGTACGCTCGGATAGGTTCCGAGAGTGCCTTCGAGCTCGAGCTCGCGCCGCAGGACGCGCAGGTCTCCCAGGAGCTCGCGCGCAGTCTGATAGCGCTTGTCGGGACTCTTCTCCAGAGCCTTGAGAACGATGCGGTCGAGATCGGGCGGAATTCCTTCGGCGAATCGCGAGGGCGGATCGGGATGCACCGTGGTGACCGCGATCGCCAGATCGACGAAGGAGTCGCCGACGATCGGCGGACGGCGCGTGAGGAGCTCGTACAGCACGACGCCGAGTGAATAGATGTCACTGCGCGCATCCGGCGATCCGCCTCTCGCCTGTTCAGGCGCCAGGTACTGCAGGGTTCCGAGGATCGCGCCGCTGTTGGAGTCATTCGTTCCGAGCAGCTTGGCCAGGCCGAAGTCGAGCACTTTCACGTAGCCGTCGGGGCGGACCATGATGTTCTCGGGTTTCACGTCGCGATGAAGGATGCCGGCTTCGTGAGCCGCCGCGAGCGCGCTGGCCACGCCGATCGCGATGTCGAGCACTTCGGCGATCGTCATCGGGTCGCGCTCGCGATTGATGCGGTTGCGGAGCGTTTCGCCCTCGATGAACTCCGTGGCGATGTAGTGCCGGTTTTCCGACTGCCCGATCTCGTAGACGGTGAGGATGTTCGGATGATTGAGCGCCGAGGCTGCGCGCGCCTCCCGCACGAAGCGGCGGACGCGCTCTTCGTCGGTCGAGAAGCGTTCGGGCAGAAGCTTGAGCGCGACCTTCCGGTGGAGCGTGGCGTCTTCCGCGAGATAGACCTCGCCCATTCCTCCCGCTCCGAGGAGACGATCCACGCGAAAGTGCGAGATCTGTTCGAATTCCATCTGCAGGCTTGCTGCGAGGATAGCTGATTCAGACAGCAGACAGCAGGAGTTAGAATCCGCTCGCTTGAACGACATCGAGGTTGCAATCGAAGCCGCGCGGCGCGGCGCAGCAGTTCTGCTCGGTTACTGGGAACGCATCGGCAAAGAACAGGCCGACATCAAGGCCCGCAATGACTGGGTGTCTGCCGCGGATCGCGAGAGCGAGGCCGCCATCAAGAGTTTTTTGCGCGAGCAGCGTCCGGGGGACGCGACGCTGGGCGAAGAGACGGGCAGCAGCGGCGCATCGTCCAACGGACGGACGTGGATCATCGATCCACTGGACGGCACGTCTAACTATTTACAGCACCTGCCGGTCTGGTCGGTCTCGATCGGTCTGAAGTCGGGCGACGAGATCGTCGCCGGCGTCGTCTACGAGCCGCTGCGCGACATCGTCTTTTCGGCCGAGCGCGGAGCGGGTGCGTGGCGAGACGGCGCGAGGATGTCGGTGTCGGCCCAACGTACGGTGGAGGGCTCGTTCCTGACGACCGGCTTCCCGTTCCGTGCGCAGCAGTACGTCAACGTCTACTGCAGCATCTTTCGCGACGTCATCATGGTGGCCAAGGGCGTTCGCCGTCCCGGTTCTGCGGCGCTCGACCTCGCCTACACGGCGGCCGGAATCTTCGACGGATTCTTCGAAATGCATCTCGCGGCGTGGGACGTTGCGGCGGGATCGCTGCTGGTGAGAGAAGCCGGAGGGCTCATCACCGATTTTTCGGGCGGCGATCGCTGGCTGGAGCGCGGGAACATCATCGGCGCAGCGCCGTCGGTTCATGCGGATCTGCTGCGCATCATCAATCGATATGTCCACGAAGAGGAGCTCGATCACCGCAACGGGCGCGCGCCGCAGTCGATCTGACATGCCCGAGAAGCTCCCGCGCGCCTTCTATCTTCAGGACACGGTGACGGTGGCGAGGGCACTGCTCGGCTGCGTGCTGTGGCGGCGTACCGGACGAGAACTGCTCGCAGCCCGCATCGTCGAGACCGAGGCTTACCTCGGCGCCAACGATGCGGCGAGTCACGCGCGGCGCGGCCTGCGATCGGACCGCAATCAGTCGATGTATCTCGAAGGCGGGCATGCGTACGTCTATCTCAGCTACGGCATGCACTGGTGCATGAACGTCGTCTGTCAGGAAGCGGACATCGCAGAAGCCGTGCTTTTGCGCGCGGCGATTCCGGTGCAGGGAATCGAGGCCATGCGCGAACGCCGCCCGAAAGCGAAGAATGATTACGAGCTCATGAACGGGCCAGGAAAAGTGTGTGCGGCGCTCGGCATCGACAAGTCCTGCGATGGCGAGCCGCTCGACGGCGACTCGCTCTTTCTGACCGGGCGCGACATCGAAGTGCGCGAACAAGAGATCGCGGTGAGCAAGAGAATCGGCGTGGAAAACTCCGGCGATGCTGCCCACTGGCCGCTCCGCTTCTTCCTCCTCGGCAACCGTTACGTATCGGCGTATCGCCATGTCCGCTGATCATTACCGCGCGCCGTCGTCATCCGCGGAAGCACGGGTGAAGATCGAGCGCTCCGAGTTTCTCGGCATCGCGTTTCCGATCGCGAGTGAAGAATCGTTCTTCGAACGGCTGCTGAAGATCGAGAAGCAGTACTTCGACGCGACGCATCATTGCTGGGCATTCCGCGCGTGGGGCGGGCGAAGCCGAAGCGCGGATGCCGGTGAGCCTTCCGGCAGCGCCGGCAAGCCGATCCTCTCCGCGATCGAAGGCGCCGATGTCTACGATTGCGGTGTCGTCGTCGTGCGCTGGTACGGAGGGATCAAGCTCGGAACCGGAGGCCTTTCGCGCGCCTATCGCGATGCAGCAGCCGCCGCGCTGCGTGAATTGCCATTGGAGGACCGGTATCTCTACAGGCGATTCGAGCTCGAGGTTCCGTTCGACGCCCTCAATACCGTTTACCGGCTCGTGTCGCCCCCCGATGTCGTCCTCGTCGAAGAGATTTTCGCGGAGAAGAACACGTTCCGCTTCGATGTGAGGGAATCGCTTGCGTCGAGATTTGGCAGCACGCTGACAGAGAAGAGGATCGCGTTCCGCGAGCGATGACGGGCGATCGAGCCTACTCCTCGCTGACCGTCGTCTTCGCGATGAGGTCGCCGAGCCGCGGCTTGCCGGCGATCACGAGAAAAATCTCGATGAGCGTGAGCGGAAATACCACCACGGGCGCGTTGCGGAGCGCAGACCTTCCCCAGGAGCAGTCCTTGCCGCCTGCGGTGTTGAGGCGAAGGCCGAGCATCTGCTTCCCGATGGAACGCCCGCGATATCCGTCGCGGATCAGCAATGCAGTCAGTAAGATGCCGAGGGCGATCCACCAGACGATCTGGATCGCCTTGACGGATCCGCCGATCCACGCCATCCCGTAGCTGATGGCCGAGGCGGGAAGGATGAGCAGGATGGCGATGGTGAGACCGTCCACCAGGAATGCGGCGATGCGCAGAAGCGTCGTCTGAGACGTATCGATCAGTGTCACAGTGAAACTCTCTCGAGTGATTTTCGTACCACACCCTAAGCAGGTGACTCGAATGAACAGCCGACTCCGCCGTCTTTATTTACTCTTGCCTCTGATTTTTGCCGCCTGCGTCGCGCGAGAGCGGCACGTGGCGACGATCGAGCGCACCTGGCCGGCCACCGACATTCATCGCGTGTACGTCAGCGAAGTGAATGGCAGCGTGAACGTCGAGGCGGGAAAGCCGGACGAGATCTCGCTGGTCGCGCACGTCCGCGCGTACAGCAAGCCGGAACCGCAGTCGGACAATCAGGGCTACTTCAAGACGGAAGTCAGCGGCGACACGCTGAGCATCGGCAGCAGGAATCAGCATCGCGTGCGCATCTTCGGTTTGAATTTCGGCGACGACACGACGATCGACTACTCGCTCAAGGTGCCTCCCGCACTCGAGCTCGAACTGAAGACGGTCAACGGCCGCATCGCGACCAAAGGCGTCGATGGCGCCACACAGGCGAAGAGCGTGAATGGCGAGATCAATCTCGAATGCGCGGGAATCTCGGAAGTGGATGCGCACACGGTGAATGGCCGTGTGATGGCGACGTTCCTGCGCGATTTTCAGGGAGCGAAGCTGAAGACCGTGAACGGCCGCGTCGTGGCCGTGCTGCCGGCGAATGCGTCGTTTGCGTGCGATCTCTCGCAGGTGAACGGCGACTTCGAAGCGTCGTTCCCGCTGAGCATCCACTCGCATCCCGGCAGCCGCCGCGTTTCGGGTGAAGTGAACGGCGGCCGTCACGAACTCCGCATCTCGACGGTGAATGGCGACATTCATCTCGAGAACAAGGTGCCTCCTGTTCCGCCGGTGCCGCCGGTGCCTCCCGTGATGCCGTCACCGTCTGCGACACCGGTTCCGCCTGCGCCGCCCGCGCCCCCGCTGCCGCCGGCGTCGTCGTGAGCGGATGCGACTGAGTGGTCCTGACCACCTATACTTCGCGCGATGAGTGACGCGCGGCAGCCACCTCGAATCGTGGCTGCCGCGTTTTTCATTCTCGCGTTCGTCGCGGCGACTGTGCCGCTGCACAGTTACGACCTCTTCTGGCATCTGGCGACCGGCCGCTGGATCCTCGAACATCGCGGGCTGCCGGCGGCCGATCCGTTCGCGATCGCGAGCGATCGCGCTCCGTGGGTGAATGGCGAGTGGCTGTTCGATGGTGCCGTCGAGCTGCTGCAGCGAATGGTTGGGCTCAGCGGACTCTCGATTCTTCGCGCGCTGATGGCCGCAGGGTTGTTTGCGCTGATCTTCGTTCTGGCCAGCCGCTCCGCCGGCGCGCCGCTCGCCGCGCTCGCCTCGGCGATTGCATTCGCCGGCGCGAATCCATTGCTCGATGTCCGGCCGGCGTCGCTTGCGCCACTCTTTCTCGTGGCTGCGATCGTCACCGCCCGCCGCTCGGCGACGGCGTTCGTCATCATCACGATTCTCTGGATGAATGTTCATCCATCGGCTCTCCTCGCGCCTCTCGTCATGCTGGCGATGACGTTCTCCGCTTCGAGGACGCTCGCCGCCGCGGCGGCGTTGCTCGTGAACCCGTATGGCTGGCGCGGGATCGCTGCACCGCTGGCGCTGAATCAGCTCGTGACGAGCGGTGCGTTCACGAATGCGGAATGGCAGCGCAGCTCGCCATTCGTATTTCCCCTGCTCTACGCCGCGATCATCGCCGCGGCCGTGCTGTTCATCCGTTCGAAAGAGCGACAGGCATCGCACGCGATTCTGTTCGTTGTGCTGGCGCTTCTCGCGGTGCTCCATGTGCGTCATCAGCCGCTGTTCTTTGCTGCGCTGCCGCTTCTGCTGCCGCCGGCCGTCGTCGCGCCGCGTGCTGCCTACGGCACGGCGTTCTCGATCCTCGGCATCTCGTTGCTGCTCGCGCCGCATGGCGTCGGACTCTCGCCGCATCGCTGGCCGGTTGCCGCGGTCGCGCGGCTGAAAGCGAGCGGGTTGCGCGGAAACATCTACAACCCCGATCAGTTCGGAGGCTTTCTCATCTGGTCGTTCTATCCGGAGCGCCGCGTGCTCACCGATGGCCGCAACGAGCTCTATCGAACGTTCATCGGAGAGTACGCAAGAGCGCGCGGCGACCAGCACGCGTGGGAAGCACTGCTGAAGAAATACCGCATCGATCTCGCGGTCGATGAGTACCGCCGCAGCGAGGTGCAGGTCGTCGATGCTGTCACCGGCAAGCGGACGCTGATGCCGGCATCACTCGTCTACTGGCCGCGCAGCCGCTGGGCGCTGATCGCGTATGACGAGAGCGGAATGGTCTTCGCGCGGCGTGAGGTGTTTGCGCCTGAGGTGCTGCAGCGGTGGGAGCTTCGAGGAGTGGTGCCGGACGCGCGCTAGTTGACGAGCTCACAGGGTGACGGCCGCAGTAACTCTGCATGTGGCCAGCGCTGCGCGAGGATGCGCTCGAAGTGCGGCCGCACGATGCGCTCGTAACGGTCTGCGAACGACGGGTGCAGATCGAGGATCGCTTTTCGCGCGCATTCGATCAGGCAGCAGGCTTCGCGGTAGGTGACCGTTTCATCGCCGCCGACGAGATTCATCGTCAGCTCGACGATCATCCGAATGCGGCGGAGGCGTCTCCGCTCGAAGAATGCGGAGCGGACCTCCGTCATCGATTCCATCTCAAATTTCGGCATCGTCGGTTCAGGCCAGCTAACGCGGGTCCGCGAAGATGCATTCCTCGCTCGCCGCTACGCGTGCTCGCGATCGCCGTCCGACCAGATTTCATCGGCATCGCTCTCGGCGACACTGCGGTCGATCTGCGATTCGTAGTAACGAATTGCGGAACGTGCCACAGCGTGCACGGCCGCGTAATTCAACACGCCGCCGGAGATGGCGCCGACGAACGGGATGACCTTCGCGATGCGCTCGCGCGCGAAGCGTGCGCCGATCTTTTCGGCGACGACTCCACCTTCGATGCTCGCGGACTCGAGCATCGTCGCGATGCCCTGCTTGCCGAGGCCTGCACCGGAGGAGTACGCCACACAGGAGAGCGCTTCGCTGAACCGTTCGCGATTCGTCGGCTCATGACCATAGATCGCCGCGATGCCGACCACGAGACGAAACTGCTGAAAGACGAGATAGGCGAGATCGGCGCTGAGAGTGCCGATCGCCAGCAGGCCTGACGGCAGGCCGGTCATCGCACCGGCGGCAGCACAGCGGATCGCCGTGCGCCGCGCGAGGTGCCGCGCGTGTCCCGCGGCATCGAACTCGGGATGACGCTCGCGAAGACCTTCGACCTCTTTCCGGATCTTCTCCGTGTCGATCTCTTCGAAGAGCGAGCGAAAGACTTCCTCCAGCACCGAGTCGGCGCGTCGCTTGATGTCTTTCGCGGTGGCCATCTTCATTCAGTCGGATGACTTCGTGTAGGACTTGGTTTCGCTCTTCGACTCGCTCTTCGTGGAGCTCGAGCTCGCACTGGAGCTGCCGGATGCGTAGTCGGTCTTGTAGAAACCCGAGCCCTTGAACTGAATCGCGGGAGCGGAGAGGAGCTTCTTCATCTCGCCTGCGCATTTCGGGCAATGACTGTACGGAGGGTCGCTCAGCTTCTGAATGACCTCGACACGTTCTCCGCATTGCGAACACTGATACTCGTAGATCGGCATTGGCTGGTTCCTATCTCAATGTGCAGTGCCGGCGAGCGGAGTCAGTCGCGCCTGCGAGTCTGCTTCCGCTGCGAAAAGTTCGCCATCGTGGAAGTAGACGCCGGCGACGTGACCATCACTCGTCCGGTAGTACCACGACTCGATGGCCGAGTCGCGTCTGTCACTATGAACGATCCAGCCCGGCACAGGCTTCCCGAGAATCCTCGCGACGTCCTTCTGGGACATCCCCTTCTCGAGCGACGCGATCTTCTCGCGCGAGACGGCGAGGTGCTCGAGCGCTTCATTCAGGCCGCGCAGCGCCTCGGCGTTCTGCGGGTCGCGGCCGAGGACGGTGCGGTAGAAGTGGATCGCATCCTGATACCGGCCGATCGCCGCGAGGTCGCGCGCAAAGTCGATCTGAATGCGCTCGTAGACCGTCTTCGCGCGGCTGTGCGTCGGATGCTTCTGCACGAACGCGGCGAGCGAATCGGCGTAGAGCTGCTTCTCCTGCGGTGTCGCATTCGGTGCGGCGGCCGCCTTCTTCGAGCTGAGCACGCGCAACCATTCCGCGTGGTCGCCCGTATCAGATGCACCGCAGCCGAGGCAGAGAACTACTCCGAACGCAACGAGAGAACGCCGAGTCATTTCGGGAAAACTTAACACAGTCGGGCGCCGCGCTTCCTTGACAGCGCGTAAAACCGGGGTCAATAATCGCTGCGCCCTGGGTGGCTTGGTTCAAGCTACGGCATCTGGAGGATTTATGGCCGTGAGGGGAGAGGAAGTCGCGACTTCGATCGAGGCGCATGTCAAGGAGTCCATCGACCGGATGGTCTCCGAGATCAGGTCCTCGATTGAAGATGTACGCGAAGCCGTAGACTCACAACTGAAAGCGGCCCTCCAGAGCGTGCAGGCGGACGTCAACGCCATCACCTTTCTGCCGCACATTCAGAAGCAGATCAGCGAGCTCGAAGAGTCCATCAAACCGGAGCCTGTCGCGGCTCCTGTTGCTGCACCGGCCGTCGTCGGCGGAGGTCCGGATGCGGCGCTCGTCAAGCGGGCCGTGCAGGCCGTCGAGCGCGGAAAATCGCAGGTCGATGTTCTCAATGCCCTGCTGGAAGAGTGTCTCCATTTCGGTTCGCGCGCCGCGCTTCTCATTCTGCGCGGTGAAACGTTCAGCGGATGGAAGGGCGCCGGCTTCACGGCTGCCGGCGGCAACGACGAAAACGTGAAGCGCTTCAACGCGGCTCCGGGACTCATTCCGGAGCTCGATACGGTTCTGCGAGACGAGCGCGTCGTCGTGTGGGATGGCGCGAATCTCTCGACGCGGCTCGGCGTCGCAGCATCGGAAAAGGCGATCCTCGTTCCGATGGTGATCAAGGACAAAGTTGCGGCAGCGGTGTATGTCGACGTCGTCAGCGACGATGTCGCGAAGCTCGACACGTCGTCGGTCGAGTTGCTCGTCTTCACCACGGGCCTGCTGATCGACACGCTCGCGTTGCGCAAGAAGACTCCGTCGCCGAGCCTCAGTGATTCGGGCTCCGAAGCAGCCGCGCCTGCTCCCGCCGCACCGAAGCCGGTACCGGCGCCCGCACCTGCGCCTTCCCCGGCGCCGGCGCCTGTTGCGCCGAAGCCTGCACCTGTTGCGGCACCGCCACCAGCACCGCCACCCGCGCCGCCGAAACCTGCACCAGCCCCTGCGGCCGGACCGGCCACGGCTCCGCGCCCCGCGATGCCTGCACCGGTTCCTGCCGTTTCTCCGTCGGTCGGATCGCAGACGATGCGGTTCGACGCGGCACAGATCAAGGAAATGATGGGTGCGGCACCCGCCGCGCCGGCCTTCAACATCCCTTCGGCGGACGAGTTCTCGGCTCCGACGCCCGCCCCCGCACCAAAGCCGGCCGCTGTGCCGCCTGCTGCGCCCGCCGCAGGAGCGCCCACGTCAATGGGCGGCGACGAGCGTCCCACGACGCAGTACGTTCCTCCTGCCGGAGTCGGCCGCGGCGCCGCGTTCCAGCAGCCGCAGTCGGAAGATGCGAAGAAGCACGACGAGGCTCGCCGCTTCGCGCGCCTGCTCGTTTCGGAGATCAAGCTGTACAACGAGTCGAAGGTCGAGCAGGGCCGCAAGAACCGCGATCTCTACGAGCGTCTGAAGGAAGACATCGATCGCAGCCGTCAGATGTACGACGAGCGCATTGCGGATGAAGTGCGCAAGACGTCGAACTATTTTTACGACGAGCTCGTGCGCATTCTCGCCGACGGGAACTCTGAGGCGCTCGGCCTCTAACGTGTGACTGCGCCGACAAGGCAGCGTCCTCGCAAGCGACGTCGGTCGATGCGGAGACGCCGGCTCATCATTTCGATCTCGTCCGTCCTCGCGATCGCGCTCATCGCAGCGGTCGTCTGGTACTACGTTCCGAGACGCAGTCTCCACCACGAAGCGCACCTCAAGGCGAAGCCGGAAGCGCCGCCCGATCTCGCGCGGCTGCGCGATGCCTACACGTCCGGTCTCGAAGCGCTGCAGCGCGGCGATGGAGCGGACGCCGTCAGACACTTCTCGTCGTTCCAGTTCGGGTCGCGCGCGGTGGAAGAGTACCGGCTCTACCTGCTGGCGAACGGCTACCAGTTGAAAGGTGATCGAAAGAGTGCGCGGCGCGTTCTTGCCGCGCTCTGGTATCGCTCGCCGGCCCTCGTCTACTGGGAAGACGCCGCGTTCAATCTCGGCGGTCTCTATCGCGCGCTGGCGGACTGGGACAGGAGCGCCGACGTGTACGGCGCGATCGCGGTCCGATCGGAAGTGCCGTCGATTGCGGCGACGGCGCGCTGGAATGCAATCGAGGATCGATTCATTCGCGGCGACATCGATGCGGTGCTCTACGCGGCGCGCAATATCGGGATCAAGAGTCCGCGCGCCGCACAGGCCGCGGATGGGCTGAACATCGTCCGCTCGCTCTCCGGTCTGCCGAAGGATGCAGCGATCAGCCTCTCGCCCGCGGAGCGTCTCGAGCGCGGCGTGAGTCTTCTGCGCGATGGCGATCCGCAGAACGCCTACGACGAGCTGACAGCGCTCGAACCCGCTGCGCCGGCGGCGCTGCGTGATGCGGTCGAGCTGAATCGCGGCCTCGCGCTGTTTCAGTTGAAGCGCTTCGAAGATGCGAACCACGTCCTCGATCCGCTGAAGTCGCACACCTTCCGGATCGCAATTCCCGCGGTCTACTTCGCGGCGAAAGCCGACCGCGCGCTCGCGTCGTCGATCGATCCTTTCGTCTACAAGACGGTTCTGCAGCGAAAGCAGGTCGGCACGATCAAGTTGCGCCGCGGCAAAGGAAAGACGGCGCACTTCGTCATGAAGCCGAAGTTCGCGAAGGTCAAGGTGCAGGTGAAGCTCGTCGATCTCGCGAAGAAAGCGAAACAGGACGAGTACGACAGGAAGTCGATCGAAGGATTCAAGGATCTCCTGACGCTTCCGCTCGCGAAGCCGGTGCGGATCGAGGCGCTCAACACGCTCATCGCACTCGCGGAGGCGAAGAAGCAGGATGACTACGAGCAGGAGTTGATCGCGCAGCTCGTGAAGCTCGACCGGCTGGCGGACCCCGGCCTGCAGCACTTCTGGGACAAGGCCTGGATTGCGTATTCGACCGGCGATCTCAACGGAGCGAAGACGTTGTTCCGCTTCATCGCCGACACGTATCAGAGCGTTGGCGCGAAGAGGCAGAGCGAGTACTGGTATGCACGGACGATCGAGCGCGCCGGTGAGAAGGAGAAGGCGCAGGAGATCTATCGCACGCTGGCGAGCGCACCGTATGAAGACCTCTACGCAATC
The DNA here is from genome assembly GCA_021325515.1 of Acidobacteriota bacterium. Classification (GTDB taxonomy): domain Bacteria; phylum Acidobacteriota; class Thermoanaerobaculia; order Gp7-AA8; family Gp7-AA8; genus JAJPHC01. The sequence continues at coordinate 128,849 of JAJPHC010000037.1, forward strand.
TTCGCGAAGGCACACGGGGCACAGAGCTCGCCGGTCACGACGAATCCGCTGAAGATGAATCGTCCCGACTGGGGCGTCATCGCCGAGAAGAACATGCCGTCCGAGCTGCGGCTGGCTTACGAGTTGACGGCGCTGTCGGACATGAAGAACGCACGCGGCGAGATTCAGAAGAACGTCAATCGCGACAACCAGCCGTTCGCCGACGCGCTGATGGCGGATCTCTACAACGCGAACGGCAACGCGCAGTTGATGTTCCTGACGATCCGCCGTGCCTTCCCGCAACTGGCAACGGTCGAGCAGGACGCGGTGCCGCCCTACTTTCTGAAGATGTATTACCCGCGCAAGTATGAGGAGACCATCCGCAAAAATGCGGAGAAGAACGGAGTCGATCCCTATCTCATCATGGGGCTCATCCACCAGGAGAGCTACTTCAACCCGGCCGCGAAATCGGTGGTCGGCGCGACGGGGCTGATGCAGTTGATGCCGGCGACCGGCCGCGAACTAGCGAAGAAACTGCATACGTCCGATGACCTGGAGAATCCTGAAGTGAACATCAGGCTCGGCACCTATCACTTCCGCCATCTCATCGATCTGTTCGGCGGCGATCCCCAACTCGCCGTTGCATCCTACAACGCGGGCCAGGGCAACGTGCTGAACTGGCGGCGCGCCGCCCCGCGAAAACCGCCCGACGAATTCTTCGAGTCGATCCCGTTCGCGGAAACGCGAACGTATGTGAAACGCGTGACGCTGTTAGCCGCGGCCTACCGCAGATTGAGCGGGTAATTGGGGATGGGATGGGACTATGGGACCTATGGGACCTATAGGACCTATGGGCGGACCGTTTCTCCCTATAGGTCCCATAGGTCCCATAGGTCCCATAGTCCCATCCCATCCATCAGGGGATGTACCCCCGGATCGTCCGCACCTTCGCATTCGCGCGATCCACGCGGACATCGATCGTCCGATACTTGCGATCCTTCTTCGACGTCTCCGCGTTGTACGCGAGCAGATACTGCGTCCGCAGTTCTTTCTCGAGCTTCGTGTAGGTGTCTTTCAGCTCCTTCACATCCTTGATGAAGTAAGCGACGCCGCCGGTTTCCGCTGCGATGGCCTTCATCTTCGACGTGCCGCTGAAATCCGAGAGCCCGAGTCCGATCCCGATGAAGTAGATCGGCACGCGCGACGCGCGCACGTACTGGAGCATCTCGTCGTACGGGATGCGTGAGGTCGTGTCTTCGCCGTCAGTGAGGACGATGAGGGCCTTGCGGCCCTGCACGCCGCGGAAACGATACAGTCCGGTGATGATCGCGTCGTAAAGCGACGTTCCCCCCTCGGCTTTGGGAATCGCTTCGACCTGAGCCTGCAGCGTCTCGATGCTCGAGACGAAGGGCGCAATCTTCGTTGCATCGAACGCGAAGCCTGCGATGAAGGCGCGGTCCTGTCCCTTGATGATGTCCCGGAAGAACTCCACCGCCGCTTCTTTCGTCGCTTTCATCCGCGGCTCCATCGAACCGGAATGATCGACGAGGACTCCGGCGGAGATCGGCAGATTCGATGCGTAGTTGAACGACGTGATCTTCTGTGGCTTCCCCTCTTCGAGGACCGTGAAGTCCTTCTCGGCAAGATTCGAGACCGGCGCGCCGTTCGCGTCCGTCACGGAGACCGGCAGCTCGACGAGATCGACGTCGAGCTCCTCCATGAAACGGTTGCCGTTCAGAAAGAGGATGTCGGTCGCTTCGTAGTTCGTCTCGTCCGTCACCGAAGCGCGGAGAAACTCGACGCCCTTCAGTTTGTCGGCGGGAAGATTCACCGCATACGGCGAGCCGCTCCACTCGAAGATCTTCTTCTGGCCTGCGAAAAGCACCGCCGACTTGATCGCCGTGTTCTTCGGATTGTGCAGCGACAGCTTGATGTGCGAGACGTTGTCGCCGGTGACGACGCGCGTCAGCTTGACCTCGAGCGGCGTCTCCCGCTCGTTGACGACGAACGCATCGGCGTCCACGTAGTGGCCTTCTGCGTCATAGCCGATCGCCTTCACTTCCATCCGCTTCGGCAGGTTCCCGAGGTCGAGCTCGGCGTGATACGGCGGCGCGTTGCGCGTCAGAAGTTTCTTTCCTTCGACCCAGAACTCCACCTTCTTCACCGGCGGCGTGACTTCGACATCGACGATGAAGAGATTCGGCGCGATGTCGCGGCGCGGCGGAAGGATCTTCACACTGCCGGTCTGCTCCGGGATCACTCCCTCGGCCACGACCGCCTCGGCTCCTTCGCTGATGTTTGCGGCGTAGGGCTTGTTCGTCTTCTCGATCAGGAACGATTTCGAGGTCTTGCCGACGATCACCGGCGCCTGCTCTTCGAGCGGTACCATGAGCCGCGCCTCGATCTCGACACTGCCCGGCGGCAGCGTGACGATCGCAGTCACTTGCTCGCGTTGCGCTTCCGTGAGCGCGTAGCGGAAGTTCCGGACGACCTGTCCCCCCTGCGAGATGGAGCCGTTGATGACGAGTGGAACCTGCGGCGGAACGTCGGAAGGAATGCTGAAGCGGTAGGTCGTCCGCGCGACGACGCCCGCAGCCGTGTCGCCGAGAGTCTCGAGGCCGATCGTCAGTGCGGCGCGGTTCGCGTCTTCTGCGGCGAACGAGGCACAAGCGAACAGAAGCGAGAGGAGCGCTGCGAGCGACGTTCTCATGCCGCATCGTAACGTGACGCCCGCCTGCCGGAAATTCTCGCGGCGTGACAATTCGGTAGAATCCGCAGCCCCATGCCCCAGACGCTTCGGTATCGTGCGGTTCTGTTCGACCTGGACGGGACGCTCGTCGATTCTTACGCGGCACTCGCTGACGCCGTGAACTTCGCACGCCGCCAGCACGGACTCGAGGAACTGAGCGCGGCCCGCATTCGTGAGTTCGTCGGCGGAGGCATCGAGCCTCTGCTGCAGCGCGCGTTCAACACGACGGCGGTTCCCCGCAGCGTGCAGGATGCATTCGAGAACCGTTACGACGAGATCTGCTGCGAGGAGTCGAAGGTACTGGCAAATGTCGAAGCCACACTCGAAACGCTGCAGGCGCTCGGCGTGTTGATGGCGGTCTGCACGAACAAGCCGACGACGTTCTCGAAAAAGATCCTGTCGTTCCTCGAGCTCGCACAGTACTTCGAGGCGATCGTCGGTCCTGATGTCGCAGGCGCGCGGAAGCCGGATCCGCAGCATGTCCTGCGGACGCTGGAAGCCACGCGCTGCGCACCTTCTGAAGCGCTGTTCGTTGGCGACATGCCGATCGACGTGCATGCGGCGCGCGCGAGCGGGATGGATGTCGCGGTCGTGACGACGGGCTCGTCCTCGGAGGAGCAGTTGCGCGCGTCGCGTCCCGATCACTACCTCGAGCACTTCTCGGATCTGGTGAATATCGTGGGAGCGGCGAACGAGCAATGAAATACCGCTTCGTATTCTTCGACGTCGACTCGACGCTCGTTTCGATCGAAGGGATCGATGTGCTGGCCGGCGGCAATCCCGAGGTCGCGAAGCTGACGGACGCGGCGATGAACGGCGAGATTCCGCTCGACGAAGTGTATGGACGGCGCCTGGAGATGATTCGTCCGGAGGCGGAAGCCGTCCGCGCGCTCGGTCAGACGTATCTGCAATCGATCGTCGACGGAGCGGAAGAGACGATCCGCGCGTTGCGTGAGGCCGCCGTTCAGGTTCACCTCGTGACTGCCGGCATCGCGCAGGCGATCGCTCCCCTCGCGGAGCATTTCGGAATTCCGCCGCGCGCGGTGCACGCGGTCGCGCTGCAATTCGACCGGGAAGGACGCTATGTCGATTTCGACCGGCGCTCGTTTCTGACGCGGCCCGGCGGCAAGGAGCTCGTCGTTCGCGACGTTCGCGCGCGCACGCACGGCAAGGCCGCGTTCGTCGGCGACGGGGTCAGCGATCTCGAGACCAGACCCTCCGTCGATCTCTTCATCGGGTTCGGAGGCGTTTGCAGGAGAGAGCGCGTGAGGGAGAATGCAGAGGTCTACGTAACGTCGATGCGCGAGCTGCTCGCGTATCTGGTGGATTGAGATGACCTGCAAATTCTTCGTTCCCGGCCCGACCTGGATTCGTCCCGAGCTGCTTGCGGAGCTCGCGCGTCCTGTGATCGGACATCGCAGTGCGGAGTTCCGCGATCTCTACGCGGGCATCCTCGCGAATCTGAAGCCGCTGTTCGGCACGGCCGCCAGCACGTTCGTCGTGACATCCTCGGGAACGGGCGTGATGCAGGCGGCGCTGGAGAATTGCGTTGCCCGCCGGGTGCTCGTCACGACGTGCGGGGCGTTCTCCGAGCGCTGGTTCTCGATCGCCGAGTCGCTGGGCCTCGAAGCCGACCGGCTCGACGCAGGCTGGGGCAACGCGATCGATCCGGAAGCGCTCGCCGATCATCTCGCGTCGCGCCGTGCTCACTACGACGCGGTCACGATCACGCACAACGAAACATCGACGGGCGTGACGAACGATGTTGCTGCGCTCGCCGCGATCGTTCGCGAGGAATCGCCCGGCACGATGGTGCTCGTCGACGCCGTCTCTTCGCTCGGCGGCATGCCGGTGCGATTCGACGAGTGGGGGCTCGACGTCTGTCTGGCTTCCGTGCAGAAAGGCCTCGCACTGCCGCCCGGCATCACCGTCGCGGCGATGTCGAATGCGGCGATCGAGCGGGCGAAGAAGCATCCGTATCGCGGCACGTACTTCGATCTCGTGCAGTACAAGGAAAAGGCGGATGAGGTGAGCGTCCCGTCGACGCCGTCGATCCCGCACTTCTACGCGCTCGCCGCGCAGCTCGGTCGCATCATCAACAGCGAGGGGCTCGACGCACGCTATGAGAGGCATCGGCAGATGCGCGACATCACCCTGCAGCGCACCGCGAAATTTGCGAAGCATCCGGGCGACGCGGCGCACGCGTCCTGCACGGTGACGGCGTTGCAGCCGGTGAAGTCTCCGGACGCGATCCGCACCGAGATGAAGAAGCGCGGCTACACCCTCGGCGGCGGCTACGGCGAGTGGAAGGAGACGACGTTTCGCATCGGGCACATGGGTGACATCACCGTCGAAGATCTCAATGCCATGCTCGACGTTCTCGAGGAGGTTGCGCTTGGCTGAGCGGCTCAGGGTTCTCGTCACCGATACCATCGCCGATTCGGGACTCGACATTCTTCGCAGTGCGGGCGATGTCGATCTCGACTACCGGCCCGGATTGAAGGACGAGGCTCTGCTGCAGGCGGTTGCGCAATCCGATGCGCTCATCACGCGCAGCGGAACGGCGGTGACGCCGGAGCTGGTGAACGCCGGCTCGCGCCTTCGCATCATCGGCCGCGCCGGTGTGGGACTCGACAATGTGGATGTCGACGCATGTACGGCGCGCGGCATCCTCGTGATCAATGCGCCGACGGCGAACATCATGTCGGCGACCGAGCATACGATGGCGATGCTGCTCGCTCTCTGCCGCAACATCCCCGAGGCCCATGCGAGCGTGAAGCGCGGGGAGTGGACGCGCTCGAAATTCATGGGGACGGAGCTGGAGAAGAAGACGCTCGGCATCATCGGCTTCGGGCGGATCGGCACGCGGTTGTCGCGGCGCGCGCGCGGCTTCGACATGCATGTCATCGCCTACGATCCGTATGTCGCCGATGGTGTGTTTCAGCAGCATTCCGTCGAGCGCGTGCAGCTCGACGAGCTGCTTGCGCGCGCGGATGTCATCACCGTGCACACGCCGCTCACGGACGAGACCCGGGGGATGCTGGGGCCCGCTGAGATCGCGAAGATGAAGCAGGGTGTGATCACTCTGAACATCGCGCGGGGCGGCATCTATGACGAGCAGGCGCTGGCGGATGGGTTGAACAGCGGAAAGATTGCGGGTGCCGCGGTCGACGTGTATACCGACGAGCCGCCGGGAGCGGAGCATCCGCTGCTGAAGGCGAAGAACATCGTTCTCTCGCCGCACATCGGCGCCAATACGATCGAGGCGCAGGATCGCGTGGCAGTCGAGACGTCGCGCATGGTGATCGATGCGCTGCGGGGATCGATTTTCGTATCCGCCGTGAATCTGCCGTTCGAAGGAGATGCCGAGGCCGCACCCTTCATCAGTCTCGCGGAGCGCCTCGGATCGTTCGCCGCGCAGGTGATCAACGGTCCGGTGAGCCGCGCGGAGATCGAGTTGTACGGCGTCGAGGAGAGGTTGCAGAAGATTCTCTCGATCGCGGCACTCAAGGGCCTGCTCTCGTCGCACGTCGGCAACGTGAACTTCGTGAATGCGGAGCAGATCGCGCAGCAGCGCGGCATCGGCATCGCGTCGAGCTCCAATCCGAATCCGCGCGATTACGCGAACCTCATCACGTTTCGCGCCTCATCGCAGCGCGATGAAGTGTGTGTCTCCGGCACGCTGTTCAGCGAGCGCAGCCAGCGCGTGGTGTCGGTCAACAGCTTTCGCGTGGAGTTCAAGCCGGAAGGCCATCTGCTGTACATCATCAACAAGGACGTGCCGGGCGTGGTCGGCAAAGTCGGCACGCTGCTGGGCGACTTCGAGATCAACATCGCGGAGTACAACCTCGCGCGCACGGCGACCGGCGGCAAGGCGATGGGCATCGTGACGATCGACTCGGCGATGCGTCCCGACGCGGTCGCGGCGCTGCGGCTGCATCCCGCCGTTGAGGAAGTGAAGCTCGTTCACCTGTGAGCGCGGCTACAATTCAGACGGATGGAGTATCGCGAGCTCGGGAAGACAGGCATCAGGGTCAGTGAGATCGGCTTCGGCGCGTGGGCCATCGGTGGTCCCACCGAAGCCTCCGGCGTTCCGATCGGATGGGGGCGTACGTCGGATGACGAATCGCTGGCGGCGATCCGGCGCGCGCGCGATCTCGGCGTGAACTTCTTCGACACCGCTGACAGCTATGGCTTCGGCCGCAGCGAGTCGCTCCTCGGCATCGTGTTGTCGCGCAAGCGGCAGGATGTCGTCATCGCGACCAAGGTCGGCAACGCGCGCAGCGCGACCGGTGTGTTGCGCAAGGATTTCTCGAAGGAGCACATCTTCGTCGCCGTCGACGGATCGCTGCGCCGCCTGCGCACCGACTACATCGATCTCTATCAACTGCACAATCCGACGCTGCAGGATCTCCGGCGCGAAGAAATCCAGGAGGCGATGGAGCGGCTGCAGGAAGTGGGCAAGATCCGCTTCTGGGGCATCTCCATCTCCACTCCCGAAGAAGGGGTGGAGATCGTGACGCATGGCTGGGGCTATACGCTGCAGGTGCTCTACAACATGCTGAATCAGGCGCCGGCAACGTCGCTCTTTCCGATCGCGAAAGAGAAGGGTTACGGCATCATCGCGCGCGTTCCGCTGGCGTCAGGGCTGCTGACAGGAAGGCTCCGGCCGGACACCGTCTTTGCGAAAGATGATGTGCGGCAGAACTTCCTCACGCCGCGACGGCTGGCGGAAGCGTCCGACCGCGTCGACGAAGCGAAGTCGATCATCGGCGGCACGGCGCGCAATCTCGCGGAAGGTGCGCTGCGGTTCGTGCTGGCGAATGATGCGGTGGCGACGGCGATCCCCGGTGCGCGCAACGTCCATCAGGTGGAGATGAACGTCGCTGCGTCGGAAGGACGTCTGCCTGAGGATGTCCTCGAGAAGTTGCGCACGCGCCTCGCCGACTACAACTTCTACCAGCGGCACTCGATCAGGATTTGACGCTTTCTCCCATCTTTTTCCGGAGGGCGTAGCCGACAGCTTCCGCGCGCGTGTGCAGGCGCAGCTTGTCGAGGATGTTGCGCACGTGGAACTTCACGGTGTTCTCGCTGAGACCGAGGCGATGCGCGAGCTTGCGATTCGAGGTGACGCCTTCGACCATCAGCTCTAGGACGTCGCGCTCGCGCTCGGTGAGCTCGTCTGCTCCCTGCTCTGCGGCCGCGCGTACCGGTGCCGGCTTGGCGAATTCCTGAAGAAGCTTGCGCGCGAGCGATGGAGTGAGCGCAGGCTCCCCCTGACTCGCGCGATCGAGGAGAGAGAAGAACTCGTCGGCCTCGAGGTTTTTCAGTAGATAGCCCTGTGCGCCGGCTTTGATCGCATCGAACAGCGTCTCGTTGTCCTCGGACGCAGTCAGCACCACCACCTTCACATCGGACTGCCTTGCCGTCAGCTCGCGCGTCGCTTCGAGGCCGTTCATCTCCGGCATCGAGACATCCATCAGCACGAGATCGGGGTGAAGTTGCGCGACGAGGTCGATCGCCTGCAGGCCGTTCTTCGCCTCACCGACGACTTCATGGCCGCGCGACTGCAGGAGGCTGCGAAGGCCGTCGCGGAACAACGCGTGATCGTCGACGATGAGGATGCGCACCGGGAGAGTATAGCGACTGAGACCAGGTCTCAGTTCGTGCGGATCGGAATCTCGACGCGAACGGAGGTTCCGCGGCCCGGCTGGCTGTCGATGGTGAACGTGCCGCCGATCGACTCCGCCCGCTCGCGCATCGTCGTCACGCCGAAGCGGGGAAACACCGCCGGCGTCTTCGACGCATGCTCCACTCCGACTCCATCGTCGATCACGGTTAGCACGACGTGGCCGTTGCGGGAGCGCAGATCGATGCTCGCCGTCGTCGCGCGCGCATGCTTGCGGACGTTCGCGAGCGACTCCTGAATGATGCGGATGAGCTGCAACTCCGTCGCGGTCGGCAGAGACAGCGTCGCATCGATATAGAGCCGTGTGCTCACGTCGGTCTGCTCCATCCAGCGATCGACGTACTCTTTCAGGACTTCGTGGAACGGGCGCGAGGCCTCCGGCAGCGTGCGCAGATCGACGATCGCTTCGCGAACATCTCCGTACGCTTCACGCGCCGCGTTGCCCAGCTCGCGCAACTGCGTGAGACCTTCCTCGGTCTTTCCCTGGCGGATGTATTCGGTCGCCGCCTGCACCTTCGTGTTTACGTAACCGAGAACCTGCGCGATGCCGTCGTGCATCTCATGCGCGATGTGCAGCCGCTCGCGCGCGACTGCGAGATCGGCGACCTGTCGATGCAGATGCGCGTTGTCGATTGCGATGGCCGCCTGCACTGCAAACCGCTCCAGCGTTTCTTCATCACTCGAACTGAACGGCGCGCCGTTGGGCTTCTCGCTCAGGTAGAGGTTGGCCTTGAACGGCCCCTTGCATACGACCGGCACCGCGAGCAGAGAACGCATCACCGGATGATTCGGCGGGAAACCATGCGAGCGCGGGTCTTTCCCGATATCGGGCAACCGCAGCCGCTCGCCTTCGCGCAGCACGACTCCGAGGAGGCCGTGGCCTACGGGCGGAGGTCCGATCCGCGCGCGAACTTCCGGCGAGACGCCCCACGTGATGAAATTCTGAATCGACCCGTCGTCGCGCTGCACGGATAGCGCGCCGTAGCGCGCGCCCACGAGACCGCACGCCTGCTCGACGACCTTGTTGAGAACGGAATCGAGCGAGAGCTCCGCGGTCACTCCGAGCCCTGCCATGTGCAGCGCGAGCAGTTCGTTGTTGTGGCGCTCGAGACGATCCTGCATCCGGCCGATCGCGCGGACCATCAGCACGCTGACGACGATGAGAATCGAAGCGGCGACGCTGTCCAGCAGGATGCGGCTGGAGGCCGACGTCACGCCGATCGTCGAGAAACGAACGAGCTCCAGCAGCGCGATCAGCACGATCGGCGCAATCACCGCCAGCCAGCGAAGATGTTTGACGAGCACCAGTAACTCTTGTTCCGGCAAGTATGCCGGAACAACGTCCGCTTCGCGTGCAGCGAAGCGTGCAGCGGGTGTTGCTGAATCGAGTGAAATGATGAACGCATTGTCGGGCGATGCACAGAGGCAGTCGATCTCCCGTCGGGCGGTTCGGTTGCACGCATCAGGGCGGGTCATCCCGCCCCGCGGGGTGGGAAAGAAGAGAGGGATGTCGCCCTGATTCAGAGGAAATGTCTGAAACAACCGGTCTCGCATCGCACACGAGGTTGTGCGCGCCATCACCCGTTCATGTGTCGAATGCCACCCGGGTGGGTGGCGCGCAATCGCAAGGGGAAGCGCATCTTGAGCATCGTCAGAAACAAGAAGGAGCGTGCCCCATGCCTTCGCCTTACAACATCGAGATCCAGGAACACTGCACGACCTGCACACTGCGCAAGGGAACGTTCTGCGCGCTCTCCGAGGGTGCACTCGCGACACTCGATCACATCAAGTACACGAGTGTTTATCCGAAGGGTTCCGTCCTCTTCGTCGAAGGGGAGCAGCCGCGCGGCGTGTTCGTGCTCTGCAGCGGACGGGCGAAGCTGACGATGTCGTCATCGGAAGGGAAGCGCCTGATCACGAAGATCGCCGAGGCGGGAGAGATCCTCGGTGTTGCGGCATCGATGCTCGGAAAGCCGTACGAAGTGACTGCAGAAACGGTCGAGCCGTCGCAGGTGAACTTCGTGCGCCGCGAAGATTTTCTCCGGATGCTGGCATCGCACTCCGAGGCCTGCATGAACGCCGCACAGCAGTTGAGCGTCGAGCATCAGGCGGCGCAGCGCGGCATTCGTTCGCTGGGGCTGACGCAGTCGACGACCGAGAAGCTCGCCAGACTGATCCTCGAATGGACCGAGGCCGGCGAAGAGACGGCGAAAGGTGTGCGGGTGAAGGTTCTGCTGACCCATGAAGAAATCGGCCAGATGATCGGCAGCACTCGCGAAACCGTGACGCGCCTGCTGAGCGATTTCCGCCGCCGCAAGTACATCGACATCAAGGGATCGAGTGTGTTCGTAACGAACCCGCGCGCGCTGGAGGCAGCAGTCTCGATCTGAGCACGTTGGATTGGCGTCCCCGGCAGGACTCGAACCTGCGACCCACAGCTTAGAAGGCTGTTGCTCTATCCAACTGAGCTACGGGGACAGGAGGGGCGGCAAGTTGGTCGGGGCGAGAGGATTCGAACCTCCGACCCCCTGCTCCCAAAGCAGGTGCGCTACCAGACTGCGCTACACCCCGACGCGGTGCAGGAAACAGGAGCGGCGGGACGCCGATTCCTGCTAGACCGCTTTCGCGGCTGCCTCGTTCGCCCGCCGCTGCGGCAGAGCCGCCATCCACTTCGCGCAATCCTGCGGCGCCAGGATGAACTCGAACGTCGTTCCGTGCGAGCGAAGCCGCAGCGCGCGGCAGCCATGATCGACAGGCCGTCCGGTCGCCAGTTCGTCGTCGTACTCGACCTCGTCGATCATGTTGAGGTCGAACAACGCGTTCAAGTCGGGGTTTTCGTAATAGAACTTGTCTTCCGTAAGGGCGAGCGCAACAGGCATCCGCTCCAATCCCTCGATGTATTCGGCACGGCTGACGAGCTTCGATGAAGGGCGACGCTTCGTCATGATTTCCTCGAGCAGATCGCTCGTCCGCGTGCGGACGAAAAGGACGATAAGGCCGGCGAGCACCACGAGACCTACAACGGTGATGGTACCAACCATGGTCATGGGGAATCCTCCCTCTATCTGTTCGTCGCTGTTATCGCAATGTACCCCTTTTCATGCAAAATCACTAGCCATGGGCGAGGGGAAGCGGAAAGTGCGCAACGAGCACTCATCAGGAGGAGCCGTACTCACCCTTCTCGACGGTCGACCGCACGTCGCACTCATCGCCACACGCGGCCGCACACGCTGGGGTTTGCCCAAGGGAGCGGTCGATGAAGGGGAAACCTCGGAGCAGGCGGCACTGCGCGAAGTACGGGAAGAGACAGGACTCGTGGGCGAGATCGTCCGGCCGCTCGACACGATCGAATACTTCTTTCGCGTCGGCGACACGCTGATCAAAAAGCGCGTCGATTTCTATCTGATGGCGTTGAAAGGCGGAACGCTGACGCCGCAGCTCACCGAGGTTGACGACGTCGAGTGGGTCGAGCTTTCGGAGGCGATTGCGCGCGCGAGCTTCGACTCCGAGAAGAAGCTGCTCGAGGCGATCGCCGCGGAGATTTCGTCGCAGCTTTAGCTTCCTTCTCGAGCTTCGCCGCGACCGTCGGCGTTCCCTTCCCGCCCGCCTTCCGATTGCTCTGCCACACCTTCTTCGGCGACACCTCGTCCACGAGCTTGTTCGACACCACGGATCGCGGCGCGACTTCCGTAACGTCGATCTTCTCGTTCGCGAATTCGTCGCGATGCTTCAGCAGCAGCCACTCGTTTCCCTTGTCCCCCTTCTTCCCGCGGCCGCTGATCCGCACGAGCGCCCACTCTCCGAACATCTTCTTCCCCTCCATTCGGAATGTGAGCTTGCCGGATCGCAGCGCCTTGACCGCATCATCACCCGGCTCGATGAACTCCCACGTGCCCTGATCCCAGATGATCACGTTTCCCGCGCCGTAGTTTCCTTCCGGGATCACGCCTTCGAATGATGCGTAATCGTACGGATGGTCCTCGGTCATCATCGCCAGCCGCTTCACCGAGGGGTCGTACGACGGCCCCTTCGGCACGGCCCACGACTTCAGGACTCCTTCCATCTCGAGCCTGAAGTCGTAGTGGAGATGCGAAGCGTGATGCTTCTGAATGACGAAGATCGGCTTCTTCCCTTTGACGGGCTTGATCTTTCCTGCGGGCTCCGGCGTATCGCCGAAGTCGCGCATCGTCTGGTACTTCTTCAGAAGATTGCCGGCCATGGGTTACGAGGCCTTTCGCTTCTTCGAGGTTCTTCGCGCGCGTGAATGGGCCGCGCGTTTTGCCGTCCGTGCCGGCGCGCGCCGTGCGGCCTTTGCCGGCTTGCCGCTTCCAAGGCTGCGGCGGAGAGCCTCCATGATGTCGATGACTTCGCCGCCTTTTTCCTCCTCGCGCTCCTCGGCGACGATCGCCTTGCCGCGCGACTTCGCGCGGATGCGCTCGAGCAGACGCTCGCGATACTCATCCTTGAACTGCAGCGGATTGAACTTCTTCTCCGTCAGTTCGGCGATCAGCATCTCGGCGAGCTTCATCTCCTTCTCGCGCACCGGCGCTTCCTCCCCTTCGATGGCGGAGAAGTCGCGCACCTCATCAGCGTAGTACATCGTATGGAGCACGAGTCCATCCTCATACGGCCGGATGATGACGAGATGCTCGCGTCCCGCGGCGACCCATTGCGCGAGCGCGACCTTTCCCTCCTTTTTCATCGCGGTCGCGAGCAGGCGATAGGTCTTGCCGCCGCCCGGCGCCGGTCCGAGGAAGTAGGCCTTCTCGAAAAAGACGGGGTCGATCTGATCGAGCGTCAGAAACTCGACGATGTCGAGAGCGCGGTTGTCGTCCGTCTCCAGCGTCTCGATCTCTTCATCGGTGAACGTCACATACTTGTTCTTGCTGATCGCGTATCCGCGGATCAGCTCATCGGAGTCGACGATCTTCTCGTGATGCGGGCACCACCATTTGCGATTGACGCGCGTGCCGCAGCTTTCATGCAGCAGATTGAAATGGACGTCTTCGGACTTCGTCGCGGTGTAGAAACGTACAGGAATCGAGACGAGTCCGAAAGTGATTGTGGCGTTGCGTAGTGGCCTGAGTGCCATGGCGCCTCCCTCTTCTCTTTTTTGCAGCCGGCGCGCCACGTATGGGCCGCGGCGTCGATCTTGCATCCCACGCATCAGCCGGTCACAAGGGTATGACCTCATCCATTCATCGGATGCTCTGGAGTGCATTTGCAGCGTTGACCGCTCTGGTCATCGCCGGGCTTTGCCTCACGCTGCTCGTTCTGCAGACGGAGAGGCGCGAAGAAGCGCAGATCGTGCTCGGCTCCGAGCCGCTCATCGACGCGGTGCACGAGATGGACAGCGACATCACGACGATGGTGTCCGCGGCGCGCGCCTTCGTCCTGACGGGACAGACGCAATTCACGCAGCAATACGACGACGCGACGCGGAGCTTCGAGCGCAGTTACGCAACGGCCCGGCAACTCGCCACATCGCCCGAAGACATGGGCCTGATCTCGAATTTCAAGAAGCACTTCGACGACGTGCGGGCGAAGACCGATCAGGAGATTGCGATCTCGCACGACAACGTCGAGGCCGCGAAGGAGTCGGTTCTCGAAGTCGCGCGCCTGCGGCGGGGCGCCGCCGATTTTTCCGAGACGCTGACCGAAACGCATCGCCTGCGCCAGGCGAAGAGCATCGACGCGATGGCGCTGCAGAGGCAGTGGGTGATGCTGCTGATGGTGCTGATCAGCGTGGCGATCAGCGCGACGGCGGCGGTCGCAATCGTCCGCGTGGAGCGCTCCATTGTCAGCTCGATCGAGGGCCAGGTGAAGCGCACCGAGGCGATGATCGCCGGAATGGCGGACGGCGTGATGCTCGTCGATGCCGAAGGCCGCACCGTCTACATCAATCCTGCCGGCGAGAGGCTCCTCGGCCGCGCGGTTCTCGGCGTCCCGATTTTCAAGCAGCCCGATGTCTACAAGCTCCGCACGGATTCCGGCGGGAAGCTGAATCCCGATGACCTCCCTGCGGCAGAAGCGCTTGCCACCGGCCGTGCGATTCAGGATCTGACGATGCGCATCGAGCGCGAGGACCGCACGATCGCGATCTCGATGTCCGCGACTCCGCTCCACGAGGATCGCCGGATCACCGGCGCCATCGTCACGTTTCGCGACATCACCGAGCGGCGCCGCCTCGAAGAGGAGATGCAGTTGCAGGCGGAGCGCGCGCAGACGCTCGCCGACGCCGGCGCGTTCTTCTCGTCGAACATCGATCCGGCGTGGGTCACGCAGGCGATCGCGGAGCGCGTCGCCGAAGTGCTCGGCGACTGGGCCGCCGTGATTCTCAAGTCGGGCGACTCCAACGAGCTGCGCGTCGCATCGATCTACCACCGCGACATGGCTTCGCTCGGCCTCGCCTGGTCGTACATCTATCGCCAGCCGCTGATGACCGGCGAGGGAATCATCGGCCAGGTGATCGCCACCGGCTTTCCTTCGCTGACCACGAACATCCCGACGCTCGGCGAGGAGACCGGCTATCGCGTCGGAACTTCGCAGCATGCGAATCCGATGAAGCTCGCATCGCTGCTGATCCTCCCGCTCCGCACGCGCCGCGAGATGCTGGGCGCTCTGGTCATCGCCGCGAACGATCCGGCGCGCGCGATGTCGGACACCAAGCTGCCGCTGGCCGAGGTGCTCGCGGAACGCGCGGCCCTGGCGATCGAAAACGCGAAGCTCTACACCGAACAGGTCGAGGCGCGCCGCAAGGTCGAGGATCTCTCGCGGCTCAAGGACGAATTCCTCTCGATCGCATCGCACGAGCTGCGAACGCCGGTCACTTCCATCAAGGGTTACACGCAACTGGCGAAGACGCTCATCCGCGAGAACGATCTCGCGACATCCGAGGAGTATCTCGACGTCGCTCTCGATCAGATCGACCGGATGTCGCGACTGATCCTCGAGCTCCTCGACGTCTCACGAATCGAGACGGGACGCCTGCAGATTCGCCGCGAGCCGATCACCTGGCCTGTGTTCGTGCGTGATGTCGTGCATCGCCATCACACCGCGTTCAGCGACCGCCATTTCGACGTGAAGATCTCCGGCGACAGTGGGCGCATCGTGAATGGCGATCGCGACCGTCTCGAACAGGTCCTCGGGAATCTGCTCGATAACGCGGTGAAGTATTCGCCGGATGGAAGCGATATCGCAGTGGAAGTCGATGATCGCGGCGACAACGTCATCACGGCGGTGTGCGACCGGGGCATGGGCATCCCTGCGGACGAGATCAACCAG
The DNA here is from genome assembly GCA_021325515.1 of Acidobacteriota bacterium. Lineage (GTDB taxonomy): Bacteria > Acidobacteriota > Thermoanaerobaculia > Gp7-AA8 > Gp7-AA8 > JAJPHC01. The sequence goes on from JAJPHC010000037.1 coordinate 144,550, forward strand.
GTGTTCGAGCGATTTCATCGCGGCCGGCATGTCTCGTCGACCAACTACGGCGGCCTCGGTCTCGGGCTCTACATCACCAAGCAGATCGTGGAGCGCCATGGCGGACAGATCTGGGTCGAGAGCCGTGAGGGCCAGGGGACGTCGTTCTACTTTACGCTTCCAGCGGCAGTGGTCGCCGCCTCTACCCAAGCAATTGCCGGCGCAGCTTCGTAAACTCTAGTTGAATGCTCACTCTCCTCGCCGCGGCCACTCTCTTCGCCGCATCCTCCGAACTGCGCCTCGATCGTGTTCAGGAGTCTCTCACCGGGCTCCATTTCCACTATCAGCAATATGTCGATGGCGTTCCTCTGCTCGATGGTGACAACACGAATGTGCCGGTGCCGCACGGCGCGATGCATGTGCGCGGCACACTCCGCTTCGTGCAGAAGTCGATCGTGCAGGAACGGCCGCTGGAGCGGTTTGCGGAGTTTCGCGACGAGAAGAGCGGAGAGCTGCTGCGCCGCGTTCCTCTGTTCTGGACCGCGAAGGGGCGCGTCTTCATCAGCAATCCCGTCACGCGCCTGAACGATCCGGCGCTGCAGGATCAGAACGACAGCGCGGCCGCGGTGCCGCTGCAGGCCTACAGCGAAGTGGATGTCGATCCGGCGCTCGGCGGACCGAACGTCGTGATCTCTGATCTCGAGCCGCCGGTGAATCCGGTGATCGATCCCGCGCAGCCGCTGCTGTTCGATCGCAGCCAGCCGCAGTTCGAGATGGTGAACGCCTGGTACCACATCGATCGCGCGCAGAAATATCTTCAGTCGCTCGGCTACACCGGTCCGCGCCGGCTCGTCGACTACGCGCTCCCCGTGGATCCGCACGGCGCGAATCAGGCTGACAACTCGTACTACATCGCAGGCGCAACGCCGGGACGCGGCGCGCTCTACTTCGGCGACGGCGGCACCGACGACGCGGAAGATCCCGACATCATGCTGCACGAGTTCATGCACGCCGTGCAGGACTGGATCGCGCCGGGCGCCTTCGGCGGCGAGTCGCGCGATCAGGCCCGCGCCCTCGGCGAAGGCTATGCGGATTACTGGTCCTTCTCGTCGACTTACGCAGACGCCGTGAGCAGCGGGCGCGATCCGTTCTGCATCGGCGACTGGGATGCGCGCTGCTGGCTCGACGACTCGTCCCAGAATTGCGGCTACGCGCCCGGGTCGGATTGTCTTCGCCGCGTCGACAGCACGAAGACCATGTCCGACTACCTCGATGCCAATCAGAGCGGCATCGAGCACAAGAACGGCGAGATCTGGTCCTCCGCCTTGCGCGAGATCTTCCTGCGGCTGGGAACGAGATACGGAACCGATGCAGGCAAGCGGATGATGGACACGCTCGTGATCGAGTCGTACTTCGACACTCCGCCGTCGCCGACGTTTCGCGTGATGGCCGGGAAGCTGATCGACGCGGACCGGCTGCTCTACGGCGGCTCGAATGCGACGGCGATCTGTTCCGCGATGACGCTGCGCTCGATTCTCACCGCTGCGGATTGCGATCGCGCACCTCGCGGAGAAGTGACGTACTTCCAGAGCGCGGATCAGAATCGCCCGCTTCCGGACAACGATCCGCAGGGCGTGCTCTCGACGCTGACGATCACGGACACACGCTCGATCAACCGTTTGTTCGTGCACGTTCGCGCGTCGCATCCCGCGCGTGGCAATCTCCGCATCACGCTCGTCGCGCCCGACGGTACGACGGTGCTGCTCAAGCAGGAGTCGTTCGATATCACGCCTGATCTCGACGTCACGTACGGCCTCGACGCGCAGCCCGCACAGCCGCTCGATGTGCTTCAGGGACATCCGGCCGCAGGCACCTGGCAGTTGCGCGTTGCCGATGTCCTCCCGACGGAGCGGGGGACATTTCTGTCGTGGTCTCTCGGATTCGAATTCGTCGGCGATGTGCCGGCGGCGTCGCGTCCAGTGACGGCGGGTGGCAAGCGGACGATCGCCGTCGCCGGCCATCTGAACGGCGCGAACGGCACGCGCTTCGTCAGCGACGTGAAGATCTTCAACCGCGGCAGCACGCCGGCGAACGTGATGCTGATCTACACGCCGAGCGGCGCCAACGGCAACGACACGTTTGCCGCTGTGCGCGCGGTGATCGATGCGGGGCAGGTCGTCTCCTTCGATGACATCGTTGCGAATGAGATGCAGAGCGTCGGTTCCGGACAGCTCGAGATCGACGGAGATGTCGCGCAACTTGCGATCACGAGCCGCACCTACACGAGGTCTCCGGCGGGAACCTACGGCCAGACGATTCCAGCGCTGCCGGCCGGCGCAGCGGCATCACCGGCGGTGATCAACTTCGCGGAAGTGGACGATGACTTCCGGACGAACTTCGGATTTGCGGATGCAGGCGGAGCCGGCGGAAGTATGCACGTCGCGATCACGCGTCTGGGGAGCGATGCCGTCGTCTATGCATCCGACTTCACGATTCTTCCGTTCTCGCATCAGCAGATTTCGTTGACGGGAGTGCGCGGTGATTTCGTCATCACCATGACGCCATCCAACGGCGCGAAGATCCTCGGATACGCAAGCGTCGTCGACAATCGCACCGGCGATCCGATCTACGTACCCGCTCAGCCGATTGAGACCTCTGCGCACGACGCGATCGCGCCGGCAGTGAATGCACCGGGCGCGAATGGCACGCTCTGGAGGACGGATGTCCGAACGACGACAGCCCGGACCATTCTTCGTTTTCGTGACAGCGAGCGGGAAGCGGGAACGTACGTTGTGCGCGACGTGCTCGGGAGTCTGTTCCAGGCGGTGAATACGAGCGGCGCTCTGCTCGCGAAAATCCCGGCGGGAGAGATCGTGACGACGCGGACCTGGACGGACTCCGCGAATGGTTCGTTCGGCCAGTACATCCCTTTCTTCGATGTTGAGAGCGGAACGCGAAGCGCCGATGTTCTGCAGGTCGAAGTCTCGCCGGCGTTCCGCACGAACATCGGGGTGATGGCGCCGCTGGGCTCGACCGCACATCTCACCGAGACCAACGCCGCGGGCGCGGTGCTCGCCAGCTACGACGTCGCGATCGCGCCGATGCAGCTCGTGCAGATCCCGATGACGGCGCCCGTGATCAACGGCCGCGTCCACATCGAGGCGACCGCCCCGGTGATTGCGTATGGGTCGCTGGTGGACAACAGAACGGGAGATCCGGCGTTTGTGGCAGGGGAGTGATGGGACGATGGGACGGATGGGACGGATAGGACGGATGGGACACAGAGGTCACCGTGTTCTTCCCCATCCGTCCTATCCGTCCCATCCGTCCCATACGTCCCATCCTCTACTCAATTTGCGCAAACCTCCGCAAATCCTTATCCTTCGCCGGCCATGTCCGCCCCCGTACTCCCGGAGCCGCAGTCGCTGGCGCAGGTTCCGCAGAAGGTTCTCGAGGAGATCATTCGCCAGCTCCGCGCGACGCGGAACGACATCATTCGCTACGGCGTCTGGAACATCCGCAACCTCACGGATGACGAATTCAATCGCACCGACGATCGCAAGCTCCTCGGCTACTTCCGCCAGGATCTGCTGGAGACGCGCTTTCTCTCCAAAGGCCGCCGCATCGACATCATTCAGCTCTGGTCATGGTTCGACAACGAGATGTCGGGCACAGAGCCGCTGCTGATCGATGGCGAGGAAGTTCTCCTCAACATTCAGGACAAGGATCTGGAGAAAGTGCGCAAGCGCATTCAGGAGATCCATTCATTCATCCCGACGCTGCGCAGCGACGATCTCGAGGCATTCAAGCGGATCAAGTACAAGCTGCGCCGCACGGTGATGCGGCTGACGTACGACCTGCATCATCTGTTCAAGCGTCTCGAGAAGTACCGCAAGAACTTCTTCATCCAGAGCGGCGTGCTTCGCCCCGAGCGCGTCGCGCTCGAGGCGGTTGCCGATATTCCGGAGCCGCCTCCGATCGATGACCACGAGCACGAGGACGAGTGAGGCGGCGCAGCTTCACAGTTTGATCGTCGTCGTCTGACCCTCGCTCACCGTCACCGTCGTCGACTTCACGACCGATCCTTTGCCATCGAGCAGTTGCAGCGTGTACTGGCCGGGCGCGATGTTCTGCAGCGTCGTCTGCAGAGGATCCGCGACGACAGGGAACGACGTCCCACCCATGCGCATGCCGCCGCGCGGATAGGCAGTGCCCGTCGCATCGAGCAGGCGTCCCATCGTCAATTCCGCGCTCGATGAGGAGAAGAGAATCGTGCCGCCCGGAGTCAGCCCGATCTGTCTCGTCGCCGGCGCGGTGATCGTGAACGACTGCGCGGCGTAGCCTTCCGCTCCGAGCGTCACTTTGTACGAGCCTGCGGCGAGAGGGATGTTGACCGGCTCTGGATTCGAAACCATGAAGCGAAGGAAATCATCGTAGACGGTTCCATTCGCAGAGACCGCACGATACCAGGCGTTGATCGGCCGGTTGTCGCGCGCGTCCGTGACGAGGATCGTGAGCCCTTCCGACGGAGAGAGCTTCAACTCGATCGGATCGGCGCCGTTGTCTCCGACATTCACGTCGACGGACTCCGCGCCGAAGTTCTTCATCTCGCCCGTCGCGCGGAACGTACCGGACGGTACGGAGTCGAAGGAGAAGTTGCCGCTTGCGTCGACGGCCGCCAGCGCCATCGGGAAGTTCCCCTGGCCGTCGGTGCGCCGCAGCGAGACGGTCGCCTTCGACAACGGTTCGCCCGTCGACGCGTTCGTCACGCGGCCGCGCACGGTGATGCCGCGGATGTCGATGTTGAACGTGCTCGATCCGCTGACGGTGTACGTCGTCATGTAGGGCCCGCGATTCGGATCGAAGACGCGCACGTTGTAGTCGCCGCTGTCGAGTCCCGCCATCTCGTAGTGGCCGTTGTTGTCGGTGGAGACGCTGCCGCCGCGCATCGACGGATTGCGGCCGTTGAAGTTCACCATCACGCCGGCGAGCGGCGATCCATCGCGCGTGACGCGGCCGCTGACCGTGGTGTCGCCGGTGAAATCGAAGTCGACGGTGACCGAGGAGCCTGCGTCGACTTGAATGTACCTGGCGGGCGCGGTGCGGCTCGATGTGAGGAGTTGTCCGGCGCGCGCCGTCACGCGGACGGTGCCGAGCGGCGCGCCGTCGATGCGATAGTTCCCGTTCGAATCAACCGGCGCGGAGGCATCGCCATTCGTCGATGCCGCGGTGACCGTCGCATATTGCAATTCCGCGCTGGCAAGCCCGTTCACATGGCCGGAGATCGTTCCGCCGCTGTGCAGCGTGAGCCGCACAGGAGCACCGCTGCTGATGTCGACGTCGCGCACGATCGCATCGGCGAATCCGTTCTTCGATGCCTGCAGTTCGTAGTGACCGGGCGCGAGCCCGTCGAAGGAGAATGCGCCGCCTGCATCCGTCCGCGCGGTTCTGCCGAATCCTGCGTCGGCGGCGGAGGATGCTCGCACGGATGCGTCGGCGACGGGCGAGCCGCTGTCGTTCACCACGACGCCGGTCATGCGCACTCCGGATGTGAGCTGCGCGTCGACCTGCGCGTGATCGCCGGAGAGGGTCACGTTCTTCGTCGTCGAGATGAGGCCGGTGTGGCTGAAGACGATCGTCTTCTCGCCCGGCTCGACATTCTCGAGCGTGTATTCGCCGCTCGGATCGGTCGAGGTGTAGGGGTCGTTGATCCCGCCGCCGCGCATCATGCGGCCGCCCGCCATCGGATCGATGCGAACCACCGCGCTGCCGAGCGGTGCGCCGTCAGGGCCGGTCACATGACCTGTGATGCGCACGCCCGTCTCCATCGGCACTTCGATGTTGTCGGCGCTCCTGCCGTTCTCGATCGTAATGTTCGGCACGCGCGACTGCACGTAGCCGGGCGCATTCACCGTGAGCGTCTGCGATCCGGCGGGAACGTTCTCCAGCACGAACGTGCCGTCGTCGCTGGTGAAGCTCCGCATGCTGGGCGGCATCACCATGACCATGCCTCCGCCGCCGCGAGTTCCGGAGATGCCGGCCTCGAATGACTTGATCGGCTCATGCGTCGACTTGTCGACGACGCGGCCGCTGACGCGCCCGCCCGGCGGCAGGTCGATGTTCACGTCGTTGGCCGGCGCCGTGACCGCGCGATTCAGTTGGATGAAATCTTCGCGCTTGCTGAAGGCGATCATCAGTTCGCCCGGCGTTTGATCGGTAAGGCGGAAGGTTCCGTCGGGTCCGCTCTGCACCGGCAGCATCGAGTCGCCGCCGATCGGGATGACGTTCACCCCCTCGACCGGAGATCCGCCGCGGGTGATGCGTCCGCTGACTTCCACTCCCGGCTCGAGCGTGACCTCGACCGGCTTCGCGTTCGCGCCGATCTGCTGCGCGCGGAGAGTCTTCCCCGCGTAGCCCTCGCGTTTGAACGAGAGATCGTAAGAGCCCTCCTTCACGCGAAGCGAGAACGTGCCGTCGCTGGCGGTGCGGACGACGTCATCGTCCGGGCCGCGGAGAATCGAGTTGATGATCATGCGGCGCATGCCGCCCGGGCCGCCGCCGGACGCTCGCGATTCGGCGGCCGCGACCGCGACGCCGGAGAGCGGCTTCCCTTTCGAATCGCTGACCCGCCCCGTGACGGCGACGCCGCGCGGAATCGTGATCGTGACGCCGCTCTTCCGCTCGCCTGCCGCAACTTTCATCGCACTGGAGCGCGCGTTCGGCAGACCCTTCTTCACCGCTTCCAGCTCGAGCTCGTTCTCGTGGTCGATGCGGATGAGAAAGCGTCCATCGGGTGCGGTAATCGTCGTCTGGCCGCGGTCGAAGCGCATGCGCGGCCCCGGCATCATCGAGTCGTTGCCGGCGCTGCGGGCCTCGATGTGCGCGCCGGCGATTCCTTTGTGATCTTCATCGATGACGCTTCCCGCGATCCTTCCCTCGGCCGTGGCATAGAGCATTTTCTGCACGCTCTGGCCCGGAGCGAGGTGCAGCGAAACGTTAGCCAGCGTGTAGTTGGGGCGGCTGGCCGCGATCTCGTAGTCGCCGCCGGCGATCCCGCTGATCGCGTAATTTCCCTTCGCATCCGAGATGGCAGACACAGCTCCCGTCTGAACGAATCGTCCGGGAGAGATGAGCCGGATTTCCGCGCCCGCGATCGGGAGCTGTGTTTTTGCGTCGCGAATCGTCCCGTTCAGCGACGCTGCGCGTGCCATGCGCAAGGTGATCGGTGTCTTGAGGTCCTTCGCGAACACTCGCGAAGCGATGCGGTTTCCCGCGTGAGCGTCGATGTGCTCCCACTTCTTCGCGAGGTGTGGAATCGTAAACGTGCCGTCGGCAGCGGTGGTCGCAACGGGATAGTCGTCGACGAGCACGGCTGCATCGGGCACCGGCGTCTGGCCGTCTTCCGCGACGACGCGCCCCGGCATCGAGCTTCCCGGCTCTAGCGCGATGTCCGCCTTGCCGAGGCCGCTGACGCGGCCGATGAGTTGCGAGGCGACGGCGTAGTCGGGATGGCGAACGATGATGCGCGAATTCACGCGCGCCGGATCGGGCAATGCGTAGTGCCCTTTCTCGTCCGTCGTCGAAATGATCTCGCCGTAGTCCCCTGCCACGATCACGGTTGCACCGGCGAGAGGCTTGCCGCCGGCGGAGATCGTTCCCTGCTTCATCTGCGATGCAATGAGCTGGATGACCCCGGCGTCATCGTCGGCGGCCGCGCGCTCGATCTGCGGCGCGAATCCCTGCGCATCGATCCGCAGATCGACGACGCTCCCCTTCGCCGCATCGATCGTGAAGTTCCCCTTCGCGTCGCATTGCGCAGTCGCGAGAGGCTTGCGGGCCGGATCGGCGGAGAGCACCCGCGTGCGGCGCGCTTCGAATGATTCGAGCGCGAATGCAGTGATCCGCGCGGCGACCGGCTTGCCTTCCGAGTCGACGACGGTTCCCATGATCGCAGCGATCGCGGGAAAGGAACAGAAGATGAGGACGGCAGAGAGAAGGCGTGCGCGCATACGTTGTTCCTACGAACGACTACGAGATTTGCTGAGTTGGACGTTGAAACCGCGGAAGAGTTTGCAACGCGTTTGGCGTTGCGGCAAACGTGCGGCTCTCCAGACCAGTGCGCGATGAAGTTCTTCGCGACCGCCTCGATCGCCTGGTCGAGACGTTCGATGTCTCCACGATCACTCCCGATCCGCTGGAGTTGGTGCTTCGCTATCGCGATCCGCTGGACCAGGAAGTCGCCGGACTTCTCGCGGCCGCGTTCGCCTATGGCCGCGCCGACATCGTGGTCGCCAATGTGGGGCGCGTGCTCGATGCGATGGGGCCGTCGCCGTTTCTCTACGTGAAGGCGTTCGAGCGAAGTGAGGGTGAGAAGCGCTTCGCGAATTTCGCGCATCGCTTTCAGAAGACGCCGGAGCTCGTGACGCTGCTCGCATGTATGGCGGAAGCGATTCAGGAGCATGGCTCGCTCGGCGCGCTGTTCCGCGCGTGCTACCGCGGTGAGGATCCCGACATCGGTCCATCGCTCGCGCGATTCGTCGAGACGATGCGCACGCGATCGATCAACTATCTGCTGACGTCGCCCAACGACGGCTCCGCCTGCAAGCGGATGAATCTCTATCTCCGCTGGATGGTGCGCCGCACGCCGCCCGACCTCGGGCTATGGACGTTCGTCGATCCGGCGAAGCTCGTGATCCCGCTCGACACTCACATCCACCGCATCGCGACGTTCCTCGGCCTCGGCAGACGCAAGCCGCCGGATTGGAAAGCAGCGCGAGCCATCACCGATCGCCTGGCGAAATTCGATCCCGCAGATCCCGTGCGCTACGACTTCGCCCTCTGCCGCCTCGGCATCCTGGACCTCTGCAGCAGAAAACGGCGCAAGGAGAACTGCGAGGTGTGCCTGCTGCGAGAGGCCTGCAGATTTCCCGTGAAGTGAGGATGGGGGATGGGAGTATGGGACTATGGGACCTATGGGACCTATGGGACCTATGGGTGGAGGCCGTTCTCCCCATAGGTCCCATAGGTCCTATAGGTCCCATCCGTCCCATCCTCCCCTCCATCCATTTTTTCGCTCCCTTTATCCAACAAAATGTACTCTGCTCTCTGTTCAAGGAACTGAACTCCACTCTTCAATCGTTTGGATTCATACGTTTAGGGCGGTTTTCCTCACGGCACCTCCGTTGAATAGGCCCGAGTGACTCTTCATGCGCCGGTCGATCCTGTCGAATGTGGTGATCGGGTTGCTCACGATGGCGATCGTCATCGGCGCGTTTGCCTCGTTTCAACGGAAGCGGTCGTCGTTCGAGCGGATCGACTTCACGTTCCGCCGCAACAACGGCGTGATCGTCGTGAAGACGGTCGATCCCGGCAGCCGCGCGGCGGCGGCGGGCCTCCGTCCCGGCGATGCGATCATCGTCATCGGCGACACGCCCACTACCGAGATCGAAGGACTGCAGAAGACCTTGCGCCGGATCGGACAACCGGTGCCGATGGTCGTGCAGCGCGGCGGGCGCCCTCTGACGCTGATCTATCGCGCGCCGGAGCTGAAGATCGATTACCCGTACCTGATCCTCAGCTTCATCGGATTCCTCTATCTCGCGATCGGCCTCTTCACGCTCTTCCGCACCTCGACGCTGGAGTCGACACTCTTCTATTTCGTCACGCTGCTGTCGTTCACCGTCTACGTCTATACGCCCGCGGGTGACATCGATTTTCTCTACAAGATGCTGCAGGTGGTCGAGGAGATCGCGATCATCCTGCTGCCTCCGCTGACGCTGAACTTCTTTCTGCTCTTCCCCCGTCCGATCGTCAGGCAGCAGCGCCTGCTCGCGTTGCTCTATGTGCTCCCGCTGCTGCTGGCGGCGTGGGACACGGATCTGCTGATCTTCAACAACATCGTGCCGGTTGCGGCGCCGGCGCGCGCGTTCGAGATCATCGCGCGCTGGGAGTACGTCCACTTCGCGATCTACTTCACGCTGGCGGTCGTCGCGCTGACGTACACGTATCGGAAGGCAGCGCCGGTCGGCAAGAAGCAGATCAAGTGGATCTACCTCGGGATGATCCTCGGTTTTCTGCCGTTCCTGGGGATCTACATCATCCCTTACCTCGTGTCGGGATCGGTGCAGCCGGTCTATTCGACGCTGTCGATTCTTCCGCTGGCGCTGATCCCGCTCGCCTTCGCGGTGTCGATCCTGAAGTACAAGCTGTGGGACGTCGAGGTGGTGATCAAGGAGATCCTCGCCTACTCGGTGGTCTTCATCTTCGGCATGATCGCCTTCTCGACGGTGAACCTGATTCTGTCGCACGCGATCGAAGAGCGCTCGGCGATGGAGCGCAATTTCCTTGCGTTCACGTCGGGGCTGCTGATCGCCGGCGTGCTCATTCCGGTGAAGTCGCGGATCGAGTCGGTGATCGAGATGATTCTCTACCGCGACAGCTATCGCCACCGGAAGGCGATCGCCGATTTCGCGCAGGAGCTGGCGACGTTTCACGACGTGCACGAGCTGATCTCGATGATGCGCGAGCGGCTGCGCGCGGCGCTCGACATCGATCGGATGAATCTCTTCCTGCGCGAAGGCTCGACGTATCTGATCTACGAGACGGAGCCGTCGCTGCCGCGCCGCACCGCGATGGAAGACTTCGGCGCGATTCCCTCGGAAGGTCCGATGATTCTCACCGAGCCGCGCCTGCCCGATGCGTCGCAGGTCCCGTGGCAGCTGCTCAAGTCTGGTTATCGCTATCTGTTTCCGCTGCGCAATCGCGGCGAGATGCAGGGCCTCCTCATCCTCGGCACGAAGCGCGGCGAGGAGCCGTTCTCGCGCGACGACCTGCATCTGCTCGAGTCGCTCACGGCGCCGGTCGCGCTGGCCATCGAGAACTCACGGCTCTACGGACGGCTGCGCCGCCAGCTCGAAGAGATTCGCGCCCTGAAGGAGTACAACGAGAACATCATCGAGTCGTCGTCGTCGGCGATCGCCGTCGTCGCCAGCGATGGAACCGTGCTCACCGCGAACCGCGCGTTCTGGGAGCTCGTGGCCGCGGATGCCGAAGACGAGCCGATGTCGCAGCTTTTCCCTCCCTTTGAGGAAGTGCGCCGCGGAGCCGCGCGCACGATCGCGACGAACTTCGTGAACCGGCAGGGCGTCGAAAAGGAAGTGACCGTCACCTCCAGCCCGCTGAATGCCGAAGACATCGATGGCGCGCGCGTCGTCGTGATCGGCGACATCACCGATCGTGTGCGTCTCGAGCGTGAGCTCGAGGACAAGGAGCGGCTCGCCGCGCTCGGCCTGCTGGCGGCGGGCGTCGCGCACGAAGTGAACACGCCGCTCACCGGCATCTCGTCGTACGCGCAGTTGCTGCTCAACGAGATCCCGCCCGACGATCCGAAATATCGCGTGCTGAAGAAAATGGAGCAGCAGACGTTCCGCGCTTCGAAGCTGGTGAACAACCTGCTCGACCTCATCGCGAACCGGCCGCGCACGCGCGAGCTCGTCTCGATCCCGGAGCTGATCGACGCCACGATCGCGCTCCACGAAGATGCGCTGGCGCCGAAGAAGATCTCCGTCCATCGCGGCGAGATGCCGCCGCTGCAGATCCATGGGAACTTTAACGACCTGCAGCAGGTTCTCACCAACATCCTCCTCAACGCGAAAGACGCAGTGGCCGAACATGGCAACGTCTGGATCGATGCGTGCGAAGAAGAGGATCGGGTCGTGATTCGCGTGAAAGACGACGGAAAAGGAATTGCGCCGGAGCTGATCGACCGCATCTTCGATCCGCTGGTCACGACGCGGCGCGGGCAGGGCGGTACAGGTCTCGGCCTCGCGATCTCGCGGCGGATCCTTCATGCATGCGACGGTGAAGTTTCGGTGAAGAGTGCACCGGGACAAGGTGCCGAGTTTTCGATTTCTTTGCCGCGCGCGGGTGCGATCGGCAGAGATGATGTCGCACGGATGGCGACGAATGCGCATTCTCATCGTTGATGACGAAGAAGTTCTCCGCGACGTGCTGGAGACGGTCCTTCGCCGCGAAGGATTCGATGTCCTTCTCGCCGCGAGCGGCGAAGAGGCGCTGAACACGCTCGACAGCGAGGATGTCGATCTCGTGATCCTCGACATCATGCTGCCGGGGATCAGCGGCATCGATACGCTGCGGTCGATTCGCGTTTCGAGTCCGGCGCTGCCGGTCATCATCATCACCGCCTACTCCTCGATCGATGGCGCGATCGAAGCGATGAAGCATGGCGCGTTTCACTACATCCCGAAGCCGTTCAAGAACGAAGAGGTCGTGCTCACCGTCAACAAGGCGCTCGAGCAGCGGCGGCTGTCGAAAGAAAACGAGCGGCTGAAGGAAGAGCTCTCCGAGAAGTACGCCTACTCCAACATCATCGGAAAGAGCGAGGCGATGCGGAAGGTGTTCGATCTCATCCGCCTCGCCGCACCATCGCGCTCCAACATCCTCATCGCCGGCGAGTCAGGCACGGGCAAGGAGCTCGTCGCCAAGGCGATTCACCACGCCTCTCCGCGCGCGCGCAACGCGTTCGTCACCGTGAACTCCGGATCGCTTCCGCCGGAGCTCCTCGAGTCCTCCCTGTTCGGACATATGAAGGGAGCGTTCACCGGCGCGATCGCGACGAAGCGCGGTCTCTTCGAAGTCGCCGACGGCGGCTCGATCTTCCTCGACGAGATCGGCAACATCAATCTCGAAACGCAGGCCAAGCTCCTCCGCGTCATCCAGGAAAAAGAGTTCATGCGCCTCGGCTCCGTCGAGACCGTGAAAGTCGATTGCCGCATCATCGCGGCGACGAACGCCGATCTGCAGAAGCTGATGGCGGAGCAGCGCTTCCGCGAGGATCTCTACTACCGCCTCAACGTGATCACGATTCAGCTTCCGCCGCTGCGCCGGCGCCGCGAAGACATCCCTCTGCTCGTCTCGCATTTCCTGCAGAAGTACGCCGATGAGAACAAGCGCAAGGTGCGCGAGGTGACGCCGGAAGCGATGCGCATCCTGATGGATCACTCGTGGCCGGGCAATGTGCGCGAGCTCGAGAACACGATCGAGCGCGCCGTCGTGCTCTGTACGACCGATCGCATCGGGCCGGATCTCATGCCGGACTACCTCCGCTATCCCGTCAACACCGATCAGCCGGCGATGACCGTGCCGGTGGAAGGCCTCTCGTTGAAAGATGCGGTGTCGCGATATGAACGGGCGATGATCCTGCAGTCGCTCGAGCTCGCGAACGGCGTGCAGAAGAAGGCGGCGGAGCTGCTGCAACTGAAGCCCTCCACGCTCAACGAAATGATGAAGCGCCTCGGCATCCACACGAAATCCACCGCCGCCATCGAAGACGAAGTCACCGTCGAGTAATAAGTGGAGCGCGGACGTCTCGTCCGCGCACCGCATCCCATTACAATCACGGACCGAGGTGCCGCCCATGATCCGACGGCTGCTGGCCGTTTCGTTGTTCGTCTTCATCACTGCAAACGCGTTCGCCCAGAATCCTCCGGCTCCTGATGAATTTCTCGGATATCAGGCAGGCGAACGGTTCACGTCGTGGGATCACATCCTCGACTACTTCGGCGAGCTCGCGAAGAAGTCGAATCTGATCACGATCCAGAAATTCGGTGAGACGTACGAGAGACGGCCGCTCGTCCTCGCGGTGCTCGCCTCGCCTGCCAATCGCGCGCGGCTCGATGAGATCCGGAGGGATCTCCTCTCGATCGCGAACGGAGAAGCGACGGCGGAGCGCGCCGCGGCCATCGCGAAGAATGATCCGGCGATCGTGTGGCTCGCGTTCGGAGTGCACGGCAACGAGTCATCTTCTGCGGAGGCGGCGATGCAGATCGCCTCGACGATCGTGCGTGAGCCGGCGCTGCTCGACCATCTCATCGTCGTCATCGATCCGCTGCAGAACCCCGATGGCCGCGAACGCTACATTCAATGGTTCACGCGCACGCGCGGCGAAGCGGTGGATCCGAATCCGGATGCGTTCGAGCATCAGGAGCCGTGGCCCGGCGGCCGCTACAACCATTACCTCATCGACATGAACCGCGATTGGGCGTGGCTGTCACAGCGCGAAACACAGGCGCGTACGGAGCAGTTTCGCCAGTGGAACCCGCAGGTGTTCGTCGACTTCCACGAGATGGGCTACGAGTCGACCTACTTCTTCCCGCCTGATTCCAAACCGATCAACGCGAATCTGCCGAAGGATGTCGAGAAGTGGCTCGATGTGTTCGGCCGCGCGAATGCCGAGGCGTTCTCCGCGAAGGGATGGGCGTTCTTTGTCGGCGAGCGCTTCGATCTGTTCTATCCGGGATATGGCGATTCATGGCCGGCGCTGCATGGCGCAATCGGCATGACGTACGAGGTCGCGGGCCACTCGCATGCCGGTACTGCGGTGCGGCGCGAAGATCAGACCATCCTCACGCTCGCCGATCGCATCGCGCGGCATTACACGACGGGCATGGCGACGCTGCGCACCGCGGCCGCGCATCATGAAGATCTGATCCGCTACACGAGTGAAGCCGTGCAGTCGCAGTTGAATGCTGGAAAGCAGACGTATCTCGTCGCGCCCGGCGCGCCGAATTTCCAGCCGATGATCGACCTGCTGCAGGCGCAGGGCATTCGCGTCGGAATGCTGACGGCGACAACGTCGGTAAAGGCTTCGCGCATCGACAGCGATGTGCCGGAGACGAAGATGTTTCCCGCCGGGACAGCGGTGATCAACACGCGGCAGCCGCTCGGCGGGCTGGCGCAGACGCTGCTCGAGAAGTCGCCGGTGTTCACGCGGGGCTTCGTCGAAGAGCAGCGCTCGAAGACCCAGGCCGACGAGCCGGACGATTTCTATGATCTGACCACGTGGTCGCTTCCGCTCGCGATGAACGTCGACACGTACACGGTTGCGGGTCCTCTGACCGCGGACACCAAACCGTACGTGAAGTCCGCGCCGGCTCCATTTCGCAGCGCCGCGTATGGCTATCTCATCGACGGACTCGACGCGAATGTCTATCGCCTGGCGGGTGCGCTGCTTCGTGCCGGCGTGAACTTCAGCGTGAGCGAAGACGAGGTCGATTTCGGCGGCGCGAAGCCGTCCGCGCGCGGTTCGCTCATCGTGTTGAAGGGCAACAACAAGCCCGGCGTCGATGCGATCCTCGAGCGTGCGGCTCGCGACACCGGCGCCGCGATCGTTCCTCTCGAGAGCGGGTGGGCTGGCGGGACCGCATTCGGCTCGGAGAAGTTTCACTACGTCCGCGATCCGAAGATCGCGCTCGTCGGCGGCAACGGAACGATGTCGACGTCGTATGGAATGCTCTGGCACACGCTCGACATCGATACGCCGATTCCCCATAGCAATCTGTCGTTCGAGTCGCTGCGGAAGATCGACTTCAGCCACTACCGCGTCATCGTCTTTCCCGATGGCGACTACAAGCGTCTCGACAAGAACACCGTTGCGCGGCTGCAGTCGTGGGTTAGAGGCGGCGGCGCACTCGTCGGTGTGAAAGGCGCGGGCGCATTCTTCCGCGACAAGGATGTCGAGTTGTCGAAGTTGAAGGAGTGGGAGCCGCCGAAGAAGAAAGACGACGAAAAGCCTGCGACGGATGAGCGGTACAACCAGTACCGCGTGCCCGGCGCGGCATTTCGCACCGAGATGAATGCGCGGTCGTACCTGACGTTCGGTCTGCCGCGTGCGCCGATGGTCCTGATCGAAGGGACGTCGGCCTACGTGCCGGTATCGCACAAGGTAGACAACATCCTGACGATCGATTCGAAGGCGCCGCTCGTGTCGGGTGTGGCGTGGCCGGAATCGATCGATCGCCTGAAGGGCTCGCCGTATCTCGTCGCCGAGCCGTACGGCGACGGCCAGGTCATCACCTTCGCCGACGATCCGAACTACCGCCTGTTCTGGCGGGGAACGCTGCCGCTGTTCCTCAATGCAGTGCTCTACTCGCCGAGCTTCACGAGGGAATAGCGACAGGTGTGCCGTCCGATCCGGCACGCGATTTGTACCTCAACGGCTTGCGGTGGACGTGGAGGCGAGTATCCCCTCGGCAGCGAGGCAGGAACAGACCCTCCGATCCGGTTTTTGGTACCAGCGGGGTTTGGTTTTTGCCCTGACGCATCGAAGCGATCTTCGAGCGATCCACCGAGGAAATGCCGCGGCAGCGTGTGTCGCGGCATTTTCGTTTGCCGATGTTCCCGACTTCGCCGGGCATAAACTGAAACCATGTACGTCCGACCTCCTGCCGTCGACGGCCGGTTCTACGAAGGGTCGCCTGAACGCCTTCGCCAGGAGGTGCTCGCATGTCTGCCGACGACGCAGTCGTCGAAAGAGCCGTTCATCGGAGCCGTCGTGCCGCATGCCGCGCTCATGTACAGCGGCCATGTGGCCGGCGAGTTCTATCAGGACGCTGTCATCCCGCGGCGGCTCATCATTCTTTGTCCGAATCACACCGGCCTCGGCCATCACGCTGCGATCAATCGCGAAGGAGCGTGGCGCACTCCGCTCGGCAATGCCGAGATCGATTCGCCGCTTGCCGATGCGCTGATGAGGAAGACGCGTCTCTTGAAGGAGGACGCCGCCGCGCACGCGCGCGAGCACTCGCTGGAAGTTCAGCTCCCCTTTCTTCAACAGCTCCTCGGCGCCGGTTTCACCTTCGTGCCGATCTGTCTCGGCGCCGCGCGCTACGACTATTGCGAGGAAGTCGGTGAGGCGATCGCGCAGGTGGTGAAGGAAGCCGGCGAACCGGTCGGAATCATCGCCAGCTCCGATCTCAATCATTACGAGGACCAGCCGACGACGCTGCAGAAGGATCAGCTCGCGATCGATCAGGTTCTCGCGCTGAACCCGCAGGAGCTATGGCGCGTGATCTTCGACGAGGACGTCTCGATGTGTGGTTTCATCCCGGCCACGACGATGTTGATTGCCGCCAAGGAGCTCGGCGCGACGAAGGCGAGACTGCTGAAGCATGCGACGAGCGGGGATATCAACGGCGACTATCGTCAGGTCGTCGGGTACGCGTCGATCATCGTTCAATAACGGCCAATGAATATTCTTTTTGCTACGGCCGAGGTTTCGCCGGTCGCGAAGACCGGCGGTCTGGGAGATGTGTGCGGGGCGCTGCCCAAGGCGCTGCGCGCACTCGGTCACGACATCATCGTCGTGATGCCGTATCACCGGCAGGCGAAGGAGTGGTTTCAACGGAACGGTGTTGAGCTCGAGCGCGTCGCTCATGTGCCGATGGTGTGGGATCACTGGAGCGCAGACCTCACCGTGTTGCGCACGGTGCTGCCGGGGACGGACATTCCGCTGATCTGCGCGGCGAATGACGCGCTCTTCGACCGCGATGGAATCTATGCGGCGCGCGCCGGCGGCCCCGACGATTCGATCGAGCGGTTCGCGTGGTTCAACCGCGCGGTGATTCGCAGTTGCGAGATCATCGGCTTCTCGGCCGAGATCATTCACGCGCACGATTGGCACACGGCGCTCCTCCCCGCGTATCTCGATTCCGGATTGCGCCGCAGTGAGTCGTTCCGCTTTGCGCGAGCGGTCTACACGATCCACAACATGAACTATCAGGGCGTTGCGGCGGCGAGCAAGTTCGATTTCTTCGGTCTGCACAGCCGCTACTGGGCGCCTGATGCGCTCGAGCACTTCGGCGATGTGAATCTGATGAAGGGCGGCATCCTGCTCGCCGATCAGGTGACGACCGTTTCGCCGAATTACGCGAGGGAAGTCCGGACGCCGGAACATGGCGCCGGCCTCGATGGAGTCGTTCGCCACATCGGCGATCGCTTCTCCGGCATCCTGAACGGCATCGACACCGGGGAATGGAATCCGGCAACGGATGAGCATCTGCCGGCGAACTTCGAGCCGGGGAAGATGCACGGCAAGACGATCTGCAAGCGGATGCTGGCGAAGGAGCTCGGCCTCAAGTACAAGGCGAAGACGCCGCTCATTGGAATCGTGTCGCGCCTCGTCGAGCAGAAGGGATTTCAGCTCGTCCTGCCGGTGCTGTCCGACATCCTCCGCGCCGGTGCGCAGATGATCGTTCTTGGTCACGGCGATGCGTATTACGAAGAGAAGCTGGAAGAGCTCGCGGCCGTGCATGGCGATGCGCTTCGCGTGATGATCGGGTTCGACAACGCGCTCGCACACCGCATCTACGCCGGCTGCGATCTGCTGCTGATGCCTTCGATGTACGAACCATGCGGGCTGAATCAGATGTACGCGCTGCACTACGGAACCGTGCCCGTCGTGCGCATGACGGGAGGCCTGGTCGACACCGTCGTTCCGTTCGACGGGACGAATCGCGAAACGGCGACCGGCTTCGGCTTCGCGAACGCAGCTTCCGGCGATCTCTACACGGCGACGTGGATCGCGATGCTGAACTTCAAGGATTCGCGGCTCTGGAAAACGCTGCAGGCGAACGGCATGGCGCTCGACTTTTCGTGGGATCGTTCGGCCAGGCGCTATGAGGAGGTGTACCGTCGCGCGCATGAGTGAGAAAGCGGCTGCCTATCAGGAGTGCTACGACGCCATCCACGCGATCTGGAGCGAGGAGGGTGGCGCGACGCTCGACGAGATCGCGCTGATGGCGACGGTCAATTCCGTGCTCGCGAACCGCTTCGAGGCATTCTTCTGGACAGGCTTCTATCGCGTCTGCGGCGAGCGGCTGGTCGTCGGTCCTTACATCGGCACGGTGGGCTGTCTGCAGATCCAGATGGGCCGCGGCGTCTGCGGCACTGCGGCGGCGCGGCGCGAGACCGTCATCGTGCCGGATGTGGAGAAGTTTCCGGGGCACATCGCCTGCGACGCGAATTCGAAGTCGGAGATCGTGGTGCCGGTGTTCGGACGCGAAGGGGAGCTGATCGCGGTGCTCGATGTCGATTCGGACCGTCTGGCCGCGTTCGATGAAGAGGATCAGGCGGGGCTGGAGAGAATCGTTCGTCTGTTCGCGGTGTGACGCCGCCGCTTACGACAACAGCTCGAGGATCGCGCGCAGCTCGTTCTTCACCGCTGTCAGATCGTGCCGCGACGCGGGTGCAGCGGCTGGTTGGGGAACAGGCGGCGCGGCCATCTCCATCTCCAGCTTCTTCTTCGCCCCCGCGATCGTGAACCCCTCCGAATAGAGCAGTTGCTTGATCCTGAGAATGATGTCGATCTCGCGGCGCGTGTACAGCCGTTGTCCGCCGCCGCTCTTGTTGGGCGCCAGCGGCGGAAACTCCGTCTCCCAGTAGCGCAGCACGTAAGGCTGCACATCCGCCAGGCGGCAGACTTCACCGATCTTGTAGAGCTCCTTCTCCGAAGGCACGAAGTGATTATAGGGCGTTAGAAAATTGCATTCGGTGTCGGAGGAATGGTTGCCGGCCTTTCTCCCTGATGAATCCGCTCGATCACCATGTCCGGATGATCATGGCGGAAGGACTCGACGATGTAGCAGCGGCGGCAGACGGGCTGTGCGAGCGAGAGGAAGTTCGGCACATCTTCCGGTACGATATCGCTCCAGGCGACCACGTCCCCTTCCCGTGTGAGCAGCGCCGCTGCCTCATCGATCGTCTGGTGGCAGTAATGGCAGCGCTTGCCGCTGAACCACAGCTGGACGATCGCATGCAGCGCCGTTCTTTCCGGCGATTCCTCGATCTGGCAGACGCACTCCTGCGCGCATCCCTGCTTCTCCGGCCAGCGCGAGCAGGTCTTCAGCCGGACATCGGCTTCGCCGCTGAGGGCCGCCCATTTCGCCGCGCGAAGTGCGTCGACCTTCACCGCCGCAGGCTGGTAGTTCTCCGGGCAGACGATGAGCCGGACGCCGCGGAACCGAAACCACGTCCGCAGGAACTCACCGAAGAAGACGTACGCGACGATCGCCAGCAGCGAGAACCCGAGTGTCGACCAGATCAGCGGGATGGGCATGACACACCTCCACCACACATGGTCGGCTCACAGTCGGACATGACGCCGTGAAGGTCCGCACATGCGACTGTGTGCCCGCATCACAAGGACGAGTGCGAAGCGCGGCCGGTTAACGGACTAAAATGTGGGTATCCGTACAGCCATGAAGAAGTTTCTGCGGCTCGCCGCTGCCTTGTTTTTGCGCTTCCTGATCGTCGTCGCGCTTGCGACGGTGGCCACGAATGTATTGAGCGAAGCAGGTACGGCCGGCGAACAGCAGGCGCGCATCGTGGCCGCGGCGGTCCTGATCGTCAGTGCGGCGATGTACTACGCATCAGTGAAAGTTGCGGGACGCCCCTTCCGCGCGGTACGCGATTCCGTGATTGTCCTGCTGATCCTCGCGCTGTCCTGGGTTTTCGTTGCGAACATGTTCGCCGTGACGTCGCGCAGCCGCGCAAGACGAACGATGGCCGACATCCTCTCGCTGAGCAATGCGGTGGAGGCGTATGCGACCGACAACAACACTTATCCGCAGGCGAAGTCACTCGACGAGCTGGCGAAACTGCTCGAGCCAACGTACGTGAAACAGATGCCGCGCCAGGATGCCTGGCGTTTCCCGCTCCGTTATGAAGTCATCGGAACGGGCAAGCAATCGCAGTACTACATCGGCAGCAGCGCTTCGGGCGGCGAGTGGGAGAAGCCTCATCTCTCGGACTACCAGAAGCGCGTGAACAAATCGAGCACCGAGGACATCATTCTTCACAACGGAACGTTCGTGGCCTCACCGATGGGGCAATCGGCTCCGTAGCGAAGCCTTCGAGTGATCACGATCACAACGACGCGTATCATCCGGCATCCCGCCTAAGCCCCCGACCGCCTACCTTTGCGTCACGAGGTCATGTGATGGCACTCGAGGGGCGTCGGATTCATGTTCGAGGAGTCGTTCAGGGCGTAGGGTTTCGCCCGTTCGTCTACCAGCGCGCCCGTCTCGATGGCATCACGGGCCGGGTTCGTAACGATTCGACGGGTGTCGTCATCGAGGCCTTCGGTGAAGCAGGCACGCTCTCCTCATTCATCGATGAGCTCCAGCACGATGCCCCGCCCGCTGCACGCCTGCGCGAAATCGAATGGGTGAACATTCCCTACGAGCGCGCTGAAGAATTCGCGATTGCGGAAAGCAGCGAGGCAGAGGTTCGCAGCGTTTCGATCCCGGCCGACCTCGCGACGTGCGATCTCTGTCTCCGCGAGATCTTCGATCCGCTCGACCGGCGTTATCGCTATGCATTCACCAACTGCACGAACTGCGGGCCGCGCTACACGATCGCGAAGGACATTCCATACGACCGCCAGCAGACGACGATGGCGAAGTTCGCGATGTGCCCCGAATGCCGGCGGGAGTACGAGGATCCATCGAGCCGGAGATTCCACGCACAGCCGAACGCCTGTCCGAATTGCGGCCCGAAGCTCTCCGCGGTAACGCCAAGCGGACGTGTCATCGACACGAGTGATGCGGTCGCATTCGCCGCGCGCACGCTGCGCGCTCAGTTCATCGTCGCGGTCAAGGGCCTCGGCGGATTCCACCTCGCGTGTGATGCAACTTCAGAAATCGCGGTGCAGCGTTTGCGAGAGCGCAAGCGCCGCGAGGCAAAACCGCTCGCGGTGATGGTGCGAGACATCGCCGAAGCCGAGCGGCTCTCCCTCCTCGGCGAGCGCGAGCGCCGGCTCCTTACCTCCGTTGAACGCCCCATCGTTCTCGTTCAAAAAAGGGCCGGTGCTCCGCTTGCTGATTCCGTTGCGGAAGAGAATCCGCTCGTCGGAATCTTTCTCCCTTACACACCGCTGCACCATCTGCTCCTCGCGGAAGCGGGCAAGCCGCTGGTGATGACGTCAGGCAACCTGGCCGACGAGCCGATGGCGACGACGAACAGCGGCGCGCTCGCCTCGCTGGGAGAGATCGCCGATCTCTTCCTGATGCACGATCGCGAGATCGAGATCCGCGTCGATGATTCCGTCGTGCGCGTCATCGACGATCGCCCCGTCGTCCTTCGCCGCGCACGCGGCTACGTGCCGCGCGGCATTCATCTCCGGGATGCGGTCAGCGAGCCGGTGCTTGCCGTCGGTGCGCATCTCAAGAACGCGATCTGTCTCGCGGCGGGACGCACGGCGTTTCTCGGACATCACATCGGCGATCTCGAAACGGTCGGGACGCTGGAGGCATTCGAGCAATCGATCGAGAAGCTGAAGAGCTTCGCCGGCATCGAGCCGAGGATCGTCGCGCACGATCTCCAGCCGGACTACTTCTCGACTCGTTACGCGCAGACGATTCCCGATGTCACGCTGGTCGGAGTTCAGCACCATCACGCGCACATCGCCGCGGTGATGGCGGAGCACTCGCTCGACTCGCCTGTGATCGGCGTCGCGTACGATGGGACCGGCTTCGGCCCGGATGGCACGTCGTGGGGCGGCGAGATCATGGTCGCCGGCTACACGAAATTCCGCCGCGTCGCGTCATTCCGTCCGATTCCACTCGCCGGCGGCGATCAGGCGATCCGGCAGGTATGGCGAATCGCGCTGGCGCTGCTCGATGACGCATTCGACGGCGAGCCGCCGCTCGATCTCATCCCGCTGTTTCATGGAACTCCGCATCACGTCGAGTCGGTGCGCCGGATGATCGCGCATGGCGTGAATGCGCCGCTGGCGCGCGGCGTCGGACGCTACTTCGACGGGCTCGGTGCTCTCGTGCTCGACGCGCCCGAAGCTAGGTTTGAAGGAGAGGTGGCGATGAAATGGAGCCTCGCCGCCGATACGAATGAAGATGGCTGCTATCCGGCGGTGATTCGCGAAGGGCGCGAGCCGTGGGAGATCGACATGCGGCCGTTGGTGAAGGCTGCGGTCGAAGATCTCATCGCCGGCCGCAGCGCAGCGACGATCTCCGCGCGCTTCCACAACACGATCGCCGCCACCACGATCGAGTTGATTCAGGCGGCCGATGCCGACATGCCCGTCGTGCTCAGCGGCGGCTGCTTCCAGAACGCACGTCTCAGCGAGACGATCATTCACGCGCTCCGCGATCAGCAGCGCGTGTTCATGGGACGCGATGTGCCTCCCGGCGGCGGTGGGATCGCTCTTGGCCAGGCTGTGATTGCCAATGCAGTTGCCCGGACCACGGAGGAGCTCTCATGTGTCTCGATGTCCCAGGCAAGGTAGCCGGCGACAGGAATTCCCGTACCGGATTCGGAAGGAGACGGCCCGGCTCGGCCTGACGGCGAGCCCCTGCCGCGAACATGTTGAACGAATTCTCCACCACGCGCGTTGCCATCCTCTGCTCGAAACGTGCTCCCGGTCTGGACCAGCTCCTGCGTCATCCGCAGCGGGACAAGCTGTTCGAGATCGCGTGTGTGATCTCGACCGAGCGGCGGTTCGACGATCACGATCGCATCGAGTTCGCCGGTGTTCCCGTGCTGCTTCATCCGATCGAGAGCTGGAAGTCGATGGATGTGCGCGCGGAGTACGACGCGATCACCGCCGAGATGCTCAAGGCGCTCAACGTCGATGTCGTGCTCCTGCTCGGATACGGTTACGTTCTCACCGGCTCGATGCTGTCCGCATTTCCTGATCGCATTTTCGGTATTCACGACAGCGATCTGACGCTGCGCGATGTCGAGGGAAAGCGCCGTTACGTCGGTTTACACGCCACGCGCGACGCGATTGTCCAGGGCGAACGGGAAACGCGCAGCAGCCTCCACGTCGTGACGCCGGACGTCGCCTGCGGGCCGGTGTTGTTCCTCAGCGATCCCTATCCGGTGTCGCAGCTCGCCGGAGATGCCTGCCGCTGGGGCGCGGGCAACATCATCCGCGCCTACGCGTATGCACATCGTGAGTGGATGGTGTACGACTGCTGGGGCGATCTCGCGGCCCGCGTTCTCGAATACATCGCCGCCGGATATCGAATCGAGGCGAATGCATGAGCCGTTACGATTGCGGATGGGATGCGGGAGTCGTCCCCATCAACGTTCGCCTCGCCGGGCACAATCGCGAGCACTTCCTCGACGACGGCCTGCTCGCCGTCAATCTGATGGGATCACCCTGCGCCGGCAAGACGTCGATTCTGGAGGCGGTGGCGCGCGCGGCGAAAAATCCGCGCAGGATCGTAGCGATGACCGCGGAGCCCGCAAAGGAGAACGATGCGAATCGGTTGATGGCTGCGGGCATTCGATCGAAGGCGATCGAGATGCGGCGGGCGGCTCCTCTCGATGCCGAGCTCGTGCAACGCACGCTGCATCATCTCGACGCCGGCGACGCCGAGTATCTCTTCATCGAGAGCTGCGGCAATCTCCTCGGCCCCGTCTGCGACTTCGGTCAATCGCTCAACGTCGTCGCGTTGTCGATCACCGAGGGTGAGGAGAAAGCGCTGCATTTTCCGGAGATGTTCGAGAAGGCCGATCTCGTGCTGCTGACCAAGGCGGATCTGCTGCCGCATCTTCCGTTCATCAACGTGAAGGCGATCATGGATGCGCTGGCGCAGGCGATGCCTTCGCCGCGCGTGATTTCGATGTCGTGCCGCACGGGGCTCGGTGTCGAGGCGTTTCTTCGCTGGCTCGAGGCGGCGCGTGCGGCAGCGCTGGAGAAGTTGTTGGTTTGATGGGACGGATGGGACGGATGGGACCGATGGGACCGATGGGTGGAAACGGTCCTACTGCTTTCTGATGCGGACCAGTTCCTGCGCGCCTTCTACCTCGGCGTAGAGGCCCACGGCGGCGTCGTACACCTCGTTTACGCTGATGTCGCGCATGCACTGGTGATGTCCCAGAGGGCATTCGCGTGCGTAGCAGGGTGCGCAGGCGAGCGGCTTGCGCAGCACGCGTGTAGCGCCCGGTATGACGGTGCGGCCTGGATCGGTGGGGCCGAAGATCGAGACGGACGGCACGGCGAGTGCGGCCGCGAGATGCAGCGGGCCGCTATCGTTCGTGATGACGACCGAGCAGTGCGCGATCGCCGCCGCCAGATCGAGCACATCGCCTTCGCCGCCGATCACCGGAATGTGGCTGCATGACGCGGAGATCGTCTCCGCCTGCACGCGCTCGCCGGGACTGGTCAGCAGCACGACATTGCATCCGTCGTTGCGTAGACGTTCCGCGACTTCACAAAAACGGTCATCACCCCAGTGCTTCGCCCGTCCATACAGTCCTCCGGCGTGAATGCCGAAGAGAGGACAATCGAGCTTGACGCCGAGCTGGCGCAGGCGGCGGCGTGCCTTCTCCCGCGTTGCCGCGGGCAGTGTCATCGAGGGCAGCTCGTCGACGACACGCGGAGCATTCAGTGCGGCGAGCAGCGCCGCATAGTCCTCGAGCTGATGACCGCGGGTACCGCGCGGGACGCGATGCGTGAGCAGCAGCGAGCGGCAGTCGGTCGAGTAACCCCAGCGCTCGCGGATTCCTGCGGCGAGCGTGACGACCGCCGCGCGGAACGAGTTCGGGAGAATCACCGCGCGCTGGAACTTCCCTCCGCGCCGCAGCGACTCGATGCGTGACCGCGTCGAGCCGTTCCACGGAATCACTTTGCGGAAGATTCCGGAGGACGCCAGCAGCGGCGCCACGTTCTCCGGCGCTGCGACTGCGATCCCGCCTTCGCCGCGAAAGCGATGCTGCAGCGCGCGAAACGTCGGCAGCGCCAGGATGTTGTCTCCGACCCAATTGAGACCGATGACTACCGTTTCCGTGCTGGTCATGCCGTCCCCTCGCCTGTCCCTTTCCAGCGATCGTGCATCCACAACCAAAGCTCCGGGCAGGCGGCGATGCGGCGAGAGATGACGTCGTTGATGCGTGTTGTCAGCGCCACCGGCTCTCTCTCGTCCTCACTCAGTTGGTCGACACGAATCGGCTCTTCAAACTCGAGACGATGTCTCGCACCATCCGGAATGCAAAAAGCGAACACAATTGTAGAGCCGTGCTTCGCGGCCATCTTCGCCGGGGCGTCCGTCGTCCATGCCGGACGGCCGAGGAAGGGCACTTTGATGCCTTCGCGAGGGAGAACGGCCTGGTCGGGGAGAAGCACCACGACGGCATTCTCCGAGAGACTTTTCAGGAGAAACCGCGCTGCTTTGCGCCGGTCGACCACCTGCGCGCCGGTCTTCGCGCGAAAGGCCGCGAGATCTTCTTCGAGCAGGCTGTTGTCGAGACGGCGCGCGACGGTGCGGACGTTGTCGACGTGCGCCATCAGCGCGAGCCCGCCGATCTCCCATCCTCCGAAATGGCCGCTCATCAGAAGGGTTCCCTTCCCATGCGCACGCGCATCGTGCAGGAGCTGCTCGTTGACGAACGGGCAGCGGGCGGCGATCTCCTCGAGCGGCATCGATTGCACTTTCAGATAGAGCAGAACCTCGCGGCCGAAATGCCTCCAGCAGCGATCGAGGATTTGACGCAGCTCCTCTTCGCGGCGTTCGGGGAAGGCCGCGCGGAGGTTGCGCATGCCCAGCCGGTCACGGCCGCGCAGGACCCTGGAGGCGAGTGCGCCGATCCGCGTTCCCCAGCGCAACACGGCTTCATCCGGCATCGCACCGACCGCGCGGAGAAGAATGCGGTAGAGGCGGTACTCGATCCGCGTCTGCAGTCGGGATTTCTTGCTCATGCGCTCCGTCTGTACGACAAGCTCTCAGCGCGGCCGGACTGGGAGCATCTCCAGGATCTTCGCGATCACTTCTTCGCCGATCTCCATCTCGATTTGCAGCGCCATGATGTCATCGGCGGGACCGATCTTCACCGCGTCTTTTTCCGTCGTGACGATGAGGTCCGCGCCGCGTGCGGCGTTGCGGATCGTGCGCAGGTCCGCGAGCGTGTAGAGATGGTGATCCGGGAATCCGGCCGTTCCCACGATCTCCGCCCCCGTGCTCCGCAGCGTTTCGAAGAACTGCTGATTGTTGGCAAGTGCGGCGAATGCGTAGACGCGCTTGCCGGAGAAGAGGGCGCCGTTGACGACGCGGATCTTCCGCTCCAGCACGATGTCCGCATCGCTCAGCGACGACTTCCCCTCGCGGTAGAAGCGGGCGGGCGCTTCGATGACGATGTTGCAGTCGCGATGGAGCTGAAGATGCTGGAAGCCATCGTCGAGCAAAAATACATCGGCCTGATACCGCAATCCATTTTCGTACCGATTCGATCCGACAATAACGTCGATATTTTTCGACTTGATTAAAACCGGCTCGTCGCCGAAGCGCTCGCAGTCGAGCGTGGTGACAGGACCGTTCTCCTGCCCCTTCCGGCCGTAGCCCCGCGTGAGCACGGCGACGCGCAGCCCGTGTGACTGCAGCGCGTGCGCGATGGCGATCGTCGCAGGCGTCTTGCCGGCGCCGCCGATCGCGCGGTTGCCGATCGAGACCACCGGCACCGGCAGCCGTTTCGCCTTCAGCACGCCGATCCGATAGAGCGCACGCCGCAGGCGGTTGATCCCGCGATACAGCAGCTCCGCAGCGTTCCAGAGAGGATTCACGCGAGCAACTCGACGATCCGCCTCGCCGTGCGTTCCGACGCTCCCCGGTTCTGCATCACCGCAAGCCGCGCGCGCTCACCCCATTCCGCCCGCATCGTCTCCTCGGTGAACATCTGCCGCGCAAACGCGAAGACGTCCGCCGCCGACTCCACCTGCTTCGCGGCTCCATGATCGAGAAAGACCTGCGCGATCTCGCGGAAGTTCGTCATCGAAGGGCCGAAGCAGACAGGCACGCCTGCTGCCGCGGGCTCGATCGGGTTGTGGCCGCCCACCGGCACGAGCGATCCGCCGACGAACGCGACGGCGGCGAATCGATAGATCTTCGCCAGCTCGCCGAACGAGTCGAGGAGCAGCACATCCGCCTCGCTGGCGGAGTCGATCTCGCTGCGCCGGATCTGGCGCAGCGACGTCGTCGCGAGAAGACTCGCCACCGCCTCGAACCGTTCCGGTTTGCGCGGCGCGATGACCGCGAAGCCGTTCATCTCTTTGATGAAGCGCTCCAGCTCCGGAACGAGCATCTCGTCTTCGCCCTCGATCGTCGAGCCGAGCACGATGACGAGGCGTTCCTTGATGAGGGACATGAGCTGCGCCGCGACTTCCAGCGGCGCGACGTCAGGCTCATAGTCGAACTTCACGTTGCCCGAAGTCTCGACGATCGCTGCCGGTGCGCCGATCGCGATGAATCGCTGGCGATCGGTCTCCTCGCGCGCGAGCACCCGGTCATAGCGGCCGAGGATGTGTGACAGCAGAGGACGGAGCAGGCGGTAGCGCGGGAAGGAGCGATCGGAGATTCTCCCGTTCGCGAGCACGAGGCGCAGGCCGCGCTGGCGGGCGAGGCGTGTGACGTTGGGCCAGATCTCCGTCTCCATCGTCGCGAACGCGCGCGGCTGGTGATGATCGAGAAAACGCCGCACGGCGAAGCTGAAATCGAACGGAAAGTAGGTGACCGTCGCGTGCGGATAGAGGCGCTTCGCCTGTGCCTGGCCGGTAATGGTGGTCGTCGTGAACGCGATCGTCGTCGCCGGCCGCTGTTTCAGAATCTCCACGACGACGGGCCGCGCCGCGATCGTCTCGCCGACCGACACCGCATGAATCCAGAGGTCGTGCGCCGACGGCTTCGAACGATAGAAGCCCATCCGCTCCCGCAGGTTCGACAGATACTTCCCGCGAACGAAGCCGAGCAGAAGAAAAAATGGAGCGGTGATGAGGAACACGAGGTACAGAAGGACCTCGTAGACGACGAACATGGTTGCGGATCATATCGGGTCGCGCGTGCTTGCGCGCTCGCGGTGCCGCGCCGCCCGACCTTGCACTCGGGCATAACATCTGTATAGTTGAACGGCAGACACACGTGGCAGAAAAAGTCATCGCAGCCGGACTGGTCCTTCCTGATCTGGCGCGAAGCGTCGCTGAAGAACATCTCGAAGAGCTCTCGAAACTGATCGAGACCGCCGGCGGCGAAGTCGTTGCGCGCAGTCTGACGAAACGGCCCGCACCCGATCCTGCCACCTTCATCGGCAGCGGCAAGGCGGAGGAGCTGAAGAGCCTCGCCGAGCAGCACCGCGCGACCCTCATCGTGTTCGACGACGACCTCTCGCCGGCGCAGGTGCGCAACCTCGAGAAAGTCACCGGCGTGAAGGTGATCGATCGCAGCGCGCTGATTCTCGACATCTTCGCGGGCCGCGCGCGGAGCCGCGAGGCGCGCACGCAGGTCGAGCTGGCGCAGCTCGAGTACATGCTTCCGCGGCTGACGCGGCAGTGGTCGCATCTCGAGCGCCAGGCGGGCGGGATCGGCACGCGCGGCGTCGGTGAGACACAGCTCGAGCTCGACCGCCGCATCATTCGCACGCGCATCGCGCGCCTCAAAGACGAGCTGGAGCACATCGAGCGCACCCGCGTGACACAGCGCAAAGCGCGCTCCGCAGCGTTCACGGTTGCGCTCGTCGGCTATACGAATGCCGGCAAGTCGACGCTCTTCAACCGCCTCACCAGCGGAAGCGCGGAAGCGATCGACAAGCTCTTTGCGACGCTCGATTCGAAGTCGCAGCGCATTGCATCCGAGATGCCGCGCGAAACGGTGATCGTCGACACCGTCGGCTTCATCCGCAAACTCCCGCACCATCTCGTCGCCTCGTTCCGCTCCACGATGGAAGAAGCCGTGGCCGCAGATCTCGTGCTGCATGTGATCGATGGCTCGCATCCTCAATTCGAGGAGCAGCAGGCGATCGGCGAAGAGGTTCTCGCCGAGCTCGGTGTCGATCCGGCGCGGATCATCGAGGTCTACAACAAGTTCGATCTCGCCGGGTCTGAGCATCACTGGTTTCCCGACCCGCGGCGCAGTAACGCCGTCGCAGCCTCGGCGCTCACCGGCCGCGGCATCGACCGGCTGCTCGAAATGATCCGCGACCGCGA
Organism: Acidobacteriota bacterium; assembly: GCA_021325515.1. Classification (GTDB taxonomy): domain Bacteria; phylum Acidobacteriota; class Thermoanaerobaculia; order Gp7-AA8; family Gp7-AA8; genus JAJPHC01. Next base: position 174,317 of record JAJPHC010000037.1, read on the forward strand.
GCTGAAGGGCGGCGCCGTCATGCAGCTCGAGATCCCGCACGATCAGGCGCGGCTCGCCGCACGACTGCACGAAGTCGCGGAGATCTTCGAGCAGACGCAGACGGATGAAGGGACGATCTTCTCCGCATGGGTGCCGAACGAGTTCGTGCATCTGTTCGAAGGTTTCTCCGTGGCTGCCGAGCGCGTGCGGCGCGCCATGTGACGCCCGACACATGACGGCGTGATTCCGCCGACTTATCCCGTTGCATCCCCGACGCTAATCTCCCTGCGTGACTCGCCGGCAACTCGTTCCACCAGAGGAAGCTTATGATGCGGCGGACCCCATGAAAATCCGCCCCATCCATTCGCGGGATCGCAATCGGATTCACGAGATTCTGAGGGCCGTCGGCATTTTCACCGAAGAGGAAGTGAAGAGCGCGATGGAGCTCGTCGATCTCGGCCTCGAGCATCCCGAGCGGGGCGAGTACCTCCTGGCTGTTCTCGAATCGCCCGACAGCGGCCCCAGCCGGATGGTGCAGGGATACGTCTGCTACGGCCCGACTCCTCTGACGGACGGCGTATTCGACCTCTATTGGATTGCGGTCGATCCGGCGAGACAGGGAGAGGGAATCGGCCAACTGCTGCTGCGCTTTGTGGAGAATGAAGTGCGCCGGCAGCGCGGACGCATGCTGCTCATCGAGACGTCGTCGAAGGAGACGTACGGCGCGACGCTTCGCTTTTACCAGCGGAGCGGCTACGAAGAGATCTCGCGCATCAAGGACTTCTACAGAATCGAAGACGATAAGCTCGTATTCTGCAAGAAGCTTACGCCATGAGTCCGAACACTTCCCTCTACGTCGCCCTCGTTTTCTACGGTCTCGGAACGCTGGTGGCACTCGCGTCGCTCTTCGCGCGTGAGCGCCGGCTGCAGCACGCCGGCCTCGGTCTGATGGTGATCGGCTTTCTCAGCCACACCGTCTGGATCGGCACGATCTGCACGCTGACCGGACATCCGCCGCTGACGAATCTTCCCGAGACGGTGTCGTTCATCGCGTGGCTCGTGTTCGTCGTCGAGCTCGTGCTCTTCGTGATCTATCGCGTTCATGCGGCATCGTTCTTCGTCTACCCGCTCGTGCTGATCCTGCTCACGATTTCGGCAGTCGTGCGCGAACCGTTCACGCATTCGCAGACGGTGTTGTCGCGACTCTTCACGGCGCATCTGCTGCTGACGACAACAGGCGTCGCTGCCCTCCTCATCGGCCTCGCGTTCGGACTGCTGGCGCATCTGCAGGATCGCGCGCTGAAATCGAAGACGCGCGGCCGGCTCTGGGAGTGGATCCCGAGTCTCAACGTCTGCAAGGACGTCAGCTATCGCGCGCTGTCGATCGGGTTCAGCGTCTACACGCTCGGCCTGCTCACCGGCGTGCTCTGGTCGTACAAGACGACGGCCGGAATCGTGGCGATGCGGACGAAGGAGATCGGCGCGATCGTCGCCTGGGTTCTCTTCGCGATCGTCCTGCAGTCGTACATCAGCGGCACGTACCGAACCCGCCGCACGATGCTCACCGGCGCTGCGGCGCTGGTGGCGATCGTCGTGGCGATGCTGGGGATTCACCATGGTTAGGACAACAGGCTCCTGTCTGTTGCCTCTGGAGGCCGTATGCCTCTGATGCTCGTTGGTCTCAACCATCGCACCGCGCCGGTGGACGTGCGCGAGCGGCTCTCCATCGACGAGCGGAAGATGCCGGAGATTCTGCAGTCGCTGGTCGAGCATGGCGCGCTGTACGGCGCGGCGATCGTCTCGACGTGCAACCGCGTCGAAGTCGTGATCTCCGCGCCGAGCGAAGACGTCATCGAGCGCATCGTCGACTGGATGTCGGCGCGCGCGGACGCGGCGCGCACGGAGCTCGAGAAGCACCTCTACATCCTTCGCTACGGCGATGTCGTGAAGCATCTCTTCCGCGTCTGTTCCGGCCTCGACTCCATGATCCTCGGCGAGCCGCAGATCGGCGGCCAGGTGCGGAAGGCGTTTCAGCTCGCGCACGACGGCAACACGCTCGACGCGCTGCTGACCCAACTCTTCGAGCAGACGATGCGCGTGGCGAAGAAAGTGCGGACCGATACAGGGATCGGCGAGCATGCCGTCTCGGTTCCGTACGCGTCCGTCGAGCTCGCGAAGAAGATCTTCGGCCAGCTCGAAGGGCTGCGCGTTCTTCTCCTCGGCGCCGGCGACATGGGCGAGCTCACGGCCGAGCATCTGCACGGGCAGCATGTAAAGCAGGTCTTCGTCGCGAATCGCTCGTACGAGCGGGCGGTGGAGCTGGCGGCGCGGTTCGAGGGGCTCGCCGTGCAGTTCAATTCGATCGACGAACATCTCGCGTCGTGCGACATCGTCATCGCATCGACTTCCGCGCCGCACTTCGTGATCGAGACCGAGCAGGTCGAGCGCGCGCTTGCATCGCGCAAGAACCGCAACCTCTTCCTGATCGACCTCTCGGTGCCGCGCAACATCAATCCGGAGATCTCATCGATCGACGGTGCCTATCTCTACAACGTCGACGATCTGCAGCAGGTCGCCGATGCGAACCGCGAGCTGCGGCAGAAGAAGGCACAACAGGCGGAAGAGATCATCGAGCGCGAAGTCGAGTCGTTCCGCAAGCGGCTCGTCGCGCAGGACGCAGTGCCGACGATTCTCGAGCTGCAGGGCCGGCTGGAGACGATCCGCACGGCGGAGCTCGAGAAGTGCCTGCGCCGGATGGGACCGATCACCGCCGACCAGCGCGCGGCGGTCGAGCAGTTCTCGTCGCAGATGATCAACAAGATCCTTCACTACCCGATCCTGCAGCTCAAAGACGCAGCCGAGGAGCCGCAGGAGAGAGAGTCGCTCCGGAACACGATCCGGAAGATTTTCGGACTGAGCTCATGACGACAGTAAGAATCGGTACGCGCGGCAGCCAGCTCGCGCTCTGGCAGGCGAATCGCGTTGCGGAGCTCCTGCGCGAGAAGGGTCACGAGCCTGAGCTCGTGATCATGAAGACGACCGGCGACAAGCGGCACGACGTATCGCTGGCCACGATCGGCGGCAAGGGGCTCTTCATCAAGGAGCTGGAAGAAGCGCTGGAGCGCGGCGCCATCGACATCGCGGTGCACAGTCTGAAGGATGTGCCGTCGATCATTCCTCCGCAGTTCACGCTCGCAGGATTTCTCGAGCGCGCGGATCCGCGCGACGCGTGGGTGCATCCTTCGAATGCTCCGCTCGCGGAAATGCCGGCCGGCTCGATCATCGGCACGAGCGCACCGCGCCGCCGCGCGCAGCTCCGCTCGCTCTTTCCGCAACTGAAGATCGAGGACATTCGCGGCAACGTCGACACGCGCATCAACAAGGCGCGCGAGGGGAAGTACAGCGGCATCATCCTCGCCAGCGCCGGGCTGACACGTCTCGGCCGTGCGGGTGAGATCACCAGCTACTTCTCGACCGACGAATTGCTTCCCGCAGCGGGACAGGGCATCGTCGCCATCGAGACGCTCGCGTCGAACGCGATGGCGATCGGGATCGCGCGTTCCATCACGCACGAGCCGAGCGCGTACGCGGCCGTCACGGAGCGCGGTGTGCTGCAGAAGTTCGGCGAACAACTCGACTGCTACTCCTGCGTCGCGGTGCACGCCGCGAACGGCACGGTCCGCGCCTTTTTCTCCGACTACGAAGGAACGCGCGCGATTCGCGTCAGCGGCACGAGCGTCGAGGACGTCTATGACCGGCTGATCAAAGAAGGTGCGGCGGAATTGCTGAAGGCGGCGACATGAACGAAAAACAGGGCAAAGTCTTTCTGGTGGGAGCCGGTCCCGGCGATCCCGGTCTTCTCACGCGCAAGGCGGCGGAGCTCATCGCGACTGCGGATCTCGTCGCGCTCGACGCGCTGGTCTCGAAAGAGATCGGCGCGATGATTCCGAAGACGACCGAGGTGATTTACGTCGGCAAGCGTGCGAGCGCGCATGCGCTGCCGCAGGACCAGATCAACAAACTGCTCGTCGCCGAGGCGAAGAAGGGGCGGCGCGTCGTACGGTTGAAAGGCGGCGATCCCTTCGTGTTCGGCCGCGGTGGTGAAGAGGCCGAGGAGCTCGTGGAAGCCGGAGTGCCGGTGGAGATCGTGCCGGGCATCTCGTCGTCGATCGCGGGCCCGGCGTACGCAGGCATTCCTGTGACGCATCGCTCGTACGCAACGTCGCTCACGCTCGTCACCGGCCACGAGGCCGACGAGTCGACGGGCATCAAGTGGAATGCCCTTGCAGGTCTCGACGGCACCATCGTCTTCATGATGGGCCTCGGCAACCTCTCCGCGATCGTCAACAACTTGACGAAGCACGGCGTGCCCTCCGACCGGCCCGTCGCCGTCGTGTCGAAGGCGACGACGCGCGAGCAGCGCAGCGTGACCGGAACTCTCGCGACGATCGAGCGCATCGTGCAGGAAGCGCAGATCCCGACGCCGGCGCTGATCGTCGTCGGCGAAGTCGTGAAGATGCACGATGTCATCAACTGGTTCGAAACGAAGCCGCTCTTCGCCCGCAAGGTCGTCGTGACGCGCGCGCGGGAACAGGCGTCAGAGCTCAAGCGGATGCTCGACGAATCGGGTGCGCAGGTGCTCCAGTTTCCGACGATCGAGATCGCCCCGCCGGAGACGTTCGACTCACTCGATCACGTGATCGATTCCCGCTACGACCTCTACGTCTTCACCTCGGTGAACGGCGTGAAGAACTTCTTCGATCGCATGCTGGAGCGCTGCAGAGATGCGCGCATCTTCGCCGGTTCCAGGATCGCCGCCGTCGGCGATACGACTGCCGCGGAGCTTCGTGCACGCGGCATCGCGCCCGACATCATTCCCGAGAAGTTCCAGTCGATCTCACTCCTTCCGCTCCTGGAGCAGGATCAGAGCGGGAAGAAGACCGCGGTGATCCGCGCGGCCGAAGGGCGCGATGAGTTGATCGATGAGCTCCGGCGCCGCGGCGGCCATGTCGATCTGGGCATTGCCTACCGCACGATCGCGGCGGACTATGACCTGGACGAGCTGCGCGCGATGCTGGACTCGATCGATGCGGTGACATTCACCAGCGCGTCGACCGTCGAGCATTTCTTCGGCAAGCTGACTCCCGACGAGCGCCGCAAGCTGAATGAGAGTGCGAAATTCTTCTCGATCGGGCCGACGACGACGGAAGCGATCCGCAAGTTCGGCTTCGCCCCCGAGGTCGAATCGAAGAACGCGACGATTGCCGCGTTGCACGACGCCGTCGTCGAAGCGCTCACAGCCGTAAAAGTGTAGGACAGGCGCCCCCGCCTGTCCCGCGTGGCGGCCCGGATCACGACAGGCGAGGCGCCTGTCGTACACTGCCGCGCCGGTATGACCTCGCGGATTCTTTCGGCGCTGCTGTGGGTGGCGGCGTTCTGTTTTGCGGCGGGCGTGTTTCTCTCGCTCACGCTCTTCTTCCCTTCGTTGCCTCCGACCGAGCCGGTCGCGATCGGACTCATCACGATCCTGCGCTACGCGAAGATCAAGGACTATCTCGCGATCGCGCTCTTCTTCCTCACGGTTCCGCCGCTGACGGTGATCTTCGAACAGTACGGCCGGAGAGTGCTGCCGCGCCGGCCGGTTGCGGCCGCGCTGTTTCTCACGCCGTATCTGTTCGCTCCGTTCTTCTACCTCACGACGGGAAAAGCGGGCTGGATCCTCGTGCTGCCGATTGCGCTGTCGTATCTCGCCCCGCGCGCGCTCGCGTTCTGGCAGACGCACCTCTGGTTGCGCGAGCTCTTCGGCCGCGAGCGTTACCCGTACCACGCGCTGCTGTTCTGCGAGGCGCTTTCGTGGATTCTCTTTCGCTACCTCGTGCTGGGAAGGCGCATCGCGCACATCCCTACGCTCTTTCTGGAGGTCGTGTTCGTCGCGGCGTTCCTGGCGCTCTTCTGGATCGTGGCGCTCTTCATCACGCGCCTCGTCGAGTTGCAGTTCGGGATCCGCGCGTTCGAGCGCGTCGTCACGGCGGCGCTGCCGTTGACCCTTCTGCCGTTCGTTCCGCTCGCCTGGGTTCCGACCACGCATCCGCAACTCGTCATCATCGGCATGATGCTGCTGGTGGTTAGCCTCCGATTGTCGCTGACGCCGCGAGCCGCGTGGCGCCTTGCGGCATTCGTGATCTTCCCTGCTCTCATCTACCTCGTGAGCTACGCGTCGACCGCGCAGCTCTCGCAGTGGGTCGACCTCTTTCACCGCGGCGAGTCGATCGGGCCGGCATCGGATTATCTCCGCGGCAAGGTGCCGTTCCGCGACACCCTGCCGCTGCACGGCATGCTCGAGGATGGCGTGCTGGATGCCTGGCTGATGCAGCTCTTCGGACGCTCGCTCGCGGTCGCAGTCACCAGCAGTGTGATCATCGGTTCGCTGCTCTCCGTCTCGCTCTGGTTCCTCGGCCTCGCCGTCTTCGAATCGATTCCGCCCGCCATGCTTTGCGTGGCGATGGGTGCATGGACGACGGTCGAGAATACGCGGACGTTCTTCCAGGTCGTCGCTGCCGCGCTGCTGTGGAATGCCTTGAAGCGCGGCAGCCGCGCGAGCGCGATCCTCAGCGGAGTCTTCGCCGCCATCGCGCTCTTCTTCAGCTACGAGATCGGTCTCTACACGATCGTGGCGGCAATCGCGACGATCGTGATCTTCAAATTCCTGCTCCCGCGCGGCTCCTGCGAAAGTGTGCCGAAAGCGGACGAGGGAGCCTTCTTCGGTGCAGGGCTGATCGCCGGTGCGGCTCCGTTTCTCATCTACCTCACCGTGCAGGGAGCGCTGAAGGCCTTCTTCGAGACGAGCTTCCTCACGATTCCGCGCATCATCGACGCGGTCTGGTCGCTTCCCTTTCCCGATCTCGTCACCACGTTCCGCACCGACCTCAATCTCCACACGCTCTCCGACTTCGTCCTGTACGAGAAATTTCATCTGATCCTCTCGCCGCTGACGATCGGGATTGCGGCGGCGTATCTGATCGATCGATGGCGGAAGCGCCGCATCGACAGGTTCGACGCCGCGCTGCTGATGCTGACGATCTTCGCCGCGGTCACGCAGCGCACGGCCTTCGGCCGCGCGGAGTTCCGGCATCAGTACTTCGCCGCATTTCTCGTCGGGCCGATGATCGTGATGCTGGCGATCCTCTTCGCGCGCAAGCTGCGCGATACCGCGCGCGACGGCGGCACGATCTTCGTCATCACCGTCGTGCTGATTCTCGTGCCGGTCACGGCGATTCTCTTCTGGATCCCCGATCTCGTGAACGCCCGGATCGACGACCTGCTGAACTATCAGCGGCGTGTCCTGCATGTGATCCGCGACGGGCATGCCGAAGAGACGGCGTTCCGGATCGATGCGGTGAGCCAGGAGATCCGCGCACTCACGCGCGCGAACGATCCGATCTTCGACTTTTCGAATCAGCCGGCGTTCTACTTTTTTGCAAATCGGCCGAATCCGACGCGTTTCTATCAGGTGCCGATTCTCTCGCCGGGCGCCTTTCAGGCCGAGACGCTCGCGGTGCTGGAGCGTACGAAGCCGCGCGTGATCATCCGCACGGCGCCGGATGGCTTCGATCGATTCGACGGCGTCGCGAACGATCTGCGCGCGCAGGCTGTCTCCGCATACATCGACGACTGCTATCGCTTCTACAAGTCGGTGCGGGGAGTCGAGCTCTGGACGCGGCTCGCCGTTGCGAAGCCGCGGCCCCTGCAGCAGTATCTGCGGCGCATCCACCTCCCCGCGGAGTCGGAGATCGCGGACACGGCGCGAGGCAGAGTCGTCTTCCCGTTCGTCGGCACGAGTCCGGGGATCGGCGACGCGCGCTGGGTGTCCGACCTCACGCTGCACAATCCCTTTCGCGAGCGCATCTCGATTTCGCTGCGCTACATCGCCGGCGGCGGGAAGGCCTACGACCGGCGCGTGACGCTGGCGCCGCGCCAGACGATCCGCTGGCCGGATCTCGCGCACACGTTGTTCGCCGTGCCCGGCGATTCGATCGGCTCGCTCTGGATCGATCACCGTGTCGGCCGGGCGCCCGTCGCCTCCGTGAGAACGTTCGATGCGGCGCACGACGCACACACGTCGATCCAGCGCCCGCTCGGAACGGCCGACGCGGCGACTGCAGGAAGCGACGTCGCGGAGCTGACGATCGTCGGCGTGCCTGAAGCGAAGACGCCGCGCCGCGTGAATGTCGGCGTCGTGAACATCGGCAACATCCCGGCGACCTTTCGCATCACCGTGCGCGGAAAATCGGTGGAGTCGGGCGTGCCCGAGACCGAGGTCTTCATGGTCTCCGACATCGAGCACGCGCTGGGCGTGACGCTCGACGAAAGGGAGACGATTCGCATCCGGCCGATCGCCGGCAGCGGCGTTGCGTTCGCATCGGTGATCGATGCGAGCGGCGACGCGCAGACGATCGCCGCGGTGCCGGCGCAGCAGCCATGAATGTGATCGAGTTGCCGGAGTCGTGGCGCGGGCGCGCGATTCTCGTCGATGGCGAGCCGCCGGAGTTCGAGACGCCTGCCTCGTTCAAGCTGGAGAAGCGCCGCCGTGAGTGGATGCTCAGCCGCGGCGCCGCGGCGCTCCTTCCCGATCTCCCCTTCGTTTCGTTCTCACACTCGGCTCCCTACGCTGCGGCGGCCAGAGACGCCGTGCCGGTCGGCATCGACGTCCAAGTCATCCGGACCGTCAGCGAGCGGGCCGCGCATCTCTTCCTCACCGAGCGTGAAGAAGAGGCCATGCAGCGCTGCTCGATCTCTAACCGGCTGCTGCACTTCTGGTGTGCAAAGGAAGCGGAGTGGAAGCGCCGCGGCGGAACGACGGTCACGCTGAAGATGACGCCGCTCGAACTGCTCGCCGAGTACGAGCGAGGCTTGCGCTTCGATCTCGCGGAGACGGTGCAGATCGGCGACGTCATCGTCGCGCTTACTTCCCCCACTCCTTGAGCAGCCTCTTCGCATCCTCCGTCGCCGCGGCCATCTCGACTTCGTACGCCGGATCGTTCGGCGCGGCGATCGCCGCCTTCAGCATCTGCGTCGCCTGCGGCTTCGTGTCGCTGTCGTTGTCGACCATTGCCTCGGCGAGAAAAACGATCGTGATCTTGTTCTTCGGGTCGATCTTCAGCGACTCGTTGAGGTACTTCACCGCCTCCTTGTCCGAGGCCCAGCCGGTGACGAACGGCACGTGCGGCGTCTGATTGTGGAGGCGGCCGAGGACGCGAGCGGGTCCGCCGCCTTCGAGAGCGGGATTGATCAGCATGGCGATCGTCGACTCGCGCTTGATGCGATCGGCAGCTCCTTCGCGCACCGCCGCCATCTTGCCGTAGGCGAGTGCCCACTCGCCCCAGTTCACGGAATCCCAGAAGAAGATCTCGCCGGCTCCCGGGATCGCGCGCGCTGAATCAGCGATCTGTTTCTCCGTCGCCTTGCTCACGGACGTGATGCCTTTCGCGCGCAACGCCTTGTCGAGCACCGCGAGCGCGGCATCGCCGGCCTGCTTCCCTTTCGCGTACACATCGCGCTTCTCGGCCGTGGAGGAAGCTGCGTAGGCACCTTTGAAGCGGAGTGCGCGCAGCAGTTTCCATCTCGCTTCGAGATCGTTCGGATTCGCGGCGGCGGCCTTCTCGTACGCTGCGATCGCCGCGTCGATGTGCGCGGCCTTCGCGTGGCCCGCGCTCGAGCCCTCCGCGCGAATCGACCACTGCTGATCCCCTTCCGCGATTTGTGCGCAGAGAGGCGTTGCGACGAGCAGAAGTGTTGCGGCCAGAATTCGTTTCATGGTCGAAGTTTATCCGGTGTCGGCGCTGATCCCCGCTGCGCTCGGGATAAACTGTGAACATCAGAGGAGGTCTCATGCATCGCACAGCCCGGACGTTGCTCGCATTCGCTTTCGCACTGCCGCTGATCGCCGCCACGATTGCCGACGTAAATCTCGACAACAGCGTTGCGGTCAACGGACAGAATCTCGTCTTCAACGGCGGAGGAATCCGCAAGAAGTTTTTCATCAAGGTCTACGTAGGCGCGCTCTATCTGCCGGCGAAGAACAACAACCCTGCGGCGATCATCGCCGCCGACGCGCCGCGCCGCCAGGTGATGCACTTCCTCTACAGCGTCTCGAAGGATCAGATGTGCGAGGCGTGGAGTGAAGGTCTCGAGGCGAACACGCCGAACGCCTCCGCCGAAGTGAAGGGCTCGTTCAAGACGCTCTGCTCGCTGATGGAAGCAATCCCGAAAGGCAATCGCCTCATCCTGACCTATGTGCCGGGAACCGGAACGACCGTCGAAGTGAACGGCAAGATGAAGGGAACTCTGCCGGGCAAAGCGACCGCCGACGCGATCCTCGCCACCTGGATCGGACCAAAGCCAGGCCCCGGAGAGGACTTCAAGGCTGCGGTACTGGGCAAGTAGGTTCTGAACGTCGAGCGATGTGACTTCGGAACGATGAACGATGAACGATGAACGATGAACAGGGAACGATGAACGATGAACAGGGAACGATGAACGATGAACAAGGAACGTGGCCCTGGCCATGTTTCTCCCTCGTCCCATGTTCATCGTTCATCGTTCATCGTTCATCGTTCATCGTTCTCCAACATCGTTCATCGTTCATCGTTCCCTTGGCACGTCGGTTGAACTCAGCAATGGCGTGAAGAGGATCGCGCTGACGGCTGCTTTGCTCTCGTTGCTCTCCTGTCGAGGCGAGGCGCCGCCGCGCGATTATCAGAACAACCCACCTGCGATGACGCATCCGGTGACGAAGAAATCGGATGCGCCGTCGCAGAACGGGATGCCCGGTCCTTCGCCTGAACCGAGCAGCGGCGCGGAAGGAACCTCAGCGCCCTACCAGCCGAAGAGTGCGACGTCGCCGACGACGACGATGAAGGATCAGGCGCCGATCGACGATCCGCAGCACGCAACGCAGACGACCGCGACCGCATCGACCGGGACCGCTCTCGCGCAGAAGCCGTGAGGGGTTGCAACCGCAAATCCCCACATACAATGCACTCACTTTGCGCATCGTCTTTCTCGGCACGCCCGGCTTTGCAGTTCCCACGTTGGAGGCGCTCGCGCGCGAGCATGAGATCGCTCTGGTTGTCGCGCAGCCCGACAAGCCTGCCGGCCGCGGGATGAAGATGCATGCGCCGGCCGTCGCGCAAAAGGCGAAGGAGCTCGGCCTGACGCTCATTCAGCCGCCGAAGATTCGCGAAGGACTCGACGCGATTCGTGATGCGAAGCCGGACATCGGGATCGTCGTCGCCTACGGAAAAATTCTGCCGAAGGCACTCCTCGACATTCCGCGGCAGGGCTTCCTCAACATCCACGGCTCCATCCTGCCGAAGTACCGCGGCGCCGCGCCGATCCAGCGTGCCATCGAACATGGCGAGATCGAAACCGGCGTCACGATCATGCGCGTCGATGAAGAGCTCGATCATGGCGCGATCATCGCCATCGAGAAGACGCCGATCGGTCCCGATGAACGAACGCCGTCGCTCGCCGACCGTCTCTCGGTGATCGGCGCAGAGGCGCTGCTGAAAACGTTGCGCGCTTCATGGACGGAGACGGAACAGGACCACGCGGCTGCGACGTTCGCGCCGAAGATCGAGAAGAGCGAGTCGCAGATCTCGTGGAGCGAGCCCGCTCGCCGGATCTACGACAAGTTCCGCGCGTTCTATCCCTGGCCGGGTGTGAACGCCGGCGAGCTGAAGCTGATCGAGCTCGCGCGCGCGGAGAGCACGGAGGAAGGCGTCCTCGTGGAGTGTGGCGAAGGCGCATTGCGCGTGATCTCCGTGCAGCGGCCAGGAAAAGCGCCGGTACGCGCGGCCGATTACATCCGCGGCGGCGGCACGTTGTGAGCGAGCGTCAGCGAGCTCTTGCGATTCTCCGGAGGATCGAGCGCGAATCGTCATTCGCTGCGCCGCTTCTCGCCGGCGAGACCGGATTCATCCGCACGCTCGTCCTCGGCGTCCTTCGCTGGCGCTCGCGCCTCGACTTTTCGATCGACTCGCTGGCCAAGCGCGAGATCGAGCCGGAGATCCGCGATGTCCTTCGCACCGGCGCCTACCAGCTCGGCTACATGGATGTTGCGAAGTACGCCGCGGTGGCGGAGTCCGTCGATCTCGCGCCGAAGCGTGCCCGCGGATTCGTGAATGCGATTCTGCGCCGCATCGCCGATGGAAAGGCGCCGCAGCCGAAGGATCTCGCGACGCGAACGGCACATCCGCAATGGCTGATCGATCGCTGGACGCGAATGTACGGAGCCGAGCGGACGGCGCGCATCGCCGAGGCGAATCAGCAGCTTTCGTATCCGGACGTGTTCAGCGAAGTGGCGCCGCCGGACAGCGAGCCGTCGCCGCTCGTTCCGAACATGTGGAGACTGCGCGGCTCGAGCGCGCAGGTCGCCGGCCATGTGCTCGATGAGGGGAGCGCGCTCATTGCGTCGATCGCCGCAGCGACGAGCGATGACGTGCTCGATCTCGCAGCGGCGCCGGGCGGCAAGACGCTCGTGATGCGGGCGCGCGGCGCGCGCGTGGTCAGCAACGACCTCTCGTTCACGCGGCTCCGCATGCTGCGCGGAAACGTGGTCGTGAGTGATGGCCGCAAGCCGCCGTTCCGCCGGCGCTTCCGCACGGTTCTTCTCGATGCGCCCTGCAGCGCCACAGGAACCATCCGCAAGAATCCCGAACTGAAGTGGCGGCTTCGCGAAGAAGATCTGCCCGCGTTTGCACGGCTCCAGCGCGAGCTTCTTCAGTCGGCCATGCAGCTCGCGGCAGAGCTCGTCGTTTACTCGACATGCTCGCTCGAACCGGAAGAGAACGACGACGTCGTTCATGGCATCGAGCGATGCGACATCGCGCGATTCGCGCCCGAGGGCGCACAGCCGTGGATCGAGGGAGACGTGCTGCGGTTGACGCCCGAGTCGGGCGCGGATGGGTTCACCGCGTTCGTGCTGAAGGTGTAGTGCCGGTTTGTCGGCGGACAAGCTGAGAGCTTGTCCTACACTACGCGTCATGCCGCGCGACCTTGTTATCGGCAACGGCTCGCTCCTCATCGCGTTCGATGCCCACTACCGTCTGGCCGACTTCTACTTCCCTCACGTCGGCATGGAGAATCACGCCGCCGCGCGCTTTCGTTTCGGAGTTCGCGTCGACGGTGTTCACTCCTGGATCGAAGACACCGCCTGGAAAAAGACGCTCGCCTATCTCCGCGAGACGCTCGTCACCGATGTGACGTGTCAGAACGAAGAGCTGGGGATTCGTCTGCGCTGTTACGACACGGTCGACTCCGACGCGAACGTCTATGTCCGCAAGATCGTCGTGCACAACCTCGGCGATGCGAAGCGGGAGATCAAGCTCTTCCTGCACCACGACTTCGGCATTTATGGCCACGCCGTCGGCGATACCGCGATGTATGACCCGGCGACGCGCAGCCTCATTCACTACAAGGCCAACCGCTACTTCCTGATCAACACGGATGGTGGAATTGCCGAGTACGCCTGCGGGCGCAGCGGGCTTGCGGGATCCGAAGGCACGTGGCGCGATGCGGAGGACGGCACCTTGTCGATGACGCCGATCGCGCAGGGAGCGGTCGACTCGACGTTCGCGATTCCGATCACGCTCGAGCCGTCCGCCAGCCACACCGTGACGTACTGGGTCTGCGCCGGCCGCAAGTACGGCGAGGTGCGCGATCTCGACCTGCGCGTGGAGAACGAGACCGCGGTAAAGGTTCTGGCGCGCACCGCGTCGTACTGGTACACCTGGGTGAACAAGCCGGCCGATGATCTGCGCGATCTGCCGGAGGAGATCGTCGAGCTCTATCGGCGGTCGCTGCTCATCATCCGCACGCAGTGCGACAACGACGGCGCAATCATCGCCGCGAACGACTCGGACATTCAGTGGGGCCACAACGACAACTATTCGTACATGTGGACGCGCGACTGCGCGTTCGTATGCGACGCGCTCGATCGCGCCGGCTTCACGGAGATCACGCGGAAATTCCTCGATTTCGCGGCGCGCGTCATCAAGGACGAGGGCTATTTCCTGCACAAGTACAACCCGGATGGCTCGCTCGCATCGCTGTGGCATCCATGGGTCCGCGGCGGAAAACCGCAGCTTCCGATTCAGGAGGACGAGACGGCGCTCGTCATCTGGCTGCTGGCGCGCTATTACGATCGAACGCGCGATCTCGAGCTCGTACGGACGCACTATCAGCGGCTCGTCCGGACGCCGGCGGACTTTCTCGTCTCCTATCGCGATGAGGAGACGGGATTGCCGCTTCCCAGCTTCGACATCTGGGAAGAGCGGCAGGGAGTGTTCACCTTCACCTGCGCGACGATCGTCGCGGCGCTGCAGGCGGCAGCGGAACTGGCGAACCTCTTCAATGATTTCGAGCGCCGCGAGAAATATCAGCGCGCCGCGGGCGAGATCCGCGAGGCGATGAAAAAGCATCTCTGGGTCGACGACGAGAATCGCTTCGCGCGCGGGCTCGTGCTCGAGGGCGATGCGCTGCAGCTCGATCGCACGATCGACGCATCGTGTTTCGCAGTCTTCTACTTCGATGTCTTTCCGCCGGAGAGCGCCTGGGTGGAAGGGACGCTCGCCGCGATCCGCGCGCGGCTCTGGGTGCAGACGGAGATCGGCGGAGTGGCGCGATACGAATCGGATCGCTACCACAAGATCTCGGATGACACCGAGCGCGTTCCGGGAAATCCGTGGGTGATCTGCACGCTGTGGCTCGCCGAGCATGTGATTGCGCGCGCGCGCAGTGTGGCCGATCTGCAGTCGGCGCTGGACATCGTCCGCTGGGCGCGTGCGAAGGCGCCGGCGTCGCTCGTTCTGCCGGAGCAGATCAACCCCTACGACGGCACGCCGCTTTCCGTTGCACCGCTGACGTGGAGCCATGCGCAACTCGTCTCGGTCGTGCGCGGATATCTCGACGCGCTGCGCCAGTTGCGCACGGCGGACTCCGTTGACAATCGAATTGCAGTTACCTAGATTGTCGATCCATCGCGACAATCGAGCAGGAGGACACTTCAATGGCTGGAAAGAGTGACGTGATCACCGCAATCGCCGAGCAGGCCGGTATCTCGAAGAAGGAGGCTGCTGCCGCATTTGATGCATTCGTCGGCTACATCTCCGACTCCTGCCAGCGTGAAGAGCGTTGCTCGATTCCCGGCCTCGGCAGCTTCTCCGTCTCCCATCGTGAAGCGCGCGAAGGCCGCAACCCGCAGACGCGCGAGAAGATCATGATCCCCGCCTCGAAGAACGTGCGGTTCAAAGCAGGAAAGGATCTGCGCGATCTCGTGAATACCCGGAAGGGTGGGAAGAAGAAGTAGTTTTTTGGGGGCGCTGGGTTTTGGGTACGCGGTTGCGCGGGCTCGCGGGCTCGCGGGCTCGCGGTAATGGTGCAGCGAATCGTTAGACGAGCGAGAGGCCGAGGTCATATCTCCTGCGTTCGGATTACATAGAGCCACGCGAGATCGTCGATCACCGGCGTCGACGTAACATACGTTTCAATGGCTCCGTCCATTGCCACCAAAGTCTCGCTTGCCATTCCTGCGAACAGAGCGTCCGTCACTTGTGGACGCCACTGGCCAATCAATCTCTCGTGCTCTTGCTTCCCCCACGTGCGGAGTGCTTGCCGCGGAGACCGGCCGCGATACTGAGACACGTAGGTGCCGCCGCGAAACTCGAGGATGAATGTAAACAGCGATGACATAGTCTTCCCCAGCGCCCCAGCGCCCCAGCGCCCCAGCGCCCCAGCGCCCCAGCGCCCCAGCACCCACATCACGCCCACGGCCGCGGCATGAACAGCTTCTCGTACAGGCTCAGCGCGTAGCGATCCGTCATTCCTGCGATGAAGTCGATCGCGAGTTGTTCCACCGGCTCCTCGCTCTTTTCGCTGAAGAACTCCGCGGGGTGCGTCGTCACATACTCGAACAGCGACGTCAGAATCCGCTGCGCCTTTTCGAACTCGCCGCGGATCTCGCGGATCAGGTACATGTGCTCGAACATGTAGCGCCGCAGCTCTTCGAGTGCTTCGAGCACGTCCGCCGACATCATCACCGCTTCGTAGTCGCAGGCCAGGGTCTGCTCGATCACGTCGCGCACCATCCGGTCGATCCGCTGTGAGGCCTTGCGGCCGAGCGTGTCGCGAATCGGCTTCGGGATGTCGTTCTCGCTGATGATCCCGGCGCGGATGCCGTCGTCGATGTCGTGATTGACGTAGGCGATGATGTCCGAGATCCGGATGATGTCGCCCTCGAGTGTGAGCGCGCGCGCCTTCGGTCGCTTGCGCAGCAGCTCTCCCTTCTCACCCTTGGAGTGCTTGAGAATGCCGTCGCGCACTTCGACCGTGAGGTTCAGCCCCTTCCCGTCGTTCTCGAGATACTCGACGACGCGCACAGACTGGCGATAGTGATCGAATCCGCCCTTCACCAGTTTCGACAGCGCAGCCTCGCCTGCATGTCCGAATGCGGAGTGGCCGAGGTCGTGGCCGAGGCCGATCGCTTCGGTGAGAACTTCATTGAGGCGGAGAGACTTCGCGATCGTCCGTCCGATCTGCGTCACCTCGAGCACGTGTGTGAGCCGCGTCCGATAGTGATCGCCTTCCGGAGCGAGAAACACCTGCGTCTTGTGCTTGAGACGCCGGAACGCCTTGCAATGAATGATGCGGTCACGGTCGCGCTGATAGGAGGGGCGAAGATCGTCCTCGGGCTCGCGGCGATCGCGCCCGCGCGTCTCGGCAGATTTCGCCGCGCGGGGAACGAGGGTGTCGTACTCGATCTTCTCGAGCATCTCGCGGATCGTAGTCATGGGAGCAGCATTGTAGATGCGACCTACGCCCGCCTACCCATCGGTCCCATCCGTCCCATCGGTCCCATCCGTCTCATAAGTCCCATCACAACAGCAGTTCCATGAACCGCGAGCCCTCGATCGGATTGAACCGGTAAGCCTCGATCTCCCGAAAACCGAGCTCCTCGTAGAGTCGCATCGCCGCCTGCATCGACGGAAGGGTGTCGAGCCGCATGCGTTTGTAGCCGCGCGATCGCGCCTCGCCGATCAGCGTTTGCACGAGCTCGTGGGCGATTCCGCGCCCGCGAAACGCCGGCCGCACGTAGAGCCGCTTCATCTCGCAACAATCGTCATCGATGCGGCGCAGCGCGACGCATCCAGCGATTCCATCCGGTTCGCGCGCCAGGAGCACGAGCTCGTAAAAGCTCCCCAGCGATGCGAGCTCTTCTTCGAGATGCTGGAAGGAGAGGTCGACGCCGAGCCCTTGCGCGTACTCGGCGATCAGTTCGCGGACCGGAGTGAGCTCGGCCGCCGCTGCGATCACGGCAGTAGTTCGCCGTGGAAGATCGTGACGGCCTGGCCGCCGAGCTTCACGCGATCGTCTTCGACGCGGACCCGCACGACGCCGCCGCGCTTCGACGCCTGAAACGCCGTCAACTCGTTCTTGCCGAGGCGCGACGCCCAGTAGGGTGCGAGACAGCAGTGCGCCGAGCCGGTGACCGGATCTTCGTCGATGCCCGATCCCGGTGCGAAGAAGCGCGAGACGAAATCGTACGCATCGCTCGACGAGCGGCTCGTCACGATGATTCCTCGCACAGGAATCGAGCGGAAGCGTGCGTGCGCGGGTGCGAGCGCGCGCAACTGCTCCTCCGAATCGATCTCGATGATGTAATCGAACGCATTGCGTCCGACATATCGCGGCGACCGGATCCCGAGCGCGTCGAGCAGCTCGGGCGGAGCATCCGATTTCTCTTCCGGCTTCGACGGAAAATCGAGCTCGATCCAACCCTCGCCCTGCCGCCGCGCCGTCAGCCGTCCACTCTTCGTGTGGAACCAGAGCAGCTCATCCTGCTCGCCTTCCAGCCAGAGCGCATGCGCGGAGGCGAGCGTCGCGTGGCCGCAGAGATCGACTTCCACTGCCGGCGTGAACCAGCGCAGCGCGTAGCCGTCATCGCGCTTCAGCAGAAACGCAGTCTCCGAGAGATTCATCTCTGCCGCGAGGCTCTGCATCCACTCCGCGGTTCGAATCTTGTCGAGGATGCAGACGGCGGCGGGGTTGCCGCGGAACGGCTCGGAAGTGAAAGCATCGACCTGATAAATGCGCATCACGACACCACGAAAAGGTGGAGGGACCGCGCGGCCGCGGCCCCTCGCACCGGCGTAACCAGGCTAGAAGCCCTGGACCTTCGTCGATTTTCCGTACAGCAGTCGCGTGGCGACGAAGCCGGCGATCACGACGCCGAGCGCGCAAACGTCGCGCATCGGATTCGAGTACATCGTCGGATAGTGATTGCTGATCATGAAGAAGACGAGCGGCACCGACATGTACGTGTTGTGCCGCGAGCGAAGACCGGCGATCTTCACTTCCGGCGAGTCGGCCGCCAGCGGGTTGCCTTCCTTCAGTGCTGTGATGATCTTCTTCTGATTCGGCCAGATCACCATCCAGACGTTCATCGCCATCATCGTGCCGAACGTGCCGCCGAGATGGATGTACAGCGAACGGCCGCCGAAGTGGCCGACATGCTCGAGCAGCAGATAGGCGCCGGCCAGCAGCACGAGGCAGATCGCAGCGGCGACATCCTTGTTCGCGAGCGCTTTCATGATCGCGTTGTAGACGACGAAGCCGACGCCCCAGATCACGAGCACCACGAAGAGCCACAGCCAGGGATTGCCTTCCTTATCCTGCTCGAACAGCACGCCGCGCGTCTGGTAGTAGATGAGACCGACCAGCAGAACGCCGGTGATCCAGGTCCACGCTGCGCCCCAGCGGAACCAGAAGAGAGCGCGCGGCATGAGCTCGGGGTTGACTGCCTTTTTCGTCGGTCCATCGATCTTTCCCTGAAATGGGCCGTTGACCCAGTTGAAGAAATAGAGATGGCCGATCCAGGTAATGCCTGCAACGACGTGCGCCCATCGGAAGAAGAGCTGCAGAAACGTATTCACAACACTCGGCATAGCCTCTCCTCAAGAAACTTTGATGTCAGTTCGGGTTGTCGGATAGCCTCGGCGATTATATGAGGGATCGATGACGGGTGAATTCGAAGGACAAGTAGCGATTGTCACCGGCGCCTCGGCCGGCATCGGCCGGGCGACCGCCGAGCTGCTGTGCGAACGGGGTGCGAAGGTCGCTCTCTTTTCGCGCCAGCTCGAAGACAAAGTGGAGAGCCGACGTCTCGTCCGCTCCGGCGACATTACGAACGAGTCCGACGTCGAGCGCCTCTTCGCCGACACCGAAGCGCTCCTCGGGCCGTGCGATCTGCTGATCAACAACGCCGGCGCGATCGAGCCGGCGCTGCTGCACGAGATGAGCATCGATGCCTGGGAACGGACCTTCGCGGTGAACGTGCGCGGCGCATTCCTCACCTGCCGCCGCGCGCTTCCGGCGATGATCGCCCGCCGGAAGGGGACCATCATCAACGTCGCCTCGATTTCCGGAGTGATCGGTCCCGGGAAGTTTCCCGGCTTCACCGCCTACTGTGCGAGCAAGGCGGCACTGATTTCGCTGACCGAATCGCTGGCGGTGGAAGTGAAGGAACATGGCATTCGCGTGAACTGCGTCAGCCCCGGCTCAGTCGACACGAAGATGTGGGCGGATGTGAGCGGCGGAGCTCCGGCAGCGATGACGCCGCGCGAGATCGCCGAAGCGATTGCGTTCCTCGCAGGAGAAACATCGCGGCCGATGAATGGACAGAATCTGAATGTCTGGTCCGTTTGAGCGTCCCACGTGGGCCGAGATCGACCTCGGCGCCTTCTCGCGCAACATCGATGCGATCGTGCGCCGGCTGCCGCAGGGCTCGCGTCTGATCGCGGTGCTGAAGGCGAACGGGTACGGGCATGGCGCGATCGAGCTCGCGCGGAAATGCGATCGCGAGCGCGTTGCGATGATCGCCGTCGCGCTCGTCGAAGAAGCGATCGAGCTGCGGCGCGCCGGCATCGAGCTGCCGATCCTCGTGCTCGGTCCGGCGAGCCACATCGATGTCGCGCTCGATCACGCCATCACGCTCGGCGTCACCGGGCCGGAAGAGCTCGCCGGTGTTTGCGAAGCCGCGCTGCATCGCGACGTCGGGATTCACCTGAAGCTCGACAGCGGCATGGGCCGCATGGGTGTCGTCGAGAGTGAGCTGCCGCGCGTGATCGAAATGATCCGCAACGCGCCGCGGCTGCACATCGATGGGATCTACACGCATCTCGCCAACGCGGACGAGCCGGGCGATTCGTACAGCGCGATGCAGCTCGCGAATTACGAGCGGATGCTGCAGGCGCTGCGCGAGGCCGGGATCGATGCGCCGCTGCATCACGTCGCGAACAGCGCTGCGGCGCTGCGCGGATTGGTGAAGCCTGGCGACTTCGCGCGCGCCGGCATCGCGCTCTACACGCTCTCGCCGGTGATGTGCTGGCGGACGCAGATCGTGCGCGTGAAGACGTTGCCGCGCGGCGCCGCGATCGGCTACGGCACGACGTTCCACACGCAGCGCGAGAGCCGGATCGCGACTCTGCCCGTCGGCTACGCAGACGGATACCGGCGCGCGTTCTCGAACAATGCCGAAGTGCTCGTGCGCGGGAAGAGGGCGCCGGTGGTGGGGCGCGTGTCGATGGATCTGGTGACGATCGACGTGACCGACATCGACGCGCGGTATGGCGATGAAGTCGTGCTCCTCGGAGAATCGATCAGCGCGGACGAGCTGGCGGCGAAAGCCAATACAATCTCGTACGAGATCTTCTGTGGTGTGAGCGCGCGCGTGCCGCGGCGGTATCACGAGACATGACTGCCGTACTCGAGCTTCTCGGCTACTACTTCCTGAACGTCTTCGAGCAGACGGGGCTCTGGTTCCGCATGCTCTGGCGGACGATTCGCTGGACGTTCCGCCGCCCGTTCGAGCCGCGCGAGTGGCTCCGGCAGATGGTGCGGCTCGGCTGGGACTCGATCCCCGTCGTCTTCCTCACCTCGATGTTCACCGGCATGGTGCTCGCGCTGCAGACGTTCAACGGATTCCAGCGCGTGCATGCGGAGAACTTCGTCGGCAGCGTCGTCGCGCTGGCGATGTTGCGCGAGCTCTCGCCGGTGCTCGTCGGCCTGATGGTGACGGGCCGCGTCGGCTCGTCGATGGCGGCGGAGATCGGCACGATGCGCGTGACGGAACAGATCGACGCGCTGAAGGCGCTCGCGACGGATCCCGTGCAGTATCTCTTCGTGCCGCGCGTGATCGCCGGCATCGTCATGCTCCCGTTCCTCGTCGTCCTCGGCGACGCGCTCGGAATCGGCGGCGGCTATCTCGTCGCCGTGAAACTGATGAACGCGAATTCTGTGCTCTACGAACAGAACACGTATCAGTTCCTGGAGCTGAATGACATCTGGAGTGGCTTGATCAAGGCCGCGGTGTTCGGATTGATCCTGACGCTCACCGGCTGCGTCCGCGGCTACTACACGCGCGGAGGTGCCGAAGGTGTGGGCCGCGCCACGACGAATGCGGTGGTCAGCGCGTCGCTGATCATCCTCTTTACCGATTTCTTTTTGACGAAGCTGTTGTTTTAGGGGTGCGGGGGAGCGCCCGCGAGACCGCGCAACCATGATCTCTCTCCAGCACTTGTATAAAGCGTTCGGACCGAAGCAGGTCCTGAACGACATGTCGCTCGACGTCGAGCGCGGCGAGTCCGTCGTCATCGTCGGCGGCTCGGGCACCGGCAAGAGCGTCACGCTGAAGCACATCATCGGCCTGCTGCGGCCCGACAAGGGGAAGGTCATCATCGACGGGACCGACATCTGCACGCTGAATCCCGTCGAGCTGAATGCGTTTCGGCGCCGCTTCGGAATGGCGTTTCAGGAAGGTGCGCTGTTCGATTCGATGTCGGTCTTCGAGAACATCGCCTTTCCACTGCGCCGCCACACGAAGATGACGGAGGAGCAGATCCGTGCGCGAGTGGAGGAGTGTCTGGCGCAGGTGCATCTCGAGCTTTCCGCGGGGGACAAGAGGCCGTCTGAACTGTCGGGCGGCATGCGGCGCCGTGTCGGATTCGCGCGCGCGATCTCGCTCAAGCCGGAGATTCTGCTGTTCGACGAACCGACCACGGGCCTCGACCCGGTGATCAGCGACGTCGTCGCAGAGCTGATCTGCGAGATGGACCGGACGCTGAACACGACGACGGTGACGATCACGCACGACATGAAAGTCGCGTTCAAGATCGCCGATCGCGTGGCGATGTTGTTTCAGGGCCAGATCATCGAGCAGGGAACGCCGGAGGTTTTCCAGCAGTCCTCGAACGAGATCGTGCAGCAGTTCATCGAAGGACGCGCGGAAGGCCCGCTGACGGAGATCGAGACGGTCGACCGCCGCAAGCGCCTCCGCGAATAAACGTCCCCCTCGCCCCGCAAAGCGGGGAGAGGGGTCAGGGGTGAGGGGTTGCCGCACGATAGACTTCCCCGGTGCGCACCTTCACCGTCAGCGATCTGATCCGCCAGATCAACCTCGACCTCTTCAAATACAACGACATCTCCGTCGAAGGCGAGGTCTCGAACTTCACGCGCTCCAGCGCGGGTCACTGCTACTTCTCGATCAAGGACGCCAAGGCATCGATTCGCGTCGTTCTCTTCGCGACCAATGCCCGCTTCCTGAAATTCCGGATCGAGAACGGGCTGCAACTGATTGTTAGAGGGCGGCTCACGATCTATGAGCAGAAGGGCGAGTTCCAGCTCAATGCGACGGCGGCGGAGCCGGCCGGCCTCGGTGCGCTGCAGCTCGCATTCGAGCAGTTGAAAAAGCAGCTCGCGGCGGAAGGCCTATTCGACGCCGCGCGGAAGAAGCCGATTCCAATGCTGCCGCAGCGCATCGCGATCGTGACCTCGCCCACCGGCGCGGCCATCCGCGATGTGCTCAACGTGATGGGCCGCCGCTTCGAGTCGATGCATCTGCAGATCTACCCGGTGCGCGTGCAGGGCAACACGGCGGGGCGCGAGATCGCCACGGCCGTGCGGCATCTCTCTCGCTGGGAGCTGCACGACGTCGTTCTGATCGTGCGCGGCGGAGGCTCGCTCGAAGACCTCTGGGCGTTCAACGAAGAGCAGGTCGCGCGCGCCGTGGCCGAGTGCACGATTCCGACGATCTCCGGCGTCGGCCACGAGACCGACTTCACGATCTGCGACTTCGTTGCAGATCTGCGCGCGCCGACTCCATCCGCCGCCGCGGAGATCGTCGTGCGCGCGAAGAACGAGATCTGCATGCACGTCGACGCCGATCTGCGGCGCATCCGGCACGTCGTCGAATCGCGCGTGCGCAACTACCGCCACGAGCTGCGGCATCTCACGTCGTCGGACCGGCTGTACGCATTGCCGCGCCGGATCGCATTCGCACGCGAACGGCTGGAGCGCCGGAGGCTGACGCTGTTTCGTCTGCTCGACGTGCAGGCGAAGATTCTTCGACGCCGCCTGGCCGCAACCGAAGAGCCGCTCGCGCGGTTTCCGGCGCGCATCGTCAAGCGGCGCGAGGCGCTGATGTCCGTCGCCGGACATCTACAGGCTGTATCGCCGCTGTCCGTTCTCTCCCGCGGTTACGCGATCGCGTTCTCGCGCACCAAGCGCGGGCGCAAACCCATTTTCGACAGCAATCAGGTGGCCATCGGCGACCGCATCGAAGTGCAGCTCAAGAAGGGCCGCCTCGAATGCAGTGTTGACGGGAAGACGATGGGGCTGGAGACTGTCTGGCCTGGTAACGAGTGATGGCCTCCCAATCCAACGAATTCGAGAAGTCCTTTCAGCAACTCGAGGAGATCGTAAAACGTCTCGAGGGAGAGAATCTCCCGCTCGACGAAGCGCTGCAGCTCTTCGAAGAGGGGATCCGCCTCTCGCGCTTCTGCAATCAGAAGCTCGAGGAGGTCGAGAAGAAGATCGAATTGATCCTCGCCGACGCGAAGGGTCAGCCGCGCGTGCAACCCTTCGAAGCGGAAGACGAGGAAGAGTCAGACGATCGTGACGATTGACGAGTATCTGAAATCGCGCCGCGCGATGGTCGAGGCCGCGCTCGAGCGCGAGTTGCCGCCGGCGAATACTCCTCCCGCCGTCATTCACGAGGCCATGCGCTACGCCGTGCTCGGCGGCGGCAAGCGCATTCGTCCGATCCTCGCGATCGCGGCGGCCGAGGCATGCGGCGCGAAGATCGAGCCGCTGCTCAAGGCGTTCTCATCGCTCGAGCTGATTCATACCTACTCGCTCGTGCACGATGATCTGCCTGCACTCGACAACGATGATCTGCGGCGCGGACGCAAGACGACGCATGTCGTGTTCGGTGAAGCGATGGGAATCCTCACCGGCGATGCGCTGCTGACCGAGGCGTTCTCGTGGCTCGCAGCTCCGGTCGAAGGGGTTGATGCCTCGCGACAGTTGCGTGCGATCGCGGAAGTAGCGCGCGCGGTCGATTCGACCGGAATGATCGGCGGCCAGGTCGCCGATCTCGAAGCGACGATCGGTGGAGCGCGGACGCCGCGTCCACACGGCGCGGACGACGTCTCCGCCCTCCTCTTCATCCACCGCAACAAGACGGGCAAGCTGCTCACGGCGTCCGTCCTCCTCGGCGGAATCCTCGCCGGTGCAGACGACGACGAGCTCGCCACGCTGAGGCGATACGGCGAAGCGACCGGCCTCGCCTTCCAGATCGTCGACGATCTGCTCGATATCGAAGAGAGCGCTGCGACCCTCGGCAAGACCGCCGGCAAGGATGTCGAGCAGGGAAAGCTCACCTATCCCGCCCTCATGGGCGCCGAAGCCGCAAGGGCCGAGGCGGGGCGGCTCCTCGGGGAGGCCGTGGCCAACGCTGATATGATCAAAGGTCCGCTGAACTATCTGGCGGCGATCGCGCGTTTCATCTGCGATCGCCGTTCATAGCTAACGGCGCAACGGACTGATATGGCTCGACTTCTCGACAGCATCAACTCGCCAATCGACTTGCGCAAACTCGATCGGCGCCAGCTCCCGCAGCTTGCGCAGGAGATCCGCGACATGATCATCGACACCGTGTCGAGGATCGGCGGGCACTTCGGCGGCAATCTCGGCATCGTCGAGTTGACGCTCGCGCTGCATTACATCCTCGACACGCCGCGCGACCAGATCGTCTTCGACACGGGTCATCAGTCATATCCGCACAAGCTGATCACCGGCCGCCGCGATACGTTCCATACGATCCGCCAGCACAACGGCATCTCCGGATTCTGCAAGCGCGAAGAGTCGGAGTACGACGTCTTCAACGCGGGCCATGCCTCGACCTCGATCTCCGCCGCGCTCGGCATCGCGGTCGGACGCGATTTCCGCAACGAGGACTATCACGTCGTCGCCGTCATCGGTGATGGCGCGCTCTCGGGCGGGCTCGCACTCGAGGGGCTCAATCAGGTCGGCCATCTCAAGCGGAAGATGATGATCGTGCTCAACGACAACGACATGTCGATCTCGACGAACGTCGGAGCGATGTCGGGCTACCTGAACTCGATCATCAAAGGTCAGCGCTACAACCAGCTCAAGGATCTCGCGAAGGGTGTGATGGACCGCATCCCTCTCGTCGGCGGCAAGCTGCACGAGGTCGCGCACGATGTCGAGCATCTGCTGAAGAACATGGTCGTGCCGGGAACTCTCTTCGAGGAGCTCGGCATCAAGTATCTGGGGCCGTATGACGGCCACGATCTGCCGGCGCTGCTGGAGATCATCGAGAAGAACAAGGACTACAACGGCCCCATCCTCATTCATGTCATCACGAAGAAGGGGAAGGGCTACGAGCACGCGGAGAACAAGCCGATCTGGTCGCATGGCGTCACGCCATTCGACATTCCGTCGGGCGAGGTGAAGAAGCCTTCGACGCCGCAGCCGCCGTCGTACACGGGCATGTTCGCCGATACGCTGATCGAGCTCGGCAAGCGCGATCCGAAGATCGTCGCGATCACCGGCGCGATGCCCGAAGGTACGGGCCTCGACAAGTTCGCGAAGGTCTTTCCGGATCGCATGTTCGACGTCGGCATCGCGGAAGAGCATGCCGTGACGTTTGCCGGCGGCATGGCGACGCAGGGGATGAAGCCGATCGCCGCGATTTACTCGACCTTCCTGCAGCGCGCGTTCGATGAAGTGTTCCACGACGTCGCGATCATGGATCTGCCGGTTGTCTTTGCGCTCGATCGCGCGGGCATCGCCGGCCAGGATGGCCCGACGCATCACGGCATCTACGACATGGCGTATTTGCGCGTCTTCCCGAACATGATCTGCATGGCGCCGAAGGACGAGAACGAGTTGCGGCACATGCTGAAGACCGCGTTCGAGACGGGACATCCGACGTCGCTGCGCTATCCGCGCGGCAACGGCATGGGTGTGAAGCTCGATCCGGAGCTGCTGTCGCTGCCGGTCGGCAAGGGCGAAGTCATGCGCGAAGGAGATGCGGCGACGATCTTCGCGATCGGCAACGAAGTGTGGCCTGCGGTGCATGCAGCGGAGATGCTCGCCGCAGAGGGCATGGAAGTCGCGGTCGTGAACGGCCGCTTCATCAAGCCGCTCGATGATGAGCTGATCCGGCGCTTCTGCAAGCCGGGGACGAAAGTCATCACGGTCGAAGAAGGCTCGCTGGCGGGCGGTTTCGGCTCCGCGGTGATGGAGCGCTGCGAAGAGCTCGGCCTCGCGAACGTGCAGTTCCATCGCATCGGCATTCCTGACGAGTACGTGCACCACGGCGCGCAGGATGTGCTGCGCGCGCAGTACGACCTGCACGCCGAGGGGATTGCGAAGCGGGTGCGCGAGTTCGTGAACGTGGCGGCGTTTTCCAGCGCTGCAGCGCGGTGAAGCAGCGGCTCGACCTCGCACTCGTGGAACGCGGTCTCGTCGACACGCGCTCGAAGGCGCAGTCGCTCATCATGGCGCGGCGCATCCTCGTCAATGGTCAACATGTTGACAAGGCCGGTGCCGCGGTCGCCGAGGACGACGAGCTGAAGATCGAGGAGCTCGAGCATCCCTGGGTCGGCCGCGGCGGAATGAAGCTGGCCCATGCGCTGCGCGAGTACGGAATCAGCGTCGATGGGAAGATCTGCGCCGACATCGGCGCGTCGACCGGCGGCTTCACCGACGTCATGCTGAAGAATGGAGCGCGGAAGGTCTACGCGATCGATGTCGGCTACGGCCAGCTCGACGTGTCGCTGCGGAATGATCCGCGCGTCATCAATCGCGAGAAAGTGAACGCGCGGCACCTCACCGCTGCAGATTTCGAAGAGCGGATCGAGTTCGTCTCGATCGACGTCTCGTTCATCTCGCTGAAGCTGATCCTTCCCGCCGTCGCGACGTTCCTGCAGGGAGAGCTCGTTGCGCTGATCAAGCCGCAGTTCGAAGTCGGCAAGAAGGACGTCGGCAAGGGCGGCATCGTGCGCGACGACGCGAAGCGGACGGAAGCCGTTCAATCCGTGGCCGCATTCGCGCGCGAGATCGGGTTCGACGTGAAGGGCGTGATCGAAAGTCCGGTCAAGGGAATGGAAGGCAACGTGGAGTATCTGATGTGGGCACAGACAGCGTAGGACAAGCTCTCAGCCTGTACGTCTCTCGAAATACTCCCGCAATCCATCCCGCCACGAATCCGGCTTCACGCCGGTGAGCCGCTCATAGCGCTCGGTCGACAGCACCGAATATGCGGGCCGTTTCGCCGGTCGCGGAAACTGGTCCGAGCTCACCGGCACGATCGCGGTTGGTGAGCCCATCTCTTCATGGATCGCGCAGGCGAAGTCGTACCAAGTGCACTCCGGCTCATCGGAGTAGTGAACGATTCCGGTGGCACCGAGCAGCCCGACGCGCGCGATCGCGCGAGCGAGATGCGGCGTGTAGGTCGGCCGCCCGCGCTGATCGCTGACCACGCGCAGCGGATTCGTCCCCTTGCGGATCTGATTGCGAATCGCTTCGACGAAGTTCGGTCCATGCACGCCGAACAGCCACGCCGTGCGGACGATGAGGTGCTTCTTCGCGCGGGCCGCGGCATGCTCGCCGATCAGCTTCGATCGCCCGTACGCCGACAGCGGGGCCGTCGGCGCGTTGATCTCGTACGGTGTCGACGACGAGCCATCGAACACGAAATCGGTCGACACCTGAATCAGCGACGCATCGACCCGGTTCGCGGCACTCGCGAGAAACTCCACGGCCGAACCGTTGATCGCATTGGCGAGCGACTCTTCGGTCTCCGCGAGATCGACCTTCGTGTACGCAGCACAGTTGACGATGATCTGCGGCGCGGTCTCTTCGACGAAGCGGATCACATCGTCATGCGAGGTGATGTCGAGGTCATCCTTCGCGGCCGCAACGACGTCTTCTCCGCGCGAGAGCAGTTCCTCGCGCAGGTCGGTGCCCAGCATCCCGCCCGCGCCTGTGATGAGCCACTTCACGCGCCGGGCTTTCCGGTCTTGAGCTGGATCTTGATCTGTCCCGTCGCCTTGCGCGGCTCGATCAGGCGCAGCGCGTAGAGCGCGTAGAGAATGCGCGCGTTCTCGCCGGGTGTGAGCGGAGGTGTGGCGACGAGATCGGAGAGAATGCGCTTGCCGTCGGCGGAATCGAGGAGCCGCTTTTCTTCATCGGCAAGCTCGAGCCCCTCGATGCTCGCATCCGTGCGCACCAGAGTCGTGCTGCGCGTGCCGAGACGTGCCACGAGCGCTTTCGCGTCGGGCATGCGGCGAACGCCCTGCATGATCGCGCGCGGGATCGAGATCTGCAGCTTTACGAACTCGAGATGCTTGTCGCGCCCCGGCCAGAACGCCACCGTGCCGTTGTCCCACGAGAAGATCGACCAGACGATCTCCTGAATCTGCTCGCGCACGGAGATGAAGAGCTCTTTCGGTTCGAGGATCTTCATCTCGGCGAGGATCGTCCCCTGGCGCTTGCCGGTCGTCTTCAGTCGGCGCACGCTCTCGGCGTACTGCTCCTGGGTGATCTTCCCTTCGCGCAGCAGCTTGTCGCCGAGGGAATCGGCGATGTTCGTGGACGAGGCGAAGATCATCTGACCGAGGTCGAAGAAGACCTTCTTCGTCTCCTCGCCGCGGCGGCACTCCAGCGTGCCGGGCGCTTTGTGCCGGTAGATCGTGAACAGAATCTCAGGCAGAGGAGTCTGCGAGAGCTCTGTTTGATACTGAGGTGCGGGGGAAGGTGAATGTTGCGTTGGGGAGGTCACTCGACCTTACTCCGGGACCAGGCGGGCCTACGACTGCTGCTTCTTGTCGTCGAGAGCAGGCTTGTCGTCGCCGCCCTTCAGACCCTGGCGGAAGTTCGAGATGCCCTCACCGAGACCACGGCCGAGCTGCGGCAGCTTACCAGCGCCGAACAGCACCACGACGATGATCAGGATCAGGAGAAGTTCAGGAAATCCAAGTCCAAACATTGAGGCCTCCGAGACCGTTTTTGCGCCTTCCCCCCAAGGTCGCAGGACGAAGTGTATGTCGCAAGAGGAGGAACAGCAATGACAGTCGGGAACTTCCGATGGGGGGATGGGACGGATGGGACGGATGGGACGGATGGGAGGAGACTGCGCGACCTTTGGTGCGCCATCGCCGTCGAGGTCGTCGTAATAGAAGTGGGATCCACGGATGGGACGGATGGGACCAATCGAGTTCTAACCCATCCGTCCTATCCGCCCCATCCGTCCCATCTGTCCTATCATGCGCCCTTCAGAAAAATGATCGACCTCACCGGACTGAACCAGCAACAGCGCGATGCCGTCACCCATGGCGAGGGGCCGCTCCTCGTCCTGGCGGGGGCGGGCTCGGGAAAAACGCGTGTCATCACCTATCGAATCGGCTATCTGATCAGCGAGCTCGGCGTGCATCCGTCGAAGATCCTCGCCGTGACGTTCACGAACAAGGCTGCGAACGAGATGCTGGAGCGTGTCGACAGGCTCGTGCCGCACGGAGGCTACCGCCCGTGGATCGGCACGTTTCACTCGACTTCTCTTCGCATCCTCCGCCGCTACGCCGACCGCCTCGGCTTCACCAAGTCGTTCGCCGTCTACGACACTTCGGATCAGCTCACGCTGATCAAGCGCTGCATGCGCGAGTTGAACGTCAACGACGAAGCGTTTCCGCCGCGCTCCGTCCTCTCGCGCATCTCGAATGCGAAGAACGAGCTGATGGGCCCCGCCGAATACGAGAAGACGAGCCTCGATTTCTTCAGCGCGCGCGTGGCCGAGATCTACCGGAAGTACCAGTTGCGTCTCAAGGAGTTCGACGCGATGGACTTCGACGATCTGATCGGCAACTACGTCGCGCTGCTCGAGCAGCACGAAGACGTACGCCAGGAGTTGCACGACCGCTTTCAGCATCTGCTGATCGACGAGTATCAGGACACGAACCGCGCGCAGTATGTTCTGGTGAAGCTGCTGGCCGGAAAGCAGGGGAACGTGGTGGCGGTGGGAGACGAAGATCAGAGCATTTATCGTTTCCGTGGTGCGGACATCAATAACATCCTCAATTTTGAGCGTGATTTTCCGGGAGCAAAAATCATCAAGCTCGAGCAGAACTACCGCTCGACCGGCAACATCCTCGACGCCGCGACGGGCGTGGTCTCCAACAACGTCGCGCGCAAGGGGAAGACGCTCTTCACCGACTCCGGCAAAGGCGATCCCGTTCGCATCGTGACATGCGGCAACGACCGCGAAGAGGCGCAGTTCGTGATGGACAAGATCACGGCGCTGCGCTCCCGCTACAAGCTGACGGACTTCGCGGTGCTCTTCCGCACGAACGCGCAATCGCGGCCCTTCGAAGAAGAGCTGCTCCGCGCGAACACGCCGTACTCGGTGGTCGGCGGCGTGAAGTTCTACGAGCGCGCCGAGATCAAGGACGTGATGTCGTTCCTCCGTCTGACGATCCGCCCGCACGACACGCCGTCGATCGAGCGCGTGATCAATGTGCCGTCGCGCGGCATCGGCGACACGACGGTCGCCGCGCTCAACGAGCGTGCGGCGGCGCAGAACGTATCGCTCTGGACGATCATCGAAGGCGATCTCGGATTCCTTCCGGCGCGCGCCTCGAAGTCGGTGAAGGAGTTTCGCGACATCATCCACGACCTGCAGCGCGCGGCGGCAAATCCGCTGCCCGATGTGCTCGATTACGTGCTCGTGCGCACCGGTTATCGCCGGATGCTGACGGAATCGCGCGATCTGCAGGATGAATCGCGTCTGGAGAACCTCGAGGAATTGCTCAACTCCGCGCGCGAATTCTGGGAGCAGAACCAGGGCGGCTCGGTCGCCGACTATCTCGACTCGATCACGTTGATCTCCGATCTCGACCGCTACGAGTCGCAGAAAGGCGTCACGCTGATGACGCTCCATGCAGCGAAGGGGCTCGAGTTCAAAGTCGTCTTTCTCGCCGGCATGGAGGAAGGCATCCTGCCGCACTCCAACTCGCTCGAGCAGAATGAGGACATCGAAGAGGAGCGTCGCCTCTGCTACGTCGGCATGACGCGCGCGCGCGAGCAGTTGTACTGCCTCCACTCGCACGAGCGGCGCCTGCACGGGCGTTTCCGCGATCAGAGCCCGTCGCCATTTCTCGCGGAGATTCCGGAAGAGGCCAAGGAGCTCGTCCGCATCGGCGGCCGGAGCTCGTATGCGGCGCCATCGCAGCAGCAGTCGTGGCGCGAGCGTCCGCTGCCGCCGACGCGAGCCCGTGCCGGCACTGATGCGGTGAAGAACATCTCTTCGTTCTTCGGCAAGGCGCCGGTGCAGTTCGATCCTGCTGCGGTGCAGGCGGCGAAGCCCGCCGCGGGTGGCGCGTCCGCGGAGCTGAAGCGCGGTGCGCGCGTGCGCCACGAGCAGTTCGGCGTCGGAACGATTCTCACGATGGAAGGCTCAGGACCGGACGCGAAGCTGACGGTCTACTTCGATCGCGTCGGGTCGAAGAAGTTCATCGCGAAGTTCGCGAAGCTGACGCGTGCCTGAGAATCTCGCACTAGTGCGAGATCGCGCGTGAGCGCGGCGGCGGGCCGGTACGCTCGATCGTCCGGATGAAGCCTCGCGGCACATCCGGATCGATGCGGCTGTACGCGAGCTCGCTGCCCATCAGCACCGGGTCGTAACCGGTGCCGATGTCGACCGGCGAGTCATCGAGCGGCTGCAGCTCACGATCGAACCGCATCACGCGAATCGTGTCGCCTGCCGCGTGATTCACGGCCCAGGCGAGCACGAATTCGTTGCCGTTCCACGTGCCGGAAGGACTCGCGATGCCGGGGAACGACGGCGCGCAATCGATTCCGCCGCGCGTCTGAACCGTGTCGAGTGAAGCGTTGATCCAGGTCGCTTCGACGCAGCCGTTGTGCACGGACGTCAGCAGCGCGCTCGTTCCATTCCACGCGAGATCGCTCTTTTGCGAAAGACCGATGTCGTTCCAGAGCATGCGTGAAGCGGCCACCTGCATCGAGCCCGTATCGAGCCGGACGATCTCGAGCGCGGTGCGCGGAGGAGGAGGCGGCGACGTCAGAATGCTGCTGAAGTCCGACCAGCTCGACCACGCCACGAGCAGCTCGCGCCCCGTCCAGACGGCCCGCAGGCTCGAGCTCGCACCCATTTCCAGCGGAGCCGGAATGAAGACCGGCGACGGATCGAGGATCTCTCCCGAGGGCGCGATGCGCACCGCGCGGATCGAAGGCTGAGCCGTGTCGCCCGCCCAGTGGCTCCCGCTCCAGAGCACGATGAAGTTGCGGCCATCGAAGGCGGCCGCTGTTCCGAGCTCGATGCGCACGTAGTCGCGATCGCCGCCGAAGATCAGCACCGGCTGCGGATCGATCGCGACTCCATCGGCTGTGAAGCGCCGCGCGTACGTTCGATAACCTGTCGTCGCGACGCTCTGCAGGCCGTAGGTCGAAGGGAGTGAGCGCCAGAAGACGAGGATCGTGTTGCCGCCGCGTGCGACCGATGGATCGACGAGATCGCGATCGCTGGACGATGCGGCTTCGACGATCGTTCCGCCGGCCGACAGCATGATGTGCTGATCGAGCGAGCCTTCCCTCCAGACGCGGATCGGCTGCGTTGTCGCCGCTGCCAGCTCGATCTGCGACTGTGCGCGCGCGCTCAGCACGGCAGGCTCTTTCAGCGCAGGCGTCGTGAAGAGCTCCGCAGTCGAGATGAACGCGCGGCGAAAGACGTCGGACATCGAATACCAGAGCATGACGGTCTGCAGGCTTGTGTTCGTGAAGCTCATCGTGGAAGCCGCACGGTTCGCGAGAACGGCCGGCGACGCGTCGACGATCGCATTCGCGGGCGACACGCGGAGACCTTCGATCTGAATGTCCGCGACGGTCTGATCTGCGGCAGGTGCTGCAGGCCACGTCACGAGAAAGTTCTGGCCGTCCCAGAAAGCAGGTTGTCTTCCCTCGATCGCCAACTGCTTTTGAACGACGGTCTGCAATGGAGCGATGACATTGCCGTTGAGATCGATGACCATCGTTCGCACGTCGCTGTTGCCGAGGATCTCCAGGAGCAGCCGGTTGCCGCTGGAGGCCAGCGCCAGCGCTGTGCCGGTGTCGGTTCCACGAACGACCTGCTTGTCGAAGAGAGCGCCGTCATCCTGAATCCGCGCGAGGTGGATATCCGGAGTACAGGGAAGAGCGGGGCATGGTCCGGTTCGATAGGCGAGCTGATAATCGCCGCCGGCGACGGCTGTTGCGCCGGCCGTCGCGCCGATCGCGCCTGTGCCGAGCGATCCGGTGGCCTGCACGGCTCCGGTTGCAGAGAGCAGCATCCAGATCATCGATGATCCGGCGGGAGTGACGAAGAGATACGAATGGCCGTTCGAGATCAGCTCGAAGTCGTAGGTGTAGTAGCTGGTTAGAGTCACCGGCGTCCCGGCCGGCGTTCCGTCGCCGCCGAGCGGCAGGAGATGGATGCCTGCGTCGTCCGAGTAAGCGGACATGAAGCCGCTGCCGTTCGAAGCGAGGCGCGCGGTCGATGCCGGTACCAGCGGTGTGCCGTTCGGATTGACGAGCGATCCATCCTCGCGCATGGGGGAGACGCGGAGGTAACGCGTGGCCGGATGGCGCAATGCCCAGGAGTCCGCCGGATAGCGTCCGCGTCCATCGATCCAGGTCATGAGACCTGTCCTGCCGTTCCATGCGGCGGCCGGCGAATACTGCTCTGATGCTGCAGCGCCGAGTTGGGGAGAGCTCAAGGGAGATTCCGGGCCGAGTTTGAGAGGAGCCGCGGATAGCGAAACGGTGAGGGCGAGGAGAACCAGGGAAACCGGGAGCATTCGGGGCATGTTGAGTGTGATACGCCGCAACAGGTCTCTGCGTTTAGTGCGCGATGGAACGGAAGCGTCCGCCTCCAATGCGCAACACCTCCACGGTAAATGCTCGGCTCACGTCGTCATAGGGTTCCTCCGCTGCAAACCGCTGGTAGCCGATCACGACCCCTTTGGGAGAGGTTGCGATCGAGGGCGCAATCGTTTCGCGATACGGGCGGCTGAGCGTAAAGGGCCCGTCGAGCAGCGACCCCTGCGGCGTCGCACGCAGTATGCGCAGCGCGCGATTCAACTGCGGAGAGACTTCATCCCATGCGATCACGAATTCGCTGCCGCTCCAGCCGATCGCCGGCGAGCTGATCGCCGCTCCCGTGCAATAGAGACTCTGAACGGCGAATCCTCCGTCGTCCAACTGCCGCGCGTCCATCAGACAGTTCTTCTCGTTTTGTTGTTCGATCCAGACGATGGCTGCCTCGCCGCGATCGTTGAATGCCATCGATGGTCGCGCGAGGCCGCCGCCGTTCGTCGTGACCGGACGTGTACTGCCGCCGCGGTTGTACAGGATCGTGTCCGCTCCATCGACGAACGTGATGGCGACATCCGTTCCGAAGCGCGCGGCCTTCACGAAGCGCGCATCGCCACTCGCGGGGATCTCCGCGGTTCCGATCGGAGCTCCGTTCGGAAGAACGCGCGTCTCGTACATATGCCCATTGGTCCACGCGACGACGAAACTCGCTCCGTCGAAGACGACATCGGCAGAGGTGACCGAGCCGCCTTCGCTGATCACGAATGGTGCGTCATCGTTCACTTTCGCGAAGATCTGCCGTTGAGTGCCGCTCGCATCCCAGTCCAGCCAGACGACGATCGTGCTGCCGGCGCCCGTTGCGGCGACAGGCGCGTGCAGCGTGTGATTGGGCGCGGCAACGGCAATCGTGCCGCGTGGTGAGGCGACGAGCGAGCGGAACTCGCCTTCGATCCAGACGGGAAGATCGCGCACCGACACGTCCTGCTGCGGCGTGATGCCGAGGCTGGCGAGAATCGCCGGTGCCGTTTCGAGTGCGGCGATATCCGCCCCGGCGCGCGTGTAGACGTTGAACCCGTCGCTCCAGGCGATCACGATGCCGTCCGGCGCGCGCGCCGACGCGATGTCCAGCCCCGGCCCGTGCGGCTCGAGGCTGAAGGCGGACCCCGCCGTCAGGCCGGACGCCGCGATCCGCGCCGCATGCAGCGAATGGTTAGACGCCCACGCGAGGAGGAAGTCGTGACCGTCGCTCGTGAGAAAGAGCTTGTCTGCCTGCATCTCGAGATGGCTGCGCGCGATGAACAGGAGCTGAGGCGTCAGCTCCAGAAGCGCGATGCCGCTGGCGTCCGTCCAGGCCAGGAGGATCTCGCGCCCCGTCGTCGCTGCCGCGAGGACGTTGTTGAGCGGGACGTGCGGGACGAGCGTGTAATCTTCGAACGTCCCATCGGCGTGGATGACCGCATCCTGAATGGCACCGTCGCAATTGACCCCGCAGATCAGACCGGCGCGGATCACATGGTAGTCAGCGCCGATCGGGAACGCGGCAGAGCCGTTGCCGCCCGGTGACCGGACCTGCGCCGTCGCGATCGTCTCACCGCGATCGTCGAGGATCGTGCCGTAGATGTTCGAAGGGTCGGAGGTTTCCGCGAGGTACGTCGTGCCGTTCGTGATCAGGTTCTCGAGACTGCCGGTGATCGATTGTCCCGATGTGCCTGCAGGCCCGACATAGGCAGGCCCGCCGTCGTCCTGCATCGCGATCAGCGGTGTTCCGCGGCCGTTGGCAGCGATGCGCGCTTTGCTGAGCGGCGCGGCGAGACGTGCGGCGACGTCCTTCGGGCGGCCGGACGAATCGAGTTGTGCGATGCGGATGCTGGAGAAACTGCGCGTGTCGATCCATGTGGCCGCGATCGAGTTTCCGTACCACGCTAGCGACGGACCGGTCTGTGCGCCCGCGGCGGAGCTGATCGACGGCGGAGAAAGCGCGGTCTCACTCGTGACGATGAGGTTCGCCGCCTGCGCGGTCGCGGTGAACAGAAGTGCGGAAAGAAGTGCATGCCGCATGGCGATAGATACGGCGCCCGCCTCGACGGCGTCGTCCCGTCGCTACGACGTCTTCGCGATCTTCCGGCGGCGTGCGTGCAGGCGGTCCATCAGCTTCGTGGTCGACCGCACCTGTTCGAGGATCTTCTCCTCGAGGCCCGAACCCTTCATCGAGAAGGATTTCGCGCGGCGGAAGACGGCGCGTGCGCGCTCCTTCTGCCCGCTCTCCAGCAGTGCCATGCCGAGGTGCATCAGGTTCGTTGCCGTGGGGCCGAGGTCTGCCGACTTGCTGAGGAAGTCGACGGCGTTCGTGAAGTCGCGCCGCTTGAAGTAGACCCAGCCGAGTGCGGCGAGCGGGAATTGCTTCAGCTCTTTCGGCGAGTAGCGCAGCGCGAGCTGCGCGCTCTCCAGCGCTTCGTCGAGGTTCTCTTCCATCTCTGCGAAGTTGTACGCCTTCTCGTAGTACGCAATCGACTTCGCGTAATTCGAGTGATAGTCGCGCAGCATCTCTTCCAGCGCGCGGTTCGCTTCCTTGAAATTTCCCTCGGCCCGCAGCGCCTCGACGAGCGTCGTGTACGCGGCAGCGGCGACGACTTCCGTCGGATGCTCTTTCAGAATCCTTCGCGCGACGGCGATCGCCTCGCCGTTCAGATCGAGATGCGAGCAGAGCAGCGCATAGGGCATCAGGATGCTGACGTTCTCCGGATCGTTCTGCGATGCGCGGCGATAGAGATCGAGCGCTTCCTTGTAGCTTCCCTGATTGACGAGCCCCTCCGCCTCTTTGAACGCTTCGGCGGCCGGGCCCTCCGGCGGCACATGTCCCGAGATGCCCTCGTAGATCTTGACCGCCTGCTGGTACTCCATCTTGTTCGGATTCAGCTCGAGCGCTTCCTGGAAGCATTGAATCGCTTTGCGATTCCAGTTGCGGTCGAGATAGCAGAGGCCGAGGTGATAGATCGCTTCTTCGTAATCGGGATCGAGCTTCAACGCGGCCTGGAACGAACGGATCGCGCGCTCGAGCTGCCCCTTCTCGTAATAGATCGTGCCGAGGAGGAAGTGCGCCTGCGGGATGCTCTCGAGTTGAATCGCTTTCTCGAGAAACTTCTGAGCGCGCAGCAGCTTTCCCTTGCGCGCGTAGATCGCGCCAAGGGAGAAGTAGGGGAGAAACGATTCCTGCGAGATCTGGATCGCGCGCCGCAGCCAGCGTTCCGCGCCTTTGAGATCCTGGCGCTCGTGCAGCAGCACGCCGTAGAAAACCGCGGCGTCGAAATGATCGGGCAGCACTTCGAGTGTCCGCTCGAGGTACGACTTGGCGCGATCGAGATCGCCGCCGTTGAAGAACATCTCGCCGAGGAAGAAGGAGAGCTCGTAGTTGTCGCGGTCGAGCTTGAAGGCTTCTTCGAGCGCCTTCATGCCGCGATCGGGATCGAATGCGTCGATCGCCGCTTCTGCTTCCGCGATCAGCTCACGGAAGCGATCCTTCTTCTCGCCGTGAAAGAGCGACATGATGCGATCGCGCCGGTCGGTGAAGCGCTGCTTCTTTTCCAGCGCGAGCATCTGCTCGCCCATCTTCGATTCCCACAGCTCGACCAGCTCGTCCGGCGAGACGACGTTCTTCTTCTCGAGCAGCTCCTTCACGGAGAGCAGGCCTGTCTGATTGATGAAGATGGCGCGCTCGTGCTTCTGCACTGCTTCGACGACGCTGCGCAGCGTGTCGGCCGAACGCTTGACGATCTCTTCGATCGCCGAGACGCGCTCGAGGAGATGTTCGTCTAACGAAACGTCATCATCTTCTTCGTAGTCTTCCGCCTCTTCCTCTTCGAAAGAGGTGATGCCGGAAAGCACGAGCAACTTGTTCTGGCAACGGGAGCAGAACTCACGCTCGTCGTCGTTGAAGGCACCGCAGGTCTGGC
Organism: Acidobacteriota bacterium; assembly: GCA_021325515.1. Taxonomy (GTDB): domain Bacteria; phylum Acidobacteriota; class Thermoanaerobaculia; order Gp7-AA8; family Gp7-AA8; genus JAJPHC01. Next base: position 212,528 of record JAJPHC010000037.1, read on the forward strand.
AGAGCATGGTTGTTGTGCGGATTAGAACAAGGGACGAGCCCTTTGTCATCCTGCGAACGAATTCATCCTGAGCGCAGCGAAGGATCAGCCAGGGCGCCGGGAGAATCAATCATCAGGCGCCGCGCCCGAACGTTGACGCTTCGCTGCGCTCAGCGTGAAGGCGGATACGAGTAGAACCCGCGTCCGCTCTTCCGTCCCAGCCATCCCGCGTCGACCATCTTCACGAGCAGCGGGCATGGACGGTACTTCGGATCGCCGAATCCATCTTCGAGCACGCGCAGGATCGCGAGACAGACGTCGAGGCCGATGAAGTCGGCAAGCGTCAGCGGACCCATCGGGTGATTCATGCCGAGCTTCATGACGCCGTCGATCGCTTCCGGTGTTGCGACACCTTCGTACAACGCGAAGATCGCTTCGTTGATCATCGGCATCAGGACGCGGTTGGAGATGAAGCCGGGATAGTCGTTCACTTCGATCGGCGTCTTGCCCATGCGCTTCGAGAGATCCTCGACGCGCTGCCACGTCTCGTCATCCGTTGCGATGCCGCGAATGACTTCGACGAGCGTCATGACCGGCACAGGATTCATGAAGTGCATGCCGATGACTTTTCCGGGGCGCTTCGTTGCCGCGGCGATCTTCGTGATCGAAATCGAGGAGGTGTTCGACGCGAGGATGCACTCCGGCTTCGTCAACCGGTCGAGTTTCTCGAAGAGCTGGACCTTCGCCGTCACGTTCTCGATGATCGCTTCGATGACGATGTCCGCATCGCGAACCGCGCTTTCGATGTCGGTCGTCGACTGGATCCGGTCGAGGATCGTCTGCTTCTCCTCGGCTGTCATCTTTCCCTTGTCGACGCCGCGCTGCAGGTTGGATGAGATCGTCTTCATCCCCCGATCGAGAAACTCCTGCGAGACATCGATGAGTGTCGTGGCGAAGCCGCTGGCCGCCGCGGTGTGCGCGATGCCGTTGCCCATGGTGCCGGCGCCGATGACGACGATTTTTTCCATTTGCCCATCCTCTGAGCGGGCGATGTGCCGCCGCTCACAAAGCGGGCGAATCTATATCACGTTGCAGGGGGCAGCGAACCCGCGTAACATCGTCCGTCCGGAGCGCCGGTCAAATGCCCCAGAAATGCTTCATGTGCGGTGCAGTGATCTCAGACGGGATCCTGTGTAAGAAGTGCGATAAGCCGCGTAAACCGAAGTCGGAAAACGACGCGCCCGCGGTTACCGCAGCCGCTCCTGCTGCTCCTGCACCGCCGTCGCCTGCGCCTGCACCCGCACCTCCTCGTGCCGCCGCGCCGCAACCTTCGAAATCCGTCGGGTCTTCACCCGCAGCACCTGCGGCAGCCGCGGCGGTTGCGCTCGATGCATTTCCCAAAGCGCCCGTGCTGCCGTTTCCCGTCGAGTCTGCATCGCCGGCGCTGACGAGCGTCGTCAGTCTCGTCATCGCCAGTGCGGTTCCCGCAGTTCTGCTCGGCGCGGACAGGGCGGTGAAATTCGTCAGCGATGAAGCGACTAAATTGTTCGGCGCATCGCAGTCGGACATGAAGTCGCTGAAGTTCATCGAACAGCAGATCGGCTCGCGCATCGGCGCGCTCTCCGTGCCGACGATGGCCGGCCTGCACATCGGCGGCCGCAACGTCCTCTACTCGCTCGTACCGTTGTCGGGTGGAGCGAGCGGCGCGGTGCTCGTCTTCCGTCCTGCTGCGGAGTCGCATGCATCGTTTGCGACGTATGTGCGCGAGACGGTGTTCGGTCCGCTGCGCGGCCTGCATGACTCGCTGGTCGCTGCATCGCGGACTCGCGGCAACGATCCCTTCCTCGGCGATTCCGCTGCGACCGTCGAACAGATTCTCTCCGCGCTGGAGCTCGCACCCGAAGTCGAAGAGCAGGAAGCGAAGCCGCGGCAGGTGACCGTGACGGATGTGGTGCGCCGCGTGGCGGATCGCTTCGTGCCGTTCGCGGAGCTCAAGAGCGTGCAACTGCAGGTCGATGCGCAGGATCTGGAGGAGCACTTCGCGGATCACGATCAGTTGTCCGAGGCGCTGAGCATCCTCATGGACAACGCGATGCACTATGTGCCGGCGGGCGGGCAGGTCGTCGTCGGCGTTCGCTGGATGGAGCACAAGGGAAAGCCGCTGCTGCTTTTCTTCGTGATGGACAACGGTCCGCTCGTTCCGGAAAACCTGCGCACGCCGATCTTCGAACCGGAGTACGTCTGGAATCCTTCGGCGCCGGAGCGCACGGGGCGCAGCCTGTTTCGCGCGCGCGAGTTTGCCGTGGCGCATGCGGGATCCGTCTGGGTCGAGTCGAAGACGGGGAAGGCGTGCACGTTCTTCCTCCGCGTGCGGCCCGACAGCGCGCGGTAGGGTTGTTCCACATGTAACCGCGGAAGTCGTCGCGGCATCGTATCGTTGGATCGGATACTCCCATGCTCCGCAAGCTCCTGCTCGTTCTCGCGATGACGTTGCCACTCTCCGCGCAGCATTCGGACATCACGATCAACTCCGTGCTGTCAGGGATGAATCGAGTGCGGAAAGAGAAGGGGCTCGTTCCGCTGCGCGAAGACTCGCGGCTCGAAGCGGCGGCCAATGACCGGATGAAGGACATGGAAGACCTCGGCTACTGGGCGCACGTATCGCCCGACGGCCGCGAGCCGTTCGTCTGGTATCGCCCGCATGGATACGACTTCTCGAGCGCCGGCGAGAACCTCGCGTCGGGATTCGAGACCGCGGAAGTGCTGATGGATTCGTGGATGGAATCGCCGGGACATCGCGAGAACATCATGAATCCGCTCTACGCCGACTGCGGCATCGCGATCATCGAAGGCTCGACGACCGGACCTGCCGCCGGCAAGTCGGTCGTCGTGCTGTTCGGCCGCCCGCTCGTGGCGTACGTCGAGGAGCCGCGGATCAGGCGACAGGCATCGAAGGCTCCTGCGAGCGCGCCCAGGCAATGAGGCCGCCCGCGAGGTTGCGCACCCGCGTGAACCCGTTGTCCTTCATGAAGTGCTGCGCATGTGCACTGCGGCCGCCCATGCGGCAGTAGACGACGATTTCCTTGTCGCGCGGCACTTCGGCGAGACGCTTGGGAAGCTGCTGCAGCGGAATGTGAATCGCGCCTTCGAGATGGCTGACGTTCCACTCATGCGGCTCGCGTACATCGAGCAGCGTGACTTCGTTCAGTCTTCCCGCAAGCTCTGCGGGGGTGATGTCGTTTTCGTGCATGGGTGAGCAGAATCCTTCGTAGTCGATCAACTGCGTGACCGCAGCGTGTTGTTCACAGCGTTTGCGAAGCTTCATCGTGCGCCATGTCGCCTGCAGCGCATCGAACAACAGTAAACGTCCGATGAGGGGTTCTCCGATTCCCGCGAGCAGCTTGATGGCCTCATTCGCCTGCATCGTCCCGATGATTCCCGGCAGCACGCCGAGCACGCCACCCTCGGCGCAGTTGGGCACGAGGTGCGGCGGCGGCGGATCCGGATAGAGACAGCGATAGCAGGGACCGGTGCGTGCATCGAAGACCGAGACCTGACCTTCGAAGCGGAAGACGGAGCCATAGACGTTCGGCTTCCCGAGAATCGTGCAGGCGTCGTTGACGAGATAGCGCGTGGCGAAGTTGTCGGTGCCGTCGAGCACGACGTCATAGTCGGCGAGGATCGCGAGCGCGATCTCGGACGTGAGCGCCTCACCATGCCCTTCGATCTGGATGTCCGGATTGAGATCGTTGAGGCGCCGTCCGGCAGCGCGGTACTTCGGTTCTCCGATGTCCTTTGTGCCGTAAAGCACTTGCCGGTGCAGGTTCGTGATGTCGACCTGATCGAAGTCCACGACGCCGATCCGTCCAACCCCCGCGGCCGCAAGGTAAAGGGCGGTCGGTGAACCGAGCCCGCCCGCGCCGATGATGACGACAGAGCTCTCCTGCAGGCGGCGCTGGCCTTCTTCGCCGAAGTTCGGGAGCGTGATCTGGCGTTGGTAGCGGTTCATGGGAGGAATGATGGGACGAATGGGACCGATGGGACGGATGGGCTGGCCCCCGCGGGTCCCATCTGTCCCATCCGTCCTATCCGTCCCATTCGTCCCATCCTCCCATGCTCCCATCACACCAGCAATCGCGCGACAATCTCCTGAATCTTCTTCCCATCCGCGCGCCCCTTGAACTTCGCGGTCGCTTCCTTCATCACCTTGCCCATGTCCTTCTTCGACTGGGCGCCGGTCGAGGCGATGATCTCGCGGACTCCGGCCTCGAGCTCTTCATCGCTCAGCTCCGGCGGGAGGTAGGTTTTCAGGATGTCGAGCTCCGACTGCTCCTTCGCGGCGAGGTCGGGGCGATTGCCTTTCGTGTACTGCTCGATCGAGTCCTGGCGCTGCTTTACGGCCTTGCGAATCACGACCATCGTCTCTTCGTCCGAAAGGTCATGCTTCACTTCGATCTGTTCGTTCTTGATGGCCGACTGCAGCATGCGCAGGACGGAAGTCCGTTCCGCATTGCGTGCTTTCATCGACTCCGTCAGGTCCGCGCGGACCTGATCGCTCAACTTGCCCATTTGCGTTCACCTCGGCGCCATTCTATTCTCCGCGGCCATGTCCCTCGATCTTCCCGCGCTCCTTGCCGAGACAGGCGCGCTCCTCAGCGGACACTTCCGTCTTTCCTCTGGGCTGCACAGTCCGAACTACGTGCAATGCGCGAAGCTTCTGGAGCATCCGCGCAATGCGAATCAGCTCGGCTCCGCGCTGGCGGAAAAGATCCGGGCGCTCTCGGTGCAGAAAGTCGTTGCGCCGGCGATGGGCGGTGTGATCGTCGGCTACACGGTGGCGCAGGCGCTCGATGTCCCGTCGATCTTCACCGAGCGCAAGGATGGCGCGATGACGCTGCGCCGCGGATTTCAGATCGGCAGCGGCGAGCGCGTCGTGATCGTGGAAGACGTCGTGACGACGGGCAAGTCGACGCGCGAGACCGTCGCCGTCGTCGAGCAGCATGGCGGCGTGGTCGCCGGTTTTGCATCGATTCTCAATCGCAGCGGGAAGCAGAATCCGTTCGATGCGCCTTATGAAGCATTGATGGCACTCGCGCTCGAAACGTTCGAAGAGTCTTCCTGCCCGCTTTGCAGGAGCGGCGTGCCCCTCGACGCGCCGGGCTCGAGGTTTTCCGGAAAATGAGCGAGAAGACGATCACGATCCGCGGCGAGTCGCGCGATCTGGACATCGAGCGCGACGGCGCGAAACACCGCGCAGGCGAGCAGGAGATCGAAGTGCTCTCCGTGCGCGGCCATGTTGCGGAGATCGTCGTCGCGGGGAAGATGCACGCCGTCCCCTTCGTCATCAACGGCAGCGAAGTCAGCTTCGCATTCGAAGGCGAGATCTACACGGCGGACGTAGTCGAGAAGGGTGCCCGCACGCGCGCGAAGCATCGCGATCATTCGATGAGCGCGCCGATGCCGGGCGTCGTCACGAAGATCCTGGCGAAGCCCGGCGATGTGGTCGCGAAAGGTGCGCCTCTGCTGATTCTCGAGGCGATGAAGATGGAGCACACGATCCATGCGCCGCGCGACGGCACGGTTGCCTCGGTCAATTGTGTGGAAGGCGAATTGGTGCAGCCGGGCGTTGAGCTCGTAGGTCTCGAATCATGAGAATTCTCGCCGACTCCGTGCGCATCGTCGAAGTCGGTCCGCGCGACGGACTTCAGAACGAGAAGGTCACGATTCCGACCGAGGCGAAGATCGCGTACATCACCGCGCTGGCCGATGCGGGATTGCGCACGATCGAAGCCGGTGCGTTCGTCAGTCCGAAGTGGGTGCCGCAGATGGCAGACACCGCGGAGGTGTATCGCGACATCCCGAAGGATCCGGGCGTCGACTATCCGGTGCTCGTGCCGAACGAGAAGGGACTCGATCGCGCGATCGAAGCGGGCGTGAAGTCGATCGCGATCTTCACCGCAGCTTCGGAGAGCTTCAACCAGCGCAACATCAACATGTCGATCGACGGGTCGTTCGCGAATTACGCGCCGGTGGCGGCACGCGCGCGAGCGGAAGGAATCCGAGTGCGCGGCTATGTTTCCACCGCGTTCGGCTGTCCCTATGAAGGCGAGGTCCCGGCGGAGAAAGTGCTGGAGGTCGTCGCGCGTCTGCTCGATCTCGGTTGCTACGAAGTCTCGGTCGGCGACACCATCGGCGTCGGCACTCCGATGCAGGTGCAGGGCGTCGTCGGCGTGCTGCTGCAGGTCGTGCCTGCTTCGAAGCTCGCGATGCACTTTCACGACACGCGCGGCACCGCGCTCGCGAACACGCTCGCCGCGCTCGAGATGAACATCACGACCTTCGACGCCTCCTCGGGCGGACTCGGAGGCTGTCCGTATGCGCCCGGCGCCTCGGGCAATCTCGCGACCGAAGATCTCGTCTACATGCTCGATCGGATGGGAATCGATACAGGCGTCGATATGAACCGGCTGGTGAAAGCCTCATCGATCATCGCGCCGTATCTCGATCATCCGCTGCCGGGCCGCGTGCTGCAGGCGTGTACGAAGGGGACGATGCCATTCGCCACGGCAGGCAATACGGTGCAGTAGTCGCGTGCCGGACTCTGCGCGTAAACTAGAGCCGTGCCTGTTGAAGGGTGGTCGGACGGCTGGTACATCGTTCCCTGGCAAGTCGTGTTCCGCGATCTCGACGCGTTCGGACACGTCAACAATGCCGTCTTCTTCACGTACTTCGAGTGGGCGCGGACACGCCTCTGGTTTTCACTGACCGGCTTCGAGCAGGCGCATGAGGTCGGCTTCATCGTGGCGCGCGCCGAGTGCGACTTCCGGCAACAGCTGAGTCTCGAGCCGATCGAGCTCCGTACGCGCGTCGGCGAAATGCGCAATACCTCACTCGAATTTCTGAGCGAGATCAGACGCGACAATGGCCAGCAAATTGCTGCTACAGGTAGAGTTGTGGTCGTTTTCTATGATTGGAAGCGACAAACAAAGGTAGCCATCCCTGACGAATTTCGTCAGAGAGTATTGGAGTTACAAAAGTAGGAGGAGCTCGCACTTCGATGCAGTCGGGACGCGTTCTGACTCATCCGGCGCTTGCGCGCCAGCGTTTTCGGGAAATCGTCGAGATGCCCGAGGAACGGATCGATCTCGTGGAGACTTCGCTCGTCATCGCGCTTGAAGATCATCCGGGGCTGGACATCATTCACTACCTCGATGAGGTTGGGGCGTGGAGCGGCGCGGTTCGCGAGCGGCTTCACGGCTCGCGCCACGTCGAGGAGATCGTGGAGTCGATCAACCACCTGCTGTTCGAAGTGGAAGGCTTTCACGGCGAAGACGAGGACTACTACGATCCCCGCAGTGCGCTCGTCAACGAGTTGTTCGACACGCATGCGGGAACGCCGATCACGCTGTCGATTCTCTACCTCGAGCTGACGAGGCGCGTCGGTGTCGATGCCGCCGGCATCTCGATGCCCGGCCGCTTTCTCGTGAAATTCACCGGCGACTTCGGCCAGGTGATCGTCGATCCTTTCGACGGCGGCCGGATTCTCTCGACGGTCGAGATGCAGGCGATCCTCGACGAGCTCTACGGCGGCGGCGTCCGCCTGCGCGAGCATCATTTGCGGCCTCTCTCGCGCAAACAGATCGTGGCGCGCGAGCTGGCGCATCTGAAGTCTGCGTATCTGGCGCAGCACGATCTGACGCGCGCGGCCGCGTCCGCCGACCGCCTGCTGATTCTCGATGAGCGCGATCCTTTCGAGCTGAAGGACCGCGCCTCCCTGGCGATGCAGATGCACGCGTACGCAGTCGCCATCGAGTGTCTCGAACGGTATCTGGCGTTGCAGCCGAATGCCGACGATACTTCACGAATCCGGGAGCAGATCGCCTATCTGCGAGCCTGGATCGATCAGAACTGACGATGTTTCTCCTGAGCGGAGCGAAGGATCAATCAAGGCGCCGTGTAGATCATGACTTCGGCGGCTGCGGCACGAGCAATCCGGCGCCCTGGTTGACGCTTCGCTGTGCTCAGCGTGGAGCGCAGACTGCGCTACTATTCAGCATCCCGTGATCACTGGTTTCAACACCGATATCCGTCATAACGACAAGGTCTACCACATCCAGACCGAGGACAAAGGTCTGTCCAATCCGTACATCGAATCGCTCGTGTACGTCGGCGGTGAGATCCTCGCGTCGAAGAAGACGTCCTACGCGGAGCAGGCGAAGACGGGCGGGATCGACGAGAAATGGATCGGCGGTCTCATGGAGCAGCAGCATCGGACGATGATCGCCGCGATCAAGCGCGGCCGTTTCGATGCGCCGGCCGATGCGACGAAGAGCGGGACGACTCCCTTGTCCGCGCCGACGGTCAGCGGCGGTGTTGCGACGCCGGCTCCTGCGGCACCGGCAGCTCCGGTTCCGATCGACGAGTCGAAGACTCTCGATCAGGTGATCATCGACTATCTCGCATCCGAAGCCGAGAGCGAGCATCTCGAGCTCGCGCTGCTGAACACGGTCGATTTCTACGCAGGCGCTCCCGTCGAAGTGCGCGTCGCCGCGCGCAAGAGCCTTTCGCAAAGCCCGATTCCCGCGGCCGCGATCGAAGTGAAAGTCATCTCCACGGTCGAGCCGCCGCGCGTGATTTTCCGCGGTAAGACCGCCGGCGACGGAACCGCCATCGTCCGCTGCAACATCCCTGCATTCCGCGAGGGAACCGCGGCCGTGATCATCTCGGCGCAAAGCCCGATCGGCAACGACGAGGTGAAGCAACTGGTGAAGCGCAAGAAGTAGCTTCCCTCGCTGATCCCTCGCTTCGCTCGGGATAAACTGCATGTGACATTGGTTTCAACTCTGCATTACGCCAATCCGCATGCTTCGTAGTCGCCTTTCCCGCACGCTGGCGCTGCTCGCCGGCATGGCGGTCACGCTGTACATCCTCGCCAGTCTCTATCTTCCGTCCTCGCGGCGGCTGATCCTCGGTGTCAACAAGCGGAGCGGCGCCGTGCGTCTCGTGCAGAGCCGCGTCACGTTTCTGCCGCCCTTTCAGTTCTACCGCCTCGTCTTCGATGAGCGCGACGGCTACGCGCAGCACAGCGGAAGCATCCGCATCCTTTCGCAGGAAGGGGTGCCGGTCACGATCGGCTATCGGCTGCGATTCACGATCAAGAGCGATCACGTTCCCGACGCGAAGACACTCGTCGAGAAGGGATGGAGCGCGTGGGTCGGCAAGCGCGTCGCGGAGGCGGTCGATCTCGTAACGCGCCAGGTGCCGATCGAGGATCTGCTGTCGCCGAGCTCGCGCTTTACGATGCAGCGCGATGTGCTGCGCCGCGCGGTCGCGGCCTATCTGTCGAAGAGCGGGTTGAACGTCACTGCGTTCGAGATCGCACGGCTCGATGTCGACAAGGCCGCGCTGCTGCAGCGCAAGAAGGCGGATCTGCGCCGTGAAGCGCGCGGCGTCGCAGGACGCGTCGCGGTCTTCGCGATCGACGGTGCCGACTGGGAATTGCTCAATGAACTGATCGGCGACGGTCAGTTGCCGAATCTCAAGGCGCTCGCGCGCGGCGGCACGACGGGCACGGTGCAGACGATCGAGCCGATGGTGTCACCGCTGCTCTGGACGACGGTCGCAACCGGACTGCCGCCCGATCGTCATGGCGTGCTCGATTTCTTTGATCGTGCGCACGCGCCGATCGAATCGTTCTCGCGGCATGCCCCCGCCGTGTGGGACGTCGCGCAGATGTTCGGACGGCCGGCGACGGTCGTGAACTGGTGGACTGCGTGGCCGGCGTCGGACTCCGGCGTGACCGTGTTCGATGCTCCGGTCGAACCGCTCGGCAACGCGATCGCGCCGCAGTCACTCGCATCGAAAGTGCAACCGGTCGAAGTGCCGGTGGAGACCGTCGGCTATCCGCAGGTCCGCAGGTTCATCAACATCACACCCGAGGAATATGCGAAGGCGATCAGCGGACCGGCGTCGGATCCGGTGAACGTCTTTCGCTCGATGCTCGCGAAAACGTGGACCGATCATCGCGCCGCGATCGAGTTGTACCGGCAGCAGTCGCCTCTGCTCTTCATGATGGAGTACGAGGGGACGGATGCGGTGAATCATCTGTTCGCGCCGTATCACCCTCCCTACCGCGAAGACGTGAGCCAGGACGGCTATCGCAAGTACTGGCCGGCGGTGACGAACTATTACGCGGAGATCGACCGGCTCCTCGGCGAGTGGATGTCGGTTCTTCCGCCCGACACGACGGTGATCGTGATGTCGGCACACGGTTTCCGCTGGGGAAAGAACAGGCCGCATCATCCGCCTCAGAGCGCCGCGCTCTCCGATCATCGCAATCCGGGCGTGTTCATCGCGTATGGCGGACATGTCGCGCGCACCGGCGGAGCGCATTCGTTTTCGGTGTTCGATCTAACGCCGACGGTGCTCGCGATTCTCGGGCTGCCGCAATCGGCGGAGATGCCGGGGCATGTGGCGACGTGGGCGTTTCGCGACATTCAGCCGGTGGAGACGGTGAAGGTCGTGAGCTACAGCGAGTTTCTCGATCTGAAGCCGGCGCCGGCCGCGGTCCGTCTGGATCCGAAGCCGTATCAGGAGACGCTGCAGGCGATCGGACATCTTTACGATCCGGGGCGCGCGCTGGTCCCGATGCTCGACGATGCGCCGGAAGCGAACGCGCCGGTGTCACCGCAGCGCTGGGGTCTCTACGCGTACTTCAACAACCTCGGCATCGAGTTGAGGAAACAGGGAAAGCCGAGCGATGCCATCGATGCATTCGACCGCGCGATCGACATCAATCCGACGCGTCCGATTCCGTATCTCAATGAGGCGATGACTCTCTTCGACCGCCAGCAGTACACGATGGCGGACGAGATGTTCATCAAGGCGGTGGAGCGCGGACTGCCGCAGCCTGATCGATGGTTCGTCGATTTCGCGGCGCTCTATCGCGAGAAGAACATGCCGTCGCGCGCGATCGCGCTGCTGTACAAGGGGAAGGAGCTTTTCCCGCAGTCGTACGTGATCGCCTCGAACCTGGGAGCGACGCTGGTGGCGTCCGATCGCTATACGGAAGGCCTTCCGGAGTTGCAGCGTGCGCTCGGCATGCAGCCGTCATCGACGCAGGTGCTGAACAACCTGGGAATCTTCTTCGCGAACCGCCACGACTACGCCAGAGCGCTGGACTTCTGGAACCGCTCGCTGGCGATCGACGGACACCAGCCGGCGATTCACAACGCAGCCGAGGCAGCGCGCACGCGGCTGTGAGGATGGGAGGATGGGAGGATGGGACGGATGGGACCTATGGGACCTATGGGACCTATGGGGAGAAGCGGCCTCCGCCCATAGTCCTATAGGTCTTGGTCCCATTGGTCCCATAGCCCCATTCCCCCTATGGGACCAATGGGGAGAAGCGGCCTCCGCCCATAGGTCCTATAGGTCCCATTGGTCCCATAGTCCCATCCATCACACCCACCAGTAATCGCCGTCACTTGACCCCCATCCTGACTCCCGCTATTCTCCCTTCTGCAATTGAGACTCAGTCTCATTTGTTGTGAGACGAAATGCCACATACCGTGCGCACTGAAAAGGAAATCACCCGCTTCGCGGGCTTTCTGCAGGATCAGGGGCTCAAGCTCACCACCGAGCGAACCGCGCTCGTCCGTGAGATCTTCGCCACCCACTATCACTTCGAGGCCGACGAGCTCCTCTTCAAGATGAAGGAGAAGGGCCTCAAGATCTCCCGCGCGACCGTCTACCGCACGCTCGAGCTCCTCGTGAAGTCCGGCATGGTGCGCCGCGTCCATCTCGGCGAAGACCACTATCACTACGAGCATGTCACCGGGAACTCGCATCACGATCACCTGATCTGCACGACGTGCGGCTCGGTGATCGAGTTTCATGATGATGTCCTCGAGCAGCGGCAGCGCGAGATCTGCGAGCGCAAGCGTTTCACTCCCACGTTTCACAACCTGCAGATCCTCGGCCTCTGCGCCGACTGCAGAAAGAAGGGCGAGCTGCCCGATGCACCGGACCGCGTGAAGATGATCGGCGCCGGCGCGACTCAACTCCGAAAGTAGACAGGAACCCGACTGCCCATGCTTCCAGCACTCGTCATCGTCTTTCGCGAAGGTTTCGAATCGTTCGTGACCGTTGCCATCATCCTCGCCTATCTGCGCAAGACGGGCCGTGACTGGCTGCGGCCGGCGGTTTACTGGGGCATCGCTGCCTCGCTGGTCGCGAGCGGCGCTCTCGGCTACGAGCTGAGCAGAGTCAGCGAGCAGTCGCTGTGGGAAGGCATCCTCGGTCTCGTCGCCGCGTTCCTCGTCGCCAGCTTCGTCGTGCACGTCTGGCGCACCGCGCCGACGATGAAGCGCGATATGGAAGCGCGGCTCGAAGTCGCGTCCTCGCGCGATTCGAACCCGCTCGCAGTCATCGGTGTCTTCCTCTTCACGCTGCTGATGGTGACGCGGGAAGGGATGGAAGCCGCGCTGCTCCTCATTCAGGTGCGCAGCAATCAGGGAATGCTCATCGGCTCGATCGCAGGTCTGGCCGCCGCAGCGCTGATGTCATGGGCGTGGGCGCACTACGGGCATCGCATCAACATCAAGCGATTCTTCCAGGTCACAGGTCTCTTCCTGCTGCTCTTCACGATTCAGATCGTCTTCTACGCCGTTCACGAGCTCTCCGAAGCGAACGTCCTCGGGCGCTGGAGCGAGGCGATTCACAACGCGACCGAGCCGTACTCGCCGGTGGGCTACTACGGCAAGTGGGTCTCGATCGGTATGCTCGGATTCTGTGCGGCATGGCTGGCGGTGGTCTCCGTGAAGGACCGTCTTCGATCGCACCAAGAGCTGGCGGTGAAAGTCAGATGACGCGCGCGGCCATCGTCGCCGCGCTTCTCGCCACGTTTCCCCTGGTTGCCGCAACACGCGCGCAGTACCTCATGGGAACCGTCTGCGAGATCGACGCGGATGTGCCCGCCGAAGCGGCGTTCGCCGAGACGGCGCGCATCGAGTCGATCGTTTCGACGTGGCGCGACGACAGCGAGCTCTCGCGCGTGAATCGCGGAGAGAAGCCTTCCGAGGAGTTGCATGCGCTGCTCGCGACCGCGGACTCGTACGTGGCGAGGACAGACGGCGCGTTCAATCCGCACATTCGAACCCTGTTGAACGAATGGGGAATCCGTGATGGTTCCTCTCGCCCCGCGCCAGCGGGGAGCGGGGCCAGGGGTGAGGGGCAGCCCGACTACGAGGAAGGCGGTTTCGCCAAAGGCTACGCGATCGACCGCATGCTCGAAACCCTCGTGAACGAGAATGCGAAGCACGCGATCATCAACTTCGGCGGCCAGCTCGGCACTCTCACGCCGATCACGGCCACGATCGCCAATCCTCAGCATCGCGACAAGCCGGTCCTCGAGCTGAGACTCGAAAAGCGCTCGCTCTCCACCAGCTCCGGCTCGGAGAAAACCTTTGAGCGGAACGGCCGCGTTTACTGCCACATCGTTGATCCACGCACGCGCGAGGCGCTTCCGCCGCGTGGCAGCGTCTCCGTCATCAGCGACTCGGCACTCGAAGCCGACATTCTCTCCACCGCGCTGTACGTGATGGGGCCGGAGCAGGGGCTCGCGTGGGCCCGCGCACACCGCGTCACGGCGATCTTCATCGACAACGGTTTCATCACAGCGTCCACCTCGATTCCCGGGATCAGGGTGCTCGACGCGCATTTCAGAATCAGGGAGCAGTGAATGGTTAGACGACTTATGGTTCTTCTTTCGGCGATGCTCATCGCCTCGCCATCGTTTGCACAATCGGCTCAGGATCTCGAGCAGCGCCTCAAGGAGCTGCAGGCAAAACTCTCCGCCATCGACGAGATGAAGCGCGAGATCGACATCCTCACGCAGGAAATCGAAACGCTGAAGAGCGGCGCGACGAAGAAAGCCGTTGAGGCCGATCAGGCGCAGTACGGCATGGGCGCCGCCGCCTCGAAAGTGTATCGCACGGATGCGGGAGTCTCGATCGGCGGCTACGGCGAGTTCGCGTACGACAATCCCCGGCATGACATCGCGCGCGCCGACCTGCTGCGCGGCGTGCTCTACACCGGCTACAAGTTCTCGCCGCGCGTTCTCTTCAACTCCGAGCTCGAAGTCGAGCACGGAACGACCGAGAACAAAGGCGGCGATGGCGCCGAAGGAGGCGCGGTCGGACTCGAGTTCGCGTATCTCGATTATCTGATCCGGCCCGAGGCGAATGTGCGTGCCGGCGTCATGCTGATGCCGGTGGGTCTCATCAACGAGCAGCACGAGCCGACCGCCTACTTCGGCGTCCACCGGCCGCTCGTCGAAGACGCGATCATCCCGACGACGTGGAGCGAGATGGGCGCGGGCATCTTCGGCGACAAGGGAGCGCTCACCTATCGCGCCTACGTGACGACAGGGCTCGACTCGTCGCGCTTCGAGAGTGAGTCTGGCATTCACGAAGGGAAGCAGAGCGGCGCGTCGGCGAAGGCGGAGGATCTCGCGATCGTGGCGCGCGCCGACTGGCATCCGTTCGAGGGCACGATGTTCGGCGGCTCGATTTACAACGGCGGCTCGGGGCAGGGCGCACGTACGGAAGACGGCCAGCGAATCAAAGGGCGTGTGCGTCTCGCCGAAGTCCACGCCGACTCGAAGTTCCGCGGTGCGTCGCTCCGCGCACTCTTCGCGCGCGGCTCCATCGGCGACGCCGCCCTCATCAACGAGCGGAACGGGCTCGAGGGCGACGAGAGCATCGGCAAGTCGTTCGGCGGCTGGTACCTCGAGGGCGGCTACGATCTCGCGTCGCGCGCGAACATCTCGATCACGCCGTACGTTCGCTACGAGCGCCTCGACACGCAGCGCAGCGTTCCGGCCGGATTCGAGCGCAATCCCGAGAACAACCAGCGCATCTTCACCGCAGGCTTCGCGTTCAAGCCGATCTCGCAGACCGTCGTGAAGATCGACTGGCAGCGCGCGAAGAATCAGGCGCACACCGGAGACAACAGATGGAACATCGGCCTCGGCTACATCTTCTGATCGCGCTGTCGGCCGCGTTGGCGTTCCGGCTCAACGCGCGAGTTCTGATGACGCAGGACCAGGCGCTGGCCAGCGCGTTTCCGAACGCGAAGCCGGCGCGCCAGACGTTCTTTCTCACGAAACAGCAGCTCGACGCCGCTCGCCAGGAGAGCGGCGTCGACTTCCGGGAACAGCTCGTGATCCGGTACGCGACTCCCGCCGGCTTCGCCTACTTCGATTCGCATCGGGTCCGGACGCTGCCGGAAACGGTGATGATCGTCGTGACGCCGGATGGGAAGGTGGCGCGTGTCGAGATTCTCTCGTTCGACGAGCCGACCGACTATTTCCCGAAGCGCCGGTGGCTCGACCAGCTCCTCGGCCGTCATCTCGACGCGGATCTGTCGCTGAAAGGCGCGGTCCGTCCGATCTCCGGCGCGAGTCTCACGGGTCAGGCCATTGTGAACGCAACGCGCAAGGTGCTGGCGCTCCATCACGTGCTGGCAGGAGTGGCGCCGAAATGATGTCGCGGGCGCAGGTCGTCTACCTTCAGCTCTGCGTGCTGGTCACGACGCTCACCGGCGCGGTGTTCGCGGTGATGAAGTACGCGATGAAGAGCAGCGACCCGTTCGCGGTGGCTAACCATCCGTTGCAGCCGTACATGTTGTCCGCCCATGTGCTCGTCGCTCCCCTGCTGGTCTTCGGTTTCGGCTGGGTATTCGCGAATCACATCTGGCCGGGATTCGCCAGCGGCATTGCGCGCAAGCGGAAGAGCGGGCTCTGGTCGATGGCTGCGATCGTGCCGATGGTGCTCAGCGGCTATCTGCTGCAGGTGTCGACCGCCGATGCCACACGCCAGGCGATGGCGATTGCGCACTGGGTGTCATCCGCGCTGTTCGCCGGCGGGTATGTGATCCACCTCGTGACGAAGAAGGCGGCGCGGGCCTCACGCCAGCCGTCGCCGAGCGCTCCGCTCGACGACGTTTGATTACGCACCATCACAGCCGCGCGATCAGCGCGTCCAGCCGCCGCAGCGTCCGCTCTTTGCCGAGGATCGCCGCCACGTCGAAAATCGGCGGCGACGACGCGACCCCGAGCAGAGCGACGCGCAGCGGGTGAATGTACTTCCCTGCCCCCAGTCCCTTCGCTTCGGCGAGCTGGCGCAGCGCCTGCTCGGTCGCCAGCACGTCGAACGATCCCACTCCGGCGAGCGTCTCGCGCAGATCCTTCATGCGCTGCGGGAGGTCATCCCCTTTGATGTGCTTCTTCACGGCTTCTTCTTCGTAGACGAGCGCATCGTCGTCCGCGAGGTAGGGGATCATCTGTGCGGCGACGTCTTTCAGCGTGCGGCCGCGCGACTTGTTGATGTCGATGACCGCGCGGATCTCATCCAGCGGTTTCACGTGATCGCCGAGAAACGGGACGAGGTGCGGATAGATCTGATCGGCGGCCATGCGCATCAGATACTGGCCGTTCATCCACAGCAGCTTTTCGTCGTCGAAGACCGCGGGAGCCTTGTGCACATCGCTGAGATCGAAGATCGCGGCGGCTTCGTCGGGAGTGATCAGCTCGCGATCGCCGCCCGGTGACCATCCGAGCAGCATCAGGAAATTGAACAGAGCCTCGGGGACGATGCCGAGATCGCGATACTCCTCCGCCGAGGTCGCGCCGCTTCGTTTGCTCAGCCGCTTCTTGTCGGCGCCGAGGATCAGCGGGAGATGGGCGAACACCGGCGGCTCGCAGTTGAACGCGCGAAACAGCAGGATGTGCTTCGGCGTGTTGGAGAGATGGTCGTCGCCGCGCGCGACGTGGGTGATCTCCATGTCGATGTCATCGACGACGACGGAGAGGTGGTACGTCGGATAGCGGTCGGAGCGAATGAGAACGAAGTCGTCGATCTCCTTCGCGTCGAAATGGACATCGCCGCGAATCAGATCGTGAAAGTCGATGGCTCCTTCTTCGACCTTGAAGCGGATGACGTGCGGCTCTCCCTCCGGCTGCGCTGCGCCGGCGTCCGCCTTCGCGCGGCAGCGGCCGGAGTAGCGATAGGACTTGCCCGTTCCCTCTGACGCCGCGCGATCGGCATCGAGCTCTTCGACCGTGCAGTAGCAGCGATAGGCGAGGCCGTGCTCGACGAGCTTGTTGGCGCGCTCGCGATAGCGATCGAGACGGTCGCTCTGGTAGATCGGCCCCTCGTCCCATTCGACGCCGAGCCACTTCAGCGAGCTGACGATCTGCTCGGCGTGATGCTGGCGCGAGCGCTCGACGTCGGTGTCTTCGATGCGCAGCAGCATGGTGCCGCCATGCCGGCGCGCGTGCAGCAGGTTGAAGATCGCGGTGCGGGCGCCGCCGACGTGGAGGTATCCGGTGGGCGAGGGAGCGAAGCGGAGTTTCACAGGGCCCGTGAGTCTACACATCAGGGGCTACAATCGCCAGATGCAGCGCCGTTCGCGGGGCTTCTCGCTGGTCGAAGTGCTCATCGCACTGCTGATCCTCGCCGTCGTCATCACCACGACGCTGACGATGTTCACGATGCGCGCGAAGAGGATGGCCGCGGCGAATGAGACGATTCTCGCCTGGCAGGCGATCGCGAATGAGGTGGATTACCAGCGCCGGGTGCCCTACAGCCAGCTCCAGAAGGGCTCGCTCGATTTCTTTACGTCGACAGAGATCCTCACTCCTCTCGCTCCTTACGAGGCGAAGGTCGAGATCAGTGATCCTGTGAATTGGGTGAAGCAGGTGACCGTCTCGGTCCGCTGGCAGGGGGGAAAGCGGGTCGAGAAAATCACGATCAATCGCGTCGACACAGGAGGAAACAACCTGTGGTGAAAACGCGGGACGCCGGCTTCACGCTTCTGGAAGTCGTCGTCGTGGTGGCGCTCTTCGGCGTGTTTCTCTGGATCATCGTCGTCCTGACGAACGACATGAGAACGTGGGAAAAAAAGATGCCCGTGAATCTCATGTCGCATCCGATGGTCTCCGCGGTGGTGTCCCGCGTCAGGAAAGATGTCGAGGACGCGCAAGAGCCACGCTTTCCCAAACAGATTCCCGGAACGGATTGGACGCGGAGCGACAAGGTCCTCCTCGTCACGATCTTCACGGATGCCGGCACTTACACGGTGGTGTGGGATTTCACGAAACCCAACGAGGTAACCCGGCTGACCTACATCGCGAATCAGGAGCAGTCCCGTTGGACTGCGCACGCGACCCCGCTATTCAGCGTGGCGTATCAGCCTGACATCGACGCAGACGACCCGCTTGCGATCGAGATCAGGGCGAATGATGAGAAAGGAAAGCTTGCGGTCGATCAAGTCATCTTCCCGCGGACGCACGGTTGACGCAGAGCGCGGCTTCGTCATCGTTGTCGCTCTCGTGCTGGCGGTCCTCTACTTCATGCTCATGGCGCTGATCATGATCGATTCCTCACGTGCGCAGGCGGAGGCGCAGAGATTTCGCGCACGGATGGTGGCGTCGATCCTGGCAGAGGATGGCGCGGAGGCTGCGTGCGTGCAGATGGTCAACAATCCGGGAGGTGGACCTGGACTCGTCCGGAACGAACACGGCGTGGCGAAGGGCGAATACACTCGAGTGGACAAAAACTTCAGCGTCGCTGCTTATGCAGATACCGCCGGCGTCATCCATCAGCATGCGGAAGTGAAGCTCGATGGGACCGTGATTGACGGTCATATTCGCATCGACTATTCAAGGCATTCCCAATGAAGAGAGCGGACGAGACGTCCGCTCCCCTCATCACTTACGACATTCTCTTCCTGCGAAGGAGTCCGGCTCCGATCGCTACGGCGGCGAGGCCGCCGAGAAGGGCGCCCGGATTGTTGCGCGCCATCTCGCGGGCCCGGCCGAGCATGTCGCCGAAGCCGTGTCCGGCCAGCGGCGCTTCGCTCTTCGGCGTTGTGTCAGGCGGTTGATACGGGTGGAACTGATTCGTCGGACTCATGTTGTCGACCATCTAGCTCCTCCTTTCCCGCTGGTTTGTAGTGCGAGTGGGGTGCCAGTAGAATGCGCTTCGCAAGGAGAGAGCATGGCCGGAAATCCGCGTGAGAACGTGAAGGGCAAAGGCTTCTGGGACGGTGGCGCAGCCGGCCACAGCACGAACGCGCAGGCAGCCGGCCGCCCCAGCGGTTTTCCGGGACGACGCGTGACGAAGACCGCCGGCATCCGGACGGACGTCGAGTTCCCTCCTGAGGTCACGGCGGCGCAGGAACCCAAGAAGTAAATCCGCTCTCGTTCGGCAGACGTAACATTCAGGTTGACAACGGAACTGATGGAAACGGTCAACGAAGCGCTGCTTCCTTCTGTCGCGCGCGGGGACACCGCCGCGTTCGAGGCGTTGTACGACCGTCATTCCGGTACGCTCTACGCGCTGCTGCTCCGCATCCTCGCCAATCCCGAAGACGCACAGGAAGTTCTGCAGGAGACGTTCGTCAAAGCGTGGACGAACGCGAAGATGTTCGATGCGGCGCGCGGCAGCGAGGCGGCGTGGCTGATTTCCATCGCGCGCAGCCGCGGCATCGACAAGCTTCGCTCGCGCAAGATTCGTGTCGATCGTGAAAACGATGCGGGACGAGAAATCTCGATTCACTCGTCATTCGTAGATTCAACGACTGGCGCCGATCGGGCGATCCAGTCGCAGGAAAGCAGCGCGGTCCGGAGCGCTCTATCCGAGTTACCTGAAGCGCAGCGAGTGGCCCTCGAGCTTGCTTATTTCGAGGGCTTCTCTCAGTCGGAGATCGCCGAGAAGCTCGGCGAGCCGCTGGGAACGATCAAAACGCGGATGCAACTCGGGATGAAGAAGTTGAGGGAGCGCCTACGGGATTTCCAATGACGCATGAGGATTTCGAAGCGATCGCCGCGCTGGACGCGATTGGTGCCGCAACACGCGATGAGGAGCGGATGCTCAACGGGCATCTCGCCTCGTGCGAGAGTTGTCGCCGCTCACGCGACGAGTTCGCCGAAGCCGCGACGCTGCTCGCGCGCCAGCTCGAGCCGGTCGCACCTCCAGCCGAGATCCGGAAGCGCGTCGTCGACTCGATCGAAGAGGATGATGAAGAAGAAAACATCATCCGCGCCGAGAGCCGCTTCAGCAATCGATGGTGGCTGGCCACCGCGGCCACGCTGTTCCTCGCCTTGTGGGGATGGCGTGAGTTCGGAATCCGCGTCGCGCGCGAACGTGTGAAATCGCAGGATGCGCAGATCGCCGAGTTGAAGTCGAAGCTCGAATCGCTTCGCGATCACGACGACAAGCTCGCGAGCGAGATGGCCGCGCTCGCGTCGCCGGAGACGAAGACGATCGCTCTCGCGGGACAGCAGGCCTCTCCGTCAGCATCCGCCCGTGTCTATCTGGAGCCATCGCGCCGCCGCGCCATCGTCTTCTTCCGCAACCTTCCCACCAATGCGAAGGACAAGAGCTATCAGCTCTGGATCATCCGCGCCGATCAGCCGAAGCCGCAAAGCGCAGGCGTGTTCGATGTCGCGAACAGCGGCAACGCTACGATCGTGATCGAAAACCTCCCCGTCGAGACGGAGATGAAAGCACTCGCGGTCACGCTCGAGCCGAAAGGCGGAGTGGAGCAGCCGACGAACTCGAATTTCTTCCTGATGGGAGGATAGGACGATGGGACCTATAGGACCTATGGGACCTATAGGCAGATGGTCCCGCCCATTGGTCCCATAGGTCCTATAGGTCCCATACGTCCCATCCTCCCATCACAGCCCCACGATGTTGTACCCGCAATCGACGTACAGCACCTCGCCCGTGATTCCGCTTGCCATTCGCGAGCAGAGAAACAGCGCGGCGCTTCCGATCTCTTCGAGCTCTACGTTTCTCCGCAGCGGCGCGCGATCCGCGTGATGCTTCAGCATCGTCGTGAAGCCTTTGATGCCGCGGGCTGCGAGAGTGTTCACGGGGCCTGCGGAGATCGCGTTGACGCGAATCCCTTTCGGGCCGAGGTTGGCGGCGAGGTAGCGGACGGAAGATTCGAGTGAGGACTTTGCGACGCCCATGAGGTTGTAGCCCTCGACTGCCTTCACCGCGCCGTAGTAGCTCATCGCGAGGACGTTGCCGCCGCCGGACTTCTCGAACAGCGGGAGTGCGGCGCGCGTGAGCCCGACC
Organism: Acidobacteriota bacterium; assembly: GCA_021325515.1. Classification (GTDB taxonomy): domain Bacteria; phylum Acidobacteriota; class Thermoanaerobaculia; order Gp7-AA8; family Gp7-AA8; genus JAJPHC01. The sequence goes on from JAJPHC010000037.1 coordinate 233,659, forward strand.
AGCGAATACGCGGAGATGTCGTGCGCAGTCTTGAAACCATCGCGCGAGGTCCGGACGAAATCATTCTCGAGATCTTCGCGCGGAGCGAATGCGACGGAGTGGACGAGCGTGTCGAGCCTGCCGAATTTCTCATCGACCGTCTGAAACACTGCATCGATCTCGGCATCGATCGTGACGTCGCACGGCAGGATCAGAGGATCAGTCAACGTCGAGCAGAGCTCCTCGACGTTCTCCTTCAGCCGTTCGCCCTGATACGTGAAGGCGAGCCGCATCCCTTCGTTCGCGAGCGACTGCGCGATCGCCCAGGCGATCGAACGCTTGTTGGCGACACCGAAGATGATCCCCGTTTTCCCGTCCAGCAAACCCATTCCTCACTCCTTAAGCTTGTCCAACACCCCCCGCAATATATCAAGTCGCAGTAGACTTCCGCCGCCATGAAACGACTCTCACTTCTGCTCGCTATCTTTCTGCTTGCGACGACCGCGCTCGCCGATCGGCGCGCGTTCACGATCGAAGATCTCTATCGCCTCAAGACCGTCGGTGAGCTCGCGATGTCGCCGGACGGCAGGATGCTCACGTTCACCATCGCGACGCCGGACCTGCCGCGCGCCAAGCGCACGACCGCGGTCTGGGTGGTGAACACCGATGGCAGCAATCTCCGCCAGGTGACGCGCGGCGAGAAAGACTCGGCGCCGCACTTCTCGCCCGACGGCAAGTCGATCGTCTTCGTCCGCTCGACGGACGGCACGCCGAACGTCTGGATCCTTCCGCTGAATGGAGGCGAGTCGCGGCAGCTCACGCATGTCTCCACCGGCGTCTCCGATCCGCTCTGGTCGCCGGATGGAAAGACGATCGCGTTCTCGACCGATGTCTATCCGGAGTGCAACGGCGACGACGCCTGCAACAAGAAGAAATCGGATCAGTGGGAAGCGTCGAAGGTGAAGGGCCACATGGCCAACAGCCTCCTCTATCGCCACTGGACGTCGTGGCGCGACTTCACCGTCACGCACACGTGGGTCGTCGACGTCGAGAGCGGCAAGACTCGCGATCTGACGCCGGGCAAGTTCGACTATCCCCCCTTCCAGCTCGGCGGGCCGCTGCAGTACGCCTTCTCCCCGGACTCGAAGGAGCTCTGCGTCGTCTCCAATCACGATCCGGAGCCGGCGTCGTCGACGAACAACGATCTCTTCCTCGTGCCGGTCGATGGCAGCGCTGCTCCGCGCAACATCACCGCGGCGAACAAAGCGTTCGACGGCTCGCCGATGTATTCACCCGATGGCCGTTACATCGCCTATCGGATGCAGAAGCAGCCGGGCTACGAATCCGATCTCTTCCGCCTCGCGCTCTACGATCGCAAGACGGGAGAGTCGCGCGTGCTCACCGAGTCGTACAGGAACTGGATCGATGAATTCGACTGGGCGAGCGACTCGAAGGCGATCTTCTTCTCCGGTCCCGTCGAAGGCCGCAACCCGATTCAGAAACTCGATCTCGCCAGCGGTGCGATCACGAAAGTGTTCGATGACCGCACGATCGACGCCTTCACGATGTCGAAGGACGACAAGTCGGTCTACTACATCGGCCGTTCCGTCGGCGAGCCGAGCGAGCTCTATGCTGCAGACCTCGCGGGCGGCGCCGCGAACCGCAAGCGCCTCACGCATGTGAACGACGCGGTGGTCGGCGAAGTCGACATCCGCCCCGCGGAAGTGATGTGGGTGACCGGCGCGGAAGGTGCGAAGGTGCAGGTCTTCGTCGTGAAGCCGCACGACTTCGATCCGAAGAAGAAGTATCCGCTGATCGTCAACGTGCACGGCGGGCCGCAGTCGCAGTGGGCGGACTCCTTCCGCGGCGACTGGCAGGTCTATCCGGGTGCGGGCTACATCGTCGCATTCCCGAATCCGCATGGCTCGACCGGATTCGGTCAGGACTACACCGCGTCGATCTCCGGCGACTGGGGCGGCAAACCGTTCGAAGACGTGATGAAGGTCGTCGACGAGCTCGAGAAGCTGCCGTACGTCGACAGGAATCGCATCGGCGCGATGGGCTGGTCGTATGGCGGTTACTTCATGAACTGGACCGAAGGCCATACGACGCGCTTCAAGGCGATCGCATCGATGATGGGTCTGTTCGATCTCCGTTCGATGTACGGTGCGACGGAAGAGCTCTGGTTCCCGGAGTGGGATCTCAAGGGATTGCCGTGGACCTCGGAGCTCTATCAGAAGTGGTCACCGTCGAATTTCGTGCAGAACTTCAAGACGCCATGCCTCGTGATCAGCGGCGAGCGCGACTACCGCGTGCCCTACACGCAGAGTCTGCAGATGTTCACGGCGCTGCAGAAGATGCACGTGCCGTCGCGCCTGATCATCTACTCGAACGCGGGACATTGGCCGAGCTGGTACGAGATGGCTCTCTACTACACCGCTCACCTCGAATGGTTCCACCAGTACCTCGGCGGCGGCGCCGCGCCGTGGACGACCGAGCAGTTCCTGCGCAATGAGGTGTTCGACGTGTCGACCGGAAAGCGCATCGAGCCGGAGAATCCGCAGACGCCGCAGAATCTGCAGGGCAAGCCGGATCAGAAGCCTGTCGGTTAGGGTTCGAGGATGCGCGGGCGCGCGGTGGCTTCACCGCGTGCCCGCGTGCTTCGCCACTTCCCCATCCATCCTTCCCGCGAGCATCAGAAACAGCATGCGATAGTCGGCCGCCAGCGAGTAGAACGGGTGGCCGAATGTCGCCGGCTTGTTGTGCTCGACGAAGAAGTGCGCGTACCACGCGAAGGCGTAGCCGACGACAGGCACCGCGAAGAAGAACCAGCGGTTCGTCGCGAGTGCGATGCCCAGCGTGGCGATCGCGAGCACGGAACCGATTGCGTGCAGCAGCCGTGTGCGCGGCTTGGAGTGCGCACGGACGTAGTAAGGCCAGAAGTCAGCAAACGTCCGGATGTCCATGGCGGGAGATTATGGGCCGAAGGCCCGTCCGGACAATAGCGCGGCCTCCGAAAACGAAACGCTCCACGGCGTGGCGCCGGCGATTCCCCAATCAGAACGCGTAGCCGAGCGTGAGGAAATACGACAGCGGCTTTTCGCGCACCGGATTGCCTTCCGCGTCGAACCGCAGAATGCGGCGGTTCAGGTTGTAGCCGACATCGAACCGGATCGGCCCGACTGGCGAAAGATAGCGAACGCCTGCGCCGGCTCCATAGCGGAGATCATTGAACTCGATCTTCCCGCGATAGACATTGCCGATGTCCCCGAACACCGCGCCACGCACCGATGCGAAGATCGGGAAGCGATATTCGGCATTCATCAGCAGCAGTCCATTGCCGCCGATCGGCGCGACGACATCCTGGTTGTCTCCGACGAGCGCCAGCGTCGGCTTGCAGTTCTTCGGATCGCGCGGATCCTTGCACGTGGTGCCGAGCAGATCGAGCGGGAACGCGCGATGCGATGTGTCGCCGCCGGCCGTGAAGCGCTCCGAGAGCGGCACGTCGACGGAACCGAATTGCTGAATCATTCCCGCGCGGCCGCTGAGCACGAAGGTCGTCCGCGGTGTGAAGCTCAGATACCACGCGCCCTGCGCAAACTCCTTGAGGAAATCCGCGTCGGCCTTGAATGCGCGGAACGCGTACTCGACCGATGCGCTCGTGAAGAAGCCGTGATGCGGGTCGATCGTGTCGTCGCGCTTGTCCCAGAAGAACGACGGCGAGAGGCTCGAGATCTTGATGTCGAGTTGCGAGCGGTCGAGGCCGGGGATCAGTGCCTGTTCCGCCTCCTTGCAGACCTTTCCTTCGATGCAGCGGCTGATCTTGTATTCGTAGCGCAGCGACCAGCGCGTCTGATAGCGCGACACCTTCGACGTCTCGAGGAACGTGCCGCGCTGCTGGATGTGCGTCTCGGTCTTCGTTGCGTCGTCCGTCTGGAAGACGGTGAGCTGCAGCGGAAGGTTGAGATTGAAGATGAACGGCTCGCGATACGTGAGGAACGCCTCGCGGTCGTTGCGCGCACGCACGATCTCCAGCCCGAGGTAGCGGCCGGTGCCGAAGAGGTTGCGATGCGCGATCGACGCGCCGACGCGCGGCGAGATCTTCTCGTTCGTCTGTTTCGTCACACCGAGCGAGCCGGCGACGGTGACGTCCTTCCCTTCTTCGACCGAGATCACGACGTTGCGCGAACCGACGGAGGTTCCTGCCTGCTCCGGCTGGACGTCGACGCGCTGGAAAATGCCGAGGCGATAGAGATTGCGCTGCGCCTCGAAGATGTTCGTGTAGCTGAACGGATCGCCTTTCTCCAGCTCCGACTTCCGAAGCACGATGCTCGGCTTCGTGTAGGTGTTGCCGCGCACCACGACCTCACCGACTTCGACCCTCGGTCCCTCGGCGACCGTGTAGACGACGTGCGCCGTGGTCTTGTCGGGGGATGTATCGATGCGCGGCGCGACCTGCACTTCCGCGTAGCCGCGCTCGCCGTAGAACGTCTGCAGCGCGACGACATCGGAGCGCACATTCGCAGGATTCAGCGGATCGCCGGGCTGCATCAGAAGCTTGGGCAGCGTCCGGGCGCCGAACTTCTCCGTCCCTTCGACCTTCACATCGCTCACGAGCGTCTGCGGTCCCTCGACGATCGGGAAGTCGACCGTCATGGTGCCGTCCGCCTTCGTCGCGACCACGGGCGTAGCGATCTTCGCCTCCGAGAATCCGCTGAGGCGATAGAACGATTCGATCGCATCGCGATCGCCGTTGAGATCAGCGCGCGTCGGCGCGACGGCCTGGCGGAAGATCGTCGACATCAGCGTCTTGATCCCGCCGTGCGGTGTGATCGTCACGAGCTCCGAGAGCTTCTTGTCGGAGACTTTCTCGTTGCCGGTGAACGTCACGGCCGTGAGTTTGTATCGCTGTCCCGGATTGACGTGGAACGTCGTGATCCAGGTGCCGTTCTGCAGTGCGCTTTCCGTGTCGACCGCGGCGTTGTAGTAACCCTGCTGCTGATAGGCCTTCACGATGTCGTCCGCCGCGCGGTCGATCGCGTCTTCGCTGTATTCCTGATTGCGGCCGAACGGAATGAGACGGCGCACCGCGCGGCGCGGAACGCCTTCGACTTCGACGCGCACCTTCGGCCCCACGCTCGCCGAGTAGCGAAGTGTGACGGTGTGCATCGTCTTGTCATACGAGTCGCCGAGATAGCGAATGTCCGCCTTCCGGTAGTCGCGGCGGACGAGATAGCGCTGCATCCGCTCCGCGTCGGTGCGGGCATCGCCGATGACGAACGGCTTTCCGACGCCGCGCTTCATCTGTCGGGAGATGACCTTTTCGTCGAACGGAGCCAGCGACCCGTCGAAGTTCACGCGCGCGATCGTCGCCCGCGGTCCGGGCGTGACGTACATCTTCACCTCGGCGATATTGCGATCGCGGAAGTAGTCCGTCGCCGGATCGACCGTGGCCTCGAGATAGCCGGCGCGATTCAGCATCTCCTGGATGGCGGTGGAGCTGTGATCGACGGCGCTCAAGGAGAGGACGTCACCTTCGTGAATCGTCAGCTCCTTCGCCGCGCGCGCCTTGTCGGCATTCTTCAAACCGTCGAAGGCGATCTTGCCGATGCGGTAGTTGAGCGAGAGGTTGAACGTGACGTCGATGCCGTTCGCCGCCTCCGTGGTGTCGACGCGGATGTCGCGGAAGTTGCCGGTGGAGAAGAGCGTCTTGATCGAATCCTGCACGTCGCGGAGCGAGAGGGGCTGGCCGGTATGCACCACGACGTACTGGTTGAGGATCGACGTATCGAAGCGGCCGTCCGATTTGAACGAGACATTGCGGACGGGAAGCGCGGCGGTTGCGGGCTTCGGCCGTTCGCCGTTTTCGCCGGCAGGCGAGACACCTGCCTGCTGCGGGCGGGACACATGCTCTCCAACCGCATGCACGACGCCGAAGCTGAAGACGTCGAACGGATTCTCGCCGCGCGAGCCCCACTTCCAGTGTCCTTCATATCTGCGCCGGAAGCGCGCCTCGCTGCGCCACTCCTGATGCGGCTGGTCGCGCGTGATCTGCAGCGTCCACTCCGGATTCACCGTCCATTCGACGACTTCCTTGCTCTGGTGATCGTTGAGGTTGTAGACGACGAGGAAGCGGATGTTGTTCGAGATGCGCTTCTCGATCGTCACCTTCGTGCCCGAGCCCGTCGTCGCGTCGAGCAATCCCGGATCGATCGTGAACGAATCGGCGAAGGGAAGAATCTTCGAGCCGATCAGACTGCCGAGACTCTGTGCGATGAGCGAGCCGCCGGTGCTGAGTGCACTCGCGTTGGTCGTCGTCGTCGCCGTACGCGAGGTGCCGAGGTTGCCGACGCCGAGCAGCGAGAAGAGCGTGATGTCGGAGGCAGGAGGATCGCTGGTGATGGTCGGAGTCATCCGATCGATCGTGCCGGTGAGGTTCACCGTCACGTCGACCGCGCCGCTTTCCACTTCGGAGATGCTGCCCGAGATGCGGCCTTCGACGGTGATGTCGAAGTAGGGATCGATGCGGAAGGGGTTCTGGAAATTGATCGTGCCGCGGACGACGCGATAGTCGATTTTCTGGAAGCGAACGGTTCCGCCTTCATTCAGCGTGACGAGACCGAGGACGACGGGATTCGCGAGTGTGCCGTTGACGTCGATGTCGGCGCTGCCGGTGACGTCCGCGACGTTGTCGCGTACGGCGAGTGTGTTCGGCGCCGAGAGATGCAGCCGCAGATCGACGCGATCCTGCCACGAGGCGGCGACGATGGGCGTGACGCGGCTGCGCGACAGGAGCACATTGACGAGCGCCTGATTGAAATCGAAGTCCTTGAAGTAGAGCGCGCGGTTCACCGCGACTTCGCCCTGCAGCACCATGCGGTCCGTGCCGCCGGCGAGCGTGACGTTGAAGTTCGACTCGATGGTGAGGCCCTCGAAGTAGCGGATCGCGACATCCGTCCCCTGCAGCGTGATCCTCACGTTCTTCGGCTTGAGGCCTTCGACCGTCAGGAAGCCGCCGGCGAAGATCGTTCCGCCTCCCAGCGTCGCGCGCAGTTGCTCGATGTTGATCCGATCGCCGAGGAAGGTGAAGCGGCCATCGACGTTGTCGATGATCTGCGGGAATCCGGGGAACCGGAACTGTCCGTGCTGAACTTCCGCGCTTCCCGTCATGCGCGGATCGCTCATGGTCCCGGCGATCGCCGCGGCGACGGAGATCTCCCCTTCGGCCCGCAGCCCACTAACAAAGAGCTGCAGCAGCGCCGCTTCGATCGATCCGTTCAGGGAAATGCCGAGGCGTTTCGATCCGGTGAGGTCCGCGGTTCCGGTGACGGCGAACGTCGAGCCGGCATGCGCGAGCTCGAACGACTCGAAACGGACGACGCCGTTCTGCAGCACGACGTGCGGCGTCTTCGGCGCGGTGAATTGGCTGCCGGCGATTCGGAGGTCGAGCTGCGTGATCGCTGCGTCGGCGACCAGCGACTCGATCGCCGAGAGCTTTCCGCCGAGTCTGGCTTCGATGACGACGTTCCCCGATGCCGGCAGCGTCTGCGTCTGCGGGAAGAAGGAGACGAACTTCGCGATGTCGGAAATCGCGATCTTTACCGTTCCATCGATCGCCGAGTCGGCTCCGAACGAGCCGTCGCCGTCGATCGTGAGCACGTCGGCCACGGAGCCGTGGATCGTCATCCGTCCGTTGTGGATCGAGAGGTAGATCGCAGGCGCAGGCGTTCCCGGCGGCAGCGACAATCCCTTGATCGTCGCGTCGTTGAGCGTGGCCTGCACCATCAGCTCCGGCTGATCGAATGTGCCGCCGCCGCGCGAGACGAATGTGATCTGCCCGCCGAGAAGATTCGCGAGCGACTCGAGCGCCTTCAGCTTCGAGAGATCGATGTTGCTCGAGGTGATTTCGTAGCTGAACTGATTCGTGTTGAGATTCAGCTCGGCCTGCCCCGTGATCACGCCGGCCGGCGCGGTCACGCTGACGTTCGTCGCCTTCATCGTTCCCTTCGAGAACGCGATCTCTGCCGACGCGAGCGTGACCGGCTCGCCCATGATGGTGCCGTTGCGGATCGTCACGGCGCCGGCGCCTTCGAGACTCGCCTTCGGCCCTTCGAGATGAAGCGTGCCGGTCACTTCGCCCGTGACGGGCAGCGAGCCCATGTCGAGGAACTTCGCGATGCCGGCAACTGGAAAGGATCGCGCCGCAACGTCGAGGTTGAAATCGATGTTTCCTTTGCCGGGCGCCCAATGAATGTCGCCGTTGAGGCGCATCTCGGCAGTGCCTTCGCGCACGACGAGATTCGCGAACCGGACGGTGCCTTCGTCCGGCGTGCCGTGGACGAGGAGCTTTCCGGTGCCGGTGCCGCCGATGTCGAGCTTCAGCGTCACGGCTTTGATCGCGTGGTCGACTGGATAGTTTTCCGCGTCGGCCGCGATGTCGAACTTCATCGGCTCGTTGTCGGGGAACGCGACGGTGCCGGTGAATGCCAGACGTCCGCCGGCGAGCCGGAAGTTCGCGCGATCGAACGTCAGAATCGACCTGATGCCGTCGTACTTGAGATCGATCTCGCCATCGCCGAGAACGACATCGTTGAACTTCGTGCCGGTCGCGTTGATGTGCGCGGCGATCGCGGAGGTCTTCAGTTTTCCTTTGACCGATGCGTCGATGTCGCCTGCGCCGCCAAGGCCGAGGAGCGTGTAGTTCTTCTTGCCGGCAGACTTCGCGAAGTTGTAGGCGGCCCGATCGAGCTCCGCAAAATCTTCGCTGCGGATGTGAATCGCGAGGTCGGAGAACGCATCCTGAATCCGCAGCGAGCCCTGAAATCCGACGGTGCTCCTGCCGGTCGACAACTGCGCCTGCCTGAACCGGACGAGGCCCCGATCGAGTCCGAACTCCGCGGAGCCGCTGAGCGGAATCGGATACTTGGCGTCGGAGAACGCTTCGCTGTTCTTCGTGAGCGACGCGTTTCCTGCGCCTTCGCCGTCGAGCACGCGATCCTTCTCCCACCGGTACGTCAGCTTCCCTGTCGCACCGCCGCGCAGGCCGGTGTCCTTGATGTCCCAATCGTTGAACAGCTTCTCGAGCGAGACGCCGTTGTAGCGGAGCTCGATCGCCTGCGGGTACGGCTCCGCGTATTTCGGGAGAACGTAATGCGCGCCGATCGTCCCGCCGCCGTAACGCGCGGTGGCGACGTCGACGACGGCGCGATCGCCGGTGACGTTGAGCGCTCCGCGGAGATCGGTCAGCTCGTAAGCGTCGGCCTTCAGCCGCGAGGAGACCCAGCCGCCGGCGAGCGTGAAGTCCCCGGCCTTGCCGCGAAGATTCGCATCGATCGACACGATTCCGTCAAGGGTCTTGTTGACGCGGAAGATCTCCTTCACGCGATCGAGCCCTGTGTTGGAGCGGACGCGCAGGTTGTACACGGCGTCGGAGAGCGGATCGATGCGGCCGCTGAGGAACGCCTCGAGGTTGCGGCCGCGCAGCGCGACGGATTGCAGCAGTAAAACGTTAGGCGTGTAGCGGAAGCCGCCGCGCAGATCGAGATCGAAAGGAACGTAGTCCTGAATGCGCACGTGCACCAGCGGGCTCGTGGCAATGCCTTCGTACAAGTCTTCCGCACGCGTCACCTTGATCGTCGACGCCAGGCCCGAAGCATCAGCGGCGACGTCGTGCTTTCGGTCGAGGAAGTTGAACGCTCCGTTCGCCACGTACATCGTGCCGAGATCGAGATGCACGATCTCGTACTTGCTCGGCGGGCCGGAGCTCCAGTGCGGAAAGTTGTGCACGAGCTTCGAGCCGGCGGGATAGATCTCGAACCAGAGATGGGGCTCGATCACGTCCACGCGGCTCACGCGCACTTTGCGTCTCCAGAGCGAATCGACGCCGCCCGTGACCACGACTTCCTTCACCGTTGCGAAATACGGATTGACGGCGCCGGGCGAATTCGCAATGCGCAGGTCGCGCAGGATGACTTTCTGCGGACGGCTGCGGACGACTTCGACGGAACCGATCGTCACGACGCGGCCGAGGCGGTTCTCCAGCGTCTTCTCGATGCGGAGTCTTATGAGGCCGGCGAAACTCGATGAACCGAGATACCAGTAGCCGCCGCCGATGACGATGACGAGCAACGCGATCAGCACGATCGCGCCGATGGCGATCGTGCGGAGACACCCCCACATCGGGCCTTTGCGCTGGCGTTCTCGCGCCGAGCGATGATGGCCTTCGTGATGCGGGGGCGGGGTCAGCGGTACCGTCTGATCCATCGCGAGTTAGCGAACCGTGGCGCTTGCTAGGCGCGGGCCAGTAGAAAGAGGTCTCGGAGGTTGTTCCCCGTCGGAGGAATCATAATCGCCCGGCCCAGCATCTCGATGGCCTTCAACGAGTTGGAGTGATTCAACTCGGTGACGATCCGGGCGTGGTCAACGGATGGGTTCGGTGGAAGCAGCGCGGCGGCCGCGCCGCTGTTGCCGTCGACGCCGTCGGAGCTGCCGAAAAGGGCAGTGACGTCACGGAGTTCACGCAGCGCGAATCGCGCGGCGAGCTCGAAACATCGTCCGCCGCGGCCCTCCCCCCGCACGGCGACCGTCGGCTCGCCGCCTGCGATCAGAATCTCCCCCGGTCGCAACTGCGCTGCTGCAACGGATAGTTGGGCGGCGGCCTGCTCGACATCGTCTTCGAGTTGACCGGCGATGGTGCGCGGGGTCAGGCCTTTGCTTTTTGCGATCGCTGCGGCGGTGGCGACCAGGGTGGTGTTGTCGGCGATGAGATGGGACTGATGGGACTGATGGGACGGATGGGACTGATGGGGAGCGTGGAGTTTTTTGGCTAGATCGTTTTCGCCGATTGCTTCGAGGATTTTCGTGGCTTCATTTCTGGTCGTGTCGCTTTTGAGTGTCGGGCCGGATGCGACGTCGGCCAGTCTTCCCGTCGAGACATCGGAGTAGACCATCGTCAGCGTTTTGCCGCGGACGCGCTGCGCGAGTTTTCCTCCTTTGATCGCGGAGAGCTCTTTGCGCACGGTGTTGATCTCGCGAATCGTCAGGCCGCTGGCGATCAGCTTGTGATTGGCGGCGATCAACTCCTCCTGCGTGAAACCCTCGAGCGGCCATTCGACGCAGGCCGATCCACCGCCGGAGATGAGGAAGAGGATGTCTTCGTGTGCATCGACGAACTCGAGGAGACGCCTGCCTGCCGCGAAGCTCGCGGCGGTGAGCTCGGGATGTCCTCCCTCGAGGCACTCCACCTCATCGGCGCGCGGATAGCCGGCGGGCACGATGACCAGCGCGTCGCGAACGGATGGCACGCCGCGAAAGAGGCCGGCGGCGCATTTGCCGAGCGCCACCACATTCTCCGGCGCGTTCGCCGGAACCTGGATCAGCCGCTCCGGCCTGCATTGCTCCAGCGTCTCGCGATAGATTTCTTCGAGCACCAGTTATCCTTACACCAATGCCCCAGCGGCCGAAACTGCGCCGACGTGTTCTGCTCCTCACCTTCGCCTTCGCGCTCGCGCTGTTCGCCATCACCTTCGGACTGTCGTGGCGCGCGAAAGTTGCGCAGGAGCGGTGGACGCGGCTGATCTCCGTCGAGACCGAAGCGATCGCGCGGCTCGAGGAAGTGATTCGTGCGCAGAACGCATTTCGCGCGCGGCATGGCCACTACGGCGTCGTCGTACAACTGCTCAGCGATCCGGCCCTCGATGAAGTCGGCGTGACGCGTCTGCGCGGGCGGGTGAGATCGTTCGCCGCCATGCTCGACGATCCGGAGGTGACGCCGGCCGATCTCGATCTCGCGTCGAATGCGATCGTCGCCGACGCGCAGAGGATCATCGACGCGCGCAAGCAGATCGTCGCGAATCAGATTCCGGCGTTGGAGCGCGATACGGCCGCGATGATGTCCAGCGGGCTCGCAATCGCCTGGATCGTCGTGCTGGTCAGCTTCGCGGTCGTGCAGGTAACGCTGCGCAAAGTCGTCCGGCCGATCGAGGAACTCTCGTCCGCGGCCGACCGCATCGCAGCCGGCGACCTCACGGCGCGCGCTCCCGTTGCCGGCGATCTCGAGATTGCCCGCCTCGGCGCCGCGTTCAATCACATGGCCGACGAGTTGAAGGCGCGGGCCCGGACCGACGATCTGACGTCGATGCCGAACTTCCGCGCGTTTCGCGAGCGGATCGACGGCGAGATCGAGCGCGCGTCGCGCTACGAATCGCGTTTCGGCGTGCTCGTCCTCGACCTCGATCGCTTCAAGAGTTACAACGACACCTACGGCCATCTCGCGGGAAACGATGCATTGCAGCGCGTGGCGCGCGCGATCCGGGAAACGGTGCGCACCGTCGATTTCCCCGCGCGGTACGGCGGCGAGGAGTTCGCCGTCATCCTGCCGGAGATCGATGAGGCGTCGGCCTCGATGATCGCCGAGCGCATCCGCGCGGCGATCGAAGCGATGCCTGCGCCGGCGGGCGGTGCGAAGGTCACGGTGAGCATCGGCGCCGCGATCTATCCCGCGGACGGCTCGAGTCCGGAGAGCCTGTTCAAGACCGCGGACGAACGGTTGTACGCGGCGAAGGAAGGCGGGAGAAATCGCGTCGTGGCGCCGGGGCCGCGCGAGCGCGGCACGGAGCCGCCGCCTACGCTTCGAGCTCGGAAATCAGCCGGTCTACCGTCCGCGTGAGCGACTGCATGTCGCGCTGCGAGACGTCCTTGCCGAGCGTGCGGACCCATTCGTCGTAGGAGGGCCGCAGCTTGTCGACGAGTGCGCGGCCGCGCCGCGAGAGCTGAACCTTCGACGAGCGAAGATCTGCCGGGTCGGCCTCGCGCTCGGCGAGGCCGAGCTGCTCGAGCCGCGCCACCATGCCCGTCATGTTCTGTTTCGAGACGAGCAGCTTGCGCGCGAGACCTGCGAGCGACAGCGCCCCTTCCGACTCGCCGAGGACGGAGAGAACGGCCCACTGCTGGGGAGTTATCTTCGATTTTTCGAAGATCGGCGCCAGGCGCCGGGTGAGGAGATTCGCGAGCTGGATGACACCGACGATGAGATCGCGTTCAGTTGTGCCCGGCATGTGAGGTCAATATATTGACTATTCGGGCGGGAGTCAATGACGGGGTGAACTGTGGGCGCGCAGGCTCGCGGGCTCGCGGTGCCGCATGGGTGGTGGGACCGCGAGCCCGCGTATCCGCGAGCCCGCTTAACCATCCACTTACGCCATCTGTTTGAAAATCGCCTTACCGGCGAACATCGCTGCGTCTCCCAGCTCCTCTTCGATGCGGAGCAACTGGTTGTACTTGGCGATGCGGTCGCTGCGCGAGGCGGAGCCCGTCTTGATCTGTCCCGCGTTCGTCGCCACCGCCAGATCGGCAATCGTCGAATCCTCGGTTTCGCCCGAGCGGTGGGAGATCACCGAGCGATAGCCGGCGCGCTTCGCCATCTCGATCGCTTCCAGCGTCTCCGTCAGAGTGCCGATCTGATTGACCTTGATGAGAATCGCGTTGGCGATTCCCCGCGCGATGCCTTTCGCGAAGATCTCGGGATTCGTCACGTAAAGGTCATCGCCGACGAGCTGCGTCTTTGCCGCCATCGCGGTCGTGAGCGCGGCCCATCCGTCCCAGTCGCCTTCCGCGAGGCCGTCTTCGATGGAGATGATCGGATACTTCTGCGTGAGTCCCTGGTAGTAGCCGATCATGTCGGCGGCGTTGCGCTTCTGGCCTTCGAACGTGTAGCTGCCGTCGTTGAAAAACTCGGAGGCGGCGACGTCGAGGCCGAGGAAGATCTGCTCGCCGGCCTTGTATCCGGCTTTCTCGATCGCCGTGAGGATCAGATCGAGAGCCTCTGCATTCGATTTGAGATCGGGTGCGAAGCCGCCTTCATCGCCGACGGCGGTGGTCAGCTTGCGATCGTGGAGCGTCTTCTTGAGATGGTGGAACGTCTCGACGCCGGCGCGGAGCGCATCGCCGAACGAGTCGAAGCCCGCGGGGATGATCATGAACTCCTGCACATCGAGGTTGTTGTCGGCGTGAGCGCCGCCGTTGATGACGTTCATCATCGGCACGGGGAGCGTGCGCGCGCCGGGGCCGCCCAGATAGAGGAAGAGCGGGAGACCCGATGCCTCCGCCGCAGCGCGTGCGACCGCGAGTGAGACGCCGAGCATCGCGTTGGCACCGAGCTTCGACTTGTTGTCGGTTCCGTCGAGCTGTTTCATGACCAGATCGATCATGACCTGCTCGCGCGCATCCATGCCTTCGACTTCGGAGGCGATGCGGCCGTTCACGTTGTGCACGGCATCGGTGACGCCTTTGCCGAGATAGCGCTTCTTGTCGCCGTCACGCAGCTCGAGCGCTTCGCGCGATCCGGTCGATGCGCCGGAGGGAACGGCAAAGCGCCCCAGCGCGCCGGATTGAAGAAGGCAGTCGACTTCGAGAGTGGGGTTGCCGCGCGAATCGAGGATCTCGCGGGCGAAGAGCTCGTCGATCTTGAACATAGCGCCGCGATTCTATCGCTGAGGCAGTGAAGAGTGACGAGTGAAGAGTGAAGGAAGAGTGAAGAGTGAAGAGTGAAGAGTGACGAGTGAAGAGTGAAGAGTGAAGAGTGAAGAGTGACGAGTGAAGAGTGAAGAGTGAAGAGTGACCTACTCATCACTCGTCACTCATCACTCGTCACTCTCTTCAATTAGGCCCTGTTGCCGTCGGCAGGCCTGCGGCGGTCCACTCGTTCCAGCCGCCGGCGAGTGCGGCGGCGTTCTTGAATCCGTGCGCCTCGAGGTCGACGACGGCCAGTGCCGCCGTGTGCTCGCGTACGCAGGCGCAATACGTGATCACGTATTTGCCGGCGGGGATTTCGCGGAAGCGTGCGATCAACTGGCTGCGAGGCACGCTGATCGCCCCTTTGATGTGGCCTTTGCTGTACGTCTCGAACGAGCGGATGTCGACGAAGACGGCCTTGCCCGATTTCACGAGCTGAATCGCCGCATCGCGCGGAATCCGCCGCGCGGTTTCCCATGATCCGGGCTGGACCCGCTGCGGTTGTGCCGCACCCTGAGGCGTGTTCCCCTGAACCTTCAGTTGCGCGCTCGCCGCGGTCGCGGCGAGAAGCGCAATCAACATCATCGTCGTACGTCGCATCGCTGGTTGAGTTCCTTTGGGCTATTTCTTCGTTTCTTTCTCGGTCTTGGCCGTCGGGAGGTTCTTCGCCCTCCACTCGTTCCATCCACCGAGGAGACACGCTACGTTCTTGATGCCGTGAGCATTGAGATCAAGCACCGCACGGGCGCTGGTGTGCTCGGCCACTCAAGCACAGTAGGTGATGATGAACTTGTTTTTTGGCAGCTCCTTCTCGCGCGCAGCGAGCTCGGAGAGAGGGATGTTGATCGCGCCCTTGATGTGCTCCACATCGTACGAATCCTTCGGGCGCACATCGACGAAGATGGCCTTGTGCTGCTCCACCATCCGGATCGCTTCATCCTGCTTGATCCGGCGCGCAGACTCGAGCGACGGTTCGGCAGGAGCGGGTGCGGGAGTGAGTGTTGCAGTCGAAGTTGCGTTGCTGTTGATGGCGGGCTGTGGCGCCGTCTTCATCTGTCCCCAGGCCAATCCTGCGGTGAAGAGCGCCGCTGCTGCGGCTGCTGCTGCCGGAATACGCATCAGGCGAAATCCTCCTGTCAGTCGGATCACTTAGTCTCCGCCTGAAACGGAGCATTCGCCGTGGTTGTTCCCGGCTCCTCAGGTTGCGGCGACGATCGCGCGTGACATCGTTTCACGCATCTCGCGGAACACGTTCTCCGGCGGGACACCCAGCTCGCGGAACGTCGACGCGCGGCGGAGGAGATTTTCCGCCGATTTCTCGTCGAGAACGCGCGAGTCGATGGTGCGATTGTTGATCTCGCAGAATGCGAACAGCGAGGCGAGCGCAACGCGGCGATTGCCTCCGCGGAACGGACGGTTCTGCAGCAGCGCGAAAAGAAACGCGGCGACCTTGTCCGGGAACGTCGGATACGCTTCGCGGCCGAGCGTCGTCACCTGAGGCCGCTGCACCGCCTGCACGAGTCCGAATTGTGATTCCACGACGCCCGGATGCGCCTGATTGCCGCCGAACTCCGCACTCACCGCTTTGTGCAGATCAACGAGATCCTGCACGGTGAGATAGCGCGTGCCGCCGTCAGTCTGTGAGGCGCCGAAAAGCGTTGGAGTACTTCTTGACGGCACGCTTGAAGGCTGCGGCGACGATGGGGTTGCTGAAGCCTCCGGTGTCTGCGGCTTTGGTTTTGCCGTTTCCACCTTTTGGATCGGCGGCTTTCGCTGGGGCTTGGGCGCCGCCTTTTTTGCCGGCGGCTTCTTTGCTGACGGTTTGGCTTTTGCCGCCACTTTCCGGGCGGGCTTTGGCGAGGGCTTCTTTACCGCTGCTTTTTTTTGCTGAGGCTTTGACGGCTTTGGCTGTTTTTTTTGCTTTGTCGCCATGCTTCATTTCAGTCCTCAGCGGTACATCGTAAGGCTCTTAAGTATTTGAGTCAATGAGATTTGTGGCCGGTAGCGCGGCTGAGTCCGGCAGCCGGCGCGCGAGGACACTCGCGCTAAACCGCTGAAAAGCGAGGAGTTAGCGGTTGCACTGATTCCTGTGCACTATTCGGCGGCGCTGCCCGCCGAGCCTGCTTCTTCAAACTCCGGCTTGACCTCGAGCGCGAGGAAATCCTTCGCTTTCTGCGTCAGAACGAAGTTGCTGGTGCCGGTCTCCGGCGTCAGGTAGCCCTTCCCGACAAGCGCGACCGCAGGAGCTTCTCCGCCGCCTGCAGGGTGCTTGATCGCCTTGATGGCCTCGAGGGAAAGCGACTCCGCGCCGGTTCGCCGGTATTCCTGGAGAACCCGGATCTCCTGCGACGTCATCGGATGCGACATGATGATTGCCATGCTGCGATTCTCCTACGTCTGGCACCGCGGACACCAGTAGGTTCCTCTCGCGTCCGCTCCCTGCCTTCGATATTCGATCTTCGAGCCGCAGCGGCGGCAGAGCTTTCCCTGGTAAACGGATTTGCGAGGCGGCCGGTCTGCGAGAGCGCTGGCGCGGAGCAGCTTGTGCGCGATCGTCAAGATGTTGACGATCGTCGCATCGTCGAGCTCGCTCACGCGGCGAAATGGATCGACGCCCGCCGCGAACAGCGATTCCGACTTCCAGATGTTGCCGATCCCGGCCACGATCCGCTGATTGAGAAGAGCGTTGCCGATCTCATCGCTTCCATGCGCGCGCATCCGCTGCAGCGCCTCGCCCATGTCGACGGAGTCGAGCAGGAGGTCGGGACCGAGCTGCGGAGCGTCGCTCGTGAACTCAGCGACAGGAATGCTGAAGCCGATCGCGACGAACGCCTCCGTTTCAATCACGATGCGCATTTCGCTTCGCGGTCTCTGCCACCGTTCGCCGCGGCGATAGATGTGCCAACTGCCGTTCATGCGCATGTGCGTGCGCAGCGTGAGACCGCCTTCGAAATCGATGAGGAGATGCTTGCCGGCGGCGCGAACGCTCTCGATCGTGCGGCCTCTGAGCTGATGTTGGTCGTCGACCGACGCGAGTTTCGGGAGAACAGTTTCGAATGCCGTGACTTTGCTCCCGGCAAGTGCGCGGTGAAGTGTGGCCGCTGTGCGGAAGATGGTGTCGCCTTCAGGCATGGTCACCAAACCCCGTGGACACTGCCGGAATCAGCAATGCAAGGCGAACACTCCGCGCTCGAGGCGACGATCATCGCGGTGTAGTCCTTGATGCCGCGACTGCGCTCGGCATGGTTGTCCGCTTCTGATATCCCAGCGAGGTCGCGATGAAGCCGGCTTCAGCGAGGAACGGCGCAATCGCGCTCTTCGGCGCCCGCTCGCCGTTGACTTCGGTGATCAGCAGCGCGCGGCGTGATCCGCTCTCCACGAGCGCAGCGAGTGCGCGGGCCACGGCGCGCGCCACGCGGGTGCGCGACGGTTCCTCCTCCGGTAGAAACGTGGCGAGCTGCTTCTCGCCTCTCCCGATCCAACACGCCATTGCACCATCGACGAGGATCACGCTCGCGCCGACGCTGCGCGACAGTCCTTCGCCGGGCCACTTCAGAATCGCGCCGTAGGGATTCGCCGGATCGGTTGCGGCAAGGAGCACGCTCTGCGGCTCTGCTTCTTCGTCCTGATTCGCGCGGAGAATCTCGACGGCGCCGGCCATCGCGAATTGCGTGGCGCCGAGCCCCGACACGAAGTAGCCGCGGCGAAGGCGTCCCGCCTCTTCCATCGCCTTCAGCACCGGATAGACGGCGCTGAAGCCGCCGGGCACGTTCTCCGCCCCGGGCGCCTCGCGCGTGAGCAACCCATAGCGGTGCAGGAGCTGATGCGTGATCGCATTTGCGCGTTGAGTCGCGGTCGCGGACGAGGCGCGGATGAGCGACCAGCGTCCCTGCGTGCCGGGCGGAACGATCCGCCGCGAGCGGAACGCGCCGCGCGGTGTCGTCGTTCGCTTCGCTGCAGGAGCGCGCCGCGTGTAGGCGCGGAGCGCATGAAACGTGTCGTTGGTGACGACGCCCCGCCAGACGAGATCCCACAGCGCATCGACGGTCTCGTTCGGAAAGCCGCCGGCCGCCGCCTGAAGCTCGTCGAAGAACGACGCTCCATGCGAACGGAGGTAGTCGACGAGCGGCGACTCCGGCGGCGTTGCCGGCTCATGCAGCAGCGGGAGGTGATCGGTGAGATAGAGCGCGATCCTGCCATCGCGCTCGCCGAGAGGCTCGATCCCGGTCCAGACGATTTCTCCCGCGGCGCTGAGCGTGTCGAGATCCGACGGCCTGTAATCGTCGATCCGCGCGGCGAGAATCTCGCTCTCGAAAATCGACGCGGCCATCGGATAGCCCTGCAGTGACTCGATGACTTCGAGCAGTGCATCGAGCCCGCGCCGCTTCCTCGCCGTCTGCTGCCACGTGGTGAAGAGGCGTGCGAGTGCTTGCTGTTCGACCGGCTCTGCTTCGTGGCGCAGCTTCGCGAGCGAACGGCGGCGGATCGCACGGAGGACGCCGGCCTCGCACCATTCGCGCTGCGTGCCGCCGGGGCGGAACTCACCCTCGACGAGCCGGCCGCGCTCGACGAAGCGTTCGAGTGCCGTCGTCACGACCGCCTCGCCGAGCCCGTAGCGCTGTGCGACATCGCGCGGGGTAAAGGGACCATGCGTTCGCGCGTAACGAAGCACGAGATCTCCGACAGGATCGGCGACGGGTTCGAGGAGACGCTCGGCGATGCCGTGCGGCAGCGGAGTGCCGAGCGCATCACGGTAGCGCGACGCGTCTTCGATCGCGATGAAGCGCTTCTCGCCGGCCACGCGGATCTCGATCGCGCGCCGTGCCTTCACGAGCTCGTCGATCGCGTCGGCGGTCGAGCGCGCGGCAATCTCATCCCGCGACAGATCGCCGAGGCGAAGGAGAAGATCGTGCAGCCCGTCGATGCTCCGCGCCTTTCGTTGTTCATCGAGGTGCTGCAGCTCGAGCTCGAGTTGCTGGAGCGCATCGGCATCGAGGAGCTCGCGCAACTCCGGCTCGCCGAGGAGCTCGCGCAGTTGGGCGTGATCGATCGCCAGCGCCTGCGCGCGGCGCTCCGCCAATGGCGCGTCGCCGTCGTAGATGAAATTCGCGGTGTAGCGGAAGAGCAGTGAGCCGGCGAACGGCGACGGCTTCTGCGTGTCCGCGGTGACGACGCGAATCTGGCGCTCGCGGACCTTGCGCATGATCGCGACCAGCGATGGCAGATCGAAGACATCGCGCAGGCACTCGCGATACGACTCGAGGATCATCGGGAACGAGCCGAAGCGCGCGGCCACCTGCAGCAGATCGTAGGCGCGCTTCCGCTGCTGCCAAAGCGGGGTGCGTCCCTGGATGCGCGTGCGCGGAAGGAGAAGTGCGCGTGCCGCGGCCTCGCGGAATTTCGCGGCGAACATCGACGACGAGCCGAGCTGCCGGATGACGAGATCTTCGACGTCATCGGCGTCGGGGATGAAGAGCTCCGTGCGCGGCGGCGCATCGGTTTCGGGGAAGCGGACGATGAAGCCGTCGTCGCTCCACATCGTTTCGACATCGATCGCCAGCTCGTTGCGGACCTTGGCGGTGACGGCCATTGCCCACGGCGCGTGAATCCGTCCGCCGAGTGGAGAGAGCACGCAGACGCGCCAGTCGCCGAGCTCGTCGAGAACGCGCTCGACGACGATGGTGCGGTCGTCGGGCACCGCGCCCGTTGCCTCTTCCTGATCGCCCAGGTACTGGAGGAAGTTGTCCGCCGCGCGCCGGTCGAGATCGTGCGATTTCGTCAACTTGTTGACCGCTGCCGCCGGCTTCAGCTCGCGCACTTCGCGCACCAGGCGTCCGATCTCCTCGCCGAAGGGAACGCTGCGCTCTGCCGCATCCGCTTTCCAGAACGGCATCTTCCCCGGCTCGCCGGGCGCCGGCGTCACGACGACGCGATCGTGCGTGATCTCTTCGATGCGCCAGGTGGATGCGCCGAGGAGAAACGTTTCGCCGACGCGCGATTCGAAGACCATCTCTTCATCGAGCTCGCCGACGCGCGCGCTCTGCATCTTCTCCGCCCCGGCGAGGAACACGCCGTAGAGGCCGCGATCGGGAATCGTGCCGCCGCTGGTGATGGCGATCCTCTTCGAGCCGGGACGCGCTGTGACGATGTTGGATGTGCGATCCCATGTGATCCGCGGCCGCAGCTCTGCGAATTCATCGGACGGATAGAGCCCGGAGAGCATGTCGAGGACGCCGTCGAACGCAGTGCGCGAAAGCTCGGCGTAGTTGGCTGCGCAGCGGATCGTGGCGTAGAGGTCGCCGGCCTTCCACGCGTCCATCGCAATCATCGCGACGAGCTGCTGGGCGAGCACGTCGAGCGGATTGCGCGGATAGCGCGTCGGCTCGATCGCTCCCTCGCGCATGGCATGCGTGATCGCAGCGCATGCCACGAGGTCGCCGCGGAACTTCGGAAAGATGATGCCTTCGCTGACGGCGCCTACCTGATGGCTGGCGCGGCCGATGCGCTGCATGCCGGATGCAATCGATGGTGGGGCTTCGATCTGGATGACGAGATCGATCGCCCCCATGTCGATGCCCAGCTCGAGCGACGAGGTGGCCACGAGCGCCGGGAGCCTGCCCGATTTCAGATTGTCTTCGATCTCGATGCGCTGTGCGCGGGCGATGGAGCCGTGATGCGCCTGCACCAGCGTCTCTCCGGCGAGCTCGTTGAGCGCGGCGGCGAGACGCTCGGCGAGACGGCGCGAGTTGACGAAGATCAGCGTGGAGCGATGTTCCCGAATGATTTCCACGAGCCGCGGATGAATCGCAGGCCAGATCGACTGCCGCGGCGATTGCGCGGCCGCGCCGCTCGGAATGTCGTCGCGCTCCGCCAGCTTCGCCATCTCCTCGACCGGCACTTCGACGCGCAGCGAGAGCTGCTTGCGCTCCCCCGTGTCGACGATCGTAGTCTTGCGGAACGAAACCGTGCTGTGGTCTGTGAACTCGTCGTGCAGCAGCGACTCCGTCCCCCTCCCCCCGTCCGCGACAAGAGGGACCATGGGTAAGGGGTTGTGCGTCCCTCCCAGAAACCGAGCGACCTCTTCGAGCGGCCGCTGCGTGGCTGAAAGTCCGATGCGTTGGGGCGGCTTCTCGCAAAGAAGAGAGAGCCTCTCCAGCGACAGCGCGAGATGCGCGCCGCGCTTGGCCGGCACGAGCGCGTGGATCTCATCGATGATGATGCTCTGCACGCCGCGCAGCACGTCGCGGGCGTTGGACGTCAGCAGCAGATAGATCGATTCCGGCGTCGTGATGAGAATGTCGGCGGGATCGCGCTGAAAGCGTGCGCGCTCCGACTGCGGAGTGTCGCCGCTGCGGATCGCGATCGCCGGCATCACGAACGACTCACCGCGGGACGATGCGAGATTGGCGATCCCGGTGAGCGGCGCGCGGAGATTGCGCTCGACATCGACGGCGAGTGCCTTCAGCGGCGAGATGTAGACGACGCGGCAGCGGCGCTCTTTCGCCGGCCGCGGCGCGAACATGATCTGGTTCAGCGCCCAGAGAAACGCGGTCAGCGTCTTTCCACTCCCGGTAGGAGCGGTGATCAGCGTCCAGTCGCCGCGCGCGATGGCCGGCCAGCCGAGCTCCTGGGCGCGCGTCGGCGAGCCGAATGCGCTCTGGAACCAGTCGCGTACCGCAGGCTCGAACAGATCGAGTGGCTTTTTCATGTGAGCAGGCTCACACTCTCAGCGTCCGGCGATGGTCAACATGTGAACCGATCAATCGTCAACTCCGGTCTCGCTGGACATTAAATCTTTCCACTGCAAGAATAGTAACCAGTCTCCACGCGACGACATGCAAGGACGGGAATGCGGCTGAAGGTGCTCGGCGCCTATGGTGCGTCGGATGCGGAACACAATCTGACCGGCTATCTGCTGGACGACTGGTTCGCGGTCGATGCCGGTACGCTGACGTCCAAGCTGTCGTTCGCGCAGCAGGCGCGGATCCAGGGAGTGTTCGTCACCCACTCGCACGCCGATCACATTCGTGATCTTCCTCACTTGATTCACAACCGGTTTGCGCAGAACAGCGGGCCGCTCAACATTTTCGCCTCGCGCGAGGTGATGGATCTGCTGATGAAGAACGTCTTCAACGGATTCGTCTGGCCCGACTTTTCAGGAATCATCGCGCCGCTGAGCGGCAAGCCCGCGGTCGTCTACCGTCCGTTGATGCCGGGCAAGAAGACGGCGTTCAACGGAATCAGCATCACGGCCGTTGCCGTCGATCATCAGATTCCCGCTTCCGGCGTGATCGTCGAGATGAATGGCCAGGCGATCACGTTCACCGGCGATACCGGCCCGACCTCGGAGATCTGGAAGCGCACGAACAAGACGCCGAACGTGGTGGCGGTGGTGACCGAGGCGTCGTTTCCGAACGACCAGCAGTCGCTCGCAGATGAGACCGCGCATCTCTCGCCGCAGACTTTCGGCGAGGAGCTGAAGAAGATCACGGTCGACGCGCCTGTCTACGCGAGTCATCGCAAGATTCCCTTCGAGCGCGACATCGAATCGCAGATCAAGAATCTCCGCGATCGCCGCGCGCGCGTGCTGCTCGAGAAGAACTACACGCTCTGATCCGGGCAGCGCCCCGCGCGACTGCGGCCCGTATACAATCGCCCTCCCATGCCGCGCCCCCTCGTTACGGCCCTCATTCACACTCTGAATGAGCACGACTACATCGAGGACTGCATCCGCTCAGTCGAGTGGGCGGACGAGATCTATCTGATGGACTCGTTCTCGACGGACGGCACGCTGGAGCTGGTTCGCGAGAAGTTCCCCCGCGTCCGCATCGAACAGCGGCAATACCTCGGCGCTGCCTCGCAGAAGAACTACGCGATCGATCGCGCCACGCACGACTGGATCTTCGTAATCGATGCCGACGAGCGCGTGACGCCGAAGCTGCGCGAGGAGATCCTGCGAACCCTGGAAGGACCGCTCGACCGCTGGGCGTATTCGGTCGGCCGCTTCAATTTCATGCTCGGACGCCCGGTGCGCTTCAGCGGTCTGCAGCGCGATCGCGTCACGCGCCTCTTTCATCGCGGACATGCGCGGTATCCGAACAAGCGCGTGCATGCCGATCTGCTCGTCGATGGCGAAGCCGGCCGGCTCACGCACAAGATGGATCACCTCTATATCCGCTCGTTCGATCACATGATCGCGAAGATGACGCGCTACGGAAACTGGGCGGCGACGCAGATGTACATCGAAGGCAAAGATGCGTCGCTGTTCGACATCTTCAGCCACCCGTTCGCGAAGTTCGTGCGCGATTACATCTTCAACTTCGGATTTCTCGACGGTGCCCCGGGGCTGATCTCGGTCGGCATGCACGTCTACTACACGTTCTGGAAATACGCGAAGCTGTGGGAGTTCAACCGCCTCAAGCGTCTCGGCAAGCCTGTGCCGCTGCCGCCGCTCGACGAAGAAGAAGAGCGGTGGGAGCTCCCCTGGAAAAAAGTGTAAGACAGGCGCCCTCGCCTGTCTGGAGAGCCTGACGCACAAGCCGGACAGGCGAGGGCGCCTGTCCTACACTGGCTCGACTTTCACCTGCAATCCGTCGACGGCGATCACGCGCACATTCGCACCTTCGGGCACAGGCGCCTTCGCGACCGCGTTCCACAGCTCGCCGTGCACGAACACCTTGCCTTCCGGTTCGAGCGCGGTGCGCGCGATGCCGACCTCGCCCACCATTCCCTCCTGACCGGTCACGACGCGCGTGTGCCGGGCGCGGAGCACGAGGGTCATCAGGAACACGGCGATGAAGCCGATCGGAACGCTGGCCGCGAGCGCGGTCGGCAGATTCACGCGCATCTCCGGAATGGGGCTGTCGATGAGCAGCACGCCGCCCAGCACCATGCAGATGACGCCGCCGATGCCGAGGACGCCGTGAGATGCGAACTTGGCTTCGAGTGCGAAGAGGGCGAATGCGACGAACAGCAGGATGAGCGCCGCGAAGCGCGTCGGGAGAATGTCGAGCGCGAACGCCGCGAGCAGAATGCAGATCAATCCCGTTACGCCGGGCACCACCGCGCCGGGATGGTTGAACTCCGCGAAGATCGCCAGCGCGCCGATGACGAGCAGGATGAAGGCGACGTTCGGATTGAGAATCGTGCCGAGCAGCCGCTGCTTCAGCGTCATGTTGAAGTCGACGAGTTGCCGGCCCTTCGTGTGCAGCACGAGATGCGTGCCGTCGAAGCGCGTAATGTTGCGGCCGTCGATCGAGCTCATGAGCGAGGGGATGTCCGCGGCTACGACGTCGATGAGTTTCTGCGAGAGCGCTTCCTGATCGGTGAAGGACTTCGACTCGCGCACCGCGCTCTCGGCGACCGCCACGTTGCGGCCGCGCTTCGCCGCCACGCTGCGCATGAGAGCGGCGGCGTCGTTCTCGATCTTCGCCTTCATCACGTCGTCCATCTTCTCGCCGCCATAGAGCACGGGATGTGCGGCGCCGGTGTTCGTGCCGGGCGCCATCGCGGCGATGTCGGCGGCTTCGAGAATGAAGAAGCCGGCCGATGCGGCACGGCTTCCGCCCGGCGAGACAAAGACCGCGACCGGCACGCGCGACTTGAGCATCTTCTGCACGATGTCGCGCATCGAGTCTTCGAGTCCGCCGGGAGTGCGCAGCTCCAGCAGGACGAGATCGGCATTCGTCTTCGCTCCTTCATCGATCGCCCGTCCCACCAGCTCGGCGCTGATCGGATGGATGATGCCGTCGACGACGACGTGCACGATTGCGGCTTGTGCGTTGGCGGCGAGAAGGAGCACGAAGAGCGAGAGAGCTGCGCGGCGCATGAAACAAGTGTAGGACAACGCGCGCGCGGCTCTACTCCGGCATGAAGTCCGGCTGCGGCTCGTAGTTGAAGAACTTCGTAATGTCGTTCCGGAACACGAGCTTGAAATCGCCGATGGGGCCGTTGCGCTGCTTGGCGATGATGATCTCGGCGATCCCCTTCTCTTCCGTCTCCTTGTTGTAGACCTCGTCGCGATAGATGAACGCAACGAGATCCGCATCCTGCTCGATCGAGCCCGACTCGCGAAGATCCGAGAGCTGCGGGCGATGATCGCCGGTGCGCTGCTCCGGACGGCGCGACAGCTGCGAGAGCGAGATCAGAGGGACGTTGAGCTCCTTGGCGATCGCCTTGAGGCCGCGCGAGATCTGCGAGATTTCCTGCTGCCGCGACTCGATCTTCCCCTTGATCGACATGAGCTGCAGGTAGTCGACCATCACCATGTCGAGTCCTGCCTCCATCTTCAGCCGCCGCGCTTTGGCGCGCATCTCGAGCGGATCGATGCCCGGCGTGTCGTCGACGAAGATCTTCGCTTTCGACAGGCGCGCCGATGCTTCGGCCAGGTCGCGCCAGTTGCGCTCGCTCAGCATGCCGGCGCGGATCAGGTGATTCGAGACGCCCGACTCGGAAGAGAGAATGCGCAGGCCGATCTGCTCCTTCGACATTTCGAGCGAGAAGACTCCGCACGAATAGAGCCGCTGCCCGCCATTGCGCGGCTGGCCATCCTTGCCCGGGATCGCGATCGATTCCGCGATGTTCATCATGAAGGACGTGTTGTGCGTAACCGTGTAGCCGTCCGTGATGTACAGATGGGAAGGGTGAGAAACAGCGATGCACTGCGTTTGAGTAAATCGCGTCGGAGTGATCGACAGGATGTTGAGCCGCCGGAGACGGCGCCGCGCCGCACGTCTCGTCTGCTTCGGAGTGATGAAGCCGGTTTCGAGCTCATCCGGCAATTGAATGTTGCAGATGTACGCAGCTCGGCCCGGCCGGCGCTCACCGCGATAGCTGTATGAAGTGCTCCTGCTCGAATAGGAAGCAGTGCCACCGAGAGAACGAACGAGATCGACGACGTCGCGCGCCAGCCTCTCGCTCGCTGAGCCGAAGCGAATGGAGCCCCATGTTTCGATCCATCCATCGGAGTCGATCAGACCCCTGAGCAACTGCGCTCTGCTGGCTTTCGAGAATGAGAAGAACTGCCGCGGAATGAACTTGTCCTGCGCATGAGATCCCCAAAGGCCGAGGCGCTCGAGGGCGACCTTCAAGGCATTGGCGTTTCGATATCCGCGCCCGCGCGTCTTGGGTCCCTGCTGCGTGATTCGATAGTCATAGGCGCCGGCATGCGTGATCGTGTAGTCGGAACCAACAGCGCCGGCAACGCGATCGAGGATTTCTCTGCTTCCCGTTGAGAAACAGACGCTCGTACCATGCAGAGTGCCATCTCCAATGAGAAAGCCGAGAAGCCAGGGGTCGATCGCGAGCTCAGCGTCGTTCCCGAAATCGCCATCGAAGGTTTCGATGTACAAGCGGCGCTGATAGCGCCGGCGCTGCAGCATCTCGAGGAGACGGCCGGTGCTGATGATGCGCGGTGAATCCCATCCGCGATACCAGATGCGCCACAGGTGCTCGGCGCAGCATTCCGCACTTCGGCCGTCAGAGAGCTCGACGCGATACACCTGACGCTCGCCCTGCGGAAAGATTCCGACCACGCGCGATGGCTTCCCGTCGATCGACGCCAACTCATCGCCTTCTTTGAGCGACCCCATGCAGACGAATCCACGGGGTGTAAGTACCTTTGCGTCGAGCGGCTGTGCCTTCCCCATCGAGGGTCGCGCGGCGATGATGATCAGATCCTGAGGTTGAAAGCCCGAGGTGAACTCGTTGAAGCGGTCGTAACCGGTGGGGAGGCCGGTGAGCAACTGGCCGGCGCCGTTGAGCTGCTCGATCGCGGTCATGTTCTGCCTCGTGATGCGATCGAGGCCGACGAACCCTTTGTCCGTCGCTCCTTCCGCGATCTCGTAGAGCGACTTCTCCGCGATCGTCAGAACTTCCGACGGCTCGCTCGGCACATCGAGTGCCGCGCGCATGACGCTGTTGCCCATCACGATGAGGCGGCGCAGCGTCGACTTTTCCTTGATGATCTTCGCGTACCGCTCGACGTTCGCGATGTCGGGCACACCATCCATCAGCGACGAGACGTAGGCGTGGCCTCCCACCTGATCGAGCAGCGCGTGACGCGCGAGCTCTTCCTTGACCGTGAGCGTGTCGATCTCGCGGCTCTCTTCCGCAAGGCGGCGGATCGTCGCGAAAAGCGTGCGGTGCGCATCTTTGAAGAAGTCTTCCGTGTTGATGATCCCGATGACGCGATAGAAGGCATTGGCATTGGTCAGAATCGCGCCGAGAACGGCGCGTTCCGCGTCGGCGTTCTGCGGCAACGGGCGATCGAGAGCTACATCAAGTTGTGCGACGGCCATGGACGTGATCGGCGGATTCTGCGGATTCGATCGCCGATCTGCATCAGCAATCTTTTGCGCAGCATTTCCACAGGTTGTAGGGTGAATTCCACGACGTGTGGAATGCAAGAAACGCGAATTCCACAGAGAGAGCTCATCTGCTGAGGTCTACTGCCTGTGGAAGCTCCAACGGGAGACGTACGCGGCCCGCGGCGGAATGAGCCGCAGCCCACCCGCGTTGCCCCCGGCGTTTGCGCGCAATACTTTGCGCGCCGGCATGCGTCTCAACCTCACGTTGGAGGAATCATGAAAAAGCTCATCGCGGCCATGGCCGCTCTCGCGGCTCTGCCGCTTCTCGCGCAGGACGCGAAGACCGATCCAGCACAAAAGCCGGTCGCCGTCATCAACGGCGAGACGATCACCGCCGGAAAGCTCGACCAGCTCTACGATCGACTCGGCACGCAGATGCGCGCGCAGTACGACGCGCAGGGTGGAAAGGCTGCCTACCTCGAAAACTACCTGCGCAAGCGCCTCGTCGTGCAGGAGGCGATCAAGCACGGCTTCGATCAGAAGCCGGACGTCAAGGCCGACATGCAGGCCTCGGCCGAGTCGACGCTGTTCGACCGTTACGTGCGCGACGTCGTCGCCGAATCCATCGTGACCGAAGCCGAGATGAAGAAGTTCTACGACGAGAATCCGAAGAACTTCGTCATCCCCGAAAAGGTCAAGGTGCGCCACATCATCTCGGTTCCGACCGACAACGGTCCGAACAAGAAGACGAAGGGCGAAGCGCAGGAGAAGATTCAGCGGGTTGCCGCGGAGCTCCACAGCCAGAATGTCTTCCCTTCCGGGACAGCGCCCGATGTGGTCGCCCGGCTGGAGCTTCAGCATTTCGCCGAGGCGGCGAAGAAGTATTCGGAAGATGCGGCCGCGGCGAATGGCGGCGACCTCGGATGGGTAACGCCCGGGACGCTCGATCCGCAGTTCGAAGAAGCCGCGTTCAGGATGAAGAAGGGCGTCGTCAGCGGCATCATCGAGACGAAGTTCGGCTATCACCTGATCTTCGTCGAGGACCGGCAGCCGGCCGGGACGCAGGCGTATGAACAGGCGCGCTCGCAGATCCGCGAGTACCTGATGACGCAGCATGCGGCGGAAGTCGTCGAAGCCGTCACGCGTCTGACGAACTCGCTGCGCTCGAACAGCAAGATGGCGGTCTTCCCGGAGAACATCCACTAAGCAGCGACTGCGACATCCGAGGCGCGCGTGCGGGGCACGGGCGCCTCGAAGTAGCTGCGCGTCCGCAGAAGCGCGACCAGATACGCAGTCCATACACACAGCACGACCATCCACAGCAGCGGGCTGTGGCCGAGCGTGTCGAGACGCAGCGCGTCGATCTGTTCCTGCGGCACGTCGAGGCGCGCATAGGCGCTGCCGATGTCACCCGTGGCGAGCGTCACCAGCGCCGCCACGCCGCCTGCGATGTGCAGCAGCAGAGTCGTCCACCATGCGGATTTCTTCAGCGCAATCCACTGCACGGTGAGAAATCCGAACAGACCCGCCAGCGCAAGCATCGTGAGCGCAGCGCTCGCGCCGGTGAGCGCGATGCCGAAGAACGGCACGGCCGGCGAGCTCACGTTCGCAAGCAGGACGAAGGACGTGAAGCCGAGCAGAGTCGCCACGGCGAGCACGGGCCAGGGAACGCGATCGGTCCAGCGCGGACGTGCGTCGTGCAGCTCGCACGTGAGGCGCACCGAGTCGCGCCGGTAAAAGAGGAAGAGCGCGAGGGGCAGGAGGACGAAGCCGATCGCGATCGCCGCGATCGTCGACGCAACCGCGACGGCCGTTTCCGATGGACGGACGAACACCATCATCCGCGGCAGCATCACCAGCGCACTGCCGATGACGGCGAGGCCGGCGGCGAGCCAGGCCGCGGAAAACGCGACGCTCATCGCGCGGGCCCAGCGCCGTGCGCGAATCGAGCCGGCGCCGATCGTGACGAAGTAGTACGCCGCGGCGCCGTACACGACCAGCGCAGGTGCAGCGTTTGGTGGAGTGGTGATTCCGCGCCGCGACGTGATCTCGATTGCGGCGGCGAGTCCCAGCACGAACAGCCCGCAGATCAGCCCAAGGACGATCTGCAGAATGCCGAACAGGATCAGCCCGCCTCGACGGTCAGAAGAACTTGCCTCGCTCATCAGCATCGGTGAGCGGCAAGGAGCGTGCCTCAATCGGGATGTTCGCCGCCGTCGGGTCCGTAAAACAACACCCAGAGCAGCAGATCATCGCTGAACTCTTCGAAGCGATGCGGCAGCCCGGCGGGCGCGAAGAGAAAATCGTTCGGCTTGAAGGGGCTCCGCTGATCCCCATGGACGTACGTTCCTTTTCCGCTGATGACGATGTACGCCTCATCCTGGGCGTGCGGCGTCTGCGTGTCGACGCCGCGCGGCGCATACAGCCTCACGCGAAGCGTGCCATGCTCCCACGCAAGGCGCGACCGTTCACCATTCGGCCCGGGAATGCTCGAAAAGTAATCGTTTGGATCCAGGCGCACGAGTGAATGATAGCTACACTCGTCACGAATGTTGAAAGTCCTGCTCCTGATCGCCGCCCTGACTGCTCCGGACGCATACGAGCGCGGCCGTATCGTCGACAGGCTCGCGACCCAACGGGATCCGGCGGTCACGTACGCCTACTACCTCCCGGCGGCGTACGATCCGGCGAAGAAGTGGCCGGTGCTCTATGTCTTCGATCCGGCGAAGCGCGGCTCCCTCGGCGCGGAGCTGTTTCGCGATGCGGCGGAGAGTTATGGCTGGATCGTCGTCAGTTCGAATGACACCGACAGTTCGGCCAACTGGACGCCGAACGCCCACGCGATCGAGGCGATGTGGGCCGACGTCCATCGCCGCTTCGCGGTCGACGAGAGGCGGGAGTACGCGGCGGGCATGTCGGGCGGCGCGATGATGGCGTGGATGCTCGGAAAGAAGAGCGGCACGATGGCCGGCGTCATGGGGTGCAGCGGCCGGTTAGCCACGGAGCGCGACACCGCCGGTATTGCCTTCGACTGGTTCGGCACCGCAGGGAACGCCGACTTCAATTACAGCGAGACGCGCAGGATCGAAGCGGCGCTCGCCGCGAAGAATGCCGTCTATCGCGTCGAGATCTTCGAAGGCGGGCATAGTTGGCCGCCAGCCGGGATGCTGCGCGACGCGGTGGAATGGATGGAGCTGCAGGCCATGCGCCGCGGAACGCGATCGCCCGATCCGCAGTGGGTCGCGCGGATGCTGTCGAACGATCTGGCCGCCGCTGCGGCCCTCGAGCGCGATGGCCGCGATCTCGATGCGATGCGAAGGTACGAGGCCATCGTCCGCTCGTTCGGCGCGCTCGCCGATACGCAGGAAGCGGCGCGGCGCGCGGCGGGACTGCGGTCGCGCGACTCGGTGAAGCGGGCGCTGCGCATCGAGGCACGCGGCGCGGAATTCGAAGCGGGCGCGCTGCGGCGCATGAGCCTCGCCATCCAGCAATTCGCCGGCACCGATGACGAGTTGCCGGCGACGCTCGTTCAGCAGCTCGATCTGCCGCATCTCCGGAAGATGGCCGATGGATCCGACTACGACGCGCTGGTGGCGAAGCGCGTGCTGTTCGTCACGCGCGTGAGTCTGCGGCGTCTCGCCGACAGCCTCGAGTCGGATGGCCGCACCGCCCGTGCGGCGAGCGTTCGTCAGGTTGCGCAGGACGTGATGCCGTAATGCGAAGCGTATAATCCGGCGCAACTTCCCCTGATGTCGCCATGCGCCGGTTCTCCGCCCGCATCCTGGTTCTGATGGCGATCGCGCTCACGATGCGCGGATCGCAGCCCGCGACTCAGGAATGGTTCGTTCCTTGGAAAGTGCTCAATCCCGGCGAACCGCCCCCTCGCGCACAACTCATCGTCTACTGGCTTCCCACGTCGCGCGATGACATGCGGCACTCGGAACTTCTGACATCGCGAGTCCTCGCGCTCTATTCAACGCAATGCGTCGCGATGCAAGTCGTGCGTCCTGACGACTTCGAGCGCGTCGAACGCCTCGGCGCGAACGGACGAGCGCCGGTCGTGCTGCTGCTCGACGCCGACGGACGCGAGCTCACGCACGTCGAGCAGGAGGCTGGTGCGCTGCGCATCGCGACGGTCGAAAAAATGCTGCTCGACGAGTTGCGCGTCCTCGAAGACGAAGCCGAACAACGGATCGACCAGGCGCGCCGGATCGCAGAAAGCGGAGACCGCGATCGCGCGATCACCCTCTATCGGCAAGTGTGCGAACGCAAATGCCTGCTGCCCCGGCAGGCGAAGACAGCGTCGCGCGCGCTGAAGAGGATGGGTGCGAATTAGGCAGCAGGCAGCAGCCTCTGAGAGAGCCCCTGCCTGCTGCCGGTCCTTACGCTGCTGCTGGAATCCGCATCGCCAGCCGGACGGCGCTCTTCCATTCGCGGCGTGACTGCCGCACGAGCTTGCGCGAACGGCGGCGCGTTTCGCGCCATGACCGCGACATTCCCTGCGCCTTCTCTTCCATCTGCTGCCGCCAGAGTGCGAATGCCGTCTCCAGATTCGTGATCGCGGCCGCGAGCTTCCTGCGGACTTCGTCGCCGGCGGTCGCCGGTGCTGCGGCGATGCGGGTTTCGATCATGCGGATCGCCGCGCTCATGCGAGCCTGTTCGATCTGCGGTTCCGGCGTCGACACGAGGTGCTTGGCCAGGCCCATCCAGACCAGCGCGCGGATCCACCACTTGGCCGGATCCCACTGATACCAGCGAATGCCGTTGCGGAAGTCGGCGGGGAAGCGGTGATGGAAGCTGTGATAGCCCTCGCCGAGGGTGAGCAGCGCGACCATCCAGTTGTCACGCGCGGAGACCTCCGCGTTGAAGAGCGGCTTGCCGATGTAGTGAGCCAGCGAGTTCACGAAGAACGTGGTGTGGTGAATGATCGCGATGCGGAGGAAGCCGCCCCACAGCAGACCGGCCAGCGGCGAACCGAACATCGCGCCGATCAGCGTCGGAAGACCGAAGCCGACGACGATGAGAATGACTTTGTGCCAGCGGTGCTGCCACATGACGATCTTGTTCTGCTGCAGATCGCGAGCGTTCTCGAACGTGTCGTCACGCTCGTCGTTTCTGTAGAAGATCCAGAGAATGTGCGCCCACCAGAAGCCGCGCTTGATGTTGTACGGGTCCCAGTCGCGATCGACGTACTTGTGGTGCACGCGATGGCTCGATGACCACCAGAGAATCGAGTTCTGCGCTGCGAGTGCGCCGAAGATCGCGTAGAAGAGCTGCACAGGCCACGCGGCTTCGTAGCTCTTGTGGGAGAAGAAACGGTGATAACCGGCGCAGATCGACATTCCCACGGCGAGATACATGCCGATCGTGAGCAGAGGCATCCAGAGCCTCACGCCATGTGTCCATGAATACGCAGCCGTGCCGGCGATACCGATGACCGGTGTGAACGTGAGGAACAGAATGTTCACCCAGTCTTTCTTCTGTACTTGTTGCACCATTTCCTCCCTGAGTCTCCGCGGCCAGCAATGCTACGCGCCTCGGAGTGCGGGTCACAACAGGCTTGTGATCGTTCGTATTCGACCGAAGAGGATTTCGCCGGCGCACGGCGGCGCCCGGTTGCCTGCCGCGCTCCCTTACACACCCAGCATCGGGATATCGACGCCGCGCGTTTTCGCGGTTTCGATCGCGATGTCGTACCCCGCGTCCGCGTGGCGCATGACGCCTGTGCCGGGATCGGCCGTGAGCACGCGCTCGAGACGCGCAGCAGCATCATCGCTTCCGTCGGCCACGACCACCATGCCTGCATGGAGCGAATAGCCGATGCCGACGCCGCCTCCGTGATGGACCGAGACCCACGTCGCGCCGGCGGCGGTGTTGAGCAACGCATTGAGAATCGGCCAGTCGGCGATCGCATCCGAGCCGTCGCGCATCCCTTCCGTCTCGCGATTCGGTGACGCGACGGAGCCGGAGTCGAGATGATCGCGGCCGATGACGATGGGCGCTTTCACTTTTCCACTGCGCACGAGCTCGTTGAACAGCAGTCCGGCTCGATGACGCTCGCCGTAACCGAGCCAGCAGATGCGCGCCGGCAGTCCCTGAAACTCGACGCGCTTCTGCGCCATCCGGATCCAGCGATGAAGTGCCTCATCCTTCGGGAAGAGCTCGAGAATCGCCTCGTCGGTGACGAAGAGATCGTTCGGATCGCCTGAGAGCACGGCCCAGCGGAATGGTCCCTTGCCTTCGCAGAACAGCGGGCGGATGAAGAGCGGCACGAAGCCGCCGACTTCGAACGCGTCGTTGACGCCGGCGTGATCCTTCGCCTGGCCGCGAAGGTTGTTGCCGTAGGCGAACGTGATCGAGCCGCGCCGCTGCAGTTCGAGCATCGCGCGAATGTGGCGCGCCATCGTCGCGTAGGAAAGCTCGACGTACCGGTTCGGATCGGCCTTGCGAAGCTCGAGCGCTTCGTCGAACGACATCCCTGCCGGAACGTAGCCCGTCAGTTCGTCATGCGCCGATGTCTGATCGGTGAGGACGTCGGGAACGATGTTGCGCGCGATCAGCGCTTCGAGAAGATCGACCGCGTTGGCGACGACGCCGATGGAGATGGCTTCACCCTTGTCGCGAGCTTCGAGTGCGCGCGCGATCGCCGCGTCGAGCGATGGCGCCTCTTCGTCGAGATAACGCTTCTCGATTCGCCGCAGAATGCGCGAGCGGTCGACTTCGGCGATCAGCGCAGTCGCTTCGTTCATCGTCGCGGC
Organism: Acidobacteriota bacterium; assembly: GCA_021325515.1. Taxonomy (GTDB): domain Bacteria; phylum Acidobacteriota; class Thermoanaerobaculia; order Gp7-AA8; family Gp7-AA8; genus JAJPHC01. Next base: position 268,214 of record JAJPHC010000037.1, read on the forward strand.
GAGCGGCTGAGCGCCGCCCATGCCACCGAGTCCGGCGGTCACCACGAGCTTGTTGCGCAGCGTGTTGCCGAAGCGCTGCTTCGCCACGGCGGCGAAGCATTCGTACGTTCCCTGCAGAATGCCCTGTGTGCCGATGTAGATCCACGAGCCCGCGGTCATCTGTCCGTACATCGTGAGGCCGAGCGCATCGAGGCGGCGGAACTCATCCCACGTCGCCCAGTTCGGCACGAGGTTCGAGTTCGCGATGAGCACGCGCGGCGCGTTCTCGCTCGTGCGAAAAACACCGACAGGCTTTCCCGACTGCACGAGGAGCGTCTCATCGTTTTTCAAACGCTCGAGCGTCGCGACGATCGCGTCGTAGCACTCCCAGTTGCGCGCTGCCTTTCCGATTCCTCCATAGACGATCAACTGCTCCGGCCGCTCTGCCACCTCGGGGTCGAGGTTGTTCATCAGCATCCGCAGCGCCGCCTCCTGCTGCCAGCCGCGGCAGGAGAGCTCGGTTCCCCGCGGCGCACGGATCACGCGGGTCTCGTCGATGGTGGTCGTCATGGTGGCGTCAGTTTATAGCGGATGGGACGGATGGGATGGATCGGGCCGATTGATAAACTCGCCCGATGGCGACCAAGAAGCAGGAGCGTGCAGTCGAGATCCTTCATCGTTTGAAGAAGACCTATCCGAAGGCGAAGTGCTCGCTCGACTTCACGAATGCGTTCGAGCTTCTGATCGCGACGATGTTGTCCGCGCAGTCGACCGATGTGCGGGTGAACATCGTGACGAAATCGCTGTTCCGGAAATATCCCGATCCGGCGGCGTTTGCTGCGGCCAGCCAGGTCGAGATGGAGCGCGACGTCAAGCAGACCGGCTTCTTTCGCAACAAGGCGAAGGCGGTGATCGCGGCGTCGAAGGCGATCATGGAGAAGCACGGCGGCGAAGTTCCGCGCACGATGGAAGAGCTGACTGCGCTCCCCGGCGTCGGAAGAAAGACGGCGAACGTCGTCCTGTCCAACGCGTTCAGGACGCCGGTCGGAATCGTCGTTGACACTCACGTCGCCCGCGTCTCAGGACGCCTCGGCCTGACGAACAACAGCGATGCGGAAAAGATCGAAGACGATCTGATGAAGCTGATTCCGCAAAAAGAGTGGACCGCGTTCTCTCATCGGCTGATCAACCACGGACGGCAGATCTGCGTCGCGCGCAAACCGAAGTGTGGAGAGTGCGTGTTGAATGACGTCTGCCCGAGCGCGGAAGAGCCGGCGGAGTGATGTCGGGGCGCTGGGGCTCTGGGTTACTGGGTGGGGACCTTTACCATCGTCCGCCTTGCCCTTGGACCCGGCGGCACACGGGGCGGCTCGTGGCGCGTGCCGTCGGGTGCAGCGAGAGGTTAGAGAGAACAGGTCCGTGAATGCGTCGAAGGCTCTGAAGCCACCAGGCGACTCAGCTACCCAGTGCCCTAGTAACCCAGCGCCCCAGTTCCCAGCGCCTCGTCACCCGCAAGCACATTCACGGCTCATCCACCGTCCCCATCTTCGTCCACGGTCCGCAGCGTGCGATGCGCCAGGCTGTTTTCGCGCCGCCGATCCAGAATCCGTATTTCGCGATCGAAGCGCGCCCGTACGCGGAGCACGTCGGTGTGAAACGGCAGAACACGCGTCCGCGCAGGTGCGGCGACACGTGCGCGCGATACGCATCGATCGCGTAGAGCGCAGGCTCCCTGCCGAACCACTGCAACGTGATCGCGAGCGCGATGGCGATCAGCCACGCTCTGCGGCTTTTGCCTCGTCCCACAACGCGTCCATTTCTTCGAGTGTCAACTGGTCGATATTGCGCCCGCTGTCGTGAACCCGTTTCTCCATCGATTCGAAGCGGCGTGAGAACTTCCGGTTGGTCGACTGCAGTGCCTCTTCCGCATTCACCTCGAGTTTCCGAGCGATGTTGGCGATCGTAAACAGCAGATCGCCGAGCTCCTCGTGGACGTTGCTCTTGTCGCCGGAGCCGATCGCCTCGCGAAGTTCGCCGATCTCTTCGTGCAGTTTGTCGAACACCTCGTCGGTGCGCCGCCAGTCGAAGCCGACGCGCGCCGCCTTCTCCGTCAGCCTCGATGCCTTCAGCAATGCAGGCAACGATTGCGGAACGCCGGAGAGCACGCTCTTCTGTTCCGCTTTCCGCTCTTCGCTCTTCAACTTTTCCCAATTGACCAGAACCTGCTCGGCGTCGTTCGCTTCGACGTCACCGAACACGTGCGGATGACGCCGGACGAGCTTGTCGTGTACGGCGGTGATGGAGTCGTAAACGTCGAATGCTCCTTCGCCGCGCGTGATCTCGGCGACGAACACGGCCTCGAGAAGGAGATCGCCCACCTCTTCGCGCAACGCATCGCGATCGTCGCGATCGATTGCGTCGACGACTTCGTAGGCTTCCTCGATGACGTAAGGCTTGAGATCGGGCAGGGTCTGCTTGCGGTCCCACGGACAGCCGTCGGGGCCGCGCAACGTTTTCATCAGTTCAACGAGATCTTCGAATGATCGCCTTGGCATGCCGGCATTCTACGGAGGATGAGCGCGGCGCGCCGCGAATGCTCACGCCTGCGCGTTGCACCTCTGCTACGATTATTCGCTCGTAGCACAGCCAACGTGCCCATGCCGAACCAGGTCCTCATCGTCGCGGACGATCCGGTCGCTCGGATTCCCGCCGACATCGCCAGATCCCTGCAGTGCACGCCGGTGATCGTCGGCTCCGAAGACGAGGCGGTCGCGCTGCTCGATCGTCAGCCGTTCGCGCTCATCGCGATTGCAGGCTCGGCAAGGGCGCAGCGCCTGCGCGATGCCGCCGAGAGCAAGCAGCCGATGGCCCGCGTGCTCGAGATTCCGGACGACGCGATGGACGGTGCATCGGTTCGCCAGCTGATGGAACGCTATCTCGATCGCCGCGACGGATTGCGCCCTCACTTCACAGCGGAGGATCGCTATCGCTTCCTCTCCAGCATTCTCGAGTCGTTCACTACGACGCTCGAGTTGCGCGAAGTGCTCCGGCGCATCGTGACCGTCACCCGCGAGCACTTCGACGCGGATCGCGCGTGGCTCCTTCATCCGGTGAACGAGCAGTCCGAGTACGCGAAGATCGCCTTCGCGATCTCATCGCCGTCGATGCCTGCTGATCTCGATGAGGACCGCTCTCCCGTTTCGCTGGCGCGGTCGCAGCCGCTGATTCGACGAGCGATGGAGTCGCAGCGCCCGATCATCGTCAGGGAAGGCGATGACGAGCTCGATCCCGAGGTCGCGAAACGCTTCCGCGTCCGCTCGCAGATGGTCCAGATTCTCCGCCCGCGCGAAGACGAGCCGTGGGCGTTCGGCATGCACCAGGCGGATCGTGTTCGCGAGTGGACCGAAGAGGAGATCGATCTCTTCGGCGAGATCGGCCGTTACGCCACGCTCGCTCTCAACAACACGCTGCTGCACGATCGCGCCGTTCGCGAGATGGCCAAGGTCAACGCGATCCTCGATCAGATTCCGGAGTCGGCGGCGATCTACGACGGGCAGGGAAAGCTGGAGCGGATGAATGCGGCCGCGCAACGCGAGCCCGGCCATCTCTTTCACGTCGATGCCGAGGCGAAGGTCCGCGGAAGCAGACACCGTTATGTCGATGGCAGCCCGCTGACGCCGAGCGAGATGCCGTCGATGCGCGCGCTGCGCGGCGAGAACGTCAAGTCCGACTATCTCGTGCACGATCAGCGCACGGGCGATGATCGCGTCGTCAACCTGAAAGCGGCACCGATTCGTGACGATCAGGCACGCATCATCGGCTCGGTCGTGCTGTCGCGCGATGTGACCGACGAGCGGCAGAATGCCGAGCGTGAAGCGTGGCGCCGCCGCCGCGCGGAATGCCTCGCCAACCTCGGTCTCGACATGGTGCAGACCACCTTCGATGACCTCAACGATCCGGCGTCGCGTGTCGCGCACGCGGTTGCCGGCACGGTCACCATCTACCTCTATCACCCCGGAACGGGCCTGCTCGACCTCGTCGGCTTTTCCGCGCAGCCGGCGGAGATGGAGAACTTCCGCGGCTACTTCGCCGAGCATCCGTATCGTCCCGGTGAAGGTCTGCCGGGTACGGTCTTTCAAATCGGCCGTCCTCTTTTCTTCTACGAGATTCGAGGCAACGCAGTCATCGATTTCGCACGTGACGACGAAGAGAAGCAGGTCAAGGCGGCGATGCGCGAGCAGAGTCTGATCGCCTGTCCGATCGAGTCGTACGGCGAGCGGATCGGCGCGATTCTCGTTTCGCAGTCGGATCCGCGGCGCAACTTCGACGCCGAGGATCTCGAGTTCGTGCAGGCCGTGGCGGAGCGCATCGGCGCGGCGAGTCACATTCAACGCCTGACGCGTATCTCGCTCGAAGGGCATCGCGCTGCCGAGGAGCTCGCGCGCCGCGAAGTCGATGCGCGTGTCCGGTTCGAAGCCGTCCTCGAGACGGCGCCGATCGGCGTGGCAGTCGTCTCAGCCGACGAGCTGCGCTTCGAACTCGCCAACGTCCGCATCTACGACCTTGCCGAAAGGCTCGGACGCGTCTCGCCCGATACGAAGTTCGTCGGCCTGCGCGTGAACGAAGTGCTGCCGGGATGGGAACAGACGCTCAAGCAGGTCGCGGAAAGCGGCGAGACGCGCGTCGATGAGGCGTGGGAGATTCCCGGTTCGCCGGCGCTCTACGTGAACCGCATCATCTCCGCGGTCCGCGGACGTTTCTCGGGCATCACGCAGAGCCTGACGATTCTCGTGCAGGACGTCACCGAGCAGGTGCGCGCGAAGCGGGAGATCGAAGCGCTGGCGCAGATGATGGCCGAGCGCTCCGCGCGCCTCGACTCCATCCTCGGATCCATGACTGACGGCTTGTGGGTTTACGACGCGAACGGCCAGGTCGTCGATGTCAATCAGGCGGCGCTCACGATGTTCGGTCTCGCGTCGCGCACCGAGGCGGTGCAGCAGGGATCGTTCGAAGCGTTCATGCTGCGGTATCCCGATGGACGCGTCGTGCCCAGCGATGATTTTCCATACGCGCGCGCGCTGCGCGGCCAGACGGTTCCCGATTACCTCGCGATCGGACGGCATCTGATCACGGGGAAGGATCTCGATCTGTCCATCGCCGCCGCGCCGATCGAGAGCGGCGGGATCGTCGGTGCAGTCCTCGTGATTCGCGACATCACCGCGCTGCAGGAGCTCGATCGCAAGAAGGACGAGTTCCTCTCCGTCGCATCACACGAGCTGCGCACGCCGCTGACCACGATCAAAGGCTACACGCAGCTTCTGTCGCAGACGGTCGATGACCTCCCGTCGGAGGATCGGCACACGTACATCAACGCGGTGCTGGGCGAGATCGATCGGATGATGGGTCTCATTTCCGAGTTGCTCGACGTCTCGCGCATCGAGACGAACCGGCTGCAGATCCATCCGCAACCGATCCGCTGGCTCGAGTTTCTGGAGCGCCGTGCGTCGGCGTTCCGCGTTCAGAATCCGGCGCGCGAGTTCCGCTTCGAGGCGGAGACGGAAGAGACTGCGGTGCATGCCGATCCCGATCGGATGCGGCAGGTAGTCGACAATCTTCTGTCGAATGCCGTGAAGTATTCGGCGGAGGGAACGACGATCGCGCTGCAGGCGCGCATCTCCGGCGGCATCATGCTGACCTCGGTGACCGATCAGGGCATCGGCATACCGAGGGACGAGATCCCGCAGTTGTTCGAGCGCTTTCATCGGGCGCGCAATGTCTCCAGCCGCTACTACGGCGGCCTCGGCCTCGGTCTCTACATCGCGAAGGCGATCGTCGAGGCGCACGACGGCGCGATCAGCGTGGAGAGCGAGGAAGGAAAAGGATCGTGCTTCACGATCAGCCTTCCGCTGCCCGCTTAGAAGCTGACGAAGACATAGCCCGCGGTGATCATCCACAGCGCGAACGCCATGAGGTAGAGCGGGGGGACGATCGTCCGCCGGCCGAGCGCGACGAGCAGGGCGAGCCCGGTGGCGAGAATCAGAAGCGGAGCGAGCCACATCGCGGGCGTGATCGAGCCGTTGTGAAGGATGCGCGCCAGCGCCTTTCCCAGCGGGATCAGCATCGCGATACTGGCCAGCAATACGAGCGTTGCAAGCGCGCGCGGGAAAACGGTTTCCGGGTGTCTCATCGCGTCCAGGGGGCGGGAGAATAATTCCGCTATACTCCCCGTTTTCTACGTCTCAGGCAAATGCCGTATCGAGGGTAAATTCATGAAAACAGAGATCCATCCGAACTACCATCAGGCTCCGGTCCACTGCGCCTGTGGTGAAACGTTCACGACCGGTTCCACGAAGAAGGAGCTCCGCGTCGAGATCTGCTCGAAGTGCCATCCGTTCTTCACGGGCCGCACCAAGCTCGTCGACTCGGCAGGCCGTATCGACCGCTTCCAGAAGAAGTACGCGAAGAAAGCCGCCAAGTAATGTCCCTCCGTCAGGCATGGATCGGAGCCGCGAGGCTCGCTGCCGGTACCTTTGGTGCGCTCACCAATGGTCTGACGTCGTCCATGCCTGAGGCCGCAACAGCCGACCGCAATGTCGACATGCTGATTGGCGGCCAGGCCGTGATCGAGGGCGTGATGATGCGCGGCCTCAGCGGCTATTCGATCGCCGTACGCCAGCCGGATGGCGGCGTCGCGATCAAGAAGGACAAGCTCGTCTCGATCGCGAAGAAGTATCCGGTCCTCAAGTGGCCCGTGATCCGCGGCTCCGTCGTCCTGGTGCAATCGCTCATCCTCGGCATGCGCGCGCTGAACTATTCGGCGAGCGTCGCGGGTGAAGGCGAAGAGGGCGAAGAGATGTCGAGCGCGGCGATCGCCGGAACGATGGCGATGGCACTCGTGCTTGCCGTCGGCGTCTTCATTCTCGCGCCGCTCGGTCTGACGAATCTCATCCGGCACTATCTGCTGCCGGGCATGGGCAACCTGACGTACAACATCGTCGACGGCGTCATCCGCGCGCTCTTCTTCTTCATCTACATCCTCTCCATCTCGTTCATGAACGAGATTCGCCGCGTGTTCCAGTACCACGGTGCGGAGCACAAGACGGTCTACACGTTCGAGGCCGGCGAGGATCTGACGGTCGAGAATGCGCGCACGAAGTCGACGCTGCATCCGCGCTGCGGAACGAGCTTCCTGATGTTCGTGATGGCGATCTCGATTCTCGTCTTCTCGCTCGTGCCGTCGAGCGCCCCGTTCATCGCGAAGGTCGGCGCGCGCGTCGTCCTGCTGCCGCTGATCGCCGGCCTCGCCTACGAGATCATCCGCTTCTCAGCGCGCCACCTCACGAATCCGGTGTGCCGCCTGCTGACGCGGCCCGGCATGTGGCTGCAGAAGATCACGACGCAGGAACCGGACGACAAACAGCTCGAGATCGCAATCGTCGCTCTGCGCGAAGCGTTGATGTACGACGCGGTCGAGCCCGAGCAGGCTGCCGTAGCCTAGCGAAGCGCTCGACGACGTTCTCCTCGAGAGCTTAAGAGCTCAATGGCTCGAGAGCTTCCAAGACATGTACGAGAAACTCGACGAAATCGAAAAACGCTACGACGAACTCCAGCGCAAGATCGCGGAGCCCGATGTCGTCACCGACGTGAAGGCGTATCGCGACACGATGAAGGCGATCTCCGAGATCGACGACGTCGTGCGGAAGTACCGCGAGCTGAAGGATGTCCGCAGACGCGTTGCCGACGCGAAGGAGATGCTCTCCTCCGACGATGAGATGCGCGAGCTCGCCGGGATGGAGCTCTCCGAGCTGGAGCCGAAGCTTCCGCTGCTCGAGCGCGAGATTCAGCTCCTGCTGCAGCCGAAGGATCCGAACGACGACAAGAACGTGTTTGTCGAGATCCGCGCCGGCACGGGCGGCGATGAAGCCTCGCTGTTTGCGGCGGAGATCATGCGGATGTACATCCGCTACGCGGAGTCGAAACGCTGGAAAGTGGATATCACCGACGCGAATTACTCCTCGGTGAACGGCATCAAGGACGCGACGCTGCAGATCGAAGGCGACAAGGTCTATTCGCGTCTGAAGTTCGAGTCAGGCGTGCACCGCGTGCAGCGCGTGCCCCAGACGGAGACCCAGGGGCGCATTCACACGTCGGCGATTACGGTTGCGGTGCTGCCGGAAGCGGAAGACATCGACATTCAGGTGAACGAGAAGGATCTCCGCATCGACACGTTCTGTTCGTCGGGACCCGGCGGCCAGTCCGTCAACACGACGTACTCCGCGGTGCGCATGACGCACATTCCGACGGGCGTCGTCGTGTCGTGCCAGGATGAAAAGTCGCAGATCAAGAATCGGGCGAAGGCACTGCGAGTGCTCAAGGCGAGGCTGTACGACATCGAGCGGCTGAAGCGCGAAGCCGAGCTGTCGGCCACGCGCAAGGGACTGATCGGCAGCGGCGACCGTTCGGAGAAAATCCGGACTTACAACTTCCCGCAGGATCGCGTGACCGATCATCGCATCGGCCTCACCGTGCACAACCTGCCGGAGATCATGAACGGCGGTCTCGACGTCATTGTCGATCCGCTGATCTCGCACTTCCAGGCAGAGAAGCTGCGGGAAGCCGTCGAATCCCGGTAAACTCCGCGGTCCATGAAGGACCGTATCGACGCCATCCTCAAGCGATCCCAGGCCGAATACCTGGAGACGCTCACGCCTGACCGCGATGGACTCCTCGTTCGTATGGAGGAGTTCGCCGCGGAGAACGATCATCCGATCGCCGATCCCGAAGTCGCGCAGTTCGTTCGCGTGCTCATCGGTGCGCGCAAGCCGAAGCATCTGCTCGAGGTCGGCACGAACATCGGCTATTCGGTCGTAGTGATGGGGCGGGCGCTCGAGCCGGATGCGACGCTCGAGACGATTGAGATCGAGCGCGGAACGCTCGCACGCGCGCGGAGCTTCGTCGCCGATGCCGAGCTCGAGTGCCGTGTGATCTTCCATGAGGGAGCCGCACTCGAAGTGATTCCGAAGCTCGCAGGTCCGTTCGACTTCGTCTTCATCGACTGCGTGAAAACCGAGTACGGCGACTATCTCGACGCGCTCCTGCCGAAGATGAAGAGCGGCGCAGTGATCGTCTACGACAACCTGCTGTGGAAGGGCCGCGTCGCGGAAGGGGTGCACGACGCGACGACGGATGCGCTGCGTGCATTCAACAAGCGCATCACGAACGACCCGCGGCTGATCACGTCGATTCTGCCCCTGGGCGACGGGACGGGAGTGTCGCTGGTTCGCTGAAGCTGATCCCTCGCTTCGCTCGGGATGAACTTGGAAGCAAAAAAAAGGGCGGCCGAAGCCGCCCTCTTCATTTCGATGAATCGATGGATTACTTCGACGCTTTTGCGGCGGCCGGTGCTGCGCCTGCGCCCTTGATCGTTCCCTTCACAGGGACGGTGACCACCGGAGTGATCTTGTCGCTGGTGGAGATTTTCACGGTGCCGTCGAGATCGCCCGGCTTGGCGTCCTTCGCGATCTGCAGCGTGACTTCGTAATCGCCCTTGTTCGCGCCCGCCTTCACGGAAGCGGTGACGGCCGGAGTCGACGATTCCGCCTTCGCAACGGTGAAGACTTCCGGCGTCTTCATGTTGTTCGAGTGCAGGGTGATGACGCGCGTCGCGGCGCTGTCGGCCGGAGCCACTTCGCCGAAGTTGACAGCGGTCGGCTCGATGCGGAACGTCGGGCGGATGACGCCGCTGACGCTCACGAGGTACTCGGGCTGATGCTTGGAGCTCGTCGTGATCTTGATCTTCTCGGCGATCGGACCGACTTTCGCGTCCGCGCCGCCGGTCGTGATGTTGAGGCGGTACTGCGCCTGGCCCTGACGTCCGACGCCCGGCGCCATCTGCGAAGCATCATCAACCTTCTTGTAGTCGACCTTGATCCAGTCGACCGGCGACTCGACCTTCGTGATCGTGAATGGCTCTTCCTCTTCCGAGTAGAGCGTCACCGTCTGCGAGTCGGTTTCGCCCTGCAGCATGTTGAAGCGGACGAAGCCCGCCGGATAGGCCTCGACGTACGGCTTCACGACTGCGTGAATCGTGAGCTGTGCCGTCGGCGTGGAGGGATCGTTGGTCTCGAGCGTGATGGTCTTCGCGATCGGGCCGGCGAAATTCGTCGTATCGACGTGCGCCGAAACCTTGCCCGTCTCGCCCGCCTTGATCACCTTGTCGAAGTCGGCAACGGTGCAGCCGCATCCCGGCTTGGCCGAGATGATCTGGAGATCCGAGGTGCCGGTGTTCTTGACGACGAAGGACCAGTCGAGCTTGTCGCCCTTCGGGATCGTGCCGTAATCCTTGACCGGTTCGATGATCGTGAGGCGCGGAGCTTTTTCCGCCTTCGCCTCGGCCTTCGCTTCGCTGTCCTTCTTGGCTTCAGGCTTGGCCGCCGTCTGAGCGAAAGCCAGCGAGCCTGACACCAGGAAGGCAAGCGTCGTCACAAAAAATCGCTTGGACATGCGCGTGAATCCTCCTGTTTGAATCATGGGTTGGTTCGGATTGTGCGACGGTTCGAACAGGAGCTTGGGAACCCCCATTCCCCGCAGCACAAGCGTTTGATTCTACAATTCGTTGACCAGATCGATGCCACACGTCACTACCGTTGAACACGCCAGAAAAATCTATCTGATCGGTATCGGCGGCACCGCGATGGCTTCTCTCGCCGGAATGCTGCAACAACGCGGGTACGAAGTCGCCGGCTCCGATGAGCATGTCTATCCGCCGATGTCGACATACCTCGAACGTCTGCGGATCGCCGTGCTTGAAGGATATACGGGCGAGCACCTCGCCTCGTTACGCCCCGACCTCGTCGTGATCGGAAACGCGATCGCGAAGACCAACCCGGAAGCGGCGGCTACGCTCGAGATGGACCTCCCCTACATCTCGATGCCCGAGGCGATCTACGAGCTCTTCATCAAGGGGAAACACTCGATCGTCATCACCGGCACGCACGGGAAGACGACGACGACTTCGCTGATGGCGTGGCTGCTCGAATCGGCGGGACGCGATCCGAGCATGGTCGTGGGGGGCATCCCGCTGAACTTCGATGCGAACTTCAAGCTCGGCGATGGGAAGCACTTCGTGATCGAAGGAGACGAGTACAACACGGCGTTCTTCGACAAGGGGCCGAAGTTTCTCCACTACCGCGCGAACACGCTCCTGGTGAACAACATCGAATTCGATCACGCCGACATCTACGAGAATCTCGACGCGATCATCTCCGCGTTCCGCAGGGCGGTGGAGCAGGTCGGGCCCGGCGATGTGGTCGTCGCGAATGGTGATGATCCGCATGTCGCCTCGCTCCGCGAGTCCGCGCGCGGGAGGTGGCTCACGTTCGGGTGGGATCGTGCGCGCGATGCGTACGCGTCGCACGCCGAGCTCAGTGAAGAAGGAACCACCTTCACCGCATGGTGGGAAGGCGAGGAGTGGGCGCGCTTCCGCACTCCGCTCGCGGGCAGGCACAACGTGCTCAATGCGCTTGCCGACGCGATGATCGCGCGGCTGCAGGGATTGACGGTCGAAGAGATCCAGCGCGGCTTCGACACGTTTCGCGGAATCAAGCGGCGGATGGAAGTGCGCGGCGTCGAGCGCGGCGTGACGGTGATCGATGATTTCGCGCATCACCCGACGGCGATCGCCACGACGCTCGACGGAGCGCGCAAGCGCTACCCCAACCGGAGGGTGTGGGCGCTGTTCGAGCCGCGATCGATCTCCTCGAGCCGCAAGGAGTTCGAGGATGGCTACATCGACGCGTTCCGCGGCGCGGATCGCGTGATCATCGGCCCCGTGTTTCATCGCCAGCGATATGAGACGCGTTACGGGATGGACAAGATGATGTCGGTGCCGGCGATCGTCGACGCGCTGAAGAAGGATCGCGAGGTCGAACAGATCGACGATTTCGACGCGATTGCGGACGTTGTCGCGCGGGATGCGCACGATGGGGACGTCGTGCTGGTGATGTCGTCGGGCGCGTTCGGCGGAGTGCACGAGAAGATTCTCGAGCGGCTGCGAGGAGAGCGGGCGGAAAGCCGTCAGGAATAGGAAGGCGTTCGCGTCCGTTCCGCTCCGAACCATGCACGAGAACAAAGCACACGAACTCCTCCGCAAGCACAACCTCACGGTCGACGACGTGAAGCAGCGCAAGGCGTCGCTCCATCATCTGCGCCAGATCGTCCATTCGGAAAACCTTCCGTTCGACGTTTTCAAGGCGCTCGTCAAGCTCCGCCACTAACGAGAGTGAAGGACAGGCGCCTCGCCTGTCCTCTACACCCGACCATGACCCGGACAGGCGGGGGCGCCTGTCCTACACTACAATGTGCCGCCCATGCCGTTCCGAGACGACGCGCTCGCGCTGATTGACCGCAAGAAATTCGACGATCTCGAGTCGCTCTGGATGGAGCAGCTCGATCGCGATCCGAGTGACGCCGAGGCGTTTGTCGCCGTCGCCAAGTCTCTCCGCAAGGCAGAGCAACGGACGCAGTCGGATACGCTTCTCGGCCTCCTCGCCGACGCGCTGAAAGAGCGCGATCTCTGGCCGCAGCGTCTTCTCGTTCTGAAAGAGCTCGGCCGTCTCTCCAAGCATCCGGCGACGACGCGGCCTCTCATCGAAGAGGCGCTGCGCAAGAGCGTCGGTTCGCACCGCAGCTTCGCGCGCGTCTTTCAGATCGCCGGCTTCGCCGATCCGGCCAGCAATCCCGTCGAGCGCGCGGACAAGATCGAGAACTGGCTCAACTACGACGAAGGCGAATGCTTCTTCATGGCCGGCCGTGGAGCCGGTTGTGTGACGGAGCTGAATCCGGAGCTCGGCATCTGCCGCCTCGACTTCGAAAAAGAGAAGCGGGTCTCGGTCCCGCTCGGCGCGGCCGCGAAGTACCTCACGCCGCTTCCCGAAGGCCACGTGCTTCGCGAGAAGTTCAAGGATCCCGCGAAAGTGAAAGCGGAGGCGACCGGCAAGCCGGCCGAGTTCTTCGCGCGCATTCTGCAGAGCTTCGGCCGTCCGATGACGATGCCCGAAGTCCGCGATGCGGTCATCGGGATCGTCCCCGAGGAGAAGTGGAGCTCGTGGTGGACTGCGGCGCGGAAGAATCCGCAGATCGTGGTCAGCGGCACCGGCGCGAAGGCGATGTATTCGTGGAATGCATCGGCGGGCGATGCCGAGTCGATGATCCGCCGCGACTTCGAGCGCGCCGACATCAAGACGAAGCTCGATCTCGCGCGCAAGCACAGCGCGCGCAACAAGGAACTGGCGAACGCGTTCGCCTCCTCGCTCGCAGCCGACGCCGCGAAGCTCGCGCGCACGGATGCAGCAACCGCGTGGCAGATTCTGACGACGCTCGAGTCGCTCCCCGGCGAGTACACGTCGGCGATCGACCCAGCGTCGCTCCTTTCGGGTCCGATGGCCTCCCGCACCGTTGCCGCAATCGGCGACAAGCAATTGCGCGAGCGCGCGCTGCAGGTCGTGCGCGCGACGCATCCCGACTGGCCGAAGGTCTACAGCGAAGCGTTCTTCCTCGACGACGAGCCGCGGCTCATCGGCCTCATCGCGCAAACGCTCGAGAAGGAAGGGCAGACGGAGATCCGCGATCGTCTGCTCGATGAGACGCTGCGCTATCCGCGCCGCCATCCGCGCGCTTTCTACTGGTACGTCAAGCAGCTCAACGACGACGAGACGTTGTCGGAGAAGGCGAATTACCCGCTGCTCTTTCAGATGCTCGACGCGGTGTCGTCCGACGAGTTCGCGCCGGTGCGCGCACGCCTGAAGGACATGTTCGACAAGGGCGGCATCGCCGTCCGCATCGTGATGGGCGTCGACAACGAAGAGCAGGCGCGCAAGTTGATCGAGGTGCTCGATCGCTACGGCGCGATCGAAGAATATCGCCGCGAGAATCTGAAGCAGGCGTTGCTGACGAAGTACGCCGGATTGCGCGAGCCGCAGACCGAGCCGGTTTACGCGACGGCCGAGATGCTCGAGAAGAAGCGCGCGGAGCTGACGCATCTCAAGAACGTCGAGATCCCGGCGAACTCGAAAGCGCTGCAGGCCGCGCGCGAGATGGGCGATCTCCGCGAGAACTTCGAGTACAAGGCCGCGCGTGCGCGTGCCGAGTACCTTTCGGCGCGCGTCGGCGAGCTGGCGGCGGAGATCTCCCGCGTCCGCGTGCTCGATCCGGCCACCGTCGACACCACTGCTGTCAGGGTCGGCACGAAGGTCGAGCTCTCCAACGGCGATGTCCGCCGCGAAGTCACCATCCTCGGCCCCTGGGAGTCCGCGCCGGAGCATGGCGTCTACTCCAACCAGTCCGATGTGGCGAAGAAGCTGATCGGTCACGCGCCCGGCGACATCGTCTCGTTCATGGGCAACGACTACCAGATCGAGAGCATCCGCCGCTGGACGGATTGAGCGCGCTCCTGCTTTGCGCCCGCGCCTAGCGCCTGGCGCCTCGCGCCAAGTAGAATGACCTCCAACTTCATCGTCGGAGGGTCCAGTTCCTATGGCCTACGTGATTGCGGAACCGTGTATCAACACGAAGGACACAGCCTGTGTCGACGTCTGCCCTGTCGATTGCATTCATCCACGGAAGGACGAAGCAGGATTCGCTGAGGCGGAGATGCTTTATATCGATCCGGAAGTGTGCATCGATTGTGGTGCGTGTGAGCCGGCGTGCCCGGTGCAGGCGATCTTCCCGCAGGATCTGGTGCCGGAAAAGTGGGCGCACTTCACGGCGATGAACGCGGATTGGTACAAGGCAAAGGCCTGAGCTTGATATTTGTGATGCAGCTCACTACAGTGGGGCTGTAGCGGACGTAACCTGCGTTCGTATACGGATTGCGTCGCTGAACGACAACTGGGGGGCGTAACGCCCCTCTTTTCATTTCGGCGCATCGTTCTTTGAGCCACCGACTGAGACCCTTCAGCTACGCGCCCACCTCGGACCCAACCACGGTAAAGCGGGCGAATGGGCGTGCTTCCGTGGACCAATTGCTGAAGCTACCTCTCTCTCTGCAACGCGGGCCGGAGGGTCTCAGTGGGGGCTCAAAGAAATTGAAAATTGAAAATTGAAAATTGAAAATGGGCGAGAGCACCTCAAATTTTCAATTTTCAATTTTCAATTTTCAATTCACGAGCGTCCCATTACGCGCCCACCTCGGACCCAACACCACGGTAAAGCGGGCGAATGGGCGTGCTTCCGTGGACCAATTGCTGCAACGCGGGCCGGAGGGTCTCAGTGGGGGGCTCAAAGAAATTGAAAATTGAAAATTGAAAATTGAAAATGGGCGAGAGCACCTCAAATTTTCAATTTTCAATTTTCAATTTTCAATTCATGATGCGCCCCCATGAGAATCTCCTTCATTGGGCTCGGCGCGATGGGCTATCCGATGGCCCGTCATCTCTCCAAAGCACACGAAGTCGTCGTCTGGAATCGCACGGCTGAGAAGGCGGCGCGCCATGCGCAGGAACATGGGACGCGGCACGCGCTCCATCTTTCCGAGTGCGCGGATGCCGGCACAATCATCACGATGCTGCCGACGAGCAAAGAGGTCGACGAGATCGTCGACCAGCTCTTGCAGGATCTGAAGCCCGGCACCCTCTGGATCGATGCGACGAGCGGCGATCCGAATGTGAGCCGCGAAACCGCGAAGCGCCTCGAAGCGCGTGGAGTCCGCTTCGTCGATGCGCCTGTCACCGGTGCAGTGGTCGGTGCCGAGAACGCGACACTCACCATCATGATGGGTGGCGACGCTGCGGACGTCGAGCGGGCGAAGGAGATTCTCCAGGTCTGCGGCAAGACGCTGATTCATGTCGGGCCCACCGGCGCGGGCCACGCGATCAAAGTGCTCACGAACACGATCATGGGCGCCACGGTGTGGATCACGTCCGAATGCCTGCTCGTGGCGAAACGGTTTGGCATCGACATGAAGACCGCGCTCGAAGTGACCAACGCGGGCAGCGGCCGCTCCAACGCATCCGAGAATCTGCTGCCGATGCGTCTTCGCGATCATCAGTGGCCCTTGGTGTTCAAGCTGCTGCACCACGACAAAGACATCCGCATTGCGTCGCAGCTGGCTCATCAGCAGCATGCATCGACGCCGATGCTGGCACTCACGCAGCATCTCTTTTCCGCGGCTCTCAACGAGCTCGGCCCGGACGCCGACTACATCGAAGTGGCGAAGATCGTCGCAAAGATGAACAACAGCTCGTGGGAGTGAAGGTGGAGCGGTCTCGTTGACGCCGAACTGGCCGGGATCGGGTATTTCCTGCTGCCTTCTTCATCGAGCGGGATGACAACTCATCCATTTCGTGTTACATCGCGCGCTCGCTCTTATGCCCGACCCGCAATTCATCCGCAACTTCTCGATCATCGCGCACATCGATCACGGCAAGACCACCTTGTCGGACCGGCTGCTGCAGATGACCGGAGCCGTCGAACAGCGGGAGATGCATGAGCAGATGCTCGACGACATGGATCTCGAGCGCGAGCGCGGCATCACCATCAAGGCGCGCGCCGTCACGCTGCAGTACCGCGCGGCGGATGGAAATCTCTACACCTTCAACCTGATCGACACGCCGGGCCACGTCGACTTCTCCTACGAGGTGTCTCGTTCTCTCGCCGCGTGCGAAGGTGCGATTCTCGTCGTCGACGCCACGCAGGGCGTCGAGGCGCAGACGCTCGCGAACTCCTATCTCGCGATCAACAACAATCTCGACATTCTCCCCGTCATCAACAAGGTCGATCTCCCCTCTGCCGAGCCGGAGCGTGTGCGCGAGCAGATCGAGAACGTGATCGGCCTCGATGCGCACGACGCCGTCCTCGCGTCGGCGAAGGCCGGCATCGGTGTCGCCGAGATTCTCGAGAAGATCGTCTCCAGGATCCCGCCGCCGAAAGGAGAGAAGGATGCGCCGCTGCGCGCGCTGCTCTTCGACTCCTGGTACGACTCCTATCGCGGCGTCATGTGTCTCGTGAAGATCGTCGACGGAGAAATGCGGCGCGGCATGAAGGTCAAGTTCATGTCGACCGGCCGCGAGTACGAGATCACGGAGATGGGCATCTTCACGCCCAAGCCGAAAGCGATCGACTCCCTCGGCGTTGGAGAAGTCGGCTTCTTCTCGGCGAACATCAAGGACATCGTCCAGGCGAAGATCGGCGACACGGTCACGACCGTGAAAGAGACTCCGGTACCGCTGCCGGGCTTCCAGGAAGTGAAGCCGATGGTTTTTGCCGGCCTCTTTCCGATCATCACCGAGGAGTACGAGAACCTGCGGGACGCAGTGCAGAAGCTGAAGCTGAACGATGCCTCGTTCTCGTATGAGCCGGAGAATTCCGCCGCGCTCGGCTTCGGGTTTCGCTGCGGATTTCTCGGGCTGCTGCACATGGAGATCATTCAGGAGCGCCTCGAGCGGGAGTTCAATCTCGAGTTGCTGACGACGGCGCCGGGCGTGCGCTATCGCGTGCTGACGACGGACGGCGAGTGGATGGATGTCGACAATCCGCAGAAGCTCCCCGATCCGGCGCGCATCGATCGAATCGAAGAGCCGTTCTTCGAGGTCACGATTCTGACGACCGACGAATATGTCGGGCCGATTCTCGCTCTGGCGATCGATCGCCGCGGACGCCAGAAGAAGATGGAGTACGTGGCGGCGAATCGCGTGATGATCGTCTACGAGATGCCGCTCAACGAAGTCATCCTCGACTTCTTCGACAAGCTCAAGTCGATTTCGCGCGGCTATGCATCGCTCGACTACCAGTTCATCGGCTATCGCGAGAGCGATCTCGTGAAGATGGACGTGCTGGTGAATGGCGAGCCGCTCGATGCTCTCTCGCTCATCGTGCACAAGGACAAGGCGTATGCGCGCGGCAAGATGCTCGTCGAGAAAATGCGCGAGTTCATTCCGCGGCAGATGTATGAGGTCGCGCTTCAGGCTGCCGTCGGCAACCGCGTGATCGCGCGCGAGACGGTGAAGGCGTTGCGCAAGGACGTGCTGGCGAAGTGCTACGGCGGCGACATCAGCCGCAAGCGCAAGCTCCTCGAGAAACAGAAGGAAGGCAAGAAGCGGATGAAGCGCGTCGGGAAAGTAGAGATCCCGCAGGAAGCCTTCCTTGCGGTCCTGAAAATCGACTGATCCTCCGCTCATCCAAATAACTGGCACGTTTCTCGCCCATCCACCGCGGGTGAGGGCGTGCGATGAGAACTTCGAAACAAACTCTCCTCCTTGCAACCGCGACTCTGATCTGCGCGACGGCCGCTCACGCGGCGCATGTCGACATGAACGACCCTCGCCGCGCACTTGCGCTCGAGGACAACGTGCGCATCGATGCGCAGCTCACCGAGGATGCGATCAGCACCGGCACTCCGGTCGGCGTCACGTTCCAGGTGCAGAACAATTCGCCGCGGCCGGTTGCGATTGCGGACAAGATCGTCGACAGCAGCTACGACGCCGATACGCGCACCATCACGTTGTCCATCGGTTCGGAGATTCCTGCCGGCGGCACGATGCCGCATCTCGCGGTCATCAAGATGGGTGAGTCGCGCACGTTCAGCACCGCGGTTCCCGTGCGCGTCGCGATGCCCGGCGGGCGTTCGCCGCTGATCGCCTTCCCGCGTTATGTGCAGGTGAAAGTGAACGTGCTTCGCAATCTCGAGCCGTTCGCCGCACTGATCGCGCAGCAGCGCGGGACTTTCGCACCGCCGATGACGGATGCGCTCTTCGATACCTGGGTGCAGAGCAACGACGCGATCTTCCTCAATGCGATTCCGGTGTACTGGACGGGCAGGCGCGGGATCGCCGATCAGAACAGCGCCGACAACTCATCGCCGATGCCGGTTGCAGCCGGTGGAACGTTTTAGCAACGGACCGCGCCGGCAGTCCCGCAACGGCGTAACCTGAGGGAGTATTCAATGGAGGAGTACTCCCGTGAGACTCTGGAGAATCGCAGCCGTCGCCGCCACCGCCCTCGTCGCAGCCTGTGCGTCAACGCCAAAGCCTGTCGTATCGCCTGCCACCGTTTCGACCGCACCGCCCGTCCATCGTGCGCAGGAGCGCAGGATCATCGGGAGTGAGAACGGTCTTCGTGTCGAAGCGTTCGTGAATGGCGATTCGTTCAAGGACTCGAGCGTCAGCGTGCAGTACGACATCATCAACGACCGCGCGACGCCTGTTGCGGTCGCGGAGCTGATTCCAGTGTCGACGTACGATGCCGATCAGCGGACGATCACGCTGGAGATCGGATCCGAAGTGCCCGGCGTGGAGTTGCTGCCGCGCCTGCTCGTGATTCCGCCGGGCGCGAAGATGAGCTTTACCGCGGCTGCGCGCACGAATGTCGTCAGGCCCGGCGAAGGCGTGACTCTCCCTCCGAGCTCATTCCGCTTGAAGGTCAATTTCCTCGGCGATACCAAGCCGTTCGAGCAGCTCATTGGCATTCCGGAGAGAGCCGTTCATGATCCGGATCTTGCGAACAAGCTGTTTCCGCAATGGCTCGAGCGCAACGAGATCGTGATCACCAACACGCTGCCGATGCGCTGGGCGCCGTCGCACGATGGACAGCCGGGCGCGGACTGGGCGACGCCGCATCCCATCTACGGCCGGCGTCACTGAAAACATCCGGAGAGCGGACATTGCGTCCGCTCTCCTCGATCAGTGTCGAGCGAAGCCGATCAGAAGCTGGAGACCGCTTCCTGCTCGTTCTCGTGAACTTCGAAGACCGTGATGAGCTGCGTGACGTGCAGCAGCTCGTTCAGCTTCGCCGGGAGATGCAGGAGCTTCAGCTTGCCGCCGCGGTTGGTGACGGTGGTGTAGGACCCGACGAGCTCACCGATGCCCGACGAATCGATCGTCGTCACCTGGCTCATGTCGAGCAGGATCTTGTTCTTGCCGTTGTTGACGGCGTTGCTGATGACTTCGCGGAGCTGCGAGTCGCCTGCGCCGATGGTGATTTTTCCCTGCAGGCTGATGATTTCGACTCCGTCGACCGTGCGAGACGTGGCTTTCATTCAGTTCTCCTTCCGCCGGCGGTGCCGGCGTCATTTCTCATCCATTGCTGCTCGCGATTCCAGTTCCTTTCGCGAGGTTCTTCGTCATGACCAGCGAGGTGCCGCCTCCAGGCTCGAAGGTGTAGTGCACCTCATCCATGAACGTCCGCATGTAGAAGATGCCGCGCCCGCTGGTCTTCATCAGATTCTGCGGATTCAGGGGATCGCTGACCTTCGAGGGATCGAATCCTTCGCCCTCATCGCAGATCCGGATCACCAGCTCCAACCCGTGAAGATCGAACTGCGCGTGAACCTTCTTCTTCACATCCAGTTTGTTCCCATGCTTGATCGCGTTGGCGACCGCTTCGCGGACAGCCATCCCGATCCAGTGAGAGCCGTCCTCGTCTACGCCGGCATTCTCACAGAGATGCTCAGCGATCACCTGCACGAGCTCGATATTCTCGAACCGGCTGCTGATGGTGATCTCGATGCGCTCGCTGTCGCCTCTCTCCATCGGTTGAACCGTGCGCGCATTCTAAGGGAACGGCGAGGGCGAGTGAAGTGTTCATAAGTCGCATGTTTCGTTACTTTCACGTTCTGGCCGTTTTTCTGCTCCTGCCGGGCAGCCTGCTGGCGGCGGAATCGCCGCTCGCCCGCGAGATGGCGGCCGTCGAAAAAATCCGCGGTCTGAAGTTCAAACACGACGTCGTCGTGAAGACCATCGGCCGCAGGGAGATCCCCGAGCGTCTGCGCGCGGAGATGAAGCGCCAGATGCCCTATCCCGTCGACGACTACATCTCCATCCTTCGCGCTCTGCAGCTCGTCGACGGCAAGACCAGTGATCTGACCGGCAAGCTGCTCGCGCTCTACGAAGCGCAGGTGCTCGCCTACTACGATCCGACGAAGCATGTGTACTTCGACATCTCCGAACTGCCGGACGCGGCGAAGGAAGCCGGCAACGCGGAGATGCTGAAGGAATCGGTTGCGATCCACGAGCTGACTCACGCGCTGCAGGATCAGTATTTCGACATCGGCAAGAAGGATGATGCATTGCGCGACGACTGGGATGGACAGCTCGCCTATCACTCCGTCATCGAAGGCGAGGCCTCGCTCGTGATGATCGCGTGGATGCTCGACCAGGCCGGGCAGCCCGTCGACGCGGCGCTGAAGAACGACCTGCTGACGAATGCGATGACCGAGGGCGCTGCGGCGGACAAGTCGATCGATCCCACTGCGCCGCGCTATTTCGTCGAATCGCTCAAGTTTCCCTACCTCGACGGCCTTCGCTTCGTCGTTGCCGCCTACAAGCGAGGAGGATGGAAGGAGCTCGACCGCATCAATGTGAATCCGCCGCGCACTACTCGGGAGATTCTTCATCCCGAGCAGTACTTCGCGCGCACATTCACTCCGCGCCCTTTCAACGGCGTCGAGCCTCCGAATGCGCTCACCGTCGAGCACCTCGGCGAATTTCACTGGTCGTTTCTCGTCGGCGCCGATCATGTGCACGGCTGGGTCGACGATCATGTGACCGTGACCTGCAGCGACGAAGTCGTCGCGGATACGACATGGGACACGAGCGATCACGCGCACGATTTTCGCGATGCGTATGTCGCGTTTCTCGGCGACCATGGTGTCGCCGCACACAGCACGATCGACGGAACGAACGTGCGCGTGACGTATGGAGCGCCGCGATGAATGTCGACTACACCCACCTCGAGCGCGATGTCGAAGACGGCACGTTCCGGACGCGGCTCGAGCTCGAGCTCATCGATGGCTTTCGCACGATTCGCGAGTCAGGTGAACGCCTCCCCACCGCTTCGCACTACGCATCGCAGATCGCGGAGATCGTCAGTCACGGCGCGGCCGCCCCGCTGAATCCCGAGCTCGCGTTTCATCTCTATCAGGAGATCCTGCTCGCGGTGGAAGCCGCACGCACGAAGGTGCTGGGGGAATAGGTGGAGTGCGGACGTCTCGTCCGCGCGACTCTTCGCGGTACCATCCCTTCCGTGCGGCACAAGCTGCGTAGTTCCTATCCGGCGTTGTCATCCTTCGCGACCACAGGCGGTTGAGCCTGCAAGCTGGGTCAGGATGACCTGCGTTCCGTGCTTTCCAAAGTGCCCGCACCTGACGGGATCGGGGATCTTCTCGTCGGTCACTCGACGAACGACGATGCGGCCGTGCTCCGCATCAGCGGCGATCAGGCGATCGTGCAGACCGTCGATTTCTTCACTCCGATCGTGGACGATCCGTACCTTTTCGGCGCGATCGCTGCGGCGAATTCGATCTCCGATGTTTACGCGATGGGCGCCTCACCGATTCTCGGACTTGCGATCGCCGCGTTTCCCACCGGCGAGCTTCCGCTGGAAGTGCTGCAGGAGATTCTCCGCGGCGGCGCGGAGAAGGCAGCCGAGGCCGGATTTCCGGTTGCGGGAGGACACACGATCATCGATGAAGTTCCGAAGTACGGACTCGCGGTGACCGGCGTGGTCAGCATCGACAAGCTCGTGCGCAACTCGACGGCGAAAGCCGGCGACTCGCTCTACCTGACGAAGCCCATCGGCAACGGCATCCTGATCAGCGCGCATCGGGCGTTGAGCGGACGTAAGTTGTGGAGACGCGCGGAGCCGCCGTCACTCGAGGAGGCGACGCGCTGGATGACGATGCTCAATCGCGATGCGGCGCAGGCGATGGTCGCGGCCGGCGTGAATGCCGCGACTGATGTGACCGGCTACGGTCTCATCGGCCATCTGCTCGAGATGTGTGCAGGCTCGGGAGTCGGTGCCGAGATTCGCGCGAGCGCGGTGCCGGTGCTCACAGGTGCCCGGGAGTATCTCGAGAAAGGATTCCGTCCGGCGGGCAGCGTGCGGAACGCGGAGACGTTCCGGCGGCGCGTCGAGTCTTCGGTGAGCGAGACCGAATTCATGTTGATGTGCGATGCTCAAACGAGCGGCGGCCTGTTGATCGCCGTGTCCCCGGCCAACGAACAGGCGCTCGAGGAGCGGTTCCGCGAAGGCGGCCTGTTCTATGCAAAGATCGGAAGGGTAACGGACCGGAACGCGGTCGTCACTCTAGCCGGCTGAGGAGAACGAGATGGCTGATGAAGAACTGCCGTATCAAACCGTCCGCGGGGACGATGGAACGATCTGGGTGGAGATCACCAGTGTCGGCACGGAGGACGAAGCGAAGCTGCTGCAGGGATTCCTCGAAGGCGAAGGAGTTCCGGCACAGATCGAGAATCTGAAGTTCAGCGAAGCTCCGATCAACTTCGGCACGATGGGCGACATCCGTATCTATGTCACGCGGGAAGATGAGCAGAAGGCGATGCAACTGCTGCGTCAGCGCAGCGATGAATACGACCAGCTCGACGATGATGACGAGACGGTCGTTACCGATGAAGGGCCGGCCGACATCGATGAGAATGCGCAGGTCGAGCCGGATACGAACGAACCGTCATGACGACTGAGCCTCCGCTGGAGACTCCTCCGGACTCGCAGGAGCCGGAGATGGAGCCTCTCCCGAAGTGGGTGGCCGCGGCCATTGGTGCGGTGCTCGTCGTGATGGCCGGACTCGCGGTCTACACCGGGATGCGCTATCGCGAGAGCTCGGCGTTCACCAGCATCGTCAAGCCGCGGCGCTCGCCTGTTCCGGCTCCCACGCCCGCACCTCCCGGCGAGCCGCAGCCGGGTGCGTCGCTCGTCTATCCGGGCGACGATGCGTCGAACACGCCGAACGCGAATGCACCGCTGCCGGGGCGCTCTCGTGCAGACATCAGCGGCGGTGGCACCGGCGGCCTGCAGACGACGCTGCGGCTCACGGCGCGGCGCGGAATGATGTTGAAGGTCACGCCGCCGGAAGCGATGGTCTACGTCAACGATCTCGCGATCGGAACGGCGCAGCAGTTCTCGACGCAGGATCAGGTGTACGACTTCCCGCAGCCCGGCAGTTACACGATTCGCATCTCGGCCCAGGGATTTCGCGATCGGCAGTTCATCGTGACAGTCGCCGACAGCGCGAAGACGGAAGTGGTGAAGCTGGAAGCGAATCTCGTGAAGGAACAGGTGTAGGACAGGCGCCCTCGCCTGTCCTCTCGAGCGAATTTGAACAGGACAGGCGGGGCGCCTGTCCTGCACGATCAATGCGCAGCGGCCTGCTGCTCTTTCGCCTTCTTCGATTCCGTGATGATCTTCTCCTGCAGATTGCGCGGCACTTCTTCGTAGTGCGACATCTCCATGTGGAAGCTGCCGCGTCCCTGCGTGATCGAGCGCAGCGTCGATCCATAGGTCAGCATCTCCGCCATAGGCACGCGCGCGTGAACGACCTGCGTGTCCTCTTCCGCGTCGACGCCTTCGACGCGCCCGCGGCGTGAGTTGAGATCACCCATGATGTCGCCGACGTATTCCGACGGTGCCGTGATGTCGACGTGCATGATCGGCTCGAGGATCGTCGCGCGCGCCTGCTCCATCGCCTGCTGATAGGCGAGCGAGCCTGCGATCTTGAACGCCATTTCCGACGAATCGACGTCGTGATACTGCCCGTCCTTCAACCGCACGCGGAAGTCGACCATCGGATAGCCGGCGAGGAATCCCTTCTGCCGCGCATCCTGAATGCCCTTCTCGACTGCGGGGATGTACTGGCGAGGGATCGCGCCGCCGAAGATCTCGTCGACGAACTCGAAGTCCGCGCCGCGCGGCAGCGGCTCGACCGTGATCTTGCAATCGGCGAACTGGCCGTGGCCTCCCGACTGCTTCTTGTGGCGGCCGTGTGCATCGGCAGGCTTCGTGATCGTCTCGCGATACGGAACCTTCGGTGGATGAAGGATGACGTCGACGCCGTACTTCTTGTGCAGCTTCGAGACGACGATCTCCACGTGCAACTGACCCTGGCCGGAGAGGAGGAACTCCTTCGTCTGCGGATCGCGTGCGAAGCGGATCGACGGATCTTCCTCGATGATGCGCGCAACGGCGGCGCCGAGCTTGTCTTCATCGCCGCGCGCTTTCGGCTCGACGGCGAATGCGATCGCTGCTTCGGGATACTGAACCGCGGGGATGAGGATCTGATGATCCTTCGCCGCGATCGTGTCGCCCGTATGCGTGTCTTTCAGTTTGGCGACCGCGCCGATGTCGCCCGCCTTCAACTCCGGAACCGGAATCTGCTGTTTGCCCTGCAGCACCTGCAGCTTTCCGATCCGTTCTTCGTGATCCTTCGTGGTGTTCCAGTACGAAGTGTCGGACTTGAAGGTCCCGGCGTAGACGCGGAAGAGAGAGACGCGTCCCGAGAAGGGATCCGAGAACGTCTTGAAAACGAGCGCCGCAGGAAATGCCTCGGGCCGCCGGTCGAAGGTGAGCTTCTCACCTTTGCGATCGGTTCCCTCCAGCGTCTTCACTTCTTCCGGCGATGGCAGCAGATTCACGAACGCGTCGAGGAGCGGATGCCCGGCGATGTTGTGCGAGGCCGACGTAAAGAGAACAGGGAAGATCTGATGGTGAGCGACTTCGCGCTTCAGACCATCGAGCAGCTCTTCCTGCGAGAGGCCTCCCTGCTCGAAGAAACGCTCCATGAGCGTGTCATCGCCCTCGGCCACTTTCTCGATCAGCTTCTCGCGCCATTCATCCGCCGTGCTCTTGTGCTCGGAGGGAATGTCGATGATGTCGTACTTTCCGGAGCCATCCTTCGCATACTTGATCGCCTTCATCGAGACGAGGTCGATGACGCCTTCGAAGTCATGCTCTTCTCCCATCGGGACCTGGATGGGGACGACGTTCTTGCCGAATTTTTTCTGCAGCGCTTCGAGAGTGCGCGACGACGAGGCGCGCTCGCGATCCATCTTGTTCACGATCACGATGCGCGGCAGGCCGAATTCCTCGGCGAACTTCCAGACCTTCTCCGTCGTGACCTCCACGCCGGTGACGCCGCTGCAGACCACCGCTGCGGAGTCGGCGACGCGCAGCGCGGATTTCGCCTCCATCATGAAGATGCCGAATCCGGGAGTGTCGAGCAGATTGATCTTGGTGTTCTTCCACTCGACGAAGGCGAAAGCCGCCGAGATCGAATGCTTGCGTTCGATTTCGTCGGGATCGAAGTCGGTTGTGGTGGTACCGTCTTCGATGCGGCCCAGTCGCGTCGTAGCGCCTGCATTGAACAGCAGCTGCGAAACGAGTGTCGTTTTTCCCGTGTCGTTGTGACCCACTACCGCGACGTTGCGGATTTCCGAACCGGAGTAGACCTTCATACGGAATTGACCTCGTAGAGAATCTGTAAACGCGGCGGAGATCATAATTTAAAATGTTCAACCGGGCGCGGCGAACCCGCTGGAGATATCATTGACGGCTCATGAAACTCCGATGGATGCCGGAGCGGCCGGAAATCGCACGGCAGCCCGCCGCGGTGATGGGGTCTTGAAACTCGGTCGCTATGAGGTAGTTCGAGAGCTCGGTAAGGGGGCGATGGGAATCGTCTACCTTGCCAAGGATCCGTTGATCGGGCGACTCGTCGCTCTGAAGACGATCCGCGCCGCCGCGCATGCCGACGATGATGAAACGCGCGAATTTCAACAGCGTTTCATTCGCGAGGCCCAGGCAGCCGGGATCCTCAATCATCCCGCGATCGTCACCGTGCACGACATCGGACAGGACGACGGAACGAACACCTCGTTCATCGCGATGGAGTACGTCGAAGGGCAGAACCTGAAAGAGGTGCTGCAGCAGGGACGCGCGCTCTCCTTCGAGCAGATCGGCGACATCGTCGCGCAGGTAGCCGAGGCGCTCGACTTCGCGCATGCGAAGGGAATCGTCCATCGCGATGTGAAGCCGGCGAACATCATCCTCGTCGAAGGGATGCGCGCGAAGATCACGGACTTCGGCATTGCGAAGATCGCGAGCGGCGGCGCCAACCTCACGTCGACCGGCCAGTTCCTCGGCACGCCGAACTACATGGCGCCGGAACAGGTGAAGGGCGCGCCCGTCGACGGACGTACCGATCTCTTCTCGCTCGGCATTTGCCTCTATGAGCTGCTGACGCGGCGCAAGCCGTTCGGCGGTGATTCGCTCACATCGATTTCGTACAAGATCGTGCACGAGCCATTTCCGCCGCTGCACGACATCAACCCGCAGATTCCCGACGGCTTCGAGGAGATCGTCGCGAAGTGTCTCGCGAAGGATCCGGGCCGCCGCTACCAGCGAGGCAAGGATCTCGCGCTCGCGCTCCGTGCGGTGATTCGCGGAGAGAAGCCGGCTCCCGAGCCGGCGATGGCGGATGAGACGGTGGTGACCCGCGGCAATGCGCGCGACCACGATCGCACGCCGACGATCGAAGTGCCCTTCCCCGAAGCGGAGTCCGCCGACTCGACTCCGTTGCCGATGGCCTCGAGCGCGATCTCGGCTCCGGTTTCTGTTCCGGCTGCGGCTCCAGCACCGGCACCGAAAGCAGCACGGCAACCGCAGGGCTTCCGAAAGACGCTGACGAACGTGCGCACGCACCCGACGTGGGGCCGCCGCATCGCGCCGCCGGTCTTCCTCGCGATCACGCTGCTGCTCGTGATCGGCCTGCTCTCGACGATTCTCGCGATGCAGAAGAAGCAGGTGCCTGTTCCGGTCGTCGATCAGCGCGCGGAGGCGAAGCACCAGAAGGAGCGGCAGCTTCGCGTCGCGGGCAATCAGGCGATTCGCCAGGGTCGTGTCGACGATGCCTATGCGAAATTCTCGGAGCTGCTGAAGATCGCGCCGGCGTCGCCTGCCATCAACGATCTCGTCGCGCGGTTGAACTCGGTCCGCGTGCAGCAGGAATCTGGAAAGCAGCAACAGGCGATTGCGCAGCAGAAGCTGACCGACGGAATCAACGCCTACAACAACAAGGACTACGCTGCGGCGATCCCGCTGCTCGAAGAAGCCTTCCATCTCAACCCCAACTCCGATGACGCGGCGAACTATCTGAAGCTTGCGCAGCAGGAGCAGGGGAAGGCGCAGGCGCAGACGCCGACGCCGACTACCTCGAAGACTTCGGGGAAGAAGCCGCCGGTGAAGGTCGCGACGAAGTCGCCCGGAACGGGGGCCACCGGCACGCAGGACATTCGGCCGGTGAACACGGCGCCCGCGCAGTTGACGACCGTCTTCAATGGCCAGCTCACGGACGGCTACATCCAGGTGAAGGTCGGCAGCCAGATCGTCGCGCACGAGAATCTCTGGGAGGAGAAGGGCCGCTTCTTCCATCGCCGCAGCCCGCGCGCCGTGAATGTGACGAAGGAAATCACGCCTGCGAATACGGACATCGAGATCTGGGTCGTGGTTCCCTCGCTGTCGATTCAGGAGCACCACACGATCAGGCAGAACTTCCAGCCGGGCGCGTCACACAAGCTGATGGTCAGCTACGACCAGGATTCGAAGAAATTCGAATACCAGATCGACTAGTGGAGTATCTCTTCTCGATCGCGTCGCGCGACGAGCTCTGGTCCGGCGGAGCGCTGGTCGAGTCGCGCACGTCGCACGGTGAGATGCAGTGCCGCGGCCGCGAGATCGATGCGATCGATCGCCGCGACGAGAGGCTTCTGGAGCGCGCCGAGTCGGCGATGGAACCGATGCGCCGCATCGCGCGTGAGCTCGTTCATGCGCGCGTACGCCTCGTGTCGAGCGCGCGAAGAGTGAACGAGATCGAGCGCGATGAATCCGCGATCACGATTGCGATCGAAGGCGTGTCGATCGTGACCGGCGCGGACAACGCTCTTCACGATGTTGCACTCCTCCCCACGTCTCCCTCGCCCCGCAACGGGGGGAGATGGGCCAGGGGTGAGGGGCTTCGATTGCCCATCCTCTGGCAGAACGGGTCCGCTTCGGTCCTCCTCCACGAAGCCGCAGGTCACGCTGCAGAGCACGGTCATGAAGAATTGCAATGGCCGGAGTGGCTGACGGTTCACGACGAACCGGATTTCGCGATCGACGATGAAGGCCAGGCAACATCCGTTACCGATCTCAAGCGCGAAACGCCGAAGACGCATCGGCGTGAGTCGTTCACCGATGTCGCGCTGCCTCGCATGACGACGCTCATCGCGCGCCAGCACGGTGCGCCATGGCAGTTGCCCGAAGAACGCATCGATATTCATCTGATCGCCGGCGGCGCATACGAGCCGCTTACGCAGATGGTGACGCTGTCCATCGCTTTCGCATCCATCGTTCGCGGCGGCGTGGCCGAGCGGCTTGCGCCGTTTCAGCTTCGTGCGCCGCGCCGGAGAATTGTGGCAGCGATCCGCGGCGCCGCGGGAGAACCGCTTCGCTATCCGGGTGTGATCTGTTCGCGCGAAGGACAGGAAGTGCTCGTCGGTTCGCGCGCACCGCTGATGATCACGGAGCCGCTGTGATTTATCGCAAGCGCGGTCATGTCGTTCGCTACGAGCATGGGCATGTGGTGCGGTGTGTCGAGAGCGGGGAGGCGGTGGAAGACGGCAGCGTCTTTTGGTCTCGACCATCCCCCTCACCGCTGGCCCCTCTCCCCGCGTTACGGGGTGAGGGGGACGATGTCGTAGCCGCGATCGAGGCGATGGTGCGAGGACCGCTCTTCATCGAGCGGATGATCGTGAGCGAGGGCTACGCGCAGCATGAGTGCGATGACATCTGCTGGAGCGAGACGACACGGCGCGTTCATGTCGCGATCGCGCATCGGGAGCGCGCGCTGCGCGTCATCATCGATCTCGCCGACTTCGTGCTCGATGATGTGACGCGGGCAGTCGAGGCGCTGCTGCTGGCCGGCGCCGAGCGTGAGGCGCCGCCGCGCATCCGACTCGCCGCGAACGTTGGCGCCGCCCTTCTTCCGTCGCTCATCGGTACCGATGTCGTCGATATCTGGCAATCGGCAGCGGATCACGACGGCAATGGCCAGCGCGTCCTCGAGCAGCGCATCGCCACGCCCCCCTGGCCGAACGTCTTCCGGCCGAGCTATCGCTTCCGGCCGGTCCGGATGCCGCTGCATCTGCGCGCTTCCGCCCGTTCGAATGAGATCGATCGCGAGCTCCCGCTCGCGGTCGCATTGACGGCTCCCGTGGCGGGAAACGTTCTGCATGCGCTATGCGTGAGCGAAGGCGCTGTCTATCCGGCGTCGTTCGCGATCGAGCGCGTCGAGGCCGTGAACGTGACGCCGCGCTGGTATCCCTATGCCGCGGGAGCGTTCGGCGCGGAGATGATGTGCACTAGAATCACGCCGGATCGATGAAGATCGCCGGACAACTCGCATTTCTCGCTCGTGCCATCGTGAATCGCCTCGAGGACCGAGGCGTCGTCGAGTTTCGCGACGCGGAGGCAGGCATTCGCGTCGTCGAACATGTGCTGGGGGAGAACGCCACGCTGTTCGACACGCTCGAGCAGGAAGCGCGCAGACGTCTGGCCAAAACACTCGGCGATCGCGATCCATCCGACAACGAGCTGATGGAGGAAATGCGCCGGCTCGCGGCCGAGCGCAACACCATTCTCTGATGACACTCGATCTGAAGCTGGAAGAGCTTGAGCGCCGCAAACGTGAAAGTGAGCTCGGTGGAGGCGAAGCGCGTATTCAGCGCCAGCACAACGAAGGGAAGCTGACGGCGCGCGAGCGTATCGCGATGCTCTTCGACCCCGGCTCGTTTCAGGAGCTCGATCAGCTCGTCATGCACCGCAACACCGACTTCGGAATGGACAAGCAGCGCGTCCCCGGAGACGGCGTCGTCACCGGCTACGGCACGGTGCAGGGGCGTCTGGTCTACGCATTCGCGCAGGACTTCACCGTCTTCGGCGGATCGCTCTCCGAAACGCACGCGGCGAAGATCGTCAAGATCATGGATCTGGCGATGAAGAACGGTGCGCCCATCGTCGGGCTCAACGACTCCGGCGGCGCGCGCATTCAGGAAGGCGTGGTCTCCCTCGGCGGCTATGCCGACATCTTTCTCCGCAACACCCTCGCCTCGGGCGTCGTCCCGCAGATCTCCGCCATCATGGGTCCGTGCGCCGGCGGCGCCGTCTACTCGCCCGCCATCACCGATTTCATCCTGATGGTGAAGAAGACGAGCTACATGTTCGTCACCGGTCCCGACGTCATCAAGACCGTCACGCACGAGGAAGTCACGAAGGAAAAGCTCGGCGGTGCGGAGACGCACAGCCAGACATCAGGCGTCGCGCATTTCGCCGCCGATTCCGATGAAGACTGTCTCGCGACCATTCGCGAGCTGCTCTCCTTCATTCCCTCGAACAACATGGAAGAGGCGCCGCGCGTGGCGACGCGCGACGACATCAATCGCGTCGACGCCTCCCTCGACGGTTTCATTCCGGAGAATCCGAATCAGCCCTATGAGATTCGCGATCTGATCAAGACGATCGCCGACGAAGGGCACTTCCTCGAAGTGCACCAGAACTACGCGCGGAATCTGGTGGTCGGCTTCATCCGTCTCAACGGGCAGTCGATCGGCGTGGTCGCAAATCAGCCTGCGTTTCTCGCCGGTGTGCTCGACATCAACGCGTCGCGAAAGGGTGCGCGCTTCGTCCGTTTTTGCGATGCGTTCAACGTTCCGCTGCTCGTGCTCGAAGACGTTCCGGGATTTCTGCCGGGAACCGAGCAGGAGTACGGAGGCATCATCATTCATGGTGCGAAGCTCCTCTACGCGCTCGCCGAGGCGACGGTTCCGAAGATCACGGTGATCACGCGCAAGGCGTATGGCGGCGCGTATTGCGTCATGAACTCCAAGCACATCCGCGCCGACATGAACTTCGCCTATCCCACGGCGGAGATCGCCGTGATGGGTGCAGAGGGTGCCGTGAACATTCTTTATCGCGGCGCCGAGGATCGCGAGGCGAAGGTCGCGGAGTACAAGGAGAAGTTCGCGAACCCGTACATCGCGGCGGAGCGCGGTTATGTCGACGAGATCATCGAGCCGAGGTTCACGCGGCGGAAACTGATCACGGCATTTGCGATGCTGCGCAACAAGCGCGATTCGAATCCGCCGAAGAAGCATGGCAACATTCCGCTGTGAACGGGCGGCCCGCCACAAAGCGCATTCGTTGGGTTCTATGGCTCCGTTTGCTGCTCGTCGTTCTTTGCGTTTCCTGTTCGCGGCGTGAGCAGCCCCGATACAACGTTCTTCTGATCACGCTCGACACGTTGCGCGCCGATCATGTCGGCTGCTATGGCAGTGCGGCGGGAGCCACGCCGGCACTCGATGCGCTCGCGGCGCACGGCGTCCGTTTCGAGAACGCGATCAGCGCGGTGCCGCTCACGCTTCCCTCGCACAGCACCATTCTTTCCGGCGTTCTGCCTCTGCATCACGGCGTACGAAACAACGGAACGGGCGTCTTTCCCGCGAATCGTCCGACGCTGGCCACGCTTCTTTCGCAGCAGGGTTATCGAGCCGCCGCCTTCGTCGGCGCGTTCGTCCTCGATCATCGATTCGGATTGAATCGCGGCTTCGCTCTCTACGATGACGAGATTCCGCGCGATCCCAACGCCGGCGATCACCTGGAGGCCGAGCGGCGCGGCGATCTCGTGGTCGATCGCGCTCTCGCGTGGCTCAGGCAGGGCGATGGATCGCCGTTTTTCGCCTGGGTGCACCTTTACGATCCGCATGCACCGTACGCTGCACCCGAGCCCTTTCGGACGCGATTCGCGTCGTCGCCGTACGACGGCGAGATCGCATTCGTGGACCAGCAGGTCCAGCGGCTGCTCTCCGCTCTCGATCAGAGCGGCCAGCGCGAGCGAACGATCGTCGTCGTCACCGGTGATCATGGCGAAGCGCTGGGAGAGCATGGCGAGTTGACGCACGGACTGCTGCTCTACGAGCCGACGCTTCGAGTGCCGCTCATCATTTCTGCGCCGGGATTGCTGGACGCGCAGGTCGTGAAGGCGCCGGTCAGTCTGGCCGACATCACGCCGACGATCATCGGCCTCATGAAGCTTGCGGCTCCGCCGAATGCCGACGGGCACGATCTCGCGTCTTCGCTGCGCGGGAAGAGCGAGCCGCCGGCAGCGGATGTCTACTCCGAAACGGAATACCCAACGGTCTTCGGCTGGAGCGGCCTCTCATCGCTGCGGCGCGGCAGCGACAAGTTCATCGCATCGCCGTCGCCGGAGCTGTACGACCTCGCGCGCGATCCGAAGGAGAGCCGCAATCTCTACGCGTTCGAGCGCCGTGTCATGAACGCTCTTTCGGGAAGCCTGACAGCGATGAATGCGACGGCGACGGCGAAGCCGCCGGCGGCCGTCGACGCCGAGACGATGGCGAAGCTTGCGAGCCTTGGTTATGTCGGCGGGATGCCGGAGAAGCGCGCGGGACAGCTTCCCGATCCGAAGGTGATGGTGCCGCTCTTTCGCAAATTCGAAGAAGCGACGTGGGCGATGAACGCGAAGCGGTACGACGAAGCTGCGGAGACGCTCGCCGCATTGATGAAGAGCGATGGCGAGAATCCGGTGTTTCGCACGTCGCTCGCGAAAGTCGAGCGGCTGCGTGGGCATCCCGAGCGCGCGATCGAGCTGTTCCGTGCGGCCATCGCGGCTGCGCCGGACGACGCGCAGGCCTGGTACAACCTCGCCTCGGCGTTTCAGGAGGCGGGCGATTTTCGCCGCGCTCGTGAAGCGGTGGTCGAGGCGCTCCGCCGCGACTCCGCGAATGCGGATGCGCACAACGTTCTCGGCATCATTCAGTCAGCGGAAGGCCAGCCGGTGAAGGCGCTGGAGGAATTTCAGAAAGCTGCGGCGATCGATCCGAGAAACGCCAGGATCTACAACAACATCGGGAACGCTGCGCGCGCGCTCGGCCGCGCCGAAGAAGCCGAATCTGCATTTCAGCGCGCCATC
The DNA here is from genome assembly GCA_021325515.1 of Acidobacteriota bacterium. Taxonomy (GTDB): domain Bacteria; phylum Acidobacteriota; class Thermoanaerobaculia; order Gp7-AA8; family Gp7-AA8; genus JAJPHC01. The sequence goes on from JAJPHC010000037.1 coordinate 301,998, forward strand.
GCGCTCGCGCCGAATTACGCAGATCCGCTCAACGGTCTCGGTGCACTCAACGTCGATCGGAATCGTTTCGCGGATGCGGTCGCCGATTTCGATCGCGCGATCCGGCTGTCTCCTGACTACCTCGAAGCGCATCTCAATCGTGCCGTCGCGTTGCAATTGGGAGGCGATCTCCCTGCGGCGATCGCCGAGTACCGAACCTTCATCGCGCGCTCGGCAAACGATCCTGCTTTTGCGGAGCGGCGGCAGGCAGCACAGGCCATGCTCGCCCGGATGCACGCGGAACACTGAACCCCGTTGCGACGGATTGCCTCCGGTCGAAGTTGCTCGTATGATCGCGGCTGATTCCTGGAAAAATTGATTCGGTAAGGACGGTGACGAATGGGCACACGGTCTTCCACATGGGCCATCCTGATGGTCGCTCTTGTAGTTTTCATTCCATGCAACTTGTTCGCGCAGGCCGGCTCCTCGCTTTCCGGCCGGGTGACGGATTCGTCAGGCGGAGCGGTTCCCGGAGTGACGGTAACGGCAACCAACACGCAGATCGGGTTGGTTCGCACGGCTGTCACGGCGTCCGACGGCGCGTATCGCTTCCCGTCGCTGCCGGTTGGCGTCTACACAGTGACTGCGGAACTGGCTGGGTTTGCGAAAGTCACGACCGAGAAGGTCGAATTGAAAGTCGCAACGCCGCGCGATCTCGACATCACGCTCAAGCAGGCGGCCGTGTCGGAAGCGATCACGGTGAGCGTCGACGCGCCGCTGGTCGCAACGGAGCCGGCAGTCGGTACCGTCGTCAGCCAGCATGAGCTCGAAGGGCTTCCGCTCAACGGACGCCAGTTCGCGAACCTCGCATCGCTCGCGCCCGGCACCACGCTTTCGGTCAACGCCGATCCGACGAAGCCGGGACAGTTGACGATCGCACTCAACGGCGGCAGCGGCCGCAACGTCAACTTCCTCATCGATGGCGGCGACAACACCGACGACACGATCGGTGGCGCGCTGCAGAACTTCAACCTCGAAGCAGTCGAGGAATTCAAGATTCAGACGATGCAGTACAAGGCCGAGTACGGACGTTCTTCGGGCGGCGTGCTGAGCGTCGTCACCAAGACGGGAACCAACGAGCTCAAAGGGAGCGCGTATGGATTCTTCCGCGATAAGAGCCTGAACGAGAAGACGGAAACCGAGAAGCAGAACGGCGCCGGCAAAGGCGATTACAGGCGCAAGCAGTACGGTGCGTCGCTCGGCGGACCGATCGTCAAGGATGTTGCGCACTTCTTCGGCACCTACGAGAAGACCTCTCGCACGACGACGACGACGTTCGACACGGGCGGCATCTTTCCGTCGCTCGACGGAACGTCTGCGTCCGTTCCCTTCACCGACCAGCTCGGGACCGTGAAGGCAAGCCTGAATGCCACAGCGAAGCAGTTCATTCAGGTCCGCTACGGCTACCAGAAGAACAGCGACAAGTACGCGGCGTTTCCCTACGTCACGCCGAGCGGCTGGGGCACGATCTCCAACGATTACAAGTCAGCTCTTGCCAGCCATTCCTGGACGATCAGCGGCGACAAGCTGAACGAGTTCGTTTATCAGTGGACGAAGTTCAAGAACTCGATCACGGCCGATTCCAACGATCCCAATCTGTACTTCCCTTCGGGCGTTCAGTCGGGACAGAACGTGAATACTCCGCAATCGACGAATCAGGAGAAGTCGCAGTTCAAGGATGACTTCAGCTGGTCCTCGACGCTGATGGGCCGCCGCCACGATTTCAAGGCCGGCGCGAACTTCATTCACGAGCCGATCCTCGGCGGTGACTTCACGACGGGTACGAGCGGCCGCTACGACATGCTGCAGGACTCCGCGAACTCACCCGTTCAGGCCATCTCGATCACCGGTGGATTCTTCGGCGACTCCACTCCGATCGATCAATACAACTATTACCTTCAGGACGACCTGACGTTCAGCGACAGACTCACATTGAACCTCGGCGTTCGCTACGACAAGTGGACGGGATTTGATCTTGATCAGCGGAAGAATCCCCTTCTTCCTCTCTATAAGGCCGCGGCTGCGGCACATCCCGAAATCAAATGGCTCAAGCCGTTCGCGGATGGAAAGGCTGATCAGCTCAAAGACGACGACAACAACTTCGCGCCGCGCCTTGGATTCAGCTACGACGTGAAGGGCGATCACAAACACATCCTTCGCGGCGGCTACGGGATCTACTACGACTTCCCGTATACCAACGCGACGAATCTCTTCCCCGCCGCAGCGGTTCAGTCGACCTACGGAATCATCTACTCCTACGAAGATTCCAAAGGCATCAAGAATGCGGACGGCAGCTACTTCCGTCCGGGCCAGCCGCTTCCTCCCAATCAGGGCGGTGGAGCAATCCTGCCGAACAACATCGCGCAGAAGTCATGGGTCGCTCCTCAGGCGACGCAGGCCTCGCTCGGCTACTCGTGGGAAGTCAACAACTCGCTCGGCCTGAACTTCGAAGGAGTGCACGTCGACTACAAGAACATCCCGTTCCGATTCCGCGCGAATCCCGTTGTGGGCGGAACGCGCCTTCTGGGTTCGGGGACGGCTTCGAACATCCGTCTGTGGGTCGATGACGGCGAGGCAACGTACAAGGGATTCAACGTCGGCTTCCACGGCCGTTCGGCGAAGTTCGAAGCGCAGGGCTTCTATACCTGGTCGCAGTCGAAGGGCAACGTTCTCACGGGTGCGGATGAATTCCGGCTGTGGGATGGCGGCTCTCAGGCCGACGCGCAGACGAATGTTCCGGTGACTCCGCTTGATCCGTATTCGTCCGCGAACTACGGACCGCTGTTCACCGATGCGCGTCATCGCGTTACGTTCAGCACGCTCTACCACGCGCCGTGGGATCTCAACATCTCCGGCATCCTGCGCTATCACTCGGCGTTCCCCTTCACGCAGTTCCAGCCGGGCAATCCGACGAACAACTTCGGCTACAAGAACAAGCTCGATGCGGGTGTTTCGCACGTGAACACGCTGCGCGGGGATGACTTCTCGCAGATCGACGTTCGCGTCTCGAAGGAGTTCCGGTTTGGTTCGAATGTCGGCGTCGAGCTGATCGGCGAGATCTTCAACCTCATGAACTCCAAGAACGGCGTCCGGTTTGTCCGAAACAGCTCCGGCAACTACCAGCCGTCGCTCTTCGCGGGTGATACCGGTCAGGGCGAACAGCGTCTCGCGCAGCTTGGAGCGCGTCTGCGGTTCTAATCGGTCCTTCCGAACGTAAGAAAGGGCGGCGCAAGCCGCCCTTTTTCGTTTTTGCCGTCGCCGCGTTTTCGCACGGCCTGTTGAAGCCGGGATACGGATTTTTGGACCGCCCCGCGTCCCGCTGCGCGCTGCATCCGACGGAAACCATTGCGTCACAATGATTAGCGCGCACTTGTAACAACGGCCAAATCTGCCCCTGACTTTGCAGCCGGAGGGCATCGAAACAACGGAACCGGAAGAACAGGGCTCAAACCATGCCAGGTTTCGAGTGTCGTTGTTACGGGGCGGTTGCGGATTTGATTTGAATCACTATAGTTAGCGCCGATTTTTTCCCAGGCTCAGCAACCAAAGACTGTACGGGTTCGAAAGACCCTACGAAAAACGAATAGGAGGGACCATGGGTAAAAAGCTAATCATTAGCGCGCTTGTGTTCCTGCTTGCCGTTCCGGTGGTGTTCGCACAGTCGACCACCGCGGGCAGCGTGGCAGGATCAGTCAAGGACGCATCGGGCGGCGCGCTCCCGGGTGTCACCGTCGAGCTGGCGGGACCTGCGATGCAGGGTACTCGTTCGGCTGTGACGGATGGCTCGGGCTCATACCGATTCGTCAACGTTCCCCCGGGTGAAGGATACAAGGTGACGGCGACGCTGTCGGGATTTGCCCCGCAGACGAAGACGATCGCCCGCGTGTATCTCGGACAGGAAGCCAGCATCGAGTTCACGATGAAGGCAGCCGTCTCCGAAGCGATCACGGTCACCGCGGAAGCTCCGCTGGTCGACGTTTCGAAGACGACCACGGGCGTGAACGTCACGGCCCGCCAGTTCGAGTCGCTGCCGACTGCGCGTACGTTCCAGTCGCTGACGACGATGGCCCCGGGCGTCGAGATGAACATGGCCGACACGCGCAACGCGCAGCTCGGCAACTCGCCGAACGTCGGTGCCTCCTCGGCTCCTGAGAACAACTACATCATCGACGGTCTGTCGACCACCGACGTCCGCTACGGGACGTCGGGCACGAACCTCACGATGAACTTCGTCGAAGAGGTTCAGGTCATGACCGGTGGTTACTCCGCAGAGTTCGGCCGTTCGACCGGTGGCGTGTTCAACGTCATCACCAAGTCGGGCAGCAATGAGTTCCACGGAGATGTGTTCGGTTACTACAGCAGCAAGGATTGGGCGAGCGACACGGTTTCGAACTTCCGTCGCGGCCTCGAAGTCGGTTCCAGCCTCTCCGACAGCCGTGACCTCGGCGCGTCGCTCGGCGGCCCGATCATGAAAGACAAGCTGTGGTTCTTCGGTGCGTACAACCCGAGCCATCGCACGGTGCATGTCGGTCAGTGGAATCCGCCGGCCGGTGATCAGCCGACCGAATACAAGCGCGACACGACCTTCTACGCCGGCAAGCTGACCTGGTCGGCGAATCCGAATCACAACTTCATCTTCACCACGTTCGGTGACCCGACGAAGGAAAAGGGCTGGCTCATTCGCGGCGTCAACGCGTCGCCGGCTCTCGAGGGCTCCGCGAATCGCAAGAACAACATCGGTTCCAACAACGTCAATGCGCGTTACACCGGTGTCATCACGCAGTCGTTCCTCGCGGAATTGAACCTCGGACGCCACAAGCGCAACAACGACCTCGGTCCGAACTCGGCGACCGGCGCCTCGGTTCCGCGCCAGATCGACGAAACGAACTCCACTCTGCAGATGGGCGGCTTCCAGCGCTCGCAGAAAGAGAAGTCGCAGCGTGATGCCTACTCGGCCAAGCTGACGAACTATCTCGGCAAGAACGAGATTCGTTACGGCATCGACGTCGAGCAGAACAAGTACGACTCGAATACGCACGAGACCTGGTACCGCTACTTCGGACCGACCAGCACCTCGCGTCTCGTTGGCGAGTGCGCCGGCAAGACCTGCGATCAGATCCAGGAGCGCATTTACTCTGTCGACGGTTCGGGCAAGACGACGAACAGCGCGGCCTTCATTCAGGATCAGCTGAAGCTTCGTTCGAACCTTCAGTTCAACCTCGGTCTTCGCTACGAAGAGCAGAAGATCACGTCGGCCCGCGGTGTCTACACTGCGTCCAGCGCGGAAGAAGTCAGCGATCCGCACCACATCGGCAGCTACACGATGAAGAACAACTGGGCCCCCCGCCTGGGCGTCGTGTGGGATCCGAAGGACAACGGCCGCTCGAAGGTTTATGCCTACCTCGGCCGCTTCTTCGAAGCAATGCCGCTCGACATGAACATCCGCGCCCTCAACGGCGAGGACTACATCATCAACGACTACCAGCATCCGCTGAACAGCACGCCGCTGTATTGGTACAACCCGACCGGCAACCCGATTCCGGACGCCGTGCGCGCGGGTGGCCGCAACGCGGCGACCATCAACGGATTCACGAAGTACCGCATCCGCAACCTGACGGGTCTCGACGTCATCACGCCGATTTCGTCGGACCTCAAGGCGCAGTATCAGGATGAATACATTGTCGGTGGCGAGTATCAGTTTGCCAACGTCTGGAGCACGGGCGTTCGCCTCGTTGACCGCGAACTGAAGCGCGTCGTGGAAGACTTCGGTGTCTTCGGCGATCCGACCGATCCGACCGCCCTCACCGGCTACGGCATCGCCAACCCGGGCGAAGGCGCCCTCGGCGGTCCGTATCCGAAGCCGAAGCGCTACTACCGCGCCGCCGAGTTCACCCTGCAGCGCGCATTCCGCGACAACTGGCAGCTCTACGCGTCGTACGTTTACGCGCAGGCGAAGGGCAACTACGAGGGTCTGTTCGTGTCCGGTTACGAGCAGCTCGATCCGAACATCACGGCTCTCTATGACCTTCCGTCGTTCCTCAACAACGCTGAGGGCAAGCTGCGCGCCGACAAGCCGATTCAGCTCAAGATTCACGCCTCGTATCTCTTCCCGTTCGGTCTGACCGTGTCGGAAGGCTTCTACTACTCGTCGGGCATTCCTATCTCGATGCTCGCTCCGGACACCGTCAACGGATACGGCGACGGCACGATCTTCCTGAAGTCGCGTGGGTCGGAAGGCCGCACCCCGAACTACTACAACCTCGACCTTCATGCCGACTACGCTCTGCCGCTGTTCCATGGCACGAGCTCGAAGCTCTCGGCGGTCGTCGACATCTTCAACGCGACGAATGCCCACAAGCCGCTCGAAGTGGACATGAACTACCTGTACCAGGGCATGCCGGGAATGTCGTTCTACGACGATCCTCTGCATCAGGACGCGAACGGCGAGCCGATCTTCGTCGCCAACGGTCCGCACAGCCCGTACTTCAAGCACGCCTCGGTTTATCAGGCGCCGCGCACGGTCCAGGTTGGTCTGCGTTACACCTACTAAATCGCCTTCAACGCGGTTGATCGAAGGGCGGCCGAAAGGCCGCCCTTCTTTTTTTGTGTACGTCTACTCGCCTGAGTGCTTCTTCTTCACTTCCTCGAGCTCTTTGATCGAGAAGCCGTCGCGCTGGAGGATGTAGTCGCCGTAGTCGGGCGCATCGATGAAGACGAAGTCGATGCTCTGCCGGGGCAGAGGCACTGGGAGTTGTTCGCGGGTGTAGAACCAGTGTTCGATCGTGCCCTGCCGGTTGTTCAGATCGCCGAGTCGCGATGGCAGCACGCGTGATGCAACGAGTGGTTGGGCTATGACGCGATACGGTTTGCCGACGAGCACGAACACGCGCCCTCGATCGGTCAGCGAACCGCGCGTCTTCTCGTTGGCGAACATGCCGTCGGCGAACGCGACGCGCCGGTCGAACTCGATGCGGAAGTCCGCGTCGCGGCGCTGCCAGAATCGCGCGACGAAGCTGCGCCGCGCTTCGTCATCCGCGAGCTTCCCCCACGTCCGCTTTTCCTGCTCCGTCGCGAGGAGCACGAAGTCGGGAGACTTGTTCCATTCGGAGATCTTCCGCTCGCGCGGAGCCGCAAGCACGAACTCGTTGAAGCCGGGATAAGCGATATCGAATGAGTTCGAAGGAGCGCCTTGCGGCGTGTTCCCTCCGCCGTTTCGATGAATGGTGGAGACGACTTCGTTGAATGCCCGAATGAAGGGGACGGGGTACCGTGTCTCGTCGAGCTTCACGTCTCCCTGCCGGAAGCGGAAGAACTCCCGCAATTCCTCTTTCGTCTTGTCATCGCGCTCCAGTTCGCTGAAGGCGAGAGCCGAGTAGAAGTGGATCGCGGCAAGCGCGGCGGCCTTCTCTTTCGGATCGGAGAGCATGGTCGCCGCCGGAATCGCGTCCTGCATCGTGATGATCGCGCGATCGAACTGCTTTGCCGCGATTGCTGCGCGGCCGGCGGCGATCGCCTCGGCCGGCGTCTGAGCGCCGAAGGCCGCCGGTGCGGCTGCCACGATCAGCGCGATGGTGGTACTGGGCCTGGTACGCATCGCCTTCTCCTATTCGCGTTAGTGACGAGTGAACAGTGACGAGTGAAAAAGCGGCCGGCGATCAGCAGAGCCGCCCGTTCGACCGCACTCATCACTGGTCACTAGTCACTCGTCACTACCAAAGGAATAAGTCTAGCGCCACCCGTGGTTTTGCCGGTTCCGCGGTATTTGACTGCCTGTGAGCAGTGTGTTACAACGCGGGTCCCATTTTCACGGAGGTCGTTGTGTACGCCATCATTCGTTCCGGTGGAAAGCAGTACCGAGTCGCCGAGGGGCAGACCGTTCGCGTCGAGCGCGACGTGCTGTCGTCTGCGAAAGAAGATAAGGTCACGTTCGGCGATGTGCTCATGATCGGCGGCGATCAGCCGAAGGTCGGCTCGCCGACGGTTCCGGGTGCCTCGGTTCTGGCGACGGTCCTTCGCGAGTCCCGCGGTGACAAGATCATCGTTTTCAAGAAGAAGAACCGCAAGAATCATACGAAGCGCGCGCACGGACATCGGCAGGACACCGTCGAACTCCGCATTGACAGCATCACCGTCTAGCGCAGCATCGCGACAGGAGAAGATTCCATGGCTCACAAAAAAGGACAGGGTTCGTCGCGCAACGGCCGTGATTCGCAGCCGAAGATGCTCGGCGTCAAGCGCTTTGCCGGACAGTTCGTCACCGGCGGATCGATTCTCGTTCGCCAGCGCGGTACGCGTTTCTATCCGGGTGTGAACGTCGGCATCGGCCGCGATCACACGCTCTTCGCCAAGATCGATGGCATCGTGCAGTTCCACGACAAGGGCGAGCGCGGCCGTTTCATCAGCGTCACGCCGGCTCAGGCCGCCGAGTAAAAATGCTGTACGACAGGCGGCTCGCCTGTCGTCTCTCGACGCCGCTCCCACCGGAGCGGCGTTTGCACTTTTAGGAAGTAAATGCACTTCATCGATCAGGCAACCATTCGTGTGAAAGCCGGCGACGGCGGCCGCGGATGCGTTGCCTTCCGCCGCGAGAAGTTCGTGCCGAAAGGCGGTCCTTCCGGCGGCGATGGCGGCAACGGCGGCTCGGTCTGGGTCGTCGCGTCGAAGCGCCTCAACACGCTCTATCACCTCCAGTTTCAGCGCGAATGGAAAGGCGGACGCGGCGAGCACGGCATGGGCTCGAACTGTTCCGGCCAGCACGGCGAGGATGTTTCGATCGAGCTCCCGATCGGCTCCGTCGTTCGCGACAAGACGAGCGGCGAGCTCATCGCCGATCTCACGCATGACGGCGAGCGTGTGCTGATTGCGAAAGGAGGCCGCGGCGGATGGGGCAACCAGCACTTCGCGACGGCAACGCGCCAGGCGCCGCGATTCGCACAGCCCGGCGAAGAAGGAGAAGCCCGCGAGCTCTTCATCGAGCTGAAGCTCATTGCCGACGTCGGTCTCATCGGCTTGCCCAACGCAGGAAAATCCACGCTGATCTCCGTCATCAGCGCGGCGAAACCGAAAATCGCCGACTACCCGTTCACGACGCTCGTACCCAATCTCGGCGTCGTCAGTGCTGATGGCGGCGAGACGTTCGTCGTGGCCGACATCCCCGGTCTCATCGAAGGTGCACACGAAGGACATGGTCTCGGCGATCAGTTTCTGCGGCATGTGGAACGCTGCTCGGTGCTCGTTCATCTCGTCGATCTTTCGGCGAATGAGCAGCCGGACGCGGACGCCGCGGTGATTGCGCGCGAGCTCGCGGCGTATTCGCGGACGCTCGCCGAAAAGCCGCGCATCGTCGTCGGATCGAAGCTCGACTCTGCGATCGAAGGCAACTCGGAAAAACTGCGCGCCTATGCTGCGAAGCAGGGATACGAGTACGCGGAGATCTCCGCGGTCGTCGGCGACGGAGTGAAAGAGCTCGTGCGGTTGCTCGCGAGATTCGTTCGTGAGAATCGCGATGCAGGACAGGCGCCCCCGCCTGTCCGTCTCGACGCCGGCGACACCGAAGAGGCGGGGGCGCCTGTGGTACACCTGAGCCCCGCGCCTCAGGATGACGAGTTGTGAGAATCGGCATCTGCGGCGGCACGTTCGATCCTTTTCATCATGGTCATCTGCATCCCGTTCTTGCGGCGCGCGAGACCATCGGCTGGGATCGCGTCATCTACATGCCGGCCTCCCGGCAGCCGTTCAAGGAAAAACAGAAGACCGCCTCGCCCTTCGATCGATTTGCGATGGCTGTGCTCGCGACGGAAGATCATGACGGGCTCGAGGTCTCTTCCCGCGAGCTCGAGCGCGGTGCGATTTCCTACACGGTCGACACACTGGAAGAGCTCCGGCATCAGCAGTCTGATGCCGTGTTCGACTGGATCATCGGCGACGATAACCTGGCCGCCCTTAATGAATGGCGGAATCTGGCACGGATCTTCGAATTGGCTAATTTCGCCGTGCTCAGCAGAGGTCAGGCAAACATTCCGGACAATCTTCGCGGCCATGTGACAGTTGACCGCTCCGCGCCGCAAAATGGCGCGATCATACTGATGCGGAACGCAACGGTGCCGGTGTCATCCACGGAGATTCGCAGGAGGGTGCGCGCGGGCGAGCCGATCGACGATCTGGTCGATCCGCGCGTCGCGCGTTACATTCATCATTACCGACTCTACCAAGAGGACAACTCGTGAACGATCCGATCCAGGACCGCGTACGCGTCGCGGTGAAGGCAGCTCTCGACAAGAAGGCTGAAGAGCTCGGTGTGCTTGCAGTGGGCAAGCTCACTTCGATCGCCGACTACTTCGTTCTCTGCTCTGCATCGAACGAGCGGCAGGCACAGGCGATCGCGGACAACATCGTCGAGACGCTGCGCGAGCAGTTGCACGTGAAGCCGTTGCTCGTCGAAGGAACGGCTCCCGGCCGCTGGATTCTTCTCGATTTCGGCGACTTCATCGTGCACATCTTCACCGAGGATTGCCGGCGCTTCTATGGTCTGGAGAGGTTGTGGGGCGACGCGCCCAATGTCACTTCGGAATTCGCCGAAGATGCCGGCGCGTCTCGCGATGCGCTCAAGAAAACCTCCTGAGCCTCGCCTCGCGCACTTCTTCCGCACGCGTAATGGCGCGATGCGGGAGCTGCTGCAGACGGCGGAAAAGATCGTCGAGCGCGATGTCAGCGTCCTGATCCTCGGAGAGTCGGGCACCGGCAAGGACTATCTGGCGCAGGCCATCCACGCGTGCGGCCCGCGCCGCAACGAGCCTTTCGTCGTCATCGATTGCGCGTCGATTCCGAGCGAGCTGTTCGAGTCGGAGCTTTATGGCCACGAGCGCGGTACCTTCACTGATGCCTATGCGCGCAAGCTCGGCAAGCTGGAAATGGCACGGCGCGGCACGGTGTACTTCGACGAAATCGCCGCGCTGGAGCCGAGCCTGCAGGCCAAGCTGCTGCGCGCGATTCAGGAGAAGCGATTCACACGTCTCGGCGGCGCGCAGACGATCGAGCTCGGAGCGCGCGTGATCTCTTCATCGAACCGGCCGGTCGATGAGCTCACCGGCGGTGCGCTCCGGCGCGATCTCTTCTATCGCATCAATGTCGTCACGCTGACGCTTCCTCCCTTGCGCGAACGGCGCGAGGACATTCCGCTGCTCGCGAAACAGTTCGTCGGAAAGAAGCGCACGCTTACCCCCGACGCCATCGAGCTCCTGGCGACGCACTCATGGCCCGGCAACCTCCGCGAGTTCCGAAACATCCTCGAGCGCGCGACGCTGATGGCCGACGCCGGCCGCGCGATCGACGCCGCAGCGCTGCCGCACATCGAGGCTCCGCAGTTGCTCGTCTCTGCGTCGCGTGAGCGGTGGACGCTCGATGAGCTCGAGTCGCGCTACATCCGCGAAGTGCTGCGCATCACGAAAGACAACAACTCGAAGGCTGCCGAGATCCTCGGCATCAACCGCAAGACGCTCCGCGAAAAGCGGCGCAGATATGGCATCGTATGAAGCTGCGGCTGATCTGGATCGGGTCGAATTCGGACGCGGAGTTCGGTGCGGCAATCGACCGTTACATCAGCCGTATCAAGCATTTCTTTCCGGTTGAGCTCGTCGAGTTACCAGCTCGCGAGCGCGGTAGACAAAGCCAGACTGATGTGGCTATGATGCGCGGTCAATCTGCGCGGCTGCTGGCCGCAATCCCCGAGCGCGGGCACACGGTTGTACTCGACGAACGGGGCCAGTTGTTTGACTCAGTGAAGTTTGCCCGATGGCTCGAACGGCTGACGATCGACAGCCCGCACGGAATCCATTTCGTGCTCGGCGGCGACGTGGGACTCGACGATTCCGTCCGGCAACGTGCGGACAAGATCGTGAGCCTCTCCCCGATGACGCTGCCACATCAGCTTGCACGGGTCGTGCTCCTGGAACAGATCTACCGTGCGTGTACGTTGATGCGCAACATCGCATATCACAAATAAGGAGTGCCGGCGCGCGAGATGGCAAGGACAATGGTAAAAACGAAGACGAAAGCCAATCCCTATTCGCAGTACGAGGAAGCTCTTCGCAAGAAACAGAACGAGCTGCTCGACTCTTATGAGCGCGACAAGGCTGCTGGCAATGCCCAGCCCGATGACGGCATTCAGGATCTTGCCGACAAAGCCGCCAGCGCCTACTCCAAAGAGCTGAACTTCTCGCTTTCCGACGGAGAGCGCAATCTCCTCATGCAGATCGAAGAGGCATTCGACCGCATGCGCAACGAGTCCTACGGCGTCTGCACCAACTGCGGCGCCACGATCGGCGAGAAGCGCCTTCTCGCTGTTCCCTGGACGCCGTTCTGCATCGACTGCCAGGAACTGCAGGAAAAGGGTCTGCTCTCGTAACGGGAGCAGAATGCCGAAGCAACTCAAAGCCGTCCTCGCGCAAATCGAGGACGGCCATCCTCCCCGCGCCATCCTCGTCGGCGGCTCGTCCGACTACCTCTCCGAACAGGCCTTCCACGACATCCGCGATGCCATCGTCGCGAAGCAGCCTCGCATCTCCGTGGAGGCTTATGAGCCCGGCACCGATCTCGGTGCGATTCTCGACTCGTTCCGCACGATGTCGCTCTTCGGCGGCTCGCGTCTCGTCATCGTCTCCGAGGTCAACGCATTCGTCTCCGCGAAGGAGATCGCCTCGCTGTTCGACAAGGCGACGGCGGAGTGGAAGAGCGCGAAGACCGATCGCAAGCGCGGCACCGCAGCCGCGAAGCTCCTGCACGTTCTCGGTCTCGTGAATGCCGATTTCGAGATGACCGATCGTGCGATCGCCGATGCCATAGGTGCTCCTCTCGATGCGACGCTGGCGGACATGCTGGCCTTCTGCCGCGCGACGGGGAAGAAGGCGGGTCGCGGCGAGGACGATGCCGCGCTGCTGATGGAAGCGATCACGCGTGGCGGCGCGCCGGGAACCATCCTCCTCATGCGCACCGGCGAGGTGCCGAAGGATTCCGCGACGGTCGATCTGATCGACAAGCATGGCGCCGTTGTCACCGCCGACCTGACTCGCGAAGGATTCCTCGGGGCGTTCGATGCTGCGATCGCGAGCATTGCGGCCGAAGCACAGGTCAGGTTCGACCCGAATGCCGTTGCGAAGATGCGGCAGCGTCTCGGCATCGAGCGCATGCTCGCCGACAAGTTCTCGCGCGAGATTCCCGATCTTCGCTTTCCTCTCTCCGAGGCGGAGAGACTCGCAACGCTCGTCGGTGGGGGCGGACGAGTCACCGCGGATCTCGTCGAGCGCGAGATCGCCGCGGTCGAAGGCGGCGCGCGCTACGAGCTCGGCTCGCTCTTCACGGAAGGAAAGATGATCGAGGCGCTCGCCAAGCTGCGCGATCTGGTTGCGCAATCGCGCCGCGAAGATGCGAAGGCGGCGATCGAGATTCACTATGGGAAGTTCCTCTTCCCGCTCGCCGATGAACTGCGCCAGATGATCGGCATCGTCTCGTATGCGCGGGCAACCAACATCGATCTCTCGCGCTCGATGCCGTACAACCGCTTCAAGGACACCGTCGCCGACAGGCTCGGCGAGTATCTCAAGCAGAACGGCCTCGTGCGTCAGAAGCCGCATCCCTTCCCGCTGCACAAGAAATGGGAAGCCGCGCGCAGCGTCACGGAGAAGCAGCTCTTCCGCGCGCTGGCCGAGGTGGCGCAGATCGAAGTGAATCGCAAGTCGGGCGGACTCCCCGCCGATCTCGCCCTCGAGACATTCCTCCTGACGCGCTCCCGTTCATCCTGAGCGAAGCGTCGTTCGTTCATCCTGAGCGAAGCGAAGGATCAACGACGGCGCCGCCAGAAGCGTTCATCGGAAGCAAAGCCTGAAGGACGCGAAGCGCGGCGCCTTGGTTGATCCTTCGCTACGCTCAGGATGAACGACGGCGCCGCC
>JAJPHC010000033.1 GCA_021325515.1 Acidobacteriota bacterium
AGCGCTCGGATCGCTCATAAGCGTCGTTTCGCCACATCTCGACTTCTTTGATTAACTCATCGACGAACGCGGTGAGTTGTGCGAGATAGATGTAGCCGCCATCGGGATGGCAACCGATTCGATGTGACGGACTCAGAAACGATGCACGAGCACTTCCGGCCCGCGCCTCGTCGTACTGCTCGAGCGTGAGCGCGGACAAGCCTTCGTCTTCAAGAAAGCTCATTCGGATCGAACTCCATGGAATTGCTGGCCAACCATCGTCCGAATGGTGACTCGGGATCGATCGTGAGATCGGCGGGATGCATGTACTCTCGAATGACGGCTGCGCATGCTAGAACCTCTTCATTCATCGATGGCGGCGTGAGGTCGAACATGGCGAAATGATATCAGCCGAACAACACGCCGGCGATCCCACATTAGCCCCACATTAGCGCCGCAGCCTGTCGTTCTTGGTCGCTCGAAGTCGGGATGAACGGACAGAAAGAGCGGAAAGCCTCAGATTTGTCGTCTGTTGTCATGGCGAGGCGCTACGAGGCATCCCCGTATTCTCGGTCTTGAAAACCGCCGTACCCGGAAGGGTACCGTGGGTTCGAATCCCACCTCCTCCGCCAGCTTCTTTCCGTTGGCGCTCATCCGAGTGAAGCCGAGGGATCAACGACGCGCGCTTCGCTGATCCCTCGTTTTTCCGCGTTCGTTATTTCCCCGTGAACCACGCGTGTTCCGGCCGCGCGAGCAGCTCGTCGATTACGGCACCGACTTTCTCTGCCTGCTCCTTCTTTCCCTCATCGGCGGCCTTCTTCACGATCTCCCGTGCTTCCGGAATGAAGCTCATGTAGAAGCGATCCGCGACTTCGTACATGCCGTGCCACTGCGTGTAGTCGGGAGCCATCATCGATGCACCGTGGCGCGCACGGCGTCCTTCGTGATGCCAGATGTAATACCAGTCCCACTCGATCCGCTCGTCGAACTGCTTCTTCGTCAGCAGATTCTGCGCGTACATCTCCGACATCAGCCTGCTGCCCGCGCGTGCGAACTTCTCGTTGTAGAGAACGATGAGATCGTCGTACTGGTGATAGAACGAATCGACATACTGGCTGCTGTGGCATACAGAGCAGACCTGCTTCATCCGGTCGCGCTTCTGCTGCGCCGAATCGACGATGAGCGCGGCGCGCTTCGCCGGATCCGTTTCCGTGATCACCTTGTGATCGGCGTCGGTGTCCATCGGCTGCGAGATCGTCGGGCGATTCGTCCATGAGATCCGCTCGCCCGGATCATGCGTCACTTTCAGCCCGGTGACCGTCGCCGACATATGGCAGGTGGCGCAGGTCGGTGCCTGCGAGTAATCCCTGCCGAGGACCCACTGCTTGCCGTCGAGGTTCATCTTCGCCTGAAGATCGCGGTAGGCGATTCCATGCTTCGACTCCTCGTAAATCTCCTTCTGTGGATGATCGGGGCCGAGATGGCACTTGCCGCAATTCTCCGGCTGCCGCGCGCGGCGCGGCGAAAAATCGTGACGGCTGTGGCATGCGGTACACGATCCGCGTGAGCCATCGAGATTGAGGCGGCCGATGCCTGTATTCGGCCACGTTCCGGTGACGAACAGCGGACGTCCTTCGTCGTCGCGCGCGATGCGTTTCAGAATATCGCCGCCGTTCTTCAACTCCTCATACGTGAGCGAGGATCCGTCCGTCGCTTTGAGCGCGACGCGCGCACCATGACATTGCTGGCAGCCGGCCTGCGCGGTGGCGAGACCATTCACCGCAGTCTGACTGCTCGTTGCATGCGGATTGAACGGCACCCGCGATCCCTCGACGGTTTCGGCGAGATAGTTGTCGAGCGACGCGAGGATGTTTCCCGCCTTCGCGTGATGACTCCGCTCGAACTCGGCGTCTTCCTGCGCATGGCAGCGCGCGCAGTCCTTCGGCGTGACGATCACCGCGATCGTCGCGCCGTTGTGCTCGAAGGCATCCGCGTCGCCCTTTTCGGCCCGATGGCACTCGTAGCATCCGACCGCAGCGGCATGATGAGCACTCGCTTTCCACTGCGTGACGATGCCTGGGTTGGTCGCCTCGTGACACTCGACACAGCCTTTCGACTGAGCGGAGAGTGCCGGCTTCTTTTTCGCAGCCGTCCGCGCATCGACTTGCAGACAGACGAGAAGGGACAGGATCAATGGAGGAATCCAACGGCGCATTACAGCCTCCTTCGCAGATCGCGGAGGAGTGTTCGCCTCGCAGATTCAGCCGTCAATGACGGATGTCATACGACGATGAGTGCCGGCACTCACAGCTTGCGCGACACAGCCACCCAGGCCGAGCGCCGTTGTCCGAAGCCCACCTGCAACGTCTGGTTAGGAAACGCGAGGAGATAGGTGATGTCGTCGTCGAGCAGATTGTGTACGCCGGCGCGGAATGTCCATTCCGGATTCGCGACGAATGACGCTGTGAAATCGAGCGAATCGTATCCGCTCACCGTACCCGTGAGCGTATGCCTCCGCCCCACATGCAGCAGCCGCAGCGAGAGCACGGTGCTGTCGATCGGACGATAGAGCGCAGCGGCGTTGGCCAGCCAGTCGGCGGCCACCGCGCTCTGGCCATCCGGTGCGCTCGTGCTGCGGCCATCCCACGTATGAACCCACGACGTGTTGGCGAGCCACCGGAAGCGCTCATTCTCCTGCCGCTCCACTTCCGCTTCGATGCCGTGCATTCTCGCGCTCGTGTTGTTCTCGAAGATCGTCGGTCCCGGCCCTTGCGGCGGCAGGACCAGATAGAGCATGTCGCCGATGTTCGAGCGAAACGCGGTGAGGCGGACTGCCGCATCGGGCTGGTGATAGACATAGCCCGCTTCGAGCGTGCGCATCGTTTCGAACGTCAGATCCGGATTCGCATAGCCGGGGGCGTACAACTCCCAGAACGTCGGCGGCCGGAATCCTTCTGCGTACTGCACTTTGAAAATGTGGTGGTCCGTTGCTCGAAACACGGCGCCGGCGCGCGGCGTCACCCGATCGCCGACATCTTCGTAGTGGTCTCCGCGCACGCCGAGCGTCACCGTCAGACGCGGATTCACTTCGATCTGATCCTGCAGCGCGAGCGCCTCGCTGTCACGCGTGATCCCGTTCACGTTCGTCGACAGCAGCGCCGGAAGCGCCGGATCGGACGGGAGCCGCAGATGCGCGTATTCGATGTGCGAGCGTGTGAACGACAGGTCGGCGAGCAGGTCGTGCCGCGGTGAGGGCTTCCACTGCAGCGCCGTCGCCCCTTCCAGCACATCGCCTTTGAACTGCTTCCCGACATCCGTCGACGCGAATTCATCCTTCACGACATTGATCCGCGTCTCGCTGCCGAGCGTCGACGAAAGCGTGAAGTGCTGCCGCGCTTCGAGTCCCGTCGAGCGCTCGTAGCTCCGCTGTCCGATGAAGTCCTCGTCGCGGCGCAGGTGCTGAGCCTTCAGCGAGAATCCTTCGTGCGAAAGTGCGAGGATGTTCGTCGACCCGTGAGCGTGCGCATCCGTCCCCGCCGGACCTTCGTTCCGATCGCCACGGTAGGGCGCGCTGCTGAGAGACATCTGCCAGTTGCCGATTGGTGCCGCGACATAACCACCCGCGACACGTCCTCCTTCACGCACTCCTGCGAACACGCGGCGGCCATGACTGCGCGTGACGACGTTGATCACGCCGGCGAACGCGAATGCGCCGTGAAGACTCGAGCTGGGACCGCGCACGATCTCGATGCGATCGACCTGCTCGATCGGCGTCAGGAGTGCCGCCGAGTTCAAGCCTGCATCCTCGCGGCTGAGCGCGACCGAGTCGATCAACACGCGTGTATTGCCGGCATTGAACGGAAAGGCGATTCCGCGGACGCTGATGTTGGGCGCGCCGGAGATCTCGCGAAACGCCTGCATTCCCGGCACGAGCGACAGCGCGTCGAGCACGGTGCGGCAGCCCAACGCCTCGAGTGTGTCGCCGTCGAGCACGGTCATCATGCCCGGAACGTAGTCGCGATTCATCCGGGTGCGCGTCGCGAGATCCGTCTCTTCGGAGATGACTTTCAGCAGATCATCGAGCTCGTCTTCGCTCGTCTTCGGAGCGGCATCCGCCGCAAAGAGAGACACCGAAACGAGGGCCACGACGATCGAGACGGCAAAAGGCCGCATCACTGCCTCCGTTGCGGTTAGCGTAACACCTGGGTCTCTCCCGGTGTCACGGGGCCGCCGGCGATCGTCCTTACGTAGAACGCCTGGCGCCCGTGGCGATCGCCGGCGGCGACTCGCAGAAACGTATGGCCGCCGCTGATGTAGGTCGAGCCATGTCGGCCCTCGTTCCATCCCCAGGTGATGAACGCCGGTCCGGGCGAATCGAGCCAGGTCATCAACTGCCGCGACGGCTGCTCATCGGGATCGAAGCAGAGGGAGAGCACTCCGGTGCTGCTCCAGGCCGACGGAGGGAAAGCAGCCTGCTGCAGCGAATCGTTAGACGGCGGCTGTCCCTCCAGCTCGTCGAGCCGCCGGCGCAGCGCCAGTACATCGCATTCCTTCTGCGCGGCCGGCGCCAGCGCGTCGAGCGCCGCACGCACCGCCTCGAATGCGCCCGCCGACAAGCGATACTCGGCAAGGTCGATGAGGAACGGCGTCCACTCGAACGATCCCGCGCTGTCCGATCGTTCGAAGATCGACTGCGCACCTTCGACGTCGCCGCCGAGAAGATGCGCGCGCGCGCGAACAGGCTCCGGCACTCCCGTCATCGAGGCAACGACCGTCGCGACGATCGCCCCGCCCGGCGCCGTCTCGATTCCATGGCCGCCTCCGCCTCGCGGCGACATCCGGCGGTTCAGGAGAAATCGCACCGCAGCGGCTCGCGGGTCGGACATCCAGGTCCCGACGCGATCATTCACCGCGAGCTGCAGAACGTGCAGCACCTGCTCGCGGCCTGCCGGCGTGTCGAAGTCTGCCGGCGGATGATGCGACAGCCAGGCCTGCGCGACCTGCCGCTGTCTCTCCACATCACCGAGCCTTGCGCGCTCGACCAGCTCCTGCAGCTCCGTCGTCCGCGCGCGCCACTCCTCCTGCTCCCATCGCCGGTAAATCGTCGCGGCATGCGAGATCTCTCCAGCGCGCGCGAACGATTCGAACGCGGAGCGCAGCGTGAGAGGATCGGCGGGCAGCATCGCGACCGCTTCGTCGGCGCCGACGGCACGAATGAGCAGCGGAAAGCTCCGCGAGGAGAATCCGTCGTCGAGCAGCGCGCGACGGAAGCAGCGGATCGCTTCCGCTCGCGCGGCGTCGGTCAACTCCGGCCACGTTTCGAGATAAGCAGAGGCAGCGAAGTTCGCACCCTCATCATTTCCCGGAAAAGATTCGATGCCGATGCGAAGCGGCTGCTGCCACAAACGCGCATCGGGACTTCCCTCACCTCTTCGCTGCAGCGCATACGCGATCTCGCCAAGAGCCGTCCAGTGCCTCGGCCATCCGGGACGCGCCGCGAGAGCATCGAGTGTGATCGCGCGCGCAGCCTCCAGCTCCGGCGTGAGACGCTCCACCGTGCGCAGCCACTTGTCGCGCACTTCGGGCGTCGCGTTGGCGAGATGGACGGTTCCCAATGCATCGCTCAAGGCGATCTCCGCCACGATGTTCGCGCCGAGGTCGGCTGCAGGTACGAGAGGCAAGGTCGCCACCTGTTCGGGCCGGCGCGCCTCCACGTCGAAGTCCTGCATGAACTGTCGCGCCGGACCGCGCGCGTTGTCATCCGCGACAGATCGAGCGATCGACACCAGCGCGAGAATCGCCGACAGCGCTGCCAGCAATCGTTTCATGGGACCACGATCCCCGCGCGCGTCACCGCTTCCACGTTCGACTCGAACAGCTCGATCGCCTTCGCGCTACCCCAACGCTTCTCGACCCATCGGCGCGCCGCGGCCATTCTCGGCGGACGGCGTGACAGCGAGTGCGCATCCGACGCGATCGTGTGCACGAGGCCGCGCCGATGAAACTCCTCCGCTGCGGCAAGCGCCGCGCGGCCGAACTCGCCGAGCAGCGAGCCGGCCGTGATCTGCGTAACAGCTCCCTTCGCGCAGAGGGCTTCGAGGCGTTCCGGATTGTGCGCCAGCTCGCCGTTGCGCTCCGGATGCGCGATCACCACCTGGACGTTCATCACCGACAGCTCATGAAAGAGAAACTCGGCATTGATCGGCACTGCGTACGACGGAAATTCGATGAGCAGCGCGCTGCCGCGATTCAAACCGACGAGAGGTCCTTCGCTGCCGCGGTCCCACAAGTCCAGCACTTCGGCCGCGAAGAAGTACTCGCATCCGGGCACGATCGCCGGCTTTCCGCCGAGGAGCGCGTTGAGCCGGACGAGAAGGCGATCGCGCTCCGCACGATCTTCATTCAGCCACGGCTCGCGCAATACGTGCGGTGTCGCGACGATCGTCGTCGTTCCTTCATCCGCCGCCGCCTTGCAGAGAGCGACGGCGTCATCCCAGTTTCCCGGGCCGTCGTCGATGCCAGGCAGGCAGTGGAAGTGGATGTCGATCATCCGGTCTGCGTTGTCTTGCTCTCTTCGTTTCCGTAGCCGTAGCCGTAGCCGTAACCGCCGCGGTAATAGCGGTACGCCTTGCCATACCCGTAGCCGAATGCCTGCTCGTTGAACTTGTTGATGAGCACTCCGAGGATGGTGACGTTGCCGGCGCGGAGGCGATTGCAGATGCGGCGCACGCGGTCTCGCGGCGTGCTGCCGCCTTCCACGGTGAGCACGACACCGTCGGTCTGCGCGCCGATCAGCATCGCATCGGCGACGGAGTCGAGCGGCGGGCTGTCGAGGATCACGTAATCGAAGTTCATCTCCGCGAACTGCAGCAGCGTGCGCATCGACTCCGATGAAAGCAGTCCGGAGGGATTCGGTGAGGATGGGCCGGAGGTCACGACGGACACGCCGGGAATCTGCGTCGGTTGGATCACGCGCGTCGGCGAGACATTCTCGACGAGAATCGACACGAGTCCTGCGCGATTCGTCAGCCGCAGCGCGTCGTGCACGCGCGGCTTGTGAAGATCTCCGTCGATGAGCAGCACGCGCTTGTCGAGCTGCGCGAGCACGATCGCGAGATTGAGCGCTGTCGATGTCTTTCCCTCTTCCGGAAGGCACGAGGTGACGACAATCGATCGAACGCCGCCCGCCTGAGACAGCAGCAGCGCCGCGCGCGCCGCGCGATAGGCCTCGGCGACCGCAGAACGCTGGTGCGTGTGCGGCAGCAGTTCGATCTTCGCGTCGTCGGGCTCGGGGTTCTTCTGCTTCCTGCGCCCCTTCCCGCCGTAGCCGTACCAGTGCTGCGATGACATGACGCTTCCCACCGCGGGGATGACACCGAGCGCAGGAAGGCCGAGGTGGTTCTCGACATCTTCGACGGTGCGGAGGCTGCGATCGAGGAAATCGCGGAACACCGCGAGCGCGAGTCCGATGATCAGGCCGTAAAAGAGCCCGGCCCAGAGATTCTTCGGATAGGAAGGGCTGAACGCTGATCCGGGAACGAGTGCGCGATCGACGACGCGGATGTTGGAGACGCGCTGTCCGCGCAGGCGCGCGGTGACTTCCGTTTCCGCCTGGCGCTTCTGCAGCGTGTCGAGGAGATTTCGCTTCGTCTCGACTTCATTGCGCAGGTTGTTGAACTCGACGGCGTTGCTGTTGAGCTGCATCGCTTCCTGCTTCTGCTGCGAGAGCTCCGTCTGCAACGCCTGTTCGCGGCGCTGCGCCGTCAGGAAGTCGCGCCGTGCTTCTTCGCGGACGCGCGCCGCCGCGTCGTGCGTCGCCTTCGCGAGCACCTTCTGCATCTCCGCAATCTGCACGTTCAGTTGCTGCATCGCCGGCCACTCCGGCTTGTACACCTGGAGTTTCTCGTTGTAGGTCCGCTGCAGCTTCGACAGCTCTGTGCGCAGGCCGGTCACGGTCGCATCGGTCGTGTCCTGTGCGAGCACATCGTTCGGCGTGGCCTGGGCTTCGTAGTAGTGCGCTTCTTTCGTGACGCGATCGGACACCGCGGCCGCGTAGTCGCGATTGAGTGCTTCCAGCTTCTGCAGCGTGACGTTCGTCTTGGGATCGACGGAGATGATGTCCTTCTGCAGTCCGTAGTTGTGAAGCTCCTGCTCCTTCACATCGACATCGGATTTCAACTGTTCGATCTGGCTGGAGAGAAACTTCGATGCCTGGCCGACGACCTGATACTTCGATTCGAGGCTCCAGTCGATGTAGGACTCGGCCAGTGCATTCGCGATGTCGGCACTCAGCTTCGCGTTGCGGCCGACGTACGCGAGCTCCACGAGATTCGTCGACGGGATCGGCGTGGCGGTGACGTTTTCCTGAATGCGATTCGCGGCCTTTGCGAGATCGCCTGTCGTTGTCCCTGCCGCACCGCCGAAAAGCCGGAAGAAGCCGCTGCGCTGCGGCGACACCTCAGGATTGCCGAGAAGACTCAGCCGCGTGATCACGCGCTCCGCAACTTCGCGGCTGCGCATCAGGCGCGTCTGCGTCGCGAAGAACTGCGGGTCGTAGAACGTATAGGAGCCGGAGTCGGAACCGACGTCGAAGAAGCGGCCCGTGTCCCGTTCGACATTGAGCGTTACTGCAGCGCGGTACTGCGGTTCGGCGAAGAGCGAGATGAGCAGCGCGGTGATGACGCCGGCGATGATCGAGAAGATGATCAGCTTGCGGCCCTTGATGACGATTGCCCAGACATCGGCCGGGCCGATCACACGATCATCGTCTCGAAAAAACGACCCCGCCCCATTCTGAATTCGGTCCGCCATAGGCCCTCAGTCAGGGACGAGCAGGCGACGGTGGATTCTGATTGTGCCCGCGGTTCTGCTCGATCGCGAATCCGAGTGCACCAGCTCCCACGAAGCCCGCAGCGACTTCACCGCCGGTGGTTGCGTACCACGGCTTTCCCGCTCCGCCTTTTGCGAGATTGGCGAGCAGAAGACGGCACTCGTCATTCGGCTTGAGATCGCCTGAGGCAGTCGTGTAGTGCGTCAGGCCATCGCAACGGAACTTGCACGGTGTCGACTTCTGGGTCGATTGCGTCAGTCCGAGGACGATTCCTTTCGCCGCCTGCAGGTCATCGTTGGACAACGTTTGCGCAGGGCACTCTTTCTTCACCGTTGCCGCAACGGGAGGGCCGGCGACTTCGTTTCCACCAGCAGTCTTCGCCTTGATCTGATAGAGGACGACATCGGCGTCCTTCGCAGGAATCGGGATGATCGCGCTGTACCGCGTCGGATCCTTCGGATCGCGCCGCATCTCCACGAAATACTCGCCGCAGGTCTGTCCGACGGCGTGGAAGTAGACGCGGACCGACGCAGGATTCCCTTCGACTTTCGCCGTGATCTTCGTGTAGTTGTCGGGCGAGAGGCAGGCCAGAGGGGTCTGGCTGATGGTCGGAGCGGCAGAACCAGCCGTCACGGCCGCCACGAATACCAGTGACGACACCACGCCCAATGCCATAGGTAAGAGGGAACATTAGGCCACCTGCAGTACGATAGTCAAATCGACGCCAGTGAGATTCTGCCGAGGCGGCACACCTCGATCATCGACAGGGTGCGCGCCGAATCGCCTCTCGCGCGGATCGCGCTCCTCCTCCTGCTCGTCTACATCGTCATCGCCCCGCTGTCGTATGGCGCCATCACCCGCGGCGGAACGCTGGTTCTCGAGCTGTTTGCCTTCACGATTTTCGCGCTCGTCTTCGCCGGCACCCCGAACGTCGGGCGTCTCGCCGGAGTGAAGGTGACGATCGCCGCCATCGCGGCGATCCTCGCGCTCGGGATCCTCCATCTGATTCCGATGCCGAACGCGCTGCTCTCGGTTCTCTCTCCGGTCAGCGCCGCGATCTATCGCGATGCTTCCACGACGCTCGCGGCATTCGGCCACGCGGAGCCCGCAGCGCGCATCTCGATTGCGCCTACGGAAACGTGGGACACGCTCCTGCTCACTGCGGCGTATCTCGCGCTGTTCGTCTCGTCGATCATCCTTCTTCGCTCGCGATCCCTGCGCCGGCTCTTCGTCATCGTGTTCATCACGAGCTCGCTCGTGCACATCCTGGCAGCGGCGGCGATGCGCAGTCTCTTCAGCACACCGGAGGAGGCGTCGTCGGGCGTGCGTATCCATGGTGCGTTCATCAATGCCAATCACTTCGCCGGCTACCTGGAGATGACGCTCGCGGTGGCGTTCGGTGTGTTGTGGCGCGAGGTCCTCTACTACCGCGAAGGCGTTCGCAAGGCGGCGGGCCGGGGAAGACGGTTCGAGAAGATCTTCATTCGCATTTCGCTGCGCGTCGTGTTGTGGGGAACGGTCGCCGCCGGCGTTGGTCTGACTCAATCGCGCGCGGGTATTCTCGCCGCTGTACTGACGACGATCGTGCTCCTCTCGATCGCACCGTCGCATCCACGGGTCGCCGCGCGCCGCTGGAGCTTCGCGACCGCGGGCAGCGGGGTGGTGGCGGCAGCGATCGGATTTACGATTCTCACCGCGCGCCAGCAGCCGATCATCCGCTTTCTGGGCTCCGATCCGCGCGATCCGGCGAGCGATCTCCGTCTGACGCTGTGGACCCTCTCGCTGAAAGCGTGGCGCAACTTTCCGCTGTTCGGTTCCGGCCTCGGCACCTTTCGCGAGGCGTTTCGCCGCGTCCAGCCGCGCGATCTCAATTACTACGTCGAGTTCGCACACAGCGACGCGCTGCAACTCCTCGTGACGGGAGGTCTCGCCGCGCTTCTCCTCGGCGCGATCGCGTTCGTCGCGCTGATGGCCGCCCTCCTCCGGCGATGGCACGCGGAGCCACGCCGCGAAGAAAGCGCGCTTCTGCTCGCAGGATTCGGCGCGATTCTCTCCCTCACGCTGCATGGTCTCGTCGAGTTCAACCTCTCGATTCCCGCCATCCCCGCGACCCTCGCCTGTGTCGCCGGCCTTGGTTGGGCCGCTGCGCACGGGAACGAAGAGGAACAGCAACGGCAGGACATGCGTCTCGTGACGACTGACTGAATTCCATTCGTGGTAACTTCGGAAAAGACAACAAGGAGGCACGCATGTCCGCCCGATTCGGAGCCATCGCTCTTCCTCTTCTCCTGTCTTTCGCCGCGCTGGCCGCGGCCGCGCAACCGGTGACGATCCCGGCCGGCACTCACATTCATTTCAAGCTCGATCGCGGGATCAACACCGCGAATGCGAAGCCGGGACAGAACGTTCCGGGCCAATTGACCGCGCCCATCGTCGTGAACGGAAAGACGGTGGCGGCGAGCGGATCCGCGGTCAATGTCCACATCACGACGGCAGAGGCCTCAGGACGCATTGGCGGATCGGCGAAGCTCGTGTTTCACGTCTCGTCGATCACGCTGGCCAACGGCAGCAAAGTCAGCGTTCGTACCTCGAGCTACGCCCGTGAAGGAAGAGCGCACGCGAAACACAACGCGAAGTACATCGCCGGCGCCGCCGCGGTGGGCGCTCTCGCGGGACAAGCAATCGGCGGGAATCGGGACTCGACGGCGAAAGGTGCAGCCATCGGCGCCGGCGTCGGAATCGGCGCAGCGGCCGCGACTTGGAAGTTCGACTTCGAGGTTCCCGCAGGGGAGCGCTTCGAGTTGCGGTTGAAGACCTCGGTGACTGCGCCGCTTTGATCTCGCTCGTCCGGCCTGAAGTTTGCTTGCACTCATCCCAACTTTGTGTGAGCTCGGATGACCCACATCGTTCAATTCTACGAAGACGAAGGATCGCTCTATTCCTTTGTCGGACATTTCGTCGGCGAAGGACTGAGAGCAGGTGATCGCGTCCTCATCGTCGCGACGGAAGAGCACCGCACCGGATTACTAGGCAGTCTGAGGGATCAGGGCCTCGAGCTCGACCGGGCCGCCGATCAACTCCTGATGCTCGACGCACAGCAGATGCTGTCGACGATCATGCAGGACGGTGCGCCGGACGTTGATCGCTTCGACAAGAACATCGGCGCCGCCGTTCAGGCCGGCCTCCGCGGCGGAGACCGCCGGCTGCGCGTCTACGGCGAGATGGTCGCGCTGCTCTGCCAGGATCAAAATCGCGACGGGGCTCGCTCGCTCGAGCAACTCTGGAACGAGCTCGGAAGAAAGTACGAGTTCTCACTCCTCTGTTCGTATCCCTCGCGTCACTTCTTCGGCGAGGAAACGCGCGACGCGTTCGATGCGATCTGCCACGAACACGATGAGATCCACCCTTCGCTGCACGCCGACTGGAAACGGCGAAGAGAGCTCGAGACCGCCTACCGCGACGCAGTCGTGGAGCGCGAGCGCCGCGAGCGCGATCTCAAGGATCTGGAAGAAAACGCGCCGATCGGTATGCACTGGGTCGGGCCCGACGGCACCATCCTCTGGGCCAACGATGCGGAGCTCGAGCTGCTCGGCTATGCGCGCGAGCAGTACATCGGGCGCAACATCGCCGAGTTTCACGCGGATCAGGCGGTGCTGAGCGACATCCTCGGCCGGCTCGGGCGGAACGAGGAGATCCACGACTACGAGGCCAGCCTCATCGCGCGCGACGGTTCGATCCGTCATGTCGCCATCGATTCGAATGTGCTGTTCGAGGATGGGCGCTTCGTTCACACGCGCTGCTTCACGCGCGACATCACTCCGCGCAAGCGCCTCGAGGAAGCCAATGCATTCCTGCTCGACGCGTCGGCCGTTCTGAATCGGTCGCTCGACTATGCCACGCATCTGCGCGAGATCGTCGCGCTCTGCGTGCCGCGGATCGCGGACGCCTGTTCCATCGACATGCTCGATGCGGATGGTGGCGTGGAGCATGCCGCAGCGGAGCCGCAGAGCTTCCGCGCGGATACCGCAGTTCAGCAGGTCCTCTCGACGCAAGAGCCACTGCTCACGAAGACGATGATGTGTGTGCCGTTGCAGAACGGCGGCGGAACATGCGGAGTCCTCACGCTGTCGGTTGCGGATCGCTCGTACGACGCGACCGATTTCCATGTCGCCGAAGAGCTGGGCCGCCGCGCCGGCATCGCGCTGGAGAATGCGCGGCTGTATCAGCTCGCACAAAGCGCGAATCGTACGAAGGACGAATTTCTCGCGACGCTTTCACACGAGTTGCGCACACCTCTGACCGCGATCCTCGGCTGGTCGCGCATGATGCTCCTCGGCGGGTTCGACGCGGAGACGACCCGCACCGCACTCGAGACGATCGAGCGCAGCGCACGGACCCAGGCGGCGATCATCGACGACCTGCTCGATCTGTCGAAGATCGTCACAGGAAAGCTCGCACTGAACACGGAGCTCGTCGATCTCTCGACCGTGATCGACAACGCCATCCACACCGTCCGGCTGGCTGCCGACGCGCGCAACATCACACTCGATCGCATCGGCGTCTCGATCCGCACCGTCGTGTTCGGCGATCCGACACGGCTGCAGCAGATCGTCTGGAACCTGCTCTCCAACGCCATCAAGTTTTCAGAGCCCGGCGGTCATGTCACGCTGCGGCTCGATTGCGATCGCGGCCGCGCGCGGATCACGGTGAGCGATCGCGGCCGTGGAATCCCGAAATCATTTCTTCCGCATGTGTTCGAAGCGTTCCGCCAGGCCGACGCGGCGAGCACGCGAGCGCACGGAGGACTGGGACTGGGGCTCGCGATCGTGAAGTATCTCGTCGAGCTGCATGGCGGAACGGTCCATGCGTCGAGCGCCGGCGAAGGACAGGGTGCGACGTTCACCGTCACGATTCCGCTCGCCTCACGGCGCAGCGACGCGAAACCACTCTCGAAATCCGATGATGTCGTCGATCTCACCGGCATGTCCATCCTGCTCGTCGATGACGATGCCGACACGCGCGAGGTCGTCACCGCAATTCTTCGCCGCTGCGGTGCACGTGTCGATGCAGCTGCATCCGTGAACGGCGCGTTCCTGCTCCTGCAGTCGGCAGTGCCTGACGTGCTCGTGACCGACATCGCGATGCCGGGCGAGGATGGCTTCTCACTGCTGCAGCGAGTGCAGTCGAGCAGCGATCCGGCGCGCGATGTCCGCGTCGTGGCGCTGACTGCGATGGCGCATTCCCACGCCGAACAGCAGCTCCGCAGCGCCGGTTTTCACGCCTGGGTGCAGAAGCCGGTCGATCCTGTCCGTTTCGCGAGAGTCATCGCCGGACTGCGGCGCGCCGCCGCAATGTAGAATGCCGGGGAATTTCGGCACCTCGTCCGAACTTCTTGAAGCGTTCACGTAAGCCACGGAGAGATGGGTGAGTGGCTGAAACCAGCGGTTTGCTAAACCGCCGTAGGGCCCTAAAGCTCTACCGAGGGTTCGAATCCCTCTCTCTCCGCCATTACTCCTCGGCGCCCGCGATCTCCTGACGCCCGGCGATGAACGTCCCAACCAGCGACTCGTCGAATTGCGTCCCCGCTCCCTCGCGAAGCTGCGCGACCGCATCACCTTCCGACACGCCACGCACGTATTGCCAGGGCGATGTCATGGCGACCCAGGCATCGGCGATCGCGATGATCTTCGCCGCAATCGGAATCCGATCGCCCGGGATGCGTCCCGGATATCCCTTGCCATCCACCCGTTCGTGATGACGGAGCACTGCGAGCGCGACGTCGGGCCCGAGAATCGGCTCGACGAGCGCGGCACCGACGAGCGGATGCTCGGCAATCGCGCGCTTCTGATCTTCGGACAGCTCCTTCGCCGCGGTCAGCGCCTTGTAGTCGAGCAGGCGAAGCCCGACATCGTGCACGAGCGCCGCAATCCTGACGGTCTCGATGTCGTGAGGCCGGAGACCGAGAACGGCCGCAAAGCGATGAGAGGTCGCCGAGACGAGCTTGCTGTGATCGGCGAGTCCTTCGTAGCGATTGAAGTCAGGCTCGAGCAGGCATTCGGCCATCGCCAGACGCTCGGCCTGCAGTTCCATCCGGCCGATGATCGCCTCGACCGAGTCACCGAGGAATTCTGCGAAGCGCTCGATCTGAAGGCGCGCCGGCTCGTCGGGAACCCGCTCGAACGCGATCGTCAGAACCAGCCGCTCCACCGCGCGCGGCGCGAGCTGCGAACTGGCGATCGTGCGCAGTTGCTCGTGCGTGAGAGGCGCGCACGTGCGCGACGGCATGACCGTCGGGACGATCGAGATCTCGCTCAACGGCTGCCCGGTCCATTTCGCAATCTGCTGGCGGATCAATTTCAGCGTCTGCAGCGTCGGCTCGCCATGTGCGACGATCGCCTGTTTCTCGCCGCCGCTGAGACTCGTGAGCGCCGCCGCAGCCACACCCGGAATCGCAAGTGCCGCAGGCAGAAGAATCCGCACGCGCTCGAATTCTTCCTCGGTGAGAATGCGCCGGCGGCGGTCGATCGCAAGATCGCGCTGCGTCATGCGGTCGTGCGCGATGCGAATGACTTCGATCGCCTCGGAGGAAAGCAGCGTGGGCGATGTCTTCTCCTTCTTTTCCTTCGCTGCGGGAACACGCGTGACTTCGGCAGCTCCGGAGCTCGTGCCTTTGCGCCCCGCAGGCATGTCGACGAGCGGGACGCGGCCTACGCCGTACAGGTTCTTCGAGGCGAGCACGCGAACGATCTCGTGCATCACGCGCTCCGCCGCGGCGACGTCCGACGGTTCGAAATTTTTCTTTCCCGCTTTGTCGCGAAGGTCGATGAATCCAACCATGCGCCTGCCGCGGCCAAAGATCGGCACGGCGATCAGGCGGTCGTTGTTGTGGCGAAAGAGAACCTCCGCCACCAGCTCATCTTCGCCCATCGAATTCACGACGATCGGCGCATGCGTGGTCGAGAGGCGATGCACGAGAGGATCCTTCGCATCGATCACTTTGCGAGCGCCGGCATTGAACGCGTACGACGTGATGATCTCGTAGCGCTCGCTCGTGTGGGAAGCCGCGAGATACAGCGCGGCCTTCGTTGCGCCGGCAAGCTCGTACGCTGCATAGAGCGCGCTCTTGAGCTCGGGCTCGAGTGGTCGAACTTCGTCGAGTACCGCGAACTCCTGCTCACGGACAGACACGTCGTCTTGCAACATGATCGTTGCTCTCCGCTGTTCTGGACCCACTAACAAGGTAACGCTGACGTCAAAGAACCGCAACTCGAGTTCCAATATTGTTGGTTGCGCACTTGCGTCCATGCGCCCATATTGTTCGCGGGTCCCTCAAAAATGCGAACGGTAGATGCGGCCGGAGACGATCGTCGTCGCTTAGGAAGAATCACCCCACGCGCGCCGATTCACGGCCGTATCGGACATACGCCCGTACGAATCCTCGACATCTCGTTGCGCGGCTCGCGCGTCGCACACGATGAACCTCTGCCAGTCGGCACGACGTGTCTTCTGCAGTTTCACTGGCTTGAGTGTCCGATCGAAGCGTGGTGCGAGATCGTCCGCTCACGGCTGCACGCATTTGCACGCGCAGGTCACGCGGAGTTTCACACCGGACTGCGCATCGTTGAAGCGGTGAATGGTTCCGGACCCAAGCTGCGCGACATGATCTGCTGGCACGTCACACGCGCGCTCGATGCACAACTCGCGGATGCGCATGGCGAACCGCCGCCCGCCGATCTCGAGCCTCCCGCAATCGAGCGCGTCTTCATTCGCTGCGAGATGGTTCGCGGCATCTGGCGGCGCGTGACCACCTCCGATCCTCAGCAACCGCCGGTGGGCTTCACGGTCCGGGCGAGCGAGCCGCCGAAGAACATCGAACGGCTCATCCGCACCTACGAGGGGAGCGACAGCGAAACGCGCAAGCTCATCCAGCGCATCGCGGCAGTCAGCCTCGGCAACGATGCCGAGCTCCCCAACAGGTTCTACGAACCTTAGGCCTGCACCCGGCAAGTCGCTTGCCATCAACGAATTCCTAGCAGGCAGTGCGATTCCGGCACATTTCGTGCTGGCTCAAGCTACTGCCTGAATCGTTCAGGCTTCCAGGCAGTTCACGCAGTACTCGAGACAATCCGAAGGAGAAACCCATGGCGAATACCAGTAAACGCGGCTTTGCGTCGATGGATGCAGCCAAACAGCGTGAAATTGCGAGCAAAGGCGGGCGCGCCGCGCACGCGAAAGGCACTGCGCACGAGTTCACATCGGAAGAGGCACGCGTCGCAGGCCGCAAAGGCGGCGAGGCGGTGAGCCGCGACCGGCAGCACATGTCCAATATCGGACGCGAGGGCGGACACAGCCGCGGAGCACGAGCACGTGCAGCCGCCGCGACCGGTGTTTCCCGCCCGGGCGAGCAGACGTTCGAGCGCCAGGTGAATACCGAGCGCTCCGGCTTCGAGCGCTCATCGAGCGATGTCGATCGCCCGATCGCAAACACCACCGAGCGGTCACAGGATCGCGATCGCACATCGTTCGCTGCACAAGATCGCAACGCATCGAGCTCGAATCGAGACGACCACCGCGACGGCAATCCCTCAGGACGCAACGTGTAGTTAGGTGGTTAGAGTGTCGGGGGCGGGTTTTGCAACCCGCCCATCGACACCTTACTGCTTCGCCGGACGCCCGCTCAGCGAGCTCGGCGCATTCGCGTTCGCTCCCTCGTCGACTCCGATCGCGAGACGATCGACGAGCTCGCCGCCGAGCCATCCCGTCACCAGCGCGCCGCACACCGCAATCGCCGACAACGCGATGGCCGCCATCGACGGAGCACCTGGATCTCCATGGCGCAGGAACCAGCTCCCGATGAACAGGACGACGACACCGACGTTCCCGAGTCCATGCGCGGTTCCTACCCGTTTCGCGCGCGTCCCTCCGGGAATCGCGATCCAATCGATCAGGCCGAACACGGCCGCGATGAGCCCGCCGATGACGCCGGCGATGATCATCCAGTAAG
The DNA here is from genome assembly GCA_021325515.1 of Acidobacteriota bacterium. Classification (GTDB taxonomy): domain Bacteria; phylum Acidobacteriota; class Thermoanaerobaculia; order Gp7-AA8; family Gp7-AA8; genus JAJPHC01. The sequence goes on from JAJPHC010000033.1 coordinate 17,814, forward strand.
AGACCATTCCGAGGTTGCTGTTCTTCGTGATCAGCCAGCCGATGTCGAAGAACAACGACGTCGCCAGCAGTCCCAGCGGAAAAACGATGAGCATCTGATGAATCGGATGCCCGAACAATTTCGCTCCTTCTTTGAACATGACTCCACCTCCAAACAGGAGATGAAAGAGCAAGAGAAATACCGGTTCAGCGCTTTTTTCTGAAGAGAAGAAATGCGCCGAGCAGAGCCGCAGCGGCCGCTGCAATCCCGCCGCGCCGTTTGTTCAGCTCGAATTCCGCGCTCGAGGCAATCGCACGATCATCGAACACTCCATGCGCCCCCGCATCGCCGGGCAGTGGATGCCAGAGGTTGTCCGGTCTGCCGGGCTCCTCCGGTTCGTCGATCATCTGCGCGTCGTATCCGTAGCGCGCGAGATAGTGGTCGCCGAGGCCCGGAAAGAAGTTGTTTCCGATGATCGCCTTCGATGCAGGCCAGCCGACGTTGACCTCGCGCCGCCCGCTGTAGGCCGCCCAGACGATCGCCTCGGCGGCGACTTCCGGCTGAAAGATCGGAGGAACAGGCTGTGCCTTGCGCGGCAGACGGCTGCGCACCCACCGAAACTGCGGAGTGTTCAGCGCAGGCATCTGCACCATCACGACACGCACATGACTGCCATCGTGGATCAGCTCACTGCGCAGCGAATCGTGAAAGCCCTGCACTGCGTGTTTCGCTGCGCAGTACGCCGACTGCAGCGGAATGCCGCGATACGCGAGCGCCGAGCCGACCTGCACGATCGCTCCGCGATCGCGCGGCTTCATCCGCCGCAAGGCTGCGAGCGTGCCCCAGACGTAGCCGAGATACGTCACCTCTGTCACGCGCCGGTACTCCTCCGGCTGCATCTCCATGATCGGCGAGAAGACGGAGAGCATCGCGTTGTTCACCCAAACGTCGATCGGCCCGAGCTCTTTCTCCACGGTCGCGGCAGCTTGTTCGACCGCGTCGTGATCGGAAACATCGAGCGGCAGCACCAGCGCTTCACCGCCGAGCGTCTCGACCTCTCGCCGCGCACCTTCGAGACCATCCCGGCCGCGGGCGATCAGAGCGATGCGCGCGCCGCGCCGCGCCCACGCTCGAGCGGTCGCACGTCCAACTCCCGCGGAGGCTCCGGTGATCACCACGACTTCGCGCTGGCTCGTCATCTGCTTCGCGAAGATAAGCAATGAATCTGCCGAGCATCCTCCTATGGGGCTTCGCGGCGACGATCGTGCTCACGACGCTCACGGTCGCGGCACAGTCGCTCGGCCTCACGCGCATCGACATCCCCTTCATCATCGGCACGATGTTCACGGCCGATCGCGATCGGGCGAAAGTCATCGGCGTGATCCTGCACATCATCAACGGCTGGCTGTTCGCAATCGTCTACGCGCTGATCTTCGGGCAGTTGCACGCGCCATCGATCTCGATCGGAGCCGCGATCGGGATCGTCCAGGGGATTTTCGTCGTCTCGGTCCTGCTTCCCATGCTTCCCGGCGTTCACCCTCGCATGGTCTCGGAAGCGCGCGGACCCGAACCGACGCGCCTCCTCGAGCCGCCCGGATTTCTCGCGGCGAACTATGGACGGCATACGCCGCTCGTGCTGATCGTGGCCCACGGCATCTACGGAGCGATCATCGGCTTCTTCTATGTGTTGCGCTGACTCCGCGCGCGCATCGTGGTCTCGATGCAGATCGCGGCGTTCAACAGGGCGATATGAGTGAGCGCCTGCGGCATGTTGCCCAGCAGCGCCCCACTCTCCGGATCAATCTCCTCGGACAGAAGGCCGGCGTCGTTCGCGCGGGCCAGAGTCTTTTCGAACACTTCGGACGCCTCGTCCCTGCGTCCGCCGAGTGCGAGCGCCTCGGCTAACCAGAAGCTGCACGGCAGGAACGCGCCCTCGCCGGAGGGCAGGCCGTCGTCCGTCGTCCGCGTGTCGTACCGGAAGATGAGGTCGTCCCTTCCCAGCTCGCGCCGGATCGCATCGATCGTCGACGTCATCCGCGGATCATTCGGATCGAGCATGCCGACGCGCGCAACGTACAGGAGACTCGCGTCGAGCTCGTCGCCATCGAGGACTCCGACGAAACTGCCGCGCGCTGCGTTGAATCCGCGCGACAGCACGACGTCGCGAATCTTCTCCTTTTCCTCGCGCCAGCGCGTGGGATCGTCGTTGATGTGCCCCTTCTTCGCGAGACGTTCCGCGCAATCGAGCGCGGCCCACGCCATCACCTTCGCATGCACATGATGTTCGCGGCCGGACCGTTTCTCCCAGATCCCCATGTCGGGTTCGCGCCAGCGCTCCACGACTTTGTTCGCGAGACGCCGCGCCAGTGTGCGCGCATCGCGATTGAGCACCTTGCCGCGATCCGCATACTCTTCGATGGCGCCGAGGACTTCGCCGTAGAGGTCGAGTTGAAACTGGTCGTGAGCGGCATTGCCGATGCGCACAGGGGCGGAGCGCGCATAACCTTCGAGGTGCGGCAGCTCCTTCTCGTGCACGCGCGATTCACCCATCACGTCATAGAGAACCTGAAGGTGCGGCTGCGTCAGCCGCGTCGAGTACATCAGCCAGTGGACAAACGCATCCCCCTCGACGCGAAAGCCGCAGTCGTACAACGCGCTGGCGGTGAACGATGCATCGCGCAGCCAGCAATAGCGATAGTCCCAGTTCCGCACGCCGCCGATCGCCTCGGGGAGTGACGTCGTCGGAGCGGCGACGACGGCACCCGACGGCGCATAGGTCAGCAGCTTGAGCATGAGCACGCTGCGCATCACCGCATCGCGATACGCACCGTCATACGCGAGCTGCGACGACCACTCGCGCCAGAACTGCGCCGTGCGCTCGATCCTGATCGTCGCATCGTCGCCGAGCAATGGGCGCACGGCCGGCGTGTGATCATCGAACGCGAGCGCAAAGTCGCGGCGCTCACCGCGATGCAGCGTGATCGTACAGAAAGCATCGCTGCGATCGATCTCGAGCGGTGCATCGCTGTGAAGGTGCAGCACCGCCGCACGATCGATGCAGTAGACCGCGCTGCCGCGTCTCGTCAGAGAAACGGCATCGCGACCGTAGTTGGGGCGCGGGGCATAGCGCACTTCGATCGGAACTTCTCCCTCGATGACCTCGATCCGTCGAAGCAGCTCGCGGAACGGGGTGAGCGTCGTTCGCTTGAGCGCTTCGCGGCTGACCGGCATCAAGTCGAGGAGGCGCGCGACGCCGCTCTCCGTCGTGAAGGTCGTTTCGAGAACGTTCGTGTCATCGACGTAGCGGCGCGTGGCGCGGAACGGAACGGCGGGTTGAATGCAGAATCGTCCACCCTTCCGTGCATCGAGAATCGCCGCAAAGATGGAGGGGCTGTCGAATCTCGGCCAGCAGAGCCAGTCGAGCGAGCCGTCACGCGCGATCAGCGCGCACGATCGCGTGTCTCCGACGACCGCGTAGTCTTCGATCGCTTTGTATGCTTCCGCCATCGTCTCAGCAGAGCGATGCCTGCACCCACGAGCGCGGCGCCGGCAATGACCACGCCTGCCGTCCACAGCATGCGCGTCGTGTCGGATCCGGCGTCGTGCTCGATGTAGCCGCGCTCCGGCAGATCACCTTCCGGACCTTGCGGTCCTTCACGCTCAGCCATCTGCAGGACTTGTGCGAGATGCAGCGCTTTGCGGTCCGTGCTCTGCTCGATCTGTTCGCGGCAACTGAATCCGTCGGCGATGATCAGCGTGTCGGGCGATGCTTCGCGCACCGCCGGCAGCAGCACGCGCTCGCCGATGCGCATCGAGATGTCGTAGTTGTCCTGATCGAATCCGAAGGCGCCCGCCATGCCGCAGCAGCCGGAGTCGAGAGGCTGGAAGTCGAGTCCCATCTTCTTCAGCAGTGCCTCTTCCGGCTCGAACTTCATGATCGCTTTGTGATGGCAGTGTCCCTGGATCACGGCCTTGCGATGGAGCTGCGGAAGCTCGACCTTCTCCGCCTGCAGAAACTCGCTCAATGTGAAGAAGCGCTTCGACAGCGCGGCGTGCTCGGGGAAGAGATTCGGGAGCTCATCGCGGAAGACGGAGATGCAGCTCGGCTCGAGACCGACGATCGGGTCCTCGCTCCCGCTGAGCGCCTCGATCGATTCCAGCAGCACTTTCTTCGCTTCCTTCAACATGCCCCAGTCGTACAGCGGGCGGCCGCAACAGACCTGCCGCTCCGGAATCGTCACGGCGTATCCCTTCCCGCGCAGAAACTCCACTGCCGCCAGCGCGGTCTCCGGCGCGAAATGGTTGTTGAAGGTGTCGGGCCAGAGGATGACGCGCTTGCCCGATGACGCCGGCATTTCGGTGAAGCGCTGCCGGAACGTCGCGCGTGCGAAGCGCGGCATCGTCCGCTGAGGCGCGATCCTGCCGAGAGTCTTCATGAACGGCAGCGAGAGAACGAAGTTCGCCAGACCCGGTGCGAGCGACGCCAGGCGCGCCCAGATGTGGATCAAGCCCATCGAGTACGCAGCCATCGGCCGCATCCGCCCCTCGTAGTAGTGCGAGAGGAACTCGGCCTTGTACGTCGCCATGTCGACATTGACCGGGCAGTCGCCTTTGCATCCCTTGCAGGAGAGGCAGAGATCGAGCGCCTCCTTCACCTCTTCGTTGCGCCACGATGCGCGCAGCTCTTCGCCCTGGAACATCTCGAAGAGCAGATGAGCGCGGCCGCGCGTCGAGTGTTCTTCCTCGCGCGTCGCCATGAAGCTCGGGCACATCGTGCCTCCGTCCATGCGGCGGCATGCGCCCACGCCGACGCAGCGCAGCATCGCCGTCGCGATGCTTCCTTCGTCTTCCGGAAACTTGAAGTGCGTCTTCGGCGACCACGGTTCGTACTTCGCCCCGAGCCGCAGATTCTCCGTCGGCTCGTAAGGCTCGACGACCTTGCCGGGATTCATTTTCCAGTCGGGATCCCACAAGGCCTTGAACTCGCGGAACGCGCCGACGAGCCGCTCGCCGAACATCTTCGGCAGCAGCACGGCTCGCGATTGTCCGTCGCCATGCTCGCCGGAGAGCGAGCCGTTGTACTTCACGCAGAGGTCCGCGGCCTCGTCGATGTACGAGCGATATTTCCTGATGCCCTCTTCGCTCATCAGATCGAAGTTGTTGCGTGTGTGGACGCACGCCTGGCCGAAGTGGCCGTAGAGATCGCCTACGTAGCCGTAGCGGTTCAGCAGCTCGCGCAACTCGCGAAGGTAGTTGCCGAGAAACTTCGGATCGACGGCGGAGTCCTCCCATCCTTCCCATGTGCGGGGCCGGCCCGGAACGAAGGCCGTCGCACCGAGCCCTGACTCGCGGATCTCCCAGATGAGATGCTCCTGCTTCTTGTCGTCGTAGCGTTTGTACGACGGGCCGTGCAGTGCGTCGATCATCTTCTGCGCGTTCGCATCCGACTCGGCTTTCGACTCGCCACCGAATTCGACGAGCAGCCAGCCCTTGCCTTCCGGCAGGAGCTTCAGGTTCTCGATGCGCAGGCCTTTCGCCTTCATGTCGTTCACGAGGCGATCGTCGATGCCCTCCAGCCCGATCGGCTGAAACTGGAGCAGGCGCGGAACATCGTCCGCGGCCGCGTAGATGTCCTCGTAACCGACGACGACCAGCGTGCGTGACGGCGGCGAATCGACCAGCCGGCATTTCGCGCGAAGGATGATGACGCACGTGCATTCACTACCGACGAGCGCCTTCGCGACGTTGAATCCGTCTTCCGGAAGCAGCGAATCGAGGTTGTAGCCCGAGACGCGGCGCGGGATCTTCGGATACTTCGCGCGGATGTCGTCGGCGTACCAGTCGCGGATGCGCTTCAGCCCGGCGTAGATCTCGCCGCGGCGGCCTCCGCCTCTAACAATCTGCTGCAGCTCCTCTTCCGACGTGGCGCCGACCCGCATCCGGACGCCGTCGTACGTCAGGATCTCCAGCTCCTCGATGTTGTCGACGGTCTTGCCCGCCATCAGCGCATGGACGCCGCAGGAGTTGTTGCCGATCATCCCGCCGATCGTGCAGCGTGTGTGCGTCGCCGGATCCGGGCCGAACGTCAGTTTGTGTTTCTCGGCAGCGTCGCGCAGATCATCGAGAATGATTCCCGGCTGTACCCACGCGTATTTCTCCTCGGCGTTGAGCTCGAGGATGTTGTGCATGTACTTCGAGAAGTCGAGCACGATCGCGACGTTGCAGCACTGTCCCGCCAGCGATGTGCCGCCGCCGCGCGCGAGAATCGGCGCGCCGAACTCGCGCGCCAGCGCGACTGTCGCAATCACATCGTCTTCATCGCGCGGCACGACGACGCCAATCGGCACCTGCCGGTAGTTCGAGGCGTCGGTGGCGTAGAGCGCGCGTGAGCCGTTGTCGAAACGGACCTCGCCGCGGACCGCTTTCCGCAGCCGCTCGGCCAGTTCCTCCGCGTCGAGCTCGATCGACTGGATGCGGTCGCGATAGACGAACGGCGCGTGCACCGGACGCTCCTCGTGCGGAAACTCGATCGACGGGAAACGCTTTCGCTCGTTCTTCTGCATCAGCGGTCCGAAAAAGTATCACTTGACATTCATTTCGACGATTGGCTAAATATCAAAGCGTGAGTCTGGTCTTCAAAGCACTGTCGGATCCCACCCGGCGCCGCGTCCTCGAGCTCCTGAAGTCGGGGCCGCAAAGCGCCGGCGAGCTTGCCGATCACTTCGACGTGTCGAAGCCGACCATGTCCGCGCATTTCGCCGTGCTCCGCGAGGCCGGTCTCATCACCTCGGAAAAACAGGGCAAGTCGGTCGTCTATGAACTGCAAATGTCGGTCCTCGAAGATGCGCTCCTCGGATTTGCCAGGGCGTTCGGGTGGACGCTGCAGGAAACCAGAGCACCGAAAACGCGGCGCGCGAAGGAGGCGCTGAGCCGATGAGTAACAGGAGACCACTCTTCATCTTCATCCTCTTCGCTGCCGCTGCCATCGCAATCGCAGCAGCCGGGAAGCTCGGTACGATCGGACCGGATTCGGTGAAACGAGGACTCGGTCTCGCGATCGGCGCGCTCGCGATCGGAATCGGCAACTATCTACCGAAGATGCGGCCGTTTCGCGCGGATCGCGCCGAGCGAATCGCCGGCGGGATCTTCCTGGCCGTCGGAGTCGCCTATGTCGCACTCTTTCTCTTCGAGCCTGTCGATCTGGCGAGACGTGTCGCTTCGATCATCGGCATAGGGTCGCTTCTGGTGGTGACCGTGGTTGCCGTCACCGTTGGCCGCGGCGCGCGATTCCGCGGCTCGCACACCTCGATCGCACTGACCATCGCCTTCCTCTATATTTTCGTCGTTGCCTGCATCGTCTATCTCTTTGGAAGGACGCCGTGGGTCGATTGGATGTTCGCCGTCTATTGGATCGCGTATTCGGTCCTCATCTCGCTCACGAAGTCGAGGAGAAGCGATGCCTGCGCACTTGACGGGCCTCGAGACGATCACACCGCATGAGCTCGCGCCCGGCAATTAGGGTCCCGCCAGTCGCTCCGCGTCTTTCGTTTTCAACTCCACTCCGAAACCGGGTCGCGTCAGATCGGGCCGTGCTTCGCCATTGCGCGCTTCCGTGAATCCGTCGAACAGCATCGACTCGATGCGCACGTGATCGAAGAAGTACTCGAGATGCCGCACGGGCAGCAGGGCGCAGCCGAGATGCGCGTGCAGCGACGGTGCGCAATGCGAGGAGAGCGGAATCGATCGCGACTCGCACAGCACCGAGGCTTTGATGAAGCCGGTGATGCCTGTGCAGCGCGTGGCGTCGGCCTGCAGCACATCCACCGCGCCGGCCGCGATCATCGTGTCGAAATACTGCAGTTCGTATCCATATTCGCCCGCGGCGATCTCGATCGGCGTCCGCTCCCGAATGAATCGCAGCCCTTCCAGATCATCCGATGACACCGGCTCTTCGAACCAGGTGACACCTTCCTCCGCGAACGCCTCGGCCTGCCAGAGCGCGAGCTTCCGCGTGTAGGCGCCGTTGGCGTCGACGAAGAGCTCCGCATCCGGCCCGATCGCCTCGCGCACTGCGCGTACCCGTTCGCGATCGGCGCGCCAGTCGCGGCCCACTTTCATCTTTACGCGGCCCCAACCCGCGAATGCACTCTGCAGTTCGTCCATCGTCATCGAGGTGAAGCCGCCGCTGTTGTAAACCGGCACGGCCGCGCGCACCGGGCCGAGAAGACTGACGAGAGGGACGTCGAGCAGTTTGCACTTGAGATCCCAGAGCGCCGCGTCGACCGCGGAGATCGCCATCGCGGCCACGCCGCGGCGCCCGAGGTTGCGGACCTTCGCGATCATCGCGCTCCAGGCCGATTCCGGCGACATCGGATCGATCGTCAGATCAGCGAAGTGTCGATGAATGAACGCGGCCGTCGCGTCGTCGGCATACGTGTAGCCGAATCCCGTTCGCCCGCTGCTCGTGATGTGCACGGCGACGAGCGTGGTCGCATCCCACTCCGCGGTTCCGTCCGATTCCCTGGCGACCGTTGGAATCGTGTACGCGTCGACACGGAACGAGTCGCTCACTTCGTGATCGCATCCAGCATCTGCTTCATCGACTGTTTGATCATCGCGCCGCGCGCCGGATCGCGCAGCAGCGACCAGAGAAACGATTTCGCCTGCTCCGCCGTGATGTGCGGCGGCAGCGGCGGCACTTCCGGATCGGTGATGAACTCGAGCAATGTGGGCCGGCTCTCGTTCAGCGCCTGATTCCAGGCGTCGGCAATGCGCTCCGGGTGATCGACGCGAATGCCGCGCAGCCCGAGCATCTCCGCATACTTCGCATATCCGAACTCGGGCAACTTCTGCGATGCGTCGAACTTCGGATCGCCGGCCATGACGCGCTGCTCCCACGTCACCATGTTGAGGTCGTCGTTGTGCAGCACGGCGATGATCAGCCGCGGATCGCTCCACTCACGCCAGTACTTCTTGATCGTGATCAGCTCGTTGATGCCGTTCATCTGCATCGCGCCGTCGCCGACGCACGCGATGGCGACGCGGTCGGGAAACGCGAACTTCGCCGCGATCACGTAGGGAACGCCCGGTCCCATCGTGGCGAGATTGCCCGACAGCGATCCGAGCATGCCGCGCCGGAACTTGAGGTCGCGCGCATACCAGCTCGCCACCGATCCCGAATCGGCGGAGAGAATGCAGCGGTCGGGCAGCTTCGGCGACAACTCCCAGAAAACGCGCTGAGGATTGATCGGCTTCGCTTCGTCCATCGCACGCGCTTCGAGCAGCTTCCACCACTCGCGGATCTCGTTCTCGAGCTTCTCGCGCCAGGAGCGATCCGTCTTGCGCTGCAGCAGCGGAATCAATGCGCGCAGCGTCTCCCGGCTGTCGCCGATGAGATTCACTTCCATCGGATAGCGGAGCGACAGCATGCGGCCGTCGATGTCGATCTGGACACCGCGCGCTTTGCCCGCTTTCGGCAGGAACTCCGAATAGGGAAAGTTCGAGCCGATCATCAGCAGCGCATCGCATTCGTTCATCATCACGTCGCTCGGCTTCGTGCCGAGCAGGCCGATCGAGCCTGTGACGAACGGCAGGTCGTCCGGCACCGCCGATTTTCCGAGGAGCGCTTTCGCGATGCAGGTGCCGAGGATGCCGGCGACTTCGATGATCTCGTCCGTGGCGCGCATCGCGCCGGCTCCGACGAGCACAGCGGGCTTCGCGCACGCGTTCAGCAAATCCGCTGCGCGGCGGAGATCCTCATCGCGCGGAATCACGCGCGGCGATGTCCACCCTGTGCCCGAATGGATCGTCGAATGCGCGCGCGGCGGCTGCGCCATCTCCTCTTCCTGCAGATCGTGCGGAAAGACGATGCAGGTGACCGTTCGCTCCGCCAGCGCGACACGCACGGCGCGATCGACGAGGTGCCGCACCTGCGCCGGCGCCATGGCCGTGCTCACGAACTCCGACGCCACATCCTTGAAGAGCGACTGGAGATCGACTTCCTGCTGATACGCGCCGCCGATCGCAAGACGCGACGACTGCCCGACGATCGCCACGACCGGCTGATGGTCGAGCTTCGCGTCGTACAGACCATTCAGCAGATGAATGGCGCCGGGCCCGGACGTCGCGAGACAGACGCCGACCTCGCCGGTGTATTTCGCGTGCGCGCACGCCATGAACGCCGCCATCTCCTCGTGGCGGACCTGAATGAACTGAAGTCCTTCGACTCGTTCGAAGGCTCCCATGATCCCGTTGATCCCGTCGCCGGGATAGCCGTAGATGCGGCGAACGCCCCACTCCTTCAGGCGCTCCAGAAGAAACTCACTCGTGCTCTGCCCCATGAATCCTCACTCCGGGAAGGCGATGGTCGATAGAAGCGCGTTCTCGGACTGCCGTGAGTCGAGACGCGTGTGTTGAACGACGACAGGAACGTCCGACGTGATGACGGACGCGTAGTCGGTACCGCGCGGGATCGGTTCCGGATCGCGCAGATCGTTGAAGCGAATGTGTCTCGTTCTCCGCGCGGGCACTGTGATGCGATATGGCCCCGCCGGCTCGCGATCGCTGAAGTAGACGACGATGTCGACGTGCGCATCGAGATCGCCTGCGTTGAGGATGCAGGCGGTCTCGTGACTGGTCATCTCCGGCGCCGGGTCGTTGCTCGACTCCGGGATGTACCCCTCGGCGATCGCCCAATGGGTACGGCCGATGGTTCGATTCGCCGCTGCTTCCGCTGAAGGCATTCGCTCCTCCAGCGATGGGGAAAGTGCAACAGGCATTCCGGGAAGGGAATTGAGCGGGACTCGCCCGCTCCGTCCCATAATCCGCTCATGCAATCCAACTTTCTCGCGCGCTTCGGCATGCGCAGCGCAGATTTCTGCGAGCGTTGGTTTCCTGATGCGTTCGTCTTCGCGCTCGCGGCGATTCTCTTCGTCTTCATCGGCGGACTCTCGAGCGGAGTCGCGCCGGCGACGCTTGCGATCGAGTTCGGCAATGGCTTCTGGTCGCTCGTCAACTTCACGATGCAGATGGCGCTCGTCATCGTCGGGGGGTTCGTCGTCGCGTCCTCTCCTCCGGTGGCGCGCCTCACGCGAATGCTGGCGTCGATTCCGAAGACACCGCGCGGCGCGGTCGCGTTCGTCGCCGCATTCGCGATGCTCTCCTCTCTCATTTCGTGGGGACTCTCGCTGATCTTCACCGGACTGCTCGTGCGGGAAGTCGTTCGCCGCATCGAGCGCGTCGACTATCGCGCCATCGGCGCCGCCGCCTACCTCGGCCTCGGCAGCGTCTGGGCACTCGGCCTCTCTTCTTCCGCCGCATTGCTGCAGGCGACGAAGACCTCGATCCCTCCGGCCCTCCTGCCGGTCACCGGTGTGATCCCGCTGACGCAGACACTCTTCACGTGGCAGAACATCGCGATGGCGCTCGTGCTGGTGACGATCTCCGTCGCGATCGCATGGTTCTCGGCCCCCGATGGCGCGGACGCGCGCACCGCGTCGGAGATGGGCGTCGTCTTCGAGCCGATGGAGCTCGCGACGGTCGAGCAGGCGCAGACACCCGGCGAGCGCTTCGAACGGAGTCCTGTTCTCAGCGTTCTCGTCGCGGCGCTGATGATCTGGTATCTCGTCTCGACATTCCGCGCGAAGGGAGGTCTCGCCGCACTCGACCTCAACAACTTCAACTTCGCGTTCATCGCCGCCGGCCTGCTGCTGCACTGGCGGCCGCGCTCGTTTCTCCGCGCGGTTGCGAAGTCCGTCCCGGCCACCGCGGGCGTGCTGATCCAGTTCCCGTTCTACGGCGGAATCTTCGGCATGATCTCGAAGACGCCGATTGCCGAGCGCCTCGCCGCTCTCTTCGTCGCGATCACGACGAAGTCCACCTTCCCGCTCGTCGTCGCGGCTTACTCCGCCATCCTCGGCATGTTCGTTCCCTCAGGAGGCGGCAAGTGGGTCGTCGAGGCGCCCTACGTCATGGCTGCAGCGAAAAGTTGGGGTGAGCATCTCGGCTGGACCGTGCAGATCTACAACGCGGCCGAGGCGCTGCCGAATCTGATCAACCCGTTCTGGATGCTGCCGCTCATGGGCATTCTCAACGTGCGGGCGCGCGACCTCGCCGGTTACTCCGTACTCCAACTGATGTTCCACGCACCCGTCGTCTTCCTGCTCTGCTGGCTATTCGCTCAGACGTTTTAGACGCTCGTTGATCTGGGCCCGCATCGCGGGATCCTTCTCCTTCGCGGCGATCGCCTTCAACTCCGCCGTCGCGCCTGTGACGCAGAGCGCGTCGACGACGGCACGCCGGACCGACGCATCGACGCCGGCGTCGTAGAACGATGCGATGGTCGCGGAGCTCGCGCCGGAAAATCCGACGTTGCGGATTGCGGTGGCGCGAAGCTCGGGATTCTTCTCGCTCTTTGCGATCTCCATCAATTTGTCGATGTTTCCGCCGATGAAGAGACCTTCGATGATCCTCTTGCGGATCTCCGTCGCGGTCTCTTTCGCGTAGAGGCTCGCCAGCTCCGCACGCGCACCGAGTGCGGCGAGGTTGATGACGGCATCGCCACGAAGCTCGACGTCCGGTTCCGTACGCGCGAGGAGGAGCAACTGCTCGCGATCGCCCGCGGTCATGAACGCTTTCATCACAGCGTGGCGGACGACGACATCTTTCGTCGACGAGTAGACGTCGGCCAGGGCCTTCTTCGATTCATCGCCGCCGACGAAGGAGAGATAGCGCACCGCACGGCGCTGCAGCTCTGGGCTCTTCGCATCCCTGGCAGCCTTGGCGACGATGGAGATGGCGCGCGGGTCGCCCGACTGGCTGAAGACGAAGAGCACTTTGTCCTTCACCTTCGTCCCGTCATTGCTGCGGAGAATCTGATCGCCGATTCTCACGGCCTGCTCGGGATCGACTTCCATGAGGCCGCTGAGCGCGATGATCTGCGTGGAGGCATCATTCGATGCCGTGTAGGTGTAGGTGTACGAGTGGCCGGCCGCCTGCCGGATCTCGACTTCGAGCGCCGCGGCGTCTTCCTTCCATTTGCTCTTCGGATACTTCTGTTTCAGCTCTTCGATGGCTGCGAGCGCGTCGCTGCGCAGGCCGCGGCGGTTGCAGGAGTAGGCGAGCCAGTAGAGCGCCGCGTCGGCGTGCTCGAGTCCGGCGTCGGCCACGCGGCGGTAAAGCGCTGCTGCCGTCTGCCAGTCGTGTTCATCGACGGCATCGTTCGCGCGCGAGTACAACGACTCTTCGCGCGCAGCTTTTCGTTCATGCGCGCGCTCGGACGCGATGTCGATCTCAGGATCGGTCCACGACAACACGTTGCCGAACAGCGGCAGGGCGATGAGAAGCACGGCGGCACTGCGAAACGGGATCATGATGGGGTTCCTCATAGAGAATGCATTCGATTCGCGGCGAGCAGATTGTGATTGGGCCGCTCTGTTCGGGAGTTCAGCACACGGAGCTTGAACAGGAGATTGCGCGACTCGATCCGCTTCTGCAGCTCGGCGAGCTCGCCGGACGAAAGCTTGCCGGCATGCGAAAGCTCGATGAGCACCGGCTCGATGTCGGAGAGCACGCTTGCGATGCGCGCATCGCCGCGCCGCATCGCGGTCTGCCGGTAGATGCGGTTCGAGGTCACGAGATCTTCCGCGCGTGACTGTTCGCTGCTGACGTCCAGATCCCGCGCCGGGTCCGCATTCGCGATCTCCGTGAGCACGCGCTCCGCGTCGTCGAGATGATCGCCGACGGCATTCGCGAGAACGTTCGATCCCTGATCGGGTGCGGTTGCGGTTGCGGCCGCGAGGGGCTGCCGGGTGCCGGCCGGCGCACGCCGGTTTCTCAGCAGCTCGCCGCCGGCGAGCACCATCGCCAGCGCCGCCGCGATCGCGAGCAGCCACCGCCGCGTTTTCCGCTCGCGCCGCTCCAGGCGCCAGCGCAGGCGATTCCACATCTGCTCCGGATACTCCGCGCCGCGCACGGGCACTTCCGCCGCGTCGACGAGTGCCAGCACTTGCCGCAACGTCGTCAGCCGCGCGGCGCATTCGGCGCAGGCGTGCAGATGCTCCGCCGCGTCAGCATCGCCATAGTGATGAGCTACGAGCTCTTCGTCGTTCAGGTGTTGCATTGAGTGGGCCTCACCAGTGGTTCCAGGGAATCGCGCAGCTTTCGGACTGCGCGGAAAATCGTGTGCTTGGCTGCATTGACCTGGATGCCGAGCGTTTTTCCGATCTCCTCGACCGGCATTCCTTCGAAATGGCGAAGGACGAACGCCGTCCGCTCGTTGTCGCTCAGAAGCTTCATGGCGGCGGTGACCTGTTGCTGCAACTCGGCGCTCAGGACGACGCGATCGGGCTCCGGTGCGTCCGACGTCGCGTCGATCGAATCGAGACCGTTCGTGTACTGCCGTTCGTGACGCTGCCGCGAGCGGAGCAGATCCAGCGAGCAGTTCACCGCGATGCGGTGCAGCCACGTGGAGAAGTTCGCCCGCTCCTCGAATCCATCGATCTGCCGATAGGCGCGGAGAAATGTCTCCTGCACCACATCGTCTGCATCGTGCTCATTTCCCGTCATGCGCCATGCGACACGGAAGATGGCCCGGCTGTGACGCTCGACGAGCAGCCGGAAAGCATCGGCGTCGCCGTCCCGCGCGCGGCTGACGGCTGCGACGTCGGTCATCTCCATGTCGTTACCTTAGACTCTTGCGAGCATCTGCGGTTAGCCAGGAGCCCGGGCGTCTCGCGGGGCACCCCTCCCTGTCGTACACTGGTACCGCACCGAAACCTAACCTTCGCTGCTTCGTAACGTCATTAGACGGGACAACTATGAGACGTGGTGCGATCGGAATGCTCTTCGCGATCGCGTCCGTGAGCGCGCATGCGGCGCCTCCGGTCGCGACATCGACGACGAGCGCCTCCGTCACCACCGGCGCGCCGGCTCCTGCGCCCCCCGCGAGCCGTTCGCTCATCGTCACGTCTCAGGATTTCTCCAGCCTGCTCGCCGACGATTGCGATCACTTTCACACGCGCAACACGACCTCGTTTCCCGCGGCGTCGCGCTCGCAGGAGCAGCAGGACATTGCGCTGCAGGGCATCGACGTGCTGAAGATTCACAGCAGCGAACAGGGTGGAATCCTCGTGCGGGGCTGGGACAAGCCGACGGCGCGCCTCACGGTGTGCAAGGAAGCGGTCGGATTCACGCAGCAGCAGACGCAGCGCACCCTCGGCGCGATCAACATCTCCTCGCGCAACGGTGAGGTCAGCGCGAGCGGCCCATCGATCGACGAGAGCCAGGCCTGGTGGGTACACATGATTCTGCGCGTGCCGCGCGGCGCGGGGCTCGAGGTCACGTCGGCGAACGGCGGGATCGCGATCCGCAACATGAACGGCCACATCACGGCGCGTGCGAAGAATGGCGGCATCTCGATCGAGAAGACTTCGGGCCAGATCGACGCGTCGACCATCAACGGTCCGATCTCGCTCAAGCTGGGACAGGATCAGAGCTCCTCGGTCGAAGCGCGCATCGCGGATGCAGGCGAGATCTTCTGCCGCATCTGCCGCGCCGAAAACTACAGCGCGAATCACAAGCTCGTCCGCATCGGCAGCGCGACACCTTCGATCAGGCTGACCACGACCAGCGCGCCGATCGTCATCGATCAAGTACGATGATCGCCGACGCATGCACCGGCTGATCGAGCTCATTCTTCACTACGGCATTCCTCTCGTCTTCGCGAATGTCTTTCTCGAGCAGATCGGCGCGCCGATTCCCGCGGTGCCTACGCTCGTCGTCGCCGGTGCGCTCGCGCGCGACGGACGCTTGTCGTCGACGCACGTCCTCACCGCCGCGCTCATCGCCTCGCTGACGGCCGACTGGATCTGGTTCCTCCTCGGCCGCCGCTACGGATACCGCATCCTTCGCACGCTCTGCAAAATCTCGCTGTCGCCCGACACCTGCGTGCGCGAGACCGAGGCGAATTTCGAGAAGTGGGGGATGAAGTCGCTGCTGTTTGCGAAGTTCGTCCCCGGATTCTCGACCGTCGCGCCGCCGCTCGCCGGAGCGACGAAGGCGAGCACGCTCGAGTTTCTCGTCTACGACTCGATCGGCGCGTTTCTGTGGGCCGGCTCCGCCGTTGCCGCCGGCCGCGCGTTCCATCATCAGATCGGAAGGCTTCTGCAGCGGTTCGAGGATCTCGGCTGGTGGTCGGTTACGATCGTCGTATCAATCGCCGCGCTGATCGTGCTCGTCAAGTGGTATCAGCGCCTCCACTTCTACAGACAACTGCGCGTCGCGCGCATCAGCGTGGCCGAGGTGAAGGACATGTTCGACCGCGGAGAGTCGCCGGTCGTGATGGATGTCCGCACGCGCGCAGCGCGCAAGCATGATCTCCGGAGAATTCCCACCGCGATCGTCGCCGCGACACCGGAAGAAGTGGCGCAGCAACTCGCGGCGATTCCTGTCGGCTCGCCGATCATCCTCTACTGCACGTGACCCAACGAGGCCTCAGCCGCCCGTGTGGCGCGCATGCTGATGGATCGGGGATACATGAAGGTGCGGCCGCTCGCCGGCGGATTCGACGCCTGGGTCGACGCCGGATATCCACTCGAGGAGTTGAGCGAATGACCGAATCGACGTACATCCATGGCACCGCGCCCGAAGAACAGCACCGGCTGTCGCTGCTGAACGATGTGCTGCTCAATCCCGCTTCGCTGCGCGAGCTCGCCTTGCGCGGCGGCGAGCGCATCGTCGATTTCGGTTCCGGCCTCGGGCAGTTCTCGCGTGCCATGGCCAGAGCCGTTCCTCGCGGACACGTCGTCGGCATCGAGCGCAGCGAGGAACAGCTCGCGCTCGCACGCAGACTCGCGGCCGATGACGATGAAGCCGATCTCGTCGAGTTTCGCCAGGGCGACGTGCTCAACGCTGAACTCGAATGGGGGACGTACGACGTCGCCCACGCCCGCTTCGTGCTCGAGCACGTCCCGGATCCGCTGCGCGTCGTGAAGAGCATGGTCCGCGCGGTTCGCCCCGGCGGCCGCATCGTGCTTGCCGATGATGATCACGATGTGCTGCGCCTCTGGCCCGAGCCGCCCGGCATCGCGGAACTGTGGCGCGCCTACATGCGCACGTATGACCGGATCGGCAACGATCCCTTCACCGGCCGCAGGCTCGTCCAACTGCTGCACGACGCCGGCGCTCAACCTGTGCGCTGCACCGTGATCTTCTTCGGCGGCTGCGCAGGCATGGACATCTTTCCAACGCTCGCCGCGAACATGATCGGCGTCGTCCGCAGCGCGCGCGAAACGATTCTCTCGATGGGACTCTACGAAGAGAAGGCGTTCGATGCGGTTCTGCGCGAGTACGACGGATGGGCGAAGAGGCCCGACGCGGCAATCTGGTTCACGATGCCGTGGGCCGAAGGGCGCAGAACGAGCTCCTAGCTTGTCCTGGGCGACTGCGCATAAAAGCTGCAGTCTGACTCATCCGTGACTGAAGAACTCTCGGAAGCCACCATTCGCTTCTATCGCCACGCCTTGAAGATCCTCGCGGATGCGGATGTCCCTGCGCTTGTCGGCGGCGCGTATGCGTTCGCGCGCTACACCGGAATCGAGCGGCACACGAAGGACTTCGACGTCTTCATTCGCAGCGGCGATTTCGAGAAGGCCGCGGACGCCTTTCGCGCAAGCGGCTACGACGCGGAGCTGACGTTTTCCCACTGGCTGGGAAAAGCATTTCACGGCGACGATTTCGTCGATCTCATCTTCAGCGCCGGCAACGGCGTCGCGCGAGTCGACGACCTCTGGTTCCAATACGCGGTCGAAGAGACCGTCTTCGGCGTACCGGTGAAACTGATTCCTCCGGAAGAGATGATCTGGTCGAAGGGACTGATCATGGAGCGCGAGCGCTTCGACGGCGCCGATGTGCTGCACGTGATGCGCGCGCTCGGTCCGCAGCTCGACTGGCGGCGCCTCATCGATCGCTTCGGCCGTCACTGGCGCGCGCTCTTCGCGCACGTCGTTCTGTTCGGCTACGTCTATCCATCCGAACGGTCGCGCATACCGGCAGCGGTGCTCGATGAGCTCGGCGCGCGCCTGCGCGCGGAGACGGCGAAGGGCGACGCGGAAGAGCGCGTCTGTTTCGGCACGATCATTTCACGTCAGCAATATCTGATGGACGTCGATGAATGGGGTTATCTCGACGGCCGGCTGAGCCCGATCGGCAACATGTCGGAAGAGGAGATCGCTCACTGGACCGCGGGGATCGCCCAGGACGGAAGCCCGAAATGACCAACGAACGAACGACTCTGCGCATCGCCGCCGTTGCGGACATTCATGTGAAGAAGACCTCGCAGGGGGCGTTTCAGAATCTCTTCGCGAGCGCGACGGAAGCGGCGGATGTGATGCTGCTGTGCGGCGACCTCACCGACTACGGCTCGGTCGAGGAAGCGAAGGTGCTCGCGAAGGAGATCACGACCTCGCTGCGGATCCCGGCAATCGGCGTGCTCGGGAATCACGACTACGAATCGGACAGCGAAGCGGAGATCGTCCGCATCCTCACGGATGCAGGAGTGACGATGCTCGACGGCGACTCCTACGAGCTGCACGGCGTCGGTTTCGCGGGAGTGAAGGGATTCGGCGGAGGCTTCGGCCGCCGCGCGCTCGGCGCGTGGGGCGAGAAGATGATCAAGAGCTTCGTGCACGAGGCGATCGAAGAATCGCTCAAGCTCGAAGCCGCGCTGGCAAGGCTGCGGACGCCGCAAAAGATCGGCGTGCTGCACTACTCGCCGATTCAGGCCACCGTCGAAGGCGAGCCGCTGGAGATCGTCGCGTTCCTCGGATCCTCGCGTCTCGAAGAGCCGCTGGACCGCTATCGCGTCACCGCGGTGTTTCACGGACATGCGCATCGCGGCTCGCCGGAAGGCCGGACGAAGGCGAATGCGCCCGTGTACAACGTGGCGATGCCGGTGCTGGCATCCCTGTTCCCCGATCGTCCGCCGTTCCGCGTGATTGAAGTCCCGATCGGCGAGCCGGCATTCGCGGGATAGAATTCCGGCGTGAGACACGCGGCATTTCCGCGCGGCATCACGCGCGAAGACCTCGTCCGCTGGTATCGAGCAGGCCGCAAGCTTTCGAAGGCGATCTTTTCGATTCCGGTCGAAAGCGCGTATTACGAACGGCCGATCGATCTGCGCAATCCGATCGTTTTTTACGAAGGCCATCTCCCCGCGTTTGCGGTGAATACCCTCATCAAGCTCGCGATGCAGCAGGGGGGAATCGACGAGCACTACGAAGTGCTCTTCGCGCGCGGCATCGATCCCGACAGCGCCGACGCCGTGAAGAATCCCACCGATGTCTGGCCGAAACGGAACGACGTCCTCCGCTACGGGATGCAGGCCGATGCGATGATCGAAGACACCCTCGGCTATGCGGAAATCGAAAACGATTCCGTTCCGCAACTGCGCGGTGCCGAAGCTGCGATCGCGATCCTCGAGCACGAACAGATGCATCAGGAAACGCTGCTGTACATGTTTCACAATCTTCCGTACTCGAAGAAGGTGAAGCAGCCGGCGCTCGCCGCCGCGCAGCCGGCACCCGTCACGGCGCGCGAGAGCGGCATGGTTCTAATTCCTGCCGGGATCGCGACCCTCGGCGGCGAAGACGGCGTGTTCGGCTGGGACAACGAGTTTCCATCTCTCCGCGTCGAGGTTCCCGAGTTTCACGTCGATCGCCACAACGTAACCAATGGCGAGTTCCTGCAGTTCGTCGACGCGGGAGGCTATCGCGAGCGTTCGTTGTGGAGCGACGCAGGGTGGAACTGGATCACCGGCAACGACATCTCGCATCCGAACTTCTGGCTTCGCAATGAGCGCGGCTGGTTCTGGCGCGGCATGTTTGCGCTGGCGCCGCTGCCTGAAGATTGTCCGGTGTACGTCACGCTCGCCGAGGCGCAGGCTTATGCTCGCTGGCGCAATGCGCGCGTGATGACGGAGGCCGAGTATCACCGCGCGGCGTTCGGGACTCCGTCGGGCGACGAGCGGCAGTTCCCGTGGGGAGACGAGCCCGCAGATCCGTCGCGCGGCAATTTCGGATTCGCGAACTGGGATCCTGTTCCGGTCGGTTCGTATCCTGCAGGCGCCAGTGCGTTTGGTGTTCACGACCTCGCCGGGAACGGCTGGGAATGGACCTCGACGCCGTTCGCCGGCTTTCCGGGATTCCAACCGATGGCCTCGTATCCGGTCTACTCGACCGATTTCTTCGATGGCGAGCACTACGTTCTGAAAGGGGCGTCACCTGCGACGTCGCCGGAGTTGATTCGCCGCAGTTTTCGCAACTGGTTCCGCGGCACCTATCCCTATCTCTACGCCACGTTTCGCTGCGCGCAGTGAGACATGTGCCGGCGCTCACTTCGCCGGTGCGCGTCATGCATTACGAACGCGCATGGAAATGAAGACCTACAAAGCGAAACAGTTCAATCTCAGCGGGCTCACCGGCATCTCCGACAAGACGCTGGAGATGCACTTCAAGCTCTATGAAGGCTATGTCACGAACACGAACACGCTGACGGAGCGGATTGCGGCGATCCTCTCCGACGGAAAAGTCGATCAGGAAGAGATGCCTGCGTATTCGGAGCTGACGCGCCGTCTGGGCTTCGAGTACAACGGGATGGTTCTGCACGAGTACTACTTCGGCAACCTGCGCAATGGTGGCGGAGGAGATCCGGATCGCCGGTCGGAGTTCATGCAGGCGGTTTCGCGGAGCTTCCCTTCCTACGAGATCTGGAAGGCGGATTTCGTCAGTGTGGGAAAGATGCGCGGCGTCGGCTGGGCGATCTGCTACCTCGATCCCGCCAACGGCCTCGTCTCGAATCACTGGATCACGCTGCATGAGACCGGCAACGTCGCCGGCTTCATCCCGCTGCTGGTGATGGATGTGTGGGAACACGCGTTCCTCCTCGACTACAAGCCATCGGATCGCCCGAAATACATCGAGGCATTCATGGCCAACGTCGATTGGAACGTGATCGAGAGCCGGCTGAGCGCGGTTCAGGTGAGTGCAACGGCGCGTTAGCCACGGATAGGCAACCGGTGCTCCGCACAGAGCGCCACACGCAACACCATTCGATCGCCGCCCACCTGCTGGAGGCGGCTACGACGATGGTGTACTGCTATGTGTAGAGCGCGCGTGGAGAATTGATGGGCTCAGGAAGTCAGCCTATCGCAGCCGAAATAGGCTGCCCAAAAACAGCCTATCGCACACCAGTCCCGAACTAGGCCGACAACGATGCGGGCTGCGCGAAGGAGTAAAATCAACCCCAAGAGCTGGTTGGCCGGGAAGGACCATGATTCCGCGTTTCCGGTTTGGAGTGGTACGTGTAATCAGCTTAGGACCCAGTTAGACGCCTAATGTTAAGAATCTGGCTCGCATTCATGTTCGTGGCTTTCGCGGTCACGGTCGTCGCCGGCTCCATGGTCCAGATTCGCGAGCATGGATCGGCGAAGGCCTTTCGTGAGCGCCGTCTGCTCGACGTCTATTGGCACGAGCGAACCGCGCTCGAACGCGCACTGCTCTGGCCGGGCTTCATTGCGTTCTTGGTAACCGTCATCGCCATCGCAATCGCAACTCTCGTTCGGCGATTCGTCTGAATCACCGCGGTCGGGAAGCAGTGGTCGACCGCTTGTTGCCAGCGAATCGTGTGGGGCGCGACCGACTCATCGGCAAAACACGCCAGGAGATCAACCGGCAAGTGGCCGGCGTCTAACTCTCGGCTGCAGCGGACTTCGACCCGCTCGCCGGCCATGCTATCCTGCACGTTCTTCGCGGCGGGTCGAAGCCGCTGAGCCGAAAAACGTTGGGCGGCTAAAGAAACCCTGCGATAACGGCACGAAGGTACAACTGGTCATGACGGTATCGCTTCACGCTGGCCCAGAATCGTTTGAAGTTGGCGCGGGTTCGTTCTTCAACTCGTTCTTTTCCACCGTTTCCGCTCGCTTGGAGAATGACCGGTGGGGATCTCGTTTCCCTGCCATCATGAAGGGGCTGTTTCCCGGCCGGCTCCCCGCTGATGCAATTCCCGTTGCGCTCGCGGAGCTTCGATCCATACGCCAGGAGTTCGCGCGCCTTCAACCGGATGCGCTGGTTTGGGATTACGAAGACCGAACGAAAGGGCCACCTTGGGGTAAGCAGCGCGCCGGCTACATCACCACTCTTGCAGAGAATTTCGTCACTTCCGACGGCAAAGATCTCTTTGAAGTGATCAAGGCAGCACTGGAAACGGCCGCTTCGCGAAACTGCGACGTTGAGATCAAGTAACCAGTGTTCGCCGCCCAACTCGCGCTTGCAGCGGACGTGGCCCGCTGCGTTGCCGCGTCGCAAGTGCGTTACCATTTCGCGTCGCGGGCCACGCCGCTGAAGCGCAGCTCCGTTAGGCGCCTGAATGTACGTCGCAGTAATAGGGTTGTTTCTTCTCGAGATCACGTGCCTCATCGTGGCTTGGGCCTCCATCTCATCAGCCACTGACCTAGGTTTGGCGCGACGGCTCGTGACCAGATTCTCGCTGGTTCTCATCAGTGGGGCCGCGGCGGCGCAGGCATATCACTACGGGTGGGCGGTGTTCGGTTGGCCGTACGGGTCGCGTCGGTTCTTCGACATCTTTGTGCAGGTACTGATCGTCATCTCGGCCGTCGCCTTCGCCGGCTCATGGTTCGCCAAAGGAAGGCTTCGCGCATCGGCGCTCATCGCTTCCGCTTTGGTCGGTGCGTTCTGGTATATGGTCGCCGTAATTTCGTGGGTGTGACAGTTCGGACTGCTTCGAAGCACCGTACCAAGATCACTTCAAATGGCTGGGAGTCCCAAGAATTCAATCGGCAAGTGGCGGGCGCCTAACTCGGCACTGCAGCGGATGCCGTGCCGTTCGTCGCCGCTTTCCGTTCGAGCGTCACCTTCAGGTATGCTGTCGTGTGAGGCACGGCACCGCTGAGTGCCAACAACGTTAGGCGTCTCGACCATGAAATACCCCGACCGACATCCAGCACTCCGACTCTATTTGCGCCTTGGATCGGTGATCACCTTCCTCGGCGCTTTTTGGGTGATCGTCGGCGCTGTTGCCAACGCCAAGGCCGGCCCGCATCCCGGTGAGGCCGCTCCATGGCAGCTTGCCTGGTGGGGAATGTTCGGGTGGGGCTATGGTGTCGCGCTGATCGTTCTTGGCGTGTGCATTCTCATCGTTCGTGCTGTCAGAAAACGCTCAGTCCTTTTCGGTGATCGCATCCGGAACGAGTACAACTAGCGCGGGCCGAAGTCCCTTGAACCGCAAAGATTTTCGTGTGCGGTACCAAGGTCGCAAGACCTCAGACCCCACAGGGCTACCAAGAAATCAACCGGCAAGTGGCACGCGCCTAACTCATGGCTGCAGCGGACTTCGTCCCGCTCGCCGGCTATACTATCCTGCAAGTCTCTGCCGGCGGAACGAAGCCGCTGAGCCAAGGGACGTTGGGCGTCTGAAGACTATGGTGGAGCCGGTCGAGGTCTGGAACCAACTCATCGCAAGAAGTGGCGACCCATCGTCGAAATCCCTTAGCGAAGATGAACGGGCCATTCTGCTCACGAACGTGCTTTTGATCGAAACCGAGAACGGCGGCATCTCCGGTCTCCTCTACAACCTCTCCCCCGTAGATCGTGCCTCTTGGTCAGAACTGCGAAGGACCGCGGCTGCAGTTTCTAGGGTCTGCGTCCATGGCATTGGGGAGTCGCTTTCGGAACTGGCGGACATCCTTGAGAAGGCTCCGCAGTCAAACATCACAGAAACCTGGGGAAGGTTCCTCGCCCATGTGAGCAACGACCATTTCACCAATCTCACCTCGAGGATCGAGGTACACGTAGGTGATCTCTGGGAAGAGCTTGAAGACTTCACCATCCTGCATTCGTTCTGACATCGCCATCAACGACGCCCAACTTTCAGCTGCAGCGGACTTCGACCCGCTCGCTGGTATCCTTGGCTTCACGCTTCCCGTGGCGGGTCGAAGCCGCTGAGCTGGAGGCCGTTGGGCGGACGACGCGAGCTTTGAAGGGTAGATCATAGATGCCTGTCGCCTCGATCCCACGAAGTGTTTGGCTCGCGTGCGGAGGGCTCGCGCTCATCTCGTTCGTCGCG
>JAJPHC010000001.1 GCA_021325515.1 Acidobacteriota bacterium
CGCCGGGGATAACAGGCTGATCCTGACCAAGAGTTCACATCGACGTCAGGGTTTGGCACCTCGATGTCGGCTCATCGCATCCTGGGGCTGGAGCAGGTCCCAAGGGTTCGGCTGTTCGCCGATTAAAGCGGTACGTGAGCTGGGTTTAGAACGTCGCGAGACAGTTCGGTCCCTATCTGTTGTGGGCGGAGGAGAATTGAGTGGAGGTTTCCTTAGTACGAGAGGACCGGGAAGCACCGACCTCTAGTGTACCAGTTGTCCTGCCAAGGGCACCGCTGGGTAGCTAAGTCGGGAAAGGATAATCGCTGAAAGCATATAAGCGAGAAGCCAACCACAAGATGAGTTCTCCCTGAAGACCCGTGGTAGATGACCACGTTGATAGGCTGGATGTGTAAGGGCAGCGATGCCTTTAGCTGACCAGTACTAATCGGTCGTTTGACTTGACCATAAATGCCTTGATTTGATGTTGTCTGCAGCGTGTGTCTAATCTTCCGCTGCAACCCGTATTCAATGTAGTACTGACTCAGATCCCAAGTTTCCGGTGATCATAGAGCGGAGGACACACCCGTTCCCATTCCGAACACGGCAGTTAAGCTCCGCATCGCCGATGATACTGCGCGGGCAACTGCGTGGGAAAGTAGGACGTCGCCGGGATAATATGAAGGCCCGCGGGCAATACCCGCGGGCCTTTTCTTTTTGTCCGGCCTCGTCCACCTTCGCTTCCCCACAACGCGGGACATCCACTGCTACGATAGAGCTACACTCCTCTGCAATGGCAAGTACACAATTGTTGCCTCGCTGGAAGCAGTACTTCCACGGTCTCATCGCGGCTGAAATCTCGTCCATCGTGCGCTACTGCGACCGGCTCATTCAATGGCGGCCGGTCAAAGCAGACTCGGGCTTTCTTCTGAAAGCGATCGATTGCCCCGATAAGAGCTTGGTCGCCGATGGCGATCTGCCTGATTTGAGCGCAGAACGAGAGCGCCGTACAGCCGTCCTCATCAACGGAAACTTCAATTACGCCTACGATATCGAAGCCGAACTTCGGCACCTGCGGCAGCGTATGTCGCGGACCGCGAGAGTCGTCATCGTTCTGTTCAACCCGTACTTGGACTGGCTCTACCGGCTGGCTACCAGGCTCCATCTAAAAGACGGTGATCCACCCACGACATTCATCACCCTGACCGACATTGACTCCATCAGCCGGCTCGCAGGGTTTGAACGCGTTCGGACCAGGCCAATCGGCTACTGCCCGCGCTCATTGTTCGGACTCGGATCTCTCTGGAATCGCATCGCACCTGCACTTCCTCTGGCGCGGCTCTCTGCGCTTGCGATGGTTGTCGTCCTGCGGCCGACGGGAAGCGGCGCTGAGTCACCCTCGAGTATCTCGGTCGTGATTCCGGCGCGGAACGAGAAGGGAAATATTTTTCCGGCCCTGGAGAGGATGCCCGACCTTGGGTGTGAAACCGAGATCATCTTCGTTGAAGGACACTCGACTGATGGAACATCCGAGGAGATTGCTCGGGCAGTTTCACGCTTCGGGCACAGGTGGCGAATCGTTGCTTTGCAACAGACGGGGAAGGGCAAAGCTGACGCCGTACGCCTCGGGTTCTCGCATGCGCGCGGCGAATTGCTCACGATTCTCGATGCCGATCTGACCATGCCGCCTGAATTGCTCCCGCGTTTTGTCAGCGCCTACAAATGTGGCCTGGCCGATTTTGTGAACGGAAACCGCATCGTGTATCCGATGGAAGGCGAGGCGATGCGCTTCCTCAATCGTCTCGGAAACGTCTTCTTTGCGAAAGCTCTGAGCTGGGTGCTGGGCGTCCGCCTCGGTGATTCGCTTTGCGGCACCAAACTTCTCGCACGACACGACTATGAGCGGATGATCCGCTGGCGCAAACATTTCGGCGATTTCGACCCATTCGGAGATTTTGAACTCCTTTTTCCGGCCGCGATTCTGGGGCTCGGCATCATCGATGTACCCATTCGCTATCGCGCCCGCACCTATGGGACGACGAACATCAGCCGGTTCCGGCACGGCCTGGTTCTATTGCGCATGGTGATCCATGGGCTATTCCGGGTAAAGCTCGGCCACATTCCTGCGCAGGGAGTTTGACAATGCGCCTGACACAAATCCTACCCGCCTTGTATGCGATGGCTGGCGGTAGCGATCTGCTACAAAAGCCGGTCGCTGCACGTCTGTACACGAGCGCCTTCTTTCTCTACAAACGCTACGTGGAAGACCCCTACTACCGTCTGACGCAGGAACATCCGGAATTGTTCGCGGGAGGCGATGTAATCGACGTCGGGGCGCACATTGGATACACATGCAGCGTATTCGCGTCCGCAATCAGTGCTGGTCAATGCGTGTACGCAATCGAGCCGGAGGCGCGCAATTACGAACACCTCGTGGGAAACATCAGACGCCGGTCTCTGGAGAAACGTGTGATTCCAGTGCATTCCGCTGTCGGGTGCGTGAACGGCAGCGCGAACCTTTGGCGGAATCCGGACCATCCCGGCGATCACAGGATCGTGACGCAATCCGTGCGTGATTTGTCACCGGAAAGCCTCGTCACAGTCCCTATGGTGACGCTCGACGCGTTCACTACCGAGCGGCGCGTTGAGAATGTTGCTTTCGTCAAGATCGACGTTCAGGGGTACGAGCTCGAGGTGAGCCGCGGAATGGAGCAGGTACTCGCGAGGAATCCTTCTCTTTCAGTCGGCTTCGAATATGACCCCGACGCGCTGCGAAGGCTCGGAGCCGATCCGGCAGAGCTCCTGCTGTTCTATCGTGATCGACGTTTCACGCTGTTTCTGCCTTCACGAGATGGCGGGCTGCGACCGTTTGACGAGCCGGCAGTAGCCGATGTAATTGCGCAACGCGGCTACGCCGATGTCATTGCGGTGCATTGATCGGGACGCGGGGACAACTGTTGTATTCTCCCCAGATGCCTGACGGCCACGCGCGTTTGCGACTGCATCTCTGCGGCGCCTCATTCGTACTGGTCGCAGCCATTTATCTTTCGACCGGGACGATGGCTCCCTACGGAGTAACGGTCCAATACCCCGCGGTGCTCGAGCCATGCCACTACCTGATCAACGTCGACCATGCGCACTTCCAGGCGCTGTCGCGAATGATTTCCGGTGACGACCCGTCGTCATGGGCATGGAGCGTCGTTCTGCGGCGTCCGCTCTTCGCGATTCTCGCGCAGCCCTTCGTGCTCGCCGCCGGCTTTTTGACCGGCGGCGTCATCGCGAGCATCGTGCTGAACGTTATCGCAATGCTCGTTTTTGCTTCATATGTAAGACAAGTGGTAGGGCCCCGCGGAGCCATTACTACAGCGTGGCTTCTTGCGACATATCCTGGAATTACTTATTGGGCAGGACTCCCCTATTCCTACGTGATGATCGTACCGGGGGCGCTCTGCTGTGCGATGTTTCTGGATCGCATCGCAACCGCCGAGACTGCCGGGGCGGTATCCCGCGCCGCGTTCGGAATGGGGATCGTGTTCCTGGGATACGACCTTTATCCATTCTTCATACCTGCGGCAGTCTTTGTCTTGCTTGCCGGCCGGCGTTCGCGATGGATTCCGGCGTTCATTGCGGTTGTACTGCTGCCTTTGATCGGCCTCACGCTGTACTACGAGTTAATCGGTGTCCCTGTTGTCAACTCCAACAGCGTGATGTATCTCCGCATCATCTTCAGCTATCTGCATCCGGCCGAGTTGCAGTTGTGGCTCCGAACTCTCGCCGAGTTGCCGAAGCTGCTCGTGTCCAACTTTCTGTTCAGTAACTTTGTGTTTCTGCCCCTTCTATTTGTGGTCGCGATGATTCTGGCCAGAATCTCCGCGACGCGAGTATTGTCGTTGGCAGACGGTGCATTGCTGCTAGCCGGGCTGGCGTTGTTCCTTTTCAACAATGCTGCACCTCCATATTACGGGTGGCAGATGCGGGGTGAGTGGATCGCCCGGCTCTATCAGCCTATCGTGCCGGCGTTCTTGTTCGCCTGTGCCCGCGTAGCCGAGAACATCGGTGGTCGTTGGCGCACGATTTGGCTTCCGGCAGTCGCAATAACGGTGCTGGCTAACGCGTCGATCGCGTTCGGGCCGATTCTCATGAATCCACTCGCCGCGCGCGTGTACCACGACTTCTACATGCATTCGCCGGCGGAGTCGATGCTCGTGAATCTCAGACGATTTGGCCGGCGTCCTCTCGGTTTCTGCAGTACAAATCACGCTTGGGATAACATTCCCAATCCGAATACACCTCTGAACCGCCCACAATTCATGTTTCGATATCCGCCCCGTTGATGACTGGGATGCTGCCCTCGCGCACAGAAGTTGCCGACGTCGCGGGGCTTGTGGCCGGCGCCGCGACTGCCGCAGTTCTCAATTTTGCGTACGTCGTTTATGTAGGCCGCTCGCTGCAGCCCGGCGAGTATGCCGATTTCGGCGCCGCGTTGTCGGTCGTATTCGTGGTGACACTCATAATTGGACCCGTCGCACCCTCACTTTCCCGGGTGGCTGCGACTATGGTGATTCGCGGTGAAGGCTCGCGCGTCCGTTCGCTTCGGGCTTCCGCCCTGAAGTGGAGCGGCATCTGTCTCATTCCGATGATCGCCGCCGGCCTCGCCGTGAGCCCGCTATTTAGCCGATCCTTTCACTTCCGTTCGGCTACGACTCTTATGGCGGCATTTTCCGCCTCAGCGTTCTACTTGCTCCTGACGGCGGAAAGGGGATTGCTCCAGGGTCTGCGGCGTTTTGCGGCGCACAACGTGAGCACGGTCATGGAGGCCTTGACGCGATTCGCAGCCGCTGTCGTTCTAATCGCGTTTTTCAGAACCGCCACCGCCGCGCTGGTTGCATATCTGCTGTCCATCATCACGGCCGAGGTGCTCATCGCCGGCAATTGGCGCGATCGCCATGCGGACCAGGAGCCAGCGCCGCTCGCCGATGTTTTCCGTTTCGCAGCACCGATGTTCGGCCTCATGATCGGGGCGGCGGCATTTCAAAATGCTGATCTACTGGCAGCCAAACGGTGGCTGTCGCCGCCGAGCGCGGGCGCTTACGCCGCAGCGTCGGCGCTCACACGAACGATCGGCGTACTGTTCGTGCCGCTCTACATTCTGGCCGGACCCACGATCGCATCGCATCAGGAGCGCGGAGAATCGATTCGTTGGGCCACCCTTCGAATGGTCGCATATTTTGTCGGCCTAACAGCGGTTCCCATCATCCTGTTCGCATGCTTTCCCAAGATCATCGTGACGCTGCTGTTTGGCGATCAATACGCTGAGGCGGCCTTGATTCTTGGCCCGCTTGCCGGCGCCATGGTCATCGGCTATTCAGGCCTTCTGATTGCGCAGACCCTCGTGGTTTCCCGGCGATTTCTTGTCGTCCCCTGTTACCTGGTACTCGCAGCGATCCAGATTGGTTCTTTCGTGGTGAACCACACAAGCGCTATGGCCATCATTCGTGAAATGTACGCCGTTCAGGGAATCGCACTGGTGACGGTACTCGCTCTTTTCTTGATGACAGAACGTGGAGACAAGCAGCATGCTGAGCCGATTCCTTAATGGACTTTATGACCGCGCTTCGCGCTTGAACCGCGCAAACATCATTGAACTGGTCCGAGAGTCCGGGGGCGACGGCGGTTCGTTACTGGACCTTGGTTGTGATGATGGTTCGTGGACGATGGAACTGGCGAAGGCCTGCAAGGCGCGTTCTGTATTCGGCGTCGAGAAGGTCGAGGATGCCGCGCGGAGAGCTGAGGACCGGGGGCTGACAGTCTTTCGTGTCGACCTGAACGCGCACCTCGATGAGCTGGGGACGGATCAGTTCGATATCGTGCACGCGAACCAGGTGATCGAACATGTGACCAATGTCGACTTGTTCGTCGCGGAAACCTTCCGGATTCTGAAGCCCGGAGGTTGGGCGGTCGTGAGCACCGAGAATGGCAGCAGCTGGCATAACGTCTTCGCGGCCATCATGGGTTGGCAAATTTTTTCATCGACGAATATTTCGGAAAAGATGTCGGGTCTAGGAAATCCGTGCGCGCTTCACCGTGGTAAACCGCCATACATGGGAACGTGGACCCACAAGACAATCTTCAACTATCGCGGGCTGATCGAGATATTCAAGGCACATGCGTTTCAACGCATCGAGGTCGCCGGCGCTGGATATTTTCCGCTTCCTGCTTATCTGGGTCGACTGGATCCCCGCCACAGCGCATTTATTACGGTTCGTGCGCAGAAACCCATCGATATCAACCAACGAACAGCTTCCTGAAGAGGCGATAGATCAAGCGATCTGGCAGGCCCAATAGAAGGATGTGGGCAGCGATGCTGGCCAGAGCGGCAGGCGTTGGTTTGAATCCGTAATGGCGAATTGCTTCGATCTTCAACTTTGTGGAGTCTCGCAGCGCCGGACGAAGACGGAGGTGTTTTCCGGACTTCAAATGAATCCGATAGGCAACCAGGTCCTCCTGAAGATTGTGAAATTTTCCAAGTCGTGCAGCTCGTAACCAGAGTGCGTAATCCTCAGCAAAGGGAAAGTCTTCGGTGTAGCCTCCGGCTGCAATGAGCGCTTCTCTGCGGGCCATCACTGACGGTTGCGCAATGCAGTTCGCGGCGACCATGCGGCGCTTGATCTCCTCGTCCTGTTCCGGATACGTGCGATGTCCGATCGTATTCGATCCTTCGTCGATGTACCGGAGACACGATCCGACCAGGATGTGACCGGGATGCGCAGCGAGAAAATCGAATTCCTTAAGAAAGCGGTCCGCCTCACAGACATCGTCTGAGTCGATGAATGCGATGAACTCACCGCGCGCCGCCTGCAATCCGAAATTGCGTGATGCACTCAATCCGAGAGGCGATGAATTCGTAATGATTCGAATTCGTGTATCGCGGTAGGTCTCCTCGATGCGTGTGGCATCCTCCTGCGGCCCGTCGTTGATGATCAGGTACTCGAAATCGCCGAATGACTGAGCGAGAACGCTGCGAATCGTCTGGTCGAAGTAGTCGAAGCTCTTGTAAAAAGGGGTGAAAACGGTCAGAGGAAGGTGGGAGCTCATCGATTCGCGTAGATTTTCTCAACGATGCGCAGAGTCGCATGCGCATCCTCCAGTGACGCCGCTGGCGGGCGGTTCAGGCGAATGTCTTCAAAAAACTCCGTAAGCTCTACGCGCCATGAATCGTCGGCCATTGGGTACTCCCAGATGGTGGTTTCTGGCGGACCCATTTCCGGCAACATGCGATAGTACGTCAACCGTTCCGTGCCGTAGCTCCCTCCCAGGCCGTCGATCTGGAGTTTGGCGGCCCGTCCGTAGAGCTCAAGGGAAAACAGATTCTTCCATTCGGTGGAGCTCACATGAAGCATCGCCGCGCGCCGGTCCGCCGTTTGGAGTAGGAGAAACGCGTTGTCGTCCACCGGGGCATTCCAGAAGTAGGTGCGAGCGAATCCATCCACAGTAGAAAACTCGCCGAGAAACATTCGGGCCAGGTCGATCAGGTGAACCCCTTGATCGATCAACTCACCGCCGCCGGAAATGGCTGGGTTGGATCGCCATTCGGCCTCATATCCGGGGCGTCCTCCGTGCCCGTAACGACCGCGCACGAACATCATGTCGCCTAACGAGCCGTTGCACTGCAGTTCACGAGCTTTGATCAAGGCGCGATGATATCGATGGTTGAAGCCCACACGTACGAGCCGCCCACTCCGATCTCGTGCGTCGATGATCGCTTCGATCTCCGCGGTCGTCCTTCCGGCCGGCTTTTCGACGAGCACATGTTTGCCGGATTCAAGCGCAGCAACCGCGACCTCGGCCAGCAGGCCATTGACGGTAGATACGATGATGATGTCGATATCGTCACGGCCAACGACATCCCTCCAGTCGGTGCTCGTGTAGGGGGCACCAACGTGTCGAGCGCGGGCAGCGTCAATGTCTGCGCATGCCACAATCTGTCCTGCTTGCAGTGCGGCGGCTCGCCGTGTGCCGATCAATCCGCATCCTACGATCCCGAGCCGAGGTGTCGCGCTCACGGTTCACCCCAGTGAAAACCGCGGTCTCGAGGAAGGATCCTTCTCAAGGTATAGATGTCGGACTGCAGATCCTCCGCGTGGTCATTGAACGTACGCCAGGGATCCCAGACGGCGCTGATGAGCTTTCCGGTGAGCCCATCACTGTCGGCCGAAGCCAGGAAGACACAAAGAGCTGCCGCGTCTTCCACGCGGGCACCGCCGTCGGCCTTCTGCCGCACTGCCTGTTCGTAGTACTCGACTCCGACTTTCTCAGGTCCGGCATTGAGTATCTCGTCCAGCATGCGGGTATTCAATGCCCCTGGCGCGAGGGCATTCACGTCAATCCGGAATTCGCGTACCTCCTCAGCAAGCGTTTCCGTAAAGCGAACGACGCCAGCCTTTGATGCCGCATAGGCGCTGAGCCGCGGCATAGGTTTCGTGGCGCCGCCGCCTGAAATCTGAACGATCTTTCCGTAGCGTCGTGTTCGCATGTGGGGAAGCAGGGCGCGGCACGGCAGTACTGATCCGAACAGGTTGATGGACACCGCTTCGGCCCAGTCCTTCCAGTCGACTTCGTCGACGAGCCCTTTCGGCCCATAGACCCCGGCATTGTTCACGAGGATGTCCACCGAACCGAAGGAAGACAGAGCGCGATCCACGAGCATGGACACATCCGCTTCCCTGGATACGTCGGCCGTCACGGCAATCACGTTGCCGAGCGCAGTTGCTGCCTTCTCCAGTTGCTCAGCGTCGCGACCGCAGATCAAGACCTTTGCGCCTTCCGCGACGAAAGCACGGGCGATGGCGAGCCCCAGTCCTTGAGTGCCACCCGTGACGACCGCATGTCGACCTGCGAGCCGCATGGTCTTGTTGTCAGGGGCGAGCACGGTCAAGGAGTCCTTCATTGGAACGGAGAAATTCTACGGTTCGGATTACAGCCTCCCGGATCGACAGGTTCGGCCGCCAGCCAAGAGAACGGATTCTGCGGGTGTCGAGATAAATAAAAGGATTGTCGCCGACCCATCCCCGGGTTCCTCCGGAATAGACCAGTCTGGGGGTTACTCCAAGAGCCGCCGTAATCCATGCGATTGATTGATTGACTTCGCAGTATTCGTCAGTTCCGAGGTTGAAAATGGAGAGCCGGGCCTCTGAACGGTCGATGGCAAGCAAGACAGCGTCTATGCAGTCATGAATGTAGAGATAGGACTTTCGCTGGTGCCCATCGCCGAGGACATTCAACTGTGACGGATCCCGTTTGAGACTTCGGCAGAAATCGAATACATGTCCGTGTGTGTAACGTTCGCCGAGAATGGAGACGAATCGGAAAATGAAGGATTGAAAACCAAAACCCTCGCTGTAAGCCTGAATCAAAGACTCGCCTGCCAGCTTGGACGCCGCATAAAACGATGTCTGTACAGGGAATGGCGCGTCCTCGGGTGTCGGAATGATCGTTGCTTCGCCGTACACGGATCCGGTTGACGCGAAAGCGATCTTTCTGATGCCTGTCCAGCGCATTGCCTCGAGGACATTGAACGTGGCGATGGTGTTCTGCTCGAGATCGCGGCGAGGATCGAGCGTTCCAAACCGCACATCTGCGTTCGCGGCAAAATGAAATACGAAATCGCAACCTCGCATTGCATTGGTCAGATGTGCTGAGTCGAGCACGTCGGCTGCAATAACCTTTAACCCGCCATGGGCCCTGGCCGCAGCGAGGAAATCTTCGCGCCCAGTCGAGAAATTGTCATAGACGATGACTTCGTGTCCTGCCGCAAGCAACCGGTCTGTGAGATTGCTGCCGATGAAGCCCGCCCCTCCAGTGACAAATGCGCGCAAGAACCGCTCCTGAGCCAGTCGAAAAGTGCCGGTAGCCGGAAGCAACAGTATACGTTCGGCAGGATCATCTGTGGAGCCGAAGTGTAGAATGACTCTCCCGCGATGGTGACTCTTCCGGCGTACCCGACCGAGGTCTCGGCTTGATCCTCCTGGTGGCCATCGCCTTTTCCATCTTTGGACTTCTTCTTGTGGATCTCTGGTGGCCGGGCGATGCTGCACCCGCGCCCATGGAGAAGCTGTGTTATGCCCTCACCCTTGGCTCAGCCCTTTGGCTGGCATCATGCTGGTTGCTTGCTCTTGCTGGCTGCTTCACGCGTTCAGGCATCATCGTTCGGTCAAGCATACTGCTGGTGAGCATTGGAATCCTCCTGTCCCGGCGCCTGGCAGCAGTTTCGTGGGACCTCCGGCGGATTCTGGCGGTGCAGGGGGATCGAGCCGCGCTGATCGCAATCGCGCCGCTCTGTTTATGGCTCGCATTCATCGTCTGGCGCGGAGCCATTATCCCGCCGGTGAGCCATGACGCGCTTGCTTACCATCTTCCGAAAGCCACGATCCTGGCCCGTGACGGTGCGTATCACTATCTTCCGTACTTGCATTGGTCGATACGTACCTTGCCGATGAATTACGAGCTTCTCCTTGCGGAGTCGATCGTGTGGCAAGGTTCGGATGCATATAGTGTCTGGCTGAGCGCCTTTTTCTACGTGTACGTGATGATCGCGACAGGTGCTCTGGTGGAGCGCTGGTGGGGACGCAACAACACCGCAATTGTAGCCACGATGATGTGTGTGGCGGCCTGTCCCGTGGCGTTGCTCCATAGTGGTGCGCACAAAAGCGATCTCATGTTCGCCGCATTTCTTGTAGCGGCGGTCGTGGCGACGGGCCGATTTCTGACTCAGCGCGATTCGCGAGGATTGATACTCGTCATTCTGGCCATGGCTGCGGCTGGGGGCGTGAAGCCGCATGCCGGGTTTCTGCTGCTCGCTGTTGCGCCAGTACTGCTTTTTGTATGTTACGACGAGTTGCGTAAGCGTACGATGACGTGGCGATTTCTCGCCGCCGGTGCAGTTCTGGCTGTCTTCGCGTTTGTGCTTCTTGGCGGTGCGGTCTATATCAGCAACGTAATGCACGAGCACTCGCTGCTGAACCCGCGATCTGATGACGGGACGCGTGAGCTGGTGATCGCACCATATGGCGATTACCGGGGTCTGTGGCAGGGTCCCTATGTTCTCCTGGCAGCGCCGTTCGCCACGGATCCGATGTCACTCAGTGTGCCGTGGGAGCGGCGGCCCTGGTTCTGGCAGCGGTATGAGGTCTTTTTTTCACATATGGGAGCGCACTTCACGTTCGCCGCATTGATCGCGCCGTTCGCAGCGTTGTGTTTGCGCAACGTTAACAGAGGGGCGGCGTCACAGGAGCGCGTTCTCCTGACGCTCGTGGTCGTCGCGGCATTTCTCTTTTCACTGCCAGTGGGGTTCAAGCCGCACGGCATGTATCAGATCTCCCTGCCGCGATACGTCTATTTTGTCGCTCCCGTCGTTTTCGCGTGGGGGATTGCGCCGGTCATCGTGTCTATCGGCAATCGACGGACCAAGGCAGCCGGTCTTGCGCTTAGCGGCGTGATCGCGGTGTACTGCGGCTATGCGGCCGATTGTGCCGTGAATGATCGTTTTGCCCCTCTCTCGTTCGTCATGTGGGCGCGTGCACATCCCGGCACCAGAAGGGTGCCGTTTTCTCCATATCGTGCGGCGTGCATAGTTGATGAGCTCGCGGGTCCGAGGGATGCGATTGCTGTCGATGCTGACTATGGAACATGGATCCAGCCGGCATACGGCGCACGATTGGAGCGTCGCGTCGATTTCATTCCGCCGGGGAACGGTGTGCCGCAGCTGGCTCCGGATGTTCGTTGGGTGATCATTGATCGAGCGGCGGCCATCGCATGGTGGCACCCCGAATTCAAGGATTTGAGCCAGTGGCCGGAGTATTTGAACCACGGACCGCTGCGCGAGCGGGACATGCGAGTGTTTACATTCCTCTCGCACGATCGCCGGTTCCGTCTGGTCAGTTTCAGGCGCGACCTGATGCAGGCCGTATTCGAGCGCGTCCGGATTGATCCGGGCTAGAATCAATGGCGTGAGAGGCCCGGTTTTCATTGTCATCCCTGCCTACAACGAAGAGGCCGTGATTCGCGGGGTCGTCTCGGAATTGGTCGCTTTGTTCGAACACGTCGTTGTCGTGGATGACGGCTCATCAGATCGGACTGGTGACGAGGCTCGAGCGGCGGGTGCCACGGTAGTACGGCACATCATCAACCGAGGCCAGGGAGCGGCATTGCAGACGGGCATCGAGTTCGCGCTGCGTCGTGACGCTCAGGTCATCGTCACGTTCGACGCCGACGGCCAGCATGCCGCCTCGGATGTCGCAGCGCTCGTCGATGCGCTTGAAAAGCATGCAGCGGACATCAGCATCGGCTCGCGATTTCTGACCGATTCTTCCGCGGTGCCGTTTGGGAGGCGAATGCTCCTGCGACTGGCGGTCATCTTCATGAGAATCACGGCCCGCGTGCCTTTGACCGATGTACACAATGGATTACGCGCCATTCGCCGGCAGGCAGCGGCGAAAATCTCGATTACGCTCGATGGAATGGCGCACGCCAGTGAGATCATCGATGAAATCCAGCGCAATAGCCTGCGAGTCGTCGAAGTTCCGGTCCATGTTCGTTACACCGAATACTCACTGCACAAGGGACAATCGGGTGCAGCGGCGTTCAGGATTGCGTTCGAATATTTGTTCAAGAGGTGGTTCTTATGACAACGTTCCAGGTCGTGACGCTTCCTCTTCTCGTCGTCGCCGCCTTGCTGGCGGTGGTCGCCATGAGAAGGAGGGTCATCAACTCGCGAGCGGGACTGGTGTGGTCGTTCCTTTGGCTAGCGGCAGCGGTTTCTATAGCCTTTCCTGAAATTCCAGCGTGGGTCGCGCATTTTCTGGGGATTGGCCGAGGAGCAGACCTCGTTCTGTACCTTTCGATCCTTTTCATGTTTACGGTGTCTTTCATGCTCTTCGTTCGTTATCGGCGTCTGTCCGACAACATCACCGCGATCGTGAGGCAGCTCGCCATTAGAGATGCCGAGGATGAGTTGCGACGCTCGAACAGAGTGTGAGAATGGCCGCCGATTGCATTCGCCTCGCTCTGGCACGTTTCCCTGGTGCCATCTGATACCGCCCCGA
The DNA here is from genome assembly GCA_021325515.1 of Acidobacteriota bacterium. Lineage (GTDB taxonomy): Bacteria > Acidobacteriota > Thermoanaerobaculia > Gp7-AA8 > Gp7-AA8 > JAJPHC01. The sequence continues at coordinate 13,080 of JAJPHC010000001.1, forward strand.
TGTGAAGGGCCGCCTACAAGCCGGCTGGCAGTAACGCACTGGGACTTTTGGAGCGGTCATAATCGCGACTTCATCTGCTATGCTCCGGATGATGGTCCTGCTCATTTCGGCGGCCGTGTTTGTAGCGACCGGATACGGGATTGTACGGCGTTGCTCGAGTTTCATTAGGAACTCGGGGCCATTCGAGCGGCTCGCCGCGGCGTTCACGCTCGGTATCGCCGTCTGGCTGTCGTCGACATGGTCTCTCGCGCTGACGCACTTGCTGACGCCTGGGTTTCTCTTTGCACGCACTGTCCTTGCAGCGTGCGTGGCCGTTGCCTTGAATCTTAGGCGGCCGGCGTCTGCAGCCGCCAATACGGGCTGGCGTCAAGCCGTATTATGGGGTCCTCTGGTCCCGCCTGGGCTCTGGTTGCTTTTCTTACTCTGGCGCGGCTCGGTCATTCCGCCGCTCAGCCATGACGCTCTTTCCTATCATCTGCCCAAGGCCGTTCTTTGGCTTCGTTCATCCGGCTACCGCTACCTCGAGGAACTGGAGCCGATCATCCGGCAGCTGCCCGCGAATTACGAAATGATGCTGGCGGATGCGATTGCACTGGACGGCGACCGGCACGTTGAATGGCTGTCGGCCTTCCACGCGATAGCCATGGTCGTCATGTCGGCGGCACTCGCGGAGCGCTGGTGGGGAAAGAATCGCGCAGGTGCCACCAGCATCATTCTCCTGACGATGGCAGCTCCGATCGTGCTTTTGCAAGCTGGCGCGATCAAGAACGATCTCCTGACGGCAGTTTGTATGATCGCTGTTCTGCTCTGGAGCGGACGATGGTGGCGCGATGGAGATGACCTCGCGCTGCTGCTGCTCATTGTCGCAGCGATTGCCGGTGTCGGCACGAAACCTCAGGCTGCAATGTCGGCGGCAGCAGTCGCTCCCTTCGTTTTGTATAGAGGCTGGCAGGAATGGCATTGCGGCCGGCTCGGATACCGTCGTCTCGCCGGAATTGCTGTGTTTACGGTTTTTTCGTTTGTGGCTCTAGGCGGAGCTGTGTACATAAGCAACGCGATTCATCGTAGTGCGCCTATCGGCGTGTCGCTGGGCGCAGACCCGCCCAAGACCGGCTCTCCCGCAATCATGTACGGTGATTGGCGCAATCTGTGGGAAGGGCCCTGGGTCCTATTGACGGCGCCGCTTTCCCCATGGAGTGACGCGCTCTGGGTCCCCGGATACGCTGAGCCATGGTACTGGCGCCGTTACGAGATCTATTTTTCTCACCTGGGGATCATGTTCACAATAGCGGCGCTCAGTCTTCCGGTGGCGATCCGCAAGTACTGGCGGCGTGGGAAAGGACGAGGCAGCGAACGCCGCGCCGTTTCGATCGCGGCGCTGATCATTTGTGCCGGCATGCTCCCCGTCGTGTTCAAGCCACATGGGATGTATGACATTTCCTTGCCGAGATACATGCTCTTTGCGTTGCCTCTCGTGTTTTCGTGGACTGCTATTCCGCTCCTGCGAATAGCTCGGCGAAATCGGCGAGTCGCGACGCTGATTGTGCGGGCCCTCGCCTTCTTCTTTTTTGTCCAGGCCTGCGAATATGTTCTTCTCGACAGGTTCGCTCCCCTTGATTATGTGATTTGGGCTTTCAGACATCCGGGAACAAGGTTGATCCCATTCGATTCAAGCAGAGCGGAAAGTGTCGTGGACGAAATGGCCGGCCCTCATGACAAGGTCGCGCTGGACATCGCGGTGACTTCATGGATTTACCCCGTGTTTGGCCGTGACCTGACAAGACCAGTGGAGCTGATTCCTGCTGGAGAGGGTCCGCCGGTGATCTCCGAAGATGCGAAATGGGTCGCGATCGACCGCAGTTGGAATGTAGTGTGGGCCGTCCCCGGCTTCTCTGATCTCAGCAAATGGTCAATGTATCTTGGGCAGGGACATCCAACTGCTGATGATTTGCGCGTGTTTCGGTTCCTCTCGCGGGACAGAAACTTTCAGCTTGTGTCCTATGACGCCAAGAGAAACCAGGCGGTTTTCAAACGCGTGCGAAGTGCACGATAGCTGATCGCCGAGAGCATGGCGACGTACTCAAGACCGGATCAGGATGAGCAGTAGAGGTCCAATGGGCAAGATTCCCGCGACGAAAGTGGCCGAGGTTGCGTTCTTCGGAACGATTGCAATCTGGCTTGCCGGACTGATTCTTGTGATCCGGCCCCTCTCGTGGGACGAAATTGAGAACTTCCGGGCAACTCGATGGGTTGGCCGCGGCCTCCTTCCGTACCGTGATTTTTGGGAGCATCACACGCCGCTCCTATGGTTGGTCGAAGGTCCGATTGCGCGGCTGCTCGCACCCGGTGCCGGCACGTGGGCTGTCGTGACGATGAGGGTCGTCCAGCTGCTTGTGTGGCTGATCACCTTCACGATGATTGCGAGGATCCTGAAGAGCGAGGGTGTGCAGACTCGAGCGGTCCATCTGGCCTTCCTCGCGTTGCTGTTATCGCGCTCGTTCACGTTCCTGGCCGTGGAGTTTCGTCCTGATCCGCTTGCCGAGGCATTTCTGATCGCGGGGCTGGCGCTCGTTTTTCTGAAGAAGCCACTGTCGGCGCGTCACTGGATTACGTTCGGAGCCCTGGTTTCCGCCGCCGTCCTGACCAACATGCGTTTGGTGCCGCTTGCCCTCGCTGCAGGCGCATTGATGCTGATTGCAAGAGTCGATGAGCGTAAATGGGGATTCAACTGGCAGGCGACGTGGATGCTCGTCGGCGTCGTGGCCATGGCCTCGGCGTTTGTCTTCTGGCTATGGGTGACTCGTTCTCTTCCTCATTTCCTCGACGCCGTATTCACCTACAACATCACGTCCAACAAGATGATGTTGACGGCTGTTCATGGGAACTTCTCCAGCATGGTCAGGGGGGTTCTGCTTGCGCCGGACATCGGCGCGTGGCTCCTGCTCCTGTGCGCAGTTTCAGGAGCGCTTGCAGCCTGGCGCCACTGGAGGGACGCCGGTCCGATTCAAATTCTCACGATCCTGTCGTTCGTCGAATTGATCTCGATCAGCCGGCTGGGTGCGAGTCATCCCTATCATCTGCAATGTCTTTTTCTCTTGATGACAGTTCCCGCGGCGAACGGACTGTTGATCCGCTGGCGCAGGCCGGCAGTCTTCGCGCTGGTGGTGGCGTTTCTTCTGGATCTTTCAGTAACCGACACCGTTGGCGCAATGACGCAGCAGAACTCCCTCATGCTCGAGGTTGACCGCCGAACATCTCGATCTGACGTGGTTCTGGATGGCGTCGGCTATGCGCTCAATCGCACGCCCGCGTATCGCTACTGGTTCATGCCGCTCGGCGTCGTGCTCATGGCGAAGTTCAAGCTCCTGCCTCAATACGGCGCGCGTGAGCTGATCGCGAACCCGCCTGGCGCCATCATCTACACCTCGCGTCTGGAATCGTGGTTCGACGACTTTCCCGACCTCCTGCCGGTCGTACGCCGTAACTATCTTCCGCGTCAGCGTGCGCTCTGGATTCCGGCGCTCAACGGAATCGTCAGCCCGCAGGCGCCTGCGCAGGAGTGGGTTGTTCTTACTGGCGGGATGTATCGTGCACACGCCGTCGAGCTGCTGGCAAAACACCCGTGGTTCCGTGATCCACTCGAATACGCGAAGAGAGTCGGGCCCGATTCGGAGCTGCTCACCGCGAGGCTTGAAGAGCTTCCGCATGTGGACGCCAGGCAGTGCCGCTGGACACTCAACGGAGCTCCCGTTTCGACAACGATGCGCCTTCGCAGGGGCGATCATGTTCGCGTCGAGATCTCTACTCCTGTTCCGGTCGGAATCGTCATCGTCCCATCGGACGTAGACACGATTTTCGATTCCTCCGGGGAGCGCTTTCACATGTAAGGGTTTGCTACCATGCACAATCCTGAGCCTGTATGACTACTCAAAAACTGAAGATCGATCTGTTTGCAGACGGCGCCGATGTGCGCGAAATGACCGCCGCTCGTGAGAGCGGACTCGTCAAGGGATTTACGACGAATCCGACGCTCATGCGGAAGTGCGGCATCGATGACTACGAGTCCTTTGCCCGCAGTGCTCTCGTCGCCGCGGGCGGCCTCCCGATTTCCTTTGAGGTCTTCGCGGACGAGCACGATGAGATGGAGCGGCAGGCGCGGCTCATCGCCGGATGGGGCGAAGCTGTTTACGTGAAGATTCCGATCACGAACACGCGCGGCGTGTCGTCGGTTCCGCTGATCGGGCGCCTCTCCGCCGCCGGTGTGAAGCTGAATATCACCGCGATTCTTACGGTCCAGCAGGTCCGCGAGGTCGTCGACGCGCTGGATCCCGGCGTCCCGGCCGTCATCTCCGTTTTCGCGGGAAGAATCGCCGATACGGGGCGCGATCCGATGCCGATCATGCGCGAGTGCGCGGCGATCGCGAAGGCTCGCCCGAAAGCCGAATTGCTCTGGGCCAGCCCGCGCGAGCTGCTGAACGTGCTGCAGGCCGAGGAGTGCGGGTGCCACATCATCACGGTGACGCCTGACATTCTGAAGAAGACCGCCATGATCGGACGTTCGCTCGAAGAGCTGTCGCTCGACACGGTGAAGATGTTCTACAACGACGCGTCGGCGGCGGGCTACAAACTGTGATCGTCACACGCACACCATTTCGCGTGACGCTCGGCGGCGGCGGCACGGATCTCCCCTCGTATTACACGCAACATGGCGGATTCATCTTCGCCATGGGCCTCGACAAGTACATGTACGTGATGGTGAACCGTCCCACGGTGGGGCGGAAGATCCGCCTTCACTATTCGCAGAGCGAGGTCGTCGATCATGTGAGCGAGCTGCGGCATGAGCTGGCGCGAGAAGCACTGCGCGCGCATGGAATCGAGGACGCGTTCGAAGTCGGGTCGATTGCGGATCTTCCCGCCGGCACCGGCCTCGGATCGTCGAGCTGCTATCTCGTCGGTCTGCTGAATGCGCTGCATCACGACCGGCGTGACTATGTGCCGCTGCAGACGCTCGCCGAAGAAGCGTGTCACATCGAACTGAACGTCCTCCGCCAGCCGATCGGCAAACAGGATCAGTACATGGCGGCGTATGGCGGTCTCGCCGTTCTCGAGATCGCACGAGACGGTTCGGTGAAGGTCAGGCAATTACGGCCGAACAGCAGCGACATCGCCGATTTCGTTGCCCATACGCACATCTATTACACCGGTTCACAGCGCGATGCGCGCGAAGTTCTTCATGATCAGAACGTCGCGATGCAGAAAAAAGAGAGCGTCGACCACGGGCGCGTGGCGGAGAGTCTGCACCGCATCAAGGATCTCGGATACCGCATCCTCGAGGCATTGGAGAGCTCCGAGTTCGACCGCTGGGGCATGCTGCTCGATGAGCACTGGCAGAACAAGAAGAAGCTGTCGGGCAAGGTTTCCCTGCAGCGCGTCGATGAGGTTTACGACGAAGTGCGCGCACGCTTCGGCGTCCTCGGCGGAAAGATCATCGGCGCCGGCGGCGGTGGATTCCTGATGCTCTACTGCCCGAGCCATCACGCGGCGCTCGAGCGTTTCATGGAAGAGAAGGGAATGCCGCGCATGCACTACACGATCGAGCCGGAGGGGACGAAGGTCGTTGCGCAGATCGGTCCCGGATCGCTCGCGCCGATCACGTCGTTTGCGGCCGCGGCCGAGGAGCGACGGTGACAGTCCGCCGCGTCGGTATCCTCGGTGGAGGCGTTTCGGGAATTGCACTGGCCGCTCATCTCGACAGCGATGTCGATGTGCTCGAGAAGAGCTCGATGATCGGAGGTCTCTGCCGAACGATCTCCGAAGACGGATTCACCTATGATGCCGCCGGTCCGCACATCATGTTCAGCAAGAACAAAGAGGTGCTGAATCTGATGATCGGCGTTCTCGGGCCGAACGTTCATCAGAACAAGCGCGAGAACCGCATCTTCTTCAAGGGCGCTCTCGTGAAATATCCGTTCGAGAACGATCTCGCCTCCTTGCCCAAAGAAGACAACTTCGATTGCATCTACGGATACATCGTGAACCCGCGCGCGCACGAGACGCCGGAGAATCTCGCGCAGTGGTCCTATGTGACGTTCGGCAGCGGGATCTCGGAGAAGTACTTCATCCCGTACAACCGGAAGATCTGGAACTACGATCCGGAGAAGATCGGGCTGGAGTTCGTGTCGCGGATTCCGAAGCCGCCGATGGAGGACGTCCTCAAGTCGTCGATCGGAATTCCGACCGAGGGATATCTTCATCAGTTGTTCTATTCGTATCCCACGGAAGGCGGCTTCGAGTCGATCGTCCACGCATTTGCGGGGCGCATCCGCGGCGACATCGTGACGTCGTGGAGTGTCGCGCACGTCGAGCGCGCAGGCGACGAATGGCGCGTCGTTTCGACCACCGGCGAAGAGCGGCGCTACCGCACGCTCGTCTCGACGCTCCCGATTCACGAACTGCTCAAGGTGTGGCCCGATGCGCCGCCGGCCGCGGTGGAGGCGGCGAAGAAGCTGCGCTACAACTCGCTCGTGAATGTCGTTCTGGGAAGCAGCGAGGATCCCGGCCACCCATTTACGGCTCTCTATGTTCCTGATCCGGAGATCGTCTTCCATCGCCTGTCATTTCCGAAGGCATTCAGCACCACCTGCGTGCCGGAGGGTGGCTACTCCGTCATGGCGGAAATTACGACGAATGCCGGCGACGGCATCTGGGAGTCGGGCGACGACGAGCTGATCGAGCGGGTCACGAGCGATGTGGCGAAGGTCGGCTTCATCAATCCGGAGCGGATCGTGTACCGGCGTGTCGTCCGCTTCCTTTATGGCTATCCCGTGTACGACCTCGACTACCGGCGCAATGTCACCGCGATGCGGGACGCCGTGGCGGCAACGGGACTCCATCTCCTCGGCCGCTTTGCGCAGTTCGACTACATCAATTCCGATGTCTGTGTCGAACGCGCGCTGAAGCTGGCGGATGACCTGCGCGATGGATGAGACGGGGTCGTACGAGTACTACGAGGATGTGAACTGGGGGCTGCTCCGGCTGTGGGGCAAGCGGACCGGCTTGCGCGTGCTCGATGTCGGCTGTGGTTTCGCGAACACCAGCGAGGCGATCTGCAAGCTCGGAAACGAAGTGACCGGCATCGAGCTCGACGAGCATGCGGCTTCGGTCGCTGCGACGCGAGTCACACGCGTCGTCCGCGCCGACGTCCAGGCATTCGGCGACATCGAACGGCAGCTCGGAGACTCGAAGTTCGACGTCATCATGTTTGCCGATGTGCTCGAGCACCTCGCGTGGCCGATCGGCGTGTTGCGCGGTTATCTCCGCTGGCTGGCGCCGGAAGGGTCGGTGATCGTGTCGCTGCCGAACGTCGGCCTCTGGTCGGTTCGATTCTCGCTGCTGTTCGGAACCTTCGACTACGCGGATACGGGAGTCCTCGATCGGACTCATCTGCGGTTCTTTACGCGGAAGACCGCGCGGCACCTCCTCGATGCCGCCGGACTCGAACCGGTTCGCGTTCAGTACAATCCCGGCCTTGTGCGGCCGCTCGTGCCGCTCGCAAAAAAAATGATGGGCAGCGGAGGCGACGGTCCTCACGATCCGGCAGCGCTGCTGAACTCGCGTCCCTACAAGCTCTACCTCAGGATGATTTATCCGCTGGAACTCGCCATCTCGCGCCTTGTGCCCGGGCTGCTGGCGTTTCAGCACATCTTCGAAGCAAAACGAAAGAACACGAAACCATGAAGCTGACGGTATCGATGATCACCATGAACGAGGAGCGTGCGGTGGCGAAAGTCATCGGCGACATCCGCTCTGTCGTTCCCGACGCAGAGATCCTGCTCGTCGATTCGAGCCGCGATCGCACCGCGGAGATCGCAGAGGAGCTCGGCGCCCGCGTGATCAAGCAGTTTCCTCCGCAGGGTTACGGGCCAGCGATGGATCGCGCGGTACGCGAAGCGTCCGGCGATGTCGTGCTGACTCTCGATTGCGACGACACCTATCCCGTCTCCGCAATTCCGAAGATGCTGGCCTTGATCGACGAGGGCTACGACCTCGTCAACACGACGCGCGTGAGCAAGAGGCCGAAGGCGATGCCTTTCGCGAACTTTCTCGCGAATCGTTTCTTCGCTCTGGCGGCGAGAGTGCTCCATGGCCTGAAGACCACCGATGTCCACAGCGGCATGCGCGCTTACAGGAAGTCGATGATCGAGCAGGTCCAATGGAACGCGCGTGGTCCTGCGCTTCCGGTCGACATGCTGATCATCCCTTACCGTGCGGGATTCAAGGTTGCGGAGATTCCGATCGAGTATCTGGAGCGGATCGGAGAAACGACTCTGCATCGATTCAGCAGCACGGTGTGGACGTTCAAACGGTTGTGGCGTGCACGCAAGGTAACGCGCAGGTGATTCGCGTCGCCATTCTTTGCGGCGGCCTCGGAACGCGTCTCGGCCCTCTTGCCGGGAACCTGCCGAAGCCGATGATCGATGTCGGCGGGCGTCCGTACCTCGAGCGCGTGATCGAATCGTTTTCGTCGCGAGGATTGCGCGAGCTCGTGTTGCTGACGGGCCATCGCGCCGAGGTCATCGAGCAGCACTTCGCTGACGGCGCACGGTTCGGTGTGTCGATTTCTTATAGCCGCGAATCGGAACCGATCGGAACAGGAGGCGCGTTGCGCGACGCGCGCGCTCTCCTCGGGCCGCGATTCATCGTGACGTACGGAGATGTGCTGCGCTACTTCGACTACGATCACTTCGTGGCGCGCCACGCGTCCCATTGTCTCGCCGTCTATCCGCGCATTCATTCCGGCAACGCGGACGTTCGCGCAGGTCGCGTCGTCCGATTCGACAAGCACGCACCCGAGCTGCCCTTCGTCGACGCGGGCTTTTCGCTCATCGGCGCGCCGGCACTCGATGTGCTGCCGGCAACGGGGCCATGTTCCTTCGAGGAGATCGTGTTCCCGGAACTGATCCGCCGAGGCGAGATGGAGGGCGAGATCATCGATCACGAGTTCTTCGATATCGGTACACCTGATGAACTGGCTCGCACGCGCGCAGCTCTGGAGGAGCAGTGAGAATTCTCGTTACCGGCGCAGCCGGCTTCATTGCATCGAATCTCATCCCGCGTCTTCTTGAACGCGGCGATGAAGTCGCGGGCGTGGACAACTTCTTTCTCGGCAAGCGGGCGTACGTGCATCAGCATCCGCGCTTCGCATTTCATGAGCAGGACCTGCTGGATCTCGATGCGCTGATCGCGCTGATGAAGGAGTTCCGTCCGGAGCGCGTGTGGCATCTCGCGGCGAACAGCGACATCAGCTACGGCACGAAATTCACCGACTTCGATCTGAAGGGTGGAACGCTCGTGACGTACAACGTGCTCGAAGCGATGCGGCGCTGCGACGTCAGGCAGATCGTCTTTTCGAGCAGCGGCGCCGTGTATGGCGAGCCGGCGGTGATGCCGACGCCGGAGGACTACGGCCCCATTCTCCCGATCTCTCTTTATGCGGCGAGCAAGGCCGCATGCGAGGCGCTGATCACTGCCTTCTCGCACAACTACGACATCCGCTCCTGGATCTTTCGCTTCGGCAACATCGTCGGCCCGAATCCGACGCATGGCGTGATTCACGACTTCGTTCTCCGTCTTCGCGACGAGCCGTCGAAGCTCGTCGTCCTCGGCGACGGGACGCAGGCCAAGCCGTATGTCTACGTCGAGGATTGTCTCGACGGGATGGAGTTCGGAGTCGCGAGCTCGCACGATAGTGTGAATTACTACAATCTCGCCGTCGATGATCAGACATCCGTGCGCGAGATTGCCGAATGGACGATCGAGGCGATGGGGATCGATCGCGCTTCGATCGACGTGCAGTATGGCGAGGGGCCGCGCGGCTGGCGCGGCGATGTGCCTCAGGTGAAACTCGACACGAGGAAAATGACGGCTCTCGGATGGAGGCCGAAACTCTCCAGCGCCGAGTCGGTCAGGGCGACCATCCGTGAGGTCGTCGAGCAGTTCCGCAACGGACCCTTGTCGTGAATCGCGCGATCTTTCTCGACCGTGATGGCATTCTCAATGATCTGGTGTTCTATCCGTCTCATGGAGAGTGGGAATCGCCGCGCGCGGTCAGCGACCTTCGAATGCTGCCGGGCATCGCGGCGCCGCTGATTTCACTTCAGAACGCCGGATGGCTGCTCTTCATCGTGACCAATCAGCCGAGCTTTGCGAAAGGCAAGACATCGCTCCGCGATCTCGAGGAAGTGGAGAGCGCGGTGATCGGGTCGCTCGCTCGGGAGGGCGTCCGCATCACAGCGAGCTATGAATGCTTTCATCACCCTGAAGCAGCGCTGAGCGAGTGGCGCGTGCAGTGCGAATGCCGAAAGCCGGGGACGCTGTTTCTGCGGCGCGCCGCTGCCGAACATGACATCGCTCTTTCTCAGTCGTGGATGGCCGGCGATCAGGATTCCGATCTGGCTTGCGGCCGTGCCGCCGGGTGCCGAGTCGCCTTGATCGAATATCCTCATTCCGGAAACAAGCGTGGCGTGATCGAGCCCGATCTTCGTTGCCGCAACCTGGACGAACTGGCGAGAGCTCTATGCTGACGGCAAGCCGGCGCACCGCGGCGGGGATTGCCATCCTCGGAATCGTGATGGTGCTCGCCGGCGTGAAGGTGACGCACGCCTCGGCAGGGCGCTTTCGAATCGACGAGACGCTCAAGATTTCCGAAAGCGCATTCTTCGGCCTCCTGATGCAGGGACGCTTTTTCGACCCCGCGTGGTCGGGCACGATCATCGATCGCGCGACGCCACCCGTCGGAAAGTATGGATTCGGCCTGGCGATCGAGTTGAGCGGGCGCCGTGTTCCTCCGGTCCCTACACTGAATGTAAGGACGCCTGCCGGCAACGTTCCGATGGTTTATCCCGATGACGTTGCTGCACCGTATCTGCCGTATCTGCCGGCGGTGCGCCACGCTTCGACGGTTTGCGTTGCACTGATTGCAGCGATCCTCGGCTGGATGACGGCGCGAACCGCGAGCGCACTCTCGGCTCTTTTCGCTCTCGTACTCTTTTGTACGAGCTACCTCACGAATCTGCTGTGGGCTACCGCAGTCTTCGATCCGCTGTTGATTCTCTTTGCGACCGTGCTCCTGCTGCTTGCGACGCACAGGTCATCGGCCGCTTCCTGCGTATTGGCGGGAATCGTCGGCGGCCTGGCAATGGAGACGCGGCTGAACGGCGCGTTGTTCTTCGGACTCACAGTTCTCATTCTTCTCGTCGCAGAACCGAAGCGGTGGCGTTCGATCGTTCTCTCCGGTGTCGCGTTTGTAGCGACCGCGTTCGCAGTCAACCCGTATTACTGGCCGTCGCCGATCTCGCGTGTCGTGCAGCAGTTTCATGACATCCATACTTTGCTGGACGGGTTGCTGGCGTCCGGGCGCGGATTCTCCACACCTGGAGCGAAGATCCGCTTTGCCTTCGAATATTTGTTCGGAGATGTGCCGGGATCGGTGCTCTTTGTGTCGACGTTGATCGCCGTGTACTGGCTCGTGACGCGGTGGCGTACATTGAACGAGCCCGCGCTTCGTGGTGCCCTCTGGTGCGGAGCGAACGTGGTCGTGTTCTTATGGTGGTTGCCCGTGGCGTGGCCGCGCTATCTGTTTGCGATCGTGCCGTCGCTTTGTTTTCTGGCCGCAGTCGGGACTACGGGCTTCATCAGCGAGGCATCAAGCCTAGTGCGCTTCCGGAGCGCGAAGAAGATCGCCGCGAATGAAGAGCCTGAATGACTCCCTCTCGATGACTTGATCTTTCCAGATCATCGCGCCGGGAAAGTAGGCGATCTGGCGATATCCCGCACTCCGGGCCAGGATGGAGTACTGCTCCTCGCCCTTCATCTTTTCGGAAACCAGAACGAAGTCGGGCCGCTGGCGTAGTTGGGCCGTCTGCCACGCTTCGAGGTTGCCGGTGTGCATCTCGAACGAAGGTTCGTAATACCACGGCCTCTTCGACGACCAGTCCCAGAACGAGAACCCATCCTTCGTCTGATAGTTCGCAAAGATGTTGTGGGCGAAGTAGGGCTCGACTGCGAGGCACGAGAACCCCGCCCCGAACATCCGGGCATGATCGATTCCGTACTTGCGAATGAACTCCGCCGCAGCTCGGCTTCCCGAATACGGATGGCCGTAGTCATACCGGTACGCGTGCAGCGTCGCGTTAGCCGATTTCAGGAAGATCAGCGAGGCGATCGCGATCATTGCGAGATCGAATCTGCCGCGCTGCTCGTATGAGAGCGTGAACGTGAGCAGGATGGCGAAGGCGATCGCGATGAAAAAGACGCCTTCATGCCAGACGCCGAAATAGACACTGCCGATCGGGATGAGGGAAAGGATCAGTACGGCGAACATCAGCAGAGTTCTCCGTCTGGCGAACCACGTCACGAGAATGCAGAAGGCGATCACGGACAGAGCCGCTTCCGTCCACGTCGCCGCGCCGAGCAGATTGACCGCAAGCCCGTGCCAGAGAATCGCGATCAGGCGCTGGATGCGAAAGTGGAAGTCGAGCTTGTGGATGGTCGCCATGTCGCCCGGGATGCGAAGCATCCATGCGATTGCGGCGCAATTCGCGAGCAGGACACCTGCAGCAGCCAGGTGATGGATCAGCTCTCTGCCGCGCGGGAAACCGCCGCGAATCAACTCGATTCCATAGACCAGCACGAGCCCGAAGGCAATCGACATTCCATAGAGCGAAGTCTGGCAGAGAAGCGCAAGAAGGATGACGAATAGCCAGAGCCGCTCCCGTCTTCGGCCGTAAATCGACAGGATTCCCAGGAGAATCGGGAACAATAGGACATAGCTGCGTGCAACGATCGAGTACTGATATGCAACGAAGTACGTGAAGGGGAGGACGGCCCTGATCAGGAACGGGATCCTGCGGTTCAGGAGAAGCAGAGCGACTCCGCCCAACGTAATCGCCGCGGCAATGACGTTCATCGACCTGTAGGGAAAGCCGAGCGACGCCGGAATCTTCAGGAGGAGATACCAGAGAGGAGGATGCCCCTCATAGCGGAGATAGTGGCCGCAGAGATCCGAAACGCCGGCGTCGCGCGCCAGGAGCCACGATTGTGCTTCGTCGAACCAGGGTTCGTGGACGGTGACGCCGATTGCCATCAAGGTGCTGAAGACGGCGAAGACGAGCAGTTCTCCGCCGCGAAATCGGTTGATGGATTCGATGTTCGCCTTCAGTCGCAAGACAGTTGGCAGACCATCGTCAGCGTACGGATTCCCACTTGGTCTCTGTGGCCTTCAGGCTCGGATGAGAGACGAGCAGATGCCAGACGACGGCGCATAGTCCCTCCGTGTGAGGCGTAATCCGTTCCGTCGAGACAACCGGGACGAGGACGCAGTGGTCGGCCTGCTCTTTCGTGTAACCGCCGTCTTTCCCGACGATCCCGAAAATCTTCGCGCCGACCGTCTTCGCATGATCGATGGACCGGACGAGATTAACAGAGACGTTCTTGAGAACGCTGCCGCCTCCGACCGAGAAGATCAGAAGGGCATCGCGCTCCGACAGCCGCGAGATGCGCAGCCACTCGACGAAGCAGCTCTCCCAGCCCTCGTCGTTCACGCGCGCAGTCAGCTCCGAGACGTTGTCCGTGGGCGCGTATGCCTCGATCCCGCAAATCTTCCGGAAGTCGTTTACGGCATGGCTGGCATGACCCGCCGACCCACCGACGCCGAGGATGAACAAACGCCCGTGGTTCTGGCGCACGAGCGAAAGTGCCGCTGCCATCCGGTCGATCGCATCGGCGTCCATCCGCTGCAAAGCAAGAACGCTCTCTTCAAGAAATGATCTGGCAAAGGGCTCCATGCGGCGCAGTATAGCGTCAGGCTGGAGAGACCTCGTGCCCGTTCATTTCTTCTCTTCGTGATACTCCTCTTCGGTGTTGATCTCCCAGATGTTCGCCTTGTCGGTCCGGCCTTCGACGATGTTGTCGACGGCGACCATCGCGGTCAGCATCGAATGGTCCTGGTTGTTGTAGCGGTGCATGCCGTTGCGGCCGAGGAGATAGAGGTTGGGGAACGTGTCGACGTAGTTGCGAATCTCGTCGAAGCGGTCGTACGAACCGAAATAGGCGGGATACGTCTTGGGAACGTGAATGACCACACCATCGCGGCAGTCGGACGCAGCAGCGATACCGATGCGTTCCATCTCCGTCTTGGCAAGCTCGATCATCTCGGTGTCCGAGGCGGTCCAGAGCGTCTCTTTGTCGCTGCAGAAGTATTCGAGCCCGACCCACGTCTTGGTCTGATCCGCGACGAGATACGGGCTCCAGTTGTTGAAGATCTGGAGGCGTCCGACGAGGACGTCCGGCTCCTGAATGTAAATCCAGTTGTCTTTGATCGGTGAGCCGTCGCTCTCCCGGACCTTGAGGTGATCGTAGAGCAGTCCCACCGTCACGAAGTTGCGGTACTGAAGCCCCTCGGCGATCTCGATGATCGGCTTAGGCACATCGTCGCCGAGCGCGCGGACGAGCGACCGCACGGGCATCGTCGAGAAAAAGAGATCGCCTTTGATCTCGATCTCGTTTCCATCAGCGTCCACCGCCCGGACCGCCACGATCTTCCCGCTGGCATCAGCGACGATCCTGGTCACCTTGTGTTGCATCAGGATCTGACCGCCGCGTTCCTGCACTTTTCTCGTGACGGTTTCCCACATCTGTCCCGGTCCGAACTTCGGATAGAGGAATTGCTCGATGAGCGAAGTCTCCACGTTCTTCTGGCTGACGTCCGTGGCCGGCGAGAAGAGCTTCCGGGCGAAATGAAGGATTGCTTTCGAAATCGACAATCCCTTTACGCGCTGCGCTCCCCACTCGGCACTGATCTCATTGCAGGGGACACCCCAGACCTTTTCCGTGTAGGACTTGAAGAACGTTCCATACAGCTCGCGGCCGAACCGGTTGATGAAGAACTCTTCGAGATTCTTCTCATTGCGAATGGGGAAAAGCGCGCTCCGAATGTAGGAGAAACCGATCTTCATCGACCGGAGGATTCCGAGCTTCTTCAGCGTGTCGGGAGAGAGGGAGATGGGGTAGTCGAAGAATCTGCGGGAGAAATAGATGCGCGACTTGCGGCCGCGCAGAAGCATGACCTCGTCGGTCGAATCGGGATCGGGCCCCTGCTCCGCGCCGCCGACTTCGGTGGTGCGGCGGTGATAGGTGATGGTCTGCTTTCCATCCGTGCGCTGCATCGGAAGCATGTCCATCCACCAATCCATCACCCGGTCCGATTTCGAGAAAAACCGGTGGCCGCCGATGTCGATGCGGTTACCCTTGTAGTTGACCGTGCGTGAAATGCCGCCGACCTGATCGGTGCCTTCGAGGACGATGGGCGTATAGCCCGTCCGTTCGAGCAACTCATAAGCCGCCGTGAGTCCGGCAGGCCCGGCTCCGATGATGACCGCAACTCCCGAATTCTTCTCCGCCATCGTCCCCTTACTCGTGCGCTCGGTCCTCATCAACACGGTTTCGAGCAGTCTCTGCCAAACAATCGCCCCTGCCGTTCATTCCACGTTGACCGTTCGTGCCGTGCTTGGTTATCGTCGAATCGTCCTGATGATTAGAAAGAGCGGGCGATCCCAGCCGCTCACTCGTGCTTTCGACAGCCGGTGGGAACGCAACGCCGTCCTCACAATCTCCGCGGCACTCCTCCTTCTGCACCTGTGGGCTGTGTGGAGTGTTCTGCGCATCGCGTGCGACCACGACGAAGCGGAGTACCTTCACGCAAGCTGGCTGATGGGTCAGGGATTGCGGATCTATCGCGACTTCATGGAGGATCACCCGCCGTTCTTTTTCCGAATGCTGCTGCTGCTGGCCCCGGCTCGCGTCACGAACGAGTTCCCGCTTCTCGACGTTCCGTTGTGGCTGGCACGGGCGCGGATCCTCTCCGTGTTCTGCGGCAC
The DNA here is from genome assembly GCA_021325515.1 of Acidobacteriota bacterium. GTDB lineage: Bacteria > Acidobacteriota > Thermoanaerobaculia > Gp7-AA8 > Gp7-AA8 > JAJPHC01. Next base: position 29,015 of record JAJPHC010000001.1, read on the forward strand.
CGCGGCGGCGATGTCGGCAGGCGCTGCGGTCGCGAGAGTGACGCGCAACGGTCTGTCCGGAATCGTAGTCGCGATGTTGGTCGCCGGCTCTCCCTGGATCTGGTTTCGAGGGATTCTGCAGGCGCGGTCGGATGCCCCCGCTCTCCTCTTCTTCTGGGTGGGCGTCGTGCTTCTCGTCTGGGACGAAGACGTCGGGTTGATGCCGGCGCTGCGCATCGGTACCGGGATGGCACTCGTCGTCGCCGCCGAGTTGCTGAATCCGAAATGGCCTTTGTGCGGATTGTTGATCGGCGCGTTCTTTCTCGTGAGAGTCGTGTCGTTCGTGCGCGCCGATCGCCGCTGTCTCATCGGCATCTTCCTGCCGTCGATCCTCATCGCAATCGGATTCGCTGTCTGGCTTGCTTCGACGACGACGTTTTCTGATTTCCTCTTCTTCAACGTCACGCTCAAGAGCTCGATCGTTCGATGGTTTCGCCACTCTCCGGCAGTCGCGCGCGTGTTCCGCGGAATGGCGCCCTTTGGATTCTGTACGACGCTGGCCAGGCCCGCTGTGGTCCTGATGATTCTGCTGGCGGTCGTGGGACTTCTATGGCGCCGAAGATCGGCGATTCCATCCATGAATCTGCGCGGAGTGTTGATGCTGGTGGCGCTTGTGGTGGCGGCCGCTGTCGAGGTGCGATTCGTCTATCCGTATCCGCGGCTGTGGCCGCAGTACTACCTCATGTGGGGTTTCACGGCGGCGGTGCTGGCGGGGATCGCGCTGTCTCTGGCGCAGGCGGCATTTCCGTCTGTTCGCGGATGGCTGCGCGCGGCGGGGTTTCTGGCCGGCGTCGTCACGGCTGCATCGTGCTTCCTCACCGTCACGTCGTTTCGAGACGATGCCGGATACGCGTGGCGCAGGATGTCCTCAGTGCAGAAGAGTCTCCGGCCGGGTGACACCGTCTGGCTGGACGCGACCGAACATCCGATCGGTGTCCGTGATGCCTCGTTTTTCTGGTACTCGGAGCACGATCTTGTTCCGGCTGTCATCGATTACATCGTCCGACATCCGGAGTCCGCGGCCTATCTGCCTCGCTCCGGTGATCGAGACCTTCCTCCCTGCCGCATTCTGCGTGGCGAGCTCTCCTCAGTGCTGTACCTGCATGGCCCCGTTCTCGATGGTCTGCCCGAGAGCAACGGGTGCATCGTTCAGTTAGAGCGCAAAGGACAACTGAGGCGCGCGTTTCCGGGGGCGCGGTTCGACGTGGTGAGGCGCAACCCGTTTTGACGATCAGCGCGCCGTCACCTCCGTCGACGCGAACGTTCGCCGGTCGGCCGTTTCGGGCGGCAGGAGCTGGATGCGCATCTGCGCCGCCACCGCGAGATTGTGCTCTGCATGCGGTGCGTTGGGATTGATCCGCAGCGCCTGATGCAGATCGGCTTCCGCGGAATCGAGGAGGTGAGCGCGCTCGGCCATGGGAGCAACACGCGCCTTCACCATCCTGGCGGTTGCCATTGCAACATACGACTGCGGATACCAGTCCGGGGCCGGGGATCCGGGATGTTCATGGAGCGCCTGCTGGACGAGCTCGATCGACCGCTGGAGGTGTGGCAGCGCACGGTTCGGCGCATCCATCTGCAGCGCTTGTCCAAGTGAATACTCGGCGACCGGATTGGCCGGTGTGACCGACAGAACGTGAGTGAAGAGCTCCTCACTCGATTTCCAGTGGCGAGTCTGCTGCCACGCGGCGCCGGTGCAGGCGAGGATCACCGCGCTGCCGGTCGCGATCGCAGCTCTCTCGGGCAGAATCTCTGCCGCCGTCCAGACGACCGCGATGAAGAGACCGATGTAGGAAAAGTAGGTGTAGCGGTCGGCAATCGATTGCGGGCCGATCTGAATGATGCCGATGACCGGGACGAGAGTTCCGAGAAACCACAGCCAGCCCGTCAGAAACCATGGTGCGATCTTCCTCGCGTACCAGGCCGCCGCGCTGACTGCAAGGAGAAGGACCGTTCCACCAATCAGTTCTCCCGCCGGCACGGGGACCAGCGGATAAGGAACTGCAAGGTGAATCGGCACGAACATCTTGCCCACATAGCGGACGTAGCCGTCGATCGCGTTGGCGATCCGTGCACTGATGGGGAGCGCCGATACGGACTGAATCGCCTGCAGGTTTTTCTGTCCGATGATCGCGATCGCTGCGGCTCCGATCGAAAGCGCGAGCATCGGTAATTTGCCCGCGATTCGGAAAGGCCGCTTCAAGGGCCACCAATCGAGCACGATCAGGAGAAACGGCAGCGTGACGTACATCTGCTTGGACATCAGCGAGGCCGCGAAACAGAGCATCACCAGGAAGTGGCGTCGAGTGGAGCGCTCGATTGCAGCGTAGTGGTAAAGCGCGAGCAGCACGAAAAACGTCGAAAGCGTGTCCTTGCGCTCCGAGGCCCATGCGACCGACTCGACGTGCATCGGGTGCACTGCGAAGAGAGCAGCAACGAAGGCGCTGCGCATGGTCTGGCCGGTCATTCGGCGAAGAGCCAGGAAGAGCAGAGACGCGTTTGCCGCATGCAGCAATGCCTGCGTGAGCAGATGCCCGCGCGGGTTCAAGCCCCAAAGCTCGACATCCAGTTCGTGGGAAAGCCACGTCAACGGATACCAGCCGATGGAAGCGGAAGTGAACGCCCAGGCGATGGATGATCCGGTGAGACCGCTCGTGACGGCAGGGTTCTCGTAGATGAACTGGCCGTCGTCGTAGTTCGTGAATGAGTGCGTCGCGACCTGGCCGTAGATGGCGATCGTCAGTAGTACGAGCACAGCGATGATCCAGAGTGAATCCCGCTTGTGTATGGCGAGGGGAGCACTCTGCGGCGCGAGCGCCGTTTGTGTTTGTTTGCTCTTCGATTTCTTCCCCATGGCGGCGCGTAGTTTAGACTGCGCCGATGCCGACTTACATTGCACATCCGAAGATCATCGAAGCAGCCGGCAACAAGCCGAAACGCATCGAGGAATTCGTCGGCCGGGTGAACAGCAGTACACCGGCCGTATCCGTTGCGAGGATGAAGAGTCCCCCGGGATGGGTCGAGCCTGGCCAGACGCCGGAGTTCGATGAATACACGGTGGTGTTGAACGGCATGCTGCGCGTGGCATCGCGAGATGGCAGTGTCGACGTGCGCGCCGGCGAGGCGGTCATCGCCCACAAAGGCGAGTGGGTTCAATACTCGACGCCCGAGGGGGCGGAATACGTTGCGGTCTGCCTGCCGGCGTTTTCGCCTGAGACCGTCCATCGAGACGAATGATGTGACTTCGTTCGTTGTTCTCCGTGGCCGGTGTGTACGACATCGAAGAGGTCTTTCGCCGGCTGCAGGCATCGAGCTTCCGGCGCAGGTTTCATTTGACGGGACGCGAGCGCGCCTACCTCGACACATGGGGCATCGAGCGCGTCATGGAGCAGGCTGCCAGGTTCATCAGTGAGCGGCTGGCGCCCGCTCAGCCGAGGAACGATGGCCGGCAGACTCCGTGGCGCAATCACCCGGTATTCGTTGCCCAGCACGCCACCGCGACCTGCTGCCGGGGATGTCTGGAGAAGACGCACGGCATCGCGAAAGGGCACGCGTTGACGGATGAAGAGCTGCGGCATGTCCTCGCAGTGATCGAGCGATGGCTTCGCGCACAGTAGACTTGCGATGTGAAAGTACTCGTTCTCAACGAACGCGATGTCCATGAGTTGCTGACGATGCGGGAGTGCATCGCGGTCATGGAGGATGCGCTCGCGGCGCTTGCTCGCGGAGAGGTCGTGAATCCGCTGAGGCATCTGGTGCGCGCCGGCGATTCGGCATCGATTCTTGGGCTGATGCCGGCGTGGCGCGGCGGCAAGGTCCCGATGTACGGGTTGAAGGAAGTCTGCGTCTTTCCTGCGAATCCGTCCCGAGGGCTCGACACGCATCTCGGCGCCGTCCTTCTGCACAGTGGTGAAACCGGCGAGCTTCTCGCGATGGTCAATGCGGCGGCGGTCACGGCGATTCGAACGGCTGCAGTCTCTGCTGTTGCGACTCGCTTGCTTGCGCGGAGTGATGCCGCCGTCCTGGCGATACTCGGCTCCGGGGCACAGGCGAGGAGCCATCTGGAGGCGATTCCGCTCGTGCGGAACATCCGCGAGGTAAGGATCTACAGCCGCAATCGCGAGAGGGCTGCGCAGTTGGGGACAGCAGTCGCGTCTGCCGAAGAAGCCGTTCGCGGCGCGGAGATCATCGTGACGGCGACGAGCTCGAGAGAGCCGGTCGTGCAGCGCGAGTGGGTTTCTCCGGGCGCGCACATCAACGCCGTCGGCTCGAGCATCGCGGCGGCGAGGGAGCTCGACAGCGCGACGGTGGCGGCCGCTTCGCTGTTTGTCGACCGGCGCGAGTCGACGGTGAATGAATCGGGGGACTACCTCTTCGCACTGCGGGAGGGGGCGATCAGCGGCCCCGGCCATATCCGGGGCGAGATCGGTGAGATTCTGATCGAAAAAGCGGAGGGGCGGAAATCTCCGGAAGAGATCACGCTGTTCAAGTCACTCGGTCTGGCTGCAGAGGATCTGGCGTGCGCGGCATTTCTTTACGAAAAGGCGCGCACGATGGGGCGCGGCGTCACCGTCGATTTCTGATCGGCGGAAAACGGAATAGCTCATATCCTCTGCCGGTTAGCCTGAATCCGGACTTGACAAGTCCACTTCCCGCGCGTAAAGTGCGCGGGTTTTCCCTAACGGGAGTCCATTTTCGCTGTACGTGTCTTCAGAAGGATAAGGAATGCCAACGATCAACCAACTCGTCAGCGCAGGTCGCGAAGCGGTCAAGTACAAGACCAAGTCGCCGGCGCTTCAGTCGAGCCCGCAGAAGCGCGGCGTTTGCACCCGCGTCTACACCTCAACGCCGAAGAAGCCGAATTCGGCTCTCCGCAAAGTGGCGCGTGTTCGCCTGACGAACGGCGTCGAGGTCACGACCTACATTCCGGGCGTTGGCCACAACCTTCAGGAGCACTCGATCGTGCTCATTCGCGGCGGCCGTGTGAAGGATCTGCCGGGTGTTCGTTATCACGTCATTCGCGGCACGCTGGACGCTGTCGGCGTTGCCAAGCGTATGCAGGGCCGTTCGAAGTACGGCGCCAAGCGCCCCAAGAAGAGCTAAAAAGGGTTAGATCAAGATGCCGAGACGTCGTGAAGTTCCCAAGCGCGAGATCCTGCCGGATCCGGTTTACAACAGCCAGCTCGTCACGAAGTTCATCAACTCGTTGATGACTCATGGCAAGAAGTCGGTTGCAGAGAACGTCTTCTATGGCGCTCTGAAGAAGGTCGAAGATCGTGCCAAGGACGATCCGATCAAGCTCTTCAAGAAGGCTGTCGACAACGTGAAGCCGGCCCTCGAGGTCAAGAGCCGCCGCGTCGGTGGATCGAACTATCAGGTTCCCATCGAAGTGCGCCCGGTGCGCCGCACCGCGCTCGCGATCCGCTGGCTGATCACGTACGCTCAGGCGCGCGGCGAGAAGACGATGCAGGACAAGCTCGCAGGCGAGATCATGGATGCCGCCAACAACCGCGGCAACGCGATCAAGAAGCGCGAGGATACACACAAGATGGCGGAAGCGAACAAGGCGTTCGCGCACTACCGCTGGTAGTTACAGCCATCGAAGTCGTTGTTGTAGTACAGCAGTAAAGACGAAGTTACGCAGTATCTCCGAAGCAACTTTCCGTAGCTCCGTCTCGACCGGATAACACAGAAAGCGTTCTGCGGTTCCGGACCGAGCAACGGGAAACAAACAATTGAATGAGTTGGCAGAGGGTCGGCGGCAGCCGTGTCGCCGCGATTGCTCTGCTTGTGCAAGGTAAAACCATGGCGCGACAGGTATCTCTCGAAAAAACGCGAAACATCGGGATCATGGCTCACATCGACGCCGGTAAGACGACGACGACGGAGCGAATCCTCTATTACACGGGCCGTACCCACAAGATCGGCGAAGTGCACGAAGGCACTGCAACCATGGACTGGATGGTCCAGGAGCAGGAGCGCGGCATCACGATCACGTCCGCCGCGACGACCGCGATGTGGGGCGATACCCGCGTCAACATCATCGACACTCCGGGTCACGTCGACTTCACCGTTGAGGTCGAGCGCTCGCTTCGCGTTCTCGACGGAGCCGTCGGCGTCTTCTGCGCTGTCGGCGGTGTCGAGCCTCAGTCGGAAACCGTGTGGCGCCAGGCCGACAAGTACGGCGTTCCGCGCATTGCGTTCATCAACAAGATGGATCGTATCGGCGCGAACTTCGAAGCCGTCGTGAACCAGATCCGCACCAAGCTTGGCAAGAACGCTGTCCCTCTGCAGCTCCCGATCGGAGCCGAGGACCAGTTCAAGGGTGTCATCGATCTCGTGCAGATGAAGGCTCTCTTCTTCCGCGACGAGACCCTCGGCGCCAAATACGACGTCGAAGAGATCCCGGCGGAGCTCCGCGAGGCTGCTGAGCACTACCGCGAGAAGATGGTCGAGTCGATTGCGGAGCAGCACGACGAGCTGTTGGAGAAGTATCTCGCAGGCGAGCCGCTCGAGATCAACGAGCTGAAGGCTGCGCTCCGCGAGGCGACGATCGCTCAGAAGATCACGCCGGTCCTCTGCGGATCCGCATTCAAGAACAAGGGCGTGCAGCCGCTGCTCGACTGCGTCGTCGACTATCTGCCGTCCCCGCTCGACATCCCGCCGGTCAAGGGCATCAACCCTGACGACGAGTCGTTCATCGAGCGCAAGGCCGCCGACAGCGAGCCGTTCGCGGCACTCGTGTTCAAGATCATGACCGACCCCTTCGTCGGCCAGCTCGCATTCTTCCGCGTGTACTCGGGTCACATCGAGTCCGGCACGGCCGTGCTCAATACCACCAAGGGCAACACCGAGCGCGTCGGCCGTCTGCTGCAGATGCATGCGAACAAGCGCGAAGAGATCAAGGAAGTGTGGGCCGGTGACATCGGCGCCGCCGTTGGTCTTCGCAACGTGACGACGGGCGACACGATCTGCACGAAGGATGCGCCGATTGCTCTGGAGACGATGACGTTCCCCGAGCCGGTCATCGCGGTTGCGATCGAGCCGAAGACCAAAGCAGACCAGGAAAAGATGGGCGTCGCTCTCGCGAAGCTCATGCAGGAAGATCCGACCTTCAAGGTCCACACCGACCCGGAGACGAATCAGACCATCATCCGCGGCATGGGCGAGCTGCACCTCGAGATCATCGTCGATCGCATGGTGCGCGAGTTCAACGTCGCCGCGAACGTCGGCAAGCCGCAGGTCGCGTATCGCGAGGCGATCACGAAGTCTGCGGAAGCGCATGGCCGCTTCGTCCGCCAGTCGGGCGGTAAGGGCCAGTACGGCGATGTCAAGATCCGCCTCGAGCCGATCGCCGACAAGGACTTCGAGTTCGTCAATGCGATCGTCGGCGGTGTCGTGCCGAAGGAATTCATCAAGCCGACGGAGCAGGGCATCAAGGAAGCGCTCGACAAGGGAATCCTTGCCGGCTATCCGATGACCGGCGTCCGCGCGACGCTGTACGACGGTTCGTACCACGACGTCGACTCGTCGGAAATGGCATTCAAGATCGCCGGCTCGATGGCCTTCCAGGAAGGCGCAAAGAAGGCGAACCCGATTCTCAAGGAACCGATCATGGACGTCGAAGTCGTCACGCCGGAAGACTACGCGGGCGACGTCATGGGCGACCTCTCCCGCCGTCGCGGCAAGATCCAGCAGATGGACGAGCGCGGCGGAGCGAAGGTCATTCGCGCTCACGTTCCTCTGTCGGAGATGTTCGGTTATGCGACGCAGCTCCGCTCGATGTCGCAGGGCCGCGCCAGCTACACGATGCAGTTCTATGCGTACGAACCCGCTCCGCGGAACGTCGCTGACGAAGTGATTGCCAAAGTTGCCGGATAGAAATTCGGAAGAAGAGAAAGAACTACGGAGGTTAATCCACGATGGCTAAAGAGAAATTCGACCGCAGTAAGCCGCACGTCAACGTCGGCACCATCGGTCACGTCGACCATGGCAAGACCACGCTGACGGCTGCGATCACCCGCATCCTCGCTTCGAAGGGCACTGCTTCGTTCATTGCCTTCGACCAGATCGACAAGGCTCCGGAAGAGCGCGAGCGCGGCATCACGATCGCGACGGCTCACGTCGAGTACTCGACCGACAAGCGCCACTATGCGCACGTCGACTGCCCGGGCCACGCCGACTACGTCAAGAACATGATCACCGGCGCCGCGCAGATGGACGGAGCGATTCTCGTCGTCTCCGCCGCCGACGGTCCGATGCCGCAGACGCGTGAGCACATCCTGCTCGCCCGTCAGGTCGGCGTTCCCTACATCGTCGTCGCCCTGAACAAGGTCGACATGGTCGACGATCCCGAGCTCCTCGATCTCGTCGAGCTCGAGGTTCGCGAGCTCCTCAGCTCGTACGAGTTCCCTGGCGACGAGATTCCCATCGTCCGCGTCTCCGCGCTCAAGGCGCTCGAGTCGGGCGATCACAACTCGGAGTGGGGCAAGAAGGTCATCGAGCTCATGGACGCGGTCGACAGCTACATCCCGCTGCCGGAGCGCGCGGTTGACAAGCCGTTCCTGATGCCGGTCGAAGACATCTTCTCGATCTCGGGCCGCGGCACGGTCGTCACTGGCCGTATCGAGCGCGGTGTCGTGAAGGTCGGCGAGGAAATCGAGATCGTCGGTATCCGTCCGACCCAGAAGAAGGTCGTCACGGGCGTCGAAATGTTCCGCAAGCTCCTCGATCAGGGTCAGGCGGGCGACAACGTCGGTCTGCTCCTCCGTGGTGTGGAGCGCAAGGACGTCGAGCGCGGCCAGGTTTGCGCCAAGGTCGGCTCGATCACGCCGCACACGAAGTTCAAGGCTGAGGTCTACATCCTGACGAAGGAAGAGGGTGGCCGCCACACGCCGTTCTTCAATGGCTACCGCCCGCAGTTCTACTTCCGTACGACGGACGTCACCGGCACCGCGCAGCTCGCCGAGGGCGCGGAGATGGTCATGCCGGGCGACAACACGTCGCTGACGATCAACCTGATCGCTCCGATCGCGATGGAGAAGGGTCGCCGCTTCGCGATTCGCGAGGGTGGCCGCACCGTCGGTGCCGGCACCGTCACGGAGATTCTCGAGTAACTAGGCGCAGCGGCGCGAGGCGCGAGGCGCGAAGTCAAGCGCCCCGCGCCCAGCGCCTCGCGCCTGTGGAGCATAGCGACCGATGATGAACGAAAAGATCCGCATCCGACTCAAAGCGTACGACTACCGCGTTCTCGACCAGAGCACGTCGGAGATCGTCGACACGGCCAAGCGCACCGGCGCGAAGGTGGCGGGACCGATCCCTCTGCCGACGCAGGTGTCGCGTTACACCGTTCTTCGCAGCCCGCACGTCGATAAGAAGTCGCGGGAGCAGTTCGAGATGCGGACGCACAAGCGGCTGCTCGACATTCTCGAGCCGACGACCCAGACGGTTGACGCGCTCATGAAGCTCGAACTGCCGGCCGGCGTCGACGTCGAGATCAAGGCGTTCGGAAAATAAAGGCGCCGGGCGCTGGGCGCGAGGCGCAGGGATCGTTCCCGCGTCTCGCGCCCAGCGCCTCGCGACCAATACACACGAACCGGTTTCCGGTTCCAAGGTGAAGACAAATGGCAATCGAAGGAATCATTGGCAAGAAGGTCGGAATGACCCAGGTGTTCGCCGAAGACGGCGCGCTCATACCTGTCACGGTCATTCAGGCCGGCCCTTGCCTGGTGGTGCAGAAGAAGACGGCTGATAAGGACGGCTACGATGCCGTGCAGATCGGCCTTGTGGAGAAGATCTCCAACCGCCGCGTGACGAGCGCGATGCGCGGACACTTCGAGAAGGCCGGCGCACAGCCGCTGCGCACGCTCGCGGAGTTCGAGTATTCGGGCGACGCGAACGTCGGCGACCGCGTGCAGGTCGATATCTTCAAGCCGGGCGATCAGATCGACGTCGTCGGTCAGTCGAAGGGCAAGGGATATCAGGGCGTCGTCAAGCGCCATAACTTCGCCGGCGGCCGCGCGACTCACGGCTCGATGTTCCATCGCGCTCCCGGCTCGATCGGCGCTTCGGCATTCCCGTCGCGCGTCATGAAGGGCATGCGTATGGGCGGCCGGATGGGTGGAGATCAGGTGACGGTCAAGAACCTCCGCGTTGCGAAGATCGACGTCGAGAACAACCTGCTCTATATCCGCGGCGCGGTTCCGGGTGGCCGCAACGGCCTCGTCGTCGTGCGCTTCGCGAAGAACGGGAAGCGAGGAGAGTAACCATGCCGACGATCGACGTGAAGAACTGGGATAACAAGACGATCGGTCAGGCCGAGCTGCCGGACGAGATCTTCGCGTACCCCTACAAAGAGCATCTCATTCACGAAGCGGTGCGCAACTACCTGGCGTCGCTTCGCGCGGGAACCCACAAGACGAAGACGCGTTCGGAAGTCAGCGGATCCGGCAAGAAGCCGTTCCGCCAGAAGGGCACCGGCCGCGCACGTCAGGGCGGTAACCGTCCGCCGATCCACCGCCACGGCGGTACGGTCTTCGGTCCGGTTCCGCGCGACTACTCGTACAAGATGAACGCGAAGGAAAAGAAGGCGGCTCTCAAGAGCGCTCTCTCCCGCCGCGTCAAGGAAGGCAAGCTGGTTCTGATCGGCGACCTCGGCATCGAGGAGTCGAAGACGAAGCAGCTCGCGCAGAAGGTCGCGAACATCGGCGTCGAAGGGAAAGCGCTTCTCGTCGACACGATGGAGAACACGAACCTCGTGCTCGCCTCGCGCAACAACCCGAAGCTGCATCTGGTCGACGCCTCGAGCGTCAACGTGTACGACGTCGTCAACAGCCGTTACGTCGTTCTCAGCCAGGCTGCTCTTCAGCGACTGACGGAGGCGCTCGGCAATGAATAGCAACAAGATCATCCGTCGTCCTCTCGTCACCGAGAAGAGCACGATGCAGCGCGAATCGGGTGCGAACGTGATCGCGTTCGAAGTCGCGCCGGAAGCCAACAAGATTCAAGTCAAGACCGCGGTTGAAGAGCTCTTCAAGGTGAAAGTCGAAGAAGTTCGTCTCTTCAACGTGCGCGGAAAAATGAAGCGTATGGGCCGCTATGCCGGCAAGCGCCGCGACTGGCGCAAGGCGTATGTGCGGCTCAAGGCGGGCGAGAAAGCGCCGGACTTCATCGAAGGCGTGTAAGCCCACGACGGCGATAAACAGAGGACACTATGCCAGTCAAGAATTACAAACCGACATCTCCGGGTATCCGGTTTCAGTCTCATCACACGTTCGATGAGATCACGAAGGCCAGACCTGAGAAGTCGCTGACGAAGGGGAAGATGAAGACCGGCGGACGCAACTCCGTTGGCCGCATCACCTCCCGTTTCATCGGCGGCGGTCACAAGCAGAAATACCGCGCCATCGACTTCAAGCGCGACAAGCACGGCATCCCGGCGAAGGTTGCGGCGATCGAATACGATCCGAACCGCACCGCTCGCATCGCCCTGCTGCACTACGTCGATGGTGAGAAGCGCTACATCCTCGCTCCGGACGGCCTCACCGTCGGCGCGATGATCACGGCGGGTGAAGATGCCGACATTCTCGTCGGCAACGCGCTTCCGCTCTCGAAGATCCCTCTCGGCACGACGGTTCACAACATCGAGCTGAAAGAGGGAAAGGGTGGGCAGATGGCTCGCTCGGCCGGTGCGTTCGCGCAGCTCATGGCGCGCGAAGGCGACTGGGCGACGCTCCGTCTTCCTTCCGGTGAGATGCGCAAGGTTCACGTCCGCTGCTACGCGACGATCGGACAGGTCGGCAATCTCGAGCACGAGAACATCTCGATCGGCAAGGCCGGCCGCACGCGTCATCGTGGCCGCAAGCCGCACAACCGTGGCGTTGCGATGAACCCCGTCGACCATCCGTTGGGTGGTGGTGAAGGCAAGACTTCCGGTGGCCGTCATCCGGTCAGCCCGTGGGGCCAGCCGACGAAGGGCTACAAGACGCGCCGGAACAAGGTCACGAACAAGTTCATCGTCAAGCGGAGAACCAAGTAATGCGCTCACAGAAAAAAGGTGCATTCGTCGACGAGCACCTGATCAAGAAGGTCGAATCCATGAATCGCGAGCGCGACAAGAAGGTCATCAAGACCTGGTCGCGCCGCTCGACGGTCATCCCGGACATGGTCGGTCACACGGTGGCCGTGCACAACGGACGGAAGTTCATCCCTGTGTACATCTCCGAGAACATGGTCGGCCACAAGCTCGGCGAGTTCGCGCTGACGCGCACGTTCAAGGGACACAGCGGGAAGAAAGTGGAGAAGACGGCCAAGCCGGCCGCGGCTCCGGCGCCCGCGAAATAAGGGCGGAGAACGACGATGGAAGCTACTGCAACACTCAGATACCTGAAAGCATCGCCGCAGAAGGTCCGCCTCGTGGCCGACCTGGTGCGTGGCAAGAAGGTCGACGAGGCACTTGGCATTCTCCGCTTCACGCGCAAGTCGTGCGCGAAGGATCTGGAGAAGCTCCTCCGCTCGGCGATCGCCAATGCGGAGAACCTCGAGGCGAACGTCGATGCCGACGACCTCGTGGTCTCGAAGATCTATGTCAACGAAGGACCGCGTGAGAAGCGTGTGCAGCCGGCTCCGATGGGCCGCGCCTACCGCATTCAGAAGCGGCAGGCTCACGTGACGGTTCACGTTTCGGACGAAGTGAAAGCGGTCAACGCGCGGGAAGAGTCGGCCAAGAGTGGCCGGGCTCGCGCACGGAAATAACGGAGGCTATCTTGGGTCAGAAGGTCAACCCGTACGGATTTCGGCTCGGATTCAATAAGACGTGGCATTCCCGCTGGTTTGCCGGGAAGAACTACGCCGAGACGCTTCATCGCGATCTGAAGCTTCGCGAGGACCTCAAGAAGCGTCTTGCGCACGCCGGAGTCTCGGAGATCGACATCGAGCGCACGGCGAACAAGATGCGCATCAACATCTACACGTCGCGCCCGGGAATCATCATCGGACGCAAGGGTGCCGAAGTCGACAAGCTCCGCGACGAGCTGCAGAAGCTCGTCAACGGTGAGGTCTACATCAACATCCAGGAGATTCAGCGTCCGGAGCTCGACGCACAGCTCGTGGCGGAGAACATCGCCACGCAGCTCGAGCGCCGTATCGCATTCCGCCGCGCGATGAAGAAGGCGATGGAATCTGCCTTCCGCTTCGGTGCGAAGGGGATCAAGGTGCGTGTGGGCGGCCGCCTGAACGGCGCCGAGATCGCGCGCAGCGAGTGGTATCAGGATGGACGTCTGCCGCTGCACACGCTGAAGGCAGACATCGACTACGGTCTGGCTGAAGCGAAGACGACGTACGGAATCATCGGCGTCAAGGTGTGGATCTACAAGGGCGAGATGGCGAAGACGCGCTCGCGCCGTCGTCCGCAGTAAGCAAGGAAGCTCAGGAGATAACGCATCATGTTGATGCCGAAGAAGGTCAAATTCAGAAAGCAGCAGCGCGGACGCCGCCGCGGTCTGGCCACGCGTGGTCAGAAGGTGTCGTTCGGTGATTACGGGCTGCAGGCGCTCGAGGCGGGCTGGGTGACGGCGCGTCAGATCGAGGCCGGCCGTATCGCGATGACGCGCCACATCAAGCGCGGCGGAAAGATCTGGATCCGCGTCTTCCCGGACAAGCCGGTCACCAAGAAGCCGCTCGAAACCCGTATGGGTAAGGGCAAGGGCGCGCCGGAAGAGTGGGTATGCGTGATCAAGCCGGCCCGCATCCTCTACGAGATGGAGGGTGTGACCCGCGAGATCGCCGAAGAGGCATTTCGCCTGGCCGCGCACAAGCTCCCGATCAAGACGCGCTTCGTCAGCCGTGAAGAGATGGAGGTTGGCCAGTGAAGACCGCCGAGCTTCGTGACAAGAGCGTCGACGAGCTGAACGCGCGCGAGCGCGACTTGAACGAGCAGTTGTTCAAGCTTCGCTTCCAGCGCGCGACAGGTCGGATCGAGAACCCGAACAAGATCCGCGAGGTCAAGCGCGAGATCGCCCGAATCAAGACACTCCTCAACGAGCGGTCGCGGGCCTAGCCGGAGAACGAGATGGCAACGATGGAAAAGAACGAATCGACGGCCGACAAGCGCACGAAAGTGGGCGTGGTGGTCTCGAACAAGATGCAGAAGACCGTCGTCGTGGCGGTCGAGAGTCTCGTCAAGCACGGGATGTATCAGAAGTTCATCAAGCGTACGAGCAAGTTCCTCGCTCATGCCGAGAACAACGACGTCAACGTCGGTGATCGTGTGGTGATCGAAGAGACGCGGCCGCTGTCGAAGCGGAAGCGCTGGAACGTGCGCCAGGTGCTGGAGAAAGCGAGCTAGCCATGATCCAGATGGGAACGATTCTGCAGGTAGCCGACAACACGGGCGCGAAGAAGATCGCCTGCATCAAGATGCTGGGCGGATCGACGGCCGGCCGTTATGCGCGGCTCGGTGATGTGATCACCGCTTCGGTGAAGGAAGCTTCGCCGGACGGCACCGTCAAGAAGGGTGCGGTCGTCAAGGCCGTCATCGTTCGCACGGTGAAGGAGAGCCGCCGTCGCGATGGGTCGTACATCAAGTTCGACGACAACGCGGCCGTTCTCATCAACGATGCCCGCGAGCCGGTCGGGACGCGTGTCTTCGGTCCTGTTGCCCGCGAGCTCCGCGAGCGCAAGTTCATGAAGATCATCTCGCTCGCGCCGGAAGTGATCTGAGGTCAACATGTACGGAAAAGCGACGAAACAGAAAGAAACTCCGCGGGTGAAGCCGCACCTGAAGAAGGGCGACACGGTTGTCGTCCTGGCAGGGAAGGACCGCGGAAAGCAGGGCAAGGTGCTGCGCGTGAATGCCGCAAAGGGCACCGCGATCGTCGAGCGCGTCAACTTCCTCAAGAAGCACACGCGCCCGAATCCGCAGCGCAACATCCAGGGCGGCATCCTCGAGCGTGAGGCGCCGGTGAAGCTGTCCAACCTTCAGGTGATCTGCCCGAGCTGCAATCAGCCGGCTCGTACCGGCACGCACCGCACAGATTCCGGCGTGTCGCGCTTCTGCCGCAAGTGCGACACCGAGATGTAAGAGATCAGGACGAGAACATGGCTGCACGACTGAAAGAGCACTACACGAAGGAAGTTCGGAAGAAGCTTCAGGAGCAGTTCGGGATCAAGAACCCGATGGCCGTTCCCAAGCTGGAGAAGATCGTTCTCAACATGGGAATGGGTGAAGCAATCCAGAACTCGAAGATTCTCGACAGCGCTGTCGACGAACTGACGACCATTGCCGGTCAGAAGCCCGTCGTGACGAAGGCGAAGAAGTCGATCGCCGCGTTCAAGCTGCGCGAGGGTGTTGCCATCGGCACGATGGTCACGTTGCGCGGGGAGAAGATGTACGAGTTCCTCGACCGCCTGATCAATCTCGCGCTGCCGCGCGTCCGCGACTTCCGCGGTGTGCCGTCCCGTTCGTTCGACGGACGCGGCAACTACACGCTGGGGATCAAGGATCATTTGATCTTCCCTGAGATCGACATCGCAAAAGTCGACAAGTCGAAGGGAATGAACATCACCATCGTTACGACCGCGAACAATGACGAACAGGCCCGTTTCCTTCTCAAGGAGATGGGAATGCCGTTCGGAAGCAGGTAAGAGGAAAGACCATGGCCAAGATCTCAATGATGGTTAAGGCGGCGCGCAAGCCGAAGTTCATGACACGGAAGCGCAACCGCTGCAAGGTCTGCGGACGCCCGCGCGGCTATCTGCGGAAGTTCCAGCTCTGCCGCATCTGCTTCCGGCAGCTCTCGCTCGGCGGATACATCCCCGGCGTGACCAAGGCAAGCTGGTAAGCAGGACTACAGGACAGGAGCAACGAGAATGTCGATGACAGACCCGATCGCGGACATGCTTACCCGCATCCGCAACGGCATCCAGTCGCATCATGACCGCGTCGATCTCCCCACTTCGAAGCTGAAGGTGGAGGTCGCCCGCATCCTCAAGAACGAGGGCTTCATCAGCAACTACAAGCTGGTCGAAAGCGATGGCAAGCAGGGAACGCTTCGCGTGTACCTGAAATATTCGGAAGATGGCGAGCCCGTGATTCACGGAATCGAGCGCATTTCGCGCCCGGGGCGCCGCGTCTACCGCAACAAGCAGGAGATCCCCCGAGTTCTCGGCGGTCTCGGCCTGGCCATCGTTTCGACCTCGAAGGGTGTGCTGTCCGGTGCTGACGCCGTGAAGAACGGCGTGGGCGGCGAAGTTCTCTGCCAGGTCTGGTAAGGAGAGATCCGATGTCGCGTATTGGCAAGAAAGAGATTGCACTCCCGAAAGGGGTGGAAGCGAAGCACGACGGCGGCGCCGTCGTCATCAAGGGGCCGAAGGGCTCGCTCAAGACGCCGCTCATTCCGGGCATCGGCGTCAAGATCGAGAACAACGTGGTCGCCTTCACGCGTACCGACGATGAAGGAAAGACGCGTGCCTTCCACGGCCTGATGCGCGCGCTCGTGGCGAACAACGTTCGTGGCGTGAGCGAAGGCTTCAAGAGAGAGCTCGATATCGTCGGCGTCGGTTACCGCGCCGAGGTGAAGGGCCGCGAGGTCGTGTTCCAGCTCGGCTATTCGCATCCGGTCCGTTTCGCGATTCCGGAAGGAATCGACATCGCGATCGACGCGAAGTCCGGTCACATCACGATCACCGGCATCGACAAACAGAAGGTCGGCCAGACAGCCGCCGAGATCCGTTCGCTGCGCGAGCCGGACCCTTACAAGGGCAAGGGCATCAAGTACAGCGACGAAGTCATCCGCCGCAAAGCTGGCAAGGCTGCCGGCAAGTAGAGGACAACATGGATCGCGCGAAGCATAGAGTGGAAGCAAGAACGCGGATTCGCGAGCGAATTCGCACGAAGGTGCTGGGGACGGCGGCCCGTCCGCGTCTCGCAGTGTTCAAGAGCCTGAAGCACATCTACGTTCAGGTGATCGACGACGCGAGCGGCAAGACGATTCTCGCCGCATCGACTCGCGACAAAGACGCGAGCGCCAAGGGGGCGAATGCAGCATCGGCGAAAGCCGTCGGTGCGGCGATCGCCAAGAAGGCGAAGGACAAGGGAATCACGAAGGTCGTCTTCGACCGCGGTGGTTACCTCTATCACGGCAACATCAAGGCGCTCGCGGATGCGGCGCGCGAAAACGGTCTGGAATTCTAGGAGACTTCATGCAGCGTCCAATGCAGCGTCAGGGACAGGGCTCGCCGCGTGGTGAGCGCCGTGGTGGCGAGCAGGAGCGGTCCGAGAGCGGGATGATCGACAAGGTCGTCCACATCAACCGCGTCACCAAGGTCGTCAAGGGCGGTAAGAACTTCAGCTTCAGCGCGCTCGTCGTCGTGGGCGACGGCAACGGCAAGGTCGGATTCGGATCCGGCAAGGCCAAGGAAGTGCCGGCCGCGATCAAGAAGGGAATCGAGATCGCCAAGAAGAACATGATCTCGATCTCCACCAGCGGCACCACGATTCCGCACGCGGTGCTCGGACACTACGGCGCAGGCAAGGTTCTCCTCAAGCCGGCGTCGGAAGGTACGGGTGTCATCGCCGGCGGTCCGGTGCGCGCGATTCTCGAGTCGGCCGGGATTCAGAACATCCTGACGAAGTCGCTCGGCACGGCGAATCCGCACAACGTCGTCAAGGCGACGTTCGAAGCGCTCAAGCAGCTCCGCAGCGAGGAGCAGTACAAGTCGCTGCGCGGCAGCGGTGACAACGCTACGGAAGGTGAAGCATGAGCGCCGCAGCGAAGAAGATCAAAGTCCGCCAGATCCGCAGTGGTATCGGTTGCACGCTCGAGATGCGGGAGACGCTCAAGGCTCTCGGTCTCGGAAAGATGAATCGCGTCACCGAGCGCGCCGATACGAAGGAAGTCCGCGGGATGATCGCGAAGATCCCCCACCTCGTCGAAGTGGTCGAGTAAGAACGAAAGAGAAGCGATGAACGATGAACGATGAACGATGAACCGGCCGCTGACGTTCATCGCTTATCGTTCATCCGTTCATCGTTCGGAGCAAAACATGGAACTTAGCAATCTGAAACCGAAGAAGGGCGCCCGCCATGCGAAGAAGCGCGTGGGCCGCGGACCTGGATCCGGACATGGAAAAACCGCGAGCCGCGGTGAGAAGGGACAGAAGTCGCGTTCCGGTTTCTCCCGCATGCGTGGATTCGAAGGCGGCCAGATGCCTCTGCATCGCCGTCTGCCGAAGCGCGGCTTCACCAACATCTTCAAGAAGGAACATGCGGTCGTGAATCTCTCCGACCTCGAGCAGTTCGAGAACGGCGTGACGGTCGATGAGACCGCAATGCGCCGCGCTGGTCTGGTCAAGGGGAAGAAAGCCGGCATCAAGGTTCTCGGCAACGGCAAGCTGACGAAGAAGCTCAACGTCGTTGCCACGAAATTCTCCGAGACTGCCAAGAAGCAGATCGAAGCAGCAGGTGGTTCCTGCCAGGAGATTCAGTAGGTGAACTTCCTCGAGACACTCCGCAACATCTGGGCGATCGAGGATCTGCGCAAGCGGGTCCTGTTCACGTTCGGCCTTCTCGCCATCTATCGTCTCGGATCGCACATCCCGACGCCGGGCGTCGATCCGGTGGCGCTCCAGGAATTCTTCAAGGCGATGAGCGGCGGCGTGTTCGGATTCCTCGATCTATTCTCGGGCGGCGCACTGCGCCGTCTCTCCGTCTTTGCCCTCGGAATCATGCCGTACATCTCGGCATCGATCATTCTGCAGCTCCTTACGGTCGTCTGGCCTTACCTCGAGAAGCTCTCGAAGGAAGGAGAGATGGGGCGGCGGAAGATCAATCAGTACACACGCTACGGCACGATCGCACTGTCGATCGTCCAGTCGCTCGGCGTCGCCTTCTGGTTGAAGTCACAGACCGCGCCCGGCGGCGCACCTCTCGTTCCGACCAACGTTCAGGACGCCGTGTGGGGACTCGGATTCCCCATCATGACCGTGCTCACGCTGACCACCGGCACGGCATTCATCATGTGGCTCGGTGAGCAGATTTCCGAGCGCGGCATCGGCAACGGGATCTCGCTGATCATCTTCGCCGGCATCGTGGTCAACCTGCCGCACGCGGTGATGGCTACCATCGACGACATCCGCACCGGCGCTCACAACCTGTTCGCGGTTCTCCTCCTGGTCGTCTTCATGGTCGCGGTCGTCGGTTTCGTCGTGTTCATGGAGCGTGCGCAGCGACGCATTCCTGTGAACTACGCGAAGCGCGTCATCGGCCGGAAGATCATGGGCGGGTCGAGCACTTATCTCCCGCTTCGTGTGAACACGGCCGGCGTCATCCCTGTGATCTTCGCCTCCTCGATCCTCGTCATCCCGACGACTCTCGCGACGATGATCAAGGCGCCGTGGGCCGTCGCCATCGGCAATCAGTTGAAGGTCGGTGAGCCGCTGTATTACCTGCTGCAGGTCATCGGCATCATCTTCTTCGGCTACTTCTACACCTCGATCATCTTCAATCCCGTCGACACGGCCGACAACATGCGGAAGTACGGCGGGTACATCCCGGGCATCCGTCCGGGCAAGAAGACCAGCGACTACATCGATCGCGTGCTGACGCGCATTACGTTCGTCGGCTCGATCTATCTCGCCGCGGTCTGCATTCTTCCGGAGTTCCTCATCGCCGGTGTGCACGTGAACCAGTTGCCGTTCGGCATCGGTGATGCGCTTGACCGCGCGCTGCCGGTCTGGTTCACGACGGGCATGGGATACAACTTCTACTTCGGCGGCACGTCGCTGCTCATTGTGGTTGGCGTTGCGATGGACACGATTCAGCAGATCGAGTCGCAGCTCGTCATGCGCCACTACGACGGCTTCATGAAGCGCGGCCGCATCCGCGGACGCCGGGGATAAGGAAGTGCAGATCATCTTCATCGGGCCGCCGGGAAGCGGCAAGGGGACTCAGGCGAAACGGCTGGCGGATTCGCATGCGATTCCGCACATCTCGACGGGCGACATGCTCCGCGAGGCGGTTGCCGAGGGCACTGAGCTTGGCAGGCAGGCGGCGCCGATCATGGCGTCCGGCGGCCTCGTCTCCGATGATCTGATGATCGGCATCATCAAGGATCGGCTGGCGAAGCCCGATGCGCAGAAGGGGTTCATTCTGGATGGCTTTCCGCGCACGGTCATCCAGGCTGAGAAGCTCGACAATCTCGTCGGGAATGCGAAGGAGAACCTCCGGGTTCTGCAACTGTTGGTCCCCGATGAAGTGATCGTCAGGCGCGTCGCGCTCCGGCGGTCGTGTTCAAACTGCGGGGCCGTTTACCATCTCGAGAATAATCCTCCGGCGTCGGACAGCGTGTGTGATCGCTGCGGCACGGAGCTCACCGCCCGCCCCGACGACAACGAAGAGGCGATGCGGAAGCGGCTGGAAGCGTTTCACAGACAAACGCTTCCGGTTGCTACGTTTTACAAGGCAAAGAGTCTGTTGCGTGAAGTCGACGGGATGGGTCCCGTCGATGAGGTCTTTGAACGAATCGAGAAGTCCCTGCAGTAGGACCGCTGGATGCTCGACAGAATGAAAGGTCCGATCCTCAAGACTCGCGATGAGCTCGCGGTCATGGATCGAGCCAATCGCGTGGTGCTCGAGATTCTCGAGATCATGCGGAGCATGGTGAAGCCGGGCGCGACCACTGCACAGCTCAATGCTGTTGCAGAGGAAGAACTGGCGAAGCGGGGGGCGAAGTCGCCCTTCAAGGGATATGCACCGATGGGATTGCCGCCGTATCCGGCAGTCGTCTGTGCATCGTTGAACGACGTGATCGTTCACGGAATCCCCAACCGCGCCAAGCTTCAGGAAGGTGACATCCTCGGACTTGACTTCGGTGCAATCCTCGACGGATTCGTCGGCGATGGTGCGATCACCATCGGCGTCGGCAAAGTCGATGAGCGGGCCGATCTCCTGATGCAGACCACGAAGGAGTGCCTCGATCTCGCGATCGAGGAGATGCGTCCGGGCCGCCATCTTGGCGACATCGGCGCCGCGGTCCAGGAGCATGCGGAGTCACGCGGGTTTCACGTCATCCGGAACTTCGTCGGTCATGGGATCGGCCGTCGGATGCACGAGGATCCGCAGGTCTACAACTACGGCAGGAGAGGACGAGGCATCGAGCTGAAGGAAGGGATGGTCTTTGCCATCGAACCGATGCTCTGTGTCATCGGGGCGAAGCTGAAGTCGCGCATCGAGCGCGCCGGCAGCAACGGGATGATCCAGGACGTGAAGACGGACAGCGACGGCTGGACGGCTCGCACGGTCGACGGAACACTCGCCGCCCACTTCGAACATTCGGTGGCCATTACGGCCAACGGGCCGTGGGTGTTGGGGAAGTAAGTAACTGGGGAGATATGTCAGAGAAGGAAGAAGCAATAGAAGTGACTGCAACCGTCCTGGAGACATTGCCGAATGCGATGTTCCAGGTCGAACTGGAGAACGGAAAGCACAAGGTGCTGGCCCACATCTCCGGAAAAATGCGCAAGCATTTCATTCGAATCCTTCCTGGTGACAAAGTGCTGGTCGAGCTCTCGCCGTACGATCTGACGCGCGGGCGCATCATCTATCGATACAAGTGAGCAAGTCATGAAAGTGCGTTCATCGGTCAAGAAGATTTGTACCAAGTGCAAGATCGTGCGGCGTCAGGGTGTGATCCGCATCATCTGCGAGAATCCGAAACACAAGCAGAGACAGGGATAAGAGAACATGGCACGTATCGCGGGCGTGGATCTTCCACTGAACAAGCGGGTCGAAATCGGCCTCACTTACATTTACGGCATCGGCCGAGCGCGGTCGAATGACATCCTCGAGAAGGCTCAGGTGAGCCGCGACGTTCGCGTCAAGGACCTGTCCGAGGATGATGTCCGCAAGATCCGTCAGGTGATCACGGACGAAGGCAAGGTCGAGGGCGATCTCCGCAAGGACGTCGGCCTGGACATCAAGCGGTTGATGGAAATCAACTGCTACCGCGGCATGCGCCACCGCCGTGGACTTCCGGTCCGCGGTCAGCGTACGCACACGAATGCCCGCACGCGGAAGGGTCCGCGCAAGGGTGCAATCGCCGGCAAGAAGAAGGCGACCAAGAAGTAAGTCGCGAGCTAAGAGGAAGAGAACACAATGGCCACTGCCAGAGCACCGAAAGCGGGCGCGCGTCGCGCCGGCACCAAGCGCAAAGAGCGGAAGAACATCCCGCACGGCGTCGCCTCGATCGCGGCGACCTTCAACAACACGATCGTCGCCATTTCCGATCCGATGGGCAATGTGCTGTCCTGGTCGAGCGCCGGCCGTATCGGCTTCAAGGGCTCGCGCAAAGGGACGCCCTTCGCCGCTCAGGTCGCTGCACAGAACGCTGCGCAGCTCGCGCAGGAGCACGGCATTCGCTCGGTCGACGTGAAGGTCAAGGGACCGGGAGCCGGCCGCGAGTCGGCGATTCGCGCTCTTGCCGCATCAGGACTCGACATCAAGTCCATCAAGGACGTGACCCCGATTCCGCACAACGGTTGCCGCCCACCGAAGCGGCGCCGCGTATAACAACTCTCGTCAGATCTTTCCGTACCGGCACGCGTGGTGCCGGTACGGAATTGCTGTCTTTCGTACGGCGAGCAGCTGCCGTCGTACACGCAACGTCCCAATGGTGGGGCGGGTGCGAACCAAAGGAGGCATAGTGGCTCGTTACACGGATCCCGTTTGCCGGCTCTGCCGGCGCGAGGGCATGAAGCTGTTTCTCAAAGGTGATCGTTGCTTCAAGGACAAGTGCGCCATCGAGCGCCGCAACTACGCACCTGGCCAGCATGGCCGCCGCCGTTCGAAGGTTCTCGGCTACGGCGTGCAGCTTCGTGAAAAGCAGAAGGTCAAGCGTATTTATGGTCTTCTGGAGCGCCAGTTCCGGACCTACTTCGCGCGTGCTGAGCAGAAGAGCGGAATCACCGGCGAGAACCTGCTCCGCCAGCTCGAGCTTCGTCTCGACAACGTCGTCTACTCGCTGGGCTTTGCCGCCTCGCGCGCTCAGGCGCGTCAGCTCGTTCGCCACGGTCACATCGAGGTGAACGGCAAGAAGATCAACGTTCCCTCCTTCCAGACTCGTAAGGGGAACGTCATCCAGGTTCGCGAGAAGAGCCGGAAGAACGATCAGATCCGCCAGGCCGTCGAAACGGCAGCGGGCCGCGGCGTTCCTTCGTGGCTTCAGTTGAACCCTGAGCAGTTCCTCGGCACCGTGATGGATCTTCCGAAGCGCGAAGACATCCGTCTGCCGATCCAGGAGCAGCTCATCGTCGAACTCTACTCGAAGTAAACACGGTGTAGGGCAGGCGCCCTCGCCTGCCCAGACTCGATTCCGTCGCAGACAGGCGAGGGCGCCTGTCCTACACCATTGCGAGGAGGCCGCTACATGCTCTGGTCCGATTTCCAGAAACCCAAGAAGCTCGATTACGACTCCGAATCCCTGACTCCGAATTACGGCCGTTTCATTGCCCAGCCGTTCGAGCGTGGCTTCGGCACGACGATCGGCAATGCACTCCGTCGCGTGCTGCTCTCCTCGATCGAAGGAGCCGCGATCTCCGCGGTTCGCGTCGAGGGCGTGCTGCACGAGTTCTCGTCCCTGACCGGTGTGGTCGAGGACATGACCGACGTCGTTCTCAACCTCAAGCAGATCCCCTTCAGGATGCACGGTGAGGGTCCCAAGACGCTCTACCTGGAGAAGAAGGGACCGGGCGTCGTGACTGCCGCCGATTTCGAAGCGGACTCCGACATCGAGATTCTCGATCCGACTGCGCACATCGCGACGCTTTCGAAGGAAGGCACTCTGAAGCTCGAGGCGCGTCTCAAGCGCGGCCGCGGCTACCAGGTCGCCGACCGCAATGCCGACAGCGATCTGCCGCTCGGCTACATCCCGATCGACTCGATCCATTCGCCGGTCCGCCGCGTGAACTATCACGTCGAGGGTGCGCGCGTCGGACAGATGACCGACTACGACAAGCTCGTGCTCGAAGTCTGGACGAACGGTGCCGTCTCGCCTCAGGAAGCCGTCGGCCTCGCCGCCGATCTTCTCGGCGATCACCTCCGGATCTTCAGCCAGTTCGAAACGCGCGGTGAGCAGATCGAAGAGACTGCGGCTCCGGAAGTCGATCCGCGTCTGGCCGAAATGCTGGCCAAGCCGATCGAGGAGCTCGATCTCTCCGTTCGGTCCGCGAACTGCCTCAAGAATGCCAACATCCGCACGCTCGGCGATCTCGTGCAGCGCACGGAGCGTGAGATGCTCTCGACGAAGAATTTCGGACGCAAGTCCCTCGACGAGATCAAGGACGTTCTGGCCAGCCTGGGCCTGTCCTTTGGCATGACGAAGCTGCCGGCGTCCCGCGCCGGTGAGATGCGCGAGTAAGGAGCGTAACTCGAAATGAGACACGGAATGGTCAACCGCAAGCTGGGACGCACGAGCGCACATCGCAATGCGCTCTTCCGCAACCAGCTCGCGTCGCTCATCGACAAAGAGCGCATCATCACGACGCTGCCCAAAGCGAAAGAACTTCGCCCGCAGATCGAGAAGCTCATCACGCTCGGCCGCACGGACAGCGTTCACAATCGCCGTCAGGCTGGCCGCATCATCGCTGACGAGACGCTCGTGGCCAAGCTGTTCGACACGCTCAGCCCGCGCTTCGCGGATCGCAACGGTGGCTACACCCGCATCATCAAGCTCGGCGCACGCCGCGGCGACGCTGCGGAGATGGCGATCCTCGAATTCGTCGGCTTCGAGCTGAAGACCGAAACGGCTGCGGCGCCTGAGCCGGAGAAGAAGGCAAAGGCGAAGAAGGCTGCTCCCGCCGAAGAGGCCGAACCGGCCGCTGAGGAGAAGGAAGAGAAGCCGAAGAAGAAGCCGGCAGCGAAGAAGGCTGCGGCTCCTGCGAAGAAGAAGGCCGACAAGGCTGAGGCTGAAGAAAAGCCGAAGAAGAAGCCTGCCGCAAAGAAGAAGTCAGAAAAGTAATCGATCCGATCGGCCCGCCACTGGCGGGCCGATTCATTTGGCGCGGAAGGCGTTACAGCGTTTTCCGAACCAACGTCTGCGTCACGTCGCCCTCGTGACTCGTGATCGCGTTCGATTCATCGCGTGCGCGAGCCAGTGACGATCCCGCCGGAGGCAACTCGTAGGTCGTATCCGTTGCGACGATGCTGATGGGCGCCGATCCACGCGCGAGGATCTCGACGACCGCATCGTTACCGCCATGGGTCGCGATTCGCTGCCAGCCCGGATCCACGAGCTCATAGAAGTGCTCCGGTCGTGGCGGCGGTGTCACTCCGTTGATCGAAACGCGATCGATCGTTGCCTCGGAACGGAAGAACATCGCCAGGCGAGAAGCGTTGCGATTCGAATGGAGCTGCAGCACGAGGCTGCGCTTCCCTTCTTTTCTCGTATCGCTGACCACGTTCAATTGAATCTGCGGAATCTGAAGCGCCGGCGCTGACGCCTCCCACGACGTGTACGCGGCTGCCCATGGCCAGCGAAAGCGGGAGAACGTCGCGATTTTGCGCATGGCTGGTGTGGCCTCGTTGGCCGTCCACCGGCTGTGCGAGCCCTCGCTGATGTGCGCGATGACGATTCGCCGCGGCCGCGCTGCGTTTGCGCCGGGCAGTACGAGTGACAGCAGAGCGAGCACGACGGCACCTGTAATCGCGATCATCGCCGGCTGGTACTCATCGATCGCGAAGGCGACTGGAGAGAACGCGAGTGCGACGACGGCGGCGATCACGGGTAGCGCCGGATTTCCGAGGCCGTCGTAGATGAGAAACGCCATCGGCAGAAGAACGATGGAGATCAACGCTGAGGTGATCAGCGCTCCGACTTCGTGGGAGAGCCCTGTAAACGTGTGGATATACGCGCGGACCACGAGGACGAGAGCAGGGACAACACCGATGTAACTCGCGCCGGGAAGAACGAAGGGAAGCGCGAGCGAAAGCGCGGACCAGACGAGCGCTTCACCTGCGAGCATGCCGCTGTCGGTGGTGAATCTGCGGAGTGTCGAGGGAATCGCGATGGCAGCCGCGATCCCGGCGAGAAACATCGCCGTGACGATCACGCCGGCATGGGCGATCCATGTCTGAGTCGCGCGAAGCGTTCCGAGTTTCGCGAGGAGGTACCCGGCGATTGCCGCAGTCATCACGACGCCGAGGAGGGAGAGCGCACCATGAATGACGCCGGCGAGCGTGGTCTCTTCGTCGCGAATCATCAGTGCCGCGGCGACGATCGACGCGATGAGCAGCAGAAGCGCCATCCAGATCGTCAGAGACTGGCGCCACGAGATGACGAAGAACTGCAGCACGTCGAACCAGACGCCATTCTCGTCGATGCCGTGCTGCAGCTCGCCGGTTCCGAGTGCCCGGACTGACGCGAGCGCGTTGTCGCCATGCGCCTGCAGCGTGCTGAGCGCGACGTTTTCAAGGGAGTCGTTCGGAGTGTGATAAGCCCACTGATTGCCGATTGCCGCGAAGTTGATCCCGGCCTTCTTCGCGCGCTTGAAAACCGAAAGGTCCGTGTCGTGCGGGATGAGGTCGTAGATGGTCGCAAAGAGCGACGTCGTCGCCGGCCGCGGCAACTCGTCGAGCACTCGGCGCACTATCGACCAGTCGTTGCGGCTCGTCTCGTACATCAGCGAGCTTCCGTTCGTGCCGCGGTTGTCGATGTTGACCACCGCCGCGAGGCGCGGAACATTCACGTCCGCCGCGTATCCCTCCGCGCCAAGAAGTCCGCTCTCTTCGCCTTCCGTCATGACGAAGATCACCGGATTTCGAAATGTCGTGGCCTGCAGCACCCGTGCGATCTCGAGTGTCGCGGCGACACCGGCGCCGTCATCGGATGCGCCGGGACCGGCGGGAACGGAGTCGTAGTGACTCATCAGCGCAACCGCGGGCCGCGACGCCATTCCGGGATGGCGCGCGATGATGTTCTGCGTCCATCCGCATTCCGCGTGCGGATTGCAGGCGAACGTCCGCTCGACCTCCGTCTCGTATCCGAGTGATTGCAGCACGCGAAGGATTCGTTCACGCACGATCGCGTTGGCCGGCGAAGCGATCGGATGAGGTCCGATTCCGGCGAGAATCTGGCGCTCGGTCGCGTACGCGCGCGCCGCGGAAAACTCGCTGGCCGGCGCATTTGCCGGCCTGGGAGCCGGCCCCGAGATCCGGATCAGAAGAATGACGATGACAACGAGAGGGCCAAGCCACGGAAGCGCGCGCCGCATCGCACGCATTCTACTTGCTGGCTAGGCGTGAACTCCCGGCGCTTCGTGCCCGCTCGCTTCGACGTACTCGATGTAGGAACCGCCATAGACGCGAGGTTTCTCGTCGAGCTCCAGCACGCGATTCGAGAGTCCGCGCAGAAAGGCGCGGTCGTGCGAGACGAAGAGCATCGTTCCCTCGAAGTCCTTGAGCGCCTCGACGAGCATCTCTTTGGTCGCCATGTCCAGATGGTTCGTCGGCTCGTCGAGGATCAGGAAGTTCGGCGGATCGAGCAGCATGCGCGCGAGCACGAGCCGTGAGCGTTCACCACCCGAGAGCGAGCGGATCTTTTTCTCGACGTCATCTCCCGAGAAATGAAATGCGCCGAGCAGATTGCGCAGTGTTCCGATTGACTCCAGCGGGAAATCCTTCTGAATCTGTTCCCACACGGTCAGCTCCGGGTCGAGCAGATCGAACGATTGCTGCGCGAAGTAGCCGACCTTCAGCGACGCGCCGAGCCGGACGCTGCCCGCATCGGGATCGAGCGTGCCGGCGACCATCTTCAGCAACGTCGACTTGCCCGCGCCGTTCTTCCCCATCACACACCAGCGCTCGCCGCGGCGAACCATGAAGCTGAACGCGTCGTACACGCTTCGTTTGCCGAAGGACTTCGACACGCCTTCCAGCATCGCGACGTCATCACCGGAGCGCGGAGGCTTGCGGAAGTCAAAGCGCATCGTTTTGCGGCGCTTCGGCGGTTCGAGCTTTTCGATCTTGTCGAGAGCCTTCACGCGGCTCTGGACCTGTGCCGCCTTCGCGGCATGCGCGGCGAACCGGTCGATGAAGCGCTGTTCCTTCGCGAGCATCGCCTGCTGGCGGGCGTAG
Source organism: Acidobacteriota bacterium (assembly GCA_021325515.1). Lineage (GTDB taxonomy): Bacteria > Acidobacteriota > Thermoanaerobaculia > Gp7-AA8 > Gp7-AA8 > JAJPHC01. The sequence continues at coordinate 57,177 of JAJPHC010000001.1, forward strand.
GCCGCCTCGCGGTTTGCCTCGCGGAGTGCGCGCTCACGGTCGTAGTAGTCGTAGTTGCCGGAGAACATGTTCAGCTCGCCGTCATCGATCTCCACGATCTTCGTGACGACGCGGTTCATGAACTCGCGATCGTGCGAGGTCATGAGCAGCGAGCCGGGATAGGACTTCAGAAATCCTTCGAGCCAGATGATCGACTCGATATCGAGATGGTTCGTCGGTTCGTCCATCAGCAGGACGTCCGGACGGCCGAGCAGGACCTTGGCCATCGCCACACGCATCTTCCAGCCGCCGCTGAGGAGGCCGGCATCGGCATCGATGCGGTCGTCTTCGAATCCGAGGCCATGCAGCACTTCGCGGGCGCGTGCCTCGAGCTCGTAGCCACCGAGGTGCGAGTATTCCTCCTGCACATGGCCGAAGCGGTCGAGGATCTTCTCCATCTCGTCCGCGCGATCGGGATCGCTCATCGCGTTCTGCAAGTGCTCGAGCTCGTGGTGCAGATCGCCGAGGCGGCCGCTGCCGGCGATCGACTCGTCGAGCACGGAGCGGCCGGACATCTCCTCGATGTCCTGGCGGAAGTAGCCGATCGTGATCTTTTTCGGCACCGAGACTTCGCCGTCATCAGGCGACTCCTCGCCGACGATCATGCGAAACAGCGTCGTTTTTCCCGCGCCATTCGGGCCCACGAGGCCGGCCTTTTCGCCCGGATTCAACTGGAACGAGGCGTCGACGAAGATGAGCTGCTTGCCGTATTGCTTGCAGATTTTGTTGAAGCTGATCATGTGCCCCAGCCGGAACGCGGCAGGGCCGTTCATCATTTCGCAGCGAGGTGAACGATTCCGCCGAACACGCCATCGGCGACCGCAGCCATCTTTCGATAGTCCAGCGTTTCAGGCGTGTCGCGCCACGTGTGGTAGTTCTCGTTCCGCAGATAGGCTGTGTCGGTGATCATCACCGCCGGCCATCCGCGGGCCCAGTAGTTGCGCTGGTCGGACGCGTCGAGCATGTCGCGCGGCCCGGTGAAGCTGACGCTCTTCATCCCCGCGCCGCACAGCGAACGCTTGAGCGTACGGGCGAGCGCTCGATCGTTCCATCCGCCAGCGACGCCGATGAAGTCACCTCGATTCGGGTAGAGAAGCGAGAGAACGAACGAGCCCCACGTCTGATCTGCGGTGTATCTTCCGATCATCTCCAGCGAGATCATTCCCGCGACGGGCTGCCGAGCGAGACTTGCGGCATGAACGAAGCTGCCCATCTCCTCGGACGCGAAATATGGCGGCTCTTCGTTGTCGAACGCGACGAGAACAACAGGGCGTTCCAGTTTGCGATCGCCGAGCAGCCTCGCGATTTCAAGTAAGGCCGCGACACCGCTGGCGTTGTCGTCCGCGGCCGGCAAATCCCTGAATGCATCGTAGTGCGCTCCTACGACCAGCAGCGCCCCGCTGCCGTGGCCGAATCTCGCCATGACATTCGTCGATGGCTTGCCTCGCGCGATGAACTCCTGCCGCGACACGTCGCCGCCGGCCGCGCGAAACGCGTTTGCGATGTAGTCCGCCGCTCCATGGCGCTGGCGGGCCGTCAGGAATCGCACATGCCTCTCCAGCGTGGCTGGATCGGCATGAGGTGCAGCGTCCGGATAGGGAATCGATGTGAGGACCGGTTGCCGGAGAGCCGCCGCGGCGAGTAGGAGGATCGCCGCGACGGCAACGCCGATGCGCAAGATCGAACGCACACTCCCTATGACGCGCGATCAGCGCTCGTAGTTACTCAGGCGTGATGTACGCGGAGGTGATGCCGCCATCGACGAGGAACGTCGATCCATTCACATACGACGACTCGTCACTTGCGAGGAACAGCGCGGCGTTCGCCATCTCCTCGGCGCGCGCGAAGCGGCCGGGCGGAATGTGCACGAGCCGCCGCTGGCGGCGCGCCGAATCCGATAGCAACTCCTGCAGCAGAGGCGTCTCGACCGGCCCGGGACACAATGCATTCACGCGGATGTTCTTCCTGGCGAACTCCACCGCGATCTCGCGCGTCATCGACAGCACGCCGCCCTTGCTCGCCGTGTACGCGATCTGCGGCGCCGCCGCTCCCATGATCGCGACGAACGACGCCGTGTTGATGATCGAGCCACCGCCATTGCGCAACAGCGCCGGAATCTCGTACTTGCAGCCGAGGAACACTCCTTTGAGATTCACGTTGATGACGAGATCCCAGATCTTCTCCTCGGTATTTGTCACCGAGTCATCGTTTGGGTGAAAGATGCCGGCGTTGTTGAACGCGATGTCGAGTTTGCCGTAGGTCTTCTCGGCGAAGGCGACCATCCCTTCGCAGTCGCCTGCCCTGGAGATATCCGCAGTGAACGCGCTCGCCGTGCCGCCGCCGCTTCGAATCTCCTCGGCCGTTTCCTCCGCCCCTTTGAGATCGACGACGACGACCGCCGCACCTTCCTCAGCGAAGCGAAGACAAGAGGCTTTTCCGATTCCTGAGCCGCCTCCCGTGATGAGCGCAACTTTGTTTGCGAGTCGCATCCGTTCACCCCATCTCGAAGTATCGGCGCCGCTCCCAGTCTGTGACGGCCGCGTCGAACTTTCTCTGTTCGGTCCCGAAGAAATGCAGGTAGTGCTCAACCACGTCGTCGCCGAACGCGGTTCGCGCAAAGGAGCTCTGTTCCAACGACGCGATCGCCTCGTTCAGCGTGCGCGGAACCTGAGGCAGATCGCGCGCGGCGTACACATCGCCTTCGAATTCCGGCGGCGGCTCGACTTTTCTCTCGATTCCATCGAGCCCCGCTGCGAGTGTCGCGGCGAATGCGAGATAGGGATTCGCATCGGCACCGGGAGCGCGGCACTCGATGCGCAGCGACGGACCATGACCGACGATGCGGAAGCCCGCGGTGCGATTGTCGTGAGACCACGCGATGCCGGTCGGCGCAAACGAGCCGGCCACGTACCGCTTGTAGGACGCAGGATAGGGCGCATAGAACGCGAAGAGCTCGCGGATGTGCGCCATCCATCCGCCGAGGAAGTGGCGAAAGATCTCCGACTCCCCTTCGAACAGCGCGCGCTTCCGCTTCGCATCCCACAGCGACATGTGGATGTGGCAGCTCGAGCCCGCGTGGCGTTCGTCCCACTTCGCCATGAACGTGATCGCATGTCCTGCAGCCCACGCGATCTCTTTCGCCGCATGTTTGTAGATCGCGTGGCGGTCCGCCATCTCCAGCGCGTCGGCGTAACGGAGGCCGATCTCCTGCTGGCCCGGCCCCCATTCGCCCTTCGACGACTCGACCGGAACGCCCGATCGCTCGAGATGCGAGCGAATCGCGCCGATGAGGAACTCTTCCTTCGTTCCCTGCAGGACGTGGTAATCCTCGATCACACGACCGATCGGCTCGAGACGGATGTAGCCCTTCTCCGCCGCCGATTCGTATGAATCCTTGAAGACATACAGCTCGAGCTCGGACGCAGCCATGGGGAGGAAGCCGAGCCGCTCCGCGCGCTCGACCTGCTTGCGAAGCATCGTGCGTGGAGCAATCGGTGCGGAGATGTCGCAGAGAACGAGAGCGCTTCGCGTTTGCCACGAGGCCACGCGCAGCGTTTCGAAATCAGGAATCGGATTGAAGTCGCCGTAGCCCTTCGCCCAGCTCGTGAATGCGTAGCCTGGGACCGGATCCATCTCCATGTCGCAGGCGAGGAGATAGTCGCAGGCATGCATCCCGTGCTCGGCGACATCGTCGAGAAAATACTGCGCGACGAAGCGCTTGCCGACCAGCCGGCCGTACATGTCGGGGAACACTGCGATCACGGTCTCGATCTCGCCCGCGGTCACGAGCCGCTTCAACTCATCAACGCTGATTTTTCCCTGCATCACGTCACATCCAGATAGACGCTCTTCCATTCCGTGTAGGAGTCGAGCGCCTGAAGTCCGAGCTCACGGCCAATGCCGCTTCGTTTCACGCCGCCGAAAGGGCCCTCGAGATGCACGCTCGAGCCGGAGTTGATCGAGATATTTCCCGTCTCGATCGCGCGCGCCACGCGCATGGCGCGCCCGGCATCACGAGTCCAGATCGAGCCCGACAATCCGTACGTCGAATCGTTCGCGAGCGCGATCGCTTCTGCCTCGTCACGAAACGGCATTGCCGTCACGACGGGGCCGAAGATCTCCTCTCGCATGATGCTCATCTCCGGTTTCACGTCGAGAAACACAACAGGGGAGAGGTATGCATGTCCTGTCGCCTCACCACCGCACGCTAGTGTTGCGCCTTGATCGCGGCCCTGCTCGATGTACGTCATGACGCGGCCGCGATGAGCCGCCGTGACCAGCGGCCCCATCTCCGTTTCCTCGGCGAGCGGTTCGCCGACCTTTACCTTCGCGAAGGCACCGACGAGCGCGCTGGAGAATCGATCGAACAGCGATTGCTGCACGAAGATGCGGCTGCGCGCACAGCAGTCCTGGCCCGCATTGCCGAGCGAAGACGACACCGCGGATGCGACCGCGCGATCGAAATCGCAATCGTCGAAGATCACGTTGGCCGACTTGCCTCCGAGTTCGAGCGAAACGCGCTTGATGTCTTCTGCTGCGAGGCGCATGACATTCATGCCGACTTCCGTCGAGCCGGTAAATGCGATCTTCCGCACGAGCGGATGTCTGACGAGCGCGTTGCCGGCGGCAGAGCCCGCGCCGGTGACGACGGTGAACACACCTTCCGGCATGCCGGCTTCGCGCGCGAGCTCCGCGAGGCGCATCGCCGTGAGCGGCGTCTGCTCGGCGGGCTTCAACACGACGGTGTTGCCCATCGCCAGAGCGGGCGCCGTTTTCCAGGACGTGATGGCGATCGGAAAGTTCCACGGCACGATGATTCCGCACACACCCACCGGCTCGCGGAACGACATGAGTACGCCGGGCGCCGCGACGGGGATCGTCTGGCCGCCGATCTTGTTCGTGGTGCCCGCGTAGTATTCGAAACAGTTGGCTGCGAGTGCGACTTCGTCACGCGAATCGCGGATCGGTTTCCCGACGTTCCGCGATTCGAGCTGCGCCAGTTCTTCCGCGTGGTCGCGAATCAATTGCGACAGCCGCAGCATGATGCGCGCGCGATCCCGCGTGTTGATCCGCCGCCACTCACCGCGAAACGTGCGCGCCGCAGATTGCACCGCACGGTCGACATCCTCCGCAGCGAGCTCGGGAACCGATGTCAGAACGCTGCCCGTGGCTGGCTCGATGATCTGAAAGTCCGGCACGTCTCCGCCATTCTGCAAGAAGCAGGCGCGGCGTCAAATGCCGTCCGTTCAATCGGGTGCCGGGAATTCCGAGACCGGCTCGCCGAGGAGTGTGTGCCATGCGATTGCGGCGAGCACGACTGCGCCGCCGGCGATCGCATAAAGCGATGGCCGTTCCCCGAGCAGGAGAAAAACCCAGAGAGGATTCGCGATCGGCTCCAGCATCCCGGTGAGCGAGGCCTGCGTCGCCGTCACATGTTTCAGCCCGCGGATGAAGAGCACGTAGGCGAGGCCGACCTGAAAGAGACCGAGATACGTGAGGACCGCGAATGATTTTCCTGTGAGCGCGAGATCGTGGCGGACGAACGGGAAGAGCGCGAGCGCGAGAACGACATTGCCCCAGGCGACCGCCGACTGGGCTGCGTCATGTTCGCGCCGCAGCGAGAGGATCAGTCCGGCGAAGAAGACGCTCGAGACGAGCGCCATCGCGTTTCCGGCAACACCCTGCGTGTCGAAGTGCCCGACGAAGAACAGCGCCATTCCGGAGAGCGCGACGATGATCGCGATCACGTCCCGTCCGCGCATCGGCTCGCGCAGCACGATGGGTGACAGCAGCAGCACCCAGATCACACCGGCGTACTGCAGGAAGATCGCGTTCGCGGCGGTCGTCCACTTCGTGGCCGTTACGAACGCGGTGAGACATCCGCCGTAGCAGACGATCGCGGCGATGAAGGCGGGCGTCGATTTCCATCGCCGCCGCCCCCACACATCACGGCCGAGGAGTAGAAAGAGCGCGACCGCGGCGAAGAGGGATCGGTAGAACGACACCTTGAGCGGCGAGTCGGCGATTCCCTTGATGCCGATCCCGCCGGTCGACCAGAGAAGAGCGGTCGCGACGATCCACAGGATCCCTCTGCGCTGTGCGGACACGCGCGGATTTTAGTTTGAATAGTAGCTCCCGCTCCGATCCAACTTCGCGCGTACATCGCTCTCGGAAGGGGGACAAGGAAGCGGATCTTCCGGACGTGGCACCAGCGGTGCGCACTCGCGCACGACTTCGGCCATCGTGTCGATCTCCAGCGGTTTGTTCAGCACTGCTGCGACCTGAGCGGGATCGAGATTCGACACGCCATTCGGATCGCGGACGGCAAGGACGAAGGACGTTGCTTCGGGGCGCTGCTGGCGAAACTCTCTGAGAAAAGAAATCGCCTCGTTGTCGGGCATATCCATATCGAGAACGATCAATGCGTAATCGCACGTCAGCACGCGGCCGAGGGCCTCTTCGGCCGTGGCGGCCGTATCGACGGCAAGGGGCTGATGGCGAAGAATCGTGAACAGCATCACACGAAGGACGTCATTGCTCTCGACGATCAGTACTCTTGGATCACTCATGATGGGGTACATAGGTCAAGAGCTGTGCCAGAAGTGCTCTAGTCCGGCTCATCCGTACGGGTTGGCTTCGAACTCTGAGCCGGCGGGCAGTCACTGGATTGCTCGACGTCCGGAAGCATGCCGAGGCAAGCGCGAACCGTGTCGATGAGGATCTCGATGTCGAAAGGCTTGCGCAGCGTTCCTGCGACGATCCGCGGGTTCAGCTCGCGCGGCTCGTTCCCTGCGGTGAGGACGATGACGAGCGGGTGCAGCGAACTGTTAGACGCTTCGAGCGAGGACAGCACTTCATAGCCGCTCATCCGCGGCATCATCAGGTCGAGCAGCATGATCGAATAGCGGCACCGGGCCAGACGGTCGAGCGCCTCCTCGCCATTGCGCGCCGTATCGACGAGGAAGCGCCGCTTCCGAAGGACGGTGTACAGCAGTGTCCTGATGGAGTCGTCGTCATCGACGACGAGAATTCGCTTTTCCAACCGTCAGGACCGTGCGCCGGCCGGATCGCCGGCCCTCGCACCCTGGCGCGCACCGGGGCGTATTTCCGTCAGTACCGCGATCGATTCGCGATTGAACGCCGGAAGATCATCCGGCTTCCGGCTGCTGACCCAGTTGCGGTCGCGAACACATTCCCTGTCCTGCCAGTTGCCTCCGGCGTTGCGAATATCGTCCTGCAGCGTCGGCCAGGACGTGATCGTCCGCCCCTGCATCAGGCCTGCGGACACCAGGAGCCACGGACCGTGGCAGATGACGAGCACAGGCTTGCCTGCGCGATCCATTTCGCGGACGAACTGCTGCGCCTTTTTCTCGATGCGCAGCGCATCGGCATTGATGACGCCGCCCGGCAGCAGCACGGCGTCGAAGTCGCTGGCGTCGGCTTTGGCCAGCGGCAGGTCGACGTCGAACGAGCTCGACTTGTCGTGATGCTTGAATCCCTGGACCTTGTCCTTGTTCGAAACGAGCACACATTTCGCGCCGGCGTTCTCCAGCGCCTCGCGGGGGCTCGTCATCTCGGATTCTTCGAAACCGTCAGTGAGGAGAATTGCGACCCTGCGGCCTTTCAGACTTTCCATGGTGACACCTCCCTCCGCAACTCAGAGATGCAAGAGGTGAGCACTCAACCGTTGTGCTACTTCACGAGTTTGATGATCGTCTTGAATTCTTCGGTGCCGGAAGTCGTCGCCAGCTCGAACAGCGCCATTTCGGTGGAGCTGAGATGAGCGCCATCCGTGGTCATCCTTCGGATCGCGATGTCTCGATTCTCCGGCGTTCGCGAGGACATCGCATCGGCGATGATCGTCACGTCGAGTCCGGCGGCGAGGAGGTCCGACACGGTCTGATAGACGCAGACGTGCGTTTCGACTCCGGTGACGATGATCTGCTTCTTCTTGAGATTGCGGAGTGCGGCCTGGAATTCGCCGCATCCCTGCGCCGAGAAGCACGACTTCTCGATCGGCTGATATCCCGAGGTCTCTTTCAGCGCGTTCTGCAGCAGCTCGATCGTGCTGCCCAGTCCCCTGACGTACTGTTCCGTGACGATGACGGGAATCGTGTCGAGCGCGTGGAAGCCGCGAATCAGCCGCTCGATGTTCTTCGCGACTTCGTCGTGGCGATGGATGACGGGCATCAGTTTTTCCTGCACGTCGATGACGACCAGAAGAGCATCGCTTCGCTGGAGCCGGCTCATGCCGACGTTTTACACCACGACGTGCAGCGGTGTCTCGCCGTGCAGAAAGCGGCGGACATCGGTTGCAGCAATTCGTGCCATCGCGGTGCGCGCCTCTTCCGTGGCCGAGCCGATGTGCGGCGCGAGAACCACGTTGCGCATGGCGAGCAGCCGCGCGGTGACCGCCGGCTCGCGCTCGTAGACATCGAGCGCCGCTCCGCGAAGGTGTCCGGCATCGAGCGCATCGCAGAGCGCGGATTCATCGACGAGCGCGCCGCGCGATGTGTTCACGAGGTAGGCGCCCGCCTTCATGCTCGCAAGCGCGGCCCCGTCGATCAGATGATGCGTGTCGCGCGAAAGCGGTGCGTGAATGGAAACGATGTCGCTCGTCGCGAGCAATTCGTCGATCGGCTGCCCGCTCCGCGTGCCGATCACCTCCATCCCGAACGCTCGTGCGCGATGAGCGACCGCGGTTCCGATGCGCCCCATGCCGATGATGCCGAGGCGCTTTCCCTGCAGGCCGGTGCCGAGCAGATGGAGAGGTTCCCAGATGCATTCGCCGGTGCGGCGGACTTCGGCATCTCCTTCGATGAGTCTCCGCGTCACGGCGAGAATCAGAGCGATCGTGAGATCGGCCGTCGCTTCGCTGAGCACGCCGGGCGTGTTCGTGATCGTGATGTTCAGATCACGTGCGGCATCGATGTCGATGTTGTTGTAGCCGACCGCGTAGTTCGCGACCATCCGCAGATTCGGATTCGACTCGAGCACGCGCCGCGTCAATGGATCCGACAGCAGCGTGATCGCCGCATCGGCCTCGGCCAGCAGCGTGATGACCTCTTCCTCGCTGCGCGCCTGTTCCGTCGGATGTTCGATGACATCGAACTCGCCGGCCAGGAGATCGCGCGCGATCGATGGATAGCCGGCCGTCAGGACTACCGTGTACTTCACGCCGCCGGCTTCCGCGCCATCAGCCAGCCGGCGAGAAAGAAGCCGCCTCCGATGAAGAGCATCCGCACTTCCGTCGGCACATCACCGCGGACGACCCCGATGAAGAGACCGATCGGCAGGATGACCATGCCGACCATCTGAAAGAAGCGTCCGAACAGCGCGCTCAATGAGTTTCCTTCCCCTCGTCGATCAGAATCGTCTCGACCTTGTCGCCGCGCTCCGTCTGGTCCACCACGGCGTTCATGCCGTCGGTGACGCGGCCAAAGATCGTATAACCGCCATCGAGATGCGGCTGCGGCGAATGCGTGATGAAGAACTGCGAGCCGCCCGTGTCGGGGCCCGACAGTGCCATGCCGACTGCGCCGCGCGTGTACTTCTGCAGATTGATCTCGTCGCGGATCGCGTAGCCGGGGCCGCCGTTCATGTCATTGCGCGGGTCGCCGCCCTGAATCACGAAGTTCGGGACCACGCGCATGAACGAGGTGTTGTCGAAGTAGTGCGCCTTCGCCAGCTGCGCGAAGTTCCATGTCGTGATCGGCGCTTCGCTGGCCAGAAGCTGAATCCGGATCTTCCCGCGCGCCATCACGATCGTCGCCGTGTGGATCTCCCGCGACCACTCGACGATCGCGGGGTAAACGCGCTCGACGGGCAGCGGCGTAAACGAGGGCCGCGGCTTCTTGAATTGCTTCTCGATGAGATCCGCGGCGACCCGGCGCAGCACCGGATCATCATCGGAGAGCGCCCAGCGGACGGCCGTTTCGTTGCCGATGGATGCGAGGGCCTGATACGCCTGCAGCCGCGCGTCGTTCATCGCGTCGCCGCGCGCCCGTGCCTCGGCCAGAGAGAAGAGCGCCGGCTCGGGATTCGTGACGTGCATGTAGCGATCGATCGCGTTCGCGCGAACGATCACGTCGGGATCGTCGAGCATCGCGCGAATCAACTTGCGGTTCGCCTCGCAACGCGCGTCGGGAATGCTGCTGAGCACGGTGGCGCGCACCATTGGATCGTCATCGTTTGCGTAGGAGTTGCGAAGCGCATCGGCATCGCCGGGAAGCGCCTCGAGAGCGCGCACTTTCTGCCACGGCGTGAGGCCGTTCATCTTCGCCAGAGCCTGCGGATCGTTGCGGACGATCGCGCCGGTCGCGAACTCGCGCTCCCAGCGTGAGCCGTTGGCGAAGATTTCGTCGAGGCGCTTTTTCGCGGCAGGACTTCTGGCCGCATACCAGCCGAGCGTGTCGATCGCGGATGCGCGAACGCCGGGATCAGGATCGCCGGTCAACGCGGCAATCGCCACCGCATCCTGTGCGAGATTGTCGCGCTCGATTGCGTGTGCATCCTTCGCGGCAAGCCTGCCGATCGCCACGACGGCATTCGTGCGGACCCACGGATGCGCATCGTTGAGAAGGTTCAGCAGCACCGGCAGCGATTCGCGCGCCGCGATGCGACCGAGAGCGGCAGCCACGTAGGCGCGCGTCGGCGCGTCCGGATCGGTGGCCACGAGCTCGAGCCTCGCACGCGCCTGTGCAGTCGCGCGCCGAGCCAGCGCATAAGCAGCAGCGCGCCGCGCGGCCGGGGACATCGCTGGATCGAGGTTCGCGATCGCGAGAAGACTCGCCTCATCGCTGTTCCATCGGAAGAGGAACTGGATGGCGCGAACGTAGACGCCCTCAGGCCGCGTGCTCTTCGTCAGCTCCGCGTAGCGCGCGATCGGAGTTTTTGGGGCGAGCTTCGAAAGTGCTTCCACGGCTTCCGCGGCGACGTTGGCGTCGGCGCCGGCAGCGAGATGGAACAGCGGTTCGATCGACGACTCGCTTCCGATCTCGCCGAGTGCGAAGGCTACTGTCTCGCGAACGGTTCGATCCGGATCGTCAACGAGCGCGGCGAGTGCTGCGGCGCCTTCGTCGCCGTTGGTCTGCGTGCAGATGCGGCCGAGGGCGAGAGCCATTCGCTGGCGATGAAGGGCGTTCGGATTCGTGAGCCAGTCATGCGCGACGCTCGCATCGTATTCGCGCCTGTCCTCGAGGCGGAGCACCGACGCCTCCTCCTCGATCGTCATCCCGTGGACTGCAGGTTCAGAGGGCGCAGGCTCAACCTTCGGAGCCGGTGGAGTGGCTGTCGTACACGCCGCGGCGAGGAGAATGAGAAGGCCGAACTTGCGCATGGCGATGCATCATAGCCGGACGGATTGTGACGAAGAGCACACAGCCCTGTGTGCGGTGACGCTTGTCACGATCCGATCTTCAGCTGAAACTTCGCGTTGCATGCAGGATACCTTCGCAGTCGATGCACAAAATCTCGCCCGCCGGTACGGCCGCCGGTGGGCTCTGGCGGATGTTTCCCTGCAGGTTTCCCAGGGGAGCGTCGTCATGGTGGCAGGGCGGAATGGCTCCGGTAAGTCCACGCTGTTTCGGATTCTCTCCACGGCGATCCGGCCGGATCACGGTTCGGCTCGCATTCTCGGCTTTGATCTCGTCCGCGAGCGCTACGACGTCCGTCGCGATGTCGCGCTGCTGAGTCACTACTCGTATCTCTACGAAACGCTGACGGCGGAGGAAAATCTGCGCGTTGCGGCCGAGCATCGCGGGCTCAGCACCAGCGGTCTGCGGCAACTGCTCGAGCGCGTGCGGCTCGGGCAGCGCTCGAACGATCCGGTGAACACGTTCTCCGCGGGGATGCGAAAGCGGCTATCGTTCGCGCGCATCCTGCTGCAGCAGCCACGCGTGGTTCTGCTCGACGAGCCTTACGGACAGTTGGATCCCGAAGGCTTCGCACTCGTGGACGAAGTCGTGAACGAACTGAAATCCAACGGAGTGACGGTGCTCGTGGCGACGCATCAACTGGAGCGGGGAGGGCGGATTGCGACAGATGCGATCGCGCTCGAACAGGGACGTGTGATCTTTCGCGGTCCGGCGAAGGAGTGCCCGTCATGCTGATCAACGGTCATCCTGAGCGCAGCGAAGGATCAACCACAGCGCCGCGCCAAACGGTATTACTGCGCATTCTTCGGCTCGCGGCGCGTCCCCTTGCGGCGCCCTGGTCGATGCTTCGCTGCGCTCAGCATGGATTGGGGGGTGCTGCATGCTGATCGCGGCACTCCGCAAGGAATTACTTCTGCAGTGGCGCTCGCGCACGCAGATCATGGCGGTGTTCGTCTTCGGTGCGACATCGCTCCTGCTGTTCAGCTTTGCGGTCGGCCCGAACTCCGAGGCGCTGCGTCTCTACTCGTCCGGATTCCTCTGGCTCGGACTCCTGCTCAGCTCGACGCTCACGCTCGCGGAAAGCTACGCGGCCGAGATGGAGAATCGCGCGTTGGAAGGGCTGCTGCTCCTTCCCTCCGATCCCCGCGCGTTGTACTACGGCAAAGCGATCGCGAACTGGCTGCAGCTCTCGATGCTCGGAATCGCGCTCGTGCCCGTCATGGTCGTCCTCTATGACGCAGGCACGACCGATCTCCTCCGGCTGTTCGCCATCATTCTTCTTGGTGCTGCCGGTCTCTCGGCGCCGGGGACCATGTATGCCGCGATGACTTCTCAGGCGCGTGCGAAACAGACTCTCCTCCCTTTGCTGTTGTTTCCTCTGATCGTTCCGGCTCTCCTTGCATCCGTGAAGGCTACGTCCCTCGTGATCCTGGGAGATCCCATGAGGCAGTTGACGCCGTGGATCAGTTTGCTTGCGGCGTTCGATGCGATTTACTGGTCGTTGTGCGGACTCCTTTACAGCCGCGTTGTGGAAGATTGATATGAAAACAGGGCCTGCAGCCATTCTCCTCGCCATCGGCGCGTACTTCGGCTTCGTCGTTGCCGTCGCGCAGTTTCACGGTGTGAGCGCGCTTGCGCTCGGTCTTCCTTCGGGTGCGATCGCGACGCTTGCCGCGGGCTGCGGCGTTGCGGGCGCGATCTGGTTCCTGTTCGCGAATGACCAGGCCGATTCGTCCGCGCCCTGGCAGGTCATGGCCGGCCTCGGCGTGCTCTGCCTCGCGTTCGGCTCGTACTACGGACTCTTCGTCGCGCCGCCCGAGCAGTACATGGGCGAAGTGCAGCGCATCATGTATGTGCATGTGCCGACAGCGTGGAACGCACTGCTGGCGATGACGCTCGCGTTCGCCTGCGCCGTCATCTTCCTCTTCAAGCCCGACTACAAGTGGGACTCGCGCATGGAAGGCGCGATCGAAGTCGGCGTCGTCCTCGCGTTTCTTCTCTGTTGCCAGGGCGCGATCTGGGCGAAGCCGACGTGGGGCGTCTGGTGGGATTGGGATCCGCGTCTGACGACGACGGCCGTTCTCCTCTTCGCATTCCTCGGTATCCTCGCGTTGCGCCGCTTCGTCGAAGATCCGGCGCGGCGTGCGATCTGGTCGTCGGTTGCGACGATCATCGCGTACGTCGACGTCCCGATCGTCTATTTCTCCGTCCGCTGGTGGAACTCGCTGCATCAGCAGCAGTCTAATCCGGGGACGGTGTCGAAGCAGTTCTGGCTGCCGCTGCGACTCAACGCGTTCGGCATTCTCTTTCTGATGGTCGCGTTCATCATGATCCGGGCGCAGCTCGCGACGCTGCGCCGCAAGCAGGAAATGGCTCCGCCTCTTCCAGAGGTCGCCGAGCTCGGGGAGGCCGTATGAGCGGAGGAGTCGTCACCGGCGGATGGAACTTCGTCATCGCCGCGTATACCGTCACCTTTTCAGTGCTTTTCATCTACGGAGTGAGCATCGTCACGAGACTTCGTGAGGAGCGCTCCCGCGAGAAGGAAGAGGCGAACCCACAATGAGCTCTGTGATGAACCAGACATCTGCAAGTGACGTGATGAGACGCCGCTCGCGCCTCTTCATGATCGGCGCCTTCGTCGTCGCCGCGGTCGCATTCGTGATCATCGCCGCCGGCGGCATCAACAAGAACCTCGTTTACTACTGGACTCCCACCGATCTGCACGCTGCAGGCGACAAGGCCTACGGCGCGACGATCCGCCTCGGCGGCATGGTCGCACCCGGATCGATCAAGCGCGGCGGCAGCATCACCGGCGTCGAATTCGACGTGAAGGATGCGGGCGGCGAAGTCCATGTGAAGTCCGCCGGCGTGCCGCCGCAGATGTTCCGCGAAAACATCGGCGTCGTCGTCGAAGGGACGATGGACCGCGGCGGCTACTTCCGCTGCAACCGGTTGATGGTCTCGCACAACAACGAATACCGCGCGCCGAAGAACGGCCATCCCGTCGACAAGAAACAGATGGAGAAGTACATCAAGGACGCACAATGACCGCCAGCCTCGGACGCTCTCTCATTCTTCTCTCGCTCCTCGTCTCCACCACCGGCACCGTGCTCGGCTATGCCGCCGGGTGGAAGCGGTCAACCGACGGACTGCGCTGGGCGCGGCGATTCGCATTTCTCTTCTCGTTTCTGATGATCGGCGCAACGCTGGTCATGGAGTACGCGCTCATCACGCACGACTTCAGCGTCAGCTACGTCGAGCATGTCGGCTCACGGCAGGTACCGCTGTGGGTGACGATGGTCAGCCTCTGGTCCTCTCTCGAAGGATCGATTCTCTTCTGGGGCTGCATCCTCGGCGTCTACATCGCGGCGGCGACATGGCTCACGCGCAACGAGCACGTCGAGTACATGGCGTACTCGATCGGCACGTGGCTCTTCTCCGGCGCGTTCTTCAGCTATCTGATCGCGGCGCCTGCATCGCCGTTCGGCACGGTTGCGAATCCACCGCTCGATGGGCCAGGACCGAATCCGCTTCTTCAGAATCACGTGCTGATGGCGGTGCATCCGCCGTTCCTCTATCTCGGGTATGTCGGCATGACGATCCCGTTCGGCTTCGCGACCGCGGCGCTGATGCGCGGCCGTCTCGGCCAGGCGTTCCTCCGCCCGCTGCGTGCGTCGCTGCTGCTGCCTTGGGTGTTCCTGACGATCGCCATCATGCTCGGCGGCTGGTGGGCATATGAAGTCCTCGGCTGGGGCGGCTACTGGGCTTGGGATCCCGTCGAGAATGCCTCGCTGCTTCCGTGGCTCACCGCGACCGCCGCGCTGCACTCCGCGCTCGTCATGGAGCGCCGCGGTTCGCTGAAGGGCTGGACCGTCACGCTCGTGCAATCGAGTTTTCTCCTGACCATTCTCGGCACCTTCATGACGCGCTCCGGCGTGTTCAACTCGGTGCACTCGTTCACGCAGAGCCCGATCGGTCCGACGATTCTCGTTTTCCTCGCGCTCGTGCTGATCGGCTCGGTGACGCTGCTCGCGCTGCGCATCGATTCGCTCGAATCGGATTCGCGCTTCGATGGTCCGGTGAGCCGCGAGGGCGTGTTCCTCGTGAACAACCTCCTGTTCGTGCTCTTCACCTTCACGGTGCTGATTGGAACGGTGTTCCCGCTCGTGGTCGAAGCGGTAAAGGGCCGGCAGATGAGCGTCGGCCGCCCGTACTTCGACTCGATGGTCGTTCCCATCGGGACCGCGCTGCTCTTCATCCTCGGCGTTGGTCCTGCGCTGCCGTGGGGTGCCGCAACGCGTGAGCAGGCGAAGCGCGCGCTGCTGCCGCCGCTGATCGGCGCCGCGATCGTCGCCGCACTCGGCCTCGCATTCGGTGTGCGCAATCCGTGGACGATCGTCACGCTGGCGTTCGGTGGCTACGCCGCGCAGGTGACGATGAAAGAGATGTGGCTGCCGGTCATCCAGCGCATCCGCCGCGGCGATGCCGTCGCCGGCGCGATCGTCGATTCGCAACTCAGGCGCGGCCGCCGCCGCTTCGGCTCGTATCTCGTGCATGCCGGCGCGGTGATCGTCATCGTCGCGATCGGCGTGTCGAGCACGATGCGCACGCAGCAGGAAGTCCGTCTGCGCAGAGGCGAGAGCGCGACCGTCAATGGAATTACGCTGACGTTTACCGGAACGGAAGAGAAGAGCGAGCCGCATCGCACCTCCACGCTCGCGCATTTCGATATCTCGAAGAACGGGAAGCAGATCACTTCGCTCGCGCCCCGGATGAACTCGTACCAGATGATGCGCGATCCGATCGGAACGCCTGATGTCTACACGACGGTCAAGGGCGACATCTACCTCTCGATCCTCAACATCGAAGGGGACTCGGTCGGTGTGAACGTGATCCTGACGCCGATGGTGGGCTGGATCTGGTGGGCCGTGCTGCTGATGGGCGCCGGCGGGATCATCGCTCTCATCCCGAATCGCGCGGCGCGAGTGATCGTGCCGCAAACGCAGGAGTCGCCGATCGGCGCGAATGAGGTCGCTGCGCAATGAGAAGGACCGAGATTCTCATCGCGGGCGCGGTCATCACCGCCGCCCTGGTCTGGATCCTGTCTGCCGGCCTGGGGAAGGACCCGCAGCACATCGATTCGCCGCTGATCGGGAAACCTGCGCCTGACTTCGCGCTGAAGCAGGTCGGCACGGGTGACACCGTCGGCCTCGCGCAGTTCCGCGGCAAGCCGGTGGTCGTCAATTTCTGGGCGACGTGGTGCCGTCCCTGCTACGAAGAGCATCCGGTTCTCGTGGCCAACGCCGAGATGATGAAGAATCAGGTCCAGTTCGTCGGCGTGGTGTTTCAGGACAAGGAAGAGAAGATCCAGCAGTTCCTCAACGAGCGCGGCTCCGCCTATCCGACACTCGTGGACGTCGGCGGCAAGACCGCGATCGCCTACGGCGTCGGCGGTGTGCCCGAGACGTTCTTCCTGAATCGCGACGGGAAAGTCGTGGCGAAGTTCGAGGGTCCGATCGATCCCGAGGCGCTGCAGCAGAATGTTAGAAAGGCGATGGCCCAATGAAGATCGCGCGGTTCATCGCAGCATTCCTCTTCGCCACTTCGCTTCTCGCGCAGGAAGTGAAGGTCCCGGATGCCGAGCAGTTCGTCGGCAGGCCGGAAGGACAGCCGGTCAGCGGCGCGATGCTCGATCAGAAAACGAACGAGACCGCCGGCATGCTGCGCTGTCCTGTGTGCCAGGGCATGTCGGTCGCCGACTCTCCCTCCGAGATGGCGGTCAACATGAAGCACCAGGTGCGCGAGCTCATCGCGCGCGGCTACACGCAGGATCAGATCCTCCGCTACTTCGAGCGGTCGTACGGCCAGTTCGTGCTGTTGAAACCGAAGTTCCAGGGCGTGAACACGCTCGTCTGGATTCTTCCGATCCTCGCGCTGATCGTCGGCATCATCGCGATCTTCTCCATGATGGGAAAGCGTGCGGGTGGTCAACCTGTTGACGATGCTCCGCCGGCAGAAGGCGCAGAAGGCAGCGACGATCCCTACCTCGCCGAAGTAAGAAAGCTGACTGGAAAACAATCATGACCGGTTCGACTGACTGGCTGAGTGCAACCGCGATGCTCCTCTCCGGGATCATCGTCGGGTTGATGTTCATGTACGCCTCGATGCGGCGGAAGCAGCAGGCCGCGGCTCAGGGCGGGTCCGATGAGCTCGAGGTCCGCGATCTCATCGCGCGCCGCGATGCGCTGATCCAGCAGTTGCGCGATCTCGAAGACGTGCCCGCCAACGGCACCGAGCGCACGCGCCTCGAGCGCGAAGCCGCGCAGGTGCTGCGTGCGCTCGACGGCAAGAAGCCCGGCGCCGCGAGGCCGGGAGTATCCGCCGTTGCCATCCAGGCGCCCGCCGCAGCTCCGGCCGGGATGAATCCGGCGGTCAAGGGATTCGTATGGGGCGTTGCCTCCGTCGCCGCTCTCGGATTCCTCGGCTACTTCGTCTGGTCCTCATCGACGGACAAGAATGCCCAGCCGATGCAGGGAGGGATGCAGCCGCAACCGCAGGCGCAGATGCAGGGACAGGCGCAGGCACCGCAGGCGGATCCGGCCGTGCAGCAGCTCGAAGCCGCAGTCGCGAGCTCACCCGAGGACGTGAACGCCCGCATCAATCTCGCGAAGGCCTATCTGGAAAAAGAAAACATGATGGGCGTCTTCGAACAGACGCAGGCCGTGCTCGCGAAATCGCCCGGCGATCCGCGCGCGCTGACCTATCAGGCGCTCGTGCGCATGGCGATGGGACAGACCGACATCGCAGGCAAGATGCTCGAGCAGGCGACGAAGACGGATCCTAAGTTCATCGATGCCTGGGTCGGCATGGCCTGGCTCAGTTTCCAGACCGGAAAGCCGGAAGCCGGCGAGAAGGCGATGAGCGAGGCGATGAAACAGCATCCGGAGGAAAAGGCTCGTCTCACCGAGATCCTCACGGAGATGAAGAATCAGAAGCCGGCCGCATTGCCGAAGAACCATCCGCAAGTCGGCGAGCCGCCGCCGGCCGCCGCCGCCTCCTCCGCACCAGCGACCGGCGACGCGATTCATCTGACCTTGAATCTCGACGCTGCCGCCGCCGCCCGCGTGCCGCAGCATCCCATCGTCTACATCATCGCGCGTCCCGCCGGCGTAACCTCCGGCGCGCCGATCGCCGTCAAGCGATTGCTCGCGGACGGATTCCCGATGCAGGTCGACTTCAGCTCCGCCGATTCGATGATGGGGCAGCCGCTGCCGGCGAAGCTGCATCTCGAGGTGCGCGTCGACATCGACGGCGATGCCGCGACGAAGAGCCCTCAGGATCCCTCGGCCACGCTGGACGGTGTGGCAACCGGGTCGAAGCTGACGCTGAACCTGAAGTAAACGACTCGACGGGACCCGCGTTCACGCGCGGCGCTATACTCCATGGCTCACCGCCATGACTGATCCCGCCGTTCTTTCCGCTCTGGAAGGTGCCGTCGCTGCTGCTCCCGACAACGACACGCTGCGGTTTCATCTCTTCGATCTGCTGCTCGGTGCGGGCAATCCGCAGCGCGCGCTCGAGCTCTGCACGGAGCTCCTCGCGAAGCGTCCCGATCATGTGATCGCGCTCGAGAAGGCCGCGTACGCGTGCGACATGACCGGCGACCGCCAGCGCGCGGAGAGCTACCGCCATCTCGCGAATGCTCTCGCGCCGCGTCCCGCACCGGACACCAGCGAGGAGGCGAAGGTCGTGCCTCTTCGTGTGATTTCCGGCGGTGGAGAAGAGGAACGCGGCCGCTTCGAAGTCGAAGCGGCGGACACGCGTCTCGCGGACGTCGCCGGCATGGATGAAGTGAAGCGGCGACTCGATCTCGCGTTTCTCGCGCCGATGCGCAATCCGGAGATTCGCAGGATGTACGGCAAGTCTCTTCGCGGCGGCATGATGCTGTACGGCCCGCCGGGATGCGGCAAGACTTTCATTGCGCGTGCGACGGCGGGTGAGCTCGGCGCGCGATTCATGGCCATCGGCATTTCCGATGTTCTCGACATGTGGCTGGGCCAGAGCGAGCGCAATCTGCACGAGATCTTCGAGACCGCGCGGCGCAGCGCGCCGTGTGTCCTGTTCTTCGATGAGATCGATGCGCTCGGCCGCAAACGAAATCTGGTGCGGCAGTCGTCGGAGCGGAACGTCGTCAATCAACTGCTCGCCGAGCTCGACAGCGTCGGTGCGAACAATGAAGGGGTGTTCGTCCTCGCGGCGACGAATCATCCGTGGGATGTCGATGCGGCGCTGCGGCGGCCGGGACGCTTCGATCGTGTGTTGCTCGTTCTGCCTCCCGACAAGCCGGCGCGCGAAGCGATCGTCCGCCTTCATCTGCGCGAGCGTCCGGTGGGAGACATCGATGCCGCCTGGATCGCGTCGAAAACCGAGGACTTTTCGGGAGCCGATCTCGCACATCTGTGTGAGTCTGCGGCGGAGCTCGCGATGGAGGAGAGTCTGAGCACGGGCAAGGCGCGCCCGATTCAGCAGGCCGATTTCAAGCGTGCACTGACTCAGGTGAAGTCGAGCACGCGCGCATGGTTCGACACGGCGCGCAACTACGCGCAGTTCGCGAACGAAGGCGGTGTGTACGATGATCTCCTGGCGTTCATGCGTACGCGGCGGCTGCTGTGACGACGGAGGTCCAGCGCAGTGGCGACGGCGCGGGATCGATTCTCAGGCGCGCCGAGGCTCTTCTCGAAGTCGATCGTCCTCGCGATGCGCTGGCGCTGCTGCTCGACGCTCTGCGGCTGGAACCTGAGAACCATCGCGTGCTGGCGCGTATCGCAGGCGCGCATCTCGCGCTCGACGATCACCGCACCGCGTTGAAGTTCGCGAACGAGGCGGTGCGCGTCGCACCCGAGCTCGAGTGGGGTCATCGTATCCGCAGCATCGTGCTGCTGCATCTCGGCGAGAAGCGCGGCGCCTATCGCGCCGCAGAACGCGCCGCGCAACTCGATCCCGAAAACCTCCTCGTGCTCAATCAGCTCTTCTCGGTCATGCGCGCCTCCGGCATGCGCACCGAAGCGTGGAATGTCGCGCATCAAATGGTGCACATCGGCCCGGAAGTCCCCGCGTCGCACATCAATCTCGGCCTCGTGCATCTCGAATACAAACAATTCGCGGAGGCGGAACGCGCGTTTCGCCGTGCGCTGCAGCTCGAGCCCGAATCGTGGCCCGCGCTCAACAACCTCGGCGTTGCGCTGCAGGGACAGGGGCGTCATCAGGACGCGGTCGAGTTCTTCTATCGCGCCGCGCAGAGCAATCCATCGCGGACTCTGCCTCGCAACAACCTCATGCTCGCCGGGAAAAAGTATCTCTCCGGACCATCGACGGTGCTCGCCGTGGTGTTCGTGGTCATCGTGGCCAATGTTCTCGCGGCGTTGAAAGTCGATGATGGAACTTCGGCTGCCGCGATCTGGGGAGCGATCATCCTTGCTGTATGCGGCGTCGTTCTCGATCGCCGGCGCCGCCTCCAGAACCTCGGCCAGCCGGTGCAGCGCATCTTTTCCGATCAGCAGCGCTCGGAACGGCGCAAGAGCGCTCACCGCATTCTCTCGATCGTGGTCGTCATCTACACCGCGCTCTTCGGGCTCGCCGGACTCGTTGCGCCGTTCATGGGCGGATGGGAGGGCGTAGGCGTTTTCGCCATCATCGAGGGCGTCGAAGCCGGCCTGATTCTCTGGTGGTGGCGCACTCGGCCGCCGCGTGGGCTATGATCGGCCTATGACCGAAAAGAAGAACTGGGGCTCCACCGTGATGGGGTGGTTCATCGTTCAGGACGATGCCCAGAAGCCGAACGGCGGTGACGATTACATCCCGTTCTCGGACGCCGCTCCGGCGCCGGATGCGCCGAAGAAGAACGCGGCTGCACCGCCGGCGCCGATGCCTGAGGTGTTCAAGCAGCCGCCCCCGGCTGCGACAGGCGGGAACGTCGACTTCGACGCGGTCTTCGAGGCTGCCGGTGTCGATGCCGAAGAGCGCGGGCGCGTGACGAAAGCCGCCGACCTGCTGAAGAGCCTTCCTCCCGGCACCGACCCCGCGGTGCGAAAGCAGATCGTGGAAGCCTCGCTGCGCGCATTCGGCGTGCCGATCGATCAGATCATCGAAGCCGGCGTGCAGGAGATCCAGGCGCTCGAGGGTTACATCCGCAACGGCGCCTCGGAGACGGAGAAGCTGATCAACGAGTCGGACAAGCGGATCGCGCAACTGCAACAACAGATCGCCGATGTTCGTACCGTGATGCAGCAGACGGTTGAGGAACAGAAGCAGGTCATGCAGCTCTGCAATGCGAAGAAGCTCGATGTGCAGGCGGTGCTGGAGTTCTTCGGGCAGGACGCCGTGGCCAGGGTCGTCAAGGAATCACCGAAGCTGCATGAACCTACGGCCTAGCGCCGGTCAAAAGGAGAAACCATGTCCGCATTTGGACGTCTCGCAAATCTCTGGAAGGGTTTTCTGTCTCTCTGGATCTCGGACATCGAGAAGGATCATCCGGAGATTGCGTACGAGAACGCGATCAACTCCATGACCGCGAAGTACGCGAAGCTGAAGTCGGCGACCGCCGCGATCATCCGCCGCCGCGAAGAGCTCGACGAGCGCTATAAGCGCGCGACCACCGATCTGAAGCAGACCGAGGCGGAGCTGAATACGGCGGTGGAAACGAATCAGGATGATCTCGCGGTCATTCTCATCCAGAAGAAGAATCAGCTCACGGCCGAGATCACCGATCTGAAGTCGGAGATGGATCAGGCGCACAACGACGCCGACTCCGCGAAGACTTCCCTGCTCGCCGTGCAGTCGGAGATCAAGAAGCTGAAGGCCGAGCGCGAGACGATGCTGGCGAAGATGCAGAGCGCGCAGGCGCGCATCAAGATCCAGGAGCAGCTCGACGGGCTGTCGGTCGACGACGAAGTGCGCGCGCTGGATACGGTCCGCAATCACATCAAGAACACGATCGCCGAAGCGAACCTCGGCAAAGAGCTCTCCGAGTCGTCGCTCGATTCGCGTCTCGCGGCGCTCAAGAATCAGACGGGCGATGTGACTGCGCGTGCCGAGCTCGAAGCGATGAAGGCGCGGAAGGCAGCGGCCGCACAGCAGAAGACGATGTAGTCGCTGTTCACCCTGAGCGAAGTCTTTCACGCTGAGCGGAGCGAAGCGTCAACCAAGGCGCCGCCGTTTCGCGTTCTTCAGGCGCTGCGAGTGAAGTTCACATCTCGCGGCGCCTTGGTTGATCCTTCGCTTCGCTCAGGATGTTTGACCGCGCGGCGCCTTGGTTGATCCTTCGCTTCGCTCAGGATGTTTGACCGCGCGGCGCCTTGGCTGATCCTTCGCTTCGCTCAGGATGTTTGGCCGCGTGAACCCTCACGATGTCGTGACCATCAGCGATTCCGTGTCGATCGCGGTCTCGCGCACCGCCTCGACTCCCGTGATCAGCTCATCGAGCTGGCCTGAGAGCTCCTGCGGCGACTGCATCGTCACGATCTGATCGGCGATGAGCTGGAACGTGTTCTCGATCAGATCGAGCTCACCGCGCGCGACGGTCACGAACTTTTTGATCTCGCGCAGTTTCTCGATCCGCTTCACGATGACGGCGAGATTCTTCTTCGCGATGTCCGTCTGCGGATCGCCGGCCGCTCCCTGCTGCGCGCGCTGCGTGTACATCTCGCGATCGTGCTCGAGCCGTTTGAGGTCGAGCTTATCGAGGTACTCCTCGTAGCGATTGCACGTCACCGCCATGTCGATGAACGCATCGACGAGTGCATTCGTCTTCTCCAGCTCCCCGCGCAGCAGCTCGCCCGTGAAGGTCGGATTCGTTTCCGCCAGCTTCGAGATCTCGTAGTTCTTCGCGATCAGCTTCTGCACGCGGCTCGTCTCTTCACGATCGAGCGAATTGATCTTCGCGACGCGCTGGCGATAGTGCTCCGCCTGTTGCATCGATTCGAACTTCGGATCCCACACCGTCTTCCGGAGAAAACGCGAGTCCGGCGCGTGCAGCAGCCAGAGAACCTCGGCACCGAGGGCCACGGCGGCGACGATCGGATTGCTCAGCACTGCGGCTGCCGCCAGCCCGCCGCCGAGCAGCGTGAGGTTGTACGGATTCGCCAGTGCGAACCGGAAGTACGGCGGCTTTTCGGGAAGCTTGTCGGACGGTGGCGTCACCGGCATGAGCGGATCATTCTACGATGCTTGGTGATAAGCTATCACCAGCTTCCAATGTCAAAATAAGCTTCTCATTCGAACGTCGTTCACGCGGCCAGAGAGCTGTGTGTCAGGAGCGTTTACCTTCATGAGACTCACTCCCTTCGCAAAACTGTTCATCACTGTCGTCGTTCTCGGCGTCGTAGGCCTCTTCGTCTACAAGCATCGCGCGACGCTGATCCCCGCAGCGGTGCTCAAGGGCTCGGTCGTTCCCAGTAAGGTCGATCTCGGCCAGGCGCAGGATGCCTCCGCGAGCAGCTCGGACTACAAGGTTCCGAGTACCGAGGCAGGTTGCTCGGATCAACCCGAAATCCGGATGAACGTCTGGGCGTGGAACGCTCAGATGGGACTCATGGCTGCAACAGGCGGCAAGGTTGCGACCAGGGGCAGCCTGATGTGCGACAACGGCGTCAATCTGCATCTCATTCGTGAAGACGACGGCAACAAGATGCAGGAGAACCTCGTCGCGTTTGCAACGGCGCTCAAGAACGGCGACGCGAATCCGTCGAAAGGCGTGCACTTCGTGGCCGTGATGGGCGACGGCAGTCCTTCGTTCCTGAAGGGTCTCAACGATGTGCTGGTGAAGAAACTCGGCAGCGAATATCGCGCTCGCATCATCGCATCGGCCGGCTACTCGCGAGGCGAGGACAAGTTCATGGGGCCTGCCGAGTGGAAGTCGAATCCTGCGACGTCGCGCGGCGGCGTCGTGGCCGGCGTGCTCCGCGACGGCGACTGGAACATCGCGCAGAAGTGGCTCGGCGACAACGGTCTGCCGAACAATCCCGACGAGAAGACGTGGGATCCGGATGCTCTCAACTGGGTCGCGGCTGATACGTATGTCGATGCCGCGAAGAAGTACGTCGAAGGCTGGAGCGAAGAGCGGCCGGTCGTGAAGAACGGCAAGCTCACCGGCGAGAAAAAGAAGATCACCGTGCAGGGCGTCGTCACCTGGACTCCGGGCGACGTCACCGTCGCTCACGAGAAGGGCGGCATCATCTCCATCGTCTCGACTCGCGAATACAACACACAGATGCCGAACGTCATCATCGGCATCGACAAGTGGATGCGCGACAACCGCGCGACGGTCGATCACTTCATCACTGCGCTGGTGAAAGGCGGCGACGCCGTCAAAGGAAACAAGCAGGCGCTCGAGCATGCCGCCGCCGTCAGCGCGAGCGTGTACGGCGAAGAGAATGCCGATTACTGGCTCAAGTACTTCCGTCCGGTGCTCGAGCGCGACAAAGCCGGCACCGAAGTTTCGCTCGGCGGCTCGTACGTGAACAATCTCGCCGACAACCTCCTGCTGTTCGGGATGGTGCCCGGCTCGTCGAACCTCTTCAACGCGACCTACACCAAGTTCGGCGACGTCGCCGTGCAGCAGTATCCGGAGTTGATTCCTTCGTATCCGAAGCCCGACGACATCGTCGACACCTCGTATCTGAAGGACCTCTCCGGGAACACGCAGACCGCGGCGGTCGAGGCTGCGAAGCCGAAGTACGACGAAGCGTCTGCGAAGACCGAGGCGCCGAAGAATGTCGTCGGACGCCGCTCGTGGAACATCACTTTCGAGACCGGCAAGGCGACGTTCACGCCGGCCGCGGAGTCAGTGCTCGAGCAACTGCAGCGCGAGCTGCTCGTCGCCGGCGGCACGACGATTCAGATTCATGGGCACACGGACAACGTCGGTTCCGCCGACGCGAACCAGCGTCTCTCCGAAGAGCGCGCGTTCGCAGTCAAGCAATGGCTGATGGACAAGTCGAGCGTGAACTTCCCGTCGGAGCGCATGACGGTGTTCGCGCATGGTGCGACGAATCCGATTGCGCCGAACTCCACCGCGGACGGAAAGGCGAAGAATCGCCGCGTGGAAATCGTGCTGGTGAGCGGCTCGTAAAAGGAACGGCGCGGGGCGCTCAGCGCCCCCGCCGATCACGTCATGGCTCAAGCACTCGACGTCATCGTTCCCAATCGTCCGGTCTCGCCGGCGGTCATCAAGATCCTCATCTTCGGCCAGGCACTCGTTGCGATCATCGCCTGGTGGACGATGCCGATCTCGGTGCTGCCGCGCCCCGACGAAGTCTTCTCCGCACTCGGTACGCTCTGGATGCGCGGTCTCGGCCGCGAGCTCATCACGAGTCTCGTGTTGAACGTGCAGGCGATCGCCTGGACGGTCCTGATCTCGCTCGCGTTGTCGTATCTCACCGTGCTGCCGTTCTTCCGCCCGATCGCGGCCGCTGTGACCAAGGGCCGTTTCCTCGGGCTCATCGGGCTGACGCTGATCTTCACGATCATGCTCGGCGGCGGCCACACGCTGAAGCTCGCGCTGCTCGTCTTCGGCATGACGGTCTTCTTCGTCACGTCGATGGCCGCAGTCATCCTCAATCTTCCGAAAGAGCGCTTCGATCACGCGCGCTCGCTGGGGATGAGCGAATGGCGCGTCGTCTGGGAAGTCGTCATTCTCGGTACGGCCGATGAGGCGTTCGAAGTGCTGCGTCAGAACGCCGCGATCGGCTGGATGATGCTCACGATGGTGGAAGGCATCTCCCGCGCGGAAGGCGGCATCGGCGCGATGCTGCTGAATCAGAACAAACACTTCCACATCGCGGAAGTCTTCGCGATCCAGATCGTGATTCTCGCGGTCGGCATCGCGCAGGACTATGCGATCGGCGCGCTGCGCAATCTCTTCTGCCCCTACGCCGCGCTGACACTGGAGCGCAAATGACCGCAGTCTCCGCGTATGAGGTCAAGGAAACCATTCTCGACGTGAAGAACGTCTCGCATCGCTACGGCGATCGCGTGATTCTTCGCGATCTCGATTTCACGGTGAAGAACATTACGCGCCCCAATGCGCTGACCGGACAGGTGATCGCGCTGCTCGGGCCGTCGGGCATGGGGAAGACGACGCTCTTTCGCGTCCTCGCCGGCCTCATGCAGCCCACCTCGGGTGAGGTGAAGATCGGACCCGAAGGGAAGCCGGTCGAAGCGGGGATGGTCGGCGTCGTTTTTCAAAACTATCAGTTGTTCGAGCACCGGACGGTCCTCGGCAATCTGACGATCGCGGCGGCGCAGAGCTGCAAGTCGTCGTCCGAGGCGTGTGACCGTTCGATGGAAATGCTGAAGAGATTCGGCCTCGACGACTTCGCGAAGCGCTATCCGAGCCAGCTCTCGGGCGGCCAGCGGCAGCGCGTCGCGATTGCGCAGCAGTTTCTTTGCAGCCGCCATTTCCTCCTGATGGACGAGCCGTTTTCCGGACTCGATCCGATCGCGGTGGAGAAGGTGTGCAGCCTCGTCACCGAGGTCGCGAATCTCCACGATCTGAATACGATCATCATCGTTACGCACAACATCGAAGCGGGGCTGCAGGTCGCCGACACGGCGATTCTGCTCGGCCGCGATCGCAAGGACGATGGAACGCCGGTTCCCGGCGCGCGCGTTCAGGCCACGTACGATCTGATCGAGCGCGGCCTGATGTGGCATCCTCAGGTGGACCAGATGCCCGAATTCGTCGAGCTCGCGCGCGAAGTGCGGGCAAAATTCAAGGAATTGTGAGCAAGATACAGCCGCCTGCCGCTCTTCCCGCGTGGGCCGACGATCTTCGCAAGCGCTATCTGCGCGGCGAGTCGTCGATGTTCGTGCTGCACGGCAACGTCTTCGATGTCGTGCTCTATCAGCAGAAGCCGCTGACGATGAGCGAGTTTCTGACGCAGGTGCTGCTGAGGGAATCGCGCGACACGATCGCCGTCTACAACGTCGCGACCGGGCTGCGGCTGACGAAGCGGACCGGCAGCGGCGCGCCGGGACTCGACAACGCGATTCTCGAGTCGGAGTCGAGCAAGATTCTCAGCGCGTGCGAGACGGCGCTCATCGGCTCGATGCGCTGCGCGGTGATCATCGAATACGCCGAGGCGATCGCGCCGGGCGGCGATCCGAGCTTTCAGAGCTCGAGCGATCGCTCCGCAATCGTCACGCTGCATCGCTGGTCGCTGCTGCCGGAGATCGAGAAGGGCGACAACATCATCATTCTCGTCACCGAGAACCTCACCGATCTCGCGCCGAAGATCATCTCCAATCCGAAGATCGCGGTCATCGAAGTGCCGATGCCGGATCGGAGCGAGCGGCGGAACGCGGCGACGCTCGCCGACAATCGGCTCGCCGCGGCGGAAGCGGATCGCTACGCAGAACTGACGGCCGGATTGAAGTCGGTGCAGATCATCTCGATCCTCACGCCGCCGCCCGCGCAGGACAGCGATGCGGCAGACCGCGAGCGGTTCATTCTCTCGCTCCTCGGCGATGCGGCGGATTCGAAGGAGCGCGCCTCGAAGCTCGCGTCGCTGACCAGCGGCATGGGCTACGAAGAGATCCGCAAGCTCGTCGCGCCGAATGCGGCGGCGCCGGCGGCAGAGGATGGCGCGGCGCGAAAGGAAATCGACAAGCTGATCGCGCGGCGCAAGCGCGAGATTCTCGAGCGCGAATGCTTCAGCCTCGTCGAGTTCGTCCAGCCGGAGCACGGCTTCGAAGTCGTCGGCGGCATGGAGGAAGTGAAGAAGGATCTGCTGGTGCTCGCCGAAAATCTGCGCGAGCAAAGGACCGCACGCGTCCCCATGGGCATCCTCTTCACCGGCCCGATGGGCACAGGCAAGACGTTCGTTGCGGAAGCTTTCGCGCGCGAATGCGGCGTGACCGCGATCAAGCTGAAGAACTTCCGCTCCAAGTGGGTCGGCGCGACCGAAGGCAATCTCGAGAAAATCCTGAACGTCGTGAAAGCGATCGGCCAGGTCGTGGTGATCATCGATGAAGGCGATCGCGCCTTCGGCAGCGGAGAAGGGGAGAGCGACGGCGGAACGTCGTCGCGCGTCATCGCGCGCGTCAAGGAGTTCATGTCCGACACGTCGAACCGCGGACGCATTCTCTTCATCGTGATGACGAATCGCCCCGACAAGCTCGATGTCGATCTGAAGCGCGCCGGCCGCCTCGATCGCAAGATCCCGTTCCTCTACTCGCAGACGCCCGAGGAAGTCGAGGGTGTGGCGAAGGCGCTGGTGAAGAAGAACCGCATCAACACCGCCGTCGACTTCCCGTCGATCCGCCACGGCTTCTCGAGCAAGCTCGTCGGCTACAGCAATGCGGATGTCGAAGCAGTCGTGCTGATGGCGAACGATGATGCGGCGCGGCAGGGCGGCGGCGATTCACCGGTGAAAGAGGAGCACTTCCTCGGCGCTGCACGCGACTACTTCCCGAGCCGCGATGTCGAGCTGCTCGAGTACATGGAGCTGCTCGCGGTCTTCGAGGCCTCGAGCAGGAGGCTGCTGCCGCCGAAGTACGCGGCGATGACGGTGGAAGAGCTGGACACGAGAATGCGGCAACTGCGCGCACTTGTGGGAACCCGGCGGTAAGACGCGCAAAACGCCAGGTCAATTCTCAATTCTTCATTTTGCGCTCTGCGTTCTGCATTTCGCTCGCGTCTTCTTCAACGAGAGTCAAAAGCGAAATTCAGAATTCAGACTTCAGAATTCAGAATGAAGAATGAAGGCGGGAACGTTGTTGGCGGACGGTGCATCCATTCTGAAGAAATTGGGGCATCGCCAGTGGTACGATTCCCCCTGCAGCAGGACGCCTGGGGGTGGCCTAACGGCCTGAGATCAAACCCTTCGAACCTGACCCGGCTCATACCGGCGTAGGGAACGGCAGATCAGATCGAAACCTTCTCACCAGCGCCCTCTGGAAAAACTTCGTTGAAGAGGTTTCCATGAAGGCATTCACCGCAGTTCTCACATTCCTTTTCACCGCGGCTCTGCACGCGGCGACGGTTCGCGGCGTGATCAAGGATGCGGCCGGAGCCCCGGTTGCCGGAGCGCTCGTCTCCTGCGGCTCGATGCACGCATCGAGTGACGCGAAGGGGATGTTCATCCTCGAACAGGCGGATTGCGCGAATCTCGAGATCGCGCATCCCGGCTTTCAAAGCGCGAGTGTTGCGGCGGCCGCAGACGTCGCCGTGACGATGCGGCCCGCGCTCGCGGAATCGATCGTCGTCTCCGGCATTCGCGCGGACGCCACGGTTCCCGTCACCAGGACCGACATGCCGCGCGAAGAAATCGAGCAGCGTTACTACCAGCAGGACATTCCGCTCCTGCTGCGCGACACGCCATCCGTCGACTCCTACACGGAAGCCGGCGTCGGCGGATCGGGCTACTCGTACTTCACGCTGCGCGGCATCAGTCCCACGCGCCTCAACTTCACGCTCGACGGCGTGCCGCTGGCGGACTCCGAAGACATGGGGACGTACTTCGCCGACTTTCCGGATCTCGCGCGCTCGCTGCAGTCGATTCAGGTGCAGCGCGGAGTTGGGACGTCGACGGTGGGCAACGCCTCGTTCGGCGGCTCGATCAACATGCAGTCGATCGATCTGTCGCAGAGCGAGAAGATGGATGCGCGCATCGCCGGCGGGTCGTACGGCTCGCATTTCGCCACGATCGGCTGGCAGAGCGGATTCCACGACGGGTTCGCCGCCTATCTGCGCGCATCGGCGAACGAATCGGACGGATATCGCGATCACAGCGGCGCGAATCAGCGCAACCTCTTCTTCAGCGTTGCGAAGCAGAATGAGGATTCCCAGCTCCGCCTCACCGGATTCTCAGGCCACGAGCGCCAGCACATGTCCTTCTACGCGGCGGACCTCGCGACGCTGGAGACGAACATCCGCGCGAATCCGCTGTCGCCCGAGGATCGGGACAGCTTCGGCTACGACCTGGCGCAGCTTCAGTATCTGAAGTCGCTCTCGCCGTCGATGGACATGACGGCGTCGGTCTACTACCAGCGCGGCTATGGCTGGTACCGCCTCTTCGATGACGAGACGGCGAAGAGCGGCATGCGCCAGTACGGCATCGACGGCGCGCTGATCGGCACGCTGGCGTCCTTCAGTTGGACGAGCGGACCGTTGACGGCGAAGTACGGTCTCAACGTCAACGAGTTCAAGCGGACGCACACGCGCGATCTCGTCGGCGTGCAGCGCGACTACTCCAACTACGGCACGAAGGGCGAGGCGAACGTCTTCGCGAAGCTCTCGTACGACCGCGGCCGCTGGCACACCTACGGCGACGCACAGGTGCGCTACACGAATTTTCACTATCACGGCGATGTCGCGATCGCGCCGATTCACTGGACGTTCTTCAATCCGAAGCTCGGCGCGCGCTATGACCTCGCGCCGGGGTCCAGCATCTACGCATCCGCCGGCATCTCGACGCGCGAACCGACGCGCAACGATCTCTTCCAGGGGGAGGACAACGCGACCGTCGCGCACGATCTGCACGCCGTGCGCCCCGAGCGGCTGCTCGACCTCGAAGCAGGCTGGGACTATCACGATGCGCGTCTCGATCTGAAGGCGAACGTCTACGCGATGGAGTTCCGCCATGAGATCGCGTCGACCGGCGAGCTCTCCGACATCGGCCTGCTGCTGCGCAGGAATGTCGATCGCAGCGATCGGCGCGGCATCGAGCTCGATGCAGCATGGCAGCCGGTGCGCAGCGTTCATCTCCGCACGACCGCGAACCTCAGCACGAATCGCATCCACACCTGGACGCAGTTCTACGACGTCTACGATGAGGCGGGAGCGTATCTCGAGAGCAAGCCGCTCGTCTTTCACGACGTGCAGCCGGTGCTGACGCCGCGCGCGATCCTCAGCCAGTCGATCGATGTGACGCCAACATCGCGCACCTCGCTCGGACTCACCGGCCGTTACGTCGCGAAGTCGTATCTAGACAACAGCGACAACGCGGACTTCATCGCGCCGTCGTTTTTCGTGGTCGACGCAAACGCCGGCCTCGATGTGACGTCGCAGATTCGCGTTTCGCTGCAGGTGAACAATCTCGCGAACCGCCATCGCATTTTCTCCAGCGGCTACGACTATCTCTTCATCAATCGAACCGGAACGAGCGAGACGATCAGCGGCACTCCGTACTACTACCCGCAGGCGTCGCGCAACGCGGTCGTCATGATCGATTTCAAGATGTAGCCGCCGATGTCCGGTCTCGAAGTCTTTGCAGCATTCATCACCGTCGTCAGCATCGTGCTGACGGCGGTGGAGAACATCTGGTGCTGGCCGACGGGCGTGGTGAGCGTCGTGCTGTATGCGTGGATCTTCTGGCAGGCGCGCTTCTATGCGAATGCCTGGCTGCAGATCGTCGTCTTTCTGCCGCTGATCCTCTACGGCTGGTACGCCTGGCTGCGCGGCGGTGAGGCTCATGGCGAGCTGCGCGTCGCGCGCACGCCGTTGTGGGGATGGATCGCCACGATCGTTCTCGGTGCCGCGGCGACGGCCGCGACCGCATGGTGGATGAAGGTCCACACCGACGCGGTGATGCCGCTGGCCGACGCCGGCACGACCGCGTTCTCGATCGTGGCCGAGGCGATGACGGCGCGGAAGTGGATCGAGAACTGGCTGATCTGGGTCGTCGTGGATGCCGTCTCGACGTGGATGTTCGTCACGCAGAGGCTCTATCCGAGCGCGGTGCTGTACGGGATCTTCGTGCCGCTGGCGGTGTATGGATGGATCGAATGGAAGCGATCACTCGCGTCTGCCTGATCGGCCCGCCGTCGACGGGGAAGAGCGGGCTCGCGCGCGCGCTGGCGCGGCATTTCGGCGTGCAGTGGACGCCGGAGTTCGCGCGCGACTACGCGAAGGTGGTCGGGCGCGAGCTGACGGCGGAGGACGTGGGGCCGATCGCCGCCGGCCAGGCCGCGATCGAGAATCGCTGCAGCGGCAGCCTTCGCATTCTCGACACCGATCTGCTGAGCACCGTCGTCTATGCGCGCTTCTACTACGGCGCGTGTCCGCGATGGATCGAAGACCAGGCACGGCAGCGCCGCGCCGATCTCTATCTGCTGATGGATATCGATCTGCCGTTCATAGAAGACGGCGTGCGCGACAGCGGCGAGCGGCGTGCCGAGCTCTTCGACCGATTCCGCGCCGCGCTCGAGGAGTTCGGGGCCGAATACCGCGTCATCAGCGGCAACTGGGAGGAGAGAAAAAGGCAGGCCCTCGCCGCGATTCCCGTGTCCTATGCCGCGCGGTAATCGCTCGGCCACGAAGTGATGCTCTCCGCAGATGAGGACAGGGCGGTGGAACGCGTGAGCTCAGGACGACGATGGCCATCGCCGGGCGTGGGTGGGTGGGGATCCCAGCGCCGATCGCATTAATCGCGCGGATGAATGCGATCGCGTGGCAATCATCCGGCCACGAGCGCCCTTTGAATAAATCCGCAGCAGACGCGCATCGCCGACATCAGCGTAAGAGCACGATAGCCGTTACCGTGATCGCGACGATCGTGAGCAATAGCGCTCCAATCATCCGCAGCATGCCGTTGTTTTCTGCGTCGACGAGAAGACAGCCATTCAGGCCCTGGACCGACTCGATCCCGTACTGCCGTTCTCACCGGGGCGACTTGAACGCCACGGATTCGAGTACTTCCGACATGGAACACTTTCTCTCTACGCAGCGCTCAATACAAAATCGGGAGAGGTCATCGGCAAGACGGCAGCACGTCACACCAGCGAAGAGTTCGTCGCCTTTCTTTTATCCGTCGTGTCGTCGAAGCCGAAAGGTAAAGAAATCCACATCATTCTGGACAGTCTCTCGGCTCACAAAACCGACGCGTGAAGCAGTTCATGGTCGACTCCGAACGTAACTCTGCATTACACGCCCACGTACTCGTCGTGGCTTAATCAAGTGGAGATCTGGTTCAGCAAAATCGAGCGCGACGTGATCAGTCGGGGTGTCTTCACATCGATACCGGATCTACGCGGCAAACTGATGACCTACATCACCCGCTACAACGATCAACCACGGACGATTCGCTGGAGCTACGTCGACGTCTCCAAACGGATCACCGGTCCCAAACAAATCTTTTACACGCCACTAGTTCTTCGCAGCCTCACGTCTACACACGTTGACAAAATTCTTCGTCCACTTGAGCAGACTGTTATTGCGTTGATCGACACCCGAATCGTACATAGACATTGTGAAGGCGTTCATTGGTGCGACGGCGGCGATGTCATAACGCGTGATGTCAAGATACAGGCCAGGCTGCGGCGCGACTTGAACACACAGCTGCTTTAGACGGGCTAACTGCACGCGGAGCGTATGGGAGTCCGACAGGTGAATCGTTTTAGTTTTGAGGAGCTTGACCATTTCCTGTTTCGAGAGGTGCGTGTCTGTCATCGTTCGAATCTGGGCGAAAAGAGAATCGCCAACCGGCACGCTGAATTCGACTTCGACAGCGTTGGAGTCAAACTCCTTCACAACTATGTACGTCTCAAAATCGGTCGACTGTGGCGGAATCACACGGATAACAAACATGCGCCTCAGGGCTCCCCCAGAGGGAAACGCCGGCGATTCGGGCCAAAGCATATCTATGGTGCAAGACGGTATGTCGGGACATTCCCTAGCTAGAGCTGCAGAGCACAGAAACAAGTGCGACAGCAGAAGCGCCGCAGAGATACTCCGCCTGCCTCTCGACGCAGCGCACCGAAGCCACCTTCTCAGACAACAGATCACTGACATGCGCACTTGTCCTTCGCAGCATTTGGGAAATCTATTCTCTGCTCTTCCTTCGTGGCAGTATCCGTCTTCGGGTCATACTTACCAACGCCATTCAGCTTTGTGATCGTATAGATAGGTAAGTGAGTCGCGTGCGCCACCTTGCGGTCACCTTCATCATCTGGCAACTGCGTCCGGTCCTGGACTGGATGCGTATGAATGATTGCGACTGTGTTAGTCGGTATCGCTGAGCCTTTCTTTAGGCTTAGGCTGTTGCTCTCGTGCGTCTGTGGCCATCTAACGCAACCATACTTGCCAGTTTGCGGGTCTAATGTGATCCATGCAGCCTGTTCCTGAGGCTTCATACCCCATCCAGATTTCTCCCACAAATCCTTGATCATCTCTTGAACATGGGGGTCAGCTGTTAGCTGATCAAGCCCAGACGGGTCTATGAAGTTGATTGGGTCATTGCCAACATAGACATAAAGGTCGCCGTCATCGCCAGCAAAGCGAATCGGGTCTTTGGCCGTCCATCTCCCGACTTGCGGGTCATAGTCTCTAGCGCCAAACCGGATTAGACCTGTATCTTTGTCGCGCAGCCCTCCCGCGAATCCGAAGGGTACAAGACTAGAACCTTCCTCTGAAAGAACGTTGCCGAATTCGTCGAACGTCATCGTCGCGACGACCGTGCCCGTTCCGCTTTCGATGACGTAGCGCGGGCTCCCCAGGTGATCGGTCACGATGCGGTACGTCACACCATTCGCGATCATGTAGTCGGGAACATTCGCACGCGAGCCATACACGAACTGCTTCGTGACTGTGCCAGTTCCATCGGTCTCGGCCACGATCCGCAACTGGTCTGCATACAGCCAGCCGGTCGTCAGCACTCCGTTGACCTTCTTGCCGACTCTGCGGTTCTGCGCGTCGATCACATAGTCGATCCGTCTGCCGTCGGGCAGCACGACCGTGCGCAGATTGCCCAGCGTGTCGTACGTGTACGTCGTCGTGCCGTTCACGTCCGTCTTCGTCGCCAGCTCGCCGTTGCTCGTATAGGTGTAGGTCACGCCATGGAGCGAGAGCAGGCGGTCCTGATCGTCATATGTCCCACCGGCGCGGTTGCCGTTCGCGTCGTAGGTGTAGCTCGCGGTTCGCTGCCCGTCATGGCTCACCGCCGCGAGATGGCCGGCTTCGTCGTACGTGTAACCGGTCGTTGAACTGTGACCGCCGGTCGATTCGACGATCTGCGTGATCCTTCCCGCATCGTCGCGCGTGTACTCCTCGCGCAGCGCTTCCGATCCGTTCAGCGTCACGGCATACGTCATCGGCTCACCGAGTTCATTGTACGTCCAGGCGTCGCTCACGATTCCGAGCGTGGTTCCTGTGAGCATTCCGCTCTGCGCATCGCGCTTCAAGGTGAGCGCACCGGCGCCCGTCAAAAGATCGTCCGCGTCGTAGCTGAGGGTGATCCCGTTCTCGGAGGCGAGGCGCACATCGCTGTCGTAGGTGTAGCCAACGGAGCCGCTCACCTCGCCCGTCCACGACTGCGATGTCAGCATCGATCCGTCGTAACCGTACGCCGTCGACACGCCGCTCGAGTTGCTGACCGACGACAGCCGTCCCAGCGCGTCGTAAGTATTCGTGAGCGTTGTGTCGGGCGTGGTCAGTGTGGCCAGTCGTCCCGCCGTGTCATAGGCGAAGGCGATCGTCTGTGCGTCGGGCCGGGTGATGAGGGTGAGTTGCCGGTCTTTGTTGTAGGCGTACTTCGTGATTCCGCCGTTTGGCACTGCGGGCGGCGTGTATTGATTCGTCAGACCGATTGCCGTGAATGTGAACCCATGCGACGGCCGGGAGGGAGGCGTCACCGAGGTGAGATTGTCATCCTCGTCGTAGGTGAAGCCGATCGTTCGGCCGCCCGGCAGCGTCTCGCTCGTGATCCGGTTCGCCGCGTCGTATTCGAAGATGGCCGTCCGGTGCAGCGAGTCGGTGATCGATTGCACGCGATCGAATCCGTCGTAGGCGAAGGTCGTCGTCCTGGTTCCCTGACTCAGCGTTGCAGCGCGGCCGCGCGTGTCATACGTGACCGAGATGCCGGCAAGGGACGGGAGCTGATACAGCACCGGGCGGCCCTTCGCATCCAGCGTCGCGGACGATTGGCGGCCCAGCGGGGATCTCGCGGTCAACTGACGCGTTGCAGCGTTCCACGCACTCGTCCACGTACGGCCGTTTATTGTGAAGGATTCTGTTTGCGCCGTCATCGACAGGACATCGTTCGGGTTCGCCAGCGTAGTCGTGCGAGCCTCGCTCGTCGTCACGGTTTTCGACCCGTTCACGATGACCGATGACGCCAGCGGGGCGAGCATGCCCCAGCGAACGTCCGCAGCGTCTGTGCTCATTGCGCTGCCCAGTGCCGACGTCACCGATGTCGTTCCTGCATAGAACCGTGTGGTAACCGGCAGCCCGTCGGACCCGGTGTGCGTGTGCTGTTCGACTCCTGCGGCATCCACCGCCGTCGCGAACGTGTCGATTCTACTTTCGGCGGTCGTTCTCTGGACGCTGAAGGTCTGCCCCGTCCCGGAGCGGGTGAGGCTGATGAAGCCTCCTAGCGGATCATTGTCCCTTTGGAGGAGGCCGTTCTCGTCGTATGTAAACGTGTGTACTCCACGGCGGCGGTCCGTCAATTGAGACAGCAGGCCGTTCGCGTCGTAACCGAAATCATAGTGCGAGCCTCCCGGCTCGGTAATCTGCGTCAGGTAGCCATTCGAGGTCGTGAGAGCGGTACGTTGGCCATTCGGAGCAACGATGCCGGTGACGTCTCCTGCGGTATTTCTTTCGATTGTCGTCACGAGACCGTCGAGGTCCGTGATGCTCGCAGGATTGCCATTGGCGTCGTATCCGAGAGTCTCCAGCGTCACGTTCGTCAACGTGTCGACCGTGCGGGTGTGACGCCCGCCTTCGAAGACGTAGGCCACCGACCCGTCTTCCGATGGGATCACCGTCGCCGACGCGCTCCTGATCGGCGGGAGCGACGAGGATGCTTTGCGGATCTGCTCGAACCACCAGTCGAGGATCACCACGCTGCCATCAGCCATGATCTTCGCTTCCTGCGGAGAACAGAGCATATAGCCGCGTGAGACGCCGATGGCCGCAAGGCTCGCGCCCGTATCGCATTGTCCCGTGCCCGCGAACGCGACCTGCGCGCCGTCCGGCGTGATCTCCCAGACGCGTCTGCCGTTGATGTCCGTAAGGAGCACGGTTCCGTCATTCGCGACCGAGATGCCGTGTGGATCGAAGGCACCACGGCTCGCCCCCGTGGCGATGTGGAACACGCGTCCGTCCGGCGTCATTTTCCCGGCAATGGTGTCGTTCGCGAAGTACACCGTCCCATCGCTGCCGATCGCAACTCCGGAGATCGTTCCAAGCATCACCGAGCTCGCGGGAACACCGTCGTCGAAATCTGTCAGGGCTCCGCTCGCGGAATACTGTCCGGCGATCGTGTGCAGGATGCCGTCGATACCCACCTTGAAGATCCGCCCCATGCTGCCAATGTAGAGCGAACCATCGGGTCCGAGCGCCAATGAGTACGGCGTAATCGCGCGGCTCGTCGCCTGAACGCCTTCCGGCTCGCCGCCTCGCTCATACTGATCGTTACCCGCCGCCGTCACCCATTTGCCATTGACGATTGCGCGGACTCGCGAGCCCTCCACCATGTACAGCGTTCCGTCTGGACCGAGTGCGATCTGCCAGGGATCGATCGGATTGCCGAGCACATCGAAGCCATCCGCTGTGAAGCCGCGCCGTCCTGATCCGGCGATATCGACGGTCGTGCCGTCGGAGAAGCGCCGTTTGAGCTTGTACCGATCGGAGAAGTAGAGTGAGCCATCGGGAGCAGGCGCCATCGTCCAGAGATCGGCTGTGGTGCTCCCGGTGGTTAGAGTCCCGATGGCTGTTTCATGCGTCTGCAGCGGATCCGCGGCGCGCTCATGGCCATCCGGCTCATAAAGAGCGCGGCCGATGCCGTCATAGAGCCTCTGGCCGGAGAAGCTCCACCCTCCAAACCCAGCGCCCGCAGCGTCGTAGTGTCCAAGGAAGATTTGTTCCTCATCCGTCAGCTTGAAGTCGCCCGCGCGCTGAATCGCTGCGGCGATCCAGTCGCTCGGCACATCCCAGCCGGGCACGGCCGTCGTCGGGGTGTAGAGCATCGGGTAGACATACGTCACCGTGATGTCCGCGACCCGCGCGCCCTGAACGGCGCGGCCGAAACCATCGCGTCCATCCCAGGTGAAGGTGTACGTCTGATTCGGTTGAGGAGGGAACGAGAGACGGTGATCTTCTCCAGCAATCACGATCTCGAGATCGATGCGCTTCAGAGAAGCCGGCACAGTCGCACCTGAGAGTTCGATGTCCGTCGTGTATCGGACCTGTCCTGCGCGTGAGCTGTCGTATTCGAGCGAGTAAGGGGTTCCCTGGATCGATATCGATTCACCAAGGGTCTGATTGGCGCAATCAATTACGGACCAGCCACGGAGTCGGCAAGTGGCCCGCGTCTTACCGGCGCGCAAGCCCTTCCCTTTCGCTCGTTTCGGAGCTCTCGCATCTGCAGGCGCGTGTAAGGCGAGATTCACGTCCCACGGCGTGAAGTGATCGATCGAGCTTCGCCAGAGCGACTTTCCGGGCGCGTAGAGCGAGCCGAGAGTCCGCAACTCGGCGTCGTCGATCCCGAGTTGAAGGAGCGAGACCGCACTGTCAACTGCTCCGTCGCCATCTGCATCGATGGCAGCGACGCCATTGTTGATACTGATGATTCTGATAACGCGCGCGTTGTTGGCCGACATCCATGTGCTCTTCGCGCGGTCGTAGTATCCGACCGGAATCTGTGCGCCGCCGGGGATTCCGAGGAAGTTGTCCGTGTACATGGCGAGCGGTTTCGCAAACTTCACGTTCCCCGCCGGCACTTCGTCCGCGCCCAGCTCGACGCAGTACGTGTATCCGGAATACGGCGGCAATGCTGCAGGCATTGCGCTCGGACCATTCGCGCCGACCGTGTACTCTGTCGCGCGGATGTGGAGCACTGAGGCAGTGGCCGTACCGCTCGTGGTCGTCACCGTTGCGGCTTCGTTTGCCGGAATGATCAGTGTCGCGGTTCGTATGCCGTCAGCGTCGTTGGTCTGGGAACCACGTGCGACTTGTACCGAGGGATTGCCCATCGACACGAGAGTCACGTTGGCGTCGTAGGACACCAGGACGACGTCATCGACGATCTTCTGTTCGTTCCAGAGCGAGCTAACCATCCGCTGCGCTTCGATCCAGCCGCTCTTGCGGTAGACGAGCGTGACGGTGCCGCCACCGTTGATCACGAGATCGAACACTCCATCCGCGCGCGTGAACGTGTGGCCGAGCTCAGGATGATTCGCAATCGTAATCTCGACGCCCGAAAGCGGTGCGCCGTCGCGCCCGTGGACGCTGCCTCGAACCGTCGTCAAGCGATCGTCGACGATCGCGTTCGCGGCTACATTCGTCTGCACGGCATTCGAGCCGCTGTAGAGGAATCGAAATTGATCGGCGAACGGCTGCACGATCGTCCGATCGATCGTCGTTGGGATCAGGACGGGAATCGTCGCAGGCTGAATCGCGATCGTCTTCGAGGCCGTGAATCCGTTGAAGGTCGCTGTGATCGTCGCACTGCCGGCGGCACGTCCCGTGACGAGACCCCTCACGACGGTCGCGACGCCGGCGTCCGAGGTGGTCCAGGTCGCTTGTGCGGAGACGTCCGTCCCGGAACCGTCGCTCATCCGCGCGATCGCGTTCATCGGAATCGCGGCATCCTGATCGAACGAGACAACGGGCGAAGTGAGCTCGAGCGCGTTGTACGCCGCGACCGTGAAATCCGTCGCGCTCGTTGCCGTGCCTCCCGCCGTTGTCACACTGATCCGGCCTGTCATCGTGCCGCTGGGTGCCGTCACGACGAGCTGTGTGTTCGTTACGGTTGTCACCACCGCAACGCGTCCGCCGAAGGAGACGACGTCACCCGAGGGGTCGGTATCGAAGTTCGCGCCACCGATTGTGACGACGGTCCCGGACGCGCCTTGCATTGGAGAGAAGGTCGCAATGATGGGCGCCGCGAAATCGGTGAACGCGGACGGCTTCGTCGCCGTGCCTGCGTTCGTCGTCACTGTAAGGTCCACCGTACCGGCTGGGAGAGGGGGAACGACGGCGGTGATGGTGTTGCTGGTGACGGTCGTCGCACTCGTCGCCATCGCGCTGCCGAATTTCACGGTGGCGCCCGCGATGAAGTTCGTACCGGTGATCGTCACGACGTCACCGGCTTTCCCCTTACGCGGCGACACGGTTGCGATGGTTGGCGGCGGTGCGGTCGAATAGGCGCCCGTCAAAGTTGCGCTGCCGCCGGGCGTCGTCGCGACGACATCGAACACACCGGCGTTCAGTGCGGGGGTCGTTGCGACAATCTCCGCCGAGGTCAGGTAGAAGACGCCGATCGCGTTCGTGCCGCCAAAGGTGACCTGCGTCATACCCGGGACGAACCCGCTGCCCAGGAGATGTACCTCGGTGCCGCCGGTGGTTAGACCGGAGCGAGGGTTGATCTTTGACAGAGAAACCGTCGAATCGATC
Source organism: Acidobacteriota bacterium (assembly GCA_021325515.1). Taxonomy (GTDB): domain Bacteria; phylum Acidobacteriota; class Thermoanaerobaculia; order Gp7-AA8; family Gp7-AA8; genus JAJPHC01. Next base: position 97,983 of record JAJPHC010000001.1, read on the forward strand.
CGGCGCAGTGCGTCGTTTCCCGTGTCGGCGACATAAATCGCACCCGCGAATGCGACTCCGCCAGGCTCGCGAAACTGCGCAACAGACGTTTGACCGTCGCTATAGCCGGGCTTCGCGAGACCGGTGACCGTGGATACAGTCACCGAAGTGCCGTTCAGCGTGATTCGGCGAATCGCGTGATTCTTCGAATCAGCCACGAGGACGTTGCCTGAGTCGTCGCAGGCAATCCCCGAGGGCTCCTTGAGCTCCGCCAGATTGCCGGCACCATCGGCGTAGCCGCCGTGGCCCGTTCCTGCGAGCGTGCTGACGACGCCGGCCCGAAGGACGCGGATCATGTTGTTCTTCGTATCGGAGATCAGGAGCGATCCGTCGGGTGCGATCGCCACTCCTTCAGGTTGTTTGAATTGAGCCTTGCCAGCTGGTCCGTCCGCCAGCCCTTCGTGAACGTCTCCGGCGAGCGTCGTGACTGCACCAGCGGGTGTGATCTGCTTGATTCGACTATTTCCGGTATCAGCGACATAGATCACGCCAGTTGCATCAACGGCGATGCCGGATGGCTGCTTGAATGCTGCCTGCACACCCGTTCCATCGCGATCCTCGGGCTTGCCTGAGCCGGCGAGAGTGGTCGTCACGCCATCGAAGGTCACGGCGCGGATGAGATGATTTCCGCTGTCCGCAACATAGATGATGCGGCGGACCTCATCGATCGCCACTCCGGCTGGTTCTTTGAGCTCAGCCTGTGTGCCGCTGCCGTTTGCATTGCCCGGTTTTCCGCTTCCCGCGAGGATAGTGACCGCGCCCGCCACCGAAATTCGAAGCAGGCGGTGGTGTGCTCGATCAGCGACGATGATGTCGCCAGTCTTGTGAACAACCGCCAGCGCTGCGGGAGATTTCAGGATGTCGTCACCCTTTTTTGAAGCGACGACAGTCGTCACGGATGTGAACGAGGTCTGAGCCGCGGCAGCGGCCGCGAAGAGTGATCCGGCGATTACTGCCAGAAGAGCGGAACCACGAACCATGCAGAAGCTCCTGCAGGCGCACGAGGTGTGCGCGCTGAAACATTTGATTTTTGATGGAACTACCCGAGGGAGGCGCGAAGAATAGGGAGGGTCTGGCTCGAAGTCAAGACGGAGAGGTGGAAGAAACCTGATTTGTCAGATTCTTCACGGAAAATTGAGAGGCCGCGGAGAGCGTAGCCGGTCTACGCCGCGCGGTAATCGCTCTCGTCGACGACTAACAGAAGGATGCACCCTTCCTTGCTGACGACGTTGCCGTGCGTCTCGCCGGCGTCGACCATGTGGAAGTCGCCCTTGCTGATGCAGACCGAGCCGATGCAGCAGCTTCCCTCGAGCACGAACGTCTGCTCGTTGCCCTGATGGTGATGCTCGGGCAGTTCCGCGCCGGGCTGGAAGCGCATCAGCAGCGTGACGGTGCGGCGCTCCGGATCGCGCGACAGCCGCTTGATCTCGACGCCCGCAACCACCGGCTTCCAGCGCCCTTCCGCCGAGCGGATCGTGACGCTGTTCTGCGGCGTGTGGCGGATCGCTTCGAGGATGCTGGCGCGAACGCTCGCAGGAGGAGCGACCGGCTCGATCGATTGCGCGATCAGCTCGTCGATTGCAGCGATTTCTTCGAGTGCCACAGGGTCGTTCATGAGTAACCTTTATCGCAACTGCTGGCGGAGCTCGGTGATTCCGTCCCGAAGCATCCGCCTCACCTCGCGCTCTTCAAGCCCGTGCGTCCGGGCAAGATCAGAGGCCGTTCGTCCCCGGAAAAAGGCCTCTTCCACCAGTTGTCGAGCGGTTGGTGGACCTCCAACCATTGGATCTACGGACGCCGCGCGCGTTTGGTCTTGTCCCGCCAGGGCCTGGTTCCGGACGGTGCGGAGGAGCCAGGCTTCCGGCGATCCGAACCGCGCGTCATAGCCGCGAAGCATGGCGAACGTCTCTTCCAAAGCGCGTGCCGCCGCGTCGCGATTGCCGGCAATTCGCAATGCGACCGCGAACAACTGCGCCGCGTGGCGATCGTAAAGGGCGGTCAGATCCATTCGCGGGAGATTCTACCCGACGCCCGCCGCCTTTCCCCTCACCCGGGGCGGGGAGGCGAGGGGCGGTGTTAACGTCTGATCATGAACTGGCTGATCAAGAACTTCCTGCGCGGCCTCGGCATTGTCGTTCCCATCGCATTCACCATCTACGTCGTCTACGAGGCATTCATCAGCATCGACCGCCTGCTCCCGTACCGGACCAGGCCCGGCGTTGGCTTTGCGATCCTCATCGCGCTGATCATTCTCATCGGCGCGCTCGCATCGAACTTCGTCGGGCGGCGCGTCATCCGCCTGACCGATGCCCTCTTCACGCGCGCGCCGCTCGTGAGGCTGATCTATGCGTCGGTGAAGGATCTCCTCGAAGCGTTCGTCGGCGACAAGAAGCGCTTCGACAAGCCTGTGGCGGTTGCGATCACCGACGACGTGCGGACTCTCGGCTTCATGACGCAGAGCGATCTCGCGTTTCTCTCGATGCCGGGACACGTCGCCGTCTACATGCCGTACTCGTACAGCATGTCGGGCTGCGTGGTCGTCGTGCCGGCTTCTCGCGTCACTCCGCTTGCGGCCGACAGCGCCAGCGTCATGGCACTCATCGTTTCAGGGGGAGTCTCTCGCGGCTGAGTTTTGAAGCACACGGTTGCGTAATGAACATCACCTGAAGCAATGGTCTTGCATCACATCCCTTTTTGGATATGATCGCCCCCGCCACGCAACGCCCACGCGTCTGTATTTGAAATCTACACCTTTGGACGGTAGCAGCCTCGATGGCGCAGATTTTCCACCGAAGCACAAACACCCTCTCACGCGTCACGATATTCGGCGCGGTCTTCGTCATTGGTTTCGTGCTCTGGCTCGTCGGTGAGATCGTTCGCTCGCCGTACGTGACGAACCAGGGACTCGAGCGCGAGCAGCCCGTTCCGTTTTCGCATCAGCACCACGTTGCGGGCCTCGGCATCGACTGCCGTTACTGTCATACGTCGGTCGAGACCTCGAGTTTCGCCGGAATTCCGCCGACGCAGACGTGCATGAACTGCCACGCGCAGATCTGGACGAATGCCGACATGCTGGCGCCGGTCCGCGCGAGCTACGCGACGAACAAGCCGATCGTCTGGAGCCGCGTGCACCGCCTTCCGGACTTCGTCCACTTCAACCACAGCATTCACATCAACAAGGGCATCGGCTGCGCTTCGTGCCACGGACGCATCGACAAGATGGCGCTGACCTATCAGGCGTCGCCGCTGACGATGGCCTGGTGCCTGAGCTGCCATCGCGCGCCGCAGAAGTTCGTCCGCCCGCGTGACCAGGTCTTCAACATGGACTACGTGCCGGCCGAGGATCAGAACGTGCTCGGCCCGCGCCTGGTGAAGGAATACAACATCAAGTCGATGACGGCTTGTTCAACGTGTCATTACTAGGCGGCAGGCGCGAGGCGCTAGGCGCGGGTACTTCCACTCGCGCCCCGCGCCCCACGCCCTGCGCCCTGAAACAACCATGAGCGATACCAAGACACTGGACTTCAAAGAATTCCGCAAGCGCGTAGGCGATCTTCGCGGCAAAGAGTACTGGCGCAGCCTCGAAGAGCTCGCGCGCGAGGGGGATTCGTTCGACGAGTTCTTCCGCGAGGAGTTTCCCCAACAAGCCGTTGCACTCGACAAAGGTGTCGATCGCCGCGACTTCATGAAGCTGATGGGGGCCTCGGTCGCGATGGCGGGGCTCGCCGCCTGCAAGCCGCCAGCGCAGTCCATCGTCCCGTACGTCCGCCAGCCGGAGAACACGATTCCCGGCAAGCCGATCTACTTCGCCAGCGCGATGACGCTCGGCGGCTACGCGGCGGGCGTTCTCGTCGAGTCGCACCTCGGCCGCCCCACCAAGATCGAAGGCAATCCCGATCATCCGTCGAGCCTCGGCGGCACCAACCCCTACATGCAGGCCTCGGTCCTCGGCCTCTACGATCCCGACCGTTCGCAGGTCGTCCGCCATATGGGCGATGTCTCCACCTGGAGCGACTTCATCGCCGCGCTCCAGCCGGTGCTGAATGCAGCGAAGACCAACGGTGCAGGCGTGCGCGTTCTGACCGAGACGATCACCTCGCCATCGCTCGGCGCGCTGCTGCAGAAGCTGACGACGGCGGTGCCGGGATTGAAGTGGCATCAGTGGGAAGCGGTGAATCGCGACAACGTGCGCGAAGGGGCGAAGCTCGCGTTCGGCTCGTACGTCCATCCCGTCTATCACTTCGACAAGGCGGACGTCGTCGTCTCCCTCGGCTCCGACTTCCTCGGCGATGGCGCCGGCCATCTTCGCTACGCGCGCGACTTCATGAGCCGCCGCCGCGTGCGCAAGGGCGCGACGTCGATGAATCGCCTCTATGCGATCGAATCGATGCCGACGACGACCGGCACGAGCGCGGACCATCGTTTCCCGGTCCGCCCGTCCCAGATTGAAGGCTATGCACGCGCGATCGCTGCAGCGTTAGGTGTAGGACAGGCGCCCTCGCCTGTCCCGTTCAAGGACGCCGCCGCGATCGCAAAAGATCTGAAAGCCAATGCCGGCAGGAGCATCGTCATCGCCGGCGACGAACAGCCGCCGATCGTCCACGCGATCGCGCACGCGATCAACCAGGCGCTCGGCAATCACGGCACGACGATCACTCTGACCGAGAGCCCGGAAGTCATGCCGGTCAATCAGCTCGAGTCGTTCCGCGAGCTCGTCACCGACATGCATGCCGGCAAAGTGCAGGCGCTCATCATGCTCGGCGGCAATCCCGTCTTCGACGCGCCGGCCGACTTCAAGTTCCTCGAAGCGCTCGACAAGGTTCCCTTCCGCGCCCACCTCTCCTCGCATTACGACGAGACGTCGGAGCATGTGCACTGGCACATCCCGGCGACGCATTACCTCGAGACGTGGGGCGATGCGCGAGGGCACGACGGCACGGTCTCGATCCAGCAGCCGCTCATCTCGCCTCTGTACAACGGACGTCATGCGTCCGAAGTGCTCGGCGCGCTGATTGGAGGAATGGATCAGACGCCGTATGACGCCGTTCGCTCCTACTGGTTCAGCAAGGGGATGAATGAGGTGACGTGGCGGAAAGCGCTGCACGACGGCGTCGTCGCCAACAGCGCGATGCCTGCGTCGAGTGCGAGTGCTTCTTACCCGGCAACCGCGCAACCTCGAAACCCCGAAACCGGCCTCGAGCTCGAGATCAAACACGATCCGACGATCTACGACGGCCGCTTCGCGAACAACGGCTGGCTGCAGGAACTGCCGAAGCCGCAGACGAAGATCACGTGGGACAACGTGGCGATCGTCAGCCCGAAAACGGCGGACGCACAGAAGATCAATCCGGGCGATGCGCTCGTGAACGAGAAGACCACGCGTCTCGCGGAGCTGACGTATCGCGGCCGCAAGATCACCGTTCCCGTCTGGGTCGTTCCCGGACAGCCGGATGACGTGATCACCATCTTCTACGGCTACGGCCGCAAGCGCGCGGGCAAGACTGCCGAAAACGTCGGCGTCAACACGTATGTCATCCGCGACTCCGACAGCCTCCACCACGCCACGGGCGTGCAGATCTCCGGCACGGATGAGACGTACAAGATCGCCTGCACGCAGGAACATCAGAGCATCAACCCGACCGACGAAGGCGGCATGGGCGAGCGCGGCATCATCCGCAGCGCGACGTTCGCCGAGTATCAGAAGAATCCGAACTTCGCGAAGGGCGAAGAGAAGCACGAAGAAAAGAACGAGTCGATGTGGCCGGAGTACAAGTACGAGGGCCACGCCTGGGGCATGGTCATCGACACGACGGTCTGCACCGGCTGCAACGGCTGCGTGATCGCCTGCCAGTCGGAGAACAACATCTCGATCGTCGGCAAGAACGAAGTGTGGCGCGAGCGCGAGATGCACTGGATCCGCATCGATCGCTACTACCGCGGCGACGTCTCGAATCCCGAGGTCTACAACCAGCCCGTGCCGTGCATGCAGTGCGAGAACGCGCCGTGCGAGCCGGTCTGCCCGGTTGGCGCCACGTCGCACAGCAGCGAAGGTCTGAACGACATGACCTACAACCGCTGCGTCGGCACGCGCTACTGCTCGAACAACTGCCCGTACAAGGTTCGCCGCTTCAACTTCTTCCACTACGCCGACTACGACACGCCGGCGCTCAAGCCGATGCGCAATCCCGATGTCACGATCCGTACGCGCGGCGTCATGGAGAAGTGCACGTACTGCGTGCAGCGCGTCAACGAAGCGCGGATGACGGCGGAGAAGGAAAACCGCCGCGTGCGCGACGGCGAAGTCACGACGGCCTGCGCGCAGGCCTGTCCGACGGAGGCGATCGTCTTCGGCGACATCAACGATCCCACCAGCCGCGTGCATCAACTGAAACTCGAGTCGACGAACTACGGTCTGCTCGAAGAGCTCAACACGCGCCCGCGCACGACGTATCTCGCGGCGATCAAGAATCCCAATCCGGAGATCAAGGCGTAGCGATGGCACAGAAAGACCTCACTCCGCAACACGAGATCCGGCCGACCACCGAGGTCAAGATTCCGGAGCGCTTCATTCCGGTTCCGACCGTGGAGCCGGGTCACAGCTTCGCATCCGTCACCGATCACATCAGCTCGATCGTTCTGAAGAAGAAGACGCCGCTCGGCTGGTTCATCGGCTTCGGCATCGCCTGCGCGCTCGTCGGCGTTCTGACGGTCACGATCTTCAATCTGATCTTCGTCGGCGTCGGCATCTGGGGCATCAATCACCCGGTCGGCTGGGGCTTCGACATCATCAACTTCGTCTGGTGGATCGGCATCGGCCACGCCGGAACGCTGATCTCCGCGATTCTGCTCCTGCTGCGCCAGGAGTGGCGCACTTCGATCAACCGCTTTGCGGAAGCGATGACGCTCTTCGCAGTCGCGTCCGCAGGTCTGTACCCGGCACTGCACACCGGCCGTCCCTGGTACGACTACTGGCTGTTCCCGTATCCGAACACGATGTCGCTCTGGCCGCAGTTCCGCAGCCCGCTGATGTGGGACGTGTTCGCGGTCTCGACCTACGCGACGGTGTCCGCGCTCTTCTGGTTCGTCGGACTGATTCCCGATCTCGCGACGCTGCGCGATCGCGCGACGAATCCGGTGGCGAAGATGCTGTACGGCATGGGCGCGCTCGGCTGGCGCGGTTCCGCCAAGCACTGGCACCGCTACGAGCATGCGTATCTGCTGCTCGCCGGTCTCTCGACGCCGCTCGTCCTCTCGGTGCACACGATCGTGTCGTTCGACTTCGCGGTCGGCGTGATCCCGGGGTGGCATGCGACGTTCTTCCCGCCGTACTTCGTCGCGGGCGCCGTGTTCGCCGGCTTCGCGATGGTGCTCACGCTCGCGATTCCGGCGAGAAAGTTCTTCAAGCTCGAAGACTTCATCACGATGCGGCACCTCGAGAACATGGGCAAAGTGATGATGGCGACGGGACTCATCGTCGCCTATGCCTATGCGATCGAAGCGTTCTTCGCCTACTACAGCGGCAACATCTATGAGCGCTACATGTGGTGGAACCGCGCGTTCGGTCCGTACAAGCACATGTACTGGGCGCTGATCGTCTGCAACGGCCTCGCGCCGAATCTGATGTGGGTGAAGCGCTTCCGGACGAGTCCAGCGATGCTGCTGGTCACCGCGATGTTCGCCAACGTCGGCATGTGGCTCGAGCGCTTCGTCATCATTCCGACGTCACTTCACCGCGACTTCCTCGTGTCGTCGTGGGGCATGTATCACGGCACGATCTGGGACTGGGGCATGTACCTCGGATCGATCGGACTCTTCTTCTTCCTGCTGTTCCTGTTCCTCAGGTTCCTGCCGATGATCTCGATCTTCGAAATGCGCACGCTTCTGCCCGAAGCGCAGGCGCATGCGGAGGAGCACTAGATGCCTATCGGTAAACCACTCGAAGGAACGTACGGCGTCATCGCCGAGTTCGCCGATCCGCAGGAGCTGCTCAACGCGGCGAACGCTGCGCGCGAGGCGGGCTACAAAGAGCTCGATGCCTATTCGCCATTTCCGATTCACGGACTGGCGGAAGCGATTGGCTTCCATCGCTCGCGGCTGTCGGCCGTCGTGCTCGGCGGCGGCATCATCGGCGGCTTCTCCGGCTTCTTCATGTGCTGGTACGCCAACGTGATCTGGTATCCGCTGAACATCGGCGGCAAGCCTTTCAACTCATGGCCGGCGTGGATCCCGATCACGTTCGAATGCACGATCCTCTTCGCTGCCTTCGCAGCGGTCTTCGGCATGCTCGCGCTCAACGGACTGCCGATGCCGTATCACCCCGTCTTCAACGTGCCGCGCTTCGATCAGGCGTCGCGCGACAAATTCTTCCTCGTGATCCAGGCCCGCGACCCGAAGTTCGACATCGACGACGTCTGGAAATTTCTCGAGAGTCTCGGACCGCGAGAGGTGAATGATGTTCCCTGGTGACGACAGCCGACAGCCGACAGCCGACCGCCGGTCTCTGTCGCTGCGTGCCGTGCTCCTGCTGTCTGCTGTCTGCGGCCTGCTCGCTTTGAGCGGCTGCCGTCAGAAGATGGCGAACCAGCCTCGCTACGATCCGCTGGAGCCGAGCGATTTCTTCGCGGATGGGATGTCGGCGCGCCCGCGCATTCCGGGGACCGTCGCCCGCGGTGAGCTCGCCATGGATCCCGTCATGGCCACGGGCAAGATGAATGGTCAGGATGTTGACGGGTTTCCGTTCGCCATCGATGCTGCCGCGCTCAATCGCGGGCAGGAGCGCTACACGATTTACTGCACTCCCTGCCACGGCCGCACCGGCGACGGCAACGGCATGATCCCCTCGCGCGGCTATCGCCATCCGCCGTCGTTCCACACCGACACGCTCCGCAACGCAAAGACAGGACATTTCTTCGACGTGATGACCAACGGATTCGGCTCCATGCCGTCGTACGCGCATCAGATCCCGGTGGAAGACCGCTGGAAGATCGTCGCGTACATTCGCGCGCTGCAGCTCAGCCAGAACGCGACCATCAATGAAGTGCCCGCCGATCAGCGTGCAACGCTCGGGGGTGGCAAGTGAGCAGCGTGCAATCGACACAGGAATCGACCGGCATCGCGCGCTTCCAGGTTCCGGCGCTCATCATCGGCGTCATCGGATTCGCGGTCACGATCTTCGGCTTCGTCTCGAGCATCGACGCCGCGATGCACGCCTATCTCACGAGCTACCTCTTCTGGTTGCAGATCGTCGCCGGATCCCTCGGCGTTCTCTGCCTGCAGTACGTGACCGGCGGTGAGTGGGGCATCCTGCTTCGCCGCCCGCTCGGTGCCGCGGCGCGCACGATGATCATCATGGCGATCCTCGCCATTCCGGTGGTGATCGGCGCGAAGCACATCTATCCCTGGACGAATCTCGAGTTCATGCGGGAGGACGCCTCGCTGCGGCTCAAGCAGGGCTACCTCAACACGAACTTCTGGATGATTCGCACCGCTGCCTACTTCGTGATCTGGATTCTCTGGGCGTGGCGGATCCGCATCCTCTCGCTCAAGTTCTACGAAGACCGCTCGCCGTACATCGATCTGCGCCGCCGCGGCTGGGCCGCTGCGGGACTGCCGATGATCGTTCTCACGCTGACGTTCTTCTCGATCGACTGGATGATGTCGCTCGAGCCGAAGTGGTACTCGACGATGTACGGGATCAACTTCCTGATCTCGGCGGGACTCGCGGCGTTCGCGTTCTGCACGTTCTTCCTCTCGCGCCTGGCGAACGTTCCCGCGATGTCGAACATCCTGAAGCCGCTTCATTTCCGTGACATGGGCAACCTGATGCTCGCCTTCGTCATGCTGTGGGCCTACACGGCGTTCTCCGAGTTCCTCCTGACGTGGTACGGCAACATCAAGGAAGAGATTCCGCACTACATGGCGCGGCAGGAAGGCGCCTGGGGTGCCGTGTCGCTCGCGCTCATCGTGCTGCACTTCTTCCTGCCGTTCTTCCTGCTGCTGATCCGCGACATCAAGGACCGGCCGGCGACGATCGGTGCCGTGGCGATCGTGGTGCTGGTGATGCGTTACGTCGGTACGCTCTGGAGCGTCGCCCCGGCATGGGGCCACTTCCACTACTCGCTGTGGGATGCCGCCTCGCTGCTCGGAGTTGGCGGCATCTGGCTGTTCTTCTTCATCCAGCAGTTGAAGGGACAGACGATCATCCCGATTCACGAGACGTGGGTCGAAGAAGCGATTCGAGAGGGGGCCGTGAAGATCAATGGCTGATCTCAATCTGCACGACTATCACGAGGAAGACATCGTCAATGCGGAGACGCATCACGAGAAAAGCGATGTCAACGTCCGCGCGCTGTTCATCTTCGGCATCGTCTTCGTCATCTTCGCGGCCGTATCGCACGGCGCGCTGTACATCATGTACAGGCAGTTCATCCGCTACGCGAACGACCATCAGAACAAGCCGCTGACGATGATGGAGCGGCCGGAGAGCATGACCGTCCCGGCGGCGCCGCGCCTGCAGCCGTTCCCGTCGAAGACGCCGTCAGGAGTCATCGCGCCGAATGCCAATACGCCGGTCACCGACATGGCCGACATGCGGCGCGAGCAGGAGAACGTGCTCAACTCGTACGGCTACGCCGATCGCCAGAAAGGCGTTGTCCACATTCCGATCGAGGATGCGAAAAAGCTGGCCCTGCAGAAAGGCTTCGCCAGTGTAGGACAGGCGCCCCCGCCTGTCCCTGCGGTGCCTTCGTCTTCCCCAGCCCCCGTCCCGGCCGAATCGAAAAAGCCATGAAACGCACCCTGATCCTCGCGGCTTCTCTGCTGGCGCTCCCCGCGATCGCACAGCAGAACTCCGCCGATCCGCCGAAGCTCCCGGGCCGTGTCGCGATTCAGCAGAAGCTCGACACGCAGATCCCCCTCGACACGATGTTCCGCGATGAGACCGGGCGCGTCGTCCGTCTCAGCGAGTACTTCAGGAGTGGCAGACCCGTGCTGCTCAACTTCATGTACTACCGCTGCCCGATGCTCTGCCCTACGGTGCTGGAAGGGACGACGAACACGCTGACCGAGTTGAAGTTCGACATCGGCAGGGAATTCGACGTGATCACGGTGAGCATCGATCCTCGCGACACGCCGGAGATGGCCGCCCAGAAGAAGGATCACTATCTGAAGCGCTACGGCCGGCTGAATTCGGCGGCGGGATGGCATTTCCTCACCGGCAACGAGAGCTCGATCAAACGGCTCGCGAATGCGGTCGGGTTCGAGTATGCATATGACCTCCAGAGCGATCAGTTCGCGCACGGCGCCGCACTGCTCGTGCTGACGCCGCAGGGCAAGGTCTCGCGCTACTTCTACGGCTTCGAGTACAGCCCGCGCGATCTGCGCCTCGGCCTGGTCGAAGCTGCGGCGAACAAGATCGGCACCGCCACCGACCAGTTCATGCTCCTCTGCTTTCACTACGATCCGGCGACGGGCAAGTACGCCAAGACTGCGATGAACATCGTTCGCGCCGGAGGCGTGGCGACGATCATCAGCCTCGCCAGCTTCATCTTCATCATGCTGCGCAATGAACGGAAATCGAATCAATGATGGTTGCGGATTTTCCTCTCTGGCCTGAGCAGGCATCGACCTTCGCCAAAGACGTCGATGCGCTCTACATCTTTCTGATCATTCTGACCGGCACGGTCTCCGTCGGTATCTTCCTGACGATCTTCGGTCTCGCGATCAAGTACCGCCGCCGGCCCGACAACGAGCTGGCGCAGGACTACGAGCCGCCCAAGATTCTCGAGGTCACATGGATCGTCGTTCCGACGATCATCTTCATGGGCCTCTTCGTCTGGGGCTCGTGGCTCTATTTCCACCTCGCGCGCGTGCCCGATGACGCGCTCGACATCTACGCGACCGGCAAGCAGTGGATGTGGAAGTTCCAGCATCCGACGGGACAGCGCGAAATCAACACGCTGCATGTTCCGGTCAATCGTCCGATCAAGATCACGATGGCGTCGGAAGATGTCATCCACAGCCTCTTCTTCCCCTACTTCCGCACGAAGATGGACGTGCTCCCCAATCGCTATCGCTCGATGTGGTTCCAGGCGACGAAGACCGGCCGCTTTCACATCTTCTGTGCCGAGTACTGCGGCACGCTGCACTCGGGGATGATCGGCTGGGTCGAGGTGATGGAGCCGACCGAATATCAGAAGTGGCTCGCCGGCGGCAGCGAAGGCTCGATGGCCTCGCAGGGCGAGCAGCTCTTCCAGAAGTACGCGTGCAACACCTGCCACACGAACGACGCGACGGGACGCGGCCCCGTGCTGGCCGGTCTCTACGGCAAGGACGTGACGCTCAGCAACGACACGACCGTCAAGGCCGACGACAACTACATCCGCGAATCGATCCTCAATCCGCAGGCGAAGGTGGTGAAGGGCTTCAACCCGATCATGCCGACGTTCCAGGGGCAGGTGAGTGAGGACGACATGATGAAGCTCCTCGCTTACGTGAAGTCGATTGGACAGAACACCGCGCCGGCGACGACGCCCGCACCGGCAGGCGCAAAAGGTACGAACCCATGACCACAGCAACACTGCATGATGTCCGGCTCTCCGGCGCCGCGTCGGACCGCAACTACTTCAACGACGAGTACGGCGCACTCTCGTGGTTCCTCACCAAGGACCACAAGCGGATCGCGATCCTCTATCTGATCTCGGTCTCGGTGCTGTTCGTCATCGGCGGCTTCTTCGCGATGATGATGCGCATCGAGCTGCTGACACCGGAAGGCGATCTGCTCACCAGCGACACCTACAACAAGTTCTTCACCATGCACGGCGTGGTGATGATCTTTTTCTTCCTGATTCCGGTCATCCCGGCGGTACTGGGGAACTTCCTTCTGCCGCTGCAGATCGGCGCGAAGGATCTCGCGTTCCCGAAGATCAACCTGCTGAGCTGGTATCTCTACATGCTCGCGGCAGGCATCGGCCTGATCGTCATCGTCACCGGCGGCGTCGACACCGGCTGGACGTTCTACACGCCCTTCTCGACGCAGTACTCGAACACACACGTCTTCGGCACGACCTTCGCCGGCTTCATCGCCGGCTTCTCGTCGATCCTCACCGGTCTCAACTTCATCGTCACGATTCACCGGATGCGCGCGCCGGGACTCACCTGGTATCGCCTCCCGCTGTTCGTCTGGGCGCTCTACGCGACATCGATCGTCATGCTGCTCGCGACGCCGGTGCTGGCGATCACGCTGGTCATGCTGATGATCGAGCGCACCGTCGGTGTCGGGTTCTTCGATCCCGCGCTCGGCGGCGATCCTGTGCTCTACCAGCACATGTTCTGGTTCTACTCCCACCCGGCCGTCTACATCATGATTCTGCCGGCCATGGGCGTCGCCTCGGATGTCGTCGCCGCGTTCACCCGCAAGAAGATCTTCGGCTATCGCTTCGTCGCCTTCTCGTCACTGGCGATCGCGTTCCTCGGCTTCCTCGTCTGGGCGCATCACCTGTTCGTCGCCGGCATCTCCGTCTACTCCGCGATGATCTTCGCGTTCCTCACGTTCTTCGTCGCGGTGCCCTCGGCGATCAAGGTCTTCAACTGGACGGCGACGCTCTACAAGGCATCCGTCTCCTGGCAGACGCCGATGCTCTACATCATGGGCTTCATCGGTCTCTTCACGATCGGTGGCGTCACGGGACTCTTCCTCGCGTCGCTCGGGCTCGACATCCACGTGACCGATACCTACTTCGTCGTCGCGCACTTCCACTACGTCATGGTCGGTGGAACGGTGATGGCGTATCTCGCAGGCATTCACTACTGGTGGCCGAAGATCACCGGCCGCATGTATCCCGAATGGTGGGCGCGCCTCGCGGCGCTGCTCGTCTTCGTCGGATTCAATCTCACCTTCTTCCCGCAGTTCATCCTCGGCTACGTCGGCATGCCGCGCCGCTATCACGCGTACGCGCCAGAGTTCCAGGTGCTCAACGTGTTGTCGACGGCCGGCGCGTCGGTGCTGGCGGTCGGCTACATGCTGCCGATCTTCTATCTCATCTGGTCGATCTGGAACGGGCGTCCTGCCGGCAAGAACCCATGGGGCGCAGTCGGACTCGAATGGACGACGTCGTCGCCTCCACCGAAGGAGAACTTCCACGAGACGCCGGTCGTCACGTGGGAGGCGTATGACTACCCCGGAATGATGAAAGCGATGGGGGAGACGCAGCATGTCTGACATGGCGCTCGGCAACGAGCATCATCATCACCATCCGTTCCTCCAGCATCACTTCGAGGATCTGGGACAGCAGCACGAGGCATCCACGCTCGGCATGTGGATGTTCCTCTGCACGGAAATTCTCTTCTTCGGCGGCGTGCTCTGCGCCTACTGGGTCTACCGCGTGATGTATCCCGAAGCGTGGGCGGTCGGTGCGCATCTGCAGCAGACGGGATGGGGCGCGACGAACACGATCGTGCTGATCGTCAGCTCACTCACGATGGCACTCGCGGTTCGCGCCGCACAGCTCGGGAAGCGCGGACAGCAGCTCGGCTTCCTCTTCGCGACGCTCATCTTCGGCACGGCGTTCCTCGTCGTCAAAGGCATCGAGTATCACCGTCACTGGGAAGAGGGTCTGTTCCCCGGCTCGCACTTCCACTGGCATGAACATCCCGAGCTTGCGCAGAAGGTGCAGCTCTTCATGTGCTTCTACTGGGGCATGACGGGCCTGCACGCGCTGCACATGATCATCGGCGCGGGGCTGTTGCTCTGGATCATGTGGCGCGCATACAAGAACCACTTCGGTCCCGAGTATTACGCGCCGGTCGAAGTGATGGGCCTCTACTGGCACTTCGTCGACATCGTCTGGATCTTCCTCTTCCCGTTCCTCTATCTCATCCACGAGGTTCACCATGGCTGACACGACTGAGCACCACCAACTCGAGCACGCGCCGCATGTCCATGTGACGCCGCTCTGGATCTACATCGCGGTGTTTCTCGCGCTCGCGGTGGGAACGATCGTCACGTATCTCGCGTCGCTGGTCGATCTCGGCATGTGGAACACGCCGGTCGCCCTCATCATCGCCACGATCAAGGCCGTGCTCGTGATTCTCTTCTTCATGCACGTGATTCACTCGACGCGGCTCACATGGGTCACCGTCGTCGGCTCCTTCCTCTGGCTCGGCATTCTGTTTGTGCTAACGTTCGCCGACTATCTGACCCGCGGCTGGTCGCTCTTCAAGTAAAAGGAACCGATCCCCATGCGCTACCTCGTGACCGGCGGAGCCGGTTTCATCGGCTCGAATTTCATCCGCTTTGTCTTCAAGAAGTATGGTGACGATGCCCAGGTCGTGAACCTGGACAAGCTCACCTACGCCGGCATCCGCGAGAATCTCGCCGAATTCGAAGGGAAGAAGAACTACCGCTTCCAGCAGGGCGATATCGCGAATCCGGAAGATGTCGCGAAGGCGTACGAAGGGGTCGATGGCAGCGGCGTCGATGTCGTCGTGAACTTCGCCGCGGAGACGCATGTCGATCGCTCGCTCCTCGAAGCCGGGACGTTCATTCAGACCGATGTGCACGGCGTGCTCGTCCTGCTCGAAGAGGCGCGCAAACATGCGCCGAAGCTCAGGCGATTCATCCAGATCTCGACGGATGAGGTCTACGGTTCGATCGACTCCGGCTCATTCCGCGAGACCGATCCGCTGAACCCGCGCAATCCGTATTCGGCATCGAAGGCCGGCGGCGACCGGATGGCCTACGCCTACGGCCAGACCTATGGTCTGCCGGTCATCGTCACGCGCGCCTCGAACAACTTCGGGCCGTTCCAGTATCCCGAGAAGCTGATCCCGCTCTTCGTCACGAACGCGATCGACAATCTTCCGCTGCCGCTCTATGGCGATGGGAAGAACGTGCGCGACTGGTTGTTCGTCGACGATCACTGCGCCGCAGTCGACTTCCTCATCGAGCATGGTGAGAATCACGAGGTCTACAACATCGGCGGCGGCAACGAGCTCGAGAACCGCGAGATCACCGATCGCATCCTGGAGCTGACGAACCGCCCGAAGTCGCTGATCAAGCCGGTCGCCGACCGTCAGGGCCACGATCGCCGCTATTCGCTCGACACGCAGAAGCTCGCAAATCGCGGCTTCAAGTGCGACACCGATTTCGAGCGCGCACTGGAGCTGACCGTGCGCTGGTATCTCGACAACGAGCCGTGGTGGCGCGCGATCAAGGAAAAGAGCGCCGACTACAAGGCGTGGATGGAGAAGAACTACGGAGCGCGGACGTCTCGTCCGCACTGACATCGTTCACGAGATCGCGCGCGCGATCCCGAACGCCGCCGCGGCCGCCAATCCACCCGTGATCGTCGTCTGCAGCGCGCTCTTCCACTTCCTCGCTCCGGTGTAGCTTCCCTTCACATAGCCGAAGATGCAGAGCGCGATCAGCGTGATCACGCATGAGAAGACGAGTGCCGATGCCGCCGAGCGAAGCAGCATGTAAGGCAGAAGCGGTACGAGGCCTCCTGCGACATACGCTCCCGCGATGACTGCGGCGCTCGTTCGTGCGCGCCGCGGATCGGGCTTCTCCAGCCCGAGCTCGAAGCGCATCATGAAGTCGACCCATTCCTTCGGCCGCAGCGTCATCGCCTCGACCACTGGTGTGATGTGCTCCTCTGCGACGCCGTACTCGCGAAAGATATCGGCGACCTCGTTCATCTCTTCGCGCGGAATCTCGCGGACTTCGCGCTCCTCGCGCCGCTTTTCCGCGGCGTAATGCTCGGCGTCGCTCTTCGCTGCGAGATAGCCGCCGAGCCCCATCGCGATCGAGCCCGCCGCGATTTCCGCGAGCCCCGCCGTCACGACGATCCCGGTCGCCTGAATCGCCCCGGACAGTCCCGCCGCCAGCGCGAACGGAACCGTCAGCCCGTCCGCCATCCCGATGACGACGTCGCGAACGATTTCCGATGA
The DNA here is from genome assembly GCA_021325515.1 of Acidobacteriota bacterium. Classification (GTDB taxonomy): domain Bacteria; phylum Acidobacteriota; class Thermoanaerobaculia; order Gp7-AA8; family Gp7-AA8; genus JAJPHC01. Next base: position 114,969 of record JAJPHC010000001.1, read on the forward strand.
GGTGAAGTGACGCTCCACGTGTGGCGTCTGCGGCATCAGTTCGACTCCGCGCAAATCCGGATGTCCTGAATCAGTTGCGAGATGTCGAACGGCTTCGCGTGGATCCGAAACACATGGCCGTCGAACTTCTTCTGGATCTCCATCTCCGGCACGGCGGAGGCGATGATCGTGCAGCCGATCATCTCCGGATGGTGCTCCTTCATGTAACGGAGCACTGCGAACCCGTCGACCTTCGGCATCATGAGATCGAGGATGATGAGCGAGTAGCCGTCGTGGTCCAGCCGTTCGATCGCTTCCGCGCCATCGCGCGCGGTGTCGACGGCGAGATTCTGCCGCTCGACGACTTTCGCCAGCATCGTCCGGATTGGTTCGTCGTCATCGACGACAAGAGCGCGCTTCTGCCTGTCCGCGATCGTCACGCACTGGCAAGTCTGCCCTTAACTCACGGCGGCTGCAATCGCAAAAGGGATCGCCAGTAGCGCCATCAGGATGATGATCGGAATGGCGAGCGCCGCGACGACGATGCCCGCTGCGAAGAGCAGCACGATTTTCACGGCGAAACCGATCACCAGCAGCGGGATGAAGAGGAGCTTGAGCGGCAGCAGGACGATCTTGAACGTCAGCTTCAACGCCGTCGCGACGACGGCCATCACTGCGATCATCACGCCTACGATCAGCATCACCGTTCCAAGCGCCAGCAAGGTGAACATCTCCAGCCTCCATTGTCTGCATACGAGTCCTCGGGGAGATGGTTGCACCTGTAACATAGCGCCGGATGAAGCGTGCAGGGGCAGCCGCCGGGGTGGCGATCGTCTTGATCGCGATCGGCGCGCTGTTCCTGTCGCGGTTTCAACCCGCGTGGACGATTCTCGCGACGACCGGACGTGCAGCCGTGGTGGCCGTCGCCGTCGTGCTGGGCGCGATTGCCGCCGGCACCGGCTCCCTCTCTCTCCTTCGGCGAAACCGCGAGGAGCCATTCGAAATCGCGGACACTCTTCTGGTCGGCTTTGCCGTCCTCGGCACGCTGCTCGGCGCCGTTGCCTGGACCGGCATCGCACTCGAGCCGGTGGTCACGGTCATCACGATTGCCGGAGCCGCAGCCGGCGCGTACGCGATGCTGCGGCGGCGCACGGCCGTTCGCTTCGCGCCTCCGGCCGCGCTCATCGTGATTCCGCTGCTCGTCGCGGCCGTCGAAGCGATCACGCCCGTCAACTCACCCGATGAGCTGATCTACAAGCTCGCCACGGCGAAGAGCTATCTGCAGTACGGCAGGATGCTCGAGCTTCCGTTCAATTCGAATTCGTATCTCGCGATGGCCGTGCAGCTCGGCGACCTCGCAGCCCTGGTGATGGGCGGCGGAATCGCCGCGAAGCTCGTTCATCTCGCGCTCTTCGCTGCGGCGCTCGCGGTGACGCGCCGGCTTGCGGCCCGCCTGACGGCGCATCCTGATTTTGTCGTCGCCGTCCTCGCGTGGACTCCCGCGCTCCTGATCATCGCCGGCTGGTGCTGGACGGAATGGCCTCTGATCGGATTGCTCGTGCTCTCGTTCGAGCGTTATCAGCGATGGCGCGAGTCGGGCGAGGAAGGCGAGCTGTGGATCGCGTTCGCTGCGTGCGGCGCCGCGATCGCGTGCAAGTACACCGCGTTGCCGTGGCTCGTCGCCGGCGCTGCGCTCTTCGTCTGGCGCGATCGTCCGCCGGTGCGTTTGCTGATTCGAGGCGCCGCGATCATGTTCATGTTCGGCGCGTTCTTCTATCTGCGCAACGCCGTCTGGACCGGCTCGCCCGTTGCGCCGCTCCTGTTGCCCGCACCTCCTGCGTTCTCCCATTTTCAGCAGCGCAGCGGTCTGTCGGATCTCCTGCATGGCGGTTATGTTTTCAACGCTGATGTGACGGATGAATCGGCAGGCATCGTTCTCTGCGCGATGGCGCTGCTCGGAATCGGATGCGTCGCTTCGCAGCGCCGTGAGTTGCGCGAGCTCGCATGGATCGGGATCCTGCAGGCGCCGCCGCTCATCGCATTCGCGAACGGTCCGCGCAATCTCCTTTCCTCGCTCGTTCCGCTCGCGATCGCGGGCGCTGTGATCGCCGTGGAAGCGGGACGGCGGCTGGTCATCGTGGTGACGAGCGTGGCCTTCGCCGCACAGGCGGTCCTCGTCGTGTTCGTGCTGAGCTCGTTCGAGCTCGGTGCGTACCTCGCGGGCGGGGAGACATCGCAGCAGTACATCGCGCGCGTCCGCTCGTTCGCGAAGCCGTATGCCTTCATTTCCTCCACCACTTCGCCGCGCAGCCGCATCCTTCTCCTCGGCGAGAACCGCACGTATTACCTCGATCGCGAGAGCATCGCCGGCGGCAATCTCGACGGCCCGCGCATCGCGTCATGGCTGGCGCGCTTCACGACGCCCGATGCGCTCATGGCGGAGTGGCATCGCCGCGGAATCACACACGTCGTGCTGCACCGGCCCTGGTACCGGGTCGCATCACCGGCGCTTCGGCCGCTCGCGCCGATCGAGCGCGAATTCGTTCTCGAGGTGTCGCCGGAGGTCGACCGCGTATTGAAGGAGACGCTGAAGACGCGCGCGATCCTCCGCTATCGCGATGACGCGTACCTCGTCTTCGAGCTCAGGTGATTCTCATCGCTTGCAGACGACGCCGTCCTTCATGACGAACGACACCTGCTCCAGCGCTCGAATGTTCTGCAGAGGATCGGCGGTCACCGCGATGATGTCCGCGTATTTCCCCGCCGTGATCGATCCGAGCTTCTTGTCCCAGCCGAGGAGGCGTGCGCCGCCCATGGTGGCGGCGGTGATCGCGTCGAGCGGCTTCATGCCGCCCCACTCCACCATCAGCGTGAGCTCGTGCATGTTCGTTCCATGCGCACCGACGCCGGCGTCCGTGCCCATGGCGATCGGTACGTGATTCGCGAGCGCGAGCTTCATCGCCGTGCGAACCGAGGCGGCGGCGAGGCGCGCTTTCTCCGCGCGGAGGCCTTTGAGCACGCCGCTCTTCGCCGCGTTGTCGACCGCCTCCACGGCGGAGAGCGTCGGAACGAGATATGTGCCCCGCTCCGCCATCATCTTCGCTCCCTCTTCATCGAGGAAGGATCCATGTTCGATCGATGACACGCCCGCTTTCACCGCGAGCTTGATCCCTTCCGTGCCGTGCGCGTGCGCCGCGACCTTGCGATCGAGCTTGCGGGCTTCATCGACGAGCGCCTTCAACTCCTCGAAGGAGTACTGCGTCGCGCCGACCGCGTCACCTTCCGACAACACGCCGCCCGTCGCACAGACCTTGATGACATCGGCGCCGTACTTCACCTGATAACGAACGGCCGCGCGCACTTCCTCGACGCCGTTCGCGATCCCTTCTTTCGGCCCCCGTTCCGCGACGCCGGGCCGATACCCGTTGTCATCGCAGTGGCCGCCGGCAATTCCAATTGCGTAACCCGCGGACCGCATGCGCGGGCCCGGCACATGGCCTTCGTTGATCGCCTGCCGGAGCGCGAAGTCGTTGAAGTATGGGGCGCCGACGTTGCGCACGGTGGTGATGCCTGCGAGCAGTGTCTTCTGCGCGGCTTCGACGCCGCGGATCGCGCTGTAGCCTTCGAAGTCGCGGACGCGCTCCGTCTCCCAGCCCGGCTCGCCGAGCGGCCGGCCGATAAGATGCGTGTGCGCGTCGATGAAGCCGGGCAGGATCGTCGCGCCGCCGAGGTCGATGACGGTCGCGTTGGCGGGAATGGCCAGGCCAGCTCCGGCGGCGGTGATCGTGTCGCCGTCGATGATGACGACGGCGTTCGTCACCGGCGCGGAGCCTGTTCCATCGATCATGTGCGCCGCCTTGATGGCGACGGTCTGTGCGCGAAGCGTGGTTGCGAGAAGGAGAGCGATCGCGAGTGGGCGCATGCCCTTAATGCTATTACGCCGCCCGCCTTGGGCCCACGTACACCGACTGCGGACGGATGATGCGATTGTCCTTTCGCTGCTCGAGACAATGCGCGATCCATCCTGCCACTCGGCTGATGGAGAAGGTCGGTGTGAAGAGCGGAACCTCGAGCCCGAGGCCGTGGAGCAGGAGTGCGGTGTAGAACTCGACGTTGGTCTGCAGCCTGCGTCCCGGCTTGTACTCCTCGAGGAGCCGGATCGCCGTCGCTTCGACTGCCTTCGCCAGCTCGTAGAGCCGCATGTCGCCGCCGCGCGTGAACATCCGTTCCGCCGCGGCTGCCAGCACATCCGCGCGCGGATCGCGCACCTTGTACACGCGATGCCCGAAGCCCATCAGCTTCTCTCCCGATTCGATCTTCGATCGCAGCACCTGTTCCGCACGCGACGCGTCGCCAATCTCGAAGACCATGTCGAGCGCCGGTCCGGGAGCGCCGCCGTGCAGCGGGCCTTTCATCGCGCCGAGCGCACCGACGATTGCCGAGACGAGATCGGACTCGGTGGAAGTGATCACGCGTGCGGTGAATGTCGAAGCGGAGAGACCGTGATCGACGACGGTGTCGAAGTAGGTTTCCATGCCGCGGACGCGTTCCGCGTCGGGGACTTCGCCGGTGAGCATGTAGAGATAGTTGGCGACGTGCGCGAGGGCGGCATTCGGCGCGATCGGCTCGCGGCCGTTCAGCAGATGCCAGTAGCTGGCGACGATCGTCGGAAAGGTGGCCACGAGATTCGTCGCCTCATCGCCCTCAATCAGCGAGACCGTGCCGGCGGCGATGCGCAGCGCATCCATCACCGGCAGCTTTGCCTGCGCGCAACTGCGCAGCAGTGCGAGTGTCGCATCGGGGATTGCCCGTCTCCGCGCGAGCGCCGCGCGAAACGACTCGCGCTCTTCGTCGTTCGGCACCTGACCGTTCCAGAGAAGCCAGACGGTCTCCTCGAAGGAGAGTGTAGTTGCGAGCTCCGCGACGTCGAAGCCGCCGATGATCAGTTCTCCGGCCTGTCCATCCACCATGCTCAGTCGCGTTTCGGCGGCGACGACGCCTTCCAGTCCTTTGTTCATGTTCATGGATTCAAACTAGGCCGGCTGGACGTGATAGTCAATATTGATTAGTTAATCAATGTATTAGACTTGTCGGCGCATGTGGATTTCTGCCGCCGACGCCGCCCGCCGACTGAAGGTGAATCGACAGACGCTCTATGCGTACGTAAGCCGTGGCTTCATTCGCTCCGAAGGTGTGCCGGGCCGCCCGCGGGTGCGCCGTTATTCGAGCGAGGATGTGGAGAGGATGCGCCGCCGCAGCGAAGAGCGGCGCGATCCGGAGAAGGCCGCCGGCAACGCGCTGCAGTGGGGGATGCCCATCCTCGAGTCGTCGATCAGCCTCATCGCCAGCGGCCGGCTCTACTATCGAGGCCACGACGTCAGTGCCCTTGCGCGGTCGAGGACGATCGAAGACGTCGCCTCGCTGATCTGGACCGGCGCCTTCGGCTGCGACTTCAGCGAGACACCTCTGCATGTCGTCGCCGGCGGGAAGAGCGCCGAGGGGCTGCCGTTCGTCACGAGAGCGCAGGCGATGCTGCCGCTCGTCTCCGTGCGCGATCCGCTGGCGCTCGATCTCCGTCCCGGCGCGGTGGCGCAGGCCGGATGGCGGATCGTCAACCTGTTGACGAGTGTGGCGGCGGAATCCTCGCAGCTCGAGCCGGAGATCGAGCAGACCCTGGCGAACGCCTGGAAGCCGAAGGGCTCCGGAGCCGCCGCTCTGATCCGCGCTGCGCTCATCTGCTGCGCCGACCATGAGCTCAACGTCTCCGCCTTCACTGCGCGCTGCATCGCCTCTTCCGGCGCCAATCCGTACTCCGTCGTCGTCGGCGCTCTTGCCGCGATCGAAGGAGTGAGGCACGGCGGAGCCAGCGCACGCGTGGAGGGGCTGTTTCGTGAAGTGCGGCGCGCGCGCAACCTTCGCGCCGCGCTGACCGCACGCCTTCGCCGCGGTGAGAAGCTGGAGGGTTTCGGGCATCCGCTCTACCGCGATGGCGATCCACGCGCGAAGCTGCTCTTCGATCTTTTGCGCGAGCACTACCCAAAGTCGAAGGAGCTCGCCTTCGCTCTCGACGTCTCCTCCGCATGCGAAGACATCCTCGGCGAAAAGCCGACGATCGATTACGCGCTCGTCGCCCTGACGCAGACGCTGAAGCTCGACGAAGGAACGCCGCTCACGCTCTTCGCGCTGGGAAGATCGATCGGCTGGATCGGCCACGCGATCGAGCAATACGCGACCGGGGCGATGATCCGGCCCCGGGCAAAGTACGTGGGCCTTCTCCCGCCAGCCTGACCCTTTCATGCTGAGCGAAGCGAGCCGTTCATGCTGAGCGAAGCGAAGCATCAACGAAGGCGCCGGGAGAACGAAGCCTGCTCGGCAGACGCCTGAAGAACGCGCAGCGCGGCGCGGTTCGTTGATCCTTCGCTTCGCTCAGGATGCCGGGGGAGGCGCGGCGCCGTCCATGCTGAGCGAAGCCGAAGCATCAACGAAGGCGCCGGGAGAACGTAATCTTCTCGGCTAACGCCTGAAGAACGCGAAGCGCGGCGCCGTCGTTGATCCTTCGCTTCGCTCAGGATGACGGGGGAAGCGCGGCGCCGTCGTTGATCCTTCGCTTCGCTCAGGATGACGGGGGAGCGCGGCGCCGTCGTTGATCCTTCGCTTCGCTCAGGATGAACGTGCCTCAGGATGACCGGGGACGAATCCCGCTCACGATCTCGAAATACTTCGCGAACGCGACCATTCCGCCGCTCGCCTGCTGCCAGTCGAAGTTCTCGTTCGGTGCGTGATAACCATGCTCCGGCAGTGAGAGGCCGAGAAAGAGAACGGGGCAGCGGAGCACTTTTTCCGCGGAGACGACCGCACCGATCGAGCCACCCTCGCGCACGAAGACCGGGTCGCGCCCGAATGCGAACTTCATCGCGGCGCGTACGGCATCGGGCAGCGCGCCGGTCGTCGGTGCCTGAAACGGATACATCGCCGCTTCATGCTCGATCTTCACGTCCGGGTTGTGTTCTTTGACGAACTGCTTCACGAGTCTGAGGATCTTCTTCGGGTCCTGATTCGCAACGAGGCGGCAGGAGATCTTCACCGACGCGCGCGGCGGAATCACCGTCTTGATTCCCGGCCCCGAATAGCCGCCCGTCACGCCGTGCACTTCGAATGTCGGCATCGCCCAGAGGCGTTTCATCACATCGACGGGATCGTCGCTGCGCAGCGACTTGAAGAGATGATCCTTCTTGAACGACTTGATCGAGAAGCCGGAGTCCTTGAACTCCTGCAACTCCTGTTTCGTCGGCGGCACGACGTCGTCGTAAAAGCCTTTGATCTTCACTCTGCCCGTCGTCGCGTCGTGCATTTCGCTGACGAGCTTCATCAGTTCCGCAAGAGGATTGCGCGCCGCGCCGCCCGCGGTGCCGGAGTGCTGATCCGTCTGTCCGGTCTCGAGCACGAGCTCGAAGCCCTGCAGTCCGCGAAGTCCTGCCGGACATGCGGGGCGCTGGCGCGAGACCCAGATCGTGTCGCTGACGATGACATGATCGGTCTTGAGCAGGCCGGTGTGCTTCCTGATGCCGGCCTCGAAGTTCGGTGAGCCGATCTCTTCCTCGAGCTCCCACAGCACGCGCAGGTTTGCGCGCACGCCCGCGGCGCGCGCGGCCTTGATTCCCCACAGCGCGGCGAGTGCGGGACCCTTGTCATCCGTGGTGCCGCGGCCGAGGTAACGATCGCCTGCTTTCGTGAAGACGAAGGGATCGCTTTTCCACGGCTCGGTTTCGCGCGATGCCGGCTGAACGTCGAGATGGTTGTAGACCGTGACCGTCGGTGCCGCTGGATCGATATCGAAGCGGCCGTGAATGAGGGGGTTGCCTCCCTCGACGGTGTCGAGGATGTCGGCTTCGCCGCCCATCGACCGGAGAAGCCCGGCCGCACACTCGGCCATCTTCCGGATGTCGCCGGCGCGTTCGGGTTCGGAGGAGACCGTCGGAATCTCGACGAACTCCTTCAGCGTCGCTTCGTACTGCGCCCGCTCGTTGCGGGCAAAGGCGAGGAGGGACTGTTTGTCGAGATTCATGCGCGGCGAATTCTAACCCGCGTCGTTCAGCAGCAGCACGATCTCCAGCGTCCGCATGTCGGCATTTGCCCCGCTGGCGACGCGATACTCCTCGCCTTCGAGCCGGATCAGCTTCAGGCGCTCGAGGTCCCCGCGGCTGACGCCATGCGTCTTCGCGAATCTCATCCATGCCTCCGGGACTTCGCTCTCGAACTCCCCTTCGGACAGCAGGGGCTCACCGGCGCAGTTGAGATGTTCGCAGCCGAATTGCTCCGCGCATTGCGGACAGGGCGGCGGATCGTTGAAATCGGCGAGCTCACTCTCGGTGAGCACGCGCATCAGGCCGCCGCGCTTTTCGCGCACGTACTGCAGCCCGCTCTCGCTCTTCGAGAGAATGTCGAAGCGCTCCGATTTCTGCTCTGGCATGATTGCGCATCCTAATGCGCGATCTCGACCTCGGCAACGGCATTCTCGTCCCGGCCCCATTGCTCAGGGCCGCAACATCCCGCAGCGGCGGGCCGGGCGGGCAGAACGTCAACAAGGTGGAGTCACGCGTCACGATCGAAGTCGACATCGCTGCGCTTCCTCTCACGGATGAACAGAAGGCGCTCGTGCAGGCGCGGCTTGCGGGCCGCATCAACAAGGACGGCGTCCTCCGCGTGACGTCGCAGGCGGAGCGGAGCCAGCTCGCGAATCGCGACCGGGCACTGGCGCGGCTGGAAGAGCTGCTGCGGGATGCGCTCGTCGTGCAGAAGAAGCGGAAGCGAACGAAGGCGTCGAAGGCGCAGAAAGAGAAGCGGCTCGACGAGAAGAAGAAGCGAGGGGAAAAGAAGAAGTTGCGGTCGCGCCCATTCTGAGTGAAGCGACTCTTCCTGCGTTTGAAGAGTGGGTTTCGCGGCGCCCTGGTTGATGCTTCGCTTCGCTCAGCATTACCCTTGGGCATGCGCAGACTTTTTTTTCTCCTCGCGCTTGCCGCGCCGCTCTTCGCCCAGGAGTACGACAGGACCGTCACGGAGATCCTCGCGAAATCGGGCGCGCCGAGCGCGTCGATCGCGATCGTGCGCGACGGCAGGATCGTCTACGAGCATGCTTATGGTCAGGCGCGGCTCGATCCGCCGATGGCAGCAGCGCCGCAGATGCGCTACAGCATCGGCTCGATCAGCAAGCAGTTCACCGCTGCTGCCGTGCTTCTGCTCGCCGAGGAAGGAAAGCTCGCCCTCGATGACAAGGTCGTGCGCTGGCTTCCGGAGCTCACGCGCGCGAAGGACGTCACCATCCGGCAACTCCTCTCGATGACCTCCGGTTATCAGGACTTCTGGCCGCAGGACTACGTGATGCCGATGATGAAGAAGCCTGTGACGCCGCAGGCGATCCTCAGCGGCTGGGCGAAGATTCCGCTCGATTTCGAGCCGGGTGCGAAGTGGCAATACAGCAACACGAACTACGTCATCGCGGGTCTCATCGTGGAGAAGGTCGCAGGCCGGCCGTTGCTCGAATTTCTCCAGGAGCGCGTCTTCACGCCGCTGAAAATGACGACCGTGACGAACACGGATGAAGCGCCGCTTGGCCCGAACGAGCCGATGCGCTATCTCCGCTACGCGGCAGGCCCTCCGCGCCCCGCGCCGAAAGAAGGCGCCGGCTGGATGTTCGCGGCGGGCGAGCTGGCGATGACCGCGCACGACCTCGCGCTCTGGGACATCTCGATGATCGAGCAGAGTGTGCTGCAGCCCTCGTCCTATCGGGCGATGGAGACGGAGACTCTGCTCACCAGCGGCGTCGGATCGCACTACGGCCTCGGCGTCTCCGTCAACACGGTCGACGGCCGCCGCCAGATTTCTCACGGAGGCGAGGTCTCCGGCTTCACCGCTCGCAATGAGGTCTACCCCGACGAGCGCGTCGCGATCGTCGTGCAAACCAATCTCGACGCGACGAACGCATCCGAGCTGATCGCGAGCGCGCTGGCGAAGCAGATCTTCGCGACGACCGATCAGACTGCACTCGCCCTCGTGCAGCGCGTCTTCACAACGCTGCAGAAAGGGGAGATCGATCGAGCGCTGTTCACGCCGAACGCGAATTCGTATTTCGACGAGATCGCGCTCAGGGACTTCGCGGCGAGCCTCGGCCCCCTCGGCACTCCGAAGGAGTTCACGCAGATCGCGCAGTCGCTGCGCGGCGGCATGACACTGCGCCGCTATCGCATCGTCTTCCCTAACCGGACGCTGCGTCTCACCACCTTCACGATGCCCGACGGGAAGCTCGAGCAGTACCAGATCGCCGTCGTGGATTGAGGACGAGCGTTCCTATCGGCATCCATTACGCAGCTCCGTGATGTGGATTGCGCGCACTGCCGTCCCCGGAATGACCGCGTCGCTATAGGCAAGCCGCGGCAGCCCGAGGGCGTAGCGCGCCTGGTCGAGAGCAAGGCGGAGGTCCGCGACATGGATTGCGGTCACAATGCCATTCGACGGCAGCAGACTGTAGGCGAATGCCGGCAGACCTGCCCTCAGTCGCAGTCCATCGATCGCCGACCGCAATTCCAATATATGAGCGGCTTTGATGCGAGTCTGGCGAGCGATGATCGGATCGTCGGAGAATGTGACAGAGGGGAGCGCCACCGGGGGGCCGGTCAACCTCAAGTGAAGTGAGCCTCCGGTCGTGCCGTAAGACGCGACGCTGATGTAGTACGTAGAGCCTGCGGTCGCGTTGAACGTAACCGACGATTGCACTCCACCGTTGATGTCGTCATTACAGGCGATTGCGGTATAGGAGCCGCAAGAACCCGTCCAGACACTCAGGACCGTGTCGTAATTGCTTCCGAACGTGTCAATCGTGACCGTGCCGTTCGTCCTGGGTGTGAAGCGGTACCAGGCGGACCGGTTGCGTGCTCCGTTTCCGCATGACGGCGTCGGGTCGTTCGTCGCGGTCGTGTAAGCGCTCGAGTCCTGTATGTGCGAAAAACTGTTGTTGGGAATCGCAATGCTGTTGCCGCAGTCGTCGCTCTTCGGCTCCCACATCTTGATGGCACCATTGCCGGTATCTGCAATGTACACAGTGCCGGACCGGTCGAGGGCGACGCCATAGGGTGCATTGAGGCCGGAGCTGACGACGGTAGTCACTTGTCCTGTAACCGGATCCCAGCGCCGGATCGCGTTGGCGCTGACATCTGCGATGTACAACTGGCCGGCGTCGTTGACCGCGACGGAGAATGGCCAGGCAAGGCCGGACGCAAGTGTCGAGATGATGCCCGTCTGTGCATCCCACTTCTTGACCGATGTGCTGCTGTTCGGGTCTGCGATATACGCATTGCCGGCGCCGTCGAGTGCAACTCCTGTGGGGCTGTTGAAGCCAGTGATAGCGGTCGTCATTACGCCCGCGATCGGGTTCCAGCGCGAGATATAGCTGGACGAGTCTGCGATCCAGAGTCTCCCTTCGGCGTCGAACGTCAATCCCCAGGGGAGATAAGCGGAGGTGAGGATTCTGGGGCTGCTCGTCCCCGCCGCGATCTTGAGCAGTTGGTAGTTGATGCCGGCATAGACGTTGTTGCTTGCGTCGACTGCGATGCCGATGGGGCTGGAGACGTTCGCGATGGTGCTGATCGTTCCGGCAGCCTTCGTCCACTTTTTGATCATGCTTGCGCCGGTCTCGGCGATGTAGATATCGCCACTGGCGTTGAGCGCGAGCGCTTGCGGCTGGTACAGGCCGCTGACGAGAGTGACCGTCTCCGGCGCCACGGCGCCGTAAGTGACGGTCACCGTTCTCGCGGACGCAGGCATCGTCAGCGAATTCGATGTCGATGTGCTCGAGTCGTTGTTCGTTCCCGACCAGCTGCTGACCGTCCATCCGCTCGAGGGCGAGGCTGTCAGTTGAATCGATTCGCCGGCGATGTATTGGCCGCTGCTGCAGCCGGTCGAATTGGCGGGAGTGGCCGCTGGATCGGAACCCTGTCCACTATGCGACCGTGTGAGCGCATAACAGGTGGCCGGAATCTGCGTATACGTGACGCTCACAGTGCGCGCAGCGGCGGGCATCGTGACGCTGTTCGAGGCCGTCGTCGACGAGTCGTTGTTCGTGCCCGACCAACCGGCGACACTCCATCCGCTGGATGGTGAGGCTGTCAGTTGAATCGATTCCCCTGCGATGTATTGGCCGGCAGCGCACCCTGATGAGTTGGCGGGCGTCGCCGCCGGATCGGCGCCCTGGCCACTGTGCGTGCGCGTGAGCGTATAGCAGGTCGGAGGAATCTGTGTGTAGGTGACGCTCACCGTGCGGGCAGCGGCCGGCATGGTCACGCTGTTCGCTGCCGACGTCGACGCGTCATTGTTCGTGCCGGACCAGCCGGCGACGCTCCATCCGCCGGAAGGGGACGCCGTCAGTTGAATCGACTCGCCGGCGATGTATTGGCCGGCAGCGCATCCGGATGAATTGGCTGGAGTCGCCACGGGATCGGAGCCCTGGCCACTGTGCGTGCGCGTGAGCGTGTAGCAGGTCGGCGGAATCTGTGTGTAAGTGACGCTCACTGTGCGGGCGGCGGCCGGCATGGTTACGCTGTTCGTTGCCGACGTCGACGCATCATTGTTCGTGCCCGACCAGCCGGCGACGCTCCATCCACTGGAGGGGGATGCGGTCAGTTGAATCGATTCTCCGGCGATGTACTGGCCTGTTGTACAACCGGACGAGTTGCCGGGAGTGGCCGCAGGATCGGTACCCTGGCCACTGTGCGTGCGAGTGAGCGCATAACACGTTGGCGGAGTCTGTGTGTAAGTGACGCTTACAGTGCGAGCGGCGGCCGGCATCGTGAGCGAATTGGAGGTGGAGGTGCTCGAGTTGTTGTTCGTGCCGGACCAGCCGCTGACCTGCCAGCCCGAGGCGGGCGACGCCGTCAGTTGAATCGATTCTCCGGAAACATACTGGCCGCTGCTGCAGCCGGACGAATTCGATGGCGTCGCCGTGGGATCGCCGCCTTGCCCGGAATGAGTCAACGTCAGTGTGTAGCAGGTTGGTGGAATCTGGCTGTACGCGACGCCGACGGTTCGCGCCGATGACGGCATCGTCAATGCGTTCGAACTGGAGGTGCTGGAATCATTGTTCGTGCCCGACCAGCTGCTGACCTGCCAGCCGCTGGAAGGTGTGGCCGTCAGTTGAATGGATTCGCCGGACAGATACTGGCCGCTGGAGCACCCCGTCGAGTTTGCGGGCGACGCGGCGGGGTCGCTGCCGCTTCCGGAATGACCGCGCGTCAGCGTGTAACACGAGGGCGTTGTTGCGCAAGCGCTCGTCGAGGGAATGCCATCGCAGGTCGATGAATAAACGCGTGCGGTATAGCAGTGATATCCGGACACCGAGTCGTCATACGTCGTATTGGGGCCGGTGTAGATCGGCGTGCTGCCGCCATCGCGATAGATCTTGAACCCGTTGACGTTCTGCGTGCTGCTCACCGTGATGCGGATCTTGCTGGGAGAAATCGCGGAGGCAGAGATCGAGGGTGCTTCGTACCAGTCGACCTCCTTGACGCTCACGTTGTCGATGAACGCGCCCTTGTTGCGAAAGGAGCCGTCCGTGCTGAAGAGCCAGTAGATTCTCAGTGCATCGCCTGGCCAGGAGCTGTTGTCGTAGTACGACCAGCCTGAGGTCGTCGTGTCCGTGGACCACAATTGAGTCAGCGTTCCTGATCGGTCGACGCCGATGGCGAAGAAGTCACAGGCGTTCGTCCCTGAGTAACACGTCTCCAGGCCGGGGATGTCATAGTCGAAATACAGCGATCGCGTCGAGCATGACGCTGGCAGTGCGCTCTGCTGAGGGGTCTCGACGTAGGCGTCGACATTGTTTGCATAGAAGTAGCTGCTGGAGTCGCACACGTCGGTCGTCACGCCGCCGGCACACCAGAGCGCTCTTGTGCCGGTTTTGACGGGGAGACCCGTCAAGGTCGCGCTCGTGATCCCGCACAGGTACATCGTCGAGGCGATCGCGCCCCACGAGTTGGCGCCGCCGCCGCCCTTCACCCAATTCTGGGGTACGGCTCCTGCCGATTGAGGAGCAATCGGTGAGCCTTTGCATGCGGTCAGCCCTTCGAAGTCGGCGCTGACCAGCGTGCTTCCGATTGACGAAGGCAAAGGGGCGGGATTCTGACGCGCTTCCAGGGTCAGCGTAATGCGATGGTCTTTCGTCGCCCGTATGTCATTGAGCGGTACCGCAATGACGATGCGGCCGGGATCGCCGGACAGCAGGGCCATTCGCAGCCGGATCGGTTTCGCCTCTCCCTGCGGCACATAGGTCACACTGGGCATCTCGATGCTATAGGCGTGTTCGCCGGCAAGGAATGTGTAGCGTTTCCACAAAGGGTCGTAATCGGACACTGAGAGGTCCGGCACAGTTTCCGTCAGGATGACGTCGCCGCCCGCGGGCGCGGCCATGAGGCTGGCGTCGACCTCAACGTTGTACTGCACCATCGAACCACTGACAGTGCGGTCGGCGCGCAAGCCTCCTGTAATCACGGGCGGTGCGTCATCGAAGAGCGCGCGTGGCACATCATCGCGTCGAATGGCATTGGCCGCCGGATGGAATGCGACGATTCGCCGGTCACCGGCGACCTCGAGCATCTGCTGGCTTCCGCCTTTTGTCGCGCGAATACTGATTTGGCCGTTTTCCAGTTGCGCTGGCGTCCACCTCAGGCGCCGCAAGACGGACGAGCCGGCCGGAATCGTGTAATCGAAGGGCTCATTCTCCGTCGATTCGGGAGAGTGCCTTGTCACCATGCCGCTCGTATGAATCGATCCGACGGAGACCGCTGCTGTACCCGATGCCGCCGGAATCGCTGTAAGGCGCAGATACACCGAACCTTCATTGACCTCGAGCGCCGCAGCAATCTGTGGCGACGCCGCGTTGTAGCCGGCGCTCACGTGCGGGACGATGCTTGCGCCTTCGGCCGTTGCGCGTCCAAACGATACTTCTGCTGTAAATCGTTGGGGATTGCCGGGCGTCGCCGCGAGAATCGCGATATTCGAGAGACCGAGTGCGACGAGGAGTACAGCCGCGTTGCGTCCGACCATGATCGGTTCCTTCTCGCAAAAACTGTTTGACGGATCTGAAGGAGAATTTGGACGAACGCGATTGTAGGAATCGGCCGAAGGGGAGGCCTGTGTTGACTGTCACACGGCTGTGCTGCGCCGCGTCTATGACAACAACAGATCGAGATCTTCGGGTGTCAGGCCGCGCAACACGCTGTTGTTCTCGCCGATGATCGCGTCGGCCAGAGCGCGCTTGCTCTCCTGCAGCGCGAGGATCTTTTCCTCGATCGTGTCGCGTGCGACGAGGCGATACGCGAAGACGCGGCGCTGCTGGCCGATGCGATGTGCGCGATCGATCGCCTGGGCCTCCACTGCCGGATTCCACCAGGGATCGAGCAGGAACACGTATTCCGCCGCGGTGAGATTGAGTCCGAGTCCGCCCGCCTTCAGGCTGATGAGAAACAGCGACGGACCATCGGCGCTCTGAAACCGCTCGACCTCGCGGTCGCGCGCCTTCGTCTTGCCGTCGAGATAGCAATAGTCGACCGACTTCGCATCGAGCCGCTCGCGCACGATCGATAAGAAACTGGTGAACTGCGAGAACACCAGGACCTTGTGATTCTCCGAAAGCACGACGTCGAGCTCGGACATCAGCGATTCGAGCTTCGCACTCTCGTCTTTCGCGAAGTCCTTCCGGATCAGACCGGGATGACAGGAAGCCTGGCGAAGCCGGAGCAGTGCCTCGAGGACATAGATCTTCGACTTCTGCATCCCTTCCGCGGCGACGCGCGCGAGCAGCAACTGTCGATAGTGCGCGCGCAGATCGTCGTAGAGCTTTCGCTGTGCTTCGCCGAGCTCGCAGTGAATCGTCTGTTCGACGCAGGGGGGCAATTCGCGCGCGACCTGTTCTTTCGTCCGGCGCAGGATGAAGGGTCGCACCGCGCGCGCCAGCGTGCGCCGGTCCGCTTCGTCGCGAGGCCGCAACAGCTCCGGCAGTGTTCCTTTGCGCTTGCCGAACATTCCGGGATTCAGGAACTCGGAGAGGCTCCAGAGCTCGCCGAGGTGATTCTCGATCGGCGTGCCGCTGAGCGCGAGACGGTGTTGCGCGCGCAGGAGACGCGCGGCTTTCGACGCCTGGCTCGAAGCGCTCTTGATCGCCTGCGCCTCGTCGAGGATCGCGTAGTCGAACTCGATCTCCGAGAGCCAGGTGATGTCGCGGCGCAGCGTGCCGTACGTCGTCAGCACGAGATCGGCGTCGTTGAACGCATCTTTGCCGCGTGCGCGCCCCGAGCCGCTGGAGTCGACGACGCGCAGTTCGGGAGTGAAGCGCGCCGCCTCTTCCTTCCAGTTGAAGATGAGCGAGCGCGGCACGACGACGAGCGACGGGCGTTGGCTCGCGTTGCGCCGCGACTCGAGCAGCGCGAGCACCTGAATCGTCTTGCCGAGTCCCATGTCATCGGCGAGGCAGCCGCCGAACTTCAGCTCGCGAAGCCATTCGAACCAGCCGAGGCCATCACGCTGGTAGTCGCGCAGGGTTCCGCGGAATGTCTCCGGTGCGCGGCCCGCCACGATTTCTTTTTCGAGCCTGGTGCGTGCCGCGAGCAATTGCTCATCGAAGTGTGCATCGGGCCGCGCTTCGAGCAGGACGTCGAGGATGCCGGCCTGCGAAGGGCGATAACGAAGGCCGCGATCCGTCTCCTCCGCCGCGAGGTCGATGAGCGGCTGCAGGCTCGCCAGCCAGTCGCCGGGAATCATCGCCAGAGTGCCGTCGTCGAGCGTCATGATCGATTCGCCCTTGCGCGCGGCCTCGAGCAGGTCGGGGAGCGAGACATGTTGATCGCCGAAGATCGCTTCGCCGTTCAGATCGAACCAGTCGATCCCGGAGGAGATCTCGATGCGGAAGTCGCTCGCGGTGCGGTACGTCCCTTGTTCTCCCTCGATGCGCCAGCCGCGCGAGAGGAGAGCATGAATGACGGAATCGAGCTTCCGCGGGTCGATGTGGTGCGAGGCTCCGAGGCCTTTGAGCGTTAATCTCGCGGCGAGCTCCGCATCCACATCGCGATGGATCACCGTGCGCGCTTCTTCCCTGAAGATCGGCCCAGGATCGCTGTCCCCCTCGGCGCGCGTCCCCTGGTAATCGAAGCAGAGCGAGGTGGTGTAGCCGTAACCGAAGCGCTCCTTGCGGATGGTGAGGCAGGGGACCGGCGCGATGTGGATGTCGGTGATGCGCAGTTCATCCGGCATCGCGAATTGTGCGGGCCGCCGCACTCCGGCCAGGACGCGCGGCAGCATCCCCGCGTCCTTGAATGGAATCTCGATCGTCTTCCGGTGGCGCAGAAGCGCGATCCACTCGAACGCTCCGCCGTCATCGAGCGGCGCGATGCGGTCGCTCATGAAGAGCAGGCCGCCCGCGAGGAGTGCGAGAGGCTCATGGATCGCAAGCCGCTCTTCACCTCGTTCGAAGTGTCCGCTGACGATGTAGGCGTAGCGCGCGTCATCGCGGTCGACGGACGCCGCGAAGGTCCAGGCGGTATCGCCATCCCATGTCGCAGTGCGATCGCCATCGCGCGTACGAAGGGTGAGGCGGCCGGTGTTGCAGAGGCGAGGCAGCAGAAAGCGCGAGAGCGGCCACGCCATATGAATCCGCGACACGCCGAACGGCCACGGACTGCTGCCGCCGGAGGCGAGGGAGAGGATCTCGCGATCGCGCTCGTCGGGAAGGTGCGCGATCTGCTCGGGATTGACGGTGATGCTGCGCGGCTTGGAGAGCTCTCCGTTTTTCTTCCGCGTCCGCAGCCCGATCTCGACGGTGGGCGATCCATCGTGCCGCATCGAGTTGACGTCGAGCGTGTAGTGAATCTCGGCACCGGGAGGAATGTTCGCGCTGCGGTGCGGGCGCTCGACGCTCTGCAGCGCTTCGAGCTCACGCTTCCATTCGGGATCAGGCGGCGGCTTCCGGGGCCGCGGCACGGGCGCTTCCTGTTCGAAGACGTCGAGATCGAGGCTGCGTGCGTTTTGAAACCACCCCTGATGGGATGCCTCGAGCACGGTCGCCCAGATGTGTTTGCAGAGGTCGAGCTCCATCTCGACGTAAGGGCACTCGCACGAGGCCATGAGCTCGGTGCCGTCGATGCGCAGCGAGACTTCATACACGCTGCCGGTGTCGCCGCGCACGGCGAAGAGCGCGAGGTCTTCTTCGCGATGCATGAGCCGGACGCGCCGCTGCCGCCAGTAGTCCCAGCCGCGCGCGCCGGTGCGCCGCGCGACGGAGGATTCGAGGCGCTGGTGCAGCGGAGCGTTAGGAAAGTAGGGCTGTGGCACGGACAGAGGGATTCTAGTCCACTCCCTGTAGAAAGTTTGCCTTCTCGCCGTTTCCGAGGGAGCCTCGGTACAGGAGGGTTGGTCATGAGTAACGACCTCATCACGCACCTGGAGAAGCTCGATCGTTTCTACGAAGGAGAAGTGGATGGAGACGTGCCGCTCGATGTCCTGCGCGATCGCGGAATGGAGATCCCGGACGACGACGCCTCGCTCGATGACGAGCAGCTTCACGCGAAGCTGTGGGAAGTGATCGAGGCGATGGCGGCCATGGGGATGATCCTCACCGACACGGACCATCTGACGGATCGCGAGCTGTATCGCTATCTGGTGAAGGACGCGCTGCTCGAGGAGACCGTGCTGCCGGCCGAGGGCGACGGCTTTTGCGGATTCGATTTCCTCAGTCCGATCGGAGGCTGCAGCGAAGAAGACGTCCGCATCCAGCTCGCGTATTACGCGGACGACGAGGAGCGCGAGGCCTGGCAGCGCGAAGGCGGCGAGCTGCCTCCCAGACGCGAGCGGGTCGCCGACCGCGACCGCCTGCTGCCAGGGACGGGGCTGTGAAGGACAGTGACGAGTGAAGAGTGAAGAGGAGAGTGACGAGTGAAGAGTGAAGAGTGAAGAGTGAAGAGTGAAGAGAGAGGAGAGTGGATCACTCATCACTCGTCACTCGTCACTGATCACTATCACTCATCACTCATCACTGATCTGCCAGCTCGCGTGTCAGTTCCGCGGCGGAGATCTCGCGGCAGCGCGATGCGTTCTGGCCCGCCCAGAGCGGCGAGAAGTCGCTGCTGCCGGCCGCCTCCGCTGCCGCGCGCAGTGGCGCGAACGCAGTGGCTGCGTGCGGAAACGGAGGGACGTCGTCGCGTATCGGGCCGAGGTCGCGCATGAATCGATTGACGATTCCGCGCGCAGGACGTCCGGTGAAGATGTTGGTCACCGCAGTGTGCCGCGCGCCCTCTCCCGACAGCGCCTTGCGATGCACGGCGCTCGTCGTCGCCTCGGTGCAGAGCAGATAGGCGGTGCCGATCTGCACGCCGGCTGCGCCGAGGCGGAGGGCGGCGGCGACTCCGCGCGCGTCGGCGATGCCGCCCGCCGCGATCACCGGCACGCGCACTGCGTCGATCATCTGCGGCAGCAGCGCGAAGATGCCGAGCTGCGTCGTGAGGTCGGCAGTGAGAAACATGCCGCGATGCCCGCCCGCTTCGAGTCCCTGCGCGATCACCGCGTCGACGCCGCGCGCTTCGAGCCACAGCGCTTCCTCGATCGTCGTCGCCGAGGAGAGGATTTTCGCGCCGGTGTTCCGGACGCGATCCAGCAAGGCATCTTCCGGCAGGCCGAAGTGAAAGCTGACGACGGCCGGCCGGAGCTCTTCGACCACCGCGGCGAACGCCTCATCGAAGGGGGCGCGCGCCGGCGTTTTGGCCGCAGCGGGCGCGACGCCCAGCTCGTCGTAGAACGGGGCGAGCGTTCGCAGCCACGCCGCTTCGCGTTCGCGATCGGCGGGCGGATTCGTGTGACAGAAGAAGTTGACGTTGAAGGGCCGGCCGCATTGAGCGCGAAACGCCTCGATCTCGCGGCGCAGCCCATCCGCGTCGAGCATCGCCGCGGGGATCGACCCGAGCCCGCCCGCGTTCGAAACCGCGGCAGCAAGCGCGCTTCCCTGTACCCCCGCCATCGGAGCCTGAATGATCGGCAGCTCGATCCCGAACAGTTGTGTGATGTTCGCCGTCATGCCGCAATTATGCGCAAGATGACCTGAGTGGAGTGCGGACGCCCCACTTATACTCCCTCCCATGTCCCGGTCCGATGGATGAGGGCGAGATGCACGTCGATCCGGTGCACGACGAGTTCTTCAAGATGCAGGATCTCGCCGACGCGCTGGTTCGAGAGTCGATTCAGAACTCGCTCGATGCGCGCCGCTCGCGCGCTTCTGTTCGCGTCCGCTTCTGTTTTCGCACCGGCGCGCAGGCTCTGCACGCCGATGCGGCCCAGCAGTACTTCAGCGGACTGCGCGAGCACCTTCAGAGCAGTGCCCCGCGTGCCGATGAGCCGGTGCCGTATCTCCTCATCGAAGACTTCGGGACGCGCGGACTCACCGGCGATCCCGCCGTCGATCCGGAGCTGAGCGGCGACAGCGAGACGCGCAACGACTTCTACTATTTCTGGCGCAACGTCGGGCGCTCGAAGAAAGGCGACGACGATCGCGGCCGCTGGGGACTCGGCAAGTCGGTCTTCACCGTCGCCTCCCGCATCCGCACGATCTTCGGCCTCACTCTTCGCGAAGACCGCCGCGCTCTCCTCCTCGGGCAATGCGTGCTCAAGACGCACATCCTCGATGGCCGCCGCTACAATCCCTACGGCTTCTTCGCAACCATGCGGAAGAAGCTGCCGCTGCCGATCGAAGAGCCAATGCTGCTCGATCGCTTCTTCGACGACTTCCAGCTTCATCGTAACGAGCCGGGACTCTCGATCGTCGTCCCCTACTATCGCGCCGACGAGCTCTCCTTCGAGCGCATCATCGAGTCGGTCATCCGCCAGTATTTCTATCCGCTGACGTGCGGCATGCTCTCCGTCTCCGTCGAAGATGGCGCGCGCCAGGAGCTCGTCGACGCGGCTTCGATCGACGACATCGCGCGCCGCTTCGCCAGAGACGCCGGCATCGATCGCCTCATCGCACTCACGCGCTGGTCTGCCGGTGCGGCGCGGCAGCAGCCGCATTTCATCGCGCTGACGAACGAGCAGACGTCCGCCTGGAGCGATGACCTGCTCGCGCCTGAATCCGTCGAAGCGGTCCGCGAGCGCTTCGCTTCCGGAGCGCCGGTCGCCGTGCAGGTGCCGCTCTATCTTCGCCGCAAAGGCTCGCGCACGATCGCGACCTGGTTCCACGTCTTTCTGCAGCGCGACGAGGGGCTGCGCAGACTCGAGACACATTTCATCCGCAGCGGCATCACGATTCCCGACGTGAAGATTCCGGCGCGCGTCGACAAGCCGGTGCGCGCCCTCGTCATCATCGAGCACGAATCGCTCTCCCGCTACCTCGGCGATGCCGAGAATCCCGCGCATACCGACTGGTCCGAGCGCGCCGACAAGCTGAAGTCGCTCTACGAGCGCCACGCCACGCCGCTGCGTCTCGTGAAGCACAGCGCCGGCTTCCTCGCCTCGTTCCTCAGCCGCCCGCCGCAGGGCCGCGTGCGCGATCTGCTGCAGGACATCTTCTCGATCGAGCAGCCTGGCGCGAACGCCGAGGCATCGACACCACGCGTCCGCGTGAAGAAAACGGAAGGGGAGAGCGGCGCGGAAGAGGGCGCGCGCGGCGCGGCGAGAACAGACGCTGTGACCATCTCGCCGGTCGCAGGCGGCTTCACGATCCGCGGCACGAGCGCGACTCCGGGCCGGACGCTGACGGCGCAGCTCGCGTATCGCGCGCGCGTCGGCAATCCCTTCCGCAAGCACAGCGCATTCGATTTCGATCTTCGCCGCGACGCATTCGTGATCGATGCCGATGCGGCGGAAGTGGAGCGCCGTACGTCCAACGAGCTGGCCATCGTGCCGCGCGCCGCGCGATTCCACATCAGCGTCCGCGGATTCGATGTCCGGCGCGATCTCGTCGTGCGGGTTCTCGAACAGGAAGACGATGCTCCGGAAACTCAACTTCACCGACCGGACGAAGCTCGCACGCTCGTCGTTCCACGTCTCGCTGTGGCGCGAGAGCGACGGTGTGCTCGCCTTCGATGCCGCCCTGACACTTCGCGACACCTCGCTGCCGTCCGGCGCGCGCGTCTACGTCGAGGCCTATCACCGGACGTCGTACATGCGCTTCGATTTCGGCACGGTGGGAAGCCTCGCCGTTCCCGCCGAACGCAGGCTGACAGAGCTCGCGACGGAGCCTCGCTTTCGCATCAAGGTCGTCGATGCGGAGACGCGCCGGATTCTCGCGGTCGCGGATGATGTGCGCGTCAGCGAGCGCGCACCGGACGACGGCGCGCGGACGCCGCTCCTGCCGGTGCAATTCAGCGCGGAGCTCGATCAGCAGCCGTGGCGTATCTCCTTCGAGGCCGACACGCCGGTGCTCAAGCTCAACAATCGCATCGACGGCATCGAGAAGTTGGCGACGACCGATCCGCTCTTCTTCGCGCTCGTCTATCCCGCCGCGGTGCGAGAGATCCTGACGCGCATTCTCCTCATCGATCAGCAGGCCGCAGGGGATGATGACGAGGCGTGGGCGTCGCACTGGTTGCGGTGGGCTTCGCGCTACACGACGATGCCTCCGCCGGATTCCGAGGACGATGCTCCGCAGTGGATCGATGACGTCGTCGCGGCGTTCTGCAGTCATCATCGCGCCGTCGATCGCCTGCGTCCGGAGGAGCCCGAGTGACGGCGCTGCGGCGGCTGAACGAAAACGGCATCCGGCAGTTCGCCGGCTATCTGCAGCAGATCCGCAACGGCGCGCAGTTTCATGCGAGCCCCGCGATTCTGCACGTCGATGAGTTCTCGTCGCCGGTCAGCCCGCCGGTCCAGATCGAGCAGCTCGCGTTCGCAAACAAATTCGAAGCGGCGAAGTACCTCGCGGAGACGCTCGCGCCGCTGGGAAGCATCGTCGATGACGCAGGCTTGTGGAGCTGGCTCGCGCTCTATTACTTCGAGCAGCTCTCGCCCGCGGGAGAGGATGGCCTGCGGCGCCCGCGACAGAACTATCACTACATCCCCTCGAATGAAGGATGGGCCGCCGATCGCCATCTGCTCGCCGGACCATGCAAGTTGTATCTCACGCACGGTCTCTATGCGCGTCTGCTGCTCTATCCGAAGGTCCACGAGCATGGACAATTCATCTACGACCTGGGGTTCCGCCGCGAGCTGATCGCGAATCGCGGTCTGATCGAAGCGATCGACATTCTCTATTGGGATCCGAAGCGGAACCGGCCGAAGCGCGGCGCCTCGTCGTCCGGCAAAGGTGGCGGGCTGCGGCGATTGATCGCCGTGCTGCAGCAGCTCGACTTCAACTACGACCTCTTCGGGATGAGCGCGCACGAGATCCTCGCTCTCCTGCCGGACGAGTTCGATCCCTGGCGTCCGGCGCCGCTGCTGGCCGCACAGGCCGCGCGGTCACCGAGAAAATTCTGAGGAGTTTCCAAAGACTCTCGTCGCGGATCGAACCGATATTGGATCCATGCGCGATCTGGTCATCGACGTCACCTCGCTCACACGCCGCTTTGGCGCGAAGACTGCGCTCGACGCGGTCACCTTCTCGATTCCGCGCGGCGGGGTATACGGACTCGTCGGTGCGAACGGCGCCGGCAAGACCACGCTCATCCGTCACATCCTCGGTCTCCTGCGCGCGGAGAGCGGCGCCGTTCGCGTCTTTGGACGCGATCCCGTTGCCGATCCCGCCGGCGTGTTGTCGCGGATCGGATATCTCTCGGAAGAGAACGATCTGCCGGGATGGATGCGGGTCGGTGAGCTGATTCGCTATCAGCGCGCGTTCTATCCGGCGTGGGATGACATCTATGCCGCAGAGCTGCGCGAGTCGTTCCAGCTCGATGCGGCGGCGAAGATCAAGGATCTCTCGAAGGGGCAGAAGGCGCGTGCCGGACTCCTGATCGCGCTCGCGTATCGCCCGGAGCTGCTCGTGCTCGACGAGCCGTCGTCCGGTCTCGATCCGATCGTGCGGCGCGACATTCTCAACGCCGTGCTGCGCACGATCGCGGAGGAAGGGCGGACGGTGCTCTTCTCCTCGCACCTGCTCGATGAGGTGGAGCAGGTCGCCGATCACGTGACGATGATCGATCAGGGACGGATCGCGATCAGCGCGACGCTGCAGGAGATCCGCGAGTCGCATCGCGCAGGCGATCACGTTCC
Organism: Acidobacteriota bacterium; assembly: GCA_021325515.1. Classification (GTDB taxonomy): domain Bacteria; phylum Acidobacteriota; class Thermoanaerobaculia; order Gp7-AA8; family Gp7-AA8; genus JAJPHC01. The sequence goes on from JAJPHC010000001.1 coordinate 139,176, forward strand.
TTCCCTCGATCAGATCTTCGTGAACCGCCTGCGGGGAGCGGTGCAGTGAGCCCCGCGTCCGCAATCGCGTGGGAGTTCCGCGCGCGCCACCGCTGGGGCCTGCTGGCGCTGGCGGCGTACTCGTTGATTCTCGCGGCGGTCAAGCTGGTGATCGTGATGCGCGGAATCACGGTCACATTCGTCGATGCCGAGTCGTTCGCGTTCGCCGACGTCGTGCCGTTGACCGCGACCTTCATCTATTTCCTCTCCGTCTTCACCTTCGGTCTCGGCGGAGACATCGCGGCGAGACAGTCGATGTATCCGGCGCGCCTCTTCACTCTGCCTCTGACGACCGGCGCGCTCGTCTTCTGGCCGATGCTCTACGGCGCCATCGCCATGACGGCGCTCTGGATTCTCTCCCGCCTCGCCGTGGTGTGGCCGGCGGACGTGCGCGTCCCGCTCGCCTGGCCGGCATTCCTCGCCGCGTCGCTGCTCGCCTGGACGCAGGCGCTGACCTGGATGCCCTACGCGCTGCGCGGCATGCGAGTGATCGTCACGGTGCTCTGGCTGATGATCATCGACACGATCGTGATGGTTGCGCTGAATCTGCAGGCGCCGGAGCCGGTGATGATCGCGCTCGTGGCGCCGCAGATACCGCTCGCGTACCTCGTCGCGCGCTTTGCGGTCGCACGAGCGCGCCGCGGCGATACGCCCGACTGGCATGCCGCAACCGCAGGACGGGCGAGAACGGCCGCGCCGTTCCGTTCGAACACTCAGGCGCAGTTGTGGTTCGAGTGGCGGCAGGGCGGACGCGCGCTTCCACTGCTCGTCGCGCTTCTGCTTCCGTTCGAGCTCGCGATGCTGGTTCTGTTTCGCGGAACGCCTGCAATCGCCGGCGAGATGCTCCTCCTCATCGCCTTCACGCCGCCGATCATGGCCGCGTTCGTCGCCGCGACGATGAGCAGGCCGGGCGCATTCGCCGTCATGCGGCCGATGCCGGACACCGCTCTGATCGCGGCGAAGCTGCGCGTCGCGATCTACAGCACCGCGGCGACATGGCTGCTGCTCCTCGCCACCACGCTGATCGTGCTGCGGCTGTCGGGAACCGGCACGCTCGTCGCCGATCAGGCGCGGCAACTTCGCGAGATCTTTGGGACTGCACGAGCGGTTTCACTGGTGCTGCTCGCGCTTGCGTTCGTGGTCGCTTCGACATGGAAGCTGCTCGTGCAGAGCCTGTTCATCGGCATGAGCGGACGCGCCTGGCTCGCGAAGGCGAGCGTGTTCGGGACCCTGACACTCCTCGCGATCTTTCCGCCGCTTGCGCACTGGGCATTGCACAACCACGAGGTGATGAAGTTCGTCTGGAACGGGATGCCGTGGTTTCTCGGATTTCTCGTCTGCCTGAAAACGGGCGCCGGTGCCTGGATCGCGCATCGGCTTCATGCGTGGCACTTGATGAGCGAGCGCGCGCTGCTGGCGGGTGCGCTCGCGTGGAACGCGGCGGTGTTCGCTCTCTTCGCTCTCCTGGCGTGGACGGTGCCGGAGTTGCTCGTGCGGCACTACGTCCTCGCACTCGTCGCGATTCTCGTCACGCCCCTGGCGCGCGTCTCCGCTGCGCCGCTCGCGCTCGCGTGGAATCGTCATCGGTGATCGTGATGAAGCGTCTCTTTGCTCTGCTCCTGCTCCCCGGCGCGTTCGCGCTCTTCGAGGCGGCCGCATTTCATCTGCACAATCGCGACAATGGCGTGCTCGTGTCGTCGGGGAGGAGGTACACGTATCTGCTCCACGTTCCTCGACGCCTGGATGCGGCAAGGCCGGTGCCGCTCGTGATCAGTCTTCATGGTGCAGGCGGGTGGGGTGTTCAGCAGAAGGAGGCCAGCGGGTGGAATGAGCTGGCCGATCGCGAGGGGTTCATCGTCGTCTATCCGACGGCGGCGGGGAACGACGGTCCGAACGTTTGGCAGAAGAACGACGTGCGCTTCATCTCGGAATTGCTCGACAGGCTCGAGGCGGAATATCCAATCGATCGGAATCGCGTCTACGTCAACGGACTCTCGAACGGCGGAGGCATGTCGTTCGTGCTTTCGTGTGCGATGGCCGATCGCATCGCTGCGGCCGGAATGGTCGCGGCGGCGCAGACCGAGCCCTTCTCGTCGTGCAGAGACACGCGGCCGGTGCCGGTGCTTGCATTTCACGGGACGCACGATGCGCTCACGCCCTATCGCGGAGGTTCGTCCTGGGTCTGGTCCGGCACATTTCCCGACATCGTCAACTGGACCGCGAAGTGGGCGAAGCGGAATCGCTGCGGCCGGGCGATCGACATCCGGATCGCCGCCGATGTGGTGCGCCGCGCGTACGAAGGATGCAAGGCGGATGTCGTGCTCTACACGATCGAGCGCGGCGGACACTCCTGGCCGGGACATGACGAGCTTCCTGCAGGTCTCACCGGCCGGACGACGCACAGCATCGACGCGACCAGGGAAATGTGGGAGTTTTTCAAAGCGCATCCTCGCTCCACTGCCCGATGAGCCTGAATCGCTGGCGTCACATTTGAGTCTCACCAGCCGTCATGCAGTTGGAGGGGACCGGATGGACGATCAGGAATGGCTGGCGCAGAGCTTCGAGAGTCATCGCGAGCGGCTGCGCGGAGTGGCGTATCGGATGCTCGGCTCGCTGCACGAGGCGGATGACGCGGTGCAGGAAGGCTGGCTGCGGCTCAGCCGGTCGGGTGCGGAAGGGATCGAGAACCTCGGCGGCTGGCTGACCACGGTGGTGGCGCGCGTTTGTCTCGACATGCTGCGCGCGCGCAAGTCGCGCGGCGAGGAAGCGGAGGATGCGCGCGGCGCGACTCGCGATCACACGGCGCACGACGCCGAGCAGGAGGCGCTGCTCGCCGATTCGGTCGGGCTGGCGATGATGGTCGTGCTCGACACGCTCGAGCCCGCGGAGCGGCTCGCGTTCGTCCTGCACGATCTGTTCGCGGTGCCGTTCGACGAGATCGGCCGCATCCTCGATCGCTCGTCGATGGCGGCGAGGCAACTCGCGAGTCGCGCGCGCCGCCGCGTGCAGGGCCGCGCGCCGAAGAGCGATGCCGCCGGCTTCAGGCGCCAGCGCGAAGTGGTCGACGCGTTTCTGGCCGCGGCGCGGCGAGGAGATTTCGAAGCGCTGCTCGCGCTGCTCGATCCGAACGTCGTCGCGCGCAGCGATCGCTTCGTTCCCGGCGGAGCCGCCGAAGTTCGTGACGCGAGAGTCATCGCCGAGCGTGCGCTCCGAGGAGGTGCGCGTGCGGCGCGCCTGGCATCCATCGACGGCATGGCGGGCGCGGTCGTGGCGCCGCGCGGGCGTCTGCTGATGGTGCTCCGCTTCACGATCGAGAACGACAGGATCACAGCCATCGACGCGATCGCCGATCCCGAGCAGCTTCGTCAGTTGCCCCTCGGCATCATCGAGAGCTGACGTGCCTGTCACATTCCCCCCTCTCCATCCGTCATGAAGGCGAAAAGGAGGAAGTTCGAAATGGAAGCGAGGATCACGAACCCTGCGATGCTGTTCCCCGAAGCGAGCGAGGCGATTCAGAAGCTCGTGGCGACTGCGTATCGCGGCGGCGTGCCGCGGCAGACTCTGGAGCTGGTGCATCTGCGCGTTAGCCAGATCAATGGATGTGGCGCATGCCTCGACAGCGGCTCGCGCCAGGCGAAGAAGTCGGGCGAAACGGACGAGCGTCTCTTCGCGCTCGCCGGCTGGCGCCACGCGCCGTACTACAGCGACGCCGAGCGCGCCGCGCTCGAGTTGGGAGAGTCGATGACGCGCCTCGCCGGCGAGCCCGACCCGGTACCTGATGCAATCTGGCAGGAAGCCGCACGCCACTACGACGAGAAAGCCCGCGCCGCGCTGGTCCTCTGGATCTCACTCGTCAACCTCTTCAATCGAGTCAACGTAGCAACCGCGCAGGTCGCGGGGCCCCAGGAGTGGGAGAAGTGAACGATGAACGATGAACGATGAACGGCGAGACGAATGGTGACGAGGAACCGACGCGGTGCCGGACCTTGTTCATCGCTCATCGTTCCTGAACCGACGTTCATCGTTCCCCCTCCCCCCGTCGCGTCCTGCACTTCGTTGTCGTCTTCGACGCCTGCGACAGATTCCATGCAGACGGAACTCCTGCGCTAACATGACGCCGCCGTGCGGTTCCGTGCGGTGCTCCAAGAATCAGAAGGGGATTGCAATCCTCCGTTCCGAGGCAGGACCTGGTGATGGCAAACAGACGACGAGACAAAATCGCGCCGGCAAGCAACCAACCCATCGAGTCAACGCTCTGGGCCGCGGCTGATGCGCTCCGCAACAACATGGATGCAGCCGAGTACAAGCATGTCGTCCTCGGCCTGATCTTTCTCAAGTACATCTCCGACGCGTTCGAGGCAAAGCATGAAGAGCTCCTGTCGCAGAAGGCGCAAGGCGCCGATCCTGAAGATCCGGACGAGTACCGCGCGGTTGGCATCTTCTGGGTGCCGCCCGAGGCGCGCTGGCAATACCTCAAATCGATGGCGCCGCAGCCGACGATTGGTCAACTCGTTGACGATGCCATGGCGGCGATCGAGCGCGACAACACGACCCTCAAGGGCGTCCTCCCGAAGGACTACGCCCGTCCCGGCCTCGATAAGCAACGCCTCGGGCAGATCATCAATCTCGTGAGCGACATCGCCCTCGGCAGCGCGGCTGATCGGGCGAAGGACACGCTCGGCCGTGTGTACGAGTACTTTCTCGCGCGCTTCGCGAGTGCCGAAGGGAAGAGCGGCGGGCAGTTCTACACGCCGTCGCACGTGGTGCGCGTGCTCGTCGAGATGCTCGCGCCGTACAAGGGGCGGGTGTATGACCCCTGCTGCGGCTCGGGCGGGATGTTCGTGCAGAGCGAGAAGTTCATCGAGGCCCACGCCGGAAAACTCGGCGACATCTCGATCTACGGGCAGGAGTCGAACTACACGACGTGGCGGCTCGCGAAGATGAACCTCGCGATCCGCGGCATCGACGCGCAGATCGCGCACGGCGACACGTTCCACAACGACCGCCACCCGGATCTCAAGGCCGATTACGTGTTGGCCAATCCGCCGTTCAACGACAGCGACTGGCGCGGCGAGCTGTTGAAGGACGACCAGCGCTGGGTCTACGGCACGCCGCCGCCGGGAAACGCGAACTTCGCGTGGGTGCAGCACTTCATCCATCACCTTGCGCCCACCGGACTCGCCGGCTTCGTTCTCGCGAACGGCTCGATGTCGTCGAATCAGTCGGGCGAAGGAGAGATCCGCAAGAACATCATCGAGGCGGATCTCGTCGACTGCATGGTCGCGCTGCCTGGGCAGCTCTTCTACTCGACGCAGATTCCGGTCTGTTTGTGGTTCCTCGCGCGCAACAAGAAGAACGGGCGCTTCCGCGACCGTCGCGGCGAGACGCTCTTCATCGACGCGCGGAAGATGGGCACGCTGGTCGATCGCATTCATCGAGAGCTGACCGAGGCCGACATCGCGAAGATCGCCGGGACGTACCACGCGTGGCGCGGCGATGAAGGCGCCGGCGAGTACGCCGACGTCGCCGGCTTCTGCAAGAGTGCGACGCTCGACGACATCCGTCAGCACGGCCACGTCCTCACACCCGGCCGCTACGTCGGCGCGGAGGCGGCGGAGGACGATGGCGAGCCTTTCGAGGAGAAGATGAAGCGGCTCACCGCGACGCTGCGAGAGCAGCAGGCGGAGGGAGCCAAGCTCGATGCCGCGATTGCCGCCAACCTGAGGGAGCTTGGGTATGGCGCGTGAGTGGCCAACTTTGACGGTCGATGAAATCAAGGCACCGAGCGAGCGATCGATCGCGATAGGCCCATTCGGTTCACGCATGAAGGCCGACGCCTATGTTCCTGCTGGCGTTCCGGTGATCCGCGGTACGAATATTTCGGACACGCGGGCCCTCGTCGGTGACTTCGTGTTCGTCTCTGATCAAACCGCAGATGAGCTGTACGGCTGCAATGTTCGTGCAGGAGATCTGGTATTTCCGCACCGCGGCGCGATCGGGCAAGTCGCCATAGTCCCAACCGACTCGTTTGAGCGATACATGCTCTCAAGCAGCCTGATGAAACTTTCGTGCGACCGTCAGCTTGTTGAGCCCCAGTTCATCTTCTATTTCTTCAGATCGTCGCTTGGGCGCTACGCTTTGCTTCAGCACGCATCTACCGTCGGTACGCCAGGTATCGGTCAACCGCTGGCGTCCTTGCGCTCGATCCGCATTCCAATTCCGTCTCTCCCCGAGCAACGCGCCATCGCCCACATCCTCGGCACGCTGGACGACAAGATCGAGCTGAACCGGCGGATGAACGAGACGCTGGAGGCGATGGCGCGGGCGCTCTTCAAGTCGTGGTTCGTCGACTTCGACCCCGTCCGCGC
>JAJPHC010000026.1 GCA_021325515.1 Acidobacteriota bacterium
ACGCCTCGTCCGCGAGCTGTTGAATCGGATCATGTGCGGACGAGGCGTCCGCACTCCGCGTGTCAGCGGCGCCCGCGCGACGAAGTGCGAGGTGGAGCGCGGACGCCGTGTCCGCGGGCTGTTGAATCGGATCATGTGCGGACGAGGCGTCCGCACTCCGCATGTCAGCGGCGCCCGCGCGACGAAGTGCGAGGTGGAGCGCGGACGCCTCGTCCGCGGGCTGTTGAATCGGATCATGTGCGGACGAGGCGTCCGCACTCCGCATGTCAGCGGCGCCCGCGCGACGAAGTGCGAGGTGGAGCGCGGACGAGGCGTCCGCACTCCTTTTTACCGGCGGTCGAAGTACGTGCCGGGCGCCCACGCGGAGATCTTCTTCCGCAGTGCGGCGGCGCGGACGATGTCTCCTGATTCTTCCGCGAGCGTTGCGTACATCCAGAGCGTTTCCGCGAGCGACGGATCGGGATCGGTGTAGTCATCGCGGAAGCGCGTCTCGAGCAGCACGACGTTGTCTTCGTACAGGCGCATAGCGGCGTCGCGATCGCCCTGCGCGAGCAGGATGTAGGCGAGGCCCAGCGCCTGGAACTCCTGGATCTGGGGATGATTGGCGATCATCCACTCCATCAGCCTTCGCGCTTCGCTCAGATCGCGGCCGAGATGAGCGAGGCAGAGCGCGATGCCTTCTTTTGCGGCAGGGTCGTCGGACTGGCGATAGATCGCGATTGCGCCCTCGAGGTCTCCGGCGAGCTTGAGCGCGTCGGCCTGATTCAGAGGATGCGCCGCACTCACAGGTTTCTGCGACCCCATGTAAGCGACGAGCCAGCCGGCGACGATGAGCGAGGCGAAGAGAACCAGCAGCCCGATCATCGGCGCGGAGGTGGTGCAGCCGCTGGTTGGGGTGCAGCCGCTGGTTGGGCTGGCGGCGCGGCCTGCTGCGGCGCCACTGCCCCCGGCTCGACCAGCATCGTCTTCATCGACTCGGGACGCCCATCGAACTGGTACTGCAGCTCAGGGATCGGCTGCGGAGTCTCACGAGGCTGGCTCGAGAGGTCCGCGATCTCGGTCAGCGGGACGGCAGGATTCGAGGTCGTGGCCGTCGAATTGCGCGTCGAGACGAACTGATGAAGCGCGCCGAGTGCCAGGAGTGCGAGCACGATGCTGATGGCAACGACGATTCCCTGCCGCTGCCGCGCGTATTCGAGCACGCTCTCCGTCGTGCTCACCTGGCGCGGGTGGAACATCTCCTCGAGAATCGCCTGCGTGTCCATGCGCTCGCCGGTCACCGGATTCGCGCCGCAGTACGGACACATGCGCGCCGTCTGGTCGATCTTGCGCTGGCACGCCGCGCAGAGCGTCTTACTCATTCGCATGGAATGATACTGCCGTCGAAAACTGCGACGGCACAGGGACGCCATTTTCCGTTGCCGGCTGGAATCGCCAGCCGTGAATCGCCGCGATCAGTTGCGCAGTCTGGCCGGGCAGCGCGCCGTCGATGTCCACCGAATGCACGCGCCCATCCGCACCGACGAGCAGCGTCAGATGGACTGTCGTGTCGCGATCGACATGCACCTCGGGGAATGACACGGACAGCGCGCGGGGCGGAGTCCGCAGCGAGATGGACTGAGGCTTCGGCGCAGCTTCCTGCTCCGCGGCGGCCGCTTGCTGTTGCGGTTGCGGCCGCGGACGCGGCTTCGAGAACACCGGCGCCGTGAGCAGCCGTGGATCGATCAGTTGCTGCTTCTCCATCTTCGCGCGCGCCGCGAGCTGTTGATATTCGGCCGACGACACCGCCGTCGCGTCGCTGCGCTGGTATTCGTTCGGAGTGCCCTGCGCGGCGTCGGGCGCCGGTGCGCTGGTGATCGGCGCTTCGCTGAGCGGCGCATTCGGATCGACAGGAACGAGATCGACGTTGGCGTGCGGGCCGACGGGAGTCTTTGCGCTCGGCGCGGGGGCGGCCGTCTGCGACACGATCGAGCCGCCGGTCTTCGCCGCGGTCTCCTCCGGGTTCGCGCCGTGAATCATCGAGCCGAGCGCGAACGAAATGAAGAGCAGCAACGCGCCGCCCGCCGCCATGAAGACCACGCGGCGCTTGTTGTGCTCTTCGGGTGGCACATAGTCCGTCGCAGGCGGCGGTGGGGGAGCGGCAGGCGGCGTCTCCGTCTGATCCCAATTGCAGTAGGGACAGAGACGTGCGTGTGCATCGATCCCGCGATCACAACGGATGCAGTGTCTCGAGTCAGTCATCCCCTCCGTCATGGTGCAACGCGAATGCCGCATCGAGCCACCACGCACGCCCGCTGTTGTCGATCGCAAACGCGTGGGGTGCAACGGATTGTGAGAGTCGGACGGGCGATTTGCCGTCGCAGCGGTAGAGGCTGCCACTTGCGGAGTCGTACGCGACCAGCACCGCGCCGCGCGCCGCGACACGATCGACTCCTGTCGGAAATGCGGAGCTCGCGCGGGAGGAGCCGCCGAGTCCGGTGAGGCCGCGGAGAAATCCGCGCAGGAACGCGCGGCCGAACGACTCCTCGCGCGCGAGGATCCAGACGCGCTTCGACGACGGATCGGCGAGTGCAATGGATTGTTGGGCGAGCCCGATGCTCATGGGCACGCCGCCCACCTTGCGCTCGCCGAGGACGCGCATCGCTGCGACGTCGACGGTGATCAGTTTCGCGGTCCGCGGGAAAACGAACCATGCGAGGTTCCCGTCGACACGGAAGTCGGAGGCGTAGGGCGCGACGGTCATCACGCGCGAGGAGAGCACGTCGGTGAGCGTGCCGCTGATGGGGGAGTAGACGTACACCTTCGAGCGCGACTCGCGCATGATCGAGGCGCCCGGCGCGACAGGAATCTCCTTCCCCTTCGCCGAGATCGTGTGCGAGTCGCGATTGAGGATGTAGAGGTCGTCGCCTGCGAAGAGCGCATCGACAGGCGTTTCGCCGGTCTTGTGGCGCGTCGCCCGTCCCGTCTTCAGCTCCACGATCACGGCTTCATTCGCGAGCGAATCGATCACGGCAACTTCGTCTCTGCCGGCGACGGCGAAGGAAGGATTGCGGACTCCCTCGACGCGCCAGCCGCCGCGAAGCTCGATCGCTCCGCCGGTGGCAACCACGATGCCTTTCGAAGTCGCGACGATCGATTGCGCCTGCATGGAGGCGGCAACGAGCAGCACGGGGATGAGGCGCTTCATGGGATCGCCTCCAGCCGGATGGGCTCGAGGAGCAGCGAGCCGTTTGCCGCCCCGAGAATGCGGAAGGTGAGGTGCAGCGGCTGGTTAGCCGCGAAGTTGCCGTTGAAGATCACCGGTTCCGAAAAGTGGAATGGCACATTGCCGATCATTCCCCGCTCGAACGCCTGGGGCTGTGCCGGCTCGAAGACCGCAGTCGCCGTCAGCGTGAGCCGGTCGAGCACTGCGCGCTCATCGGGCGTGAGCTCATGCGTGAGGAGTGCGCGCAGTTCGTCAGGCGTCGCGTTCACATGCTCCGCGCCGCCGTGCAGCCACGCGGGAAGCTGGCGCGTCACCTGCGCGAGCAGGAAGGCGATCGCGGCGTTGCCGGGATACTTCGCCGCCAGTTTTTGTGCGAGGGCGGCGTTCCCGCCCAGCGCGGCGCGCACCTGGCCGCCGAGCGTCTCTTCCGCGTTCTCCGCGTTCTTCGGATGAACGGCATGGAGGTAATCCTCCATCAATGGAATCGAAAACGGGTTCGCATCGAACGCCGCCGCGTAATCGCTCTCGCTCCGCGACAGGCGGGCGATCGCGGCGAGTGCCGCCGGCTCGTCATTGCGATCCTTCAGGACGTCCGCGTAGATCGTTCGCGCGCGAGCCACATCGCCGCGCGTCTCGTACATCGATGCGAGCCGCAGTCGCGCGCGGTTGAGCAGCGACAGATACGCGGCCGCGTCGCCGCGGACCGACGAATAGATCTCGAACGACTCGTTCTTCTCGATCGACTTCCTCAGCGATTCGAACTGCGGCGACCGCAGATCGGCGATCACGGAGGACAGCAGGCGCTCCGGCTCGGCGCCGTCCGGCAGAGTCGAGGCGAGCGTGTAGCGATAGATCTCGAGGTCGATCGGATCGCCGGGCTCCTTCTCCGCGATCGCGACCGCACTGCGCGCACAGGCTTCCGCCTTCGCCGGGTACCCGAGGAGCGACATCGCGCTCGAGTAGAGATTCCAGATCTTCGGATCATCGCCTGCATACCGGACCGTTTCTTCGAAGAGTGCGAATGCGGCGCGCGCGTCGCTCAACTTGGCCTGCGCCAGCGCGGCGTAGGCGGTGGCCGTCGCATACCGCGAGAGATTCGACGCGGCGCGTGCGCTCATTCGCTCCTGATCGGCGATCTCAAACGCCTTCAGATATTCGGCACGCGATTGCGCATTCTCGCTGCGGGACAGGCGCAGGTCGCCGAGATTCAGGTGTGCGGAAAGCTGCGCGAGAAAATCGTGCGACCGCGCGAGCTGCTTCTCCATTCGCGCAATCTCGAAGTCGGAGGAGATCCGCGTCTGGCCTTGTGCAGGCAGCAGACAGCAGGCGAGAGACATCAGGAATGCCGCTCTTCTCATCGCGCGAAATATCCTTTCCGCGCCTGCAGAACCTTCACGCCCCTGATCTCGATCGCGCGCCATCCCGGTTTCGTCGCGTTGCTTTGGTAGATCAGCGTGTACCTGCTGTTGATGTCTTCGATCAGACCGCGCAGCGCCTTCCTCAACCGCTCGCGTGAAGTGCCGATCACCGATCCTCCGGTGTTTTTCGCGGCGCGATCGAGGAATGTGCTGTGCGTCGAACCGAGGACGAGAGCGTCGATGACGTTGTTGGTGTCGCTCACGCGCCGCAGCGCCTCCTCTTCATCGAGCTCGCTGTTGCGATCGCCGCCGTCGGTGATCGCGATCGCATACGTGCGAGGGCCGCGCGGAATCGATGCCAGCGCGTCGCGCAGCGATGTGCCGCCCGAAGGAGTGATGTCGGGGATCTCTCTGAGAGGCAGCGGGCGCGGCGGCATCACGTTGTGGTTGAACAGGATCAACTGCGCGGTATCGCCCGGCCTGAGCATCGTCACCGCATCGTTCACCGCGCGCAGCGCCTCATCGAGAAGGCCGTTGCCCATGCTCAGCGAGCGATCGACGACGAAGACGAACCGCGCGGCGTCGCGCTGCGGCCGCACTTCGCGAATCGTCTGCGGCACGCCGTTTTCCGTCAGCCGGAGATCCGGCGCTTTCACCGTGCGCGATGAACGGACGCGCAGCGGGACTTCGACCAGATCGACGTTGACCGATTCGCTCGCCGCGATCGCCGCTGTACGCACTTCCGCCTTCTCGCTCGTCCTGTAATGGTTGGACCAGACGATGGCGCTGACGATATGAGCGTCGAGCGATGTACCGAAGTCATGCGCGACGCGCCACGGCGGAGTGCGCGCGACGCCGGCGATCGAGCCGTCGACGAGGAACTCGACGCGATCGACGCTCTTCGCATCGGTCGTGATCTCCAATGCGAGCGGCCCGATGGCCTGCGACCCCTGCTGTGGAGAGAGAAAGGTGATGCTGGCCAGAATCAGCGGCGCGATCAGAATCACGTCGAGTGAGAACGGTATACTCGTCGAAATGACTCCCGGTCAGAAGCTCGGCGCGTATCAGCTCATCGATCGCCTCGGCTCGGGCGGCATGGGAGAAGTGTGGAAAGCCGAGGATCCGCGGCTCGGCCGTACGGTCGCGATCAAGATCCTTCCCGCGAGCGTCGCGACGGATCAGGAAGCGATCCTCCGCATGCAGCGCGAGGCGCGCACAGCGGCTCAGCTTTATCACCCCAACATCGCCACGATTCACTCGATCGAAGACGACAACGGTCAGCTCTTCATCGTGATGGAGTACGTCCAGGGCGATCCGCTGACGAAGTTCATCAGGGAGCGCTCGCTGACGGAAGCCGACGTCTGCCGCATTGGCCGCGGTGTGGCAGAAGCGCTGGCCGAGGCGCACGACAAAGGAATCGTGCACCGCGACATCAAGCCCGACAACATCATCGTCAGCGGGCAGCGCGTGAAGGTGCTCGACTTCGGCATCGCCAAACATTTCGGCCTGGAGCCGGTGAATGCGAATGCGCCGACGGCCTTCGTGACGCAGCAGGGAATGATCGTCGGCACCGTTCACTACATGTCGCCGGAACAGGCGCTGGGCAAGCCGCTCGATCCGCGGACGGACATCTTCTCCCTCGGCGTCGTGCTGTACGAGGCGATCACCGGCAAGCTGCCGTTCGTCGGCGAGACGGTGACGGAGACGATCACCCACATCGTGCGCGACGAACCGACGGCACCGGCGCGGCTGAACGCGCAGTTGTCGCCGGGACTGAACGCGATCATTCAGCGATGCCTCCGGAAGAATCGCGACGAGCGTTTCGCAAGCGCGAGCGAGTTGTCGGCGGCGCTCGATCATCAGATGGCGCGCGCCTCGACGGAGATGTTCGTCGCGCCGACGGTTGTGAAGACGGCGGCACCGATTCCTCCCGCGCCGCCGACGGTGCGCGAGATCGCGAAGCCGAAGCCGAAAACGCGCGGGTGGGTCTGGGCACTCGTAGCGGCGGTCGTGATCCTCGGCGCCGTCGGTGCGCTCATCGCGAGCCGTCATCAGCAAGCGGCGCCCGTTGCGCCAACGCCGGCGAAGCCGGTTACCGCCGCGGTCACGACGACGACCGCCACTCCGGTATCCGCGCCGCCGCCGAAGCCGGCGGAGACCTCGGTCATCGTCGAAGAGAAGAAGCCCGAAGCTCCACCCCAACCAGCCGTTGCACCTCGGCCCGCGCCCGCGCCGGCGCCGGCGATCGATCACTATCAACTGGGGATGGCGGCGTTCACCGACGGACGCCGCTCCGAGGCGCGCGAGGAATTTCTGCAAGAGGTGAAGCAGAATCCATCGAGTGCGAAGGCTCACTTCCGCCTCGGCGAGATCGCGACGTTGAATCACAACTTTGGCCACGCCGCGGACGAGCTGCGCAAGGCGCTCGACTCTGCGTCGGGCCTGGATGACCGCGAGCGGAGACTCGCCGAGCTCTGCCTCGCGATCTCGACGAGCGACCGGCTGCGCGCCGGCGAGCTCGGACGGGAGTTCCAGCGCATCTATCCCGACGATCCCGACTTCGAACAGATCAAGACAGCCTTCGAGCCCGAGCAGCCGCAGCGGTTCAAACCGTTCCCGCGCCGCAAGAGGTTCTAAGGCTCGTCACTGAATCCGCTGAGTGCTGAGTGCTGAGTGCTGAGGGGAATCCCTCATCCCTGACGTCAGTGTACACTCCGCGCCGAATGCCGATGGATCCACTCGCTCTTGCGCGCCAGCTCATCGACATCTCCTCACCGACGGGCGAAGAGCTCGCGATGGGGAATCACATGTTCGGGCTTCTGTCGGATCTCGGATATCGGTGTCAGAAGCAGGAGGCCGCGCCGGATCGCTTCAATGTGCTGGCGCTCGCCGGAGGCAATCCGCGCGTCGTGCTCAACACGCACATCGACACCGTGCCGCCATGGTTCGCGTCGCGCGAGGATGATGAGTACATCTACGGCCGCGGCGCGTGCGATACGAAAGGCATTCTCGCGGCGATGGTTGCAGCCGGTGAGCGGTTGCGCGCCGATGGCATCAACGACTTCGCGATGCTGCTCGTGGTTGGGGAAGAGACCGACTCGATCGGCGCCAAGTCGGCGAATGTCGCGTTCCGGGATCTCGGCTCCCGCTACGTGCTGGTCGGCGAGCCGACCGAGTCGAAGTTCGCTCGTGCGTCGAAAGGTGCGCTGACCGCGTTCGTGCGATTCGACGGCATCGCCGCACATTCGGCCTATCCCCACCTCGGCGATTCGGCGATCAGGAAGATGGTCGCGGCGATCCAGGACATCCACGCCGCAGAGTGGGGCCGCGACGACATCCTCGGCGATGCGACGGTGAATGTCGGAGTCGTGAGTGGCGGCGTGAAGCCGAACATCATTCCGGCCGAAGCCGAGTGCCAGCTCATGTTCCGCCTCGTGACGACGCCGGAGGATGTGCGCGCGCGCCTCGAGAAGATCATCCAGCCGCACGGCGGCCGCATCACCTGGACGCACGGCAATCCGCCGCAGCACATGATCGTCCCCGATGGCGCGCCGTCGACGATCGTCGCATTCAACACCGACGTGCCCCACCTCTCAGCACTGGGCAAACCGCTGTTGTTCGGCCCAGGCTCGATCCTCGACGCCCACGGCGTCGATGAGAAGATCGGAAAGAGGGAACTGCTGGAGGCGGTCAGTAGTTACTATGAAGCAGTGGCCCAACTGGCAAGGGGATAGGACAATGGGACCTATAGGACCTATGCGACCTATAGGGAGCCACCCATAGGTCCTATAGGTCCCATCCGTCCCATAGTCCCATCTCAACAACCATGACCAAACTCACTGAAGAAATCTTTCTCATTGCCGCTGTGCGCACTCCCATTGGGAAGTTCGGCGGGGCGCTTGCTTCGATGACTGCGGCGCAACTCGGGATCGAGTCGGCGAAGGCGACGCTTTCCCGCAGCGGGATCGATCCTGCGGATGTCGACGAAGTCATCTTCGGCAACGCGCGCCAGGCGGGCGTCGGTCCGAACGTCGCGCGGCAGGTCGCGATCAAGAGCGGTCTGCGGCACGAGACGCCGGCGTATACGGTCAATCAGGCGTGCGGCTCGGGCCTTCGCGCCATCATGAACGCCGCCGATCAGATCCGCCTCGGGCAGGCGAATGTCGTGCTCGCCGGCGGCACCGAATCGATGTCGAACACGCCGTACCTCCTCACGCGGGCGCGCTGGGGACAGCGCATGGGGCACGGCGAGCTGATCGACGGCATGTACCGCGATGGCTTTCAGTGCCCGCTCGCCGATGAGCTCATGGGCTCCACGGCGGAGACGCTCGCCGAGCAGTACGGCATTTCGCGCGAAGAGCAGGACAGGTTCGCCGTCGAGTCGCAGGTGAAGGCCGGACGCGCGTACGAAGAAGAGCGATTCAAGGACGAGATCATCCCGCTCGAGAAGCTGAAGACGGATGAGCATCCGCGCTTCGATGTCGATCTGGGATCGATGGCGAAACTGCCTCCGGTGTTTCGGAAAAACGGGACGGTGCACGCGGGCAATTCGAGCGGAGTGACTGATGGCGCGTCGTCGATGCTCGTGGCGTCCGGCGTGTCGGTCGAGAAGCTGGGCCTGCAGCCGATGGCGCGGGTCGTCGGTTACGCACAGGCCGGAGTCGATCCGAAAGTGATGGGACTCGGGCCGGTCCCGGCGACGCGCGCGCTGCTGGCGGATGTCGACATGACCCTCGACGACATCGATCTCATCGAGTTGAATGAGGCATTCGCGGCGCAGGTGCTCGCCTGCGACCGCGAGCTGCATCTCGATCATGCGAAGCTGAACGTGCACGGCGGCTCGATCGCGCTCGGGCATCCGATCGGCTGCACCGGTGCGCGCATCACGACGACGCTCCTCCACGCGCTGCACTCGCACCAGAAGAAGCTCGGGCTGGCCACGCTCTGCATTAGCGGAGGAATGGGGATCAGCCTGCTCGTCGAACGATGCTGACGTTCACCGACTCGCATTGTCATCTCACGATGGCGGACGCCGCCGCTGCGCTCGATCGCGCGCGTGCCGGCGGCGTGCGCGGCTTCGTCGTTCCGGCGACGAAACTCGACGACTCGCCGCAGGCGATCGCGATCGCGCAGCAGCATCCCGACGTCTGGGCCGCGGCCGGCTTCCATCCGCACGATGCGAAGGATTGCGATGATGCCGCATTCGCGAGGATCGAGGCGCTTGCGAAATCGGATCGTGTGGTCGCCGTCGGCGAGTGCGGGCTCGACTACCACTACATGCACTCGCCGCGAGAGACGCAGATCGCGGTCTTCGAGCGCCACATCGGGCTGGCGAAGAAACTCGATCTTCCGCTGATCGTGCACAACCGCGAGTCGACGGAGGACATGGTGGCGATTCTGTCGAAGAGCGGCGCGCGCGGCGTGCTGCACTCGTACACCGAATCGCTGGAGGTCGCGCAGCGGCTGGTCGGTCTCGGCTGGTATATCTCGTTCTCGGGCATCGTGACGTTCCGCACGGCGGAGCCGCTGCGCGAGGTCGCGCGCGCCCTGCCGCGCGATCGCGTGCTGATCGAGACCGACACTCCGTATCTCGCGCCGGTTCCGTATCGCGGCAAAGAGAACGAGCCTGCGTACGTGGTGAAAATCGCGGAGCTGCTTGCCTCGCTCTGGAACGTGCCGCTGGACGTGGTGGCGCAGCAGACGACCGTGAATTTCGAGCGTGCGTTCGGAGTTACACTGCCGCTCGCGCAATGACAGACCGCCCTGATCTCTCCGTCGTTTTTCCCGTTTACAACGAGGAAGAAAACGTGCCGATTCTTCTCGGCGAGATCGCGAAGGCACTCGAAGGCAAGGGCTGGTCCTACGAGATCGTCGCGGTCGATGACGGCTCGCGCGATCGCAGTCTCGAGGTCCTGCGCGATCAGCGCGCGAAGCATCCGACGCTGCGCGTGCTGGCGTTCGAGAAAAACAGCGGTCAGACCGCGGCACTCGATGCCGCGTGGCGCGCGGCGCGCGGAACATTCGTCGTCTCACTCGATGCCGATCTGCAGAATGATCCGGCCGACATCCCGCTGATGATGAAGAAGCTCGAGGAGAGCGGCGCCGACATGGTCATCGGCGTGCGGGTCAACCGCAACGACACCTGGTCTCGCAGGATGCAGTCGCGCATCGGCAACGGCGTCCGCAACTGGATCACGAAGGACAACATCACCGACACCGGCTGCTCGCTCAAGCTCGTGCGGCGCGAGGCGATCGATCGCGTGACGCTCTACACGGGCATGCACCGCTTTCTGCCGACGCTCGTCCGTCTGCGCGGATACAAGGTGATCGAGATGCCGGTGAATCATCGGGCGCGGCGCTTCGGCGTCTCGAAGTACGGCGCGATGAATCGCGCGTTCCGCGGACTCGCGGATTGCCTCGCCGTCCGCTGGATGTCGAAGCGGATGCTCGACTACAAAGTCCGCGAGGAAGGTCCCGTTCATCCCCTGCGCGAGGGATCATCGGAGCAGCCGCGATGATCTGCGCCATGGATGCGGTGCCTCCACTGACCTCTCCTTGCGCTCGGGATGAAGTCTGATGAACTGGGATCTCTGGCTCGTCATCGGTTTCGCCGGCCAGTTCATCTTCGCTGCACGCTTCATCGTCCAGTGGATCGCCTCGGAGCGCGAGAAGCGCAGTCACGTCCCGATCCAGTTCTGGTATCTCTCGCTCGTCGGTGGTGCGATCACGACCGCCTACGCAATCCATCGCCGCGATCCCGTGTTCATCGTGGGACAGGCATCGGGCTTGATCGTGTACATCCGGAACCTGATGCTGATCCGCCGCCATGTTGAGTCAGACACAACGCAGACAACTTCTCAGGATCGCGCGTGAGTCGATCGAGGCCGTGCTCGATGGCCGCGCACCGCACCTCGAAGACAGCGCAGTCGATGAAGAGCTGCGGCGTCCCGCCGGTGCGTTCGTCACGCTGACGAAGCATGACGAGTTGCGCGGCTGTATCGGGTCGATTCAGGCGGTCGCTCCACTCCATCGTGCCGTCTCGATGAGCGCGGTGAACGCGGCATTTCGCGATCCGCGATTCTTTCCGCTCGACAAGCGCGAGTATCCGGAGATCGAGATCGAGATCTCGGTGATGGGGCCGATCGAGCCGGTGGGCTCGATCGACGAGATCGTCACCGGCCGTGATGGTCTCATCATCTCTCGCGGCCATCAGGCAGGCCTGCTTCTCCCGCAGGTTGCCAGCGAGTATGGCTGGACGCGCGAAGAGTTTCTCGAGCACACGTGCAGAAAGGCCGGATTGCCCCCGAACGCATGGCGGGAGCGGGGTACGAAGATCGAAAAGTTTTCTGCGGAAGTCTTTGGAGAAAAAGACACTTAGCTTGAGTTGCAGCCTCATCCGGCAATATTCCGGTCCCGCCGTGTCGTTTAACTCGGCACTTTGGCAAATAACAAGTTAGCCACGGCCCGGGCCCGTTTCCGTCTCGCATCGCAAAAACGACCGATCCTCCGCTTTCTCGGCGGCCGCGGAGCAGCTTCGCTCGCTCTCGCTGGCGTCCTTTCGGCTGGAGGACTCACGCAGATGATGGATGGCGTGCACTTCCTCGTGAAGAAAGATCTCGATGCCGTTCGTGTCGTGAAGGAGCAGGGGAGAAACGCCGAGGTCGTTGCGAAGATCGATGACGGCTTCGCAGGCAACTCGCTCTTCAAGCTGTCGCGCGCGCTTCCCTCGTCGTTCGTCACGCGGCAGAACTCCCTCTTCAACGACCGTTGGGTCGTCGATCCCGCCGCGCCGCAGCAGCAGCATCGCGATGTGTTCCATGAAGAGATGGCGCGCTTCAACACGGCGATCCGCCGCGACTTCTTCCAGAACGCGGTGCCTTTCGGCGACATCATTCACGAGAAGGCGCAGAAGTACGATCTCGATCCGGCGCTCGTCGCCGCAGTCGTCGAGACCGAATCGCGCTTTCGTACGAATGCCCGCTCGCAGGTCGGCGCACGCGGACTCATGCAGTTGATGCCGCGCACCGGACGGTGGATGGGCGCCAACAACCTCTACGATCCCGAGCAGAACGTCGAGGCCGGAACGAAGTACCTCAAGTACCTTTCGCAGCGCTTCGATGGAAATCTGAACAAGACGATCGCCGCATACAACGCCGGCGAAGGAAACGTGAAGCGCTACAACGGCGTGCCTCCGTTCCGCGAGACGCGCCAGTACGTGAAGAAAGTCCTCACCCGCTATCAGACGCGCCAGCAGCAACTGAAGAAGTATCAGGAAGGCGGCACAGCCCCGGCAGATGTTCTGGCCGTGCGGTAGCTTCACGCTGCGCCTTTGACAGATATCCCCTTGTGAGTTAACGTTTTCGGGTCAATTTGTCTCGAAATTCTGGGAGGGGACAATGGTCAGTGTGCGTCGGGTGGCTCCCGTTCTCCTGCTTGTGATGGCGATTCCTGTCTTCGCCGCGGCGAAGAAATCGTCGTCGCATCCCCCGCGTGAGCTCCATCGCGTCGGTGATCACTACACCGCGTATAACCCGCCTGACCCTTCGACGTATCCCGCGAATGCCAAGACCTACACGATCAAGGCTGGCGATACGCTTTGGGCACTTGGCAATCAGTTTTATGGGAACGCCTACCTCTGGCCGCAGTTGTGGGAGGCGAACACCTGGATCACGGACGCCCACTGGATCTATCCGGGCGATGTCGTGCTCGTCCAGGGCGAGGGCACGCAACAGACGGCGAACGTCGACACCGGCACCGCAGCGACTACGCATACCGCGACCGAGACCTCCTCGGCACAGATGCCGGTCACGACGGCTGAGGTGTCGCCCGTGGTTGGGCCGCCGGTTCCGCTCGGAAACGAAGCCGACATCTACTGCTTCGGTTATCTCGGCGATCCGAACGAATCGATGCCGAACTCGATCTCGTCATTCGAAGATGTGGAAGTCCTCTACCAGCCGGGTGCCGAAGAGCAGACCAACGGCGTCTCGATGGGAGATCTGATCTACATCAACGGCGGGACCGCGACCGGCATCAATCCGGGTGAGGTCTATCAGGTCGTCGAGCCGGGCGACCTCGTCTATCACCCCCGCACCAACAAGCTCCTCGGCCGCTACTACGATTTCCGCGGACAGATCAAAGTCCTCTGCGCCGATGATCATCACGCGCGCGCCGTCGTCACGGACGCCTGCAAGGAGATGCACGCAGGCGCGAAGCTGAAGCCGTGGCCGCAGCTTCCGATTCCTCTCGCGCGCATCCCGGCGATGCCGGGCTTCTGCGACGATCCCAACGGAAAGACCGGCGGCTACATCGTTTCCTCACTCGGATGGGAAGGTGCGCTCGCCGAAGGCAATCTCGTGATGATCGATCTCGGCCGCGATGATCAGGTGCAGCCGGGCGATTTCTTCACGGTCTGGCGCGAGAGCCCCGTCGCGGGCCAGCCGCGTCAGGTCCTCGGCGAGATCGGCGTGCTGACGACCGAGGCGCACACGGCAACGGCGCGCGTGCTCGACATGCGCCGGACGATGATCGCGGGCGATCACATCGAGGCGAAATAGGGTTCGAAGATTACTGGGGCTCTGGGTCGCTGGGTTGGCTGGTGATTTGTTTCTCACCGGGCGCTCAGCGCCCTAGAGCCCCAGTGCCCTTTCCTATACAATCCCCCGGCTCGGGTCCATAGCTCAGCGGTTAGAGCTACCGGCTCATAACCGGCAGGTCCCAGGTTCGAATCCTGGTGGACCCACCAGACACGTGATGACACGACTGATCATTCTTCATCGATACCATCCGCACAATGCGGCCAAACCGTTTCGCACAGGCGTTCCGATCGAGGAACGCCTTTTTTGTCTCCGGAGGAGCTGTTGAGCGTAGACGTCGAAAAATTGTGGGAGTTGCAGTCCGTTCTTTCTCAGCTGGCCGACCGCGAAAAGGCGATGAGCGTCAAGCCGGAAGCCTTCGCAGAAGTCGACCGTGAGTTTCAGTCCGTCAACGACGAGATGCTCCGGCTGAATCAGTCTCTCGAAACACTCGGGAAAGAACACCGCCGCGTCGAAGGGGAGTTGTCCGACTCGCAGGAGCTGCTCAAGAAATATCAGGGCACGCTGATGCAGGTGAAGAATCAGCAGCAATATGCGGCGGCGTGGAAGGAAATCGAGGTCGCGCGCAAGCATGTCAAGGAGCTCGAGGAATCGGCGCTCAAGACGATGTCGGAGATCGAAGGGATTCAGAAACAGCTCGACGACCGGCAGTCTTCTTACGACGGCCTGAAAGCGCGCCACGATGAGGCGCATGCGGCGTGGCAGGCTTCGCTCGGCGATCTTCGCGGCGAAGCGGAAGCGCTGCGTAAGAAGGCCGGCGAGCTCGAGGCCGCATTGCCGGAGCAGGAGCGCCGCGAGTTTCAGAGAGCGTTCAAACAGCGCGGCGGCATTGCCGTCTCCCGCGTGACGAACGACTCGTGCTCGACGTGCCGCACGCGCATTCGTCCCGCACTCTCGCAGCGGTTGCGCCGCGGCGAGCTTGTCACGTGCGAAGGCTGTCATCGCATTCTCTATCTGGAGAAGACGCAGGCTTGAACATGAGGGCGAAAACGATGAGCCGCGGCTTTCAGCGGTTCTCGATCCGGCACGCGCTGCGCGGCGGGGAAAGCCGCGTGCTGGAGAGGCGTCCGGACTGATGCTCGACCGCGAAGCCATTCGCGCGAACGTTGCCGCAGTCGAATCGAAGATCGCCGCGGCGTGCGCACGTGCCGGCCGTTCCCCCGATGAGGTGACGCTGGTCGCGGTGACGAAGACGTTCCCCGCAATCGCCGTCGATGACGCGGCCGCCGCCGGCATCACGAACGTCGGCGAGAACCGCGTGCAGGAAGCGCGCGACAAACGGCCGGAGACCACGTCTAACGTTCGCTGGCATCTCATCGGACATCTGCAGTCGAACAAAGCAAAGGACGCGGTGAAGTTGTTCGACGTGATTCAGAGCGTCGACTCGATCGAGCTCGCGGAAAAACTCGCGCGCGCCGCCGGCAGCAGGAAGCTCGAGGTTCTGCTGCAGATCAACATCGGCCGCGAGCCGCAGAAGAGCGGCATCGCGCCGGAAGAGACCGCGGCTGCGGTGAAGCAGATTCAGTCCCTCGGCCCGCTCGATCTGCGCGGCCTGATGATCATCCCTCCTCATGGAACCATCGACGAAGCGCGCGCGTTCTTTCGTGAGACGCGCAGGATGCGCGACGATCTCGGATTGCGGGAGCTGTCGATGGGCATGAGCGAGGACTATGAGATTGCGATCGAAGAGGGTGCGACGATCGTCCGCGTCGGGCGTGCGATCTTCGGAGAGCGCGGATGAGACGAGGGCTTGCGATCGACCCGTTGCTCGGGTGGGTGTATCTGATCTTCGACATCATCAGTTGGACGATCCTCGCGTGGGTGATCGTCTCCTGGGCCCACTTCTTCGCCTCGCACACGTCGTTCCGCTGGCGCTATCGCGGCGCGTTCCATCTGCTGACGCAGATCAACGACATCTTCACGCGCATGACATGGCCGCTGCTCCGGCCGATCCGGCGGCGGTTGAACCGTTACGACACCGCGGGCATCGACTGGTCGCCGATGATTCTGCTGATCATCATCTGGCTGCTGAAGGCCCTGATCGAAGTCGGCCGTAATCTCCTGTTACAATAACTCGCTGCTGTTCGTGCCGGGAGGGGATGATGCAGAATCTGACGCCACTCGAGATCCAGAAGGCCACCTTCTCGAAGAAGTTCAAGGGCTACAACCCGGACGAAGTGCGCGGTTACCTCTTTCTCGTTGCGGAAGAAGTCGAGCGCGTGCTGAAGATGAACGACGATCTGATGCGCGAGAACGCGCATCTGCGCGAGGACCTCGACGAGCACACCGCGCGCGAGCGCATCCTCAAGGACACGCTCCTCTCCGCGCAGCGCGTATCGGAGGAAGTGAAGACGAATGCGCACAAGGAAGCGGAGCTGATCGTCAAGGATGCCGAGCTCCTCTCCGAACGGCTCGTCGCGCAGGCGATGTCGCGCGTGAGTGATCTGGAGCGCTCGATTCAGGATCTCAAGCTCGAGCGGAAGTCGGTGCGCGCACGGTTGCAGGCGACGCTCGATCTCGTGCAGCAGATGATCGCGCTCGACGTGGAACAGGAGCAGAACGAGCTGCCGATCACGTCCATGCGCCGCGGCTAGCCGCAGTTCATCCTGAGCGAAGCGAAGGATCAATCAAGGCGCAGGGATCTTCGTGCCAAAGGCGCTGGCCAAAGCCGCTGTCATGGGGTTGCGTTGCGCGGCGCCTTGGTTGATGCTTCGCTGCACTCAGCATGAAACTCGTCCGCAACCTCCGACAACTCGCTACTCCCACGGGCCGCGGCGGTCTTCGCGGTGCTGCGATGCGCAACCTCACCGTTCACGACGGCGCAGCCATCGTGATCGACGGCGAGCGGATCGTGTATGCCGGGCCCGAGAAGGGCATGCCGCGCTTCGACATCACGGAAGACGTCGATGCGAACGGTGCGACCGCGATTCCCGGCTTCGTCGATACGCACACGCATCTGCCCTTCGCAGGCTTCCGCGAATCGGAGTTCAACCGGCGGCTGCAGGGTGAGACGTACGAGCAGATCGCGGCATCCGGTGGCGGCATCGCATCCACGGTACGCACGACGCGCGCGGCATCCGAGGAGCAGCTCACGCAGAACGTGCTCGAACGGACGCGGATGATGGCGCGTTATGGAACGACGACCGCAGAGGCGAAAAGCGGATACGGGCTGGACGTCGAGTGTGAGCTGAAACAACTGCGCGCCATCCGGGCCGCGCGCGAGGAGTCGCCGGTGCGCCTCGTCGCGACCTGTCTCGCCGCGCACGAGTTTCCTCCGGAATCGCGAGGCAGCGCAGCGGCGCGCGAAGGATGGGTCTCCACGATCATCGGCGAGATCCTGCCGCGCGTGCAGGAGGAAGGCCTCGCGACGTTCTGCGATGCGTTCGTGGAGCGCGGCGTCTTCACCCGCGACGAAGGAGAGCGCGTGTTGCGCGCCGGCGCAGAGCTGGGGATGATTCCCCGCCTTCACGCCGATGAGCTGTCGGATACGGAAGGCGCATCGCTCGCAGCCCAACTCGGCGCTGCATCCGCGGATCACCTGATGTACATCGGCGACCACGGCATCCGCGCCCTCGCCGCCTCGGAGACCGTCGCGAACCTGCTGCCCGCGACGAGCTTCTTCCTGATGTCCGAGCGCTATGCGCCGGCGCGGCAGCTCATCGACGAGGGGGCGTATGTCTCCCTCTCGACGGATTGCAATCCCGGATCGTCGATGACGGAGTCGATGCAGGTCGTCATTCAGCTCGCGACGCTGCGGATGAAGATGACGGTCGAGGAGGCGCTGACCGCCGCCACGCTCAACGGCGCATATTCGCTTCGTCTCGCCGCGGAGACAGGCTCGCTCGAAGCGGGAAAACGGGCGGACTTCATCCTTCTCGATGCTCCGTCGTATCTCCATCTCGTCTATCACTTCGGAGTGAATCTGATCCGCGAAGTGTGGCGCGACGGACGCCGCGTCGTCTGACCGTCCGCAAAACCGAACACGACCGGCCTCCGGATGAGCCACCTTCGGGCGTTCGCGAGCTCTTCGCAGAGAGCAACGATATGGCAGAGCCATTGCGATGAGGCAGCCTCAACGACAGCAGCTGACAGGAGATCGCAATGACCCGGACGATCCTCTCCCTCGCCTTTGCCCCATTTCTTCTCGTGGCGTGTGCCACGGCGCCGAAGCCGCTTCCTGAGCCGGATCCGGTGAAGGATCCGACGATCATCGGCTCGATCGACGAAGGTGCGCGGCAGGCTTCGATCGAAGCCGCAGCCGTTTCGAAGAGTGCCCGTCGCGCGGGACGCGTGGCTGGAGTTCTCGCCGCGGTGTTGACGGGCCCGGATCACAAGGACTGGTGCGACGTCGTCGCGCGCTACACGATCGCGCACGACCTCGTGGAAGGCGCGATGACGGCTGCTGCCGCCTCGCGCGGCATGCGCGACGGGGCGAAGCGCGGTCTCGTGCTCGATCAGCAGTTTGCGGAGTTGCACGACATCGAGGGCATCGACGTCTTTCGTCCGGAACCTTCACTGATCGTCGCCCGCCTTGGTGCAGCGCCGAGTCAGAAGATGCTGGCTGCGGTCGCGCTGGTCTTCATCAATCGCGAGGAGAGGGCGATCGACATCGAAGCGCCCGGCGATTCCGCCGAATCGATCCGCGCGCAGCTCATCGACCTCGGAGTGCCCGCGAGCAGCATGGCGGCGTTTCGCAACGAGGGGTTTGATGGCGTGGTGTTGCGCGTGAGCTACAGGGATTGATGGGACGGATGGGACTGATGGGACTGATGGGACGGATGGGTCCCGCGTCCGGTCTGCGTTGGCAATCCGATTGCGATAGGCACTGCCAGTCGTCGATCGGTTCCATGGAGAAAATCATGAAAAAGTCCAGCATTTCCGCGGCAAAAGTGGCAGGAGCGGGGGCTCTTGCCGTGCTCCTGGCGTCGTCCGTTTTTGCGGAGGATCGTCCCCAGGACAGTACATGGCGTGACCGGCAGCACCGCGATGGCAGTGTGAGCCGTGAAAGCGGCGATCGCCCCGATCGGCAGGAGCGGCGTGGCGAGGAACAGCGGCCGCGTGACAACGAGTCGTACCGGAACGATCAGCCGCGCAACGACGACGGCTATCGCGGCAACGACCGCCATCGCAACGACGATGGCTATCGCAACAACAACGATGGCTATCGCAACAACGACAATCGTTCCCGCGATCACAATCGCTCGAACGACCGCTATCGCTCCAACGACCGCTATCGCAATTACGAGCGCTATGACGCGCACCGCAGCTACCGCAACAACGATCGCATCTGGATGCACGGCCGCCTGAACCGCTACTACCACGAGCGGGGTGGATATCGCGTCTGGATCGACGGCGGCCGCTATTCGTACTGGGTGCCTGAGGTCTACTGGCGTCCCAACTGGCGTGTCGGCATCGACCTCAGCCTCGGCGGCATCTTCCGCGACGGCGTCATCTACAGCGATGTCTATGACGATCCGTACTACGACGACAGCTACTATGGGGGTGCGTATTCGAACGACATCCTCAGCGGCTACGTCGATCGCGTCGACTATCGCACCGGCACGATGTGGGTGCGCGACGGGCGCAGCGGCCGCGAGTTCGTCGTCGATACGCGTTCGATCGATCCGCGCTACAACCGCATCGACGCACGCGACGTCCAGCGCGGCGATCGCGTGACGTTCGCAGGCTCGTTCACGCGCGGCGGAGTGTTCATCGCCGACCGAATCGACTCCATCAACACTCGCTACTGAGACCGGGATGTGCGGGCGAGGCGTCCGCACATCCTCAGACGTTCTGCCACACCGAGATCGCGATGAGCGCCTGCGCGGCGACGTAGGTGCTCATGATCACGGCCTGCGCCGCGCGGAAGCGGATGCGAAAGCGATCGATCGCGAGCACGCCATCCGAAACGACGAACAGGCATGCGCCGATTGCCGCCATCATCGTGAACGCCGAAGGCATCGCCGCCGCGCGTACGAGCGCCTGCCACGCCATCGTCGTCAATGCGGCGACGTAGACCACGACCGGAATCCGCAGCGGCCCGAGGCGGGACCAGAGGAGCGTGAGGACGGCGAGGGCCGCGAGCAGCAGCGGCAGCGCGAGCAGCGGACGCTGTCCGAGGCGTGTGCCGTTGAGGAAGGCGATGATGTAGGCGATGTGCGCGATGAGAAAGCTGATCAGACCTGCGATGAAATGATCGCGAGGCAGCATGAGGAAGATGTCACCCGCAAGCGAGAAGAGCAGCCCGGCGAGGATCGGGCGCTGATATGCGGGATCGCCGTGAGCAAGCGCGGCAGCGACGATCAGCAGCGTCGTCGTGAGCGGCTTCGCGATGTAGACGACGCGGCGCCGGCCGGCGTATTCCGCGTAAATGTGCGTCACTGCCGACGCTGCCGCCGCGGCGATGAGGATCCACATCATGACGCGCCCGCGATCGCCGTAAGGCGCGCGTAGAGAATCTCCGCTGCATCGTTCTTCGCCTCGTGCGTGCATCCGGCGATGTGCGGCGTCACGATCAGGCGCGGATCGTCCGGGAACGTGCGGTTGGCAGGCTCGATCTCGAAGACGTCGGCGGAGAGTCCGGAGAGATGTCCCGACTCCAGCGCGGAGAGCGCTGCATCGAGGTCGAGCACTTCGCCGCGCGCGGCATTGATCAGGATCGCACCGCGCGGCATCACGGAGAGCTCCACTGCGCCGATCATCCGCCGCGTCTCATGCGTCAGCGGCACATGCAGCGTCACGATGTCGCTCGTCCCGAGCAATTCCTGCAGCGACTCGGCCCGCGCCGCGATTCCGAACTCTTCGATGTACGGGTCATACGCGGTGATCTTCATGCCGAAGGCATTCGCCAGCCGCGCCACTCTGCGCCCCACGTTCCCCAGCCCGACGATGCCGAGCGCGTAGTGCCGCAGCTCGTGACGCGTCGCGCAGTCGCCGCGCTTCCATTCGCCGCGCTGCATCTCCCGGACATACAGCGGCACGGTGCGCGTCAGCGTGATCATCTGGCCGATCACCAGTTCCGCGACGGCATTCGCATTGATGCCCGGCAGATGAATGATGGCGATGCCGCGGCGCTCTGCTTCGCCGGTGTCGATGTTGTCGATGCCGCTCGTTCCCTGTGCGATCCAGCGCGCCTTCGGCGCTCGATCGAGCATGGCTGCGTCGACGCGGTTGATCGTTCTCGTGATCAGCACGTCGGCCGTACCGATCTCTCCGGTCAGCTCGAACCGCGCGTCGCCCCGCAGCAAGGCGATCAGCCGCGGCTCGACCTCGGCGGCGATGAAGACTGCGATCGTCATTCGCGCAGTGTATGACGTGTCTCGTGTGGTTGTCCGCGATGACGGTAAACTGCACGCGCTTGAACCTTCGTAAGCATTCGGCGGCGCTGATCGCGCTCGGCGTGTTCCACTTCATCTATTTCTTCCCCGTGCTCTTCATGGGGCGTGTCGTCTCTCCGAACGACGTCTTTCTCAACCATGATCCGTGGGCGCTGTATCGCGACATCCCGACGCAGAACTCGCTGCTCAGCGATCCGCCGACGTCGTATTACACGCTGATGTCGCTCGTGCGCGGCGAGACGCAGGCGTTTCACTGGAATCCCTTCATCGCCAGCGGCATCCCCGGCTGGGGCGCATGGGGAGCGGCGGTGCTCTCGCCGTTCGTCCTCATTCCGTCGCTCGCCGTGCCGCTGACGTGGGTGTACACCGCGATCATCTTTCTGAAGCTGAACGCGGCCTTCTGCTTCGCCTATCTCTGGCTTCGCGAAGAGCGCCTCGGCAAGCGCGGCGCGGCCGCCGGCGCACTGATCGCTGCCGCCGCAGGAGTGATCACCGTTCGCTGGCTGTGGCAATCGACGAATGCCTCGGCTCTTTATCCAGCGCTCCTATGGCTCGTGCGGCGTGCGTTCAACGGCAAGCGGAATTCGATTCCGCTGATGATCGTCGTCGCGCTCGCGTATCTGCTCGCCGGTTTTCCGGCGACCGTGGCGTATGGCGCGTACATCGCGTTTGTCTATGCGGTGTATCTGTCGATCAGGACGCGAACGCTGCCGCGGCGCGAGATTCTCGCGGCGGCCGGCGCCACCGTCATCGCCCTGATGATCGCATCGCCGTCGCTCGTCCCTTATGCGCAGTTTCTGAGGCGCACAGGCTACCTCGCGATGCGCGAGCGCCTCAGCGTCGATTCGGCGTTTCCGCTGGCGCACCTCCGCCTTTTCCTTTTTCCCGATGCGCTGGGGAACAACGTCTACAAGAACTGGGTCGGCGATCCGCGCCTCAAGGCCTTCAACAATTACTACGAAGCGACGATCTACCTCGGCGTGACGACGCTAGTGCTGCTGCTGGTTGGGCTCTTCGCGCGGCGCGCGCGGGCGCGGTGGTTCTGGGCCGGCGCTCTCGTCGTGGTCGCCGCTGCCATGTTCGGCCTCGCTCCCTTTCTCGGCTACCTGCCGGGTCTGAAGTATTCGTACCTGACGCGGCTCTCGATCGTGCTGCCGCTGCCGGCTGCCTACCTCGCAGCGTCCGGCGCAGCGATGCTGTCGCGCAGGCGCGCGATCGCGGTGCTCATCGCGGCTGCTGTCGCCTGGGATCTCGGCCTCTTCGCCGGACGCTTCTCCGCGTATCTGGAGCCGGCCGACGCAGTGGTGCAGACGACGCCTACGATCGCGTTTCTGCAATCGCAGCCGCGCCCCTATCGCATCGCTCCGATGATGAACTACCTCTTCCCGAATTCCTCGGAGCTCTTCCGCGTCGAGGACATCCGCAGCCATTTCAGCTCGGAAGGGAAGTACCGGCAGCTCATGCAGCGGATCGATCCCAGCTGCTGGGGCGGTTGGGCGACCGTGCTGCAGTTCGACAGCCGCACGTTCAACTTCAGCGATCCCCTGGTCAGCATGCTCGGCGTGCGTTATGTGATCGAGCACAAGGCCATCGACATCATCAAGTGGTCGGTGTTCGCGGCGACGAAGCCGGGCGTCGTGGAGCGCGGCGGAGTGATGCTGCAGCCGGGCAGGATCATGGAGCGGACGATCACGCTCGATGCGGAGCCGTTCCATGCGATCGAGCTTCCGGTCGGCCCGGAGCCGGTCGTGAAGGCGGGTCCTCATCTCGAGGTCACGCTGCTGAAGAACAACGCGATCGTCTATCGCCGGAACTTCACACCGCAGGATTGTGATGCGGTCGGCAAGGTCTACGTGCCGTTGTCGCCGTACGCACGCGCGGGGGAGACGGTGGTGCTGCGTTTGCGGCCGGTGGGCATGCGCGCACGAATGCTCGGCGCCGCCGACAACTCGTTCTTCTACGGGCGTGTCACGAAGCCGCTCATCTTCGATCGCGAGCTGCGGGACGGCCGCATCTTCCGCAATGTGGCCGAGGTGCCGCGATTCCATCCGGTGTCGAAGCTGCGCGCGATGTCGGACGAAGAGATGCTTGCGCGGACGGACGTCGATTTTGCGCAGGAGGCGGTGGTGCCGCCGGGCAACGCGGCCGATGATGTGAAGTCAACGGACGCGAGGATCGCGAAGCTCGAGTACAGCGATGCGCGTCAGCGGCTCGAAGTCGCATCGTCCGCTCCATGGTTCCTCGCATCGTCGGAGAAGCTCACGCCGGAGCTGCGGATCACGATCGACGGAGTGGAGGCGAAGGCCGAGCCCATCAACATGCTGTTCGCCGGAGTGCGCGTGCCGGCCGGACGCCACGCCGTCGTCTTCGAACGGCGGCTCGCACGAGGGTGGTGGTGGGTGAGCGGGCTGGGAGCGGTGATGCTGTGCGGATTCGCGCTGGCCGGCATTCCGAGCAGGTTCACGCGGCCGCTGCGCCGCGACGAACAGCAGCCAGCCTGATCCCTGGTTTGCCGGGGCGAAAGGCCACGCATCAGCTGCACCGTTGAGTTAGACGCTGCTGCGAATATGTCCGTTCTGGCATACGTTCCAGTCGATGACGAATTAGCCGCTCGCTATCAGACGGTGGGCCGGAGTCCGGTGCAGCGGAATGTTAGACGCGGTTCACGATTTCCACCGAGCGTTCAGTTCGCGTTTCGTGCCATGACCCGGTCGCGCCGAGCGCACGCAACTAACGAGAGGGCGCAGCCATCACGTCCGTTCGGCGACGAGGATGATCTGGTACGCGAAGAGCGAGCGCCACATGCGGGTCACGAGCGACAGCACCTTTTCGCCGATGCGGAGAATGAGCTCCGGCGTGAAGCGGCCGATGATCAGGCGCAGCGGAACCGATGAGCCTCGTGTCTCCAGAATGCGGAACCCTGCGGCCTCGACTTCGCGGCGGATCGTGCGCAGCGTGTAGAAGCGGAGATGCGTGTTGTCCAGAATGCCGCGATCGCGATACTCGAACACGCCGAACAACAGACCGATGCGCACCGTGATGTTCGCGATGTTCGGGACGGAGATGAACACGCGGCCCCCCGGCGCGAGCGCACGGCGTATCGCCTGCAGCAGCGCCGGCGCATCGCGAAGGTGCTCGAGCACATCGGCGATCACGATCGCGTCGGCATCGCCCGGAAGATGCTTCACCTTTTCGAGATCGCTGATGACCGCGGCGTCGAAATGCTGATGCAGATCGACGATGCAGTCGGCGTTGTATTCGAAGCCGATCGTGCGCGAGAAGTGATCGCGCAGCGCCGCGCCGAGCTCTCCCCCCGCCGCGCCGAGGTCGAGGAGTTTGCCGCCCTGTTTCGAGTAGCGGTGGATGAGCTCGATCAGGATCCGATGGCTGCTCCCTTCGAAATCCTTGAAGGTGTAGACGTTCGGCATCAGTAGTCCGCCCACGCGCGGCCGTGCGCGTCGCGGCCCTTCGCACCGCTCCGCACGTTGACGATGAACGTCTCGCCCTTCTTCGAGCCGGGCGCGAAATCATCCGCGCTCACGCTCTCTTCGGTCTCCACCTGCCAGGTCCTCGTGCTGTGAGTGATCGGATCGCGCGGGATCGACGGCAACTCGTCGAGCGAGCGCGGATAGCGGCCGCTCCTCGCGCGGAACGCGGCGATGCTCGATCGAATGGCCGCGACCGCCGCCGTCATCTCGCGCTCGCGTGCCGCCTCTTCCTTCGCCTGGCGTTCACGCAAAAACAGAAGCGTCGTGGTGGTGACCATGAGGAGTGCGACGATAACAGCGATCCGGTACAAACGCATTGTTGAGTTCCGCGGCGGCGCCGTGATCCCTCCGCTCGCTGCGCTCGGTCGGGATGATCTCGACTACGTGATTCCTACTTCGCTGTTGTCGCCCACCATGAACCGGTAGGCCACCGGCTTGCGGTGCGTCCGGCCGATCTTCACGTTCTTGCCGATGAGGCTCGCTTCGATGCGGCCCGCGACATGACTCAGGCTCGAGTTCTCGAGCACGATGGAGTTCTCGATCTCGCACCGCTCGACGCTGCACTTGTTGCCGATCGACGTGTAGGGGCCGACGTACGCATGCACGATGCGCGCGTCCGCGCCGATGATCGCCGGGCCGCGCACGACGGAGTCGATGATCTGCGCGCCGGGCTCGATCACGACCTTGCCCTCGATCGAGCTGTCGTCGGTGATCGTCCCTCGCACATCGCGCTCGAACGTGTCGAGCACCGTGCGGTTCGCCTCCAGCATGTCCTCGATCTTGCCCGTGTCTTTCCACCAGCCCTTGACGATGTGCGGATGCACCGTGAAGCCGTTGTCGAGGAGCCACTGGATGGCGTCGGTGATCTCCAGCTCGCCGCGCTGCGAAGGCTTGATCGCCTTCGCCGCTTCGAAGATGTGCTCGTCGAACATGTAGACGCCGACCAGCGCGAGATCCGACTTCGGCTCCGGCGGTTTTTCCGTCAGTTTCAGCACGCGGCCGTTCGCATCGAGCTCGGCGACGCCGAACTGCGACGGGTTCGGAACGCGGGTGAGCAGAATCTCGCTGTTGCAGTCGATCGAGCGGTACTCCTCGACGAGCGGCGTAATGCCGTGCTGCAGGAGGTTGTCGCCGAGGTACATGACGAATGGCGAGTCACGCAGAAAATCCTCGGCCGTGAGAACGGCGTGCGCGAGTCCGCGCGGCGCGTCCTGCTCGATGTAATGGATGTTCGCGCCGAAGCGCGACCCGTCGCCGATGTTCTCGCGAATCTCGGGACCGGTTTCCGGCGAGACGATGATCGCGATGTCCTGGATGCCTGCCGCGACGATCGCCTCGATGCCGTACACGAGCACGGGCTTGTTCGCGACGGGAATGAGCTGCTTCGCGGAGGTGTACGTGAGCGGGCGCATACGCGTCCCCTTCCCTCCGCTGAGGATGAGACCCTTCATTTTCTGGTGGCGCATGGTGTTCGGCGGCGGAAGATACCACGACGGGGCGGATGGGACCGATAGGCCGGATAGGTAGAATCGCGAACCATGTCAGAACTGCCGCCCCCGCCGCCGCCGCCAAAACCATGGGCGACGCACATTCTTCTCGCGACGAATGTCGCCGTGTTTCTCGCGATGGTCCTCTCCGGAATCTCGATCATGCGTCCGACGGCGGCGGATCTCGTTCGCTGTGGCGCGGACTTCGGGCCGCTCACGCTCACGTCGCAGCCATGGCGCGCCGTCTCCGCGTCGTTTCTCCACATCGGCCTCATTCATCTCGCCCTCAACATGTGGTGCCTCTGGAACCTCGGGCCGCTGCTCGAGAGATTCATCGGCGTCGCGGGAACGCTGCTCGCGTATGTCGCCACCGGCATCGGCGCGGCGATCGCGAGCCTCACCTGGAATCCGATGCGCGTAAGCGCGGGCGCCTCCGGCGCAATCTTCGGAATCGTCGGAATGCTGATCTCGATCCTCTACTTCGCGAAGCTCGATCTGCATCCCGACGGGGTCCGTGCGCTGCTGCGGTATGTCGTTCAGTTCGCGGCGATGAATCTCGTCTACGGGCTGATGGGCGGCATCGACAACATGGCCCACCTCGGCGGGTTGATCACGGGGCTCGCCATCGGACTCGCTCTCAGCGGCGTGCTGGCGAATGCGTCTGCACGGTTCGCGATTCTGATCGGCGCGCTGGCTGTCGTGTCGGCGATGTTGATTCCGGTGCGGGTGATCAAGGCGAAGGATCTTCGGCCTTATCAGATTGAATCGCGGGGTGGAGTGCGGACGCCTCGTCCGCACATCCTTTAGTGCGTACCCACGGTGCCGACGTTCTTCAACGTGATGGCGATGCTGATGCTGTTCTCGCGCTTCTCGGTCGGCACGTAGACGAGGAATGAGCGGTACTCGACTGCGAGACCGTAGCACGAGCCGTTGCCGCCGAGGAGGTAGCGCTGCTCGAGGAACTTGCCGGTCTTCGCGTCGTAGTTGAGCTGGATGTCGCCGCGGATGCGGTCCTTCAGCAGGGAACTGCCGCTGTTGATGCGGATCTGGCTCGAGCCTCCGCTCGTCTGGCCCGGCTGCTTGAACGACGCGAACCAGGTGAACGAGAGGTACTTGTCGGTGTTCTTTCCGGTGCCGACGAGATTCGCGGAGAGGCTCGTCTGATCGACCTGATGCGAGACATTGCCGAACGTCGTCGACGCATCGAGAGTGATCGACTGATACGGATTCACGTGCAACTGCGCGACGAGCGGCGTGAACTTCTGATCCGCGGTGGTGATGCCCGTCGTCGAGCCTGTGCTGCCGCTGGTAACCGAGGTGAACGGCTTCGAGAGCGACACGGTCTGGCGAAGCGAGAACGACATGATCTCGCGCGGTGAGGCGTTGGGTCCCGCCTCCTTGCCGATGAGCCGCTGCGTGAGCGAGTACTCGACCGAGTCGCGCACGATCGGCAGGAACGGCGAATCGACCGTGTCGAAGCGGACGACCTTGTCCTGATCGTTCACGCTGCTCGTGTAGATGTAGCGGACGCGCGGCTCGATGAGGTGCTTCAGTTTCGTGAAGCCGCCGAGCTTCTTGCTGTAGATCTTCGAGAACGAAGGGCCGACCATCTCGACCTGTCCCTGCGCATAGCGTCGATTCACGGAATCGTCGACGGTCTGCTGCGGCATGCCGGAGACGCCCGTCGAATTCGGATCGAGACTCTGCGAGTAGTAGGTGTCGCGCACGGAGATCTGCGGGCGGATCGAGAGCCACGCCGGTGTTCGCAATTGCAGCGACAGCGTCGGGAAGAAATCGGCGCGGTAGTAATTCGCCTGCGGGCCGTTGATCAGACCCGAGGTCTCGAGATGCGAGGCGGACGACTCGAGCGAGAAATAGAGCGGCGAGCCGAGCACGCGCTGCGGATACATGCGCACCTGCAGCGACGGCAGTTGCTGGAACCGCTGCTTCAGGATCGGCGAATTGGGATCGGAGGGATCCGTGTGACCGAGGACGATGTCGCGCCGATCGGTGATGAGGTTGACGGAGTAACCGGGCCAGTTGCGCGTCAGATACGCGGATGAGTAGATGTTCGACAGCGTGTGCAGCCGCGGATCGCGCGACCAGCGGCGGAAGAAGTCGAGGTCCGAGTAGTCCTGCACGTCGACGACGCCGCGGAAGCCGCCCGGCAGATTGTCCTGCGCATGTTTGAACTGGTAGCTCCACTGCTCGCGGCCGGCTTCCTGATCGTGCACGGCTTGCGCGTTGAGCTCTCCGACCTTCACGTTCTGTGACGGCAGATAGCGGAGGGTCGTGCCGAGCCCGTTGTATCCCTTCTGACTCAGATCGCCGTAGAGCGTTGCGTCGACGCTGTCGCCGAAGGGGATGAAGTATCCGACCTCGAGGCGCGGCCCGAACGACCCGCCGAGGCTGATGCGCGGAATGAGCAGGCCCTGCGAACGATCCTTCTTCGTCGGCCAGAGAAGGCGCGGCGACCAGAGGATGGGAATGTCGTGCGCGCGGAACGACACATCGCGAAGGTGCGCGTAGTCGTCGACGGTGACCGTTGCGTCGCGCACGTGAAACGACCATGCCGGTTTGTCCAGATCGCACGACGTGAAGATGCCGTTCGTGAGGTGATACGTGTTCTCGTCGAGCTTCTCGATCTTGTCGCCGCCGAACGAGAGCGACTCGAACGTTCCCGTGCCGTTGAAGAACGTCCCCGTCTTGCTGTCGAGGTTGAACACCGAGTGATCGGCGGTGATGCGCGCCGGGCCCTGGTCGACGATGACGTGGCCTTCGGCGACGACGTCCTTCGTCTTCAGGTTGATCGTGACTTTGTCGGCGGTGAGCTTGATGTCCTGATAGAAGACGTGGACGTCGTTCTCGAGCAGCGCGTATTCATCCTTCTCGACCTCGACGCGGCCCTGTGGCGCGACGGTCCAGCGGACTTCGCCGCCCTTCTGCTTCGGGCCGGGGACGAATTTG
Source organism: Acidobacteriota bacterium (assembly GCA_021325515.1). Classification (GTDB taxonomy): domain Bacteria; phylum Acidobacteriota; class Thermoanaerobaculia; order Gp7-AA8; family Gp7-AA8; genus JAJPHC01. Next base: position 29,436 of record JAJPHC010000026.1, read on the forward strand.
AACTTCGTCTTCTGCTTGTAATACTGCCCCGCCTGTCCCATGTCTTTCCCCTGGGCGAGGAGTTGGGTGGCGGCGACGAGCAGGAGGAGAAAGAAGGTTGCGCCGCGGCGCAGAACAGTCGTCGTCATTCGCGGACTAATTGTATAGGAGGAGTGCGGACGGCTCGTCCGCACTACGCGTGATCGTCCGTCAGGTGTGCGGAGGAGGCGTCCGCGCTCCGCGAGGCGCCGCGCACGTCCTGGTCGATCCTCGCCATTTCCTGCAGTTCCATCCTGAGCTTGATGATCTCGACCTGATAGAGCCTCGCCTCATCCTCGGGGCGGTTGCGCTGCTGGCGTTTGCGCAGCGCGATCACGTTTGCGATTCGGACGAACTCCCGCCGTGCGCGCGGATCGGCCCAGCCCGCGGCGCCGAGGCGGCGGAAAGGATGGGCGACGATGCGCACGTCGCTGACGTCGATGAAGCCGAGGTTGGCCTCGTCCATCAGCTCGCGGGAGAGATCGCGCCACTGCTTGAGCAGCCCGGCAATGCCGAGGAGCGGGATGAGAATCGTGGCCGAGGTCGCGAGATCGCGCGGCGGCACGTCGATGAGTCGCACCGCGGCCGCGCCTCCGATGGCGAGCACTGCGCTGAGCGCGTCGATCGCGATCTGTTTCGCGCGGCGGCGCACATAGAACGCAGCGTAGGTGACGCCGTATGCCGAGATCGCGCCGGCGAGCACGCATTGCGCGAAGAGCACGCAGGCGTCGGCCTGCACGAACACCAGCGGCAGCGCTGCCGACGCGCCGGTGAGAGATCCGAGGAGCATGCCGTCGCCGGGCTCGCTCTCGCGGCCCGTGTGCCGCGACCAGAGAGCGGCGATCGTCAGCAACGCGCCGATCAGGGCGTAGTGCGGGTTCGCGAAAAAGAAAATGCAGCCCGCGATGAAACCGGTGACGGCCGGTGTCGCCGCATCGCGCCAGAAGATCGCGTCGACGGTCCGGAAGAAGCGGACGACCGCTACCCCGAGGAACAGCGCGACGATGAGGATGAGAGTGAGTAAATCGTCCGTCACCAGAGATCGGCCCCGCGATCATTCGAGCGAATTGGATGCCGGAGGAAGTAGCTGCGCGACCGCTGGATGTCCATCCGGATCTGATTCGTCAGCTCGAGCGCGGAGCGGAACTGCTGCTCGCGGCGGAGGAGCTGGTGGAAGTAGAGGCGGACCGTGTCGCCGTAGACGTTCGAGTCGAAGTCGAAGATGTGGCTCTCGATCGTGACCGCGTAGTTTTCGTAGAGTGTCGGCCGGACGCCGATGTTGGTCACGCTCTCGAAGGAGCGATCGAAGCTCTCGAAGCGGGAGGTCGTGATGTAGACGCCGGAGCCGGGATAGAGATCGTTCTGCGGATCGACGTTGACGGTCGGGAAGCCGATCTTGCGTCCGAGGCGGCGGCCGGTGGCGACGCGTCCGTCGATGAAGTAGTCGCGGCCGAGTGCGAGAGTGACGGCGCGCATCGCGCCCTTGGCGATCGCATCGCGCACGATCGAGCTCGAGACGCGAATGCCGCGAATCTTCACGTCATCCACACCTTCCACTTCGAAGCCGAAGCGCTGGCCGGCGGCGGTGAGCATGGCGAGAGTTCCTTCTCTTCCGGCGCCGAAGCAGAAGTCGCGGCCGATCCGCACTTCGCTCACCTTGAGCGCATTGGCGAGGAACTCCTCGATGAACCGCTCCGCGGTCCAGCGCGAGAACTCGTGAGTGAAGGGGACGATGAGAAGAGCATCGACGCCGATGTCGCGCATCAGCTCTTCCTTCTGGGCCATGGTGAGGATCTGTTTCGGCACGCGGTCAGGCGCGACGATCGAGAGCGGATGCGGATGAAAGGTGATGACAGCCGACAGCCTGCCGAGCTCGCGCGCGCGCTGGACGACGCGCCGGATGATGGCCTGATGGCCGACATGCATCCCATCGAAATTGCCGATGGTGGCGACGCAGCCGCGCGGCAGGTCGGTCTGTTTGAGAGGGTCTTGGAAAACGAGCATTGTCAGTTTCTGAAGTTTATCCTGAGCGCGGCGAAGGACCAGCCGCGGCGCCTGAAGTTCATCCTGAGCGCAGCGAAGGATCAGCCGGGGCGCCTGAAGTCTTATCCTGAGCGTAGCGAAGGATCAGCCGGGGCGCCGCGCAGGTTGAGGCGCGAGCGATGGATCATGGCACATGCATCCCGGCGCATTGATTGATTCTTCGCTGCGCTCAGAATGACGACGGGGAA
>JAJPHC010000011.1 GCA_021325515.1 Acidobacteriota bacterium
AGAACGCAGAATGAAGAATTTAGAAAGAGCGTCGCGCGAAGCGCCACATCAATTCTCAATTCTCAATTCTGCGTTCTGCGTTCTGCGTTCTGCTTTTTCGTAGCTCGCGGGGCACCCGACGAGAGATTGAAGGCAGAAGGCAGAGTGCAGAATAGAGAATTTCGAATTTCGAAGATTTGAACTTCGAAATCTATACTTTCGGAGTTTCCCCATGCACGCACTGCTAGCCGCCGCCGCGCTCTGGGTCACCGGCTCCTTCACCAACGCCGCGGGCACGCGCGACTACAAGCTCTACGTCCCCGCCGGATACGTCGCGGGCGAGCGCCGGCCGCTCCTGGTCGCGATTCATGGCTGTACGGAAACGCCGGATGACTTCGCCGGCCTCGCACGCCTCGCGAAGCTCGCGGACGAGCAGAAGCTGCTCGTGCTGATGCCGGCACAGAGTCCCGCCGCAAATGCCAGCCGCTGCTGGAACTGGTTTCTGCCGGTGAACCAGAAGCGCGGCGATGGCGAGCCGTCGATCATCAAAGGAATGATCGACTGGACGCGCGAGCATTACAGCGTCGACGACGCGCGCATCTACGTCGCCGGCGTCTCGTCCGGCGGATTCATGACGAGTGTGATGCTCTCCTGCTACGCCGAGACATTCGCCGCCGGCATGGTTGCATCAGGCGGCATGTACGAAGCTGCAGACGACCTCTATGGCGGCGCGTATGCCGCGCTCTATGGAAGCACGAAGGATCCGAACGTGACCGGCGCCGATGCCGATCGTTGTTCTCATCGCGCGAAACCGGCGCCGCTGCTCGTGTTTCACGGCGCGCTCGATCCATACGTGAAGGCGATCAACGCCGATCTCGTGATCGCGCAGTTCGCGCAGATGAACGATCTGGCCGACGACGGCACGGACAACGATTCGATCACGGCCAAACCGCTCTCCGTGACTTCGGCGAACGGTTACACGCTGAAGAGCTTCGCGTTCGGCGCGGAGTACATGATGACCGCGATGGGCCACGCATGGAGTGGCGGCGATCCGAACTTCACCTACGCTTATCCACAGGGCGTCGATGAGACTGCGATCATGTGGACGTTCTTCGCGCAATACACAAGAGAGGCACGCCGGCGGCGCGCGGCGAGATAAGCGTGTGTACGACAGGCGCCCTCGCCTGTCGGCTCGGTGGACAGGCGCCCTCGCCTGTCGGCTCGGTGGACAGCCTCGGTGGACAGGCGAGGGCGCCTGTCCTACACCACGCCTGCGTCCGTGATCTCCAGCGCCCGGTCGATGATCGCGAAGCTCTCCTGCAACTGCTCTTCCGTGATGCACAGCGGCGGATTCGTGAAGAGGTTGTTCCAGTTGATGAACGCGTACATCCCCTGCTCGCGCAGGAACGCGCCGAGCTTCTGCATCTCCGGACTCGTCCCGTTGAACGGCGCCATCGGTTCCTTCGTCTCGCGATTGCGGACGAGCTCGAGCACGCCGAACAATCCGATCGAGCGCACGTCGCCGACCGAGGGATGCTTCGCCTTCATCTGCTGATGCAGCTCGGCCATCACGCGCCCCATCTTCTGCACGTGATTCATCGTGTCGTCGTCCTTCATCACCTGAATGCAGGCTTCGGCGGCGGCCAGGCTCATCGGATGCGCGTTGTACGTCAGGCCGCCGTAGAAGACGTTCTTGTCGAAGTACGCCGCGATCCGGTCGCTCACGGCGACCGCACCCAACGGCAGATATGCGGACGTCAGCCCTTTCGCCATCGTGATCATGTCGGGGACGACGTTCCACTGATCGACCGCGAACCACGAGCCGGTGCGCCCGAGGCCGCACATGACTTCGTCGCACACCAGCAGGATGCCGTGACGGTCGCAGATCTCGCGCAGTCCCTTGATGTAGCCCGCCGGCGGAACGATCAGGCCGTTCGTGCCCGTCACGGTTTCGATGAACATCGCGGCGATCGTATGTCCGCCTTCGTACATGATCGTCTCTTCGATCTCGTCGAGACAGCGCTGCACGAACGACTCATCGCTGTCGCCTTCGCGATAGAGATGGCTGCGGTATTTGTACGGATCGAAGAAACGGACGACGCCCGGAATGCCCGGTTCGTTCGCCCAGCGCCGCGGATCGCCGGTCAGCGAGATCGCGCCCGCCGTCGCGCCGTGATACGCGCGATAGCGAACCATGATCTTCTGCCGGCCCGTCACCATCTTCGCGATGCGGATCGCATTCTCGTTCGCCTCGGCACCGCCCAGCGTGAAGAAGAACCGGTTGAGATCACCCGGCGTCAGCTCCGCCAGCATCCTGCCGACGCGTGCGCGCACGGGAGTCGCCATCCCCGGACCGGCATACGCCAGCTCCTCCGCCTGACGCTTGATCGCATCGATGACGCGCTTGTCGCCGTGACCGATGTTCACGCACATCAACTGCGAGTTCATGTCGATGTAGCGCTTCCCGCTGGCATCCCAGAAATAGATCCCTTCGCCGCGCACCATCGGAATCGGATTGACGCTTCCCTGCGCGGACCACGAGAAAATCGTGTGGCGCTTCGTCAGCGAGACGATCTCTTCGGCGGTCATGGTTTCGGTGGCATCAGCAACAGTCATTCGAGATCTCCTTCGAAAACGCGAAACCAGAAGGGAGTGCGCGTGATGCGCACCCGCCTTCTGGTTTCGAGAGTCTAAAACGTTTTCCGCTTTCCAGTTTCCAGTTTCTGGTTTCGTTAATGCCCCTGAATCGCTTCCGCCGCTTCCCGTGCGAGCCGTCCCACGACCTCCTCGGCCTTGCGGTCGGCGTTCGCCGAGGTGTACTCGATCGAGCCGCGCCCCGGGTTGCCGAAGGGCTTGCCGGTCGCGAGGTCATACGTCGTGATCGTGACGCGCGAGCTGTACGCAGTGTCGTAACGGCCCATGTACTTCAGCTCGCGCTGACCGGAGGGATCGGCGCGGACGAGGACGAGCGTCGCGTAACCTTCATCGCGCAGACGGCTGATCAGTCGCCCCGCGGAACCGTCGCGCACGAGGTCTTCCGCCGAGGGGAGCGTCGACGCGTCAGTTGCATTCGAGAGCTCGGAGCTCATCACGCCGCTGATCGCACCGACGAGATTCTGATCGCCGGTGACGGCGAACACGACACCTGCACCTCTGCGCGCCGGAGCGGCATGGACCGCGGGCGCGCTCGAGCGAGTCACCGAAGTCCCGCCCGCGGAGAGCGACGCTGCGGCGTTTCCGTTGCTGGACACTGGCCCGACGTGTCCCTGCGGTCCGCGCGCGGGAACCGCTGCGGCGGTGGTCACGGGCGTGGTCACGGGCGTACGCGCGGGCGTGCTTAGAGCACCTGGATCGGAGGCGGCGGGTGCGGTCGTTGCCGTCTGCGGGACTGCGGCCTGCTGCGACAACAGCACACCGGGCGCAGGCTCCGCCGGCGCGGCCGCGGCGCTCGCCGTCGTCACCGTTGCCGGCGCCGTCGCACTCGAGCTCGTCGTGGTGGTGTCCGTCGACTTCGAAGTCAGCGATACGAGCTTGCTCACTCCGCTGAGGCCGGGGAACATCCTCATGCCGATGATCGCGGCTGCGGCAACGCCGCCGAGGACGAGGAAGAGCGCGAGCCCGACGACGAGCAGCGTCTTCGATGACGACTTCTGAGCCGGCGGCGGCGCATACGCGCCTGCTGCAACGGCTGGTTGGGGTTGCTGTTGGGGAGGGACGTAGGCCGGGGCCGCCATCGGCGGCTGCGTCGCCGGCCCGTTCATCGGAATCTCCGGGCTCGTGACCGGCTCGGGCTTCTTCCCGACGATCGTGGTCGGCAGATCGGCGGCGGCAACCGCGGCTGCCGGCTTCGCTCCGACGATCGTCGTCGGCAGATCCTGCGCCGCCTTCGCCGCAGCAGGCGTGACCTGCGTCGGCATCGACCCTGCGTCGACATTCGCCGTCGCCACGCGCACCGTCGCCAGCCCCGCGGTCATGCTGCGCACACCCCTGCTCGCGATGTACTCCTCGAGATCGGCGATGATCTGATGGCAATCCTGATAGCGCTGGTTGCGATCCTTGTGAATCATCTTCTGCAGGATGCGGCGCGACTCGGCATCGACATCGGGATTCACCGTCGCGACATCCGGCGGCTCTTCATCGAGGATCTGCTTGAGCAGCGCGAGCGGGCTCTCACCCTTGAACGGCGCGGTGCCCGTCAGCAACTGGTAGTACGTGATGCCGAGCGCGTAGATGTCGGTGCGATGATCGACTTTCTCGCCGCGGCACTGCTCGGGAGCGAGATAGCCGGGCGTGCCGACCATCATCCCCGTCGCGGTCAGACGATTCTCCGCATCGACAGGAAGCGCGAGTCCGAAGTCCGCGATCTTCAGCAGACCGCGGTCGTCGAGAATCAGATTGGCCGGCTTGATGTCGCGATGAATGATGCCCTTGTCGTGCGCGGCCGCCAGACCGTGCGCCGCCTGCAGGATCATCTGCGACGCGCGCGGATTTCCGACGCGCCCCTCCTCGCGCAGGATGTGATTGAGCGAGCGCCCCGTCACGTACTCCATGACGAAGTACGGATGCCCGTTGTCCTCGCCGATGAAGTAGATCTGCACGATGTTCGGATGCGACAGCCCCGCGGCCGCCTGCGCTTCCCGCACGAACCTCTGGAGGAACGTCTGATCCTCGGTCAGTCCTTCGGTGAGGACTTTGATCGCGACGAAGCGGTTGAGCGACTCTTCGTGCGCCTTGTAAACGACGCCCATCCCCCCGCGGCCGAGCTGCGAGACGATCGTGTAGTGGCCAATCTTGTCAGGCATAAAGATCCTAGTGATGAGTGATGAGTGATGAGTGACGAGTAATGAGTGACGAGTAATGAGTGCTGAGTGCTGAGTGCTGGGTGCTGAGTAACGAGTGAAGAGCGAAGAGTGAAGAGTGACGAGTGAAGAGATCACTCAGCACTCAGCACTCTTCACTCAGCACTCGTCACTGATCATTGCGGATGCACCGCCATGCCCTTGCGGACCGACGTTGCCTTCCCGCCCGACACCGTGCAGATCGAGAGCTTCTCCTTCACTTCGCTCACCTGCACGCGGGCAACTTCCTTGATCGACTGATCGAGCACTTCGCCCGTATCCGGATCGCGGATCACTTCGGAGTCGCCGACCACGAACGAGTCGCCGACGGCAACGCCTTCGCGCGAGCCGCGGTTGATGTACACCTTGCCGTTCGCCGTCTGCACGACGCTGCCCGACCATGGAATCTTCGGCAACTGGTCGATCATGAACTTGACCGCCTCGCCGCACGCTGCTTCGACGGCCTTGCCGACGTTGTCATTCTTGTGGCCGCCCGCTTCCGCTCCGACACCGTTGCGATAGACGCCGACCGAGAGACCCTTCTGCGTCGACGTGCCGATCACGCTCTTCGATGCGAGCACCTGTCCGGTCGTCGAGTCGATGATGTAGATCGTCGCGTTCACTTCACCCTTGCCGCCCTTGCCGCCGACGTGAATGCCGCCGTAGCTGATGCCGCCGCCGCCGCCCGCGGTGTCATCCTGCACATGCGTGATCGCACCTTTGACGAGCAGCTGCGCAGGAGTCATCTGTCCGGTGACGGGCGCCTTCTTGCCGCCGGCCGTGCGGCCCGAGGCAGCGAAGTCCTGCTCGTTGAGCGCTTCCTGGCGCATGTCCTTCTCGCCGAGGACGATGAACTTGCCGGTCTGGTTGAGTTGATCGGTGAGCACGGTCGACCATGCGTCGCCGATGTCCCACTGGCCGGCCCATCCAGCCTTGTTCTCGAACTTCGTGACGGTGATGGAGTAGCGAAGCCCGCCCGTCGGCTGGGCAGCAAATGCACTCGCTGCGATGAGAGACGCGCAGGCGAGAACGATGACGGCTCTTGAAAGTCGCATGAAAAACTCCCCCTTCGATATATCCCGCCATTTTAAGCTCGCGCGGCGGTTTCGCGGTGATCCGCCTCACGGAACGGCGCGAGGAAGCTGAGTCCGCCAAACATTCCGCTGCTCAGCTTCCCGCCTTTCGAATCAGCTTCGCGACCGGGCCGGTCACACGCTCCGCCATGATCGCGTAGCCTTTCGCGTTCGGATGGATCTCGTCGCTTTTCAGCGCGGGATCGGTGAGGATTCCCTTCAGCGTCTTCGGAATCAGGAGGCAGCCTTCGTCGCTCGCGACGCGGCGGTACATCCTGTCGTAGTTTGCGCTGAGGCTCGGGAACTCGAAGCCGAGGAGGACGACCATCGAGCCGGCGCCCTGGATCTTCTGCACGATCGTCCGGAGATTTGCCTCGGTCGTATCGAGAGGAACGCTCTGCAGAAAGTCGTTGCCGCCGAGGCCGACGATCACGATGCGCGGGCTCCGCTGCAGGACGTCCGCGTCGATGCGCGCAAGCGCCGACTGCGTCGTGTCGCCGCTGACGCCTGCATTGATGACCTCGCGCCCGAGCTTCGCCGCGAGCACCGACGGATACGCCTCGGCCGGACTCGCGCCGTAACCGGCGGTGAGCGAGTCACCGAAGGCGATGATGTTCGCGCCGGTCGAGTGCAGGTTGCGCACGTGCGAATAGGGCGACGGCCAGACGATCCAGATCAGCAGCGCCGCGGCGATCGCAGCGGGGATGGCGTGTCTGCGCTCGAGTTTCACGATGCGTAATCGTACGCTGGCGGGAGCTCATTACTCCTGTTTCATGCGGCGCAGATCGACTTCCGCGACGAGCTTGCTCCTGCATACAGGCCACGCGCTGGCCGTGACGTTTTGCCTGAGGCACATGCCTCGCGTCGCGGGGCCCATCGTGTCGAAGTAGTAGAACGCGACGCCGCCGCCGGGCAGACCGGCGACGCCGTTCTCCACCCAGGAGTCCATGCCGAAGCTGCCGGAGCAGAGGACGAAGGGCTTGCGATCGCGGAGCGCGTCGTTCGCGCAGCGGACGTTCTGCTGACAATCCGCTGCACCTTCGCCGGCGTCGGCCGACATCCGATTCGTCAGCAGCTTGCACGGCTGTCCGATCGAAGCCGGCATCACCGGCGCGGCGTGCGCAGGCAGATGGCTCGGAAACGTGACCTTGTCTTCATGACAGGCCAGGAGAAGAAGAAGGGCGAGCGGCCGGAGTCTCATCGGAAGTTGGACACACGTGAGGCCGTCAAGGAAACCTGGGGAGCGGGATGCGGCACCTAATGTTCCTCGGCTCAGCGGCTTCGGCCCGCCGCGAAGAGGGCGCAAAGTAGTGTGGCGGGCGAACTGCCGAAGTCCGGTGCAACGGTAAGTTAGACGGCGGCGTTCTGGGGAGGTATTTCGTCTTTACCATTCCCTGCAATGCGGAGTAGGGCAAGTCAACTGTCACATATTTCCGACCAAAGCGGCCTGAGAAATCAATCACGAGAGCTTTGGATGTGAAGTAGAAGTCCGGAGGTGCTGGCTGAGTTAGCTCCGTTTCTTCGTCTGCTACATCCTGTTCGATCAGATCCTTCCGTACTGCCTGCCAGAACGTATCCCTCGCAGATTCGACAAGAATGTCTTTGAGTTGAATGTCTCTGAGAGTTCCATCACTCGTGTCGAAGTTGAACGGCTGCTGAGATCCTCCTGATCGAACGCCGCTCCATGTTCTTCTGCATTGGACGGAAATGATCGGTCCATTCTGGTATGGGACATCGCAGTCCCCGCTGACTTCGATTGACGGCACGTCGCAACGTTTTCTCGGTCTTTGCTCAGGATTCCGAGCGTCTGAACGCGCCTCGTTGTAATCTGCCAATTCGCGCGAGCGAGCCGCCATTCGATGATTCAGCTCCACAACCACTGGCGTTCGCGGGGCACACTTCGAATAGCTCACGCTGTGGGTGACGGCGGCGCAGGAACTCTCGGGATCTTCGATGATTGTGATTGGCCGAAGTGAAACGTCGGTGCATTTCAATTCGGGGAGGCGCGACAACGCTGCCATGAGCAGGATTTCGAACACGTCGTTCCGTCCGTCCAGCGGCTCTGCGGTTCATCGGCTGCGTGCCGCGCCCAGAGCGTGAAGCAAGAGTAGCAGATGACGGCACGCAGTCAGCTGGAACCGCTAGTTGGGCGGCGTGCGCGTGCTTACAGCTTCGAGAATAAACGGTTGCAGAAAGGGCACGGCTTCGCCGTATGGAAGCATGACCTGAAGGTCGTAGTGGTGCACAGCATACCGAAACAGAATGCCATCGCGCGTGAGCAGAGGAGTCTTCGTCACCCACGAGAGGACTTCGCCAACCCATTCCGGATCAGCTCCGTCGAACTCGTAAGGGTTTTCCTTTCGTAACCTGCCTTCCAGCAGGACGCGAAGGTCGCCGAGTCTTTCCTGCCGGAGTATCTCCGCTGCCGTGAGCGGCGTGCCGGTCTTGATTCGATAATTTGCTGGTTCAATTTCGCCATCAGGATGCGCGCCCATCACCGGCCCGCTCCAACCTACTCGGCATGTAACGCCAAGTATTTCTGGAGTTCGGAGTGTGACATCACACTCGTCGAATATTTCGCTATCGATCGTTTCGGTGATTGGTTGAGACGACGGATTGCAGGAGTCTACCCGTTCGATCACTGTCTGCCTGAGTTTCGCGTTGATTGCTCGGAACGACTTGTCGGGAAGCAACTGCGGGAATTGGCCGCTAACAGTGAAGCGCCCAGTCTCGGTCCCAGCGACGCAACGCAATTGGACATCGAATGTTTTCAGGACGACCGCGGGATCATGAGTTCCGTTGGTTCGAAACTGTCGAGGCGGCCACGGCGAGGAAGCCGCGAGTAAATGCACTGTGGTCGTGAGCAGCACCAGCAAGAGAACTCGTCGCATGATTCTAGCCGCCCAACGTCTTGCCGCTCAGCCGCGGCAACCGCACGCGAAAGAGTAGCACCTACGACGAGTGAGCAGCGGTTGCCGTCGGCTGCAGCGGCCTAGTTGGACGGCGAGCCATGCGCTCGAAACCGCAAGCGTGTGAATCGACCGAGTTCGTAGATGACGACCAGGAAGCAAAACGCAGATCTGATTGTCGCTGAACACGAAGACGACGTGCAGCGAAAAACAGCGACGAGAGGCGCGACGTGGCCGGTGTGCGGCAGGGCGTACCAGCATGTGGACGTTTCGAAAGCCCGCTGCTCAGCGTGTCGCAACGATCCTCTCCTGTTGACGCAACGCAGACCACAAAGAGAGGTGCTGGTGCTGGCCGCGGCCCGAAACGTCAGGCCTTCCGATTGCTTGATCCGCTGGCGGAGACGAACGCTGCAGCGTTTCTCCAATGTGATCTCGACCAACCAGGATCAACCCTGCGCGATGTCTGGAGGCCATAACGCATAGCCGACCTGTTTCCAAGTCGAACGACGATGGTCTCGTCACACCAGAGAGTGGATGAATGGCGATGGTGATCATTCGTTCAAGCCCCTGCCATCGCTCCGGAGTATCAACACGCACACCCGATAACCCGGCCCTACGAGCATATTGAAGAAGGAGATCATTCATCATCCGGTGAGTGGCAGTGAGAGCAATATCCTCGGGCGCAACACGATGTTTCGCTTCACCTTCGTCGAGGATTTGAACGCAGGTCCGTCTTTCCAATAGACGTCTCGCAATGCTAACTGCGAGCGATGCAACCTCTTCGTCTCTTTCTGAGGGAGGTGGAACAGAGGGTGTCGCGACAGTCATCGCGATGACCGATCCATCGGCAAGAAGCCTGAGGCCATGGTCGATGCGGTCGCCGTCCCGACCCGAGCACATGACCCGCCGTTCGCCCGGTAGTGCCCACGAAGCAAATCTGAAGTCGTAGAAGGGCTGAAGCAACTCGACGGCATCCGGTGGTAGGCGGCGAGACGCCGGCAGCCGGAGTTCCGTAAGAGTCGCTTCCTCCAATGCAATGTTTCCAGAGCAGATCACCTGCGGAGCTGGGAGATGAGGTGGAAGATCCGTCGTTTCCCATCGAGAGGCGTCGACGGAAACAACCGGAGGGATCTGCCCGGGATCACCTATCAATACGAACCGGCCCGCGACACGTCCGAGCGGAATGAACTGGCACCACTGCATCTGCCATGCTTCGTCAACGAGGAGGACATCGAAAGGCGGAATGTTGGAGACAAAACCCCACTTCGCAGACGTTCCAACGACGACGCAGCGGCCTTTAGGAATCTCATCTACATGTGTGATCTCGCGAATACGTCTGTCCGGAGTCTGCATCGCGCCGCCTTGCGCCAGAAACCGATAAGGACGAAGGTTCCAATCATGCGAAAGGCGCCGGCACAGGTCATCCGCTTGAGCGATGGTCTGAGTGGCTACCGCGACACGAAGATCATCAGCCTGAAGTTTCTGGGCGAGTCTTGATAGGAGATGGGTCTTTCCGGAACCTGGAGGTGCTTTGACGATTGTGACAGACCGCTCGTGATCAATTCCTGTCAGAGCATTTTCGTAGACGGATTCGTTTTCGATCTGAAGCCTAGAACGATGGGTCCTTGCTTGATCCTGCCTAGCCGTCGTGGTCGTCATCTTCGCCGACTTCTGATTCTCGACGTTTCTGTTGATGAGTAAGCCATATTCCCGGGCCTTCGCGGGCGAATAACATTTTCCTTCGCAGGTAGGAAAAGCCCGTCTCCCTCGACGAGAGGAACGTAACCGAACGCCCGACCCATCTCTTGTCGAACGGCTGCCAACCTAATGGGCCATGCGCCTCGCGCAGTCCGTCGGTAATCATCACTTGCACGCGCCGCGTTACGCCGTCATCTGCGATGCTGATGACCTCTCCCTGTCGTCCGGGGAGTCCAGCGAGTACAACGTCATCACCCTCGCGTATGCGGAGAGGATGGCGCACGCGTTCTTCAACTGTCCACAGAGGCCGCGTCAGATGACCTTCAGGAATCTTGCTAACATCGACTATGTCGCCGCAGATACCATCTCCTGCATAGATCGTGTCATCTCGAAACGATGCATCGTCGTGAACGCGAGCATTCCGTGCTAGGTCCGTGTCGGCCTGTAACGTGACGTATTTCGCGGCTGCACGAATCGAATTGCGATCCGTTTCTGGCGACGCGATCCAAGCGGTTCCATTCTTGAGAAGGTGCTCCTCGACCTTTAGATACTCAGCGTGGCTCTCCCGTGTCCGGTCTTGGAGTTCGCATACACCCGCAACGACGGGGCGCGGATCGTTCGTCATGAGGGTGTAAGCAGTAGCAGTGATATTGAATCGGCGTGCGAGCTCTGGCTCGAGGGCCGCGCGGATGCGACTCTCAACAACTGAGCACTCCTGAGCGTCAGCCGAGCGTTGCGCGCGCTTGTAACGCTTCAGTAGGGTCGTGAGACGTGAGCGTTCGAGGGCCGGATCAATACTCGTAGAGATCGGCAGCGACTCCGCTTTGGAAGCTTGTCGCAAGCGCTGCTTGAAGTTCCCCTTTCCTGTGAGCCAGGCGACGAGGTACCCAGTGTGGGCAAGCCGGGCCGGTTCGACAGGGAAGCTGAAAGCGTCGCGAAGGGCGGCGCTCGCGTCAATGCATGACAGCTGGCCTGGTCGTGTTGACTCCTGAAAGAGCCAGTCGCAAGCCCGCCCTAAAGCGTTGAGGGCCTTGATCCGACCTGGCTCGCCCCTTTTCGCGAAGGTGTAACGGAACGCTAGGAAGTGCAGCATCTCGATGTGGGTGGCGTTAGGCAGCCATACCGAGGGCGGCCGGTAAGGCTGCCAAGGCAGTGGAATATTCGGATAGAGGTTGGCTCCTGGGTACTCAGGGTGGCCGAGGTGGGAAAGAACAGATGACACCATCACTTCCAACATCTGAGCGACCATCTCGGCATCGCGAGGTTCTGGTACCACTAGGAGTGTCGGCTCCTGATCTGGCTTTCCTAACGCGACACCCCACGGACGCGACTCGCCTCCCATACGCACGAAGGCGATGATCAAGGTGTCCGACGGTGCGCGACGAGGCAAAAGAAGTCGCGTTCCTTTCGGAATCGGCTTGCCGGCACTGAAGGCAAGGAGCGTTCGAATAGTCTCGCGCTCATTCATTTTGAACTGCCTCCCGAGCCAACTCGCGGACACGACGTTCATTGTCGTCGCGCGGAGGTGCACCTTGGACCAGTTCTCTAATGCGACTCAGAGACAGCCCCCGCGTGAGTGCTGCGACGTCATCGCCCAGCGCGGCAGGATTCCCAGTGCGTAGTGCCTCGTCCCGGCAACGCTGTGCGCGATCACAGAAAGTCACGCATGCCTCCTGGTACGCGGTACTAGCTGCGAGTACCGCGTCGACAGGCTTGGTCGATACCTCGGAGTCATGAAGTTGATCCGCAATCTGGCGAAGCTGCTCCAAAGAGCGGGCAGACCGCAGTGCCTGGAAGTGAAGATCCTCGGCCGCTCTGACTGAAGGACGGTTGGTTCCGGGCCTAGTGAGAATTAGAAACCCGATTCGAGACACGCGGATCTGATCTGACCAGGCTTCGGCGCGTATTACTTCATTGAGTCCGTAAACGTAAAGGCCGGCTTGGGCCCGACTGGAGGCGAGTTGCCGCCGATCTGTATATCCCCCTCGATCGGGATAGGTCTTTATTTCTCCGACAGTGAGTTGAAAGTGTCGTTCATGCCTCGTCACGACCAGCACATCCAGAACCACAATCGCTTCGGGCAACATCGCACGGCCGGGGATCGATATCGTCGCGCCGGCTAGGACATAAGTGCTGGGGACCATGCTATCAGACGTTGCACAGTTCCTGAGAAACGAGAGCGTTCGCTCGCGAGCTTCGTCCAGGTTCCCACAACCGCCGCCGATCCGACGAAGACGCAGATCGATCAGAGGCGAAGAAGCATCTGAGATGATGCCTGCTCTTGCAAGTTCGTCGCGTAGCACAATCCCTTCGCGGGCGAGAAGATAGCGTTCAAACTGAATTCCTCGCTGAAGAGCGAATGGTGATTGCCCGATCGTTGCAGTGATACCCTCCGCTCGGGCGACCTCCGCCATTGCGATCCCGAGGATCGCTGACAGAGTGTTTGCCTCGCAATCTGGATTGCGAGTCCATTGTTCGAAGCGAAGCCGTGTGTCTCTCTTCGGCATGTAACACCGCCTCGAAGTGCCGTCCACCTAGCTAGGCAAACGTGCGTGCAACGGCCCTCCCAGGGTTCCTTCGCCGTCTAACGTTCTTCCGCTCAGCCGCGCCGTGCTTCACGCGGCAAGAGCGACACACGTGGAATGATACGCCAAACGTGGCAGCGAACGGCACGGCGTCGGCTGCACCGTACTCTTAGGTTGAGCGAGTCAATAGGGACTCCTCCTCGCCGCCAGCGTCACAAGCACCGCGGCGATGCCGAACAA
>JAJPHC010000015.1 GCA_021325515.1 Acidobacteriota bacterium
ACGTCGTACACGCCGAACGGCCGCGCCGTCATCCGGATGGAAGACATCTCCGGCGCGTATGACGCGCGGCAGTTGAAGAAGGCCGATTTCCTCCTGATTCTCAACCGCAACGAGAACATCATTCCCGCGGTCGCGAAGCTCGAGGGGCCGCTGGCCGCCGCCTACTTCATGCTCGGCGAAACGAAGGGAACATCCGCCGGCGGCGCAGCCGAAGCGGGCAAGTCGCTGCGCGTCCCGGGAACGAATCCGTTCTTCCCGCTGCTGCACGCGTATCAGGGCAACCGCATGCTCGAGCTGATGAAGGAGAGCCCGATGGAGGTTTACCTCCTCAACACGGGACGTATCGGCGGAGATGACAAGGATGAGCGCTCGAAGAAAGTTCGCATCCAGCACTCGTCGGCCATCGTGAAGGCGATCGCCGAGGGAACGATCAAGTGGGAGAAGGATCCGGACTTCGGCTATCTCGTCGCGACCGAAGTTCCCGAGATGGACGACGCCGATTACCTGCAGCCGAAGAAGATGTACGAGCGGCAGGGAAGGATCGACGAGTACAACGCGCTGGTCGCGAAGTACAACGAGGACCGGCGAAGCTACCTCCGGAAGTGGAAGGGCCTGAGCGAGGAGATCGTGAACGCGATCTGATCAATGGGAGTATGGGACCGATAGGACCTATGGGACCTATAGGCGGATCACCGAAGCCCCGCGATTCTGCGGGGCTTTTTCATTTCTGCCCATTCTCCCGCCACCCAAAGCCGAGTGATTCTCGAATGTTCTTCCAGCTCCGCCTATAGGTCCTATAGGTCCCATAGGTCCTATCCCTCCCATCCCTCCCAGCCCTTGACAAATTCATCGCAGATCGCAATATTAGTATTGCAATCTGCACTATGACCGTCGGCGAGAAACTCCGCTACCTCAGAACCGTGGAAGGCACGCTTCGCGGTCTCGACCGCGAGATGACGCAGCAGGCCGTCGTCGAAGCCATCGAGAAAGAGCTCGGCCTGCGCATCAGCCAGTCGTATCTCTCGCAGATCGAGCGCGGGCAGCGCCGCCATCTGACCAACACCAGCCGCATGACGCTCGCGAAGTTCTTCCGCGTTCATCCCGGCTATCTCGTCGATGATCCCGAGAATTTTCACACCGAGCTCACGTCCGACGTCCGCACGCTCGAGGACAATCTCGATCTCTGGCTGGCAGGCGGAGCCGAGCGCTTCGCGCACGATCGGGCTGTGAGTGAAGCGCTCGTCAAGCTCGCCAGACATCCCGACACGCGCCGCGTCATGGCGCTCGTCTCCGCGATCCTCGATTCGCCCGAGCTCGTCGAGCGTCTGTTGCAAGTACTCCGGCCGGAGGTTGTTGCATGAACTGGGAATCGATCTATCTCACGG
The DNA here is from genome assembly GCA_021325515.1 of Acidobacteriota bacterium. Taxonomy (GTDB): domain Bacteria; phylum Acidobacteriota; class Thermoanaerobaculia; order Gp7-AA8; family Gp7-AA8; genus JAJPHC01. Next base: position 1,386 of record JAJPHC010000015.1, read on the forward strand.
TCTTCGTCATCGGCCTGGTGCTGACTCTGCTCTCGCTCTTCGCCGGTCACATCCATCTGCCGATTCACCTGCCGCACGCGTTCAACGTTCATCTTCACGGCGGCGGGGCGGGGCACATCGGTCCGCTCAACACGACGACCATCGTCGTCTTCCTCACCTGGTTCGGCGCGACCGGCTATCTCGTCACGCACTATCACAGCCTCGCCGCAGGGCTCGCGTTCACGGCCGCGATCATCGCCGGCTTCATCGGCGCCGCGCTCATGTACGTGTCGGTGATCCGCACGTTCATGATGAACGAGCATCCGCTCCGCGATGACGATTTCGAAATGACCGGCGTCCTCGGGCACATCAGCGTGCCGGTGCGGGAAGACGGCGGGACGGGCGAGCTCATTTACACGCAGCAGGGAACGCGCCGCAGTTGCGGCGCCCGCAGTGAAGACGGCGCGCGCATCGAGCGCGGCACCGAGGTCGTCGTCCTGCGCTATGACAAAGGAATCGCCTGGGTCCGTCCGTGGGACGACCTGCAGAAAGAGGCGTAGGAGGAAAACTCAATGTTCGGACTACCAATGGGACTCGTGATCGTCGTCGCAGTCGTCGGCGCATTCATCATCGCCGGAATGATGTTCGCCAGCTTTCTGCGGAAGGTCGCCCCCAATCAGGCGCTGATCGTCTACGGGCTGCGCGGCACGCGCGTCGTCACGGGCCACGGCACGATCGTCATGCCGCTCATCGAGCATGCGCATGAGCTCTCGCTGGAGCTGATGTCATTCGATGTCGCGCCGAAGCAGGACATGTACACGAAGCAGGGCGTGGCGGTGACCGTCGAGGCGGTGGCGCAGATCAAAGTGAAGAGCGACACGCTCTCCATCAAGACGGCGGCCGAGCAGTTCCTCACGAAGACGCCGGCTCAGCGCGAAGGTCTCATCCGCCTCGTGATGGAAGGCCACCTGCGCGGCATCATCGGCCAGCTCACCGTCGAAGAGATCGTGAAGCAGCCGGAGATGGTCGCCGACCGCATGCGCTCCACCTGCGCGGAAGACATGACGAAGATGGGGCTCGAGGTCGTCTCGTTCACCATCAAGGAAGTCAAGGATCAGAACGAATACATCACGAACATGGGACGTCCGGACATCGCGCGCATCAAGCGCGATGCCGACGTCGCCGCCGCGGAGGCGGAGCGCGACACCGCGATCAAGCGCGCCCAGGCACAGCGCGAGGCTGCGATCGCGAAGGCGCAGGCCGATCAGGCTCGTGTCGAAGCGGAGACGGCATCGCTGTCGAAGCAGGCCGAGGCGACGCGCGACCTCGAGATCAAGAAGGCGCAGTACCTCGAGTCGATGAAGCGCCAGCAGGCGCAGGCCGACAAGGCCTACGAGATTCAGACGAACGTGATGCAGCAGCAGGTCATTGCGGAAGCGGTGCGCGTGCAGCAGATCGAGAAAGAAGCGCAGGTGAAGGTGCAGGAAGCGGAGATCAACCGCCGCGAGAAAGAGCTGATCGCGACGGTGCTGAAGCAGGCCGAGATCGAGAAGCAGCGCATCGAAACGTTAGCCAACGCCGAGCGGCAGAAGCTCATCGCAGAGGCCGAAGGCCGCGCCGCCGCGACGCGCTCGGAAGGTGAGGCCGAGGCCGAGATCATCTTCAAGAAGGGCGAGGCGGAAGCGAAGGCGATGAACGTCAAGGCCGAGGCGTATCAGGAATGGAATTCCGCGGCGGTCGTCGACAAGCTCATCACCGGATTGCCGGAAGTCGTCAGGGCGATGTCCGCACCGCTCTCGCAGATCGACAAGATCACGATCGTCTCGACCGGCAACGACTCCGCCGCCGGCGTGAACAAGATCACCGGAGACATGGCGAAGATGGCCGCACAGGTGCCCGCACTCTTCGAAGCCCTTTCCGGCATGCAGATGTCCGAGCTCCTCGGCCGCGTCAAGCAGATCGGCGACAAGGTCGAGCCGAAGGTGCCGATCAAGGAAGCATAGGAGGTTGTCATGGCACTCCTGGAACGCGTCACCGCGTTGATTCGAGCCAATCTCAACGACCTCGTCGAGAAGGCCGAGGATCCTGAGAAGATGCTCCGGCAGGTCATCGTCGACATGGAAAATCAGCTCATCCAGGTGAAGACGCAGGTCGCGGTGGCGATCGCCGACGAACATCTGCTGGACAAAAAGCAGAAGGAGAACGGCGAATCGCGCCGCGACTGGATGCGCCGCGCGGAGCTCGCGGTGGACAAGGGAAATGACGCGCTGGCGCGCGCCGCACTCGAACGGAGCGAAAGCTATCGCGTCGCCGGCGAGGCGCTCGAAGAGCAGATCCAGCAGCAGCGCGCGCAGACCGAGACGTTGCGCACCTCGCTGCGCAAGCTCGATCACAAGCTCCGTGAGGCGCGCGAGAAATGCGACCTGCTGATCACGCAGAAGCGGCGCGCACGCACGATGCAGCGCGCCGCCGACGCGAAGGCTGGCGGTTCATCGGGAAAGCTCGATCGCGCGCGCCGCCAGATTCAGGAAGAGGAGCTCGTCGCATCGACGCGCGCGGAGATGGCGGGAATCGAAGAGCGGTTCGAAGAGCTCGAGCGCAACGAACGGATCGAGCAACTGCTCAACGATTTGAAGGCGAGCCGCGGAGCGCGGGCGTCTCGCCCGCAGTGATCGGGCGTCCCGCCCGATCACGAATAAGAATCGCTGGGCAAGTTACGTTTCCACGTGGAGGAACATGTACGTCGCGGCGATGGCAAAGAGCACGTTCGCACTCCACGCTGAAAGAATCGGCGGTAGATTGCCGACCTCGCCGAACTTCGTGAAGAGCGCGAACGTGATCCAGTAGACGATGCCGAGGATCAGCGCGATCCCGACACCGTACAACGCCCCGCGCTTGCCGATGCGAAACGCAAAGGGGAGAGCGATCATCGCCATCACCAGGCTCAGCACCGGCCATGACGTCTTCGTGTAGAGCTTCACACTGAACTCTTCCTGCGCATACCCCGCATTGCGAATCGTGTCGATGTACCGCCGCAGCTGATTGAAGGTCATCTGATCCGGCGACTTCACCTCGGTCTCGAAGTCGGCGGGCTTCTCGGCGTATTGCAGACGCACGGGCTGCGCGATGGCGGTGTAAGTCGAACCGCCGTTGTCGGTGAACGAGCGCATCCAGCCGTTCTCGAAGACCCATCCTTCACCATCCCATCGCGCACGCTGCGCGAAGACGCGGCGCGTGAGCCGGAACTCGGTCGGATGCATCTCGAACACCTGCACCTGATTCAGGACCTTGTTGTCCTTGTCGTAGGAAAGAAAGTTGAGCAGATAGTGGCCCTTGCCGAGGAGCCAGAGCTTCTGCTGCGCGGAAATGGGGATCGGCTTCTTGCCCTTGATCCGCGCCTCGATCTGCGCGAGCCGCTGATTCGAATAGGGCAGGACGAAATCGAGTAGCAGGTAGGCGAGGATGCTGATCAGCCCCGCGACCGCGAGAATCGGCAGCGCAACGCGATAGAGAGACACGCCCCCCGACTTGATCGCGGTGACCTCGTTGTTCTTCGACATGATCCCGAACGTGACGAGAGTCGCGACGAGCACCGAGATCGGCAGCATCCAGTGGAAGATCTGGAAGAGGAAGAAACGGAAGTAGGAGGCCACGAGATGGAACGGGATCTTGTGCTCGCGGATGTCGTTCGCGATCTCCGTGTACTGGATGATCAGCATCAACGCGATCGTCGACAGCATCACGAGACCGAGCACCTTCAAAAACTCGCTGAGGATGTAGCGGTCGAGGATGTTGGGAAACGTGATGTCGAGGCGATTGAGAATCGACGACGTTTCCTGCGTCGCGACGCCGTCCAAACCCTTGCGGTTCTTGCGCGCCGTGATCGCGGTGCGCAGACGCGTCAGGATTCCGCCGGAGTCTCCACGCTGCGCACCGATGTCGCGGTTCGCGCGGATCAGCAGGTAGACGCCGAGGATGAAGAGGAGCACATCGGCGGTCCACATGCCGACGACGGGAGGAATCCGGCCATTCGCCGCGAGCTGCTCGCCGTTATTGATGAGGACGTAATAGAAAACGATGATCGCGATACTTAAAGAGAATCCTGAGCTTTTCCCGCCGCGCCGATTTGTGATGCCGAGCGGCAGACCGACGATCCCGAACACGATGCAGGCGAATGGAATCGCGAACTTCTTCTGAATCTCCACGCGCGCGAGGTTGTAGGTCTCACGGTCCGCGGCATGCCGCAGTTCCTTTGCCTGGCGAAGGAGCTCCCAGAGCGTCATCTCGCGGAACGACCTGCTCGCGGAGCGCGTCGTCTGTTCACCCGGCATCTTCTGCGGCAGCAGGAGCCGCTGCAGCGCATTGCGATTCAGGTCATAACGTTCGGGCTTGCGTGGATCCCACACGTGCGTTTCAGCGATGTGCAGGTTCAGCCATGTCTGGCGAGTCTGCTTGACCGTGGCGATGTTTCCGTCGCGCGCGATGATGATTCGCTGCCCGCCGCGCTGGCCGAACGTGCCGCCGGAATTCTCGCGATGCGCCGCCGCGACTGCGCCCGCTGGCGTCGTCGGTTCGCTTTCGTCCGGGCGGTTGTCGACGACGAATACGCCGCGCCATTGACCTGTGCGCGGTTCGACGTCGTCGACGTAGATCATCAGGTTCTCGAATTCGTCGTAGAAGATGCGCGGCTTGATTTCTTTCGCGGCCGATTGCGTGACGATGTCGCTCGTCATCCTTGCCAGCTCCGCGTTGCCGCGCGGCAGCACGTAGATCATCAGATAGAGGTTCAGCACGAACACGACGAAGCTGAAGAGGAAGACCGGCAGGTAGATCGTGCGCGTGGAGATGCCGAGCGCGCGCATGGCGATGATCTCGGAGTCCGAGGAGAGGCGTCCGATCGCGATGAGGATTCCGAAGAGCAGCGACATCGGCACGGTGAGGACGATGATCCACGGGAGCGAGAGTGCGAGGAGCTTGAAAACGGTCGTTGCCGGAAGCGAGCGGCGGATGATGAGGCCAGCGAGGATGAAGAGCTGGCGCATCAGGATGATCGACGTATAGAAGATGAAACCGAGGACGGTCGGACCGACCATTTCCTTGAGGATGTAGCGAGTCAGGATCTTCATGCGGCTCAAGGGATTGTACGTGCGGAGAGAGTGCCCGGCCGGTTTTCCTCAGGGTCTGATAAGATAGATTATGTTAAATCCGAGAGGGGAAACTTGGGGCTCCTGGTCCCGTATCCTGCTCGACGAATGGCAAAGCTCCGGACGCTTCTTCGTCTCATCCTCTTTCTCGCAATCGTTTCCGCACCCTCCTACGTGCTCAAGCGCTGGCTCCGGATGTCTTCCTTCCACCCCGGCGAAGACGTTCTCTTCCTCCTCAGGTGCGCGGTCGACATTCCTCTCACTCTGTTTGCGACGTGGCTGATGGGACGCCTCGAATCGCGTACCGTTGCGGAGTACGGACTGCCATCGCGCCGCATGTTCCGTAGCGAGTTCTGGCGTGGTGCGCTCACCGGCTTTGCCAGCGTGAGCGCTCTTGTCGGCGCCATGGCTCTTGCCGGCGTCTTTCACGTCGAAGGCGTCGCGCTGCACGGCGCAGCAATCGTGAAATGGGCAGCGGCCTACCTGTTCGTCTTTGTCCTCGTCGGTGTACGCGAGGAATTCAGCAGCCGCGGCTACCTTCTTTCGAATCTCTCCGAGCTCCTCGGCTTCTGGCCGGCGGCAATCGCAACGTCGATTCTGTTCGGCATCGCGCATCTCGGCAATCGGAACGAGACCTGGACCGGCGTCGCGAACGCGGCTCTGTTCGGCCTGGTGATGTGCGCGATCCTGCGTCGCACGGGCAACCTCTGGATGCCGATCGGACTGCACGCCGCGTTCGACTGGGGGGAAACCTATTTTTATGGAGTGGCGGACAGCGGAGCGATCTCTCCCGGGCATCTGCTGAACACGAGATCGTCCGGCTCTGCCTGGCTGTCCGGCGGCGTCGTTGGACCGGAAGGCAGCGTGTTCTGCTCACTCCTGTTCGTCACGCTGTTGGTGCTATTCGCGAGACGGATGCGGAGACCAAACGCCGCTCAGCGCTCGCCGCTTCCGCAAAGCGACCCGATCACTCTCGCAGCCTCGGGCTCGATCGCAAACGGAGACCGCGGATCGGCGAACTGACGGATCGCCTTCGCATTCATCGCCGCGAGGTCCTCACGCGCGAGGTTGTAGCGCGGAGTCTGGTACTCGAGCCAGCGATTCCGATCGGTGTTGATGATCGTTCCGCGAGCCGTCCGCTCGAGACGCGTCACATCCTCCGGCGAGAGCATCCGACCGCTCAACAGACTGCAGAGACCGTGCGAATCGACAGACCCGGGATAAGAGCCGAAGATCCGTACAGCGGCTTGAACACCGGCCGCTCGCATGACCTGAGGCTCCATCGTCGCAACGGCGATTCCCTGTCCACCGAAGGACCAGAGGCTGACGTACGGAAACACCTTGCGGATCGTCAACAGAATCGAAGCGATCTCTCGCGGCGTTGTGTGATGCAGTTGAATCCACTGCTGCAGCACCGCATGCGGTTTCATTCGCGCGGCAGCGAGCTCATAGAAATTGCGGCTGTAGAGATTCGTCGCGCCGGCGAACCAGATACTCGAGATCTCCATCGTAATCAGGTCGTACTTCTTCTCGTCCAGGAGCAGCAGATTGCGTCCGTCTTCCAGATGGATGTGCACGTTTGGTTGTGCGAGAAAGTCGCGGTTGACACGCCCGAAAAATGTCTGTGCCGCGACCAGCATCCCGGGCGCGATCTCGGCCACTTCGACATTGTGGAATCCCGCCGCCTGCACGGCACCACCTGATTGGCCCGTCCCCACACCAACCACGAGTGCGTCGTCGAACCGTGATGTGAACAGTGTCGGGACGGCGGCAAACCCAATCTGCGCCGCCAGCTCGCCTCCGTCGCTTCCCTGAAACTTGCCGTTGGTGAGCAGGACTCGCGTCCCTTTCGGGCTTGAAACGACCGTCGTAATGCCGCCCGCCGAGTCTTCGTGAAAGAAGAACAGTTTGGTCGAGGAGCTCACGAACATCGGCTCGAAGTAGACGTGCTCACCCGACGTGAGTCGCAGGCGGTCCCACTGCGGTGCGAGACCGCTCACCAGCAGGGCGATGGCAACTGCGCCGAATCCAACCGCCCGCTGCCGGCCGGAGGCGGTCGCGAACAGGATCGCCGCACCCGCAATCGAGTACACCATTGCGATGATGAGCAGTACCGCCTCGGAGCCGATCGACGGAATCGCGACGAAGGCGGTCAGCAAGGCACCGGCACAACAGCCGATCGTATTCGCTGCGGTCATCGTGCTGGCAGTTCTCCCCTGCTCGGCCGCGGGAAATTCACGTAGGCGGAAGAGCATCGGAAAGACGGAGCCGAGAATTGCCGACGGTGGCATCAGGACGACGGCAGCCACGGCAGCGCGCAGCAATTCAGCCCCTGCGAACCCTGTGACGCGCGATCCGAACAGAGTAAACGTGTGCGGCACATGCGGCCACACCATCTGCTGGATCGCGACGGCCAGACCGCCGAGCGCCAGCATCGTAGCGGGAGCGGCGGCGGGTACGTCATCGCGTGATGGCAGGATTCGGCTGGCGATTGCACCACCGATGAAGAGCCCGGCGAGAACCGCCGTCAGCATCGAGGCGAATGCATAGATCGTGTTGCCGCATACCGCCGCGATGAGATGCGTCCATACGACTTCGAGCGCAAAAAAGAGGAATCCGCAAACGGCCGCGCTGCCGATGAGCAACAGTCGATGCGATACGCGTGCAGCCGGCTCGTCGTGTGCAGAGGCACGAGAAACATCGTTGCTGACCATCTCGGGCGCCGTGCGTCCGAGATTCCAGGCAGCAAGGCCGACGACGACGTCGAGCGTCGTGAGGAGCAGCGCACCATCGACGCCGGCCCTCGCGAATACGACGTACGGCCCGGCTGCCGCGGCCGCGGTAGCTCCGAGAAGGTTGAGCGCGTAAAAGAAGCTGATGTCGTCACGGCGCGTGCTGCCGAGTTGATCGTGCAGTGCGTCGACGATCGCCGGAAACGTCGCACCCATGAACAGCGTCGGCGGAAGAATCCAAATTGACGCGACGAGCAGCCGGAGTGCGGTCAAGCCGGCGAAGCTTCCCGTGCCAAGACGCAGCAGTGGTACGAATGCGTTGATCAGATGTTCGAACGCAAAGTAGAGCACGAGAGCCCACAGGCCGACCGCGCATTCGAGCACGGCGTAGATGCGCAACGGCCTGAGCGATGACCTGCGCCACCAGCGGTACGACCATGCGCCGAGCGTCAGGCCGGCGAAGTAGATCGTGAGCACGCTGGCGGCGGCATGGGTGCTCGTCCCGAGCAGAGTTTCGAGAAGCTTCTCGTACGCCTGCTCCGCGATCAACGCGGTTGCGCCGGTGCTGACGAAGAGTGCCGCCAGCGTGCGCCGTGCAGATCGTGGGATGTTCAATCGATTCCGTTCATTTTATCGCTTCTCATCATGATGACATCGGATACGACGGCCGCGGCCGTTGGACCAGCACCCGCACCTCGTCCGATGAGCGTGATCTCGCCGGCCGCGCGGCTCTGAATCACGACGCCGTTGAACTCATCGCGGATGTGCGCGAGCGGATCGTGCGCCGTCAGCTGCACCGGGGCGACACGCAGCTCGATGCCTCCGGTCACGCGATGCGCGGAGGCAACCTGGCGGATGACGCGCCCATGCTCGCGTGCGCGGATGACGTCCTCGTGTCGAATGCCGCGAATCCCGGCGATGGAGCTGCTGACGACAGGCTCGTCGAACGCGAGCCCGGCGAGGATCCGCAGTTTCTGCGCGGCATCTTCGCCGTCGATATCGAGCGACGGATCCGCCTCGGCGAACCCGCGCTCCTGTGCGAGGGCCAGCGCCGCGTCGAACGAAAGACGGTCCGCTTCGATGCGCGTCAGGACGTAATTCGACGTGCCGTTGAGAATCCCGCGGACGCAATCGATCGTGTCGGCCGCGAGCCCGTCGCGAATCGCGCGGATCACCGGGATTCCACCGCAGACGCTCGCCTCGAACCCGATCGTCACGCCACGCCTGACTGCGGCCGCGAAGAGATCGCGGCCGCAGTCAGCGAGAAGAGCCTTGTTGGCGGTGACGACGTGGCGCCCGTTGGCGATGGCGCGGCGCACGTACGCGCCGGCGCAATGGACGCCGCCCACGGTTTCGACGATGACATCGCAGCTCGCATCGAGCACGTCCGTCGCGCGCGTCGTCAGCAGCCGCCGGTCGACTCCCGGCCGCGGCTTGGCGAGATCGCGCACGAGAATCTTCTCGATCGTCAGCTCGACACCATGGCGCTCGCGAATCCGTTCCCGCTCCCGATCGATGAGGTGTACGACTCCCCCGCCGACGGTTCCGCATCCCAGCAGCCCGAGTCGAAGTCTCGCGGCGCTCATGCTTCAGCACTCCTCGCCGGAATGCGCGTTACGGAGAGCGCCTGCTCCAGATCGTCGATCAGATCGCGCACATCTTCGAGCCCGACCGACAGTCTGATGAGCCCATCGCTGATTCCGACGCTCTTTCTCACCTCGGGTTCCACCGATGCGTGAGTCATCGTCGCCGGATGGCAGAACAGACTGCGCACGCTGCCGAGGCTTTCGGCGAGCGTCCAGAGTTTCAGGTGGCGCGTGAAGGCGCGCGTCTCCTCGAGCGTCGTGTCGAGCTCGAATGAGACGACCGCGCCGAAGCGCTCCATCTGGCGCCGCGCCACGGCGTGGCCCTCGTGCGTCGCGAGGCCGGGATAGAACACCCGCGACACCGCGTCGTGGCGTTCGAGATACTCCACGATCCGCTCGGCGTTGTCGCAATGCTTCTGCACGCGGAGCGAAAGCGTCTTCGTGCCGCGCAGGATGAGGAAACAATCCTGCGGGCCGGGGACGGCGCCGATCGCGTTCTGATAGAAGTGCAGATCGGCGGCGAGCGCGTCGTCGTTGGTGATGACGACTCCGCCGAGGACATCGCTGTGGCCGTTGATGTACTTGGTGGTCGAGTGCAGGACGAGGTCGGCGCCGAGCGCGAGCGGATGCTGCAGGAGCGGCGTTGCGAACGTGTTGTCGACTACGGTGCGGACGCCGGCGCGCCGCGCGATGGCGGCGCACGCCGCGATGTCCGTGATCTTCAGCAGCGGATTCGAGGGAGTCTCGAGCCAGAGCAGCTTCGTTTCGGGGCGGATCGCTCCCGCGATCGTGAATGGATCGCCGGGATCGATGAAGGTGAACTCCACGCCGAATTTCGCAAAGTACTTTGTGAAGATCCGCCAGGCGCCGCCGTAGAGATCGCGGGTCGAGATGACATGATCGCCGGCGCGCAGCAGCGAGAGCACGCCGTGAATCGCGGCCATGCCGCTGGCGAAGGCGACGCCGTGCTGCGCTCCTTCCAGCGAAGCGAGATTTTCCTCGAGCGCGCGGCGCGTCGGGTGGCCGGTGCGCGCGTAGCAGTAACCGCGGTTGATGCCCGGTTCCGTCTGGCGGAACGTCGAGGTCTGGTAGATCGGGAACGAGACTGCACCGGTCGTCTCATCGTCGGGTTGACCGGCATGGATGGCGAGCGTATCGAGTCGATACGACATGAGTTTCCCTCCTGCGCGCAATGCGCTCGTGTGTTCGAACTGCGGGAATCGTGTGAGTGAAAAAGGACGGAGGGACCCTGGCCGAAGACGCGAGGAATTACGCGTCCGCGCCAGGGCGGCGCATCATCATTCGGCCCTGCTGGGTGAAGTGACGCGGCATGTTGGCGGAGGACGATACGCTCGTCGCCGGGATCTGTCAACGCTGTGGTGCGCGGGACCGAGCGGAAGCGATGTGCCGCTATTGCGCGAGGAACTTCTCGACTTGTGCGACGAAGGTCAGGCCGTTTCCGGTCTTTTTGATGTAACCCATCGCGGGTGAGCGCTCGACGAGCGACTGAAGCTCTTCTTCGCTTTTCGATGAATGCAGGACAATGCGCGTCTGTCGCAGAAAGTCGAAGAGCGTCGTGAAGTCGAGCACATGCTCGCCCGACAGCGCGGGCATCTCGATGTCGAGCAGAACGAGATCGGGCTTCTCACGCTGGACGAGCTGCGGCATCCGCAGCGGCGATTCGGTCGTGACGACCTCGTATCCCGCAGCTTCGAGAAGACGCTTGGCGACGCTCAATGCTTTCGCGTCGTCATCGATCACCATGATCTTGCCCTTGGCCATCAGTTCTCCGACTCCAGCCTGCGCAGGAGCTCGCGCACTGCATCGATCACTTCCGTTCGATCGACATTCGGCTTCTTGAACGAGAGGTTGAGCGAGAACGGAAGCGACTTGTCCTTCAACTGGAAGACGTAGTTCTTCGGCCGCCCCGCCTTCTTCGGCTCTGCCTTCGCCGTCTGCTTGCGCAGCTCCTCGCGCGACAACTCCCCTGCCGCGAATGCGCGGACGATCTCTTCCATCGCGCTCTCGCTGCCGGCGCGTGCGACCTGAACGAGCACCGACTTATTGCTGATACCCGCCTCGCGGCACATCGCGCGGATGCGATCCGGAATCTCGTTGATGAGCAAGGTCTCCGTCACCGTCGAACGCGACTTGCCGATCACCTGCGAGATCCTCTCGTGCGTATAGCCGAACTTCTCCTGCAGGATGTACAGCCCTTCAGCCTCTTCGAACGGTGTGAGGTCCTTGCGCTGAATGTTCTCGATCAACGCGATCTCGAGCTGTTCCTTGTCGTCGACATCGAGCTCGATGGCCGGCACTTCGTCCAGACCGACCATCGTGGCCGCACGAAAGCGGCGCTCGCCGGAGATGATCTGATAACGGTTCGGCCCGACGGCGCGCACGAGAATCGGCTCGAGCACGCCCTTCTCTCGCACCGATGCCGCGAGCTCCTCGATGTTTCCGAGCTGTGTGCGGGGCTGATCGGGGTTCGCCTCGATGAACTGCAGGGGAATCATCGATCCGATGTGACGTCCGGAGCGTTTCGTCAACTCCTCCACGTAGTGGGAGTCGTGACGCATCGCCGAACGATCGGGAAGGCCTCTTTTCATTGCCATTGGTCTTGGGTCGAAATTGAAAATTGAAAATTGAAAATTGAAAACGCATGAACGTCTTCGATTTCCTGCATTTTCAATGTTCAATGTTCAATGTTCAATTCCTTTCAGACTCGGGCGAGGATTTCTTCGCTGAGTGAGTAGTACTCCATCGCGCCGCTCGATTTCGGCGCGAAGGTGAAGATCGATTCCTTGTACGCGGGACTCTCTTCGAGACGGATCGATTTCGTGATCACCGTGTTGAAGAGGCGGTCGCCGAACACGCTGCCGATCTGATCGTGAATGTCCTTGGCCAGCGTCGTCCGTTTGTCGTGCATCGTGATCACGACGCCGAGGAGTTGCAGGTTCGGATTGGGCCGCGCTTTGATTTTTTCGATCGTCTCGAGGAGATCGTCCGTTCCCTCGAGCGCGAAGTAGGACGACTGAATCGGGACGAGCACGTGCGTCGAAGCGACCAGCGCATTCACCGTGATCATGCCGAGCGTCGGAGGGGTGTCGATGAGGATGTAGTCGTACTTCGACGCGACATCCTTCATCTTGTCCTTCAGGCGAAAGGGCCCGTCCAGCTCACCGATGAGCTTCGACTCGAGCTTCGCGAGCGCAATTCGCGAGGGAGCGACGTAGAGGTTCTCGACCGGCGTCGGTACGACTACCTCGTCGAGCGGCAGCTCCTCGCTCACGAGCACGTCGTACATCGACCTGGTCACCTGCCGCACATCGATGTACGACATGGACGAGTTCGCCTGCGGATCGAGATCGATCAACAGGGTTCTGAATCCCTTATTCGCTACGGCTGCCGAGAGATTGATGGCGGTCGTGGTCTTGCCCACTCCGCCTTTTTGGTTGGCGACTGTGATGATCATTGAGCCTCGATGGATTGTACCCGACAGACACACACAAACATCCGATTCATGCGCTGGAAAATCTTCGCAGGCGAAGATGGAATTCAGGACGAATCGCATCTTCTCGCCACCACGGCTTTGCGGTACACTGGTGTCGGATAATCGTTCGCTTGGAACTGGTTGTGGTCCGCGATCCGGCGATGACCCGGTCCCGAAAAACTGGTCTCCTGTGCAGAGGGGGAACTATTCAATGAAAAGCACGTCGTGGAAAATTGCAGCTCTTCTTTCCGCTCTGGTTTCGATTCAGGCCTACGCACAGCCAGCGTGGACGCCCAACACGCCTAACGACACACTTGGTACTACATCGAAGGTTGGCGTCGGAACCACGAACCCAACCTACCCGTTCCAGGTTTTCGGTAACCTGACCACGGGCGCGGGCATCCAGTACGGATCGATCTGCCAGGTCAACTCGGCGGGAACCGCCGGCTCGATTCAGCAGGCTGCCGAAGTGGAGCTCTTCCCCGGCTACACCGGCACGGGCAGCACCGCGGCGCTCGGCTTCCGCAACAGCGCCTCCGGCCAGGGCACCTCGATCGACGTCAGCAACAACGGTAACTACGGTGTCTTCGGTGTCACCACCGGCACCACCGTTGGCGACAACGCCGGCATGGTCGGATTCGCGGCAAACGGCAACTACAGCTTCGGTCTCGTCGGCGACGCGCAGACCGCCAAGAGCGGCGGGAAGAACGTCGGCGTCCTCGGCTACGGCTTCAACAACGCAGCCGACGTCGCGATCGGCGGCTACTTCGCTCTCTCTGCCGGCTCGCAGAAAGCGAAATTCACCACCGCAGCGCTGATCGCCGACAACGGCGATCTCGTTGCCACCGCGCCGATCTTCCTCGGCCGCGCCAACGGCGTCACCAAGTTCCTCATCGACAAAGATGGCAACGTCAACGTCACCGGCACACTCACGGCCACCTCGGTCGTCAACGCGGTGTATGGACAGGACGTCGCCGAATGGGTGCAGGCTGATCACGAGATTCCCGCAGGCACGGTCGTGATTCTGAATCCCGAGAAGAACAATCAGGTCATGCCTTCGACCGTCGCGTACGACACGACGATCGCAGGTGTCGTCTCCGCGCAGCCCGGCATGATCCTCGGCCGTGGTGGCGTCAACAAGTGCACGGTCGCGACCTCGGGCCGCGTGCGTGTCCGCGTCGACGCAACGAAGGGCGCGATCCACATCGGCGATCTCCTGGTGACGAGCGACGAGCCCGGCACCGCGATGAAGTCGCAGCCGATCGAAGTCAACGGCCGCCACTTCCACCAGCCGGGCACGATCCTCGGCAAGGCTCTCGAGCCGCTCGAGGATGGCAAGGGCGAGATCCTCGTCCTCCTCTCCCTCGGCTAGAAACGAACCAACACGCACGAAACGAAAGGCCGCCCATCCGGGCGGCCTTTTCATTTACATCTTGTACTTGCCGAGATCTTCCGGACTGAGACTGTCGAACCACTTCTTCATCTTCTCGTCCTGATCTTCGGAGTCGGGCGTGATCGTCTGCGCCTGATCGAGCACCGTCTGCGCGACGAAGATCGGCGCTTCCGTACGCAGTGCGAGCGCGATCGCATCGCTGGGCCGCGCATCCACCTCGAGCGTCCGGCCGCCCGTGATCACGCGGATCTGCGCGAAGAAGGTGGAGTCGCGCAGGTCGTTGATCACCACGCGGGTCACGCGGGCATCGAGCTCGGCGATGATGTTGCGGAGGAGGTCGTGCGTCATCGGACGCGGTGTCGCGACGTTCTCCAGTTGCAGGGCAATCGCGTTCGCCTCGAAGATGCCGACCCAGATCGGAAGGAAGAACTTCTCCTCCTCATCCTTGAGTACGACGATCGGCGAGTTCGACACCGGGTCGAGCATCAGACCCTTGATGCTCATCGGTACGAGATCAGAAGTCATTTTGAATTCCTGTTCGACACCTGCAGCAAACAGGATACCTCCGCACATCCACTTTCGATCAAGGGAAGAGAATCAGACGGCTTCTCCGCGCAGCGTGTGATGCTGCGCGGACTCGATGCGAACGCCGAGCATGCTGCCCAGCGTCGTGTCCGGGTTGCCTGAGAAGTTCACGACCCAGTTGTCATCCGTCCGTCCCGCGAACATCGCAGGATCGTGTTTGCTCGGACCTTCGACGAGGACCGGCAGCACGCGCCCGCGATACGATTCGAGCCGCTCCCGCTTGTGCTGCTCGTGCAGTTCGAAGAGACGGTTGAGGCGCTCCGACGCGACGGCGTCATCGACCGGCTCGCCGATGCGCAGCGACGGCGTCCCCGGCCGCGGCGAATACTTGAACGCGAAGAGCGAGCCGTAGCGAATCTGCTCGATCAGCGACAACGTCTCCTGAAAATCCTCTTCTGTCTCGCCGGGAAACCCGACGATCACATCCGTGGAGAAATGGATCTCCGGGATCGCCTCGCGGATGCGATCGACGATCTCGAGATAACGCTCGCGCGTGTAGAGGCGCTTCATGCGGCGCAGAATCCGCGACGAGCCCGACTGCACCGGCAGATGGAGGTATCGCGAAATGTTCTCGTGATCGCGCATCGCGGCGATCATCGAGTCGTTCACTTCCGCAGGGTGCGAGGTCATGAAGCGAAGCCGCGCGACGCCTTCGACTTCCGCAACCGCGCCGAGAAGCGCACCGAAGTCGCGCCCGCTCTTGTGGCAGCGATAGGCATTCACGGTCTGGCCGAGCAACTCGATCTCGACCCGCCCACTCGCAACTGCAACGCGTACTTCGTCGAGAATCTCGTCGAAGGTCCGCGAGACTTCGCGCCCGCGCGTCATCGGAACGATGCAGAAGGTGCAGTTCTTGTTGCAGCCTTCCATGATCGTGACCCACGCCTTGGTCGGCGACGTGCGGTCGATCGCCAGAGAGTCGTAGCGCCGGTCCTCGGGAAAATCGACGGCGACTGCGTGCTCGCGGTCGAGCACTGCATCGAGATGACCGACGTTTCCCGGACCCATCACGAAATCGACCCACGGCGCGCGCTGGATGATCCGCTCCCCTTCCTGCTGCGCGACACAACCGCAGACGCCGATCTTCAGCTCACTGCGCTCTTCTTTCAACTCGCGAAGACGGCCGAGGTGGGAGTAGACCTTCTGTTCGGACTTGTCGCGGATGGAGCAGGTGTTGAGCAGGATCATGTCCGCTTCCAGCTCGCTGTCGACACGGCGAAGCCCGCGCAGCTTGAGGCTGCCGGAGAGTCGCTGGCTGTCGAGGTCGTTCATCTGACAGCCCCAGGTTTCGATGTAGAACGTTTTCATTTTGGGATTGCCGCGCGTGCGGCATCGAGCTCGCGCTTTTTCTCCAGGAACTTCTTCCGGATCACGTCATCGCGGTAGCTCGGATCATTCTCGTCGTAGTAACTCTGCTCGATCACCGCGAGCTCCGCCTCGAGATCGGTGATCTTCTTCTCGGCCACGGCTCGTTCCCGTTCCGCAGCGGCGGCTTGCTTCAAAGCCTCGTCGTGCTTCTCGATCGTCGATCGGGCATCCGCAACGTGCGGCGGAAGCGGCGCGCCTTTCGCCGGAAGCTCGATCAGTTTTCCCTTCGACTTCTTCACATCGGCGTTCGTGATCACCTTGCGAGGAATCGCGACGCGCCCTTCCCTCGCACGCCTCGCTGCCGCGACGAGAGCGGAATCCTTCGGCGGTTCGGGGGGCGCTTCCTGAGCGGCGAGACTCAGAGACAGCAAACAGCATGCAGCGGGCAGCAGGATGGGGAGTGAGATCTTCCTGCTTCCTGTTGTCCGCTGTCTGCTGCCTGAAATCACGGTTTGCTCGTTCCCGCTCTTCCGTATCGATCCTCGAGCCTGACCACGTCATGCAACTCCGGCGTGGACACTTCGGCCACATCGGTGTCGGCGACCGCCACCATCCGATGAATCATGCGCGGCGGAATGTGGAAGGCTTCCCCTTTTCGCAGCGCAAGCTCGCGGCGATCGCCGTCGTGCTCGACTGTGAGCAACAGCTCGCCCTCGACAACGTAGAGGGTTTCCTCTTTCATTTCGTGGTACTGGAGGCTGAGGCTCTCGCCGCGATTGATGTGCAGGATCTTTCCGACGTAGCGGTCGGTTTTCGCGAAGATCAGCTCATAACCCCAGGGCTTCGGGACCCGCTTGATATCGCAGATTTCGAAAAGGCGCTCATCCGTCATACGTTCTTACCCACCACACCCTCCGGGAATCTGAGCGCCACGTTCTCGATGACGAACTCCTCGATCTCCTGCGCCGTACGCTTCTGCAGCGCCATCTCCGCGATGCGCCTGCAATCCTTGTAGCGCACGGAGCGGACGACGTTCTTGATCACCGGAATCGAAGAGGGATTCATCGAGAAGTTCTCGAGTCCGAGGCCAAGCAGAACGATCGCGAAGATCGGATCCGACGCCATCTCGCCGCACATCGAGACAGGGATGTTCGCCCGTTTGCCGGCGTCGATCACGTTCTTGATCAGCCGCAGCAGCGCGGGATGCAGCGGCTCGTAGAGATAGCTGACGTTCTCGTTCGCGCGATCGATCGCGAGCGAGTATTGAATGAGATCGTTCGTGCCGATCGCAAAGAAGTCCGCCTCCTCGGCGAGCAGATCGGCGATGAGAGCCGCGGATGGTACTTCGATCATGATCCCGATCTTGAGATCGGGGTTGTACGGCTTCCCTTCCGCATCGAGCTCGGCGCGGATCTCGCGGATGAACGTCTTCACCTGACGCACTTCCTGAACGCCGGAGACGAGCGGGAACATGATCTTCATGTCGCCGTACGCCGAGGCGCGGAGGAGCGCGCGCAACTGCGTCTTGAACATCTCGCGATGCTTCATGCAGAGACGCAGGCCGCGCAGGCCGAGAACCGGATTGTCTTCCTTGCTGCCGATGACTTCGCGGGCGAGCTTCTTGCCGCCGAGATCGAAGGTGCGGATGACGCAGGTCTGCGGCGCGAGCTTCTCCACGATGCGGCGATAGACCTCGAAGTGTTCGTCTTCGTTCGGCAGATCGGGACTCTTGGAGATGTAGAGAAATTCGGAGCGGTAGAGGCCGATGCCCTGCGCGCCGAACTTGATGGCATCGTCGAGCTCTTCGAGAAGCTCGAGATTCGCCTGCAGCGAGACGCTGCGGCCGTCTTTCGTCGTCGCCGGAAGGTCGCGATTCTCGAGCAGCTTCCGCTCGGATTCTTCGTGGCGCGAAACGCGGCTGCGATACTCGGCGATCATCGCCGGCGTCGGGTTGACGAGGACGATGCCCTCGTAACCGTCGACGATGACCATCTCGTCGTTGTCGACGATCTTCGTCAGCCGCGGAACCCCGATGACTGCAGGCATGAAGAGCGACTTCGCGATGATCGACACGTGCGACGTGCGCCCGCCGGTCTCCGTCGCGAAGCCGACGATCGGCCGGCGGTTGAAATGCACTGTATCGGAGGGCGTCAGGTCATCGGCGAGGATGATCACATCGTGTTTGATCTCGGAGAGATCGTGATGTGCAACACCCTGCAGGTTGCGCAGCACACGCTCCGCAACGTCCTTCACGTCCGCAACGCGCTCGCGCAGGTACTCTTCCTCGAAGCTCTGGAACCGCGCCTGCAGCTCCTCCTGCACTTCGGAAAGAGCCCATTCCGCGTTGACCTGCTCTTCCTCGATCTTCTGCACGACCTTGTCGGCGAACGAGGGATCGCTGACCATCATGGCGTGCGCTTCGAAGATCGACGCGTACTCCTCCCCCATCGAGCGGCTGACTTTCGCCTTCAGCTCGTGCAGTTGATCGCGCGTCTTCTCCAGCGATTCGAGAAACCTCGTCACCTCGGCCGGCACATCTTCATCGCGAATGGGAACGCGATAGATCTGCACGACGCGTTTCTCGATGATGACGGCGCGGCCGATGGCGATACCGGGCGACACGCCGACGCCCTTGTAGGTGCGGATGTCACTGCGCTGGGATGCCGCTTTCGACCGTTCGATCAGCATGGCAGAACGATGAACGACGAACGATGAACAAGGAACGAGGCACCGTCGTGTTCATCGTTCATCGTTCATTGTTCTGCGTTACAGAAGTCATTCTACTTCATCGAACTTGCGGTCGATCAGCTCCTGGATCGCGTCGACGGCGGCGGCCTCGTCGTCGCCGTTCGCCCGCACGGTGATCGTCGAGCCGCGCCCGGCAGCGAGCAGAAGGATGCCGAGAATCGACTTGCCGTCCACTTCTTCGTCACCCTTGCGAATCTTGATGTCCGACTTGTACCGTGCCGCGATGTGCACGAGCTTCGCCGCGGCGCGCGCGTGTAATCCCAGCTTGTTCTTGATCTCGATGTTGCGCTCGATCACGAACGGGCTCCGGCCGCCGCGAGGAGGTCAGAGGCCACGCGAATCGCCTTGGAGCCCTTCTCGCTGATCACGTGCGCGAGGGTCGCGACATCCTTCGCTTCGCTCTGCATCGTCGCGAACTTCACGATCATCGGCAGGTTCACGCCCGTGACGATCTCCACCCGTCCCTGTTCGAGAAACGAGAGGCTGATGTTGCTGGGCGTGCCACCGAACATATCCGTGAAGATGATGACGCCGCGCTCCGGACCGATTCGGTCGAGCGCCTGGCGGATCTTCTCGCGCGCTTCGTCCACCGTGTCGTTCCATTCGAGCGGGACTGCCTCGATCCCGGTGACAGTTGCTTCGATTCTTTGCGCCGCGCTGAGAAGCTCATTGGCGAGCTGGCCGTGCGTGACGATGAGTGCTCCGATCAAGTCCTGGACCTCCGAATTGCCGAGGGAATCATACAAGGGTGCCGGGGCCTCCGGGTGGAGTGCGGACGCCCCCGTCCGCACATCGAGCACTAGCGCCGGCAGTCCCGGTGCACGACCTCGATCAGATATCCCGCCTCCGCGAGATCATCGGCCAGCCGCTGCCCCACCGCGACGGATCGATGCTTCCCACCCGTGCATCCAACTCCGATCGTCAGATAGCTCTTCATCTCTTTCCTGTACTCGGGCAGGAGGTACTTCACGAAGTCCAGCAGCCGCGAGTAGAACGTTTCGTAGTCGGGCTGCCGGCGGAGATACTCGATGACTCCCTCATCCAACCCGGTCAGCGGACGGAGCTCCTCTACGAAGTGTGGATTCGGGAGGAAGCGGACGTCGAAGAGCAGATCGAGGTTGTACGGCATCGAATACTTGAAGCCGAACGAAATGATGGTGACGAGCATCGTCACTTCGTACCCCGACAACCGGAACCGCTTCATCACCTCGGCCTTCAGCTCATGCACCGAGAACTGTGACGTGTCGACGACCATGTTCGCCAGCGCCTTCACTTCGGCGAGGGCCGTCCGCTCGCGCTGAATCGCTTCGATGATCGGCAGGTCCTTCGCCAGCGGATGCGGCCGGCGCGTCTCGGAGTAACGCCGGGCAAGAACCTCGTCGCTTGCCTCCAGGAAGATCAGCACGACATTCGGAACGACACTCTGGATCCGTTCGCGATAGAACTGCGGAAAGATCGTCGCGAAGTCATGCGTGCGCACGTCGACGACGATTCCGACGCGGTTCGCCTTCTCGTGCGTCGCCACCTCTTCGAGAAAGGGTTCGATCAGCGCAATCGGCAGATTGTCGCTGCAGTAGAAGCCGAGATCCTCCAGCGTCGACTGGACGTACGACTTGCCCGAGCCCGAGAGCCCGGTGATGATCACGAGATATTCGGGCGCCTTCATATCGGGAGGCAGCGGTCTGCGGTGCGAGTCATCGCTGTCTCCGCAGCCGGTTCAACGTATCGGGATTCATCATCATGCGCGTCGTGTTGCTGCGGAGCTCGGAGCTCGCGGCAGCATCCCGCGTGACTTGCGGAAGTTGTTCCGACGCGCCGTTGGCCTGCGCCGCAATGTGCTCGTCGATCTTCTGCGCGAAGGCGCGTGCGGAATCGTAGCCCTGCAGCTTCATCAGGTGATTGCGCGCGGCGATCTCCACGAGCAGCGCGAGATTGCGTCCCGAGGCGACCGGCAGACGAACATAGGGCTTCTGCACGTTCAGCATCTCGAACGTCTCGCCGGCGATGCCGAGCCGATCGTATTCGGTCCCCTCGACCCACTTCTCGAGCTTCACCACGAGATCGATCGGCTTCACGTCGCGCGTCGACGCAACGCCGAAGAGATCCTTGATGTCGATGATGCCGATTCCGCGCAGCTCCATGTGGTGCCGCAGCAGATCGTTCGAGTAACCGAGAAGGACGTCGTTGGGATGGCGCTTGATGACGACCATATCGTCGGCGATCAGCCGGTGACCGCGATAAACGAGATCGAGCGCGCACTCGCTCTTGCCGATGCCGCTGTCGCCGAGGAGGAGAACGCCGATGCCGTAGACGTCGAGGAGACCGGAGTGCATCGTGATGCGCGGCGCCATCGTCTCTTCGAGGATGTATGAGACGCGCGTGATCGACGTGGACGACATGTTCGGCGTCGACAACAGCGGCACGCTGCGCTTCTCGCACTCGTGGCGGAACTCCTCGAGCGGCGCGATCCCTTTGGTGACGATGAAGCAGGAGACATCGAGGGCCGTGACATCGCGTACGCGCTTCTCGCGCAGCCGGGGCGGCAGCGACTGCAGATACTTGATCTCGGACTCGCCGATGATCTGCACGCGCCACGGCTTGATGTACTCGTAGTAGCCGGCGAACGCGAGGCCGGGCTTCTGCACGCGCGGCCGCATGATGATGCGGTCGAGACCGTCGTCGCCGGTGATGAGCTTGAGCGCGAGATCGTCGAGCTCCGTCGTCAGCAGCGCGCGGACCGTGGTTTGTACGTAGTCTTCCTCAGACGGCACGAGTTGATTGTACTTGGGCCGCGGGCCCGCGCGTGCGCGGGCTCGCGGTGTGACTGCGTGTTAACCGCGGTGATGGCGGTGATGTCGATACGCGTGATGCGTGCGGTGGTGTCTCAGGCTCTGTACGCCGTTGCCCACCGCGCCGCCGACGACCGCTCCTGCCGGACCACCGACGACTGCGCCAGCCACGGCACCGATCGTGGTGCCGCGCGTGCGGCTCTTGTGCTTCGACCAGTCATTCGCAAAGACGCTCGAGGCCGGCAGCATGAGTGCGCCGATGAGAGCGATTGCAGGAAGTTTGGTTTTCATGGTTGTGACCTCCTGCGTTTGATATCTGCGAAGGTCGTACCAGTAACAAGACACGCAATATCAATAGTTTAACAAACGGTTTCCCCGATAGTCGAAGCCCGCCAGTTGTATGCATATTTGCTTGACAACTGCATCAAGACAGGAACACTCTTGCATCATGAGAACGACGATTACGATCGGGGAGGATCTCCTGCGGGAGGCTCGGAGGCTCAGCGGAAAAGATGGCTACAGCGAAGCGATTGTGACCTCGTTGCGCGACTACGTGGACCTCAGGAAGCGATTAGCCCTCCTCGAGTCGCTCTTCATGCAGAAGACGCCCCACTCCTACCGGCAGGTGAAGAGCCAGCGGAGAAAGCGGCAGTGGTCCTCGTAGATACGAGCATTTGGATTGCACTGTTCCGCAAGCGGAACGCCGAGATTGGCCAGAAAATCTGGATGCTCGCCGCGAGGAACGAAGCCGCGGTCTGCGGGCACATCTGGGTCGAGTTCCTGGGGGGATTTCGCGACGACGCCCTGCGAGGAAGTTACGCGGAATTACTGGGCGCATACCCCTTCCTCGAAACGCCGCGGGCCGCATATGAGCTCGCGGCAAGATTACTCGCGGGCCATCAGCGTCTTGGTGCTGGCGATGCGGTAATCGCGGCCACCGCGATTACCGCCGGAGTGGCACTCTGGTCAAGCGATCTCGATTTCAGAGAGTTGGCCGGAGATGGCCTGCAGTTGTACGCGTGACCCGCTCTCGTTCCCTCCCCCTGGGCGGGAGAGGGAACGAGGGGTCGACGATCAGATTTCGGGAGCGATGAGTCCGATGTTGTTGTCGCGGCGCTTGTAGATCACGGAGATCTTGTCGGTGTCGAGATCGCGGAAGACGATGAACTCGTTCTTCGAATCATCGAGGCGCAGCGCGGCCTCTTCGATCGACATCGGGCGGATGGGCAGGTTGTTCGTCTTGATGATGCGGGGGCGGTTCTGCCCTCCGCCGTTCGCCTCGCGCAATTTGCCCGGCTCGAGAACCTGCACGGCCCACTCGCTCACTTCGACTTTGCGGCCGTTGCCGTCCTTGCGGTGGTGATCGCGGATCTTCTTGCGGTTCTTCTGCGCCTGGCGCTTCAGGTGGTCGAGCGCCTGGTTGATCGCATCCTGCATCGACTCGTCGGACTCCTGGACCGTCTTCACATCGTGGTCCTTGCCGACGACGAGAATCTCGCAGATGTTGCGGTACTTCTCCACCTGAAGCATGACGCGCGTCTCGATGACGTCGTCGAAGAGACGCTCGCCTACTTTCGCCAGCTTCTTGTTGATGAGATCGCGGATGTCGGGAGTGACTTCGAAATTACGGCCAATGATGCCCGTTGCCATGAAGACACCTCACTTAGTCGTTGCGAAGGAAACCTTCGCTCGGTGGATTGACGTACGCATCAGAAGATTTGCTTGCGATCCGTCGACGACGGGATGTTCAGCTCGTCACGGTATTTGGCCACGGTCCTGCGAGCTATGTTAATCCCCTCGTCGTTCAAAATCTTCATGATCTTGGAATCCGAGAGGGGCTTTCTCGGATCCTCGGCGTCAATATAACTCTTGATCTTCTTCTTAACTGTAAGAGAAGAAATGTCTTCGCCCGTATCGGAGTCGATGCCGCTGTGGAAGAAATACTTCATTAGAAACAGCCCGCGCGGCGTGTGCATGTACTTGTTGGAAACGACGCGCGACACGGTCGACTCGTGCATCTGAATGTCGTCGGCGACATCGCGCAGAACGAGCGGGCGCAGATGATCGATCCCATGCTCGAGGAACTCGCGCTGATGTTTGACGATCGACTCGGCGACCTTGTAGATCGTCCGCTGCCGCTGATCGAGTGATTTGATCAGCCAGACCGCCGAGCGGATCTTGTCCTTGATGTAGTTGACGGTCTCTCCGTCGGACTTCGTGTCCATGGAGTTCAGCATCGACCGGTAGCTCGCGTTGATGCGCAGCTTCGGCATGCCGTCCTCGTTCAGCACGATGATGTATTCGTCGCCGACCTTGTGCACGTAGACGTCGGGCTCGACGTAGATCGCGCGCTCGTTGGAGTACTTGCGGCCCGGCTTCGGATCGAGGTGCTTGATCACCTCGACGATGCCTTCCAGCGACTTCATGTCGATGTTCAGCGTCTTCGAGAGCTGCACGAAGCGGCGCTGCATGAACTCGTCCCAGTGATCGCGCACGATCGTCTCGACGAGAGGATTGTCGATCTCCAGAAAATCGAGCTGCAGCAGCAGGCACTCGCGCAGATCACGCGCGCCGACGCCGATCGGATCGAGCGCCTGCACTACCGCGATCGCATCCTCGACTTCCTTCTCTTCGTAGGGCCCCGCCGCCATGATCTCTTCGGTCGAGGCGCGGAGATAGCCGTCTTCATCGATGTTGCCGATGATGAAGTGGCCGACGTCCTTGATGCGCGGCGACGCGTCGCTCATGCTGAGCTGCCACGTGAGGTGATCGGTGAGATTCGGCGGGCGCGTCAGCGTGTTCTCGATGGGGAACTCTTCATGTTCTTCTCCCATCCCGCGCGGGTTGTAGCCGTACTCGATGTAGTCCTGGAAGTAGGCGTCGTAGTCGATCTCGTCGAACGAGTCCTTCTCTTTTTCCTTCTGCGGCTCCGCCGCTTTCGCCTCTTCTTCCGTCTGTGTCTTGGTTTCCTGCGCGTCGCTCTCCGCTTCTTCCTGCTTGGTTTCTTCCTGTGTTTCGTCGAGGAGCGGATTCTCGAGGAGCTCCTGATTGAGCACTTCCTGGAGCTCGAGTTTCGATAGCTGCAGCAGCTTGATCGCCTGCTGCAGCGAAGGCGTCATGATCAGCTTCTGCGAGAGCTTGAGGTGTAATTTCTGTTCTAAGGCCATGGTCCGGATTCGACAGCGATGACAGCGTTCTCGGTCAGCTCAAATTGAATGACTCGCCCAGGTAAATTCGCCGGACCTCCGCATCTGCCGAGAGACTTTCTGGTACGCCCTGTCGAAAGATTTCACCCTCTTTGATGATATAGGCGCGATCGGTGATCTTCAATGTTTCCCGTACGTTGTGATCTGTGATCAAGATTCCGATGCCTCGCGCCCGAAGTTGGGAAACGATTCGCTGAATCTCAAAGACAGCGATTGGATCGATTCCTGCAAATGGCTCATCTAGCAAGATGAATGCCGGGTTGATTGCCAGGCTTCTCGCGATCTCCACCCGCCGCCTCTCCCCTCCCGAAAGTGAGAATGCACGGTTCCTCGCGATGTGCGTCACTCCGAATTCTTCGAGGAGTTGATTCGTCCGCGCCTGCCGTTCCGCCAGCGGAAGATTCATCGTCTCGAACACCGAGAGAAGATTCTCTTCCACCGTCAGCTTGCGAAACACCGACGCTTCCTGCGGCAGATAGCTGATCCCCTTCTGCGCGCGGAGATACATCGGCGTCTCCGTGATGTCTTCCTCGCCCAGCGTCACGCGGCCATCGTCGGGGCGGACGAGTCCCACGATCATGTAGAACGTCGTCGTCTTGCCCGCACCGTTGGGCCCGAGGAGTCCGACGATCTCACCCTGCTTGATTTCGACGGAGACATCGCGGACGACACGGCGGCCTTTGTAGACCTTCACGAGATGGGTCGCAGCGAGGCGAAGAGGGTTCGCGATCGGTTCCGTAGTCACGGCGCGGATTGTATAGCGATGGGAGTATGGGACCGATGAGACGGATGGGACGGATGAGACGGATGGGGAGACTTCCCATCCGTCTCATCCGTCCCATCCGTCCTATTGCTTCGGCTTGTAGCTTCCCGACGTCTGCGATCCCGGCGACACCACTTCCACCTTGTTGCGCGCGAGATCGAATTTGATCTGCTCGCCGGTGAGTGTGCCGCTCGGGTCCGTCGCCGTCGCCGGCTTCCCGGTGAGAAATGCGAGATGACGCTGGACCTGATAGAGCGCCTTGTCGCCGCTCCCCTTCCGGCCCGTCTGCTTCTCGACCAGCACGACTTTTCCTTCCGATTCGACGTGATCGAGCTTCTTGTTCGCATCGAAGAAGAACGCCGACTTCTCGCTGGTCATCGTGTGCTGATCGTCGCGCATCTTCACATTGCCGATCAGATCCACACGTCTTTCGTTCTTGTGCGCGATCAATTGATCGCTCTCCGTGAACGTCGGCGAGCGGTGCGCCGTATCGCTCTCCTGATAGAGCGTCATCCGCACGTTGCCGCGCGCATTGATCGTCTCGCCGCCGTTCTGCACCTGCATCTCCTGCGAGAGCACCACGTTCGCATCCTGCCAGGAGCGCACGTTGCCGCTGAAGACGGCGACCTTGTTCGCCTGCCGCATCAGCAGCGTGTCGGAGTTCACGAAGACCGGCTTGTTGCCCGTGAAGACGCCGGCACCTGTCTCCTTCTCTCCCGCTTTCGACGCGAGTTGCGCGATGACATCGCCCGTCCCTTTCGCCGTCTGCGCCTTCGGCGAGAACTCGAGCTGCTTCGCCTTGAGCGTGTTGCCGTCCGACACGACGGTCGGATCGAAGCCCTGCTCGGCGGTCAGCAGCACGCGATCGTTGACGACGTCGTAGTTCGCTCGCATCGCCGTCGCGTCATTCTTCGGATCGTGGTACTTGAAGTTGCCTTCGATGATCGATGTCGTCGCCTTGTGCGTCGCCGGATCGAAGAGCACCGTCAGGTGATCGCCGTTGACCTGACGCGGCACCGGCCCGAGCTCGTGCATGATCACGTGGTCTTCTGCCTTGAGCTCGTTCACTGCACGATTCACGAGCGCGACCCGGAATCGATTCGCGGTGAGGTTGCGCTTCGGCGTTCCTTCGATCACCGCATGCGCGACTCCTGCGTCCCCGAACGCGTTGATCGCGTTGATCTGGCCGTCGGGACCCAGCTCGCTGTTGAAGCGCTCGCACGTCACTTCCTTCCGGCCGCCGAGGTCTTCGCCCGGATTGGTCATGGAGGACATGGACATGAAGACATGCCCGTTTCCTTCGAGCGCCATGAGGCGCTTGCGGTCGACGGTGAAGCGGCCGACGCTGTGATCGCACGTGAGCTTGTCCGCGGCGCGAGTGACGACGACGTCCTGCTGGAACGTCACGTCGTTCTCTTTGCGGCGGAACGTTCCCTCTTCCGCAGCGATCGTCATCGGCGCTTCCTGCGGCGTCTCCGGCTTCATCGTCGCGTGCATCTTTGCGTAGAGGCGGAGAGTCTCGGCCGGGACATCCATGTCGAGCGAGCCGGCGTTGCCGGTCCAGCGGTCGATCTTGAATTGCACGGGGATCTTGTTGGTGAGCCGGTTGCCGTCGTAATGCATCTCTGCGGTCTTCACTTCGACGCCATCGCTCGAGCGGAGCTGGACGCCGCCTTTGAGATCGGCTTCCTTCGTGTTCGAGTTGAACTGAGCGCTGGGACAGACGATGTCGTACTGCAGGCCGGTGGGGCGGTAGACGGTGAGCTGCACGTTGTCGAGCGTGTTCCAGCCCGAGGGATAAGCGACGACGCGGCTGGCGTGAATGTGCATGGCGACGCGGCCTGCGATCGTCTGCGTATCGTCGAATTGCTTCGACTCCGCGTGGGGCTTCTGGCCCGGAATCGTCGGCGCGACCGGATCGCTCGAAGGCTTGTCCTTCGGCCGGACGCGATTGAAGCTGACGACGATCAGCAGAACGAATCCGAAGAACGCGATCGGAAGCGCGATCTTCAGAATGCGAATGGTGCGTTGCACGCGCTTCGCAACTACTTCTGCACGTTGGACATTCCGCGCAGAACAACCTGAGTGCCGGTTCTACGCCGTGTGCCGCGCGTCGACCAGCGTCAGCTTGGCGCCCGTCGCCGCGTAACGGTCGGGCTCGATCTGAAAGAGCACATCCGATGGCTGCTGCGCAACCACTGCGGCGAGCTCTTTGACCGAGGACCAGACGACCGCCGGGAATCGCGCACTGCCGTCATCGAGGACGAGCTCGCAGCAATCCTCCGCGAATGCGCGCGACGAAATCACGGTCACACGGTTCGTCTGAAACAGCGGCTGCGGATTGCCGGCGCCGAACGGCTGCAGCGTCTCATGCGTTTCGACGAACGCGCGATCGATTTCGCTGAGCGTGAGCACCGCATCGACATGCGCCTCGCGCACGAACAGCGATGGATCGAGCGCCGCGAAATTCTTCTGCAGCCGGCCGCGCAGTTCCTCGAGGTTGCGGCGCTCGAGCGAAAAGCCGCAGGCGAATTCATGTCCTCCGAAATGCGTGAAGAGATCGGCGACTCGCTCGAGTTGCTCGTGCAGGTTGACTGTCGATATCGAACGTGCGGAGCCCGTGCAGCGGCCCTCCTCGATCGTCATCACGAGCGTAGGGCGATGATATTTCTGCGCGATGCGCCCCGCCGTCAGACCGACGACGCCCTTGTGCCACCCCTCGCCGGCGAGGATCAGCACGTTCGCTTCCGCGGATCGCGCGCTTCGCTCGCGATGGCTTGCCGGGATCTGCTCTTCTGCCGCGGCGCGCACCTGCTGCTCGATCATCTGCCGCTCGGAGTTCATCCGATCGAGCTCGGCGCAGATCGCCCACGCCGAATCCTCATCGCGCGTGTGAAAGAGATCGATCGCGGTATTTGCGGACGCCAGGCGTCCTGCTGCATTGATGCGCGGCCCGATCTTGAAGCCGATGTCTACAGACCGTAGAGGACGGCCAAGGAGTCCGACGCGCCGGATCAGCGCGCGCAAGCCTGGATTCCGCGGATCGGCGAGACCGAGGAGGCCGAGGCGGGCGATGGTGCGGTTCTCGCCGATGAGAGGAGCGACGTCGGCGATCGTGCCGATCGCGGCGATCTTCAGCAGCGAATCGATCGAGATCTTCTTCTCATGCCGCCGGATCAGTTCGCAGCAAAGCTTGAAGGCGACTCCGACACCGGCGAGATCCTTGAACGGATATTCGCAGCCCGGCTGGCGCGGATTGAGAACGGCGGCCGCCTCCGGCAATTCGCCCGGCGGCAGATGATGATCGGTGATGATGACGTCGATGCCGCGATCGATCGCGAGCCGCACAGGCTCGACCGAAGTGATGCCGCAGTCGACGGTGATGACGAGCTTCACGTTGCGGTCGGCGAGGACGCGCTCGATGACTTCGATCTTCAGCCCGTAGCCGTCGACGAGGCGATGCGGCACGACGAAGTCGACGGTCGCACCGATCGAGCGCAGCACGGTCTGCAGCAGCACGATGGACGTGACTCCATCGACGTCGTAGTCGCCGTAGATGAGAATGGTCTCGCCATCGCGCACCGCGCGCCCGATGCGCTCGCACGCCTCGGAGATGCCGTGAATCGTCGAGGGGTCGTGCAGATCGCCGATGACGGGCGCGATGAAGCGGCGATACGAATCGGAGTCGGTGACGCCGCGGCGAATCGCAATCCAGCGA
Organism: Acidobacteriota bacterium; assembly: GCA_021325515.1. Classification (GTDB taxonomy): domain Bacteria; phylum Acidobacteriota; class Thermoanaerobaculia; order Gp7-AA8; family Gp7-AA8; genus JAJPHC01. The sequence continues at coordinate 30,830 of JAJPHC010000015.1, forward strand.
AGAGCGTCATTCGCAATGGGGAGCGGAAGGTCGGCCGTCTCCTCAGCCAGTCGCCAGCGGTCGAAGATCATGGGTCAGTGACGAGTGAAGAGTGACGAGTGAAGAGTGATTTCTTGCCGACTCATCACTGTTCACTCGTCACTCGTCACTTCTCAAAGTACCCCATCTTCCTGAACTTCTTGTATCGCTCTTCAGGGAGTAGAGAACCCTTCGTCTTCTGCAGTTCCTTCAGCGCCTTCTCGAGATACGGCGCGAGGATCTCCGCGGCGTGCGGTGGATCGGCGTGCGCGCCGCCGGCTGGCTCGGGAACGATTTCGTCGATGATGCCGTGTTTCTTCAGATCGGCCGCTGTGATCTTCATCGCGGCCGCTGCATCGGGCGCATTTGCGGCGCTCTTCCAGAGAATCGCCGCGCAGCCTTCGGGCGAGATGACCGAGTAGACGGCATGCTCGAGCATGAACACGCGGTCTCCCACGCCGAGCGCGAGTGCGCCGCCGCTTCCGCCCTCGCCGATCACCGTCACGATGAGCGGCGTCTGCAACGCCGCCATCTCCCTCAGGTTCACCGCGATCGCCTCGGCCTGTCCGCGCTCTTCCGCACCGACGCCGGGGTAGGCGCCCTGCGTGTCGATGAAGCTGAAGATCGGCAGATGGAACTTCTCCGCCATCTTCATCGCCCGCAGCGCCTTGCGGAAACCCTCGGGCCGCGGCTGGCCGAAGTTGCGGAAGATCTTCTCTTTGGTGTTCCGCCCCTTCTGATGCCCGACAACGCAGCAGGGCTGGCCGCGGAAGCGCGCGAAGCCGGTGACGACGGCAGGGTCATCCGCGAACTTTCGGTCGCCATGAATCTCGCTCCACTCTTCGAAGAGAAGCGCGATGAAATCGAGCGTATACGGCCGCTGCGGGTGGCGCGCAACCAGAGTCTTCTGCCAGGGCGTCAGGTTGCCGTAAATCTCGGACGAGACTTTGGTAAGCTTCTGCTGGAGCTCGGCGATCTCGGCTTGCCTTGCGGGCTCAGCTTCCATCGCCGAAAGCTCTTCAATTTGCCGCCGCAACCGAACGATCGGCTCTTCGAACTGCATCGGATCGCCGTTCATGGTGCGTGACCGTAACAGATGACCGCGACCGAAGCAACGACCGACCAGCATCCCGACCGATCCGCCCACCTCGAGACGTGGAGTGCGAACGAGATCATGCGCCACGTCCCCTCCCTGGAGTGGATCATCCGCAAGCTCGACGTCGATGTCCGCCATCGTGTCGACATCCTCTGGGCGTCCGTGGCGGACCTTCCTTCAGCAGATCCGCGCTATCCCGCGGTCGAGCACGAGCTCCAATCGCTCTGCCGCGCGCTCGATCGGCTTGCCGATCTTGCGAAACACATTCGCAACACGCACATCCCTGCGGATCTCGGGATCCACATCCCCTGGGCGCTGAATCACGCGACGAGCTGCCTCCGAACGCTCGACGCATCTGTGTTCAACCGGCGCTACCCGGTGCAGACGCATGACCGCTCGAAGGCGGAGCCGGTGTACGCGGGGCTCCTCGTCGTACTGCAATGTGTCGCGAAAGCCACGGAGAAGGTTTCGGAAGTGGATCCTGCGGTATGGGAAAAGCTTCTGAGCCCCTCACCTCTGGCCCCTCTCCCCGCGTTGCGCGAGGGGACGCCGTCTACAGCATGTTGAGCGGATCGACGTCGATCGCTACGTCGACACCCTTCCACCTTCGCCCGGACATCGCCGCTTCGACCGCCTTGCGCAACGCGACGCGCTGCGGTGCACGCACCAGGATCTGATACCTCCACACGCCTTTGATGCGCGAGAGTGGCGCGGGTGCGGGGCCTTGAATCCTGACGCCGGTCAACGGCGCGACCTTTTCCTCGATCCGCTTTCCGCTGTCGAGCGCGGCGCGCTCCACGTCCGTCAGTTTCTCTCCGCGAAACAGGATAGCGATCATCGCGCTCAGCGGCGGATAGTGAAACGTGCGGCGAAACTGGATCTCCGATTCGAAGAACGCCTCGTAGTCGTGATGCACCGCGTGTTGAATCGCGTAGTGCTGCGGAAACGCTGTCTGGATGACGACCTTGCCCCGCAGCTCGCCTCGGCCGGAACGGCCTGCGACCTGCGTGAGCAGATAGAACGTCTTCTCCGCGGATCGGAAATCGGGATAGCCGAGAATCGAGTCGGCGTTCAGCACGCAGGTGAGCGTGACGTTCGGGAAATGATGTCCTTTGCTCAGCATCTGCGTGCCGATCAGCGCCTGCGTCTGCTGCGTGCGGAACCGATCGAGAATGCGAACGAGCTCGCCCTTTTTTCGCGTTGAGTCGCGATCGAGGACTTCGACGGCGATCTCCGGAAACTCGCGGCGAAAGCGCTCTTCCACTTTCTCCGTTCCGAACCCGACCGGCTGCAGCACCTCTCCGTTGCAGAGCGAACAGCGCTGCGGAATCCGCATGCGCAGGCCGCAGTAGTGACAGATGAGCAGCTCCTCGCGGCGATGCACCGTGAGAGTCACGCTGCAGTCGCGGCAGCGATACTCATGGCCGCATTCGCGGCAGAGGAGGAATGGCGCGTAGCCCCGGCGATTGATGAGGATGATCGCCTGCTCGCCCGCGCCGAACGTCGCGCGCAACTGCTCGCGCATGCGCGAGCTGAAGATCACGAATCCGCGGTCTTCCTTCTCCCCTTTCTCCTTGCGCAGGTCGATGACTTCGACGTCGGGCAACGGCCGCGCCTCGACGCGGCTCGCCATACGCAGCAGCGTGTATTTCCCACGCGCGGCGTTCTCGCGCGTTTCGAGCGAAGGAGTCGCGGAGCCGAGAACGACCGGAATCTTGCGGAATTGCGCGCGGACGACGGCGAGATCGCGCGCGTTGTAGCGCGGCGTCTCCTCCTGTTTGTACGCGCCGTCGCCTTCTTCATCGACGACGATCAGGCCGAGCCGCGGAAATGGCGTGAAGAGCGCGGAGCGCGGACCGATCGCGACATCGACTTCACCGCGCCGCGTGCGCCACCACTGATCGTAACGCTCGCTCGGCGAGAGGCTGCTGTGCAGAATCGCGATGCGCTCGCCGAATCGTTCCTTCAGCCGCGCCGCGAACACCGGCGTCAGCGAGATCTCCGGCACGAGCAGGAGTGCCTGCTCTCCCCGCTTCACCACCTCCCGCATCAACTCGATGTACACCTCGGTCTTGCCGCTGCCGGTCACCCCTTCGAGAAGAAACGGGGCGAAGGTGCCGAGCACGCTTCTCACACTCTCGATCGCGGCGCGTTGTTCGCTCGAGTAGCGGATCTCGCCGAGCGATGCGGTATCGAGTCCGGCAAGAAAAGCGTCGAGCGTATGCCGGCGCGCGCGGCGCTCGATGCGGATGATCGATTTCTTCGCCAGCGCGGACAACGTCGATGCGCCGATGCCTGCGTGCTCGAGCGCGCGGACAGACATCTCGCCGCCGTGCGCCTGGAGCAGTTGAACGGCCTCGAGCTGTTTCCCTTTCAATTCGCCCGGCGCAGCGTCGAGAATCACGAAGCGGTCGTAGCGGACCCCCTTCGCGTCCTGCAGCCGGTCGCGAACGCCGATGATCCCGGCATCTTTCAGCCGCTCGATCGCCGAGCGCGTGACGCGCATCTCATCGAACAGGGTCGCGAGCGGGAGCGGCCTCCGCTGCAGTTCTTCAATCAGCGCGCGGTCCCCTTCGAGCGTCCGCGCAGGATCATCGGCGATGAGATGGACCTCGCGCCGCCCTCGCGCCGACATGTTCGCCGGCAGCGCGACGCGAAGCATTTCGCCGATCGGAGCAATGTAGTAATCAGCGGCCCACCGGCAGAGCTCGATGATCTCCGGCGTCAGCGCGGGCTCGTCATCGTCGAGCACGGCGCGGATCGGCTTCAGCTTCTCAGGGTCGTCCGCGCTGTCGATCAGTCCGATGACGAAGCCTGTGGTGCGCTTCGTTCCCAGCGGCACTTCCACGCGAGAGCCGAGGCGGACGGCATCGCGCAGATCGGCGGGAATCGAATAGGTAAAGCTTCCGTGCACCGCGACAGGAACGGCGACTTCAGCGAAGGCGGAGATCCCATGCACCATCGCGCGGAGTCTATTCGCTTTGCTCACCGGAGACGGCGGTACGCCACGGCTCCGACGATTGCGAGACCGGCGACGATGTATGCCGCGATCTCGCCCGATGGGATCCGCCAGCGCGGCGCCGTCTCGAAGCTCATCTCGTAGGCCGTTCCATCCTGCGTACCGTTCGCGATGCGTACCGCTCCGGCGATCACACGGCCGTTGCCGCTCAATCCCTGCAGACGCAGCACCGCCTGCCCGTGAACGTCCGGAAATTCTGCCGCCGGATCGAACGAGCGCTGCTCGAAGCCGCCGAGGTATTCGCGCTTTCTTGCGAGGACGGAACCGGAGGGATCGAGCAGCGAAGCGATGAACACGAGCGGCGTGCCGGTGGTCTCCACCATGAAGACTCTGCTTCGGAATCCCGGCGCTTCGACGAATCCGGGTACGTACGCCGTCTCGCCGATGCCCGCCGCGAACTGCGACGGAATCGCGTTGAATGAAGACGCGACGCTCTGCGCAAGCCCGGCGCCCTGCGCGAGGCTGTAGAGACGCGCGTGGGCGATGACCGGCGCAGCAGCCTCGATGCGCAGCGCGCCGCTCGCGGACTCTTCTCCCGTCATCGCGGCCGTTGCCGATGGCACGATGCGGGTTTCCATCGCGCCGAGCACGAGCCGCGATTCGAAGGGACGCGGGTTCGGTTGTCCTGCGCGAAGGAACATGAGCCGTACGGCGACCGGCGACGCGCCGGGATTGATCAGCGTCAGTTCAGAATCGAAGACCCGCCCCTCGGCACCGGGACCTCGCCCGTACGCAGGAAGGAACGCGCTGTTCGAAACGTAGGCCGCATCGATGCGCAGCGCGGCCAGCATCGCGATCGCGAGGAGAAAACGCTTCACATCCGCAGCGTACAATACGTCGCGGTCCGCCACCCTCATGAGTGCGTCCCTCTATGCCGTCACGGCCGCGGTTGCGATTCTCATACTCCGCCGATTCCTCCCGACGTCGCGGCGTGTGCTCGCGGTGCTCGCGCTCCTTCCTCTCTGCCTGACGGGACGCGCGCTGCTCACAGGCGGTCTCTACGCGCCGATCGACATCGCCTACACGAGCGAGCCACTCGCTTCACTCGCCGAGCAGGCCGGTGTCACCCGCGTGCTCAACCCGACGGCGTCGGATGTCTTCTCACAGTTCCTTCCATGGCGAGAAGCGCTGCGCGACGCACTGCGGCACCGTCAGTGGCCGCTCTGGAATCGCTTCGATCTCGGCGGACATCCTCTGCTCGGCGCGGCGCAGGTCGCGCCATTCCATCCCGTCACGATCGCAGGCTTGCTGTTGCCGCCCGAAGCAGAACCGGCGTTCACGGCGTCGATGCTCTACCTGCTCGCCGCTCTGTCGATGTTCATTCTGCTGCGCGATCTCAACGTCGACGAGCTCGCCGCCATCTTCGGAGCAGCGGCGTGGATGACGGCGACGTATCTCGTCTCCTTCGCAGGCACCGCGCACGGGATGTCGGTCTCCGTCGCGCCGCTCGTCCTTGCGGCCGCGGGCCGCGTCGCGCGAAGACCAGCACGCCGCACACTGCTGCTGCTGACCGCCGCACTGCTGCTGCTCCTCATGTCCGGCCATCCTGAGACGACGCTGCACGTCGTCGCACTCGCAACTGCGTTCTTCTTCTTCGAGTGGCTGCCGCGTCGCGATGGGAAGGCGATCGTCGCCGGACTCGCCGCGGGAGCTGCGACGCTGCTCATCTCCGCGATCTATCTCTTCCCCGTTCTGGATACGCTCGAACAGACGCGCGACCTCGCCGAGCGGGCCGCGGACCGGAAAGCCTCGGCGGGACCTGCCGAGCTCTCGCATCGGCTGCGCGTGAATCTGCTCCCCTTTCTCGAAGGGGCGCATGGCGAGCCCGCGACGCACGAGAGCGGCACGTCGCACGGATGGTTCTCGACCTCCTACGCGGGCACGCTGCTCTTTGCGCCGGCGATCTACGCACTCGTCTTCGCACGCGATCGAAGGCGCTGGTTCTTCGCGGCAGCGGCGGCATTCGGAATCGCGGCAGGGGTGAAGGCCCCGGGCGTCGCGGATGTACTCGAGCTCCTGCCGGGATTCTCGATCGCGATCAATGAGCGGATGTTGTGGTTTGCGGCGCTCAGCGTCTGCGCGCTCGCGGGCATCGGATTGGAAGAATTCCGCAAGGAGCGGCGGCATGTGCTCGCGCTCCTCTTCGGCCTGACCGCGTTCGTCTTCGCGATCGCGTTCGTACTCGCGCGGCCAGCGATCGAGGCGGCTGCGCTGTCGAACAGTTTCGTGCGGATTCAGGCGGTGCGGATGCTCCTGCCGCTCGCGCTCGCCGCAGGAATCGCACTCGCGGTGCGGCCGCGCAGGCATGCGGTCATCGCCCTGATCGCCATCCTCCTCGTGCAGCGCGCCAGCGAAGATGCGATGCTCCAGCCGTCGCTGCCGGAGCGCGCGTGGTATCCGCACATCGCCGCGCTCGATCAGCTCGCGCAGCGCAACGACGTCTTCCGCATCGTCGCTCTCGATGTGATGCTGCCGCCGAACATCGCCGCACATTACGGACTCGAAGACGTGCGGGGCTATGAAGCGATGATGCATCCGCGGGTGGCGGAGACGCAGGCGCTCTGGTCGGTGCCGCAGCCGGTCTGGTCGAATCGCGTGATGGATCTGTCGGCTCCGATGCTGTCGCTGTTGAATGTCCGCTATGCGCTGGCGCCGCCGCGCAGTGCTCCGCCGGAGGGATGGCATGCGGCCGCGAACGGCAGCGGGTTCGAGCTCTTCGAGAACGAGCATGTGCTGCCGCGAGCCTTCCTGCCTCGCGTCATCCACCTCACGTCAAGGGCGAAGGCGCTTCAGGGCGTGGCGTCATGCCGCGACTTCGCTGCGGAGGGATGGGTCGAGAGCGGCCGCGAAGCGACGATGACGAACGGAAGCGGCGACGTCCGCATCGCGCGGCGTGGCGCAGATCTCACCGTCGATGTCTCGATGCGCGAGCCCGGATGGCTGTTTCTCTCCGAGAACGGATGGCGCGGCTGGCGCGTGCGCGAAGGAGGACGCGATCTGCCGATCTCCCCTGCGAACGATTCCCTCCTCGCCGTGCGCCTCGGCTCGGGACCGCATCATCTGGCCGTGACGTTCCGGCCGCGCGCATTCATCGCCGGCCGCGCCGTGACTGCGGTCACGATGCTGGTGCTGCTGCTGGTTGGGGTCTTCTATGTGATTCCCAGCTCGGCCATCACCAGCTTCATGTCCTGCCACACGTCTTTTTTCGCAGCCGGAGTTCGCAGCAGATAGGCGGGGTGGTAAGTCGGCATCACCTTCACACCTTCGTGCTCGAGCCAGCGCCCGCGCGCGGCGCTGATCGAGTAGTCGCGTCCTGTGAGGCTCTGCAGCGCGAAGCGGCCGAGCGTCACGATGACGCGCGGCTTGATCAGCTCGATCTGGCGGCGGATGAATGGCCGGCAGGCATCGAGCTCGTCCGGCTCGGGGTTGCGATTCTCCGGAGGCCGGCACTTGATCACGTTCGCGATGTAGACCTGATCGCGTGTCAGCTTCATCGCTTTGATGATGTCGGTCAGCAGTTGTCCGGCGCGGCCGACGAAGGGCTCGCCCTGCAGATCTTCATCTCTTCCCGGCGCTTCGCCGACGAACATCAGATCCGCATTCGGGTTCCCCACTCCATACACGACCTGCGTCCGCGTCTTCGCCAGCTTGCACTGGGTGCAGGCGGCCGCGATGCGCCCGAGATCGTCGAGCGTCTCGTTCATCTCCTCCCGCGGTTCGCTGCCTGCTGCCTGCCGCGCGGTGAGATCGAGATGGGTGTAGCCGAGGTCGCGCAGGAGCTCCAGTTCCTCGCGGAGAACATTGGTCATGAGTTCTTTTATACTCGATTCATGAGCACCCGTACGAAATGGATCGCCATCCTCTTCGCTCTCACCGCGTTTGCCGTTCCTGCTTTCGCCAAGGGAAAAAAGGCGACGATCAAAGTCATCAACCAGAGCAAGTGGGAGATTCACCATCTGTATTTGTCGTCGACCAGCGACAAGCAGTGGGGTCCCGACCAGCTCGGCGATGAAACGATCGGCAACGGCGAATCGTTCACGCTCACGCACATCGACTGCGACGACTACGACATCAGGATCGTCGACGAAGACGGCGATGAGTGCGTCGTCGAGGAAGTCAACCTCTGCGGCGATGACACGGTCTGGAAGATCACGGACAAGATCCTCCTGAAGTGCGAGAACCAGAGCTGACGGGATAGCTCTCTCGCAGTTGCCAGTTCGCTATAGCAGTTGCTATAGTAGGCGTGTGTCCGGCTGGTATCTGCTCACCCACAACGTTCCTCCCCGGCCGCTCTACCTGCGCGCGAAGATTCGCCAGCGCCTCGCTCAGGTAGGGGCCGTTGCGCTGAAGAACTCCGTCTACCTCCTGCCGAAGAGCGACGACGCGCTCGAGGACTTCCAGTGGATCGCCGAGGAGGTCATCAGCGGAGGGGGATCGGCACACATCGCGGAAGCGTCGTTCGTCACGCCCGCGAACGAAGAGATCGTGCAACTCTTCCAGCAGGAGCGCGATGCCGATTACGAGGCCGTCGTCGCCGAGGCTCGTGAAGCGCGCAAGCGTGGCAGGGCGGCCGACATGCCCTCCGCCGCCGCACGACTCTCGAAGCGTCTGGAAGAGATCCGCCGCATCGACTTTTTCGATGCGCCCGGGCGCTCCGCTGCCGAAGAGGCTGTGAACGCCCTCGGCGCGCGAGCCGCGGGAAAGGAGAAGTCACGCATGCTCAAAGTACATCCCGAGCTCACCGGCCGGACCTGGGTCACGCGCCCCGGCGTCAAGGTCGATCGCATCGCCACCGCGTGGTTCATCCGGCGCTTCATCGATCCGAAAGCAAAGTTCCGCTTCGCAACGCCCGACAGCCGCTTCGCGAAGGACGAGATCCGCTTCGATATGGTTGGCGGGGAATACACACATGATGGCGATCGCTGCACCTTCGAGTCGCTGGTGCGCGCCGTCGGCCTCCCGGATCGCGGCGTGAAGGCGATCGGTGAAATCGTGCATGACCTCGATCTCAAAGACGGAAAGTTCGGACGCCCCGAGGCCGCAGGCATCGCGCGGATGATCGAAGGCCTCGCCGCGCGCTACCCCAACGATGACGATCGGCTCGAGAAGGGCTTCGCGATGTTCGACGATCTGCATGAGGCGATGACGAAGAAATGACCATGGATACGGAGTCACGCGGGCACGCGGGCTCGAAGGTGGATTTGCAGGAAGAAAACCGCGAGCCCGCGGGCCCGCGCAACCTCGCGTCCCTCTCCGCGTACTTTTTCCAGCTCGGCGCCATCGGCTTCGGCGGTCCCATCGCGCTCGCGGCGCGCATGCAGCGCACTCTCGTCGACGAGCGAAAGTGGTTTTCGACGGAGGAGTTCGCCGATGGCCTCGCGCTGTCGCAGCTCTCGCCCGGCCCTCTCGCCGCGCAACTCGCGATGTACCTCGGCGCGGTGAGCAACGGCATCGTCGGCGGCTCCGTCGCCGGCATCGCCTTCATCCTCCCCTCGCTCCTGATGGTGTGGCTCGCGGCGATGGCGTACGTCCGCTTCGGCGGTCTGCCGTGGATTGGTGCGGCGTTTTACGGAGTCGGCGCGGCAGTGATTGCGATCATCGTGCGCAGCGCCTGGAAACTCGCCCGGACGATGCTCGCCAGAGACCCGGTGCTCTGGACGATCGCCGCAGCGATGGCCATTCTCACCGCCTGGACGGGACGCGAGCTCGTCCTCGTCTTTCTCGCTGCCGGACTTCTCCCTCTGATTGCAAAGCGTGTCCGTGGGATTCTCGCCGTGCCCCTCCTGGAAATCCTCTGGTTCTTCACGAAGGCGGGCGCGTTCGTCTTCGGCAGCGGACTCGCGATCGTTCCTTTTCTTTACGGCGAGGTCGTGCAGGGCCATCACTGGCTGACGGACCGCCAGTTTCTCGACGCGGTCGCGGTCGCGATGATCACGCCGGGGCCTGTCGTCATCAGCGTGGCGTTCATCGGCTATCTCATCGCGCGTGAGCCGGGGATGCTGGTCGCTGCGGTCGGCGTGTTCATGCCGGCGTGGATCGTGGTGATGGCCACGGCCAGCCGGTTTCACGCGATCGCGCGGCGGGAAGGCGTGCGGGATTTCGTGCGCGGCGTCACCGCGGCGGCAACGGGTGCGATGGCCGGCGCGGCGTTCATCCTCGGCCGCCGCGCGATCATCGACACGCCCACCGCTCTCATCGCCCTCATCACGTTCGCGCTGCTCACGCGCACGAAGGTCTCCGAGCTCTGGCTGATCGGCGGCGCCGCCGTCGTCGGGATGGTGATGCGATGACGGACGAATATCTCTCGCTGCTCGCGGACCTCGTGCGGATCCCGAGCATTTCGAATGCACACGAATCTGTGCAGCAATCGGCTGAGGCGTTTTCGGATGTGCTGCGCGCGCACGGCTGCGATGACGTCGAGATTCTCGGCAACGGCGCTGTGTACGGCTGCCGTCACGTCGCACGCGACAAGCCTGTCGTTCTCGTTTACGGCCATCACGACGTGCAGCCGGTGGGGCGGCCCGAGGCGTGGATCTCGCCGCCGTTCGAGCCGGAGATCCGCGACGGGCGGATGTACGGCCGCGGCACGTGCGATGACAAGGGAGGAATCCTCGCCTACATCGCCGCGACGCGTCTGAGCCGCGACTGCAACGTGAAATTCCTCATCGAGGGCGAAGAGGAGATCGGCTCGCCCACCCTCGGCGCGCTGCTCGAAGAACACCGCGAACTGCTGCGCTGCGACTACGCCGTGCTGTGCGACACGCCGAATTTTGCGACCGGCGTGCCGTCGATCACGTACCGGCTGAGGGGCAACGTCGTCATCGACGTCGAGGTGAGGTGCCTCGAGCGCCCGGCACACAGCGGCAAGTTCGGAGGGGTGGCTCCCGATGCGGTGCAACGGCTGGTTAGCCTGCTGGCCTCCATCGAGTTGCCGGCCGAGCCCGATGAGTCGATCGATCTTCCCTTCGATGAGCAGGCTTTCCGGCACGATGTCGGCGTTTTGCCCGATGCCGAGCTGCCGTCCCGGCCCTACGAGCGGATGTGGGCGACACCGTCACTGACGATCACCGGCATCGAGGCGACGCCGGTCGCCCAGGCTGGCAATCAGATCAACGCCGTCGTGCGTGCACGGTTGTCCCTGCGCAGCGTTCGCGGCGACGAAGGCCGCCTCGTTCTCGAGCAGCTCGCGCAGCCGATGGTCTCCGCACGCGTGATCAGTCACGCCGATCCGTGGAAAGCCGACCGCGCGCATCCGCTGTTCGAGGCTGCGCGCCGCGCGCTCCAGCGCGGCTTCGGCACGCCTCCCGTCATGACCGGCTCGGGCGGCTCGATCGGCTTCGTCCCCCCTTTCGCCAGTCTGCTCGGCGATACGCCGCTGCTGCTGACCGGCGTGCAGGACCCACCCTGCAACGCTCACTCCGAAAACGAGTCTCTTCACCTCGGCGACTGGGAGAAGGCGATGCACTCCGGCGCCTGCCTGTTCGACGAACTTGCGAGGTTGTCATGATTCCATTCATCGGCCGTGAGGACATCGTCAAGCTGTTGACCATCGACGACTGCATCGCCGCGGTGGAGCGCGCATTCCGCGATGGCGGGGAAGCCGCTTCGCTCGGCCTCGGGCACTTCCATGTGAAGGCGGCGATTGCCGGCGGCCGCATCGCGGTCAAGGTGAACGGCAACTTTCCGGAGAATCCCGCGAAGCACGGCCTGCCGACGATCCAGGGCGTGATCGTGCTCGCCGATGCGGACAAGGGCACGCCGCTCGCGATTCTCGACTCGATCGAGATCACCGCACTGCGCACCGCTGCCGCAACCGCGGTGGCGGCGAAGTACCTCGCCCGCCAGGATGCGAAGAGCGTCACCATCGCCGGCTGCGGCATTCAGGGTCATGCGCAACTCGCGGCGATCCGGCGCGTGCGCGCGATCGAGCGAGTGTTCGCGGTCGATGTTGATCACGACAAGGCCGCCGCCCTCGGCGAGGTCCGCTCGCTCGATGACGCGGCAAGGGAAAGCGACATCATCGTGACCTGCACGACCTCGACGGCGCCGATTCTCCGCGACGGGCATCTGCATCCCGGACTCTTCATTGCGGCGGTGGGCGCCGACAACCCGCGGAAGTCGGAGATTGATCCGGCGGCGCTCGCGCGGACGAATGTCGTCGTCGACGTGCTGGAGCAGGCCGCGACGATGGGCGATCTTCATCACGCGATCGACGCGGGTGTCATGACCCGGCAGGATGTCTTCGGAAGTCTCGCCGATGTGATCCGGGGACGGCGCCGGACGACCGAGGACGAGATCTTCGTCTTCGATTCGACGGGAACGGCGTTGCAGGATGTGGCGGTCGCGTCGCTCGCGTACGACCGGTGCAGGACAAGCTCTCAGCTTGTCTCGTGACGATCGGACGCGTTGAGACCCACACACAGATCCAGAATCCGATCCGCGATCACGCTCTTCGGCGCTTTCGCAATGCGGGTGGCCGATCCATCTTTCGCAATCACGAGCACTTCGTTCTCGCCGGAGTCGAAGCCGATGGAGGCATCGCTCACGTCGTTCGCGACGATGAGATCCGCTCCCTTGCGTTGCAGCTTCTCGCGCGCGTGCTGCTCGACCGCATGCGTTTCCGCGGCGAACGCGACGATGAACGGGCGCGGCGATTTCGCCGACAGCTCGGCGAGGATGTCGGGTGTCTTCCGAAGCGTGATCGTCAGCTCGTCGACGCCTTCCTGTTTCTTGATCTTCGTGGCGGCGACCTCGACCGGCGCGAAGTCCGCGACCGCAGCGGCCTTGATCACGATGTCATGCGTGCCGTTCATCACGGCATCGCGCATCTCCTGTGCGGACGTCACGCGAATGACTTCGACGGGAGGCGCAGGCAGAGAGGTCGGGCCGGACACGAGCGTCACGATCGCGCCGCGCCGCCGCGCCGCTTCGGCGATCGCATAGCCCATCTTTCCCGACGAGCGGTTGGAGATGTAACGGACGGGATCGATCGCCTCGCGCGTCGGACCGGCGGTTACGAGCACGCGCTTGCCCTCCAGATCACGCGTGCCGAACTGCGCGCGCACGCGCTCGATAATCAGAGGAACGTCGGGCAGACGGCCGGCTCCTTCATCGCCACAAGCGAGGAGGCCGCTGTCCGGCTCGATGATCGTGACGCCGCGGGCGCGCAAAGTCTCAACGTTCGACTGCACCGTCGGATGCGCGAGCATGAAGGTGTTCATCGCCGGCGCGACCATCAGCGGACCGCGATGGGCGATCGCGTACGTGCTGAGCGCATCGTCCGCGATGCCGACGGCGAGCTTTGCCAGCATGTTCGCCGTGGCGGGTGCGATCAGCAGCAGCTCGGCCCAGCGTGCGAGCTCGATGTGATCGACGCCGCCGCGCTCGGGATCGCCCCATTGGTCGACGATGACGCCATGCTCCGAGACCGCGGCCAGCGACAGCGGCGACACGAAGCGTGCAGCGTTGGGAGTGAGGATGACGCGAACGTCGGCGCCGGCATCTTTCAGCCGGCGCACCAGCTCGGGCGCTTTGTACGCGGCGATGCCGCCGGTGACGCCGAGGACAACTCTCATGGTTTCAGTGACAAGTGATGAGTGACGAGTGCAGAGTGTGAATCAGGTTCTCACTCATCACTGTTCACTCGTCACTCGACACTTCACTCAGCGATCGCGGATGGCTCAGCTTCAGCGACCGGTTCGGTCAGCTGCCACTTCACCTGATTCTTGTCGATCTCTTCCATCGCAACGCGCGTTGGTTTCGCGTGCTTCGTCTTCAGCTTCGGCTGCGAGCCCTGGATGAGCTGCTCGGCGCGCTTGGAGACGAGGAGCACGTACCGGAACTTGCTATCCACGCCTTCGGGCAGACCTTCCATCTCGTTCCTCCTTCAGTCGCTCGGCCATCGAGGAGATCGCTTCGAGCGCTGTCTTCGTTTGCAGTTTCTTCGCGATGATCGCCGCCTTGAGGCACTCGGCCGCTGCGCGAAGATCATCGTTGATGATCACGTACTCGTAAAACTCTTTGCCTGCGTCGATCTCGTCGATCGCTTTCTGCAGGCGCGTCTGAATCTCCGCCTCCGTGTTGAGCCCCCGATCGCGAAGTCGCTGCTCGAGATGCTCGAACGATGGCGGAAAGATGAAGATGTTCAATGAACGCGGGCGAAGATCCGGATGATCCGCGATCTGCCGGGCGCCCTGGTAGTCGATATCGACGATGACGTCCTCGCCGCGGTTCAGGCGGGCGAGCACCTCTTCCTTCGATGTCCCGTACCGTTGGTCATGAACCCAGGCGTGCTCGATAAATTCCCTCGCCTGAGCCATTTGCTCGAAACGCTCCGGGGTCACGAAGTAGTACGCCCTCCCTTCCTTCTCGCCGAATCGCGCTTTGCGCGTCGTGTGCGAAACGGAAAAGTAGAGGTAGATGCCGAGCCGTTTGAGCTGGCGCCGCACCTTGTTGATGAGGGTGGTTTTCCCGGCCCCGGACGGACCGGAGACGATGAACAACGTCCCGTCCGGGTGGAAGTTACTCGACATTCTGGACCTGCTCGCGGATTCGCTCGACCTCGGTTTTCAAGTCTACAACAAGGGTTCGGATGTCCGCCGTCCGCGACTTCGATCCCATGGTGTTGATCTCGCGGATCATCTCCTGGGAGAGGAAGTCGAGCTTCTTGCCCGACGGTTCCTTGCCGTTGATCGCCTTCTCCGTCTGCTCGATGTGGTGCGTGAGGCGCGTGAGCTCCTCGGCGATGTCGCCCTTCTCGACCATCAGCACGACTTCCTGCGCGAGGCGGTCTTCGCGGATGGTGACATCGCCGGCGGCCGCGGCAATATCGGCGACGCGCGCGCGATACGACGCGAGCAGCTCATCGCGCACGAGCTCGCGCCGCGAGGCGAGTTGTTCCTGCGAGGCACGCATGTGCTCGAGGCGTGCCGTGATGTCGTTGTACAGCGTCTCACCCTCGCGGATGCGCATCGACATGAGCTGCGCGAAGGCGTCGCGGATCAGCGCGGTGATCTCTTCCTTCTCCTCGTCGCTGATCTCGCTCTCGACCGGCTCGACCTGCAGCAGGTCGGGCACGCGCATCAGATCGGAGCCGCTGAACGTGCTCGAGATCCCGATGTCGTCGGCGATCGCGCGCAGTTGCGGCACGACGGCGTTCGCGATCTGCGAGTTGATGCGGACGTTGTATTCCGGCTGCTGCGTACGCTGCACGCGAATGGAGATATCCAGCTTGCCGCGCGAGAACGTCTCGGAGGCGAGCGCCCGCACGAGCGGCTCGAGCTCCCAGAAGAACTCCGGCAGACGGACGGAAACTTCGAGATAGCGGTGGTTGACGCTCTTGGCGGTAACCGCAACGAACCAGCGCGAAGAAAGCGCGCCGGAACTGCGGCCGAATCCTGTCATGGAAGCGATCATTGGAACGATGAACGATGAACGATGAACGATGAACAATTTGCGGAGGCTGCGCGGTCACTCGTCTGTTCGTGACGTGCGAAGACTGCGCTTTCACTGTTGCTCGTCTTTCAATCTTTCCTCGTCGTTTTCCTCCAAATCACAATTGAATGATGAATCATGAACGACGAACGCTGATCTCAGCCACTCGGCCCAGTTCATCGTTCATCGTTCATCGTTCATCGTTCCCCCAGTGTTCCTCGAACCGCTCTTCCGCCTCGTCCGCCAGCGCGTTCATGCGCTGCTCGATCTTTTGCCGCCATTCCTCCGTGTCGCCATCGCGCGGCACGACGAGCGGCTCGCCGTACAGGAAGATGGCGCGTGTGAACGGGTGCGGGACGACCATGCGGTCCCACGAACGGAGCAACTTTTTTTTTTTGCGGCGAAGGCGATGGGAACGACCGGAAGGCCGGTCGCCTGCGCCGCGTAGACGACGCCATCCTTCGCGATGCGCGCCGGCCCCTTCGGTCCATCGGGAGTGAAGACGATGTTCTTCCCTTCCCGCGCTGCGCGGATCAGATCGCGAAGCGCGGCGCTTCCGCCTCGCGTCGACGATCCGCGCGCGGAATCGACGCCGTACCAGTCGAAGACCCGCGCGATGTACTCCCCATCCTTCGACTGCGAGATCATCACCGTGATCGGCCGCCGGTATCGCGAGTGCAGCATCAGCAGAAGATGCGCATGCCAGAACGCCACGATGTACTGCGGCGTCTTCTCGATGTTCTCCACGTGCACGTGCCGGACGCGCAGCGTCGCGTGCAGCGCACGGATGAACAGGCTGGCGATCAGGGAGAGAACCTTCATCTTCGGTGCGGATCGTAAGACAACCAGGAGGTTGTCCTACACCACCACCTCCTCGGCAAACTGTAAGTCATACAGCTTTCGGTAGACGCCCTTGGTGAGGAGCAGCTCGTCATGCGTTCCCACTTCGACGATCTCTCCCTTGTCCAGCACCACGATCTTGTCGGCGCTGCGGATGGTCGACAGACGGTGCGCAATCACGAGCGTCGTACGCCCGCGCATGAGGTTGTTCAGCGCCTGCTGCACGAGCCGCTCGGATTCCGTATCGAGCGCCGACGTCGCCTCGTCGAGCACGAGAATCGGCGGATCCTTGAACAGCGCGCGCGCGATCGCCAGACGCTGGCGCTGGCCGCCGGAGAGCAGCACGCCCGCTTCACCGATCATCGTGTCGTAGCCGTTCGGCAGCGCGCTGATGAACTCGTGCGCATTGGCGGCCCGGGCAGCGTCGATGACAGCGGCATCGTCGATGTTCGAGCGGCCGTATGCGATGTTGTTCTTCACGGTGTCATTGAAGAGCACCACTTCCTGCGTCACGAAACCCATCAGCGACCGAAGGGACTTCAGCGTCACATCGCGTACATCCACCCCGTCGACGGTGATTCTTCCTTCGGTGACATCGTAGAAGCGTGGCAGCAGGTTGACGAACGTCGACTTCCCTGCCCCGCTGCCGCCGACGAGCGCCACGATCTCTCCCGGCTGTACCGCGAGATCCACGTCCCGCAACACAGGATCATTTCCGTAGGTGAACGTCACGTGGTCGTAGCGGATCCCGCTGCCGACCTTCGTCAGCACGATCGCGTCCTTCTTCTCTTCGACGTCATTCGGAATGTCGAGCATCCGGAAGACGCGCTCCGCTGCGGAGAGCGCCGTGTTCAGCGAGAGATTCACCTTGTTCAGCTTTTTGATCGGTGCATACATCGCCGCCATCGCGGCGAGAAAGCTGAGGAACTGGCCGAGCGTCAATGTGCCGGCGTTGATGCGGCGATGCGCGTAGAGGAACAGCGCGATCATGCCGAGGCCGGCGAGGAGCTCCATGACGGGAGAGGTGAGCGCCTGCACGCGCTGCGCTTTGAGATTCCAACTGAGATGCCGCTTCGTCGCCGCGCGAAAGCGGTCGATCTCGAACGGCTCCATCGTGAATGCCTTCACGATGCGGACGCCGCGGATCGTCTCTTCGAGCAGCGTCGCGATGTCCGCCATCCGCTCCTGCGAGCGGTGCGTCGTGCCGCGCAGCCGCTTGCCGAACTGCACGACGGGGATGACGAGCAGCGGCGCGCCGATCATGCTGATCAGCGCGAGCTCGGTATTCGTGATGAAGACGAAGGCGATGAGACCGACGAGCGTGATCGATTCCTGGAAGAGATCGCCCATGCGCGTCGACACCGCGGCCTGAATCGCATCCGCATCCGACACGACACGGCTGACCATCTCCCCCGTCGACCGCTCCGCAAAGAATCGATGGCTCTGATTGATGATCCGCTCGTACAACTGATTGCGCAGATCGCGCACCGTCGATAATCCGACCTTCTGAAACGCATACTCGGAGAAGAACGACGTGAAGGCGCGGATGACGAACACGAACAGGAGAGCGGCGAGCACCTTCCGCCAGCGGTTCTCAGGCTTCGCATTCCACCACGCGTTCAACGTGTTCGTGACCCGATCGACCCCGTTGATCAGCCACCCGCGCCGCCCCTCGGGCTGATCGCGCTTGAGCACCGAGTCGAGAATCCTCTGCTTCGTGGGGTCGAGCTTCTGCACCGTGCGATGCGCGCCGGCCGGCGACAGGACTTCGTCGAACAGCGGGCGGATCAGCCCCATGAGCATCGTCTGCGTCGCTGCGAAGATGATCATCGAGCCGAAGGCGACGATCGCCCAGCCTTTGTAACTGCGGAGGTAGCGGTAGAGCCGCGCCAGAAGCTTCATTGAACGACGCTCATTATCGCTTCCGCAGCGCGGCGGCTCGCGCCTTCTTCGCCCAGGCGCTCGCGCACCGCGGCCAGCTCCGTCGTGATCCGCTCGTAGGTTGCCGGCTCGGTGATCCGTTTCACCTCGGCGGCGATGCGCTCGCCGTTCACGTCGTGCTGGATCAATTCCGGCACGACTTCCTTCTCTGCCACGATGTTGACGAGGCTGAAGTACGGCACCTTCACCAGCCGCTGCGCCAGGAGGTACGTGAGCCGCGTCAGCCGGTACATGACGATGACCGGCGTGCCGAGCACGGCGCACTCCAGCGTCGCGGTGCCGGACGAAGAGAGCGCGACATCCGCCGCGGCGATCGCTTCGCCGCGATCGTGCGGAAGGATGGGGAGATCCGAATGGTGACGCTTCAGGATGGCCTCGAGCATCTCATGCTCGATGGTGGGCGCCTGGATGATGTAGGCGTTGATCTCGCGATCGCGCCGCAGCACGTTCACGGCATCGATCATCGGCGGCAGCAGACCTTCGACTTCCTGCCTGCGCGAGCCCGGCAGCAGCGCGATCCGCAGCGCGTCCTTGCGCGCAGCGCGGCGCACTCCAGCCTTCTGCTCCACGATCGGGTGGCCGACGTACGTCACCGGCACACCATGCTCGCGATAGAAGTCGGCCTCGAACGGAAAGAGGACGATCATGTGATCGACCGTCTCGGCGATCTGCCGCACGCGTCCCTGCCGCCATGCCCAGATCTGCGGCGAGATGTAGTAGATGACGCGAATTCCGAGCTGCCTGCAGCGCTTCGCCACGCGCATGTTGAAGCCGGGATAGTCGACCAGCAGGACGGCATCGGGCCGCTCCCGCTCGATGCGCGCCATGAGATCGCGCATGATGCCCATGAACATGGGCAGGTGCCGGAGAACGTTGAAGAGGCCCACCATTCCCAGCTCGCTCGCGTGATGGAGCAGTTCCATTCGTTCGCGCGCCAGCATGTCGCCGCCGATCCCGAACGTCGTCAGCGCGGGCTCGAGCTTCCTGAGCTCGCGCACGACGTGCGCTGCATGGAGATCGCCGGAAGCTTCGCCGGCGACGATCGCGAGCTTCAAGAGCGGAGCTCCTTCGTGGAGTGCGGACGCCTCGTCCGCACATCCATCGCATGCGGACGAGGACGTCCGCACTCCAACTGAATACACGCGTGCTCTTCTTTCATCGCAGTGGCAACGGATACATCGCCCACCCTACGGCAATTCCGCCGAAGAACAACGCGATGAAGACCCAGAGAAAGAAGCGGACGCGCTCGCTCGTCGTGCTCTTCCACAGCAGAGCGAAAAACGCCGCGGTTGCCGTGGCGTAGAGAAACATCAGGACGAGGTGAGAGCGAAGGAGGCTCATTCCTTCCTCCCCGCCGCGATGTCATGGCAGTCGAGGACGAGCAGAAGATTCATCAGCCCCGCCGTGAGTGTGAACGCGGTGCCGTATTCGAACGTGATCGACGTGATGTCGCCCCGCGCGCCGGCGTGCCTCGCGATGAAGTAGAGCGCGCCGGAGCCCATCGAGCCGAGGGCGCCGAGTGTCGCCAGCAGATTGCCGCGCTCGATCACGTACAAACGCCCATCGATCAGCAGGCCGATGGCGAAGAGAGACACGACGATCGCGAAGAACGCAGCGCCGCGTGCGCGCCGTCCGAGAAAGAAGTGACCGCTGCCCGGAACGATCAGCGCCAGCAGCATGGCAATCAGGGATCGTGAGCTCATTCGCCGTTGAAATCTCGCGGAAGCTTCGCGAAATGGGGGCGGAGTTTATCGAAAGTCGCGCCCAGATCCTCGGGCACAAGACGCGTCCGCGCGGTGACGGTCATGAAGTTCGAGTCGCCCGCCCAGCGCGGAACGATGTGCATGTGGTAGTGATCGGCGACGCCGGCTCCCGCGATCTGCCCGAAGTTCATCCCGACGTTGAAGCCGTCGGGCCGGTACACATCGGACAGCACACGCTGCGCTTCGGCCGTGAGCCTGATGAGCGCGCGCAGTGCGGCGTCGTCCGATTCCGTCAGCAGCGCGTGATGCGCGACCGGCGCAACCATGAGATGTCCGTTCGTGTACGGGTACTTGTTCAGCATCACCAGCGCGCGCTCGCCGCGAAAGATCGTGAGCGTCTCCCGGTCGTCATCCGCGGTTGCGGCGATGCAGAAGATGCAACCGGGAGGCTGGCCGCTCTTGGGTGAGGTCAAGTAGGAGAACCTCCAGGGAGTGAATAGGACTTCCATCGACGAACGCGGAGCTTACTTCGAAGCGGCGTGATCGTCGATGATCTCCCCTTCACCCAGCGCCGTATTGATGAGCTCCTTCAGCTCTTTGCCCGGTTTGAAGTACGGAATCTTCTTGGAAGGCACTTCGACCTTCTCGCCGGTTTTCGGATTGCGGCCCGTGCGCGACTTGCGGCTGCGGAGGCGGAAGCTGCCGAACCCGCGCAGTTCGATCTTCTGACCGGAACGGAGAGAGTCGACAATCGAGTCGAAGACGATGTTGACGATCGTCTCCGCCTGCTTCTTGGTGAGCTGGACGACGCGCGCAACCTCGTCGACGAGCTCCGCCTTCGTCATCACTCCCGCCTTCTGCTCATTGTCGTCTTCGAGTTCGTCCACCACTGTTCGCCTCCTCTCCCTAATTCCACCTGTACAGGAAGCGCAGGCCCCCTGCGCTCAGTACACGCTGCACGACAGACTCGGCATCATCCGAGCTGGCGAGCAGATCGAACAGACCTCGCGCATGTTTGCGCGGATAAATCAGCCCCGGTTCGCCCGACACTTTCGCCAGCTTCGCAGCGAGCGAGACCGCGTCGTCGAGGCTTCCGAGCTTGTCTACGAGCTTCAGACCGAATGCCTCTTCGCCGGTGAAGACGCGGCCGTCGGCAATCCGGGTTACATCTTCCTCGCTGATCCTGCCGTTGCGCCCGACGGCGACCGCGTGAATGAACTGCTTGTGCAACTGATCGCTGACGTGCTGCAGATACGCGCGCTCCGCGTCGCTCAATTCGCGGTACGGCGAGCCGGCGGCTTTCATCGTGCCGCTGGTGATCGTCTCCGGCTTCACCTTCGCCCACTGCAGCAGATCCTTGAGATCCATCCACTGCATGATCACGCCGATGGAACCGGTGATCGATCCCGGATTGGCGACGATCTGATCGCAGGCGGAGGCGATGTAGAAACCGCCGGAGGCCGCAACGCTGTCCAGCGAAGCGACGACCGGCTTCCCGCTTTTCCTGCGCGTGTCGCGAATCGCCTGGTAGATCTCCTGCGACGGTGCGATCGCACCGCCCGGACTGTTGATCCGCATGACGATCGCCTTGACGCTCCGGTTGTCGGAGTACTTGTGCAGCGCTTCGACCGCGCTGCGCGCGTCGACGATCTCGCCTTCGATCGGCACGATCGCGACCTTCTCCGTCGCAAAGTGATGCTCGTCGTCATCGGCGATGGCGATGAGCACGATGACGCCGAACGCGAGCACGATCGCGCCGAAACATCCTGAAAAGAGGCCGAAGAAAAACATCGGCA
Source organism: Acidobacteriota bacterium (assembly GCA_021325515.1). Lineage (GTDB taxonomy): Bacteria > Acidobacteriota > Thermoanaerobaculia > Gp7-AA8 > Gp7-AA8 > JAJPHC01. Next base: position 52,676 of record JAJPHC010000015.1, read on the forward strand.
GACGGCTGCGCTTGCGCACGGCCGGCGGCGCCGGCTTCTCATCCGGCAGCGGTTGCGGAGCCGGCGCGGCGTCCGCTCCCCTCGTGTCGTCCATGTCGAGCTCGGACATCGATCAACCCTGAGGCGTCCCGCCTTCGTCGGGCGTGTGCGGCGGCTCGTGCGGCTCGCTGCCGCCGGAGAGCTGCGCCTTCTCCTCGTCCGATAACGGCTCGACATCGCGCACGGTCAGACCGATCTTCCGTTCCGCCGGATCGATCTTGATGATGCGCGTCCGGATCGGCTCGCCCTGATGGAACATCCGGTCGAGCTTCACCCGTCCGTCGCGATGAATCTCACTGACGTGAGCCAGCCCTTCGACTCCGTCCGCCAGACGGATGAAGAGACCGAAGTCCGTGATCTTGGAGACGATGCCGGTGACTTCATCGCCGACGTTGTGCGACTTCGCGAAGTTGTCCCACTCGTTCGGAAGAAACTCGCGCACCGACAACGACAGGCGCTGGTTCTCTCCATCGACATTGATGACGCGCGCCTGCACCGTGTCGCCCTTCTTCAGCACTTCGTTCGGGTGTTTGATGCGCCGGTTGTACGACATGTCCGAGATGTGAATCAGACCGTCGATGCCATCTTCGACTTCGACGAACGCGCCGAAGTCCGTCAGGTTGCGAACCTTGCCGGTGATGATCGATCCGACCGGATAGCGCTCGGCAATCGTGTCCCACGGATTCTGTTCGAGCGCCTTCAGGGAAAGCGAGATGCGGCGATTCTGCACGTTGACGTCGGCAACCACCGCCTCGACATCGGTGCCGATCGACAGCAGCTTCGACGGATTGCGGACCTTCTTCGTCCACGACATCTCGCTGACGTGAATCAGTCCTTCGACACCTTCTTCGAGCTCGACGAATGCGCCGTAGTCGGCGAGCGAAACGACCTTGCCGTGAACGCGGCTGCCGAGCGGATAGCGCTGCACCACGTCCGACCACGGATCCTGGCTCTTCTGCTTGTAGCCGAGCGAGACGCGCTCATTCGCCGGATCGAACTTCAACACCATCACTTCGATCTCGTCGCCGACGTTGAAGTACTCGGAAGGATGATTGACGCGGCCCCAGGAGATGTCGGTGATGTGCAGCAGCCCGTCGAGACCGCCGAGGTCGACGAAGACGCCGTAGTCGGTGATGTTCTTGACGACGCCGTGCGTCAGCTTTCCTTCCTCGAGCTTGCCGAGAGTCTGGGCCTTCTGTGCGACGTGCTCGACTTCGACGATCGCGCGGCGCGACAGCACGATGTTGTTCCGCTTCTTGTCGAAGGAAACGATCTTGAATTTGTATTCGTGACCGCGGAGTGCATCGAGGTTCTTCACCGGCTTCGTGTCGATGAGCGATCCGGGGAGAAATGCTTTCACTCCGCCGACCTCGACGGAGAGTCCGCCCTTGACGCGATCGAGCACACGCCCGGTGATCGCCTCATCCGCCTTGAACGCGGCTTCGATCCGATCCCAGACGAGCATGCGCTCGGCTTTCTCGCGGGAGACGGTCACGTATCCCGACGAGTCTTCGAGCCGGTCGACCATGACGTCGATCTCGTCGCCCGGCTTCACTTTCACCTGCCCGTCGTAGCCCGTGACTTCTGATTTCTGCAGAAGCCCCTCGGACTTGTATCCGATGTCGACGACGACTTCCGTCGGCGTGATCTTCAGGACGCGGCCTTTGACGATTTCTCCTTCGGTGAAGCTCGCCATCTTCTTGTCGTAGATGTCGAGCAACTGATCCATGCCGAGGGATTCCAGCTCGCCTCCGTTCTCCGCGCGGGGCGATGGTTGCTGGGGTTTCTTCGGGTCCTGCTTGGATGCCATGAACTGGGGAACCTCCCTCGACGAGTGGCCTTGGTGGCGTCAAAAGCGGCAACGTCCCGCGGCCTGTCTCCGCGGCGTAAAGTCAACTGTAAGTTGTTGATACACGCCGGAATGAGGAGTTTAGCGGTCGCAACTGAAGTCAGTCAACCTGCGGCCCCCGCGCAGGACGAGCTCTCAGCTTGTCTCTGGCGCTTGATGACAACCTGAGAGGTCGTCCTACCACTGTCCCCAAAAGATCAGGAGCGCGATCGAAACGGTCCCAATCGCAGCAAGAATCGGCACGAACTTGAGCAGAGGTTGAATCGCTTCATCTTCCGTGTTCATGACGCACTTCGATGGCGAGCATCATGCCGCACGGGCTCGTCCGGACGAAGTGACTCAGCGCACAACTACTTAGAGGAAATTTTGCTCTCCGCGGGAGGTGCTGAATCCGTCCAGCCTCCGTTCGGCTGTTCGAAAATCAGTGCGCTGCGCGGGATCTCACGCGATCGACGATCGCCGCGACGACGTCATCGATGCGCAGGTCGGACGTGTCGATGACCTGATAGGTGTCGTCGCAGGTCAGGGGCGAATCAGCGCGCGTCGAGTCCTGCGTGTCGCGTTGAATCGTGTCGGCAAGAATCCTGTCGTAATCGACGGCCTGCCCTTTCGCGAGCAGCTCGCGGTAACGCCGCTGCGCGCGCACCTCGGGACGTGCCGTGAGGAAAAACTTGAACGGAGTTTCGGGAAAGACCTTCGTGCCGATGTCTCTTCCCTCCAGCACTCCGCCGGTGCGGCGTCCCATCTCCTGCTGCAGCTTCACGAGCGCGCGGCGCACGGCGGGCACTGCGGAGACATGGCTTGCCGCCATGCTGATTTCCGGAGTGCGAATCAGATCCGTGATGTCTTCCCCATCGAGGATCGTCTTCGCACGTTCGCCCGGAACGAATTCGATGCTGGCATTCGCGGCGAGACCGGCGACGCGCGGCTCGTCTTTCACATCGACTCCGGCGCGTGTTGCGGCCAGACCGATGGCGCGGTACATCGCGCCGGTATCGATCTGCGGAATGTTGAGCTCTCGCGCGACGAGGCGGCTGACGGTCGTCTTGCCAACACCCGACGGGCCGTCGATGGCCACGATGAGAGGCGCCATCAGCCTCTCCGGGCGGCGCGCTTGCTGCGAGTCGCTGCGGCCGGCTTCTTCTTAGCGGCAGGCTTGCTCTTCGTCGTGGTCTTGGCGCGCGTGGTCGATTTCGCGCGTGTCGCCGGACGCGCCGTCGTGCGGCGCGGTTTCGCCGCAGGCTTCGGCTGCTTCATGGTCGACAACATCTTGACTTCCTGCTTCGACAGCTCGCGCCAGACGCCGGGAGTCAGCTTGGGATCGGAGATCGGCCCGATGGCCACACGCTTCAGCTTCGACACGGGATGGCCGACGGCCTGGAACATCTTGCGGATCTGCTGCGTCCGTCCTTCACGCAGCTTCACCTCGAACCAGCTGTTGCCTTCATCCTCGGTGCGGCCCGTCGTCTTCACGCGGCGGATCTCGCAGGGCAACGTCCGTTTGCCGTCGAGCGTGATGCCGCGCTGCAGCTTGTCGATCAGCCGCTGCTCCGGCACTCCGCGAACTTTCACGTGATACGTCTTCACCGAACCGTTGGTGGGATGCGAGACCTTGAACGCGAGCTCCCCATCATTGGTGAGCAGCACGAGTCCTTCGGAGTGATAGTCGAGACGGCCGACGGGATAGATGCGCTCGCGAACGCCACGCACGAGATCGATCACGGTGCGGCGGCCCTGCGGATCTTCGACGGTCGTCATCACTTCCTTCGGCTTGTAGAGAAGGATGTAGCGATGCGGTTCCGCACGTGTAATCAGCTTGCCGTCGACCTTGATGTGATCGCGTGTCGCGTTGGCGCGCGAGCCGAGCTCGGTGACGACACGGCCGTTCACCGTCACCCGTCCCTCCCGAATCATCGTCTCCGCTTCGCGCCTTGACGCGAAACCGGCGTGGGCGATGATCTTCTGCAGTCGCTCCAGTTCCATCACTCTCGCTGTTCTTCGCTCGACGATTCTACATCGTGCGATGCGCCGGATGCTTCTTCGTTTCGCGCGAGCTCCGCTTCCGCTTCCGCAGTCGCCGCTGCTTCATCGGTCACCGGCACTTCGAGCGCCGCCGCTTCTGCAGCAGGAGACGCCTGTTCCGATGCGGCAATCGCTTCGATCAGATCATCGCCGATGTTGTCTCCAATGAGATCGCCGAATTCCTCGAGGCGCGGAAGATCGCGAATGTCATTCAGCCCGAAGTGAACGAGAAACTCCTTCGTCGTGCGATAGAGAAACGGACTGCCGACGACGTTCTTGCGGCCTGCCACACGAATCATCCGGCGCTCGAGCAGTGTGCGAATCACACCGTTCGAGTTCACGCCGCGAATCTCCGACACTTCCGGTGCAGTCACCGGCTGGCGGTACGCGATGATGGCCAGCGTCTCCAGCGCAGCGATCGAAAGGCGCGACTCCCCTTTCTTCGAGAAGTACTTCTTGAGCACCGGATCGTGCTCGGCGCGCGTGGCCATCCGCCAGCCGCCGGCAGTCTGCTCCAGCATGAAGCCGCCGATGTTCGCTTCGAAGATCCGCTTGATCTCTTCCAGTTGCGCGATCACCGCGTCGCGTCCTTCGTCGGTGAAGGCGTCGACGAGATCGTCGAGCGATACCGGCTCATTGCTCACGAAGAGAATCGCTTCGATTGCAGCACGCAGTTCAGTTGCTTCCATCATTCAATGTCTATCCGTTATCGAAAAGTGCGAAGCGGGTCTCGTCGACCTCGTTCTCCGTCCTGGCCAGCAGAATTTCACCGAAGGTCTCGCTCTGCTGCAGGCTGACTCCTCCGAGGCGCACCAGCTCCAGCGTGCCGAGGAAGATGGCGATGAGCTCGTGACGATCGCGCCCTTCCAGAAACCACTGCAGGCGGATCGGAGACTTCTCCTTCAGTTTCGCGTACAGCTCGGCCATCTTCTCCGAGACTTTGTGAACCGTGTGCTTGAGCTGCAGCGCCTGGGGGTGATTCTGCTTGTAGCGGTTGAGCGCCGTGCGGAATGCGTCGATCAGATCGAAGAGCGACACCTCGCTCATGTCGATCTCCGAGGGCTCGTTGCCGGGGAGCGGCGTCTGCGGGCGCGCCCACATGCCCATGCGTACGACATCGAGCTCGGCGAACGATTCCGCAACTGCCTTGAATCGCTGGTACTCGAGCAGCCGGTCCACCAGCTCCTTGCGCGGATCCTCGACCGGCTCCGGCGCGTTCTCGTCGCGCGGCAGCAGCATCTTCGACTTGATGTGGATGAGGAGCGCCGCCATGTAAACGTAGTCGGCGGCGACTTCGAGATCGAGCTCCTCCATCGCATCGAGGTATGCGTTGTACTGCTCCGTGATCAGAGTGATCGGGATGTCGAAGATATCGATCTTGTGCTGCTTGATGACGTGCAGCAGCAGATCGAGCGGACCGTGGAAGCTCGGCAGCGTGATCTTGTACGCCGTCGATTCTTCTTCGGCGAGCGCCTCGCCGGCGACAATCGGCGACTCGCCTGTCGCTTCTGCGGCCGGGACAGGGTGCGCCTGTCCTGCACTGCTGTTGGTTTCGTCGCTCATCGGAACTCGGGGTAATCGATCTTCATCGCTTTGCGCACGAGCTCGAGAGTCTCGGCCGCTCGCTCACGCGCCTGGCGATTGCCCTCGCGGAGGACGTCCCAGACGAACGACGGATCTGCGTCGAGCTGCTCCCGCTTCTCGCGAATCGGACGCAGCTTCTCGATCATGATCTCCGTGAGCAGTTTCTTGTCGTCGACGCAGCCGATCTGCGCCGTGCGGCACTCGTGATCGACGCGCGCCACCGTCTCCTCATCGGAGAAGAGCTTGTGGAACTGGAAGAGGTTGCAGACGTCGGGGCGGCCGGGATCCTTCCGGCGCAGACGCTCGGGGTCGGTGAACATCGTCGAGACCAGCGAGCGAATCTCATCCGCACTCGCCGTCAGACCGATGGTGTTGTTGTACGACTTCGACATCTTGCGCGCGTCGAGGCCGGGCACCTTCGGCGTTTCGGTAAAGAGCGGCTGCGGCTCCGGGAAAACGTCGCCGTAGAAATTGTTGAAGCGGCGCACGATCTCGCGCGAGAGCTCGAGATGCGAAGCCTGATCCTCGCCGACCGGAACGAAGTTCGCGCGATAGACGATGATGTCCGCGGTCTGCAGGAGCGGATACCCCAGAAATCCGTAGGTATTGAGATCCTTCTCCTTCAACTGCTCCTGCTGATCCTTGAAGGTCGGCACGCGCTCGAGCCACGGCAGCGGCGTCACCATCGAAAGGAGGAGATGCAGCTCGGCATGCTCCTTCACTTCCGACTGCACGAAGATCGTGGAGCGCTCCGGATCGAGACCTGCGGCGATCCAGTCCGCAACCGCATCGAACGTCGCCTGGCGCACGCGCGCCGGATCCGCATAGTCGGAGGTCAGCGCGTGCCAGTCGGCCACGAAGTAATAGCAGCGATACGACTCCTGCAGGCGCACCCAGTTGCGCACCGCTCCGAAGTAGTTGCCGAGGTGAACGCGGCCCGTTGGCCGCAGTCCGCTGAGAACGAATTGTCGAGACTGATTCAAGGATTTCTCACGGGGTAGCGTTAGGACCGCGGAGTGTAGCAGATAGAGAGGATGGGACTATGGGACCTATAGGACCTATGGGCGGTCCGGGCGTTCCGCCTATAGGTCCCATAGGTCCTATAGGTCCCATTTCTCAATCACGTGCAGCGTTTGCAATCGTTACTCCGAGCAATTGGCCTAGCAGGTCCTTTGCGCGATCGAGGCCGTCACGCTCGATCAATTCGATCGCGACTCGCTGCGCCTTCTCGAGCAGGGCGTGATCGCGAAGGATGTTGCCGAAGCGGAAACGCGCAACGCCGCTCTGGCGCGTGCCGAGGAATTCGCCGGGACCGCGGATCTCGAGATCGCGCTCGGCGACGTCGAAGCCGTCTTTCGTCTGCTCGAACGTCTTCAATCTCGCGACCGCCTCGGGATTCGCCTTCTCTTCGCAGACGATGACGCAATACGACTTCCGCTCGCCGCGGCCCACGCGGCCGCGAAGCTGATGGAGCTGCGAAAGGCCGAAGCGGTCCGCGTCGAGGATCACCATCATCGACGCGTTCGGAACATCGATGCCGACCTCGATCACCGTCGTCGACACGAGGATGTCGATCTCGCCCATCTTGAAGCGCGCCATCGTCTCTTCTTTCATCGCCGCCGTCATTCGTCCGTGCAGCATCTCCACACGGCGATTCGGAAACCGCTGCTTCATCGCTTCGAAGCCGGCGGTCAGCGGCTTGAGATTCGACTTCTCCGACTCCTCGATGATCGGGAAGACGACGTAGGTCTGCGCGCCGGCATCGATCTCTTCGTCGATGAACTTCCAGACCCGATCGAGCTGCGATGCCGTTCGCAGCACCGTCTTCACCTGCTGCCGTCCGGGCGGCAACTCGTCGATCACCGACAGCTCGAGATCGCCGTACATCGCGAGCGCGAGCGAACGCGGAATCGGCGTCGCGGTCATCACGAGAATGTCCGGAGTCTCGCCCTTCTCGAAGAGAGCCTGCCGCTGCTCGACGCCGAAGCGGTGCTGCTCGTCGACGATCGCCAGCCCGAGAGACTTGAAGCGGATCTTTTCTTCGAGGAGCGCATGGGTGCCGACGACAAGCTGGATCAAGCCTTCGCGCAGCCCGGCCTGCAGCGTGCGGCGCTCGCCGGCGGACATCGATCCCGTGGCCTTGGCGATCACCAGCGACTTGTCAACTAGTTGACTAATTCGCTGGAAGTGCTGCTCGGCGAGAATCTCCGTCGGCGCGAGCAGCGCGACCTGATGGCCGTTGCCGATCACGATCACCGCCGCGATCAGCGCGACGATCGTCTTGCCGCTTCCCACGTCCCCCTGCAGCAGACGGTACATCGGCTTCGAGCCGCAGAGGTCATCGGCGATCTCCTTCACGACGCGCTTCTGCGCGTTCGTCAGTTTGAATGGGAGAATCTTCCGAACCTCGGCGCGGAGCTCTTCATCGATGTGAATGCGCCGCAGCTTCTTCTGACCTTCCTCCGCCGCGCGCCGCACGCGCAGCGCGAGCATGAAGCTGAAGAACTCCTGCAGGATCAGGCGGAGGTGCGCCGGCGACCGCTGCCGCAGAAACTGTTCGTCCAGCACTTCGGGGCGGTGAATCGCGAGCAGCGCTTCGCGCAGGCCGATCACGCCGAGCGTCTTCCGGATCTCTTCCGGCATCGGGTCTTCGATCTCCGGCAGGACTTCGTCCAGCGCGCGTCCCACGATCTGCCGCAGCGTCTTCGGTGCGATCGTCCCGATCTTCGAATAGATCGAAACGATCGATCCTTCATCATCCTCGCTGCCTTCGAACTTCTCCCAGTCGGGGCTGTCGATCTGCAGGTTGTAGGAGGTGAGCCGCGGAGTTCCGTAGACCGAGAGCCGGTCGCCGCGCGCGATCTGATCGGAGAGATACGGCTGGTTGAACCAGACCAGCTTGACCGAGGCGGTGCCGTCTTCGATGACCGCTTCGAAGATCTTCATCCGTTTCACGGGCGACACACGCGCGTGTGCGGAGAGGATGCGGCCGCGAATCAGAACGGGAGACTCGACGTGGCGCCCGAGATCCGCGATTCGCGTCGGATGGCGCCGGTCCTCGTACCGGTAAGGAAAAAACCAGAGAAGGTCGCGCGCCGTGGCGATGCCGGCGCTTTCGAGCGCCTTCGCACGCCCCTCGCCGACGCCCTTCAGAAACTTGACGGGAGTGTCAGGACTCACGGGAACGATTGTCGCTGATTCTACGGAGCGTAGAGACTAGTCGAAGACGGCCTTCATCGAGATCAGCCCGATCTTCACCAGATCGCCGTTGTGCATCGTGACCGGAACGCCGGTCGGGATGCGCTGATCGTTGACGTATGTGCCATTGACCGTTCCGACTTCCTCGAGGACGTGGTACTCGTTCCCGGCGCGAATGATCTTGGCGTGGCGGCGCGAGACGGAGCGGTTCTGATCGACGGAGGTGAGATCGATGTCGGGGAGGATGCCGGTCACGGGATCGGCGCGGCCGATCGTCGTTTCGTCGCCGGACGAGAAGAAGAAGGCGGTGCCGGTGGCGACGTCGACCAGGCGATGCCGCGTCGTCTTCTCCTGCGCGAGATGCGTCTCATCCATGGCGGAGTGATCGACGTCGACTTCCTTGCCGACGAGACGCTCGAGGAGTGAGTTCGCTTCGCGAAGACGCTTCGAGTACTTGCGGATGATGCGCACCGCGACTTCGGGATTCTTGCGGAGCATCTCATCGAAGCGCGCCCCGTTGATGACGACGACCCGCACCTCGGTGACGGCCACGGCATCAGCGGTGCGCGGCACGCTCTCGAGCACGGCCATCTCGCCGAAGAAATCGCCCTTCTCCAGTTTGGAGAGGACGTGCGACTCGCCGGCGATGTGCTTGACGATGTTCACCTCTCCTTCCTGGATGATGTACATGTCGGTGCCGAGGTCACCTTGCGTGAAGATCGTGTCGCCGGCGGCGAAAACTTGGCTGTTGTCCTTCACAGGATCCTTGCTCCCGCCGGTCGTCGTTTTGAAAACGGCCTTCATGCGTTCAATCTTACCCGTTCGTGACAGCGGGCTCGGTGATCTCGAACACGCCTTGCGCAGTGGAGAGCCGGGCGTGAATTCCAATCGGCATCAGGAGATTGTCTCCGAGATGACCGAAAGGAATGTTGCGGATGACGGGGATGCGCATCGTTCCGAAAAATTCATGGAGAAATGCCAGCATTTCTGCATCGCTCCCACACCCTTTCAGTCCCCCAATGATGACCCCTCGGATGTTTTTCAGTCTACCCGCCAGTCTGAGGTGCGTCAACATTCGGTCGACGCGATAAACGGCTTCGTCGATGTCCTCCCAGAACCAGATTCCATCGTCGATCCAGAAGTCGTACGGAGTCGCAGTGAGCGCGGTCGTGAGCGAGAGGCAGCCGCCGAAGAGAACACCTTCCGCATCGCCGGGATAGACGACCTGATCGTCGCCGACGGGCCAGGAGCGCGGCGCAGTGCCATCGAGAATCGACCAGAACCACGCTTCGCGATCGGGCGAGAGTCCATCGTGCCAGTCGGTATTCAGCATCGGACCGTGAAAGGAAGCGACACCGCTGCGCATCGCGACGGCCTGATGCAATGCGGTCACATCGCTGAAGCCGATGATCGGCCGCGGATTCGCGGCAATCGCGCCGTAGTCGATGCGGTCAAGGATGCGATGCAGCCCGTAGCCGCCACGGGCGAAGAAGTAAGCGTCATAGTCAGGCGAGCGAAAAAACTCGTTGAGGATCGAGACGCGCTCGTCATCGCTGCCGGCGAGATAGCGGTCGCGATGCGCGATGTTGGGAGCGAGCGTGACACGCAGACCACGCGAGCGAAGATTCGAAGCGGCAAGCTCGATGCGAGGAAGTTCGGAGGGAGAGGAAGCAGCAAGAACAGCGATGTGAGAAGTGGTGGTGAGCCGGCGAGGCTTGCGGAGTGATGTCACGCGAACATTATGGGACTATGGGACGGATGGGACGGATAGGACGGATGGGTTAGAACCGGTTGTCAGTCCCATCCGTCCTATCCGTCCTATCCGTCCCATAGTCCCATCCTAAGAAGCGTGGAGCGGACCTGTAAGCCGAATTCTGTTCCGTTGCCGGTGAGGATCATTCGTCTGCCACTCGCGTTACCGCGGTGGTCAAGCAACCTACCCGGAAGCTCAGGCGGGAACGGGCGGTCCCTCGCTTCCCTATTTGGTCTTGCTCCGCAGGGGGTTTGCCGTGCCGTCGCCGCTCACGCGGGACGCGGTGCGCTCTTACCGCACCGTTTCACCCTTACCTCTGCACGCTTGCGCGCGCAGATCGGCGGTTTGTTTTCTGTTGCACTTTCCGTCGCATCGCCACGCCTGGCCGTTAGCCAGCCTGCTGCCCGTGGGAGTTCGGACTTTCCTCGGCGGTCGCCCGCCGCGATCCTCCGATCCGCTCCACGCAGGGAGGATAACAGATTGGCTGCAGGAAAATTGCGCCGTTAAATAGTTGCCGGTAAATGCGTTATGAAAAATGTCGGCACGCCGACATCAAAAATCCTGCCGGTTTTTCGGATCGGAAAACCATGCGGCCCAGTCCGCCGGATCGGGCGGTTCCTCGCGCTGCGTCGCGCGCAATTCGGCGACGAATGCATCCGCCGAAACGACGGAGACATGGCGGCCGGACACTCGCGCTGCCACCGCGCGATCCGAGGTCACGACAGTCCATCCTCGCCCGCTCGCCACGCGATCCACGATCAGTTCGTCCGCCTTCTTCGCGCCGGTGAAGACGACGCTCACATTGCCGAACGACTTCGCGAACGAGCCGGGTTCGGGGCCGTCGAAGAAGCAGACGACGCGCGTCTTCTTCATCCGCGCAAACGACGCCAGCAGTCGCACCAGTTCGCGCTTTGGATCTTCGCCGCGAAGATCCGCGCCCGCGCGGCCGAGGACGTTGCTGCCATCGATCACCCAGGGCATTTACCGCGGAATGTGGACGACGACCGGCTTCGCCTCGCGCAGAGATTGCGGAATCGCGTTTGCCGCCGCCTGGGCCTGCTCCTGCGTCGCATACCGGCCCCAGAAGACTCGATAGCAGGAGCGATTGTGGTACGTGATCGGGAGGAACCAGACATTCGTTCCCCCTTCGCGCAACGCGCGCGTGATCGACGCCGCCTCGCAGACGAGCTCGAACTGCACGGTGAAGTTGCCACTCTTGTCCGCGGCGAACTCTCTGGCCATCGCTTCGTAGCGCTGACGATCGGCATCGGTCGCCGGAGGAACCGGCGTCTTCGCGGTCGTGTTCGTGATCGTCGAGCCCGAAGGCGTCTTCTCCACGCGCGCGACGGTCGTTGTTGCCGGAACCACCGAAGGAGGTGGCGCCGGTTTGCTCGCGACGGTCGTCGTTGCCGTTGACGTCGCCGGCTTCGGTGCCGTCGTCGTCGATGCGGCGACCGTCGTTGTCGCCGCGGTTGCCGTCGTTGTTGTCGTTGCCGTCGCCGGCGGAGGTACCGGATGGAGCACGGGATGCTTCACAGGACGCGTGGTGACGACCGGCGCGCTCGCGGCTGCCTGCTTGTTCTGCCACCAGTTCCACGCAGCCATGCCGCCGACTCCGACGATCACGATACCCACCGCGGCGAAGAGGATCGGGATCAGCTTCCCCGGCTTCGATGCTTTTGCGACGACCGACTTCATCGGCGGAGGAGTCTTCCCTCGCACCGGAACGGCGGCCTTCCTCGCAGTCTCGATCTGTGCTTCATCGAAGCCCCACTCCTCTTCCTTCGCCGGCTTCGGTTCAGGGGCGGCCGCACGCTTTGACTTGTCGAGAAACGGCTGCATCGGCGCGATCGGCGGAGGAGCTGGCGCGACAGGCTTGTCCCATGAAGGCAGCGCGGCCGCAGTCGCGCGTGGCATTGCGATCTCGGGCGGCTCAGGCTCGGATTCAAGGTCGAGTGACGGCAGCCCCATCGGGGTTTCATCTTCGAGACTCAGCCCAAGATCGGAATCCTGAACCGGAGCCGCCGGCGCTGCAGGCACCGCGTCAAACCCTGTATCGAAAGAACCGACAGGGTCAGGCATTCCGGCGAGCGGCTCCGGAGTCCCGAAGTCGAGTCCGGTCGCGCCCGCGCCGGGCTCGCCCCATCCCATGTCCGCCGCATCGCTCACAGCGTCGCCGCCGAAATCGAAATTGCTCCCGCCCGCGGACGCCGCCGAAAAATCCTCAGATGCTACTTGAGGTTTTTGTGTGGTCACCAGCAGCCCGAGGACATGCAATGCGTGCAGGAGCTTATAGACGTTGAATGTATCTGTGCCCGACAACATCGCGATCTCGGACGCGCTGTTCGTCCCATCGACGTTGTTCATGATCGCCGCGGCTTCCTGATTGAGGCCGAGCCGGCGGAAGGCTTCGTCGAAATCGGGCGCCTTGGTAAACGTCGCGGTGCCGCCTTCCAGCGCCGCATCGAATTTTGCGCGATCGGTGTCCGTGACGATCAGTTCGGTCACGATCTGCGGGAGTGGGAACAGAGTCCCCTCTTCGCGCTTCGGCAGATAGTCCGCGACGATCGTGTACGAGCCGCCGGTCCACGCGGCGATCGAGCGGATCACACCGATCACCTGAACACGGCGCGCCCAGCTCAGTTCCTTCTTCGTGATGAATCCGAGACCGAGAAGCGCGTCGCCGAGCGTTTCGCTCTCTTTGCGCTTTGCGAGTGCTTGCTTGACGTGGTCGCGCGAGACCTTGTTCGCGCGCATGAGGATCTCGTCGATGGAGTCGGCGCGATCGTTCGTGCTCGCCGAGAGAATGTCTCCACCTTTGAAGTAGATGATCTTGATGATCCCGTCGTTCTCGAAGCGGATCGCTCCCGTGAACTGTTCCCGCCCCAGCTCGACGAGTCTCTCGATCAGATTGATCTCGCCGATTTCCCCTTCAAGCTTCATCACAGCTGTTGCCCCCTGCCCACGCTTTTGTGCAGTTGATTGTAATGGTTTGGACGCCCGATTTACGCGTGCAGCTCATCGTACAAAGTCTGGCCCACTTTCCTTCCCAGCACATTGATGAGATCTGACGCGGAGGCCTGCTTTACGCCGCTCACGCTGCCGAAGCGCTCGATCAGCAGTTTGCGCCTTTTTTCGCCGATCCCCGGCAGATCATCGAGCTCGCTGTGGAGGATTCGCTTCGAGCGGCGCCGCCGGTGCGACGAGACCGCGAACCGGTGCGTTTCGTCGCGGACCATCTGCAGAAGCTGCAGCGCCGGATCCCGCCGCTCCAGCCGGATCGGCTCCTCGCGATCAGGAACATAGATTTCTTCCTCACGCTTGGCGAGACCGGCGATCGGGATCTCCTCGATCCCCAGCTTGTTCAGCGCCGCCAGCGCGGCGTTGAGCTGCCCTCGCCCGCCGTCGATGAGGATCATGTCCGGAAGTGGCTTGTCCTCCTCCAGCAACCTTCGATAGCGGCGATCCACCGCTTCGGCCATGGAGCGAAAGTCATCCGCGCCTGCCACCGTCTTGATGTTGAAGACGCGGTACTGATTCTTGTCGAACTTCCCGCGGTCGAGCACCACCATGCCGGCCACCGAGTCGGAACCTTGAATGTTGGAGATGTCGAACGATTCGATGCGTGACATCTCGCGATCGTAGCCGAGGACCTGCCCAAGTCTTTGTGCAGCGATCTGCAGCCGGTCCTGCTGCGATTTCCGGAACCGCGACTCATGCGAAAGGCGCGCGTTCCGATTCGCGAGCTCCACGCGATCGACTCCCTTGCCACGCTGCGGCACGCGCAGCGTCACACGCTTTCCGCGCTGCGACGAGAGCCATTCGGAGAGCAGCTCCGGCTCCTCGACGTCCGAGGGGACCAGGATCTCGCCGGGAATGAACAGATTGTCCTGGTAATAGCGCTGCAGGATCTCGGCGAGGAAGTACGGCCGATCGTAACCCGCCACTTTTTCCCAGAAGAGCTCTCGCCGGTCGACGACGTTGCCATCGCGAATGACGAAGAGCTGGACCGCGACGTCGCCCTCCTCCTCGTAGAGTCCCCAGACATCGAGATCTTCCTCTTCGGCCGAAGCCACCTGCTGCTCGGCCTGAATGCGCTCGACGGTGCGGATGAGATCGCGATAGTAGGACGCGAGCTCGAAGTTCTCGCTCTCGGCCGCGCGATACATCCGCGACGTCAATCTCTCCTGCAGCTCCCGCGACTTGCCGCTCAGGAAGAGCACGACGTCATCCACCATCTCGCGATACTCGGCCTGTGTCGTCAGCCCAACGACGCATGGGCCGAGGCACTGGTGCATGTCGTAGTACAGGCAGGGACGCGTCAGTGCGCTCTTTCCCTCGCTGATCTCGAGATCACAACTGCGCAGCTTGAACTGATCCGCGATCAGCTTGAGGATCCGCCGTGCGGTGCCGGCGAAGAAAGGGCCGTAGAAGAGATCGCCTTTTTTCCGATCGACTCTCCGCGTGAACACCACGCGCGGAAAGTCTTCCGACATCGTGACCTTGATGTAGGGATAGGTCTTGTCGTCGCGCAGCAGCACGTTGTAGCGGGGCTGGTGCGTCTTGATGAGGTTGTTCTCGAGGAGGATGGCCTCGAGCTCGTTGTTCGTCGTGACGAAGTCGATGGCCTCGATCTCGTTGATCAGGGTCATGATCCGGCTGTCGCGCGCGCCACGCCCAACGAGATACGACTGCACGCGGTTGCGGAGATTGCGCGCCTTGCCGACGTAGATCACCTCGCCCTCAGCGTTCTTGTGAAGGTAGACGCCGGGACGCTCGGGGAGCTCCTTGAGGCGCAACTTCAGCTTTTCGAGGCGATCCATTGGAGTGATGAGAACAGTTCCGGGCGCCGCCGTCATCCTGCTTTGGAGTGCGGACGCCCCGTCCGCACATTTGCTCCGGCGCGTCGCAATGATCTAGTACGAATCGTACGATCGCTGTAGTACGATTCGTATGATGAAATCGACACCTCTTCTCTCCGACCTGGAGCTGGCCCTTCTCGGATTCATTCGCGAGGAGCCGCGCAGCGGCTACGTTCTGCGCAAGGCGATCGCAGACTTTCCGCAGATCAGCGACAGTCCCGGCGCGATCTACCCTGCCCTGCGGCGCCTGCGCGAAGCCGGACTCATCGAGACATCGGGAAGCGCGACCGGGCGCAAGACGGAAGTGTTTCGCGTCACGGCAGCGGGACGGCGGGCTCTGCGTTCGGCGCTCGAAGCGGCCCCGTCGGATCGCGAGCCGGCGACGCGGCAACTGCTGCGTCTGACGTTCATCGATCTCGAGCTCGGTCCGGCTGCGGTCGCGCAATACCTCCAGGCCTGCGCGCAGGTCGCGGAGGAGCGGGCGGAGAAACTGCGGAGCCGGCGTGCCGCACTCAACCGCGGTTCCGCGACGCTCGCGGTGGAGCACGAGATCGAGATCGAGGTGGCGCGCGCCCGCTGGGCCGAGCGCGCCGCGAAGCGGCTCAAACGGTGAGCAGCAACTCCCCGACCCGCTGCCGAAACTCGGCAGTCCATTCGTGACCGGCATCGAGCTCGACGACCTCCGCCGCACCGAGGCGCGCCCGGTCCGCTTCGGCCTTCGCAGCGGTGAACCAGTCATCGCGCACGCCCCGCCCGATCAGCACTCTCGGCAGCTTCGCGCCATCGACATCCGGCGGCAGATCGCCGCCCAGAGCCGCGACGGCGCTGCAGCGGATGGTTGAGGCTGCGCGATAAGCCATCGCTGCACCCTGCGAGAATCCGACGAAGACGATCGTCTCCGCCTCGGCGAACGTCGCAATGACCCGCCGGACGTACTCGATGTTGTCGTTGATCGCCGCCTCGCGGTCCTGCCGCGTCATCCAGCTCGACACGACGACTTCGCTGCGAGACCGGTAGAACCGGTGGAGCCCCTGAATTGCGGCGAGCGTCCACGCTTCGCTCCCGGGAATCTGTTCCAGCTCGGCCATCATCTCTTCCGCGTTCTGCGCGTATCCATGAAAGCCGGCGAGCAGGCGCCTCGGATTTCCTGCGCGAACGAGGACGCGGCCGTGCGTTTTCGTTTCGATGAGACGAACGTCCATGGCGCGCATGGTACTCTCCCGCGCGTGCCGCGGATCGTGCTGGTCATTCCCTGCTTCAATGAGGAGCATCGACTGGACACGTCAGCCTTCCGCTCCTTTGCGCTGCCCGGTTACGACATCCATTTCCTCTTCGTAGACGACGGTAGCCGCGACGGAACACTGCGCGTACTCCAATCGCTTCGCGATCAGCAGCCCGGGCGATTCGAAGTTCTGCAGCTCGAGCGAAACAGCGGAAAGGCGGAAGCGGTTCGCCGCGGCGTCGTTGCCGCGATCGCGGACCGTCCAGACTTCATCGGCTACTGGGATGCGGACCTCGCGACACCGCTCGAGGAACTGCGCGGCTTTCTATCCGTCGTCGAGCAGCGGCCCGGTGTTGCGATCGTCTTTGCCGCGAGGGTCCGGCTTCTCGGCCGCGACATCAGCCGCCGCGCGAATCGCCATTACATCGGCCGCGTCGGAGCCACGCTCATCTCGCAGACCCTGCGGCTCGCCATCTACGACACCCAGTGCGGCGCGAAGCTCTTTCGGGTCGATGACACACTGGGCCGCGTGTTCGAACGTCCGTTCCTCTCACGCTGGATCTTCGACGTCGAGATCATCGCGCGCTACCTGAAGGAATGGGGGCGGGACCGCGTCGCCGCGTCGCTGTACGAATATCCACTGGACGTGTGGCATGACGTCAAAGGGTCGAAAGTGCGCGGCCTGGACTTCCTTCGCGCACTGATCGATCTCTGGAAGATACGGCGCGCGTATTTCCACTAGAATGCGCGCCGCATGACGCAACTCGCATTCTCGGATGTTCCTCTGTCGGCCCTCGCCGAGGGTCTTACCGGCTCGGAGATTCTTCGCATTTCCGCGGAGATCACCGCCCTCAAGCGCGAAGGCAAACAGATCTGCAATCTGACGGTGGGAGACTTCTCCCCTGCCGAGTTCCGCATCCCGCAGGCACTCGAGCATGCGATCACCGAAGCGTATGCAGCAGGTCAGACGAACTATCCGCCATCCGATGGAACGATCGAGCTGCGCAAAGCGGTGGTCAAGTTCTACGAGGAGGAGATGGGACTCCACTACCCGCTGGAGTCGACGCTCATCGCCGGCGGTTCGCGTCCGATCATCTACGCCGCGTATGCAGCGTGCGTTGATCCCGGCGACAAGGTCGTCTATCCCACTCCTTCGTGGAACAACAATCACTACACCTATCTGATGCGCGGCCAGGCGTGCGAGATCGTCGTCGGGCCGGAGGAAAACTTTCTCCCGACTGCCGCGCTGCTCGAGCCGCACATTCGCAACGCGCGTCTCGTCGCGGTCTGCACGCCGTTGAATCCCACCGGCACCGTCATGTCACGCGATGAGGTCGAAGCGATCGCGCGGCTGATCGTCGATGAGAATCGGCGGCGCCGAGGCACCGGCGAGCGCCCGCTGTTTCTCCTGTGGGACCAGGTGTACTGGACTCTCACCTTCGGCGAGAGCCGTCACTACGCGCCGCCGCAACTCGTGCCGGAGTCCGCGCAGTACACGATCTTCGTCGACGGAATCTCGAAGGCGTTCGCTGCGACCGGTGTGCGCGTCGGATGGACCGTCGCACCTCCGTCCATCACCGCGCGCATGCGCGACATCATCGGCCACATCGGAGCGTGGGCTCCGCGCGCCGAGCAGATCGCGACCGCATGGTTTCTCGGACAGAAGGACGAGATCGCGAAGTACCACGCCACGATGAAACGCGAGTTGCAGCTCCGGCTCGATCTGCTGCACGACGGGCTGGAGGCGATGCAGAAGGACGGGTTGCCGGTGCGCGCATTCTCACCGCAGGGCGCGATCTATCTCTCCGCGCAGTTCGATCTCATCGGCCGCAACGGCATTACGACAAACGATCAGATCCGCCACATCCTGCTCGACGAAGCGGGCTTCGCCGTCGTGCCGTTCCAGGCGTTCGGCTCGAAGAAGGAAGACGGCTGGTTCCGTTTGAGCGTGGGCGCCGTCTCGGCGGATGACATTCGCAATGCGCTGCCGCGCGTGCGAGAAGCGATCGCGAAGCGCGCATAATCACGGCATGCACGCACTCGTACTTGCAGCGCTCATCGGACTCGGCGTCGGAGCGAAGGATCCGAACAACATCATCGTGAAGGTCGACGGCCGGGATCGCGTCGTCGATCTGAAAGCCGGAGCGAGCGGCGACGCCGCGCAGAAGTTTCTGCAGTGTCTCGTCGCCGGCCGCGTACTGCGGCTGACGAAGGACCATGTGCTGCTGCTCGACGGAAACGACGTCGCGGACCATCTCCGCGAGTTCATGCAGAGCAAGACGAGCGCGGATCCGTGTGAGTTGGGGAAGGCTGCGTACTCGCCGAAGTAAGGAACGGACAGACAGGCGAGGGAAAGACGGGCGGGGGCGCCTGTCTTACACGAAAATCCGCATTTCTTTCAGCTCGCGGAGGCGGTCCCGGATCTCGGCAGCGCGCTCGAAGTCGAGATTCTTCGCGGCGTCTTTCATCTCTTTCGTCAGACGGCTGATCGTCTTGTCGAGGTCTTCGCCGGCCACCATCTCCAGCTTCGTCTTCGGCTTCGCGGCGCCCCAGTCGAGGTAGTCGAGATTGGACATCTTCACGAGGTCGCTGTCGATCGCCTTGATGATGCTCGCCGGCTCGATGCCATGCTCTTCGTTGTACTTCTTCTGGATCTCGCGCCGGCGGTTCGTCTCGTCGATTGCATGGCGCATGGAATCGGTGATCCGGTCCGCGTAGAGAATGGCGATGCCATTCAGGTTGCGCGCGGCGCGGCCGATCGTCTGAATGAGCGAAGTCGACGAGCGGAGAAACCCTTCCTTGTCCGCGTCGAGTACGGCGACGCAGGAGACCTCCGGCACGTCGAGTCCCTCGCGAAGCAGGTTGATGCCGATCAGCACGTCGAAGGTGCCGAGGCGGAAGTCGCGAAGAATGGCGATGCGCTCCAGCGTCTCGACATCGGAATGGAGATATTGAACCTTGATGCCGAGCTCCATCAGGTAGCGCGTCAGGTCCTCGGACATCCTCTTGGTCAGCGTGGTGACCATCACGCGCTCGCTCTTCGCGATCCGCTCCTTGATGACGCCGATCAGATCATCGACCTGGCCCTTCACCGGGCGGATGATGATCTCCGGATCGAGCAGTCCCGTCGGCCGGATCACCTGCTCCACATAGAGACCGCCGGTCTTCTCCAGCTCGAATGCTCCGGGCGTCGCCGAGACGTAGATGATCTGATCGAGCTTCGACTCGAACTCTGTGAACGAGAGCGGGCGGTTGTCGATCGCGCTCGGGAGGCGGAATCCGTATTCGACCAGCGTCTCCTTGCGCGCGCGATCGCCGCCCCACATCGCGCGCACCTGCGGCACCGTCTGATGCGACTCGTCGATGACGAGGAGAAAGTCCTTCGGGAAATAGTCGATGAGCGTCGGCGGCGGCTCGCCCGGCTTCCGGCCGGAGAGATGGCGCGAGTAGTTCTCGATTCCGTTGCAGTAGCCCAGCTCGGCGATCATCTCCAGATCGAACAGCGTGCGCTGCGACAGCCGCTGCGCTTCGAGCAGCCTCTCGTTCGCACGCAGTTCGACGACGCGCTCGTCGAGCTCGGTGCGGATGTTCTCCATCGCCTGCAGCAGCCTCTCGCGCGGCGTTACGTAATGAGTCCTCGGGTAAATCGCCAGACGGTCATAGGTACGGCCGCTCTGCCCCGTGATCGGATCGATGCGCGTGATCTTGTCGACCTCATCGCCGAAGAACTCGATGCGGACGGCATCGTCTTCGTAGGCCGGCCAGAGCTCGAGGATGTCTCCCCGCACGCGGAAGGTGCCGCGTCCGAGATCGTACGGAGTCCGCTCGTACTGCATCTCCGTCAGCTTGCGCAGATACTGCGTCATCGGTTTCTCGACTCCCCGCTCGAAGAAGAGGAGCATCCCGAAATAGAGATCGGGATCGCCGATGCCGTAGATGCAGGAGACGGAGGCCACGATGATGACGTCGCGGCGCTCGAACAACGCTTTCGTCGCTGCGAGGCGAAGCTTGTCGATCTCCTCGTTCTTCGTCATCTCCTTCTCGATGTACAGATCCGTCTGCGGGATGTACGCCTCGGGCTGGTAGTAGTCGTAGTAGGAGACGAAGTACTCGACCGCGTTCTCCGGGAAGAAGTTCTTGAACTCCTGATAGAGCTGCGCGGCGAGCGTCTTGTTGTGGCTGAGGACGAGCGTCGGCCGGTTCACGGACTCGATCACTTTGGCGATCGAGAAGGTCTTCCCCGAGCCGGTGACGCCGAGCAGAACCTGGTGCTTCTCGCCGGAGACGACACCGTCAACAAGTTGACGAATTGCCGCAGGTTGATCGCCCTGAGGCTCGAAGGGTGAAAGGAGCCGGAAGTCCATGGGCGACCGATGCTACTGCAAGAGCATTTCCATCTCACGATCTGTCTGCAGATCGTTGCCGAGAAGAAACGGATGCGAGCCGCAGTCGCGGAAGCCGCACTTCACATAGAAGGCGATCGCGCGGGCGTTGTGCTCCCAGACTCCAAGCCACAAACGGCGTGCTCCGGAGGAGCGGGCCGTGTCGATCACGGCCTTCATGAGCGACTGCGCAACGCCCTGGCCGTGGCGCCGCCGGTCGACGTAGAAGCGCGTCAGTTCTACATTCGGTAGAGTCATCCGCACCAGCGCAAACGCGAGGAGCTCTCCCTCTTCTTCGACGACCAGCGTCACGAGCCCCGGATCGGCGATCTCCAGCCGCTGCATCGCCTCGGCGTACGTCCGTTGGACATACGCGTCCATATCTTCGGCACGGTTGTGCGCTTCGAACGTCTCGCGAAATGTTCTTTCGCCCAGCGCAGCGAGAGCCGCCGCGTCATCCATCGAGGCACGCCGGATCATGGATGCGTATTGATCGCGTGGATGCGCTGCGTCAGATCGGTCAGCTCCGCGCTCGTGACGCGATGGTCGCTCGTCGCCTTCAGCATCGACTGGATCACCGGCAGAAGAGCATCGCCCTTGATCTTCTGCGCTTTGACCTGTTGGCGCAGAGTCGTGAGCTCCGCGACGAAATTGGTTTTTTGCGCGGGCGTCACCTGCGCGTCCGTCTGGGAGATCAGCTCACTCTGCAGCGTCTCGAACCAGAGATCGACGAGCTTGCCCGCGCGGCCGCTTCCGACGAATGCGCCTCCCGCGAAGAGCACGATCAGAATGAGGAGAGCCAGCGCGCCGCAACCCATCGTGAGCCAGCGCGGGACGATGCGTTCCGCTTCGGTTCGCGGCTGGCTGTAGTAATCGGCTGGCAGGCGGCTGCCTGGCGTGTCAGGCGTCAGGTCGGACAAAGTATCCTCGCGGCGAGCGCGGAGAATGTATCATGGCGAGCGCTGGCCGCTCCGAGGTGGCCGCTCAAGGAAGGAAGTCAAAGCCCGATGCCGCCGCTGTCGAAAGTGACGGTCCTGATCCTCGATGACAACCCGCTGGTACTGAAGCTCGGACGTGCATTGCTCGAGCGAGAGGGTTGTACTGTGCTGACTGCCTCGAGCTGGATCGAGTTCAATCACGTTCTTGCCGGCAACACGCCGGACATCATCTTTCTGGACGTGAACCTGCCCAGCATCAAGGGCAATCGCCTGTCCGAGGTTCTCAAGTCCCAGTCGAATAAGAAGGACATCCCGATTGTCCTCATCTCCGACCTTCCGGAAAAATCGCTCGAAGAGATGTTCCCGAGCTCCGGCGCGAACGCGTGGATGCGCAAGCCGCTCACCCGCGACAAGATGATCGACATGATCACGAAATACGTAACGGCGTAGTTGCGTAGTTCATCCCGAGCGAAGCGAGGGATCAGCGGCGACACCGATTGGAATCGCTCCGAAGATCTCCCGGTGCCGTCGTTGATCCCTCGCTGCGCTCGGGATAGACCTTAAGGATTCGGCTTCTCCACGTCGGGCGCGGGTGACTCCGCGCCCTCGCCCGATTGCGCCGATGCATCGTTCGCCGCTGCCACCGGCTCCGACTCCTTCGGCTGATAGAACGGGCGTTGCAGGTAGTACGGCAGTTTGCTCACAGCCACCGTTGCACCGCTGCAGTCCTTGTCCGGCTCCTGTCCCGCGATGAATGCCTCGGTGATCACCTTTCCGCAGGGACCTGCGCCGCGCCTTCCGCTCTGCAGGTCCATCGGCACCATCACGATGCCCGGCGGCACATCGAACTCCGGCCGGGGCGTGCGGAGCTTCATCGCATCGATCTGCTTGAAGATATCCATCCAGATCGGCAGCGCGACCGCTGCGCCTGTCGCTCCGCCGCCGAGGGTCCGGCTCGGATCGTCGTAGCCGACCCATACGCCGACCGTGTACTCGGGACTGAATCCGATGAACCAGGCATCGGTGTAAGCGTTCGTCGTTCCGGTCTTTCCTGCGAGCGGCGGCGGCAGCACGTGCGCCTCGTACGCGGTGCCGCGATCGATCGTGCCCCGCATGACATGCGTCAGCTCGAACGCGACCTGCGCGCTCGTCGCCTCCGACAACTCGGGCACCTGCTCTTCGAGCTGGCGCTCGGTCTGATCCGTGATCCTGCGGATGTAGTGCGGCTTCACATACACACCCTGGTTCACGAAGACGTTGTACGCGGCGGTCATCTCGATCGGTGAGATTCCGGCAGCGCCCAGTGCGAGCGACGGATACCGCTCGAGCTGCGATGTCACTCCGCAGCGACGCGCAAAGTCGATGACCTTGTCGCCGCCGATCATCATGTAGGTCTTCACGGCCGGCACGTTGATCGACAGCTCCAGCGCGCGCTGAATCGTGACAATGCCGGCGTACTTGCCGTAGTAGTTCTTCGGCGCGTAGATCTGGTTGCCGACGGGAATCGCGACCGGCGCATCGAACAGCGTGTCGGCAGGGGTCAGCCCCTTTTCGAATGCCGCGCCGTACACGAACGGCTTGAATGACGATCCCGTCTGGCGCCGCGACTGAATCGCGCGATTGAACTTCGAGAGCTGGAAGTCGTAACCGCCGACGAGCGCGCGCACCTCGCCCGTCTTGACGTCGAGAATCACGACCGCACCCTGGACCTGCGGCATCTGATCGAGGACCCACGTCTTCTTGTGGCTCTTCTGATCCTCATCGAGACGGACGGAGATGATGTCGCCCACGCGCAGCACGCCGGCCATCGTCTTCCTGCTCGTCCAGAGATACGCCGCCGGCGGCAGCGTGAGCGTTTCTTTGTTCAGGCGCACGCCGACGTTCTGCTGATCGACCTGAACGACGACTGCCGGATAGAGCTTGTCCGTCACATACGGTTCATTCGACCACTGCGGATCGCGATAGGTCAGCGGATCGATGCCTTCGCTCACCAGATTGCGCGCCGGCTTGCGGAATCCGCGACGATGATCGAACGTGCGCAGCCCGCGCTGCAGCGCCATCTCCGCGGCTTGCTGCATCCGGAAGTCGAGCGTCGAATAAACCTTCAGCCCCTTCTGATAGAGATTCTCGACGCCGTACTGCGGCGCATGTTCGATGTACTGCCGGATCTCCTCGGAGAAGTACGCGCCGACGCGCGGTGCTTCCTCCTTGAAGGTTCCGAGCACGATCGGCGTGTTCAGCGCCTGCTGCAATACGCTCTTGTCCTTGATGTAGTGCTCTTCATACATGCGGCGCAGCACGTGATTGCGCCGCTCGAGCGCGCGGTCGGGATGCGTGATCGGGCTGTCGTGCATGGGCGTGCGCGCGAGTCCCGAGATCATCGCCGCCTCCGGCAGCGTCAGATCCTTCGCATGTTTGCCGAAGTAGAGCCGCGACGCTGACTCGACTCCATACGCGCCATGTCCGAGATAAACCTGATTGGCGTAGAGCTCGAAGATCTGCGCCTTGGTGAAGTTCTTCTCGATGTCGATCGCGAGGAAGGCCTCATTCAGCTTGCGGCGGAAGCTCTTCTCCGGCGTGAGGAAGACCTGCTTCGCGAGCTGCTGCGTGAGCGTCGACGCACCTTCGACTTTTTTTCCGGCGATCAGATCTTTCACGCCGGCGCGCAGAATCGCCTTCGGATTGATGCCGCCGTGATGCTCGAAGTCGGCATCCTCCGTCGCCAGAATTCCCATGTAGAGCCAGGGCGACATGTCCTTCTTGCTGACGACGATGCGCCGCTGAATCGAGTATTCGGCGAAGGGAACGTTGTTGCGATCGTAGATGCGGGTGATGATCGCCGGCTGATAGTCCTCGAGGCGCTTCACCATCGGGACGCGGATGGCGCGCGCGAACAGGAATCCGGCCGGCACGCCGAGGGCGATCGCCACGAAGAGAATCAGAAGACGTGATTTGCGCCGGTTGGGCTGCGGCGCGGGAGTGAGCTCGTGTTCCACGCGGTAATCGTACGTCATCGGAGCGCGGGCGAGACGGCTGAGCTCCACCTCAACTACACTAGCCGCATGTCAACGGCCCCGGTGGCGTCTCCAAAGCCTGAGTGGAGTCGTCTGGTGGCGGATTCACTCAGGCAGAACGGTGTCTGGCACACCTGGTACAAGCTCGCCGAAGCGCGCCAGGCATATCCGGACGATCTCACTTTGCGCGGATACTGCGAGATCGTCCGCAACGAGATCGTGCGCCAGCTTCTCCAAAGTCCAAAAGGACTGCAGTCCATCCCGCGCCTGAGTCCGGAGTTCCTGACGAATTTCGATCGCTTCAACCTCAACGCACAGGAAGGCTACCTCGTGTCATTGATCGACGGACGCCTCGATCTGCAAAAGCTCGTACTTCTCTCCCCGTTTGATCAGTTCACGACCTTGTTCGTTCTCGCGAAGCTCGCGTATGAACGAGCCATTACGGTGCCGCAATGAGTGACCGCTACGCGATTGCCGAAAAGCTGAACGTTCCGCTCGCCATCGTCGGCGAGGCGGGTGAAGTGAAGTGGACGAACGACGCCTTCGACGAGACGTTCGGCGACGATGCCACGCATTGGCTGAAGGAGGCCGCGCGCGCCGTCGCCGGCGAGGCCGGCTGGCTTCACGGCTTCTTCCTCGATGCCGATGAGCATCGCTCCATGGATGTCGAGATCGAAGGACGCACGTATCGCGTCGACCGCGTCGGCAATCCGTCGGACTTCGAACCGAATGCGGTCGCCCTCTCGTTCGAGGACGTCACGCGGCAGCGCGAGATGGAGCAGGCCAAGTCCGACTTCACCTCGATGATCGTTCACGATCTGCGCGGCCCTCTCTCCGGCATTCAGGGCACGCTGGAGTTCGTGCTCGCGCAGGAAGGCAACCGCCTCGATGCGATGTACACCGACCTCCTGCAGGAAGCGCAGCGGGAGTCGGAGCGGATGATGAATCTCATCAACGAGCTGCTCGACTTCTCGAAGATTCAGTCGGGCAACTTCACCGTCGAAGGCGAGCCGGTTCGCGTCGCCGGCGTGCTCAAACGCGCCGTACGCTCGCTGCAATCGGTCGCCTCGCGCGACGAGATCTTCCTCCTCAATGCACACGGCCGCGACGTGCCGCAGATCATCGGCAGTGTCGAGAAGCTCACGCAGGCGATCATCAATCTGATCTCGAACTCGCTGAAGTTCACTCCGAAGCGCGGCCTGATCAGCGTCGGCGCTCAGATCGTCCGCGCGGGCGAACTGCCCGAGGCGATCGTCATCACCGTGACCGACAGCGGGATGGGCATCAAGGCGCAGGAGCTTCAGCAGGTGTGGGAGAAGTACAAACAGAGCGGTAACAAGTCTCTGCGCGGCGGCGGCGGCACCGGCCTCGGCCTCTACATCGTGAAGCAGATCGTGGAGGCCCACGGCGGCGAAGTGAGCGTCGCCTCGATCGAAGGCGTCGGCACGAGCATGGTGCTCAAGCTGCCAGTGAAGAGAGCAGCGTAATGGGAGAATAGGACCTATGGGACCTATAGGACCTATGGGTAGCCACCTATAGGTCCCATAGGTCCTATAGGTCCCATTCTCCCATCACCCCAATGCTGCTTCGATTCCTGCTGCGATCTCTGCTTCGCTGATCCCCTCGACGATGTCGCACGTCCCGATGCCTGTCGGCAGCACCATCACGCGCATCGAGCCGGTGTTCTTCTTGTCGTGCTCCGTCGCGGCGAGGATCGCAGCGCGATCGATGTCAGCGGGAACGGGCGCCGGCTCCCACGCGCGGATCGTCCTGTCGATTCGCGTGCGATCGCGGTCGCTCAAGAGGCCTCGCCTCACGGCGATCTCATTCGCGCCGATCATTCCCCAGCCGACGGCCTCTCCGTGCGTGATGCCCTGATACTGCATCGCCGCTTCGATGCCGTGCGCGATCGTGTGGCCGTAGTTCAGCAGACGGCGCAGATCCTTCTCTCGCTCGTCCGAATCGACGATCGCCGTCTTCACACGCACGGCGCGCTCGATGATCTGATCGATCGCATCGCGATGCTGTTCGAACAGCTCGAACAACGCCGCGTCGCCGAGCACGCCGCCCTTCAGCGCTTCGAACATGCCGCTGCGGAGCTCACGATCCGGCAGCGAGCGCAGCACATCCGGATCGACAACCACTGCGCGAGGCGGATGGAACGCGCCGATCAGGTTCTTTCCCTTCGGATGATTCACGCCGACTTTTCCGCCGTACGCGCTGTCGACCTGCGCGAGCAGCGTCGTCGGCACCTGCACGAGGTCGATGCCGCGCAGAAACATCGCCGCCGCGAACCCTGCCGTGTCGCCCACCACGCCGCCACCGACCGCGACCACCATCGAGTCCCGCTTCGCGTTGTGCTCCAGCAGTTCCGTCACGATCCGCTCGGCGGTGGCCAGCGTCTTGTTCGCTTCCCCGTCGTCCATCGTGATCACGGTGGCAGGCGGATCGAAGGAACGCGCGACACGCTCGCCGAGCTCGCACAATGCGGTCGCGGTCACCACGAACACGCGGCCACGCGGCGACACGAGCTGCCCGACGCGATTCAGCGAACCGCGCGACAGGTGGATCGGATACCTCCTGGTCGAGATGATCATGGCGTCATCTTCACCGCGATTCCGAGATCGGACAACTGCTTCTCATCGACTTCGGACGGTGCGTCGCACATCAGATCCTGCGCGCGCGCCGTCTTCGGGAACGCGATGACGTCGCGCAACGACTCCGCCCGCGCCATCAGCATCACCATGCGGTCCACTCCGAGGGCGATGCCTCCGTGCGGCGGTGCACCGTAGCGGAAGGCTTCGAGCAGAAAGCCGAATCGCTTCTTCGCATCCTCTTCCGAAATGCCGAGCGCAGCGAACATCTTCGACTGGACGTCGGAACGGTTGATGCGGATCGACCCGCCGCCAAGCTCGATGCCGTTCAGCACCACGTCGTAGGCGCGCGCCATCGCCTTGCCGGGATCCTCGAGATCCTCGACCGAGGCCGGCGACGTGAACGGATGATGCCGCGCGAAGTAGCGCTGCGACTCCTCATCCCACTCGAAGAGCGGGAAGTTCGTCACCCAGACGAAGTCGAAACGGTCTTCGGGGATCATCCCCTCCTCGCGCGCCACGCGCAGGCGCAGATTCGCGAGCACGTCCCAGACCATCGTCGTCTTCCCGGCGACGATCAGGGCGAGACTCCCCGGCTCCGCGCGCGTGATCTCGCGCAGGAGATCGAGCGTCGGTGCGTCGACGAATTTCTTGAAGGAGGCATTCGGCTCGCTCCCTTCGAACTTCACCCACATCAATCCGCCGGCGCCGAGCTTCTTCGCATACTCGGTCAGTTCATCGACGCGCTTGCGCGTGAAGGAAGCGCCGCGCGATACGAGGATCGCCCGCACGCTTCCGCCCGCGGCGATGGCATCCTTGAACGGCGCGAACTCGATGTCGCTCGCCCAGCTCGTGAGGTCGACGAGCTCCATCCCGAATCGCGTGTCGGGACGGTCGATGCCGAAGCGGTCCATCGCCTCCTGCCACTTCATGCGCGGGAAGGGCGTCTTCACTTCGATTCCCGCCAGCGGGAAGATCTCCGCGAAAAGCCCTTCGATCATCGAGTAGATGAATTCCTCGTCGATGAACGACGCCTCGACGTCGACCTGCGTGAACTCCGGCTGGCGGTCGCGGCGCAGATCCTCGTCGCGGAAGCAGCGCGCGATCTGGAAGTAGCGCTCCAGTCCCGCAACCATGCAGAGCTGTTTGAAGATCTGCGGCGACTGCGGCAGCGCGTAGAAATTTCCCTTGTGCACTCTGCTCGGCACGAGATAGTCGCGCGCCCCTTCCGGCGTCGACTTCGTGAGGATCGGCGTTTCGATCTCCAGGAACCCGTTGCGGTTCATGTAGTCGCGGATCGCGAACGTGATCTTGTGGCGCAGCATCAGATTCTTCGTCAGAGGCTGGCGGCGAAGATCGAGATAGCGGTACTGCAGCCGCAGCTCCTCCGCTGCATCGGTGTCGTCTTCGATGGCGAACGGCGGCGTGTCGGCGCGATTCAGAATGACGACCGAGGTGGCGACGACTTCGATGTCGCCGGTGGGAAGCTTCGCGTTGCGCACGTTCTCCGCACGCGCCGCCACCGTCCCTTCGATCTGGACGACGAACTCTCCACGCGCCTCTTTCGCAGCGTTCACCGTCTCGTCGTTCGCGCCGCGGCCGCGATCGATCACCACCTGGCAGATCCCGCTGCGGTCGCGCAGATCGAGAAAGATCAGATCGCCGAAATCGCGGTTCTTCTGCACCCAGCCTTTGAGGATGATCTGCTGCCCAACGTGCTCGAGTCTCAGTGTTCCTGCAAAGTGACGCGTCATGGTCTGAGGTACTTTTCCTTGTAGTCGATGTAGTTGCGCCACGACCCTTCGAGCCGTGCCAGCTCTTGTTCGGTCAATGGGCGCTTCTCTTTGGCCGGCACACCGGCGACGAGCGTGCGGGGCGCGACACGCATCCCCTCCCCTACGACCGCGCCCGCCGCGACGAGAGCACACTCGCCGATGACAGCACCGTCGAGCACGCGCGCCCCCATCCCGATCAGCGCGCCGCGCTTGATGGTGCATCCGTGCACGATCGCCCCATGCCCGATCGTCACCTCCTCGGCGATGATCGTGGGGTGCGTGTCGTGCGTGACGTGCAGCACGCAGTTGTCCTGGATGTTGGTGCGCGAACCGATGCGGATGTGATTCACATCGCCGCGAATGACGGTGCCGAACCAGATCGAGCAGTCGTTGCCGATCTCGACATCGCCGATGATGGTCGCATTCTCCGCGACGAAGACGCCTTGTCCGAGGCGGGGATTCCGGCCGCCATATGGGAGGACGATCATGGCCGGCGACTTTAGCATGTACGACAACTCCCAGGTTGTCCGCGCGGTGCGTACAATCCGCACCATGGGGAAATCAGTCCAGTTCCGTCATCGTGCCCATGAGGTCTCGCGGCTGGAGGCCTTCAGCGACGTCGTCTTCGGCTTCGCGATCTCACTGCTGGTCGTCTCGCTGGAGGCGCCAAAATCGTTCCATGAGCTGCAGGAAATGATGGCCGGCTTTCTGCCGTTCGCCATCTGCTTCTTCATCTTCGTCGACATCTGGTTCGAGCACCACGATTTCTTCCGCCGTTATGCACTGCAGGATGGGCGTGTCATCTTTCTCAATACGATGCTGCTCTTCGTGGTCCTGTTCTACGTCTATCCGCTGAAGTACGTCTTCGTCAGCTTCGTCAACTCGCTGCGCGGAATTCACGTCGGGCTCAAGGCAGACGATCTCCCGCCTCTCTTTACGATCTACGGCATCGGCGTGTTCGCCGTCTTCACGCTGCTGGCGTTGATGTACGCGCACGCCTGGACGAAACGCGATGAGCTCGAATTGAACGAGGTGGAGAGAATCGACACGCTTGCGTCGATCTGGGACAACGCCTCGATGGCAGCGTTCGGAGTCATTTCCATCGTTCTCGCACAAACGCTGCCGCCCCGCGCGGCAATGTTCGCCGGCTTCGTCTACTCGTTCATCTTCATTCCGAAGTCGTTGATTCCGACCGTCATGCGGCGCAAGCGAAGAGAAGCCGAGAGCCGGATGCTCGCGGTTGCGATATCCTGAGCATTCACCGCTCCCCATGGAAGGCAAGGCAGCACCACATCGCAGAGGCCGGCGTAAGTCGGACGATCTGTCCCCGCTGATCGAACTGCAGCAGAAGATCGTGACTCGCAATGCGGGATCGTTGAATCTCGTGCTCGAGGAGACGCTGCGCATCGCCGAGGCGGACGGCGCGATGGCCGAGTCGCTGAACGGCAAGGGATGGATCTTCCGCGGCGGCGCCGGATCGCTGGCAGGCTACGCGGGTGAAAACAACCAGCCCGCGCTCGGCGTCGCGATCGATGGCCCGGTGAAGATCGCCCGCGGCGGCGGCCAGTCGATCGCGGCCATCGCATTTCCGCGCTTCGTGCTGACCGTGGTCGCCGATCGCGAGGATGCATTCCCTCCACGCGACGAACAAATCCTGCAGCTGCTCGCCGGCTTCGCGATGAATGTCGTCATGGAGACCGATACGGCGCCGAAGATCACGTCGCTGACGGCGGCCGTGGAGCGGGAGGCGCAGTTCATCAGTCTTCTGCAGGACATCGCCGTCGCTGCCAACGAAGCGCAGAGCGTCGAAGAGGCAATCCGCCGCAGCCTGTCCCGGATCAGCGATGTGACGGGCTGGCCGGTTGGACATCTCTATCTGACGAGCGAGCGCGGCGACCGCCTGATCTCGACGAAGGTCTGGCACACCACCGATCCCACGCGATTCAATGCGCTGCGCCGGCTGACGGATGTGCTGGAGTGGAGAAAAGGCGTCGGGCTTCCGGGCCAGGTGCTCGCCGAGGCGAAGCCGGCGTGGGTCGTCGACATCCGCAAGGATCCGAGCATCGTCCGCACTGCAGTCGCCACATCGCTCGGCGTCCACTCGTCATTCGCGTTTCCTCTGCTGATCGGGAGCGAAGTCGTGGCGGTGCTCGAGTTCTTCTCCGGCGAAGTGCTGCAGCCCGACGAGCGGCTGCTGGAGATCGCCGGACAGATCGGCGTGCAACTGGGGCGTGTCATCGAGCGCAAGCGTTCCTCGATCTCGCTCGCGGCGTCGGAACAGCACTATCGCCTCCTTTTCGAGCGCAACCTCGCCGGCGTCTTCCGCCTGGCGATGGACGGCAAGATCATCGACTGCAACGAAGCGTTAGCCAGGATCGTCGGCTATGACTCGCGGTCGGAGTTGCGCGACCTCTCGATGTTCGATCTCTATCCCGAGTCACCCGAGCGCGAGGATTTCTTCGCACGCCTCAAGACCGGACGCGCGGTCACCAATGCCGAGATGCTGCTCGAGCGGAGAGACGGCGCGCATGTCTGGACGCTGGTCAACGCGAGCGTGACCGACTTCGGCGAGTCGCAGGTGATCGAGGGCTCGCTGCTGGATGTCACGGCGAAGAAGGAAGAGGATCTGCGGGTCGAGTATCAGGCGCAGCACGACGCGCTGACCAAGCTGCACAACCGCGCGTTCTTCCGCAGCCAGCTCGAGAAGTCGCTCGCACTCGCGCAGCGTTACGAGCATCCGCTCGGCCTGCTCTTCATGGATCTCGACGGATTCAAGCCGATCAACGACACGCTGGGACATGCCGCTGGCGACTGGCTTCTGCAGGAGACCGCGACCCGGCTCGTGCAGTCCGTCCGCAGTTCGGATCTCGTCGCCAGACTCGGCGGTGACGAGTTCGTCGTGCTGCTGACGACGCTGACGAACGCACGCGACGCGGAAACCGTCGCGCAGAAGCTGCTGTCGCGCCTCAGCTCCCCATTTGCGTACAACGGCCACGATCTCGTCGTCTCCGCGAGCATCGGAATCGGCCTCTACCCCGACGACGCCGCCGACTCCGAGATGCTGATCGCCGCCGCCGACGAAGCGATGTACGCCGCCAAGAAAAGCGGCGGCCACACCTACCGCTTCCTCAACTGGACCCCCTCCAAATACAACATCCGCGAACCTTAAGTTGGTTTTCGGGGGTCACACCTGGAAAATCAACTTAACGGAGGCTCAAGTTGGTTTTCGGGGGTCACACCTGGAAAATCAACTTAACGGAGGCTCATGAGGCGCTTGGAGGGTCGCGTTAAGTTGATTTTCCAGGTGTGACCCCCGAAAACCAACTTAACGGCTATCCTTTTCGGTATGAGCAATCTTTATGCGGGTGTCGATCTGGGCGGTACCAGCTTTATTGCTGTCGTCGCGGACAAGGATGGGAAAGTCCTTGGCAGTTCGGACTGCGTGACGACTCGCGGGATCAAACCGGAGGAGACGATCGGGCAGATCGCGGAGCACGTGCGGCTCGCTGCGAAGGCGGCCTCGGTCAAAGTCTCGAAGGTGAAGGCCGTCGGCATCGGTGTCGCCGGCGCTGTCGATCCGAAGCGGGGCGTCGTGGTGCGCGCGCCGAACCTCGGTTGGGACAACGTCCCTCTCGCGAAGATGCTCGGCGAAAATCTCGATCGCGACGTCGTCGTCGGCAACGACGTCCAGGTCGCGATCATCGGCGAGCACGCATACGGCGCCGCGCGCAAGACGAAGCGCGCCGTCGGCATCTGGGTCGGCACCGGGATCGGGGGCGGCCTCATCGTCGATGGCGAGATCGATCGCGGTTTCCGCGGCGCCGCCGGCGAGATCGGCCACATGGTCATCCTCCCTGATGGGCCGCAATGCGGCTGCGGCCGCCGCGGCTGCGTCGAAGCGCTCGCCTCACGCACCGCGATGGAGCGCGACGTCCGCGCTGCCTCTGCGAACAAGCGAAGCGCGGTGCTCACGATCATGGAGGAGCGGAAGAAGGATCGAATGACGAGCAGCGTGATCAAGCGTGCGCTCGAGGCCAACGATCCGGTGATGAAAGACGTCATCTCCCGCGCGCAGACGTACCTCGGCCTGCTCGCCGGCAACATCGTGAACATGTTCGACCCGGAGATGGTCGTGATCGGCGGCGGCGTTGCGCAGCGGCTCAAGAAATCGTTCGTCGGCCCGATCGAGGAAGTGGCGCGCAGCCGCTTCCTGCGCCCGGATCCGGACAGAAAGGTTCGCATCGAGCACGCGAGGCTCGGCGATTACTCGGGAGCACTCGGAGCCTGCGCGCTCGCGCGAAGGAGTTAGCCTCACCAGCCGAGCGTGTCGATGTAGTACGGGAGCATGCGCCGCCACCACGGCCAGTCGTGGTTCACGTCGAAGCCCCAGACATCGAGCCAGTGCGGGATGCCTTTGCCATCGAGAATCGACGCAAACCGGCGCGAGGCATCCGGAGCTTCATACGCGCCCTGCCCCGTGGAGAGGATGACCCGCGTGTGATTCTGCAGCAGATCGAGCGCGTGCCCTTCCATCCGCGGCACGTACCATGACGGATTGTTGAAGTAGCAGTCGTCATCGCTGTAGCCGTGGAAGTAATCCGGCGCGAGATCGTAGAAGCCGCTCATCGCGATCGTCACGTCGAAGATGTCCGGCCTGCGGCAGAGCGTATTCATCGCGTGGAATGCGCCGAAGCTCGCACCCGACGTGGCGATGCGCGCGTTGCCGTCTCCGCACATGTGGCGGATGTACGGCACCACTTCGTCTTCGATGTAGCGCATGTAGAGCGCCTGCCGTCTCGCCTTCTCCGGTACGGGGAGCTGCGAATCCATCCACGCGTAGCGATTGATGCTCTCGATCGAGAAGATCCGCACGCGGCCATGAAAGATCGCCTGCTCGACGGCCTTGATCAGAAAGAAACGCTCGTTCTCCAGGAAATCGGCCGCGGCCGTCGGGAACAGCAGGAGTGGATGCCCGCGGTCGCCATACGAGACGATCGGCATGTCCATACCGAGGGCCGGGCTGCGCCAGCCGTCGATTCTGCGGGGAAGAGAAGGATCGACGTACTCCATGCGGCAAGCCTAGCACGAGGAACGGCGCTAAGATTCCACTACACATCGGAGGCGGTCATGACCGAGGCGGCGACACACGCGCAACGGGCGTCGATTCTTCTGGATCTGGCGCGCAGTCCGAACGTCGGCACCGGCCATCTGTCGGAGGCGTTGCGCGAGATCACCGAAGCGGCATCGCGCGCCCTCGACGTCGCGCGCGCCAGCATCTGGCTCTACTCGCCCGACCGCCGTGAGATCCGCTGCATCGACCTCTATCTTGCAGAAGGCGGCACGCACACCTCAGGCGCCGTGCTCCTCGCCAGTGACTATCCTGAATACTTCGAAGCGCTCACGCAAAACCGGACGATTCCCGCGCACGAAGCGCACAACGACCCGCGCACGCATGAGTTTTCCGCCGGATATCTGACACCGCTGGGAATCACGTCGATGCTCGATGCGCCGCTGCGCGTCGGTGGACAGATGATCGGCGTCGTCTGTCATGAGCACGTCGGGCCGCCGCGCACATGGTCGCTCGACGAACAGAATTTCGCCGGCTCCATCGCGGACTACACCGCGCTCGCGATGCAGGCGAATGAGCTCCGTCTCGCGCGCGAGGCCGCGCAGGAAGCGAGCCGCGGCAAGAGCGCTCTGCTCGCGAACCTCAGCCACGAGCTCCGCACGCCGCTGAACTCGATCATCGGCTTCAGCGAGCTCCTGCGCGATCGCGCTGACGCTGCGACCGCGCCCAAACTGGCGACGATCGAATCCGCCGGACGGACTCTGCTCGCGATGATCGACGAGCTGCTGGAAATGGCGTCGCTCGAAGCGGGGCTCACCCATCTCGATCAGCAGGCGTATGACCTCGAGAGTCTCATCGAGGCGCTCGCCGGCACTGCGCGCGTCGCGATCGAGAAACATGCAAATCAATTCGAGGTCACCTCCCCCATTCCCTCGATGAAGTTGTACGGAGACTCCGAGAAAGTCTGGCGCATGCTCTGGAACCTTCTCGACAATGCGAACAAGTTCACGCATCGCGGAACCGTCACGCTCACCGTCGAAAAGGTGGGAGACAGCCGCGTGCGATTCGTGGTTCGCGACACCGGCGTCGGAATCGCGCCGGAGCATCTCGCAATCATTTTCCAGCCCTTCGTGCAGGCCGATCCCTCGCTGCGGCGCAGGCACGGCGGTGCGGGCCTCGGCCTCGCGATCACGAGCAGACTCTGCGATCTCATGGGTGCAACGCTCGAGGCGGAGAGCGAGCTCGGACGAGGGTCAGCGTTCACCGTCACCATCGATTCGGGGCTGCTCGCACCGCGTCACGCCCAGAAGTGATTTTCGTCGCTCCTCCGCGTTCAATCCGGGTGCAACATGCAGTTGCATGCACCTTCAGCTTCTGGGCTATTTCGCATCCGTCCTCATCGCCACATCGCTGCTCATGCGGTCGATCGTCCGGCTGCGCATCATCAATCTCTGCGGCGCAGCGACGTTCTCGGTCTACGGCTTCCTGATCGGAGCCTATCCCGTCGGCATCCTCAACATGATGACGGCGACGATCAACATCGTGCAGTTGATCCGCCTGCGGCGGCGCCGCGAGTTCTTCCGCATTCTCGAGATCAGTCCTCGTGCCGAGTACCTCCGCTACTTCATCGACTTCGAGAGGGACGAGATTCGCAAGTTCTTTCCGCGCTTCGAATACAACGCCGAGGAGACCGGAGTCGCTCTCTTCGTGCTGCGCGATCTCATTCCCGCCGGCCTGCTCCTCGGCCACATCGAAGGTGACCGTCTCGACATTCAGCTCGACTACGCGAGCGCGCAGTTCCGCGACATGAAGATCGGCCGCTACCTCTTCTCCGACCGGATCGACTACTTCGCGGAACGCGGCATCCGCACGATCGTAAGCTCAGCGGATAGCGAGGTGCACGCCGCCTATCTCCTGCGCATGGGATTCGTTGCGGATCGCGATGGGAAAACGTATCGCCTCGCCGTCAGACCGGCGGCATGATCCGCGCCGCGATCGCCTTGACTCGCGCGTCATCGCGCAGCGAGTCGAACGCCGGATCGACATGGATCTGCACGAGGAACCAACTGTGATTCGCGACCGCCTGCTCGAGCGCGGCGATCGCCTTTTCCTTCTCGCCGAGGCCGGCGTAGATGATCGCGAGATGGTAGGGCGCCGAGGCCGCGTTGGGAGCAGCGTTCAAACGCGCGAGCGTCTCCAGCGCCTGCGGCTTTTTTCCCGCGACCGCGTAGGTGTATCCGAGGTCGGCCAGGCTCTCGAGCGATCGCCCTTGTGAAAGACGGACTGCGTTTTCCAGCGCCGCAATGGCCTCGCCGTATTGATGCTGCTCCCGTTTTGCGCGGCCGATCCACATGTACGTGACGGCGAAGTTCGGATCCATCTCCAGATTCTTCCGGCACTGTTCGAGCGCGGCGTCGTTGTTGCGCGCATAGGCCTCGACCACCGTGACCGCGTTGTTCGCGATCAGTGAGAGAGGATCGAGCTCCTGCGCCTTGTGCGCCTCTTCGAGCGCGCGCGCGGACTGCCCGCGGTATGCGAGATGGAGCGCATACCAGTGATGCGTGGTCGCGTAGTTCGGATTGAGAGAGATCGAGCGCTCGAACTCATGCTCCGACTCGAGCCAGTTCCACTCGCAATGCGCGTAGAGGAGACCGAGAGTTGCGTGCGGTTCGGCGAGCGCCGGATCGATCTCGATCGCACGGAGCGCGGCCGATTTCGCTTTCGGACAGGTGTCCCGCGACGGGACTCCGGCGTACTGCTCCATCAGCGCGTAGGCGTCCGCCAGCCCGGCCCATGCGCGCGCATATCCCGGATCACGCTCCAATGCGGAGTTGAATTCCGCGACGGCCTTCGCCAATCCCTCCGCGTTTCGCTTGTTCCAGTAATAGCGGCCTTTCAGATAGTAGCGATACGCCTCGGGATCTTCTGTGCTGCGATGCGGAGCGGGTTGCTGGGAGTCGCGCGAGCCGAGTCGCGCCGCGACATCGCGCGAGATGCTTTTCTGCAGAGCCAGCACCGAGTTCGAATCGCTCTCGTAACGATGGCCCCATAGCCGCGCGCCATCGGCGACATCGATCAGCTCCGCGTCGATCGTCAACCGATCGCCGCGCGACGTCACATCGCCGGCGAGAACGGCGTCCACATGTAGCGCGCGCCCGGCATCGACCGGCGCGGCGCCGCCATCCTTGAAACGGAAAACGCTCGCACGCGACATGACGCGCAGCGGCGTCGACTCGGAAAGCGTTGCGATGAGGCTCTCCGTCAGTCCGTCGCTGATGTACTCCGCGTCGGGATCATGTTTCACGTTCACGAAGGGCAGAACCGCAACGGCGTCCACCTGATGCTTCATGCGCGGACGGACGACGAAGAGCGTGCCGGCGATCGCGATGAGCACGACCACGAGCGCGCCGATGATCGCGGCTCTCCTGCGCGGCGAAGGAAGCACAGTCTCGATGACGGGCGCCGTCGACGAGCCTCTCCGAAATAGCTGCAGCGCCTCGGCCAGGCCCCGCGCGGTCGAGTAGCGCCGCGCAGGATCCTTCTCCATACACTTTCCCACGATGCGTGCGAGCTCGGGATCGGCGTTGGCCAGCGGCGCCGGCTCGCTGTGAATGATGGCCCACAACGTGTCGACGACGGTGTCCGTCTGGAACGGTTTCCGCCCCGCGAGCACCTCGTAGAGGATGCAGCCGAGCGTGAACACATCCGAGCGGGCGTCGGCCTGCTCGCCCCGCGCCTGTTCCGGCGACATGTAGGCCGCGGTTCCGCGCACGCTGCCGCGATCGGTGAGCAGCGGCTCCGTCGCCATGTCGGGAGCGCTCTGCGCCGCCGGCTTCTGCAGAAGCTTCGCGAGTCCGAAATCGACGACCTTCGCGTAGCCATCGCGATGGATCATGATGTTCTCAGGCTTCAGATCGCGATGGATGATTCCGCTCTCATGCGCCTTCGCGATTGCCTCGGCGACCTGCGTGAGCGGCTCTAGCAGAAGTGAGGCGGGCGTGCGATCCGAAATGCGGCGGCGCAGCGTCTCGCCTTCGATCAACTCCATCACGATGCAGGCGACGCTCTCCGTCCCAACCTCCACCTCTTCGATGGCGTAGATGTGGACGATGTTTGGATGGTTGAGCGCCGATGCGGCGCGAGCCTCCTGCCGGAAACGCTGCAGCGCTTCAGGACCGGCCGCGAGATGCGGCGAGAGAACTTTGATCGCGACGCGCCGCTGCAGGCGTTCGTCGATCGCCTCGTACACCGCGCCCATTCCGCCGGCGCCGATCGGGCCGGTAATCGTGTAGTGCCCCAACCGCGTTCCGGTCGCGATCATCGGAGGAACCCATCATGCCACGGACCTCCACGCGAATCTGCGTAGGACAAGCTCTCAGCTTGTCGCTGTGCAGGACAAGCTGGAGAGCTTGTCCTGCACCTCAGTACACGCGGCCGCCGCCGAATCGCCGGATCGATGCGAAGTGGACATCGAAATAGCTGGCAGCCGCGCGCAGTGCACGCGCGACGAGCCACATATCCTTCGAGACGATTTCCTCGAGCGGCATTCTCATGTTCGCCGGCAGCTTGTAGCGGCAGCGGCGGCAGAGGGCGTTGCCCGATGTCTTATCGAAATTACAGCGCGGGCAGTTCCGTCGTCTGGCGAGACTCTCGACCTGGGTCTTCGACATCATCACTCTTCCCTTCTCTCTCTGTTTCTCGCACCAAAAAAAAGGCCGGCGGATGTCGCCGGCCTTCGGGTGCTGCTGTTCTCTGTGGACCTAGAGTAGCAAACTCATGCGGCGCGCCACAACCGCCAGGTGCGGATGCACCAGAAGACGCCCCACGCGACGGTGAGCATCGCCAACGAGACGGTCGCGATGACCGGCCCGCGATGATCGGACAACGTGCCGGCGGCAAGCGACGAGAGACTCATCGTGAGAGTCAGGAAGCCGTAGTCCGCGGAGAAGATGCGGCCGCGAATCCAGTCGGGCGCTTCGCGCTGGAGGCCGTAGCTCGAGATCTGCCACGCGGCTCCGCCGCCGAGATGCGCGAACAGGATGCCGAGCAGTCCGCCCGGCAGCGACTTCGAAAATCCGAGGATGGTGTAGCCGATGCCGAAGGCGATGATGCAGAAAGAAATCGCGCGGTATTGCGCGTCGTCGCGCTTGATGAACGCCCGCACGAGAAACGGGCCGAGCAGCGCGCCGGCTCCGCGCGCGGCGAAGAGCACGCCGATGCCCCACGCGCCGGCGTTGAACACCTGCTTGCCGAAGACGCTGAGCATCGCGATGGTGCCGGCGCCGGTGCCATAGCCGCCCTTCACCGACAACAGCGCGAGCACGCGCGGGTTCTGGCGGGCATAGCGCACCGTCTCGCGCATCGACTCGAGCAGCGGCGGATGTTCATCGCGGTGCGAACGCTCTTCGGAAAAGCGGGAGCGCATGCGCCACAGCACGAACGCCGAGAAGAGAAAGCTGACGGAATCAACCACGAACGAGAGATCGCGGCCGAAGTACATCGTGACAGCCCCACCAAGCGCTGCACCAACGGCGAGCATCGTGCCCCACGTCGATCCCATCAGGACATTCGCCGGCCCGAGCTCTTCCGGCTCGACGATGTTCGGCAGCGCGGCCTGCGATGCCGGCTCGAAGTAGGCCGAGCCGATCGAGATCACGATCACACCGAGATACGCGAAAGGCAGCATCGCACTCGTGCGCGCCACGAGCGGCAGGAGACACGCCGCGGTCCGGATGAGATCGACGCCGATCATCAGCTTGCGGCGATCGACCCGGTCGACGATGTGCCCCGCGAGCGGCGTGAAGAAGAAGATCGGCAGCGTCTGGCAGAGCAGCATCAGCGAGGCGAGCGTCGCCGAGCCGGTGAGCTGCAGCACGAGATCGAGCAGCGCGACGGTGAGAAACCAGTCGCCCCCCAGCGAGATCAGCGTGCCGAGGTAGAGAAGGCGGAAATCGCGATTGTCGCGAAGGAGGCGGAGGTACATAGGGTGGTGGAGCGCTGGGATGCTGCCCCAGCGTCACCCCGACTCCGCAACCGGATGCAGATCGGCACCGACGCGGCGATAGGTCAGGAACGAGTAGGGATATTGATTCCTGTCGTCGGCCTCGAAGTGTTCCGAATCGACGAGCTGCCACTCGTTCACGTCATCGAATTCGGGGAACGTGACGTCGCCCTCCGGCTCGGCGTGGACTCGCGTCAGCAGCATCTCATCGGCACGGTGCAGGGCCTGCGAGTAGATCTCCGCGCCGCCGGCGATGAAGACGATGTCATCCCCCTGCACGAGCATGAGCGCGCTCTCCAGCGATCCCGCCGTGATGACATCGTCGGCGGCGAAGTCGCGATTGTGCGTGACCACCACGTTCTTCCGCCCCGGCAGCGCCTTGCCCACCGAGTCGAATGTCTTGCGGCCCATGATCATCGCATGGCCCATCGTCAGCGCCTTGAAGCGCTTCAGATCCGCAGAGAGACGCCACGGCAGTTGGCCGTGATTCCCGATCACTCCGTTGTCGGCGACGGCCGCGATGATCGTGATCTTCATACAGCGATCGGCGCCTTGATCGACGGATGGGGATCGTAGTTCTCGAGCGTGAAGTCGCCGAAACGGAAGTCGAAGATCGATTTCACCGCGGGGTTCAGCTTCATCGCAGGCAAGGGCCGCGGCTCGCGCTCGAGCTGCAGCCTCGCCTGGTCGAGATGGTTGCTGTAGAGATGCGCGTCGCCGAAGGTGTGCACGAAATCACCCGGCTGCAGGTCGCATACCTGCGCGACCATCATCGTCAGGAGCGCATACGAGGCGATGTTGAACGGGACGCCGAGGAAGACATCGGCGCTGCGCTGGTAGAGCTGGCAGGAGAGCCTGCCGCCGGCGACGTAAAACTGGAACAGCGCATGGCAGGGCGACAGCGCCATGCGGTCGAGATCGCCGACGTTCCACGCGCTCACGACGAGACGCCGTGAATCGGGATTGCGTTTGATCTCGTCGATCACTCGCGAGATCTGATCAATGTGTTGACCATTCGCCGCGGGCCAGGAGCGCCACTGATAGCCGTAGATCGGGCCGAGGTCGCCATTCGCATCGGCCCATTCGTCCCAGATCGTCACGTTGTTCTCGTGCAAATAGGCGACGTTCGTCTCGCCCCGCAGAAACCAGAGCAGCTCGTAGATGATCGAGCGGAGATGCAGCTTCTTCGTCGTCAGCAGCGGAAATCCGGCCGCGAGATCGAACCGCATCTGATAGCCGAAGATGCTCCGCGTGCCGGTGCCGGTGCGATCGGATTTCTCGGTGCCGTGATCGAGAACGTGACGGAGAAGGTCGAGGTACGCCTGCATGGCCGCATTCTAAGGGGGAACGGTTTCACGCGGAGACGCCGCGACGCGGAGAGTTGCGGAGCCAAACCACATGTGCCGTAACCGTGTAGCTCATGGCGATGATCGCCAGGATCGTGAACGTCACAGCACCGGGATATGCCCAGAAGATCGTCCAGAAGTGCGACTTTGCGTAGGCAAGGCCCGTCAGACCATTCGGGTTCGGCATTGGGATCGAGCTGAATACATTCGGCAGATCCTCGTTTCCGATCAGCCCCTGCGCGAAGGAGGAGCCCATCATGCAGCGGAAGAGAATTGCCGTGATCGTGAAGCCGAAGGCGGCGGCGGTGAGCCAGCCGCGCCAGGGCCTCGACTCGAGAAGGTCGCCGAAACCGGGAACGAACCGCGCGATGCGCGTTCCGGCGCGGTGAGACAACGCGGTGTTCGGGAACACGATGAGCAGCAGCGCCGCGGTGATCGCAGCGAAAACGAGGAGGCCGCCGATCGCCGCGAGGCCGAGCGGCGGGTCCTTGCGAAATGCATCGAGGCCAAGGGCCTGCTTTTCGTTCAGCTCACGCCATGACGACGGATTGAAGGCGCGCAGAAACTCCCCAGGCTCCGGATGATGTGGCGGGGCGAGCCGGCCGGCCATCAAGGCATTTCGATTCTCACGCGCCCGGTCGTCGTTCGTCAGTTCGTCGTACAACGCCTTCGCTCGTTCGCGATTCCCCGCATAGTGGTTGGCCACCGCAGTAACCCACTTGAGATCGAGATTGTCGGGGTGCGTCGCGAGGTGCTTTTCGAGTCTCTGCACCATCGAGGTGTGGCCTAAGGCATCGCTGATTCCAATCGGAAGCGAATGAATCACACGCAGCTTCACGGCCATCGCAAGAAAGCCCGCCGCCACGATCATCGCGCTCATGGCTGCCGCCAGCACGGCTCGATCCCGGTTCGTGCGCGGCCGCATCGAAGTTGCGCTCACAACCAACACGAGCGCGATGAATGCGGCGATGACCGCATAGATCGTGTAATCGGCGCGCGCCGTCGCGATCATCGCGTTCACTGGCAACGCCGTCAGTCTCGCGCGATAAAGGTCTTCGTTTGCCGCAGCAGCCTGATCGCCCCGCTCACGGAAGAATCGCGACCACGTCGCGGAGGCCAGCACCTCGGCCTCGGTGTCGAGTCCGCCGATCGCACGGCCTCGCTGAAGCGCGTCGTATGCCCGTTTCGTATCGCTCGCGCCACCCTCCCGAATCATCCGCGCCTGCCAGCGAACGAGCGGGATATTGATCAGTCGTTCGATTCCATACTGGAACGTGATCGGGACCGGCATGGCCTTCCGTTTGATCTCAGCGATCCGCGCAAGGTCATCGGCCCAGTCGC
The DNA here is from genome assembly GCA_021325515.1 of Acidobacteriota bacterium. Classification (GTDB taxonomy): domain Bacteria; phylum Acidobacteriota; class Thermoanaerobaculia; order Gp7-AA8; family Gp7-AA8; genus JAJPHC01. The sequence goes on from JAJPHC010000015.1 coordinate 95,664, forward strand.
GCTGTCCATATTGCTCCGCGTACCGAGCCATCCAGCCGAATTCGATGTAAGGAATCGCCGGATACGTTGCCGGATCTTTCAGTGGAGCAAAGATCTGCTGCGCCTCGGCGCCGCGCCCCTGTGCGAGTTGCGATCTCGCGAGCATGAAGCGATGCCAGGGCTGTGTGGGATCACGATCGATCGCCGCTCGCAGCGCGAGGTCGAGCTCGGGAAACGTCTTCGGAGCGTCCTCGTCGAGAACTTTCGCTGGAGCAAACCGCGGATTCGCGATGAACTTCACGCCGGGGCCGTCCTTCAGAAAGTTCGCGGCGATCACCGAGCCTGACTTCATTCCGCGCATTCGCCAGAGAAGGTTCATCGGCGGAAACAGCGGCTTGTCGAAATGACCGTCGCTGAAGAGCAGCGTGTCATCGCTGAAATCCTTGTCACCCACGGAATAGCGAATCTCGACACCGTCATCGCGCCGTGTGTAGCCGCGCGGGATTCCGGGCAGGTAATGACGCTCGAGAACTCGTCCGCTCGCCGGCGCGCGGCCGAGCAGATACGTCGTGTCCACCGGTTTCCCATTCGAAACGAACTCGCTCTTGTACCAGTCGATCGCATAAAGCCTTCCGTGATCGACAAAGGCGCGCGCACTCCTGACGTGAGGATCGATCGCCGCGGCTTTCCCATATTCATCCGCGGCCTCCGCCCAACGAGCAACGTCAGCGTCGAGGTCCGCGAGCAGAATGTGGCCGCGCACATTTTTGGGATCGAGTGCAACCGCTTCCGCGGCGGCCGCCCTCGCCTCCTCCGTCTTTTGCAGTTGAACGAGGGCGAGCGCGCGATTGCACATGTTTTCGGCCGTCTTCGGTGCCTGGGAAAGAAGGTCCAGGGCTCCGGCGGGATCTCCCGTGCGCACTGCATAAAGCCCCGCGAGTGTGACGACGATATCGCCCACTCCACTCGCGTTTGTCTTGCGCAACTCGATCTGATTGCTGGCCTGCGACGCCAGGACGAATTGTTCGCCGCGACGATCGCGCACGTCGCCGATGTCAGTGACTCTTGCGCCCTCCGCTTCGTCGAGTTGCGGCGGAGGAGGGATATCGAGGGTGAAATAGGGCTGGATCTCGGTCTCGCTGCGAATCACGAAGGCTTCGCCCCAGACGACGGCCGAAACACCGAGCCGTCGCGCGAGCTCGCGCGCAGCCTCTTCGCTATGTACCGGTTCTTTCGTCTGTGCGATCCCCAGCACCTTCACGTTGCGCTCGCTGAGACGATCGAGAATCGCGCGCTCGATCATCGCCGCCATCACTCGTCCTTCTTTTGCGGAATCCTCATCGGGACCGTAGAAGGGCGCCACGGCTACGGAGAATGCTTTCGAAGGTGGTGCAGCGGCCGGTTGGGGTTGGCCGCCCGGCGTCCGCAATGAGAACCACGTACCGGCAACTGCAACGAGGACGAGCGCGGATCCAACCAGAAAGAGGGGCCGTCTCGTCCTCCTGGAGATCGGAACCGCCGCCGGCGAAGCCTCCGATCCTCTCTCCCCGATCGCGTTGCGGATCTCCGCGTAACTTGCGGGCCGCTTCTCGCGATCCTTCTGCGTCATCCGCTCGATGAGTTGGACGAGATCGCGCGGAACATCAGGCCGTTTTTCGAGAATCGATGGAAGCGGTTCATGGAGGTGCTGCGCAACGATGGAGAATGGTGATGTGCCCTTGAATGGCTTCTCACCCGTGAGCATCTCGTAGAGCATGATCCCGAGCGAGTAGATGTCGGCGCGCAGATCGCTTTCCTGTCCATTCGCCTGTTCGGGAGCGATGTAGTGCGGCGAGCCGAGCATATAACCCGTCTGCGTGAGCGAGCCCTCGCCGCCGCCGCCGAGATGCAGCGGCTTGGCCAGGCCGAAGTCGGCAACGCGCACCTGGCCCCGGCGATCGATCAGCACATTCGACGGTTTTATGTCGCGGTGAACGATCTGCTTTTCCCAGGCCGCTTCCAGAGCATCGACCACCTGCCTCGTAATTCCGATGGCGTCCCCGACGGATAGAGGTCCGCGGGCGATGCGATCGGCGAGCAGTTCGCCGTCGACGTATTCCATGACGATGAACGCGCCGTCGTTGTCGTCGCCGAACGAGTAGATGCGCACGATGTTCGGATGTTCGACGTTGGCCATCGCGCGCGCCTCACGAAGAAACCGTGCGCGCGACTCGCTGTTCTGTTCGCGGCCGCCGAGCATCACCTTCACGGCGACGCGGCGCCCCAGCGTGTCGTCTTCGCCGAGGTAGACACGGCCCATGCCTCCCTGGCCTAGAAGCCGGACGATTCGATGACCGGCGATGCGCTGCGTCTGCATCGCGATGGTCGCATCGCAATTCAAACAGACGTCAACGTCCTCGGGAAGACTGCGTGCGCAGTTCGGACACGAAGTCATGGGAGTGTTGGATGATTATCGCGCAGTCGGTACACTCCCCCGCCATGTTCCGCATCGGAGAGCTGACCGCCGTAGAGCTCGCAACGCAGTTCGGCACGCCCCTGTATGTCTACGACGCCGCGGTCATCCGCCGGCAGATCGCGAACGTCAAACGCGCGTTCGCCCGGCTTCCCCTGCGGCCCTTCTACGCGATGAAGGCGAACGCGAATCTTTCGATCCTGCGGCTGATTCGCGGCGAGGGCTTCGGCTGTGATGCCGTCTCGCCCGGCGAAATCTACCTCGCGAAGCGCGCCGGCTTCGAATCGAACGACATCTGGTTCACCTGCTCCAACGTTTCGGACGACGACCTCCGCGCGATCGCCGATCCCGGCATCGTGATCAACGTGAACTCGATGTCGGAGATCGACCGCGTGATCGCGCTCGATCTTCCGAATCGCATCGCGCTGCGCGTGAATCCCGACGTCGGCGCGGGCCATCATCACGATGTCGTGACGGCCGGCGGCGGCGTCAAGTTCGGAATCGATCTCGCCGAGCTCCCTTCCGCCCGCATGGTCATCGAAGACAGCGGGCGGCGAATCGTCGGACTGCATGCCCACATCGGTTCCGGCATCGATCACATCGGGCCGCTGATCGAATCGGCGCGCCGGCTCCTCGAAGCCGCCGCGGAGTTTGACCACCTCCGCTGGATCAATTTCGGCGGAGGGATCTCGGTGCCCTACCGGCCGGGTGAAGCTCCGTTCCCGATCGACGAATACGGCGCGGAGCTGACGCGCGTCGCGGAGAAGCTGCTGCGCGCGCGCGATCTGCACGCGATCATCGAGCCGGGCCGCTACATCGTCGCGCAATCAGGAACGCTGCTGGCGCGCGTCACCGCGATGCGCGTCAGCGCCGGGCACAAGTGGCTCGGCGTCGACACCGGATTCAATCACCTCGTGCGGCCCTCCAAGTACGGGGCGTATCACCACATCACGAACTGCGATCCGCAGAGCGATCGCTCCGAGGACGTGGTCGTCGCCGGCAATCTCTGCGAATCCGGCGACGTTTTCACGCGCGACAGCGAAGGCAACGTCCTCACCAGACACATGGAGCGGACGAACGTCGGCGATCTGCTCGCGTTCCACGATGCCGGCGCGTACGGATTCTCGATGGCATCGCACTACAACGCGCGGTTGCTGCCGCCTGAGATTCTCGTCGACGGAAACGAAGCGCGTGTCATTCGCGAACGGCAGGAGCTGCAGGATCTGGTCAGGGGAATGGAATGATGCGCATGATGAGCCGCTCCCGTGCTCTTTCCCTCCTCCTTCTGTCTGCTGCCTGCGGCCTGCTGCCTCGCTGCGCCACCACGAAACCCACCATGCTCGATCTCAAAATCACGAACGCCCGCATCATCGACGGCACCGGTGCTCCCTGGTTTCGCGGCGACATCGGTGTGCGCGGCGACACGATCGTCGCGATCGGCGATCTCGCCGATCAGCACGCGCAGACGACAATCGACGCGCAGAGCCACATCGCAGCTCCCGGCTTCATCGATCTCCTCGGTCAGGACGAGAATGCCGTCTTTCGCGATCCTCATCTCGAGCCGAAGATCCGGCAGGGCGTGACGACGGAGCTCACCGGCGAGGGCGGCTCTCCGAAACCTTCGATCCGCGACTACTTCCAGAAACTCGAGAAGAATCGCTCCGCGGTCAACATCGCACTACTCGTCGGGGCGTCGAATCCGCGCGAGATGGTCATCGGCAACGTCAATCGTCCGCCGACCGCGGCGGAGATGATCGAGATGCAGAAGATCGTCGATCAGGAGATGCGCAACGGCGCCATCGGCCTCTCGACGTCGCTCATCTACCTGCCCGAGATGTACTCGACGACGGAGGAGATCATCGAACTGGCGAAGGTGGCGGCGAAATACGGCGGCGTTTACTTCACCCACATGCGCGACGAAGGCGATCACATCGACATGGGGCTCGATGAAGCCTTCCGCATCGGACGCGAGGCGAACATCCCCGTCAACATCTGGCACCTCAAGGTTGGTGGGCGCGCGAACTGGGGCCGCATGCCGCACGTCATCGAGCGCATCAACGTGGCGCGCGCGGAGGGCATCGACGTCGCGGCGAATGTCTATCCGTACAACGCGTCGGGGACGTCGCTCTCCACGCTGCTTCCGAACTGGTCGCTCGAGGGCGGTTATGACCAGGCGCAGAAGCGTCTGCAGAATCCGGACGATCGCGCGAAGATCGCCGAGGCGCTGCGCGCGCAGTTCGAGAAACGAGGAGAGCGCGGAATCTACATCACGCGGATCGACAATCCGCAGCTCGCGCAATACGAGAAGAAGTTCATCGAGCAGATCGCAGCGGAGATGCAGCTCCCGGTTGAGGAAGCGTTGATGCGCCTCTTCGCCGAGACGAAGTACTCGCCCGCGGTGATCTTCTTTTCGATGAATGAAGAGGATGTGAAGACGGCGCTGCGCCAGCCGTTCGTCTCGATCGGATCGGATTCCGGCGCGCCGTCGCCCGAGCAGCGGCAGCAGGGCCTCGCCGTCCATCCGCGCGCGTATGGCACGTCGCCGCGCGTCGTCGGCCACTTCGTGCGCGACGAGAAGCTCTTCACGCTGGAAGAGGCCGTGCGCAAGCTCACCTCGCAGGCGGCGGATCGCATGCGGCTCGAGGATCGAGGAATTCTTCGCCCCGGAATGAAGGCCGACATCGTGATCTTCGACGAGAACGCGATTCGCGATCTCGCAACGTACGAGAATCCGAATCAGTTCTCCGTCGGGATGATCACGGTGATCGTGAATGGCGTGCCGGTGCTGCGTGATGCGAAGATGACGGGAGCATTGCCGGGACGGCCGATCAGGGGGAAGGGTTGGAAGCCGTAAAAGAGGAATCGACAAAGCTCGTTCGCGCAGTCGGCTTCGGCGGTCTCGTGGCGATGTGCATCAATGCCGTCGTCGGATCGGGCGTCTTTCTGCTGCCGAGCGAGTCGTACCGGCTGCTCGGACCCTTCTCGCTCTGGGCGCCGCTGCTCTTCGCGGTTCCCGTCTTCATTCTCGTGCTCTGTTTCGCCGAGGCCTCGAGTCACTTCACCGAACCGGGAGGAGCGTATCTGTATGCGCGCACGGCGTTCGGCGATTTCGTCGGATTCGAGACCGGATGGATGAACTGGATCGCCCGTCTGACATCGCTCGCCTCGCTGTCGAACGGCTTCGTCGTGTCGCTTGCCTTTCTCTGGCCGGAGCTCGGCAAGGGGGCAGCGCGCCAGTCGATCATCATCGGCACGCTGCTCATTCTCGGTGCGATCCACTTCGTCGGTGTGCGCTATGGCGCGGCATCGATCTACGTCTTCACGATCGGAAAGATCGTGCCTCTGGTCAGTTTCATCGTCGTCGCGCTGATCGCGTTCCGGCATAACCCGATCCCCGCGTCGCTCACGCTGCCGCCGAGCGGCACGAACTGGAGCGACGCCGCGCTCTTCATGTTGTTTGCCTACGCCGGCTTCGAAAACATGGGCGTGCCGGCGGGCGAATATCGCAATCCGCGCCGCGATCTGCCGCGCGCCTTGCTCGCCGCAACGCTGGCAATTGCCGCGATCTACGTGCTCGCGCAGCTCGGCGCGATGGCGACGATTCCCGATCTCTCGCAGAGCAGCACGCCGATTGCCGATGCGGCGAAGTCGCTCGTTGGACCGGCCGGCGCGCTGGTCGTGACGATTGGCGCACTGCTATCGATGGCCGGCACGAACTCAGGGACGGTGCTCGAAGGCTCGCGCATGCTGTACGCGCTCTCCCTCGATCGCAGGATGGGGCCGATCAGTTACGTGCATCCGAAGTTTCGTACGCCGTCGGTCGCGATCGTGATTCATGTCGGCGTCGCGATGGCGCTCGCCTTAGCGGGATCCTTCGCGAAGCTCGCGTTGCTGTCTGCGGTGGCACGGCTGGCGACGTATCTCTTTTCCGCCGCAGCCGTTCCCCGCCTGCGCAAGCTCAACGAGGGGTTTCGTACTCCCGGCCTGATCATTCCGATCCTCGGCGTCGCGGCCTCGCTGCTGATCTGCGTCTCGCTGAACAAGGAGAAGCTGCTCGCGGGCCTTTACGCAATGATCGCGGGGGGCGTCGTGTACGCCGTGTCGCGTCGCCGGCAGGCCTGAGTCCATGTGCGGACGAGACGTCCGCACTCCACTTGGGAAAACGAGGTGGGGCGCGGACGTCCTCGTCCGCGAGCTGCTGCCGTCGAGGCAGAAGTGCTCCCGTTCCGATGTGCGGACGAGACGTCCGCACCCCACTTGGGAGAACGAGGTGGGGCGCGGACGCCCTCGTCCGCGAGCTGATGCCGTCGAGGCAGCAGTGCTCCCGTTCCGATGTGCGGACGAGGCGTCCGCACTCCACTTGGGAGAACGAGGTGGGGCGCGGACGCCCTCGTCCGCGAGCTGCTGCCGTCGAGGCAGCAGTGCTCCCGTTCCGATGTGCGGACGAGACGTCCGCACCCCACTTGGGAGAACGAGGTGGGGCGCGGACGCCCTCGTCCGCGAGCTGCTGCCGTCGAGGCAGCAGTGCTCCCGTTCCGATGTGCGGACGAGGCGTC
>JAJPHC010000062.1 GCA_021325515.1 Acidobacteriota bacterium
CTCAGACCCAACAACCTCTCGTATAGATCCGTGTCGCGCATGCCCCCGAGTATCGCGCCGTCGCCTGCACTTATCTACCCACTGAAATGCGTGAAGCCCCAGAATTCAGAATTCAGAATGGACGTAACTTGGCACCCTGCGCTTGCAGACATCCTTCCGCTCTGAGCGCGCTGCCGCCGGCTATTGTCCTTCCCTGACTTTTCGCTGCACCTCGTCCGACCAGTGCACCACCATGTCGAGCCGCGGCTGCGCCTGCGGGTTCGGATCCTCGATCACGAGCAGCCGCTTGCCGTCGCGCGCGACATCGAATGCGAACACGCGATGATTGGCGAAGAGCACTTTCGGCGGACCGGTGACGAGGTCGTTCCCCTTCTCGCTGACCGAGGCCGCGAGGAGCTGCGGCCCCGCGAGAAAGAAGATCTCATTCCCGGCCGGCGACCAGACGGGATACGTTCCGCCGTCCGTGGAGATCTGCCACTTGCGATCCTCGCCTGACACAGGCCGCACGAAAATCTCCGGCCGGCCCGAGTCGCGCGACTGATAGACGACCCATCGCCCGTTGGGCGAGAACCTCGTCATGGTTCCGTCGATGAATCCAGCGGTGACCATATGCGCGGCCGGCGGGGAAGCGGTGAGGTCGTGGATGACGAGCTCGTGCTGGCCCGTGGCATTGAAGCGAATCGTGAGCAGCTTCGTCCCGTCAGCGGAGATCGAGAACGGATCCTCCTGATAGTCCGATGCGGCGACGAGCGCCGGCGTGCCGCTGTCGTCCGTGGCCTTGCTGAAGATCTGATACGACTTTCCCTGCTCGTAACCGACGTAGAGCAGCCGTCCATCGCGTGACCAGACGGGATTCTCCACGCGCCGTGGAAATGTGAGCTTCGTCAGCGACAGCCGGCCGAGATCGAGGATCGAGAGGCCGTTGCCGATAGAGAGAGCGACTCGATCGTCCTGCGGCGACAGCGCCAGCTCGGAGACGTTCATCGCCGGCAACTTCAACGCTTCGCCATGTCCTTCGCGATCGACCCAGGAGAGGATCACTGAGCCGGCGACGCCATCGGCCGGCGCGGTCACGAGGAGACCGGAGCGCGAGACATCCATGTGCGCGAGGCCGCGTGGATCGAGAAAGACGTTGCGCTGGACTTCGACCGGCGGCCCGCCGGCTTCGAGCGTCTTCGCGTTGAACGGAATCGCGTAGAGGCTGTTGCCGCGCGCGTAGACGAGCTGGCCGCCCGGCAAGTAGCGCGGCGAGGTTCCTCCGTTCACGAGCGTCTTGCGCTCGCCGGTATCGAGGCGCTGGGCGACGATCGTGGCGTCGTCCCAATCCGTCCCCCTGCCGACGGCATAGAGCAGGACCTTGCTGCCGGGGATCACCTCCGGCCAGCGATGCTGCAGCTCTCCGTTAGCCGCCAGGATCTTCGTGACGGGTTGCGGGCTGCCGCCGCCGGCGGAGATGCGGGAGATCGGAACGTAGAGATCGCCGACGTAGTAGATCGATCCGTCGTCGCCCCACACGGCGCCGCGAAAGACCGGCGCATCGGCGAGCGACACCGGCGTGCCGCCTGCGACCGCGACCTTCTTGAGTTTTCCTCCCGCCGCGAATCCGATCCACTTTCCATCCGGGGAGAAGAACGGATTCGTCGCTCCCTCGGTGCCCGGGATCGCCGTCGACTCCGACGTGTCGAGCGCGCGGAGCCGGAGCGTCGGGGTCGCGCCGCTTTCGACTGCATACGCGAGACGCGATCCGTCGGGCGAGATCGCGAACGACCGGAGGTTGAGCTGGTCGGGCGTGACGATGTGCTCTGTGTTCGGCGGCACGAACTGCACGCGGAGTGTCTGCTGCTGCGGCACCTCGGCGCGTCTTGTGATGAGGATCGCGAGCAGCGCGGCGATTGCTGCACCCGCGATTCCCCAGCCGATCCAGAGCGAAGGACGGCCTCGCCGCTGCTCCACGGCCGGTTCGACATCATGTTGACCATCCGCTGCACTCGCGAGCTCGAGCCGCGCATCGGCGATGTCGTGCAGCCGGTTCTTCGGGTTGCGATCCAGGCAGCGTTCGAGGATGTGGCGCACCGCACGCGGTGTGGCGCCGGGCAGATTCGCGAGCCCGACGTCGTCGCGCAGCACGGCAGCGAGTGTGTCGCTGACGGTCTCGCCGGAGAAGAGGCGCCGTCCGGTGAGCATCTCGTAGAGCACGACGCCGAACGACCAGATGTCGCTTCGCTTGTCCACCGGCTTCCCGCGCGCCTGCTCCGGCGACATGTATGCCGCGGTGCCGAGGATCATGCCGGCGTCGGTGGCGGGGCGCGCCATGGTGGGGGAGTTCGCGAGACTCGCGTTGCTCGACGCCGGATCCGCCTCGAACGCTTTGGCGAGACCGAAGTCGAGGATCTTCACCGTGCCGTCGTGCGACAGCTTGATGTTGGCCGGCTTGAGATCGCGATGGACGATGCCTTTCTCGTGCGCGGCCTCGAGCCCTTCGGCGAGCTGCCTGGCGATGGCGATCGCTTCATCGACGGCGATCGGCCCGCGCGTCAGGCGCTGCGCGAGATCTTCCCCTTCGACCAGCTCGAGCGCGAGGGCGATGACGCCGTTCGATTCCTCGAGTCCGAAGATCGCCGCGATGTTCGGATGATTGAGCGAGGCGACGAGCTGCGCCTCGCGGCGGAAGCGGACGACGCGTTCCCTGTCCTGCGCAAACGCGGCGGGAAGGACCTTGATGGCGATGTCGCGATTCAGCCGCGGATCGCGCGCGCGGAAGACTTCTCCCATCCCGCCGGCACCGATCGGCGCGACGATCTCGTACGGCCCGAGGCGGGTTCCGGAGGTAACGCTCATTCCTGTCGGGAGGACCGCATCAGTATAGAGGATGGGCCGCCATCACACCCCGGTGTGAGCACTCGCACCGGGCCGTCACAGCGCTCGGTCTGACAATCGCCCCACGGAGGTGCGACATGCCGCTTCTTGCGGAGCGCGTTTCGCTCATTGACTCGGAGAACGCGTTCAAACTCGGCCCGTGGATCCGCGATCTCGAAGCGCACGGGATGCGCGTCATCAAGTGCAACATCGGCGAGCCTGACTTTCCGCTGCCGCAGCACATCGCGGACGAGGTGAAGCGGCGCATCGATGAAGGCGCCACGCACTATTGCGATCCTCAGGGGATCGAGCCGCTGCGCAAGGCGATCGCGAAGAACGTCAGCGAGACGCGCGGCATCGAAGTCACTCCCGATCGCGTCGTCGTCTTTCCCGGCGCCAAGCCTCCGATCGGCCTCTCGCAGCAGACGTACTGCAATCCCGGCGACGAGGTCATCTATCCGAGTCCCGGCTTTCCGATCTACGAATCCTTCACGCGTTATGTCGGTGCGGTGCCGCGCCCGCTGCACCTCACGGAAGAGAGCAACTTCGCCTGCACCGGCGCCGAGCTCGCGCCGCTGATCAACCAGCGCACGCGGCTCATCTTCCTCAACTTCCCGTCGAATCCGACCGGCGGCGTCGCGACACCCGAGCAACTCGCAGATCTCGCGCGCGTGATCCGCCGCAAAGCCTCGCCCGATGTCCGCGTCTATTCGGACGAGGTCTACGAGTCGATTCTCTTCGATGGCGCGAAGCATCACTCCATCGCTCGCGAACTGCCGGGCAACACGATCATCGTCTCCGGCGTTTCGAAGAGTTACGCCTGGACCGGCGGCCGCATCGGCTGGGCCATCTTTCCGACCGCCGAGGAAGCCGCGGTCTTCCGCAACCTCAACATCAACTACTTTTCCTGCGTCCCGGCCTACAACCAGTACGGCGCAGTCGCGGCGATCGAGTCGCCGGAAAGCGCGGTCTCGATCGCAAAGATGAACGCCGCCTTCGCGCTGCGGCGCGACATGGTCTGGTCGCGCCTCAACATGATCGACGGCATTCGCTGCAATCTTCCCCGCGCCGCCTTCTACATGTTCCCCAACATCTCCGGTATCTGCGAGCGATTCGGCTGTGATGCGACGGAGTTCCAGCGCTTCCTGCTCTTCGTGCACGGCGTCGCGACGCTCGATCGGAAATCGTTCGGGCAGATCGGCAGCGAAGGGAAGCACTACCTCCGCATCTCGATCGCCACGGCCTTCGACGAGCTGGAAGAGGCGATGCGGCGGATCGAGATCGCGGCCTTCGACGTGGATCGTTTCAAGGCATGGAGGAACGCATGAGCAGACGGGCCACTGCGGTCGATCTCACCTCGAGCGACGCGACGCCGCTCGCCGAAGACGAGCTGCTGGCGCTGGAGTATGTCGACGCCATTTACCGCTCGCTCTGCGCGATGCTCTACAACTACGCGCCGATGTCGGGACACCCCGGCGGCTCGATCTCCTCGGGCCGTTTCGTCTCGATGCTGCTGTTCGAGTCGATGGATTACGACTTCACGAATCCATCGCGCGAAGACGCCGACGCCATCATTTACGCCGCGGGCCACAAGGCTCTCGGGCTCTATGCGATGTGGGCGCTGCGCAACGAGATCGTCCGCATCGGCCGTCCCGATCTTCTTCCCGCCCGGAAGGACCAACTGCGGCTGGAGGATCTCCTCGGGTTCCGCCGCAATCCGCTGAACGCCACGCCGCTCTTCGAGCAGTTCGGCTCGCGGGCGCTCGACGGCCATCCGACTCCCGCCACTCCCTTCGTCCCCGTGGCGACCGGCGCCTCGGGCGTCGGCGTCGGGTCGGCGCTCGGCTACGCGCTGGCGGCCTTCGACTACTACGGTGCGCAGGCGCCGCGGGTCCACATCGTGGAAGGAGAGGGAGGGCTCACGCCGGGGCGCGTCGCGGAAGCGCTGGCCTTCGCCGGAACGGCGTCGTTGTCTAACACAACGCTGCACCTCGACTGGAACCAGGCCTCGATCGACTCCGACCATGTCACGCGCGAGGGCTCGAAGCCGGGAGACTACGTCCAGTGGGAGCCGATGGAGCTCTTCCGCCTGCACGACTGGAACACGATCTATGTGGCGGACGGTACCGACTTCCAGAGGATCGCGGAAGCGCAGCGACTCGCGTTCAACCTGAACAACGCGCAGCCGACGGCCATCGTCTATCGCACGACGAAAGGGTGGCAGTACGGTGTGCAGGGCCGCGCGTCGCATGGCGCGGGCCACAAGCTCTGCTCTGCGCCGTTCTTCGACGCGCTCGACCTGCCGGCGCTGGAGAAAGGGCGCCTGCCGCATTGCCCGCCGGGCACGCAGGAGTGCGCAAAGGGAACGAATGCGACGGTGCTGGAGCGCTGCTTCTGGGATGCGCTGCTGATCGTGCGCGAGGCGCTCGAGCATCAACCGTCGGCGATGACGCTGCTCGCCACGCGCATTGCCGATTCGAAGTGCCGTCTGGAAGATGCGCGGCGCAGACCTCGCCAGGGCGCGCCGGCCGTGGATGACATCTACGCGCTGACGCAGGTCTCATCGGCACCTCCTGAACTTTCCCTGCACACGAATGACGACATCGCGCTGCGCACGCAGCTCGGGCGCATTCTCGGTTACCTGAACCGCTTCAGCGGCGGGGCGCTCTTCATCGCCGCCGCCGATCTGCTCGGCTCCACCAGCATCGCCGAGGCGGGGAAGGATTTCGACGGAGGCTTCTTCGCGGCCGGCAATCGCGATTCGCGCACGCTGTCGATCGGCGGCATCTGCGAGGATGCGATGTCCGCGATTCTCTCCGGAGTCTCGGCATACGGGCATCACATCGGCGCAGGCTCGTCATACGGCGCGTTCCTCGCGCCGCTGGGGCACATCGCTGCGAGGCTGCATGCGATCGGCGATTCGGCGCGGGGCAACGCGCATCGCCCGATGATGCTGATCTGCGGCCATGCGGGTTTGAAAACGGGAGAAGACGGGCCGACGCACGCCGATCCGCAGCCGCTGCAATTGCTGCAGGAGAACTTCCCCACGGGCTCGCTCATCACGCTGACGCCGTGGGAGCCGAACGAGATCTGGCCGCTGCTCGCGAGTGCGCTGCAGAAACGGCCGTCGGTCATCGCGCCCTTCGTCACGCGGCCGAACGAACAGGTGCCCGATCGCGCTGCGCTCCGCCTTGCGCCGCCGGAAGCTGCGGCGAAGGGCGTCTACAAACTGCGCGCGGCGCGCGGCAAAGCCGATGTGACGGTCGTGCTGCAGGAGTCGGGCGTCACGTACGCGTTCGTGACCGGCGCGCTGCCTCTCCTCGATGCGGCAGGCATCGAGGCCGATGTCTATTCGATCGCCAGCGCCGAGCTGTTCGATCTGCTGCCTTTCGAAGAACAGGAAGAGATCTTCCCGGAGTCCGCGGCGGCGAACGCGATCGGCATCACCGGTTTCACGCTTCCGACGATGTACCGCTGGATCACCTCCGCCCGCGGCCGTGCAATGACGATGCATCCGTTCATGCACGGCCACTATCCCGGCAGCGGCTCGGGACGCGCCGTGCTGGCGGAAGCAGGCCTGTCGGGAGAGGCGCAGTACCGGCGGATTGTGGAGTTTGCGGGAGTGAGTGCGGTGAAACGGTAGTCGAGTCAACAGCGAAATGCAGAACGCAGAACGCAGAATTGAGAATTCAGAATTGATGTGGTGCTTCGCGCGTCTCTCTTCTCAATTCTGCGTTCTGCGTTCTGCGTTCTGCATTTCGCTTTTCGTATCCCAGAACTTCGTATCCCGGAACAAGGAGAAGAAATGCCCCCTCTGATCATGGAGCCCTTTCGCATCAAGGCTGTCGAGCCGATTCATCTGACCACGTACGAAGAGCGTGAGCAGGCGCTGAAGGCGGCCGGATACAACGTCTTCCTGCTGAACAGCGACGATGTGATCATCGACCTGCTGACCGACTCCGGGACCGGCGCGATGTCTGCGCGGCAGTGGGCGGCGATGATCGAAGGGGACGAGGCGTACGCCGGCAGCCGTTCCTTCCTTCGCTTCCGCGATGTCGTTGAGGATCTCACCGGCTACAGACACATCATCCCGACGCACCAGGGGCGCGCCGCGGAACGGATCCTCTTCACGAATCTCCTGCAGCCGGGCGACGTCGTCCTGAACAACATCCACTTCGACACCACGCGCGCGAACATTGAGTACGTCGGTGCTGAGGCGCGCGACCTCGTGATTGCCGAAGGGCGCGTCCCGTCCATCAGGCATCCCTTCAAGGGCAACATCGACCTGTATCAGCTCGATCGCACGCTGACGGAAGAAGGGGAGCGTGTCGCGCTGGTCATGGTGACGGTCACGAACAACTCCGGAGGCGGACAGCCGGTGTCGCTGGAGAACATCGCGGCGGCCGCGGAGATCGCGCACCGCCACGGCAAGCTGTTCTTCATCGATGCCTGCCGCTTCGCGGAGAACGCCTGGTTCATTCACGAGCGTGAGACTTCGCAGCGCGGCCGCGATCCGAAGTCGATCGCGCAGGAGATGTTCCGCCTCGCCGACGGCTGCACGTTCTCGGCGAAGAAGGATGGGCTGGCGAACATCGGCGGCTTCCTCGCGCTCAACGACGACAAGCTCGCCGAGAAGTGCAGGAACCTGCTGATTCTGACCGAGGGGTTTCCGACATACGGAGGTCTGGCGGGATACGATCTGGCGGCGATCGCGCAGGGCCTCGAGGAAGTCGTGCAGGAGTCGTATCTCCGCTATCGCATCAACAGCGTGGCGCGGCTGGCGGAGCGTCTAACCGAAGGCGGCATCCCGATCGTCGAGCCTCCGGGCGGACATGCGGTGTACATCGATGCCGCGGCGCTGCTGCCGCAGATCCCATCGAACGAGTTCCCCGGACTTGCCCTCGTCAACGCCCTCTATCTCCTCGGCGGCATCCGGACGAGCGAGATCGGGACTCTGATGTTCGGCGATGCGGCGAAGATGGATCTCGTTCGCCTCGCGATTCCGCGACGTCTCTACACCGATGCGCACCTCGCGTACGTCGCGGAGACCGCCTACGCCGCTGCGAGTCTGGCGCATTCGCTCACCGGCTACAGGATCGTGAAGGCGCCGCCGGTGCTGCGCCACTTCAGCGCGACATTCGAGCCGCTGCAGCGTGTAGGACAGGCGCCCCGCCTGTCCCGCGTGTGAACGTGTAGGACAGGCGCCTCGCCTGTCCCGTGACGTGGGGACAGGCGAGGGCGCCTGTCCTACATCGTGACCTCCGTCACTCCCACCCGTACGCCGCTGCACACCAGACAAGCGGCGTGCAACCTTACGATGCATCAGAATGTTGAAAGGAGCAAAGTAAGAAAACCATGAGAACACTCAGACTTCCGATCGTTGCCCTCATTGCCATGTCGTTCATCGCATTGCCTTTGCTGGCGGACGGAGCGGCGACCTTCACCGCCAAGTGCAAGATGTGCCACGGCGCCAACGGTGAGAAGAACTTCACCGACCTCGCCTCGAAGAGCGAAGCCGATCTGATCAAGATCACAACCGACGGTAAGGGAAAGATGCCCGCCTACAAGGGCAAGCTCTCGGACGACGACATCAAAGCCGTCGTCGCCTACATCAAGACTCTCAAGAAGTAGTCCGCCCTCCCCATCGCTGCTGGTTGCCCGGCCCGACCGGGCAACCGGCACTCCCCTGAGAGGAAGCAATCATGCCTGATGCACCGAAGACGCCCAGCCTTGCGCGCAATCTGATCAGCATCGTCGGCGCCATCATCGCGCTCATCGCCATTGCCAACATCATCTTCCTCGTAGTCGCTGACGCCACGAGTGCGCACGGCAATCCGTACGTCGGCATCTTCGCGTACGCCGTCGTCCCGGGCGTGATGATCTTCGGCATGGCGCTCTTCATCCTCGGCATCCTGCTCGAGCGCCGCAGGCGGCACCGGATGTCTCCCGACGAGATCCAGCGTTATCCCGATCTCGATCTCAACGTGCCGAGCATCCGGCGCGCGACGATCATCACGGTAGCCGGCCTCATTTTCTTCGTCACCATCTCCATCCTCGGCAGCTATCAGGCGTATCACTACACCGACACCGATGAATTCTGCGGCACGGTGTGCCACAAGGTCATGCATCCGGAGTACACGGCGTACAAGCAGTCGCCGCACGCGCGCGTCGGCTGCGTCGGCTGTCACGTCGGTTCGGGCGCGGGGTGGTATGTGCGCTCGAAACTCTCCGGCTCGTATCAGCTCTATTCGGTCACGTTCAACAAGTACCCCCGTCCGATTCAATCGCCGGTCGAGAGCCTGCGCCCGGCGCGCGAGACGTGCGAGGAATGCCACTGGCCGGAGAAGTTCTTCGGTGCGCAGCTCAAGGTCTTCACGCACTACGGCTACGACGAGACGAACACGCCGCGCGAGATCCGGATGCTGATCAAGACGGGCGGCGGCGGACCGACGAGCGGTCTGGCGGCCGGCATTCACTGGCACATGTTCAATGAGAACGAGATCAAGTATCTGGCCAGCGATCGGCAGCGTCAGAAGATCGAATGGGTGCAGATGCGCAACCGCAAGACGGGCGAGGTTCACGAGTACACGGCGCAGGATACGAAGCTGACGCCGGCGCAGATCGCGGCGGCTCCGAAGCGGACGATGGACTGTATCGACTGCCACAACCGGCCGACGCACATCTATGTCCCGCCCGATCGCTCCATCGATCGCGCGCTGCTGGCGGGGACCATCGACAAGACGATCCCCTTCATCAAGCAGCAGGCCGTCGACGCGCTCTCAGGCGACTTCAAGTCGACGCCCGAGGCGCTGCAGAAGATCGACGCGCAGATGAGGGCGTACTACCAGAAGACGTATCCCGCTCTTTACAGCGGGAAGCGGGCGGCAATCGATCAGGCGATCGCGACGACGAAGGACATCCTGACGAAGACGCGCTTCCCGGAGATGGGCGTCGACTGGAGAACGCACCCCGACAACATCGGGCACTTCTATTTCACCGGCTGCTTCCGCTGCCACGATAATCAACATGTTGACAAAACGGGCAAGGCCGTCTCGAAGGACTGCCACATCTGCCACGACGTTCTGGGCGAAGCGCAGGCCGGCGCGCCGATGTTCGAGATGCCGAAGAACGAGTTCCAGCATCCGGTGGACATCGGCGACATGCAGGCGATGACCTGCGCAGATTGCCACAGCGGGAAATCGATGTAGGACGCCTGGTTACGCGGGCTCGCGGTCATGCGGGCCCGCGGTGGTTCTACCTCGCCGGGCCCGCGAGTCCGCGAGCCCGCGCGACCCGGTGATTCACTCCACTCCCATCGCCCGCGCGATCACTTTGAAATCCTCTTCGCTGATCTCGAAGAGTCCGCGCCGGAAGGGGAAGCCCCATTGTTTTTTGTTTGGGATGAAGGCCAGCGTTTCGATCAGCGGTTGGATGCCGGCTTCGCTGCACTCGAAGAACTTCACCGCGCGGCGCCAGGGACGCCAATCCTCCGTGATCTCGACCTGATAGGGGATGTCGTCGGCGATCTCGCCGATCGCGGTGAAGCGCTGCAGTGGCTCTCCACCTTGTAGAGCTGTGCGCGGCGAATAGAAGACGATCCGGTCGCCTTTCGCCAGCCGTTTCAGCCCCGCGCTCTTCCCATGACCAGCCTGCGTAAAGCCGCCGTCGAGCCCTCGCTGCACATGCTCCTTCGAAATCGTATTGATCCAGTACCGCATCGCACGCTCTCCTTTTGCAGCCATAGCTTTCCTCGGACTGAACGCTGGAGCAAACGTTCTACTCCCTGTGGCGGTCGCAGGCGGCCGATGACGGTCCATTAGAATCGCGTCTCATGAGACGCGTCCGTTATCAGGTTGCGGCCACTCTTGACGGTTTCATCGCCGGTCCTCAGGGCGAGTTCGACTGGATTCCGACGGAGCCTGAGATCGACTTCGCTCAGATCTTCGCCGAATTCGACGTGTTCGTGATTGGCCGCCGCACGTTTCAGGCCGCGCTCGAGCATGGTGGTGGTCTGGAGCTCTTCGAGGGGAAGCGGATCGTCGTCGCCTCGCGCTCGCTGCGTCAGGCCGATCATCCTGCAGTTACCGTCGTCGCCGATGACATCACGGGTGTCGTCAGGCTTCTCAAGGCGGAGGAGGGTCGCGATATCTGGCTCTTCGGCGGCGGTGAGCTCTGCCGGCATCTGCTCGATGCCGGTCTCGTCGACACGGTCGAAGTGGCGCTGGTCCCGATTCTTCTGGGCGGCGGTATTCCGATCGTCAGTCCCGGCCGGCGGCCGTCGTCCCTGCGCCTCCTCACCTCGCGCCCACTCTCCAGCGGGATGGTGATGCTCACCTATGAGGTCGTTCGTGAAACGCCGGAATCGAGCGTTGGCTGACGGCGATGGAGCGCTCTCACGCGTGTTGCGTGCGCGGGATGCTGACTTCGACGCGGTTTCCGACAGCGCGAATATCGCCTCCGATGATCCGCGCTTCCGTCCGGATCACAGCGAGCCGGAGGTCGATCTCCATCTGCTGGAAGCGCTCGCGGTCGGGCGCGGTCTCTTCGCCATAGAGATGCGCCACCGCGCGAACCCTTGATGCCAGACGCGGGTCTTCGATCGACAGCACGACGGAGCTGTCGGTTTTTCTGACGAGGATCGGAATCTCGCCCGCGCGCTGCGTGATCACCGAAATGATGTGAATGATGAGGTCGCGATCGCCGGCGATTTCGCCGACCGGCTCCTCGACCTGGAACCGCGCGGCGCTGACGGACAGCAGATCGCTCAGAAGCTGGTCGAAATCGAAAGGTGCCATCACGGGGACGAAGGGCTCCGTCTCCGTTCGTGCGAGCTCGAGCAGATCGTTGATCTTGTCGAGCAGTTCGCGGCCGCTTGCGCCTGCATTCATCGCCAGCTTGCGGCTGCGCGGCTCTTCAAGGCGCTCGGCGAGCAACTCATTGAACCCGATGATGTGATTCAGCGGCGTGCGCAGCTCGTGGCTGATGTTCATCAGAAAAATGTTCTTGGCCCTGTTGGCCCGCTCGAGCTTTCGCGCTTTCCTGCGTGCGGTGATGTCCTGAAAGACGGCGACGGCGTAGAGCAACTTGCCATCGCGATCGTAGAGCGGCGTGGCCGTGACCTCGAGTGCGATGCGTTTGCCGTGACGGTCGATCTCCATGTCGTCGACTGTCGCGTTCTCGCCGCGCAGCGCGCGGACGATCGGCATGCGGTCCGTCGGATAGGGCTCGTTGGTCCCGGTGACGTACGCCGCATAACGCTCGCCGAGGTTGCCGGCACGGTCGCCTTCCATGATGCTGCGCCCCAGCATCGCCTCCGCCATCGTGTTCGCGTAAACGGCATTGCCGTGCGCGTCGAGAATGAAGACGCCCACAGGCAATGCGTCAACGAGCTGCGGCAGTCGCAGGCCATCGAAATTCGAGGACATGAAGTATGGAGTTATCGTACACCTGGATTCAGGCAGCAGCGGGTAGGACAAGCTGAGGGCTTGTCCTACGCCGTCGCCAGCGCCTTCGGTTCGTACGTGCAGGTCGGATCCGACTGGAACGCATCGCCGGTCAGCGACCAGGCGCGTGAGCGCGATCCGCCGCAGAGCTCGCGGTATTCGCACACGCCGCACTTTCCTTTCAGATTCGCGCTGTCGCGCAGGCGCATGAAGACATCGCTCGTCCGGTAGATATCGACCAGCGATTCCTTCTTCACGTTCCCGGCCTTCAGCGGCAGGAAGCCGCTCGGATAGACATCGCCGATGTGGCTGATGAAGACGAAGCCCTTCGCTTCGTTCACACCTTTCGGCGAGCGGGTGATCGCGCCGGTCTGCATCTGCACGCCGATCGGCCGTGAGTGCATGAACATCGTCGACGCATCGATGAGGCCCGTGGCCGGATCGATCAACTCATCCGTCGATTTGCCCCGCGCCTCCATCATCTGCTGCAGCACATAGCGCCGGTAGTGCATCGCCTCCGTCGTCCTGACGTTGAAGGGGACGCGCTTGCTGATCGCGTAGAGATCGCCGAACAGCGTCTCGACCTCTTCCGGAAGGATCATGTCGCCGCTCTTCGCGCGTCCCGTCGGAACGAGGAAGAAGACGCTCCACATCACGATGTTCGGATACTTCGCCAGCAGATCGGCGAGCTTCGGCATGTCGGCCGCGGTCCGCTTGCTGACGGTGGAGTTGATCTGCACCGGGATGTCGTTGTCGCGCGCCGCTTCGATCGCGCGGATCGTCAGATCGAACGAGCCCGGCACGCGGCGGAACTCGTCGTGATCCTGCCGGTTGTAGTGATCGAGCGAGATCGCCAGCCGCGTCACGCCCGACTGCTTCATCTTCGCGATGGCTTCCGGCGTGAGAAGGGGAGTGGCCGACGGCGTCACCGACGGCTCGAGCCCGGCGTTCTTCGCATACTCGATCGTCGCGTAGAGGTCGTCCCGCTTCAGCGGATCGCCGCCGGTGATGACGAACACCTTCGGATTCAGACGAGCGATGTCGTCGATGAGGTGAAAGCCCTCTTCCGTCGACAGCTCGAAGTTCGAGCGCCGCGACTGCGCCGCCGCCCGGCAATGCACACACGCCAGATCACACGCGCGCGTCATCTCCCAGATCGTGACGAATGGGCTTTGATTGAAGTCGATCGATTTCGGATCGTACATAGGTCGCTTCGCTCCTGGTTACGCGGATACGCGGGCTCGCGGGCCCGGCGGGGTGGAAGGGACCGCGAGCCCGCGTACCCGCGTGCCCGCGCGACCCGTCACAGCAATCCCCTCTTCACTGCCCACTCTCGATACACACTCGGCGCGACTTCGCTCGGCTTGATCTCGGCGCGGCCGCCCCCGTAGACGTTCGTGTAGTCGAGGCCGATGCCGCTGTCGATCAGGTATTGATCGATCGCCGCCTTGTGTGCCATTACCTGTTCCTTCGTCTCGCCGTGCGCGACGGCCATGATGTTGACGTTGTTCAACTCCGGGCCTGTGTCGCGCCAGTAGGCGTGCGTCAGGATCGCGAAGCGTCCGATCTCTCGGCCCGCTTCGATCTCTTTTCCTTTCGGCACGGCCCAGTGGAAGAGGCCGTTGAACGATGAGAGGCGCTCGCTCGAATCGCCGACGGGCTTCGTATGCTCGAGGAACGTCGAGAAGCGTCCGATGACGCCGCGCTTGTCGAGGCTCTCCGCGACTTCGAAGAATTCGGCGAGGGGCAGGCCTGCTTCGAGCGCGCGCCCGGCCCAGAGATCGATGCTGATCTCTTCCGGCTTGAAGTCGCGCTTCAGTGCGATGAGGACTTTCCAGTCGCGATCGTCGAGCTCGACGATCGCCGGCGACATGTCCATCGCCGGCTTGTCCGACTTCTCGCCCACTTCCATCTTCTTGCGGCGCATGTGGCCGACGCCGAGGAGGAACTGGCGAAGGGCGGGCATGATGCGGTACTTCTCGGCGCCGATCTGCTCGCGCAGATAGTCGCAATGCTTTTCGAGCGAGAAGCCGCTCGGGACTTTGATCGTCGTCCAGAGCGGCCAGAAGTTCTCGCCGAACTCGGTGTTGCGGATGACGACGTGGCCGGAGAAGGGATCTTCCTTCGAGAGGAACTCGAATGCGGCGTCGAGTTTGTCGTGCGAGATCTTCCAGGCGATCAGCGCGCCCTGCGCGAGGTTCGTCGCGAGGAGCGTCTGGCGCACGCGGCGGACGACGCCGGAGGTGAGCATCGCCTGAATGCGCTCGATCACCGTCTCGACGGGCAGATCCGCGCGGCGCGCGATCTCTCCCATCGGATTGCGGACGAAGCCCTTGATCTGATCTTCCGACACCTCGAGGATCGCGCGGTTGATCTCATCCTTGGGCGACGTGGGCACCACGGTCTCGAGAATGGCAGTCATCGCGCGATCTCCGACGGCGTGAGATAGCAGGCCGGATCTTCCGCCCAGTAATCGCTGAACGCACCCTCGGCGCGCGCGCGGAAGTTGCCGTTGCAGACGTTGATCCAGCGGCAGGTCGCGCAGCGCCCGCGCAGTTTTTCCTTCCGCGTCCGCAACCCTTCGAGCAGTGCGACGTGAGGATCGGTCCAGATCTCCGAGAACTTCCGCTCGCGGATGTTGCCGACGATGTGATGCTGCGTGAACTGATCGGGATGGACGAAGCCGAAGGAGTCGATCGCGCCGATCGCGACGCCCGTCCGGTTGCCGCCGTTGCGCATCACGAGGTCATAGGCCTGCGGCGCGCGCTGCGGATCGTTCTCCAGCAGCCAGAGGTAGATGAAGGGCCCGTCGGCGTGATTGTCGACGGTCATCACTTCGACCTCGCGTCCCGCGGCGTTCCACTTGTCGACCTGGCGGATCAGCTTGTCCATGAAGACGCGCTTCTGATCGTTCGGCAGATCGATGCCCGACAGATACGCGCCGCGGCCGGAGTAGACGAGGTGATAGATGCAGAGGCGGCCGATGTCTTCTTCCTCGACGACCTTGAAGATCGAGTCGATGTCATCCACGTTCTGGGAGGTCAGCGTGAAGCGGAGGCCGACGCGGATGTCGTGCTTGCGGCAGTTGCGGATGCCCTTCAGCGTCTCCTTGTACGCGCCCACTTTCGCGCGCATCACGTCGTGACGCGGCTCGGCGCCGTCGATCGAGATGCCGCAATAGGTCACGCCGATTTCCTTGAGGCGCTTCGCCTTCGCGTCGTCGATCAGGATGCCGTTCGTCGAGAAGGTGACGCGGATGCCTTTCTGCGTCGCGTACTCGGCGAGATCGAGAATGTCGGGCCGCACGAACGGCTCACCGCCGGAGAGCAGCAGCGCCGGGACGCGGAAATCGGCGAGATCGTCGATCATCGCGCGCGCTTCATCCGTCGTCAGCTCGCCCGGGAACTTCGATTTCTTCGCCGAGGCGTAGCAGTGGATGCATTCGAGATTGCAGGTCTTGGTCGAGTTCCAGACGACGACCGGACCGCTGCCGGTGTTCGTTCCATGCTGTTGTTTCGATGAGCTTGCGTCGTAGCGGAGGCGGTCGCCGAAGTAGGAAGGGCCGCCGAGGAGTTTGGTCACGCTGATCATTCGAACCTCCGGGCGTGATCGTCGCTCGGGGGGTCGATGTCACAGGATGATGTGACGCACGGGTCGGTGTGACGGCTGACACAAATCAGGCAGCAGGTTGTTTTTCCTGCTGCCTGCTGTCTGCTGCCTGAGTAAAGCGCCGAGGGAGATCCGGTCTATACCTGCCGGGCCTTTAGTGACTCTACTGGTGCCCACCCGAGATGCCACCCTGCCCGGAACGGTCCCGACGGAGGTGAGGAAGCACTGTGAGCGCGGAGCGTGCACAGGGAATGTGACCTGGATCCCCCTCGGCAGCACGATCGATGCAGCGCAGCGGGCTCACGAGTCGCATCGTGCGCGCCTCTCTGGATCGCCGGAATGACGGCTGTCAACCCTGTTCGTGATTGGAATCACGTGACGAACGGAGAACTGTGTCCGTATGAGAAATCATGAAAGCGCTGCTCTGGCTGCTGCTCCTCTCTTCCGAGATCGTGTCGACTCCGATCGCGCCGCGCAACGATCTGCTGCCGCTCGGTGCGCCGGCGATCGCGATGGCGCGCGACAGCGAAGGCGTCGTGATCGCGTGGGCGGCGCGCAATGATCGGGGATTGAATCGCATCAACGTCGCGCGGCTCGACGCATCGGCGCAACTCGTGGGAAGCGTTCACGTGCTGCCGGCGGACGACGCCGCCGATGCTAGTGCTCTGTCCTCGAATTCGGCGCAATACCGTTGCGGTTCTGACGGGCCGAACGCGCGAAGCCCCGACGCAGGCGATGCGGGACATCGTCGAGGAGGGGCGAC
>JAJPHC010000031.1 GCA_021325515.1 Acidobacteriota bacterium
AGGCAATCTCGGCGTCGCTCGTCGTCAACGATGTCCCGCATCGCCTCCTCCTCGCTCCTTGATCTTGCCTCGCAAGCACCACCAGCGGTATTGCGCCGAATTCGAGGGCAGAGCACTAGGAGCGCGGGCGTCCTCGCGCGCAGTGACCGGGCGTCCCGCCCGGTCACGATTCCGCGCGAGGAGAATTAGTCGCCGGGCGGGACGCCCAGCGACTGCGGACGAGACGTCCGCGCTCCACTTCTATGACTTCATCCGCGATCATCGCCAGTTCCTGTTCGTCGTGGGTCACGTACAGCATCGGCACGTTGAAGTCATCGCGGACGCGTTGCAGCAGCGTCATCACGCGATCGCGCAGCGGGCGGTCGAGCCCGGAGAGCGGCTCGTCGAGCAGCAGCAAACGCGGCGCGGACAGCAGCGCCCGTGCGAGCGCGACCCGCTTCTGCTCTCCGCCGGACAGCGCGGTCACTCCTCGATCGAGCAGATGCCCGATCTCGAGCACTTCGATCACATGCTGCTCATCGTGCTGTCCGCCGTAGCGGATGTTGGATGCAACGGAGAGATGGGGAAAGAGCGCGGTCTCCTGCGGCATGTAGCCGATGCGGCGCTCGCGCGCTGCCAGGCCGCTCAGCGTGACGCCATCCATCGCGATGCGCCCGCGCTTCAGCGGACGCAGTCCCGCGATCGCGTCGAGCAGCGATGTCTTTCCCGCGCCGGAAGGGCCGAAGATCGCGGTGACGCGCGCGCTCATCGTCGCCGTCACCTCGAGCTCGAAGTGTGCGAGCGGCACGACGACATCCTCGAGGATGAGCGTCATGCGCGGCGCCTCGTCAGCTTCTCGCTGAGCCAGATCGCGATGAACGCAACGATGATCCCTGCCGCGACGAGGTCCCACGCCGCGGCGTCCTTCCCCAGTTGCACGCGATCGTAGATCGCGACGGCGAGCGTCGTCGTGCGTCCCGGGATGTTTCCGGCAACGAGAATCGTCGCGCCGAACTCGCCCAGCGCGCGCGCGAATCCGAGGACGACACCGCTGGAGATGCCGCGAAGGGCGAGCGGGAGTGTGATCGTGAAGAACACGCGCCCCTCGCTCGCGCCGAGCGTCCGCGCGATCTGCTCATAGCGCAGAGGGACGCCTTCGAACGCCACGCGCGATGCGCGGACGACGAAGGGCGACGCCATGACCATCATCGCGATGACGACCGCGCGCCACGTGAAGACCACCTCGCGCGGCACGAGCCGGAGAAGGATGAGGCCCGTCGCCACCGGCGGCATGACGAGCGGCAGCGCGACGATCGTCTCGACGATCGACTTGCCGCGCCAGTGGCCGCGCGCGAGCGCGAGCCCCAGCGCGAGCGCAGGAGGGATCAACAGCGCCGTCGCGAGCGCCGCCATCCGGAGCGTGAACCAGATGATCGACGCGTCGCTCACTTCACGATGAACCCGTACTTGCGAAAGATTGCCGCGGCGTCGCGCGACTGCAGGAACTCGAGGAAGCGCCGCGCGGCCGCGCCGTTCTTCGCGTTGCGCAGCACCGCGGCGGGATAGGAGATCGGCGGTCCGTCCTCGATCACGACGCCGAGCCGCGAATCGGTCGCGTAGACGATCGCTGTGTCCGCGTTTCCATGGAGCACCGCGGCGAGCGCGGCGCGCACGTTCTCCGCCGGGACGATCTTCCCCTCGACCGTGCTCCACAGCCCGCGCCGGATGAGCCACTGCTTCGCATAGACGCCGGCAGGCACAGCCTCAGGATTCGCGATCGCGATGCGTCTCGCTTTCGCCAGAGGCGCGCCGACGATCGCCAGCCGGTTTCCAAGCAGCGGCACGCGCACGGCCGTGGCCACCCGATCCATCTGCGCGTCATCCGCGGAAAGAAAGAGATCCACCGGCGCGCCGTTCACGATCTGCGTCGCGAGAGTGCTCGAGGCGCCGAAGTTGAGGATGATCTTCTCCCCCGGCCTCGACTCGTAGAGGTGCGCGATCTCCGTCATCGCATCGCTGAGACTCGCCGCCGCGGAGACGGTGACCTCGGCCGCGTGAAGCGAGCAGGCGGCGAAAAGGGCGATGAAGAGAGCTCGTCGCACGGCCGGTATTCTTGCACGGCATCGCATTTGCTCAGCTCCCTTTCCAAATGTCTCAAGCGGCCTTCAATCCCGCGGCCGAGCAGGAAAAACTCGACCTGGAGATGGTGGAGATTCATCTTCTCACCGAGGGGATCTACCGCCACTACGGATTCGATTTTCGAGACTACTCCCTCCCGTCGATGCGCCGCCGCATCTGGAAGCGCGTGTACGCGGAAGGGCTGAGCACGATCTCCGCGCTGCAGGAGAAAGTGCTCCACGATTCGGGTTGCATGGAGCGGCTGCTGCTCGACCTCTCGATCAACACGACCGCGATGTTTCGCGATCCGACCTTCTATCTCGCGTTCCGCAACAAAGTCGTCCCGATCCTCCGCACGTATCCCTTCGTCCGCATCTGGCACGCCGGCTGTTCGACGGGCGAAGAGGTCTGGTCGATGGCGATGCTGCTGACCGAGGAAGGGATCTACAACCGCTGCCGCATCTACGCGACCGATATCAACGAAGCGGTCCTGCAGAAGGCCAAGGATGGGATTTTTCCGATCGCATCGATGCAGGAGAACACGAGCAACTACATCAGCGCGGGCGGCAAGGACACGTTCAGCGAGTACTACACCGCGCGTTACGACTACGCGATCTTCCGGCCGTCGCTGCGCGAGAACATCGTCTTCGCGCAGCACAACCTCGTCACCGACGCGTCGTTCAACCAGTTCAACGTCATCTTCTGCCGCAACGTGCTCATCTATTTCAACAACGCGCTGCAGGAGCGCGTGCAGCAGCTCTTCCTCAACAGCCTCGACAACTTCGGCATCCTCGGCCTCGGCAGGAAGGAGTCGATCCGCTTCACGTCCGTCGCCGACTCGTATGAAGAGATCGACGCGGAAGAGCGTCTGTACCGGAGGGTGCGATGAGACCTGACGAGAGGGGGGCATGCGGCAGATAGGCATCATCGTGATCGGCACGTCGCTGGGAGGCATGCACGCGCTCTCGGTTCTGCTCGGCGCGCTGCCGCCCGATTTCGATCCGCCGATTGCAGCCGTGCAGCATCGCTACCGATTTTCGAATGAGAGTCTGCCCGCGTATCTGCGGACGAAGTCGAAGCTGCCGGTCGTCGATGTCGATGACAAGCTGTTCATCCGTCCGCGCCATGTCTATCTCGCGCCGGCGGACTATCACCTGCTGGTCGAGCGCGGATCGTTCGATCTTTCCAAGGATCCGGCGGTGAAGTATTCGCGTCCGTCGATCGATGTGCTTTTCGAGTCGGCTGCGGATGCGTATCGCGCGCAGTGCGTCGGTGTGCTGCTCACCGGCTCGAACGACGATGGGGCGCAGGGTCTGGTGCGGATCAAGAAACAGGGAGGATTCGTGATCGTCGAGGATCCGGCATCGGCCGAGGCTCCGGAGATGCCGCAATCGGGAATCGATACAGCGCAAGTGGACCGGATCTTGCCTCTCGAACGCATCGGGCCCTATCTGGTCGAGCTTTGGCGACAGAGCCGCACATGACCTCCGACGGAATCGTCAACATCCTGCTGGTCGACGACCAGCCAAACAACCTGCTTGCGCTGCAGTCGATCCTTGCTGACGAGGGGCGGCGGCTCATCATCGCGGAATCAGGACGCCAGGCACTCCGGCATCTGCTCGATACGGAGTTCGCCGTGATTCTGCTCGACGTGCAGATGCCCGGCCTCGACGGATTCGAGACCGCGTCCCTCATCCGCGAACGCGAGCGCTCGCGCGACACGCCGATCATCTTTCTGACGGCGATGAGCCGCAGCGAGACGAATGTGTTCCGCGGCTACGAGCTCGGCGCCGTCGACTACATCTTCAAGCCGATCCAGCAGGAGATCCTGCGCTCGAAGGTGAACGTCTTCGTCGATCTCTTCAGCAAGCGTGAAGCGATCAAGATGCAGGCGCAGGAGCTCGCGCGCCTGTCGCGGCAGAATCAACTGATTCTCAATGCCGTCGCGGAAGGAGTGTTCGGCGTCGACCAGGTCGGGCGGACGACGTTCGTCAATCCTGCCGCTGCAAGAATGATCGGACGGCGGATGGATGAAGTGCGCGGGCAGGACATTCACTCGCTCGTGCATCCGCCGCTGCCGCGCGTCGCGACGTGCAACGTCGATGAATGCAGGTTCTACGCGGCGCTGCACCGGCAGGAGTCGCTGACCGAAGGCGAAGATACGTTCTTCCGCGCTGACGGCACGAGTTTCCCCGTCGAGTTCTCGGCGTCGCAGATGCGCGACGCGGAACGCGAGCCGCTGGGCTCCGTCGTGACGTTCCGCAACGTGACCGAGAAGCGGGAAGCGGCGCTCGCGGCAGAAGTGGAGCGGCGTTATCGCGAAGCCGAAGCGGCGAATCGCGCGAAAGACAATTTCCTCGCGACGCTGTCGCACGAGTTGCGCACGCCGATGACCTCCATCCTCGGCTGGGTGCAGTTCCTCCGCATCGGCGGCTACAACGAAGAGGAACTGGAAGAAGCGCTGCGCACGATCGAGACGAGTGCACGCCTGCAGGCGCGGCTCATCGATGACATGCTCGACGTCTCGCGCATCGTGCTCGGCAAGTTCCAGGTCGAGATGCGGAGAATGCGCGCCGCGGATGTCGTCGAGGCTGCGCTGCGGACCGCGCGTCCCGCGGCCGCGGAGTGCGAGCTGAAGCTGATCGCGAAGATCGAAGATGACGACGCGCAGATCGAAGCGGATGCGGTGCGACTGCAGCAGGTCATCGGGAACATCCTCTCCAACGCGATCAAGTTCTCACGCCAAGGCGGCGAGATCGAGTTGCGCGTGTTTCGCGAGGATGACCGGCTGCAGATCGCGGTGACCGATAAAGGCGAAGGGATCGAGCCGGCGTTTCTTCCCTACGTGTTCGAGCGCCTCCGCCAGGGCAACGCCGCAACTCGCAGCGGCCTCGGGCTCGGCCTCGCGATCGCACGCCACATCGTCGAGCTGCATCACGGCGAGATTCGCGCCGAGAGCGAAGGCCCCGACAGAGGAACGCGAGTCACCGTGAGCCTGCCAATCGTGCACGCGCCCGCAATGGTGTGATGGATGGGACTATGGGACCTATGGGACCTATGGGACCTATAGGCGGAAACGGGTATCCACCTATAGGTCCCATAGGTCCCATAGGTCCCATCGTCCCATCCACTATCGCGATGCTCTTCGCCGCGGGGGCTCCACTCGCACGAACAGCGGGTTTGCTTCGCTGGGCGCGAGTGCGCTCGCGTTCATGCTGGTCTGATTGCCGTACATGTCGGTCGCGGTGACGTTGCCTTTGACCGTCGACGGGACACCGCTCCAGAGAACGTAGACGTCTGATCCGCGAACGGTGAACTTGTACTGGCCGCTCGCGATTTTCGTCGCCGCGCTGAATCCGCCGAGCTCCGCCTCCACGAGTCGATTCACGTAGTAGGGGAGATACGTGCGGCCATCGGGAGTCGTGAACGATGCGGCGTCGGGAAAGAATCGCGAGACGCCGCCGGCGAGTCCGGCCGCGTCAAAGCGGATGAACCATGCGCCTGCCTGCGCTTCCGTCATGCCGGCGAAATTGCCGGCAGTGCCGAGTTGTACGCCGTACTCGGTCACCCACACCGGTTTCGTGGGACCGAGAAGCTCGCGCGCGCGCCGGATCTGCGTTTCGAAGTTGTCGATGCTGCCGAAGCCTGCGGATTTTCCGTCGTTGTAGTGGATGGCGATCACGTCGATGTACTGCGCGCCGCCGAGGGCGGCGTAGTCGCGCCAGAAGGTCGTGCCGGGGAGGTTGTCGCTTTCGCGCCAGAGCGGAATGCCGGCGCCTCCGTTGAGGACCTTGCAGTTGGGACACGACTGATGAATGAGCTCGTACGAGGTCTTCATCAAGGTCATGAACGCGGCGGCGTCATTGCGGAACAGCCCGCAATGATCGCCTTCCGGCTCGTTGTGAATCTGCCAGAAGAGGACAGGAGTCGTGAGGCCGGGCATGTCGTTGATGCCATCGCCGTCGTAGCGCTCGACGATGTCGGCGAGGAACGCGGAGTACTCGGCGAGATCCTTGTAGCGGTCCATGCGCCGGTCGAAGGTGAGATAGAAGAAGTCTTCGTTGAGCAGCCGCTGGCACTGCTCGTCCGTGGTGGGCCCGTAGCCTGCGGCGATGAGCTCCCAGCCTGCGTAGGGCATGACGGTGCCGACATAACGGCCGCCTGCGTTCTGCACGGCGGTGATCACTGCGTCGAGCGCCTCGTGTCTGAACGTGCCGCGCGAGACTTCGAGCATGCCCCAGGGAACGTTCTGCACGTCGCGAAACCAGGGGAGATCGCTTGCGATGAGCGGCGGCAGATACGACGAGCCGCGTTGCGCGAGCATTTGCCTTGCCGATGCGAGAGCAGCGGAATCGTTGTAGAACGCGGCCGGCCCTTTCGTGTGAATGACATCGAGCGCGGCGGCGCCAACGAATGCGGTGTTGATCGCGCCGAGGGCGCCGAAATGCGCATCGTCGGGAGCGAGAGGAGGGATGGAGCGCAGCCATGCGGCCGCCTTCGCGGCTTCCGTCGTATCGGCGGCGCGGAGTGGAAGCGCGAAGACTAGAAGGAGGAGCGCGAGCCTCTTCGGAGTCATGTCCAAAGATAATGCTCGATGACGCTCGCGGCCAGATCGAGCTCGCGTTGGAAGGCGCGTGGGGAAAGGGAGGCGGCGCGTGCGAGGAGAGACCAGAAGTGCCGGTCCATCATCTGCGCGAACGGCTGCAGATCGAGGTTGCGGCGCGCGCGTGGATGCTTCGCGAGCTGCTCGAAGAATTTCAGAATGCGGCGCGACGTCCAGCGTTCGATCCGCTCGCGCAGAGCGCTGAGCTCAGGATCGGACGCACAGACTTCGTGGAATGCGCGCACAACGCCGTAGTGCCGCCGGTCCTCGCGCAGGGCGCGGCCGAGAAACCTGCGGAGGTTCGTGTCGCGCGCAAGCTCGAGACTCTCGATCGACTGCATCAGCTCATCGACGAGGACGAGAAGCAGTTGGCGTTTGGAGCGGAAGTAGAGATAGAACGCTCCTGAGGCGGCACCGGCGCGCGAGGCGATGTCCTCGATCGACGTCGCGCCGTAACCGTTTTCCGCGAAGAGCTTGCGGGCGGCGTCGAGGAGGCGCTGTCTGCGTGCGATGCTGCGCTGCTGTTGCGGTTGCGGCGGCAGTTCGTCTTGCGCGAGAGCGCGCGGCGCGTTTTTCATCGGCGGGCAATCGCGCCCGCAACTGCGCCGCCGCAGCAGGCGAGCATCCATCCGCCGAAGAGGCCGGCCGCGGCGGGTGCAAGGTTCGGATAGACGGCGGGAAAGAAGACGCAGGCGATCGAGTCGAGGACGAGCGTCGGCAGGATGATCAGCAGGACGGCCGTGTGCGTGCGCGCGATTCGCGGGACGAGCAGCGCCATGACCGTGAAGCTGGCGGCATAGAGTCCGAGCGAGGCGAGGCCGGGCCGCAGCAGCCATTGCCCCGCCAGCCGGATGGCGATGGTGCCGGCGAGCCAGAGAACGATTCCGCGCAGCAGCATGAACATGAATATGGGTTCAGGTTCATGAGTCTGGCAAGGGGGGTGCGAAAATCGATGGTCATGCGGCGCGGGTGCGCTTCGCCATGAGGACGGCTGCCGCCTTTCCGAGGGCGAGCCATTCGAGCAGCAGGATCAGCGTGTTGATTCGAACCTGCGGCACTGCGTGCGTCGCGTCGAGGCGGGCGTCGAGCACGAAGAGAACCGGAGGGACCTTGCTCGTAGGTGCCAGCGCATGTTGCTCGACGGGCACGAACAGCGCCGAGATCGCGAGTAGCGCGGCGCAAGCCAGGAGTGCAGCGCGGCGATTGCGCGGCAGCTCCCTTGCGGCGGCGAATGTGGCGATGGCCATCATCGCGAACGCAGCGGCCGCGAACACTCCGAAGCGCGGACTCAGACGAAGCAGGCACCACGCGTAGGAGGCGGTAAACAGCATGCCGGCGATCCGCCACAGGATGCCGGGCCGCCGGCGCACCAAGCCGTAGGCAGCACCTGCCAGAAACCCGAGCGGCGCCAGCACCAGGAAAGCAAAGAGTGGGGCGTCATTCGAGTGAGGCCACCAGAGAAGCGCACCGATGAACCCCAGGACCAGGGTCGCGGCTCCGGCGGCGAAGGCAAAAGGGAGGATGGTCGTGGCTGGGGAGAGTGGACGAGTCATTGTGAATGTTTGAGGTTGGGCGAACCTTCAGACACCTTCTGATCACCGTGATTCATTCGCGATGCGCTGAAACGCGCGGAACGTGTCGGTCCGGTCCCGATGGCGGATCGCTTGTTCGACTTTGGAATCGAACTCAGGACCGTCCGTCGGTTTCGCATCAACGTAGAGAAAGAAACACCGCGTCTGAAATGCGGTCATCGACTCGAAACCGTGCGTTGCCGCGTAACGAGCCATCGCATCCAGCCACTTCGCATCAAGTGCTTCGAATCCCTTGTAACCAAAGCCGAGTGCCGACTCCGACTCCATCGACTTCCCATGCTCGTGCCTGGTACCGGGAAGAATGA
Source organism: Acidobacteriota bacterium (assembly GCA_021325515.1). Taxonomy (GTDB): domain Bacteria; phylum Acidobacteriota; class Thermoanaerobaculia; order Gp7-AA8; family Gp7-AA8; genus JAJPHC01. The sequence continues at coordinate 8,598 of JAJPHC010000031.1, forward strand.
AATGCGGGCGCCACGTCTCCTCGATGTAGATCGGCTTCTTCGCGCTGTGCGCCACGGCCGCCATGTGGTCCATTCGCTCGATCGCTGCTGCGTCGCTCACATAGTTGTCGGCTGTCAGGAATTGCAGCACGGGGATCCTGGAGAATTCCTCGAAGAACGGAGTCTCCCGTGCGCTGGTGCCGGCGAAGCAGCCCGCACCGATGCGCGTCCTGGGCGAAGCGCGGCGAACAACGGAGGCCGTGGCTTCGATGAAGGCGCGCCACTGCTCGGGACGCGTCTCGATGTGCATGCGCGCTGACATGGTCGTCGGCTCGTGAACGAGAACGAATTCATCGGGCTGAAGACGAGAAGCCCACGATTCGTAGCGGCTGATCGCTTCTTTCTGATATTGCTCGAAGGTGGTGATCCCGCCGCGGGAAGGTTCGGTTGCCTCCGGGTTGATGGCGACCTTGAGGCCGAGCTTTCTGATGTGATTCACAAGAGCGGTGTACTTCGCCTCGACCTGAGCCTCGTCCCGTGCTGTAACGAGCGGATTGATCTCGATCCGTTGCGCTCCCGCCTCTTTCAATGCGTCTGCGTAAGCGAGAAGCACGTCATCAGGGACGCGCGCAATGGTCGAGCCATGAGCAAGGATCAAATTGCAGCCGAGGACGATGGGCTTCCTGGGCAGCCGCGCATCGGCCGCGTCGATCCGCGCAATGTCGGCTTCCGTCTTCGACAGATACTCCGCGAGGCCGGGCTGTTCGGAGTCGCCGGCCGCTTCGCGATTGCGTGGGCGCCGCTCGGTTCGAGATGCGGCCGACGCAAGGGTGATCAGAAGCAGAGAAGCGGCAAAAAGACGGAGTAGCGTTCTCATGACTCTCGAAGCAGGAAGCGCGAATGGAATGCTCGAACAATCGAGTGAGAGATCGATCTCAGTCTCCGTCCGCGCCCGGTGCCGTGTAAAGGACTTGTTGGAAACAACGGCTGGAACTCGCTCGAGGCCGGCGACAACCGCTCATGCTCACTCATGGTGCAGGATGCAGAGCAACGTGGACCGAGTCAGGGAACTGTCTGTAAGCTGCGCCCGTCTTTGAATCGACGAGGAATGGCGCTGCGGCGCCTGCGGCGAAGCCGATTTTGAACGACGCGTCCGCGGCGTCGTGGGCGCCCTGACTATCGCCGAGGACGAACGGAATTGCAGCGACGAGTCCCGTTGCCGCTCCCAATACGATCGCCGGAAGGGCGTTTGCGTAAAGCGCGCGACTCCGGTCGCGCCGCAGCACGATGTGTGCGCTTTCGTAACCATCCTTGTGGAGCGTGATCGTGCAGCCGTCCGCGTTGCGCCGCACGCTTACGATCGCTGGTGTGCGGGCGCTGCCGCCGCGGCCCGCGCCGCACTGTGCAAGCTCGATGTCGGCGCCGCTCGGCTCCGATGTAACCGGAATCTTCTGAAATCGTCCATGGGTCACCGTCGCGCAGCCCGTCAGGTACTGAAGGATCAGGATTGCTGCAAGCCGTTTCATGTGCGCCTCCATACCGTACGGTATGGAATAGTACAGTACCGGGCAGTATGGAGAACTCGAAATCTTCACCCGACACGCGTCGCAGCGCATTCGACTGGGAGGAGGCGGCGCTCAGGGCGCTTGCCTCGGGCGGAGTACACGCCGTCTCGATTCCGCAGCTCGCCCGGGAGCTGGGAGTCACGAAGGGGAGCTTCTACTGGCACTTCACCAGCTTCGAAGAGCTGCTAGAACGGTCGCTTAGACGATGGGAGGAGCGCGATCGTGACGCGCTGAAAAGGCTCGGGGCCGTTGCCGATCCACGTGCGCGGCTCGAGGCTCTGTTTCGTGAAGCGGTCGACGCGCCGCAGGCCCATGGGCTCTACATTGCTCTGTCCGGTTCTGCGGTGCCACGAGTATCAGCCGCGATTCGCCGGGTCTCCCAGAAGCGCGTGGCGTTTCTCGTGGGCGCCTACCAGGAGCTTGGGTTCTCCGGTGGTGATGCTCGTCGCCGTGCGTTGCTCGTTTACAGCGCGTATATCGGACTACTGCACTTGCGGCACGAAGGCTCCGCAATGCGGACCGCGGCTGCGCTTGATGAGTACGTCGCGCATGCGGCGGAATCGCTCATTCCGAAGAGGCGTTCGCGAAGGAGCTGATCGCCGCAGTTGCAAGTCACTGAGACGTCGACGAGATTTCGTTGACCGCCCATGGCGGAGCAGGGATAAGAAACGGATAGCGGATTTCGATTCTCAGGGCACTGGCTGGGGAGGGTGGATTCGAACCACCGAATGTCGGCTCCAAAGACCGATGCCTTACCACTTGGCGACTCCCCATCATGGTTGTGCGTTGCTCTACAAAACAGCGGCGGCTGCTATTCCTTTTCCCGGGCGATGGCGCCTACCTTCGCCTTCGTCGCGCGGAGGTAATCAGCGGGTGACAGGATCAACTGTGCACCTCGCATTCCTGCCGAGATCGAGATGATATCGAACAGCTCGATCGTTTCATCGGCGAAGACGGGATAGTCCTTCTTCGCAGCCAGCGCGGTGACGCCGCCGCGAATGTATCCCGTCAGTGGCTGCACTTCCTTCAGCGCCACGGTGTCGATCTTCTTGTCGCCGGAGAGTTGCGCGAGCGCTTTCAGATCGAGCTGCTGATCGCCGGGGACGACCGCGAAACAGACGCCATGCCGGTCGCCGCGCGCAACGAGAGTCTTGAACACCTGCTCCGGCGGCAGTCCGACTTTTTTCGCGACGCTCTCCGCGGCGAGATCATCCGGATCGACCTCGTACTCGCGCACCTCGTAGCGGATGCCGAGGGAGTCGAGGAGGCGGGCGGCGTTGGTCTTCATTCGTGCGGTAGCATAAGCGCGATCCAATCATGAAGCCGCTTCCCGGAAGCCATAAGGAGCCGGCGGACAACGCGCGGCCGGCGGGCGATGTCGATCCCGAGCACGTCGTCAGCGTGACCGTGATCCTTCGCCCGAAGGAGAGTCTCGACCTCGATGCGCAGAGAGGGCGTCTGACGCGGCAGCAGTTCGCGGAGATGCATGGCGCGGATTCGGGCGACGTGGCGCGTGTCGAAGAGTGGGCCGCCTCGCATCATCTCAGCGTTGCAGAAGTGAATCTCGGTGCGCGCTCGGTCGTTTTGCGCGGCCGTGCCGCGGATCTGCAGCAGGCGTTCGGCGTCGAGTTGAAGTTGTACGAGACCGCGAAGCAGGAGCTCTTTCGCGGCCGCAGCGGTCCGGTGATGATCCCCGAGGAATTGGAAGGGATCATCGAGTCGGTGTTCGGCCTCGATGACCGGCCGGTTGCGAAGCCGCATCTGCGCCGCGTTGCCGAACCGAAGCTGCTGGTTCGCCGGCAGGTGGCGGGACGTGTCCACAAGTCGCTCAGCGTCCGCGAGGTCGCATCGATGTATCGCTTCCCGAAGAAGCTCGATGGCCGGGGGCAGTGCATTGCGATCATCGAGCTTGGAGGCGGATATCGGAAGAGCGACATCGACGCCTATTGCAAGTCGATCGGCATCGCGCCGCCGGCGATCACCGCGGTCGGTGTCGGCGATTCGCGGAATCATCCGGGACGCGACGAGGCATCGGATGGCGAAGTCACGCTCGATATCGAAGTCGCTCTTGCGGTCGCGCCGAAGGCGAAGATCGTCGTCTACTTCACATCGAATACGAATGCCGGCTTTCTCAACGCGGTCAATGCGGCCATTCATGATGATGTCCGCAATCCGTCGATCGTCTCGATCAGTTGGGGCGGCGCGGAGCCGACGTGGACGGATGCCTCGCGCCGCAGCTTCGATGCCGCGTTTCAGGCCGCGGCGTCGATGGGCGTGACCGTGCTGGCAGCGGCGGGCGACGACGGCTCATCCGACGGAGTCGAGGATGGCAGGCCGCACGTCGATTTTCCGGCGTCGAGCCCGCATGTGCTTGCGTGCGGCGGGACGCGGCTCACTGCGAGGTCGGAGACCGTCTGGAACAACGGGCCGAAGGGCGAGGGCGCGGGAGGGGGAGGCGTCAGCGATTACTTCGCACGGCCGGCGTATCAGTCGAGGGTCCGCGTGCCGAAGTCGCCGAAAGGGATCGACGGTCGAGGTGTGCCCGATGTGTGCGGCAATGCGGATCCGATGACGGGCTACCGGGTGATCTTCGAAGGAAAGCCGGTGGTGATCGGAGGGACGAGCGCGGTGGCGCCGCTGCTCGCCGGTCTGGTCGCGCTGCTGAATCAGGCGCGAAAGAGGAAGCGGCTGCCGACGCTCGGATTCATCAATCCCGACCTCTACAAGCGCCGCGACATCTGCCGCGAGGTGACGCGCAAGAACAACGACTACACCGGCAAGCTCGGCGTCTACAACGCCGGCCGTGGCTGGAACCCCTGCGCCGGCCTCGGCAGCGTCCTCGCGCACAAATGGTTAAGTTGGTTTTCGGGGGTCACACCTGGAAAATCAACTTAACGAGCTCGTTAAGTTGATTTTCCAGGTGTGACCCCCGAAAACCAACTTAACGGAGGAGTTGGCGGCGGTGGTTGATTCGGTCGGTGGCGCCCCAGGAGTATTTGTACTCTTCGGCGCCGCGGAGGAAGTCGAAGGAGGTGGCTCCTTCGTTCACGGCGCTTTCGACGGCGTGCGCCACGATGAGGCTGCCGAGGCTGAGGCGATCGAGGGTGGGGTCGTAGCCGCTCAGGTAGTAGTAGACGGTTCCCTGATGCGCGAATCCGTAGAACACCGCGACGATCCTGCCATTCATCTTCATCGCGTACATGCGCAGCGCACCCGCGGCGAGAAATCCTCGCGCGGCTTCGCGATGGAACGACTGCGTCACGTCATCGGCAAGCACGCCCGGCAATCCGCGCCGCTGCCAGCGCGCCGCGTGCAACTCGAAGAGTGCGGCGAGCTGCTCATCGAGCGTCTCCGGCGCCGCACTCTCATACGTCACGGTCGCTTCACGCGCAGCGAGGCGCCTGTAGTAACGGAGCTTTTTCCGTGCATGCGCCGACAGCAGCCCGGAGAGCTCCTCGCCGGCGTTCTCGATCGACAGCACCGGGCACGGCTCCATCTCCTCCCGATACTCGTTCCACCCTTCGGGCAGTGATGCCGTAAGGACTGCCGACGAAGGGCGGAGTTGCTGCAGGTCCCACATCTGGCAGGAGACATCCGCCAGCGTCGCGATCAACGAGGTCGCATCGCCATCCATCGTGAGCACGTCGAGGTAATCGCTGATCCCGGTGCCGAGGAACATGCCGAGCGATTCTCCCGAATCCTCGTCGCGCAGGACGTAGAGCGGCGCGAGCGCATTCGCTGAACTGACGATGGCGAGCTCGCCTCCCGATCCGAAGTGCTTCCACCAGGGAAGCAGCCATTGCGGAGACTGAAAGGGCGTCGCGCCCGGCGCGTTGCGCCACAGCGATTCCCATTGTGGAAGGAGTGATTCGAGGCCCTCGAGCGTGGTCACGAGTTGCATGCGGCGCGGATTGTAAAGAACAATCAGCCATGCGCAGAGCCTGGCTGGTACTTTTTCTCGTCCTCGCTCACTCTGCGACAGCCACTCCTGCTGCGGAACCCTTCCGCGTCATCGCGAACATCTACTCCATCGGCGTCTCCGATGCGACCGTCTTTCTGATCGCGACGCCGAAAGGGCTCGTGCTGCTGAATACCGGTGCCGCGGGTGAAGAGGCGAAGATCCGCGCCAACATCAAGAAGCTCGGATTCGACCTCGGAGATGTGAAGATCATCCTCGTGTCGCAGGCTGACGCCGCGCACGTCGGCAATCTCTATTCATTCCGCCGCGAGACCGGAGCTCGCCTCATGGTGTCGGACGCCGATGCCCGGCTGCTGATCCATCCTGTCGAGAAGTTTCCGGCGCCGGTGATCGATCAGACGATCGCGGACGGCGATCACGTGGCGATCGGCGGCCTGATCTTCACGGCTCACGTGACGCCCGGCTCGACGCCCGGCTGCACGACATGGACGACGACGGTCCGCTGGGAGCGGAAGCCGTTCGCCGTCGTCTTCGCATGCGATCCAACGCTTCCCGCCGCGCTGAAACTCGGCGAGGACTCACGGGCAACTTACCGGCATACGTTCGAGGTCTTTCGCACGATGCAGCCCGATGTGTTTCTCGCCGCGCGCGGAAGTCTCTTCGATTTCGAGGGGAAGGCCGCGAAGCGCACGGAGAAGGGAACGAATCCATTCGTCGACCGCGACGGATGGAAGAAGTTCGTCGACGAAACGGAAGCACGGTTCAACGCGTCGCAGAAGTAGCTGTCATCCTTGCGTTACCATCGGGACATCCAATGCGGGTCCGCCTCCTGGTGCTGGTCACGATTTTCCTTCTCGCGGCATCCGTCCATCCGCGCGAGCGAAGCTTTCGGCTGATCACCTTCTATTACACGGGGGAGCACAGCGGCGCAGGAACGCAGAACTTCGACGTCATTCAGGATGACCGCGGGCTGATCTACGTCGGCAATCTCGCCGGCGTGCTCGAGTACGACGGCGTCCGCTGGCGCGTCATCTCGCTGCCGCATGAAGCACCTGCGCTCCGGCTCAAGATCGTCAAGCCGGGCGTGATCGCCGTCGGCTCCGCGCCGGAGTTCGGCTATCTCGAGCGCGATGCGACAGGGACGATGCAGTACGTGTCGCTCGTGAAGCAGGTACCGAAAGACGCCGGCGACCTCGAGCAGATCGTACAACTCGATGTGCACGACGGCGTTGCGATCTACTCGTTCAGCTCCGGCGTCCTCCTGCGCTGGGATGGGAAGAGTCTGACCAGAATCGGCGAGCCCGATCCTTCGCGCACGACGCTTGCCGTCGGCAACGGCGACGTCATCACGTTGAAGGATCTCCGGACGATCCGCGGCAATGAGCTGGTGCCGATTCCGAACACGAGCTTCTTCGGCGGCAAGCGCGTTCGCCACGTGCTTCCGCTGGCGGATGGCAAGTTGCTGGTCTGGGTTTCGCGCGAAGGGCTCTTTCTGTTCGACGGATCATCGATCACGCCTTTCGCTCCACAGCTCTCGCAGCAGATCAGGCGCGATGCGGTCGCGGACATGATTCCGCTGACCGGCGGCAGAATCGCGGTGGTCACCCGCAGGCAGGGCATTCAGATCGTGCGGCAGGATGGCAGCGTCGAAGAAGCGATCGACGCCGGCACAGGACTTCCCGACAGCGACATCAATCACGGATTCGTCGATGCCGATGGAGCGCTCTGGCTCGCGATGGACAACGGGCTCTCTCGCGTCGATGTCTCGTCGCCGTTTTCCTTGATCGATACCCGCGGCGGACTTCGAGGCAGTGTCGAGTCGCTCCTGCGCTTCAAGGGCGTGCTGTACGCCGGCACGACCAGCGGCCTCTATCGCATTACGACGACTCCCGAAGGGAAGCTCGCGGAGCAGATCGGAGCGGAGCAGCGCCTGACGGGGGGCTGGTCGCTCGTGTCGGTTGGCAACGACATCCTCTGCGGCGCCAATGACGCCGTTTACGTCGTGCACGACGGCACCTCGGTCGAGCGCCTCGAGGCGACCGACTCGACGACGCCGTACGCCATGGTGGTGTCCAGCCACGATCCGAATCTCGTCTACGCCGGAACGGATCGCGGACTCCTCATGCTGCGGCGAACGGAGAACGGTTGGACGAGCAGCGGACTTCTTCCCGACTCGCCTCCGATGATCCGGACGATCACCGAAGAGGATGATGGCTCGCTGTGGCTCGGGACGTCGTTCAACGGAGTCTCCCACGCGACGTTCCGTCCGAAACCGCAGTTCAAGCAGTATGGAAAAGATGCGGTTTACCCTGTTCATCTCGCGGGCCGGCTCGTCTTCCTCGTCGATTCGAAGCGCGTCTGCACGCTCGATGCGCGCGGACGGTTCACGATGGATCCGATTCTCGGCTCGATCGGCGAAGGCGATGAGATCAGCGCGATCGCCGAGGATCGCGAGAAGCGCATATGGGCTTCGTCGCGCAGCACGGGAGTGGGCGTTCCTTCGGCCGGGGGGAAGTATCGATTCGTCCCGAAGGCGCTCGCTGCGATCCCCGGTACCTCGGTCGACGTCATTCTTCCCGAGGAGGATGGCGTCATCTGGTTCGGCAGCGAGCGCGGCCTGGTGCGCTTCGATTCGCATTCGCAGGACTCCGTCGCCGCCGCACCGCGCGAGCCGCTTCTGCGCGGCGTGACGCTCGAAGGGAAGCCGGTGGAAATGCCGCGCAATGTTCCCTTCGGGCGCGCGCGTCTCCGCTTCGATGTCTCAGCCGCCTCCTACGATCCCGGCACGATGTATCAGTACCGGCTCGACCCTGTCGATGAGTCGTGGGGACCATGGACCGACGAGCCGTTCACGGAGTTCCGAAATCTCTGGGAAGGCGACTACAGGCTGCTGGTGCGCACGAAGAACATTCGCGGCGCGGTGAGCAGCGTCGTGAAAGTGCCGTTCCATGTTTCGCCGCCGTGGTATCGCACGCCTCTCGCATGGATCGCCTGGCTCGTGATCGCGATTGCAGGAATCGGAATCCTGTTGCGGCTGCGCACGCGAGCGCTCCGGCGCCGCGCGCGTATGCTGGAGAAGGAAGTCGCGGAGCGCACGCACGAACTGCAGGATGCAGTCGAGCGGCTGCGCATCGCGAACGTGAGACTGGAAGAGCTGTCGTTCGATGATCCTCTGACGGGGATCGCGAACCGGCGCCAGTTCGACGAGACGCTGCGCGCCGAATGGAGCCGCGCACGCCGCGCGCAAACGCCTCTCGCGCTGATCTTCATCGACATCGACTGGTTCAAGGCGCTCAACGACTCGCGCGGGCATCAGGTCGGCGATCAGTATCTGCGCGCGGTGGCCGACTATCTGAGCTCGAGCGCGCAGCGGAGCGGAGATCTCGTCTCGCGGTATGGAGGAGAGGAGTTCGCCCTCGTGTTGCCGAACACGGAGCTCGCCGCCGCCGCGCAGTTCGCAGAACGGCTGCGGAACGGAATCGAAGAGCTGTCGCTGCGCCACGATGCCGCCCCCGGCGGCCACCTCACAGCCAGCTTCGGTGTGGTGTCCGTGATCCCCGACGGCGACTGGACGCCAGCGGATGCGGTCGCTGCCGCAGATCGCGCGCTGTACATGGCGAAAGCCGAGGGGCGGAACAGGGTGGAGGTGGCGGCTTGATGGGACTATGGGACCTATGGGACCTATGGGACCTATAGGAAGAGACCGAAGAACGTTCCGCCCATAGGTCCTATAGGTCCTATAGGTCCCATCCGTCCCATCCTCCCTCCGGAATTTGTCCCCTCTTTTGCGCAGTTCCGCTAAATAACTTTTATCGTCCCAAGGAGACCCATCTTGATGCGCCCACAGGTGTACTGGCTTACGTGTGTCTTTTTGATGCTGTTTGCTGCAGTCGCCGGCGCGACGACGATCGTCATGCCTACTGACGATCAGCTCATCGCAAAATCGCCGCTCATCGTCGAAGGAACGGTCGTGCAGTCGGCCGCGGTCGATCGCGGAAGTTCGATCTGGACCGAGACCACCGTCGCCGTGTCGAAGGTGCTGAAGGGAACGGCGGCGGAGACGGTCACCATCCGCGAGATCGGCGGCCAGATCGACAACAAGTTGACCAAAGTATTCGGCGCGCCGGAGTATCACAACGGCGAGCACGTGCTGTTGTTTCTCACGCCGACTCCGCGCGGCGACTACCAGACGGTCGATCTCTATGTCGGGAAGTTCGTCGAAGAGAGAACGCTTGCCGGAGAGAAGCTCTGGTCGCGGCATGATGACGTCAACGACGTCACGCTGCTCGACAGGGACTTCGATCCGATCGCGCCGGCGCACATGCAACGCGACGCGGAGCGCTTCGAGCAGTATGTCGGCGACCGCGCAGCGGGGCGCGCCGGCATCCGCGGCTACGAAGTCGCGAATCCGGTGATCGCGCACCAGCAGGAAGCGAGTCCGTCGCGCATCGAGTCGCAGTTCACGATGATCTCGGAGCCGACGATCTATCGCTGGTTCGCATTCGATCAGGGGCAAACCGTGAAGTGGTACAGCAACGGGACGCAGCCCGGTTACACGAACGGCGGCGTCAATGAGATCCAGACGGCGATCAACGTCTGGAGCGGCTACTCCGCGGCCCTCATCCGCTACGCGTACAGCGGCACGACGGCGACGCTTGGCGGGCTCAGTTCCCCCAACGGCATCAACGAGATTCTCTTCAACGATCCGAAGAATGAGATCTCGGGTTCATGGAATCCGTCGACGGGCGGAGTCGTCGGGCAGGGCGGCTTCAACGCCGTGTCAGGAAGCGCGACGTGGAATGGGCCCTTCACCGCCGACGCGTCGCACACGCAGCGCGCGTACACCGCGTGGAACATCACCGAGGGAAATCTGACGATTCAGGACAACGTGTCGCCGTCGGCGGGCATCTCGAGCTCGACGCTTGCCGAGATCGTAGCCCACGAGTTCGGCCACACCCTCGGCTTCGGCCACAGCAGCGATGCGACCGCGCTGATGTACGCGACGGTCTCGCCCGGCGGGCCGTCGCTGCGCGCCGACGATCAGGTTGCCGCGCGGTGGCTCTATCCGAACGGTACGCCCGCGCCGCCGCCGGCTGCGTCCGCGCCTGCCGCGCCGTCGAATCTCGTCGCGTCCGGCAGCGGCCTCAACGTCACTCTGTCGTGGACCGACAACGCGTCTAACGAGACGCTGCAGTCGGTCTACATGGCCGCGGGATCGGGTTCCTTCTCGAAGGTTGGCGATGTCGCGGCGGGAAGCACGTCCGTGACGCTGACCGGATTCACGGCCGGCACCTATCGCTTCTACGTCACCGCGTCGAATGCGACGGGCGAATCGGCGCCGTCGAACACTGCGTCGGTTACGCTCGGCTCGGCGGTCGCGCTGCAGGCGGCATTCGGCTTCACGCCGCAGAGCGGCATCGCGGGCCAGACGATGTTCACCTTCAGCGATCAATCGGCGGGCTCGCCGGCGTCGTGGCAGTGGAACTTCGGTGACGGCACCGGCTCGCAGCTTCAGAATCCGTCGAAGCAGTATGCGGCCGGCGGGACGTACAGCGTCACGCTGACGATCTCGCGCTCCGGCGCGGCTTCGTCGAGCGTGACGCACACGATCACGGTCGCGAACCCGGTCCCGGCGACGCCGCCGGTCGTTGCTGCATTCGCGTTTGCGCCGGATGCGCCGTCGACGAACCAGAGCGTCGCCTTCACCGATCAGTCGGCGGGATCGCCGGCGTCGTGGTCCTGGTCATTCGGCGATGGGTTCACGTCGTCGCAGCGCAATCCGCAGCATGCGTTCGCGAGTGCAGGAACCTACAGCGTGACGCTGACCGTCGCGAATGCAGTCTCGAGCAGCACGGTGACGCGTGCAGTCGCGGTCGTGCAGGCGATCGTGCCGTATCGTTCGCTGGTGCCGGTCATCACACAGACCGAGGGGGCAGGGGGCTCGTCGTGGCGGACGGAGCTGACGATTTTCAATGCGGGCGTCGAAGGTGTGGCGCCGCAGCTCATCTTCGTGCCGAGCGCGGGAGGTCAGGTGCAGTCGCGCGCGATCTATCTCGCGCCGCGGCAGTCGGTGACGTACTCGAATGCGCTGCTGGAGATCTTCGGACTCCAGAACACGGCCGGCGGGCTTGGAATCGAGGCGGACGGCATCACGGCGTCTCCTGATTTGCGCGTGTCGAGCCGCACGTTCACCGATGGAACCGCCGGCTCGTACGGCCAGGCCGTCGGTGGCGTGATGCCTGCCGATCTTCCGTCGACGACGTACCTGACCGGCCTCGAGTCGGATGCTGCGTTCCGTACGAACGTTGGCCTCGTCAATCGCAGCGCTGCTCCGGTCAATGTCAGACTCGAGTTGTTCGATGCCTCGGGCAATCGAGTCGGTCTCACCAGCCTCGGGCTTGCGGCGAACAGCTTCCAGCAACTTCCGCTGACGACTCTCTTCGGCGGGATCGTGAGCCAGGTGCTGACGATGCGCGTGACGGCCGGCGCCGAGAATGCGGTCAGCACGTACGCCTCCGTCGTCGACAATCGCACGCAGGATCCGGTGTACGTGCAGGCGTCTCCTGCGCCCGCCGGCGGACGGATGATCATCCCCGCCGTCGGTCATGTCGCCGGAGCGAACGGGACTTTCTGGCGCAGTGACGTAACGATGTACAACCCCACCTCGTCGGCGATGACGCTGTCGCTGCAGTATCTGCCGGCGGGTGCCGACGATCGATTCACGCAGGTGCGCACGGTGCCGGTCGCTGCCGGGAAGACGCTGATGCTCGCCGACATCCTGACGTGGATGGGCGTTTCGTCCGGCACGGGGGCGCTCGATCTCCGCTGGACCGCGGGGGCCGGACCTGTGGTCACAAGCCGCACGTACACGACGACGGCATCGGGCGGAACGTACGGCCAGTCGATCGATCCGGTCACGGAGTTCACGAATGATGCGTACGTGCCGGGGCTGCGCAGCGATGCGCGCTATCGCTCGAACGTCGGCTTCGCGAATGGCGGCGACGACATCATCGGCGTGACGACCGAGCTGCTCGGAGCGAACGGACAGGTGCTCGCCAGCGGATTCGTGACGCTGCAGCCGCGCTCACAAACGCAGATGCCGCTGGCCGCGATGTTCCCCTCGGTGAACGTGCAGGCCCTCGGCAGTGTGACGCTCAAGGCGCATGTCGATGGTGCGGCGAATCTGTTCGCGTATGGATCGATCGTCGACAACACGTCGGGCGATCCTGTGTTCTACGGCGGGAAATAGGAGCGCATCCAATCATCCCGGCTGAGCGAAGCGAATCGAGGGATCATCGGCGGCGCCGCGATGTTCCGGTGCCGTCGTTGACCCCTCGACTTCGCTCGGGGTAAAACCGGACTCCCCATGTTCCCTGCTCTCCGCGAACACGACTACCGCCGCTTCTGGATCACGCAGTTCATCTCGAACATCGGGTCGTGGATGCAGTCGGTTGCGCAGGGATGGCTCGTCTATCGCCTGACGAATTCTCCGATGCTTCTGGGGATCGTCGGGTTCGCCGCCTCGGCTCCGTCGATCGTGCTGATGCTTCCCGGCGGCGTGCTCGCCGATCAGCTCGACCGGCGCAAGGTGCTGCGGCTGTCGCAGTGGGCGCAGACCTTCGCGGCGCTCGCGCTCGGCGTTTCGATCTGGACGCATCGGATCAACGTCTGGCAGATCATCGCCGCATCGCTGATCACCGGCGTTGCGATGTCCTTCTCGTCGCCTGCGTATCAGGCGATGATCGTCGACCTTCTCGATGATCGAAAGAATCTGCCGAACGCAGTCGCGCTGAATTCGCTGCAGTTCAATCTCTCGCGCGCGATCGGACCTCTGCTCGCCGGCCTCACGCTCGCCGCGTGGGGGAGCGTGTCGTGCTTCATCCTCAATGCGCTGTCGTTTCTCCCTCTCATCCGGGTACTCGGCAGATTGAAGGATCGCCAGCGCCGCAACGTGACCGTGGAGCAGAGGATGATCGCGCGTCTCGCCGAAGGGTTCCGCTATGTGCGCGGCGAGCGCACGGTGCTGATTCTGTTGTGCGTGACGATGATCGCGAGTCTCTTCGGCTTTCCGATCATCACGCTCATGCCTGTCGTCGCCCGCACTCTCTTCACCGACGATGCGAGCGGCCTCGGCTACCTGATGGCGGCATTCGGCTGCGGTGCTCTCGCCGCGGCGCTGATGCTGGCGCTGCGGATGCCCCCGGTGGAGCGGATGCCGCGAGTGATCAATGGCGCGATGGCAGTCTTCGGTCTCGCCATCGGAGCCATCGCGTTCGGACACTCGCTTCCGATCGTCGTTCCCCTCGTCTTCGTATCCGGATTGGCGATGGTGTTCTCGTTCGCGCTGGTGAATACATGGATTCAGCAACGCGTGCCGGACGAAGTTCGCGGCCGCGTGATGAGCATGTACACCTACTCGTTCTTCGCGTTTCTGCCGGTCGGCAATCTGCTGGCGGGCGCGATCGCGGAGCACGCCGGCCTGAAGAGCGCGCTGCTCGTCATGGGAGGCGGCGTCGTCCTCACTGCGATGATCGTCGCGATCGCGCGCGTGGAGCCGCTACCCGATCGAGTCGAGGATCTCGCTTAGCTCCGTCCGGCGGCAGGTGTACATCGGCGTATCGCGCACGGTGTACTTCGACGATTCCGTCTCGCGAAGATCCTGCACGAGATCGAGGAACTCGTGCGGCAGATCCGCTTCGAACGCGACGACGAAATCCTGGTCATCGAGCCCGAACGAATACGTGGTGTTGATCTTCACGCGCGGATACTTGTGCCCGATCGCGATGTGCTCGTTCATGATGCGCTGGCGATCGGCCATCGGAAGCAGATACCAGTCGCGCGTCTTGACGAACGGATAGACGAAGAGGAACGGCCGCTTGCCGGGAACGATGCGGAGCCGCCGGCCTTCCTGTCCTTCGTGCACATGCTCGTCGACGTACTGCGAGTGCTTCGTCATCGAGAGATACGAGAAGGGGACGTCGAGGAAACGGCCGAGGATGGAGCGGTTGATGTCGGCGGCCATCTTCTGCATTGGCTCGAGGTCGTAGCCGATGCGCCACAGCATGAAGTCGACGCCGGCCTTGAGTCCCATCGTCGAGTAGGGGAGCAGCATCATCGGGCCGGTGTAGCGCTTCACGATCTCTTCGAACTCGCGCTTCGCCTCGGCTTTGACTTCCGCGGGCTGCGAGCGGAATGCGCGATCGACGCGGAAGAACATGAAGTTGACGAACTGGCGCTGCAAAGCGGTCTCGGCGGCTGCGGCAGGCTTCTGCTCAGGAGCTGTGGTGGTCATGGGAAGACGGATTGTAGCCCCGTTCGGCGGCGTGATGGGGAAGTCCGAATTTTCACCATCCGCAAAGCTCAGACCGCTTTCCATTCAAATTAATAACTGTGTGAAATCTGTGTGAACAGCGCATAAATAGTGGAGTTTCGCTTTCACTGAATTTACAGGCGGGTTTGTGGAAAGTGAAAACGGCGGATGTCAAGTGCACAAAACGCGCTGCTATGGATGAGGCCATTTATGCCTAAGTGATAGAAAACAAAGATAGTTGGTTGATTTCGCCCAAAACGATGTGCAAACTGGAGAAATGCCGCTATTTTTGCGGCTTTTTGCGATTTTCACAGGTTTTTCCGCAGCGTTTTCCACACTTTCTGTGAAAAGAAAACGTCCCCGGTCCGCTTGATCTCCGGCGTGTCGCTGCTGAGATCCACGATCGTCGAAGGTTCGCCGCTGAGCGCGCCGGCATCGACGATTCCGTCGAGCAGAGTCTGCAGTGAAAGCTCGAGTGCATCAGGCCGGTCGACAGGAGGTTGCCCGCTGCGATTCGCACTCGTCGACACGAGCGGGCCGGTTCTCGCCAGCAGTTCTCGCAACCAGTCGAGCGCAGGCACGCGGCAGGCGAGCGTCTGCGCGCCGCGGCTGGCAGCGATCGGCGTCTGAAGCGGCAGGATGGCCGTCAACGGCGCAGGCCAGAGCCCATCGAGCTGCTGTCGATATCGCTCTGGAATCGTGATGCCGATTTTCTCGAAGTCCGCAGCAGACGCTCCGAGTACGACGAAGGGCTTGTCGCCGTCGCGGCCTTTGATCGCTGCGACTCTGGCGACGGCGTCCTCGCTGTCTGCGAGCGCGTGCAGGCCGTAGATCGTGTCGGTGGGGAGAAGGAGCACGGCGCCATCGCCGAGGCAATCGGCAATGTCGTCGATCTGCTGGGGAGTGGGAACGTTGGAGAAGTGCCAGTGTTTCACGCGTGAAAGTTTACGAGATGCCCGTCATCCCTGGTTCCTCTCGCCGCGTGCGGGGAGAGGGTGACGAGCGACCGTGAGGAGCTCTCTTGCGTGCGCGATGGCGGACTGCGAGATCTTCTCGCCGCCGAGCATCCGCGCGAGCTCGTCTACGCGCGCCTCATCATCATCGAGACGCACGATGCGCGCGCGTGTGTGTCCCGCGGCGTCTTCCTTCCAGACGCGGAAGTGCGTCGTGCCGAAGCTCGCGATCTGCGGAAGATGCGTGACGCAGACGACCTGATTCTTCGCGGAGAGCTCCTGCAGTTTCTTTCCGACGACTTCCGCGACGCGGCCGCCGATGCCTGCATCGATTTCGTCGAACACGAGCGTGGCCGCGGCCGCGCGGGGTGATGCCTTGAAGAGAGCGGCGGCGATGGCGAGTTGAATGCGGGAAAGCTCGCCGCCCGACGCGATGCGCTGCATCGGCTTGGGCTCCTCGCCGCGATTCGGCGCGATGAGAATCTCGATTCGGTCGGTGCCGTGCGCAGCCTCCGTGTCCGCCTGCTCGCAGACCACGCGCACCGTCGTTCTCTCCATCGCCAGATCGTTCAATTCCTTCTGGATCGACTGCTGGAACAGAGTTGCGGCCTTCCGGCGCGACGCCGCGAGCTTGTCTGCGGCCTTCCGGTATGCGGCGTGATTCGCGCGCTCCAGCGATTGCAGCTTCTCGACGTTCGTCTCGAAATCGGAGAGCCGCTCGTATTCATCCTGGATGCGCGAGAGGTGTTCGAGCACTCCCTCGACGCTGCCGCCGTATTTTTTCTTGAGGCGCTCGATCGTCACCAGACGGTCTTCGACGTCCTCGAGGCGCGCGGGATCGTGACGCACGGACTCGCTCAGATTGCCGAGCGTGCGCGCGAGATCCTGAAGCCGGTAGACGATCTCCTGAAGCTCATCGGCGACCTGCCCGATCTCCGCGACTTCGCGCGACAGCGGCTGGAGCAGATGCGCTGCACGGCCGAGCTGCGCCAGCGCGGACGACTCATCGTCGTCGACGAGGGCGAACGCGCCGGACGTTGCTTCGATCATCTCGCGGGCATTGGCGAGGATGTTGCGCTCGCCGCGCAGCGTCTCCTCCTCAGCCGGATCGAGGCGCGCCTGCGAGATCTCGTCGAGCTGATAGCGGAGGAGATCGAGACGCAGCGCGCGATCGCGTTGTGCGCCTGTCAGCTCTTCGAGCTGCGCCGCGGCGCGCGTCCAGTCGAGATGCGTCGCACGCGTGGCGTCGAGCAGCGCATCGTGTCCTGCGAACTCGTCGAGCAGTTCGCGGTATCCCTGTCCGGCGACGCGCTGGTTGGATTCGTGCTGGCCGTGGATCTCGAGCACCGCGTCCATCGCGATCGCGAGATCGCGCACCGCGACGGGCGATCCATTCATCAGCACGCGTCCGCGGCCGCTCGTCGCGATCTCGCGGCGAACGATCAGCTCGCCCGATTCCTCGAGCTCAACGCCGATTTCATCCAGCGTCGTGGCCGCCGAGCGGGGAAGATGAAACACGGCTTCGGCCGACATCTTGTCCGCGCCGCCGCGGATCATCTCCGTCGACCCACGCGCGCCGCGAAGAAATTCGAGCGAGTCGATGAGGAGCGATTTGCCCGCTCCGGTCTCGCCCGTCAGCACGTTGAGCCCCGGCCCCGGCTCGATGGCGAACTCTTCAACGATCGCCAGATTGCGTACTTTCAGATACGTAATCACTTTCCTGCAGTCTACCTCGGCAGCCCGTTTGCTTTGTGCAGAGTCAAGATGACGATCAAGAATCTGGCAGTCGCGGCGTTGCTTGCCGCCGCGGTTGCCTGCAGTCGCGAGCAAGCACACGTTACCAAAGAGAAAGTCAAACAGAAGGTTCGCGATACCTTCGACATCTCCGCGCCGCTCGGACAGGCGGACGACACGGCGGGGCGCGAGAAAGAGCGGTTCGACGAACAGTGGCGCCAGCTGCATTCGTTCAATCCGCAGCCGGCGCCGGCAGCGCAGCAGCAGCAGGCGGTCTCGAACGAACCGGCGGAACAGCCTCTACAGTTCGTAGAGCGGACGAAGAAGAGCAAAGAGACGTTCAAGGGAATGACCGCCGATGCGATCAACTCCGCGCCGGTCATGATTCCCATCAAGGGTGACGTCTCCGGACCTTCGGTGCTGAAGGCGCAGATCTTTCTCGACCGTTTGCATTTCTCGGTTGGCGCGCTCGACGGACGCTGGGGCCGCAACTCGGCGATCACCGTCTGGTACTGGCAGCGAGCGCATGGCTTGCCGGGCACGGGCGAGGTCGACGAGGCGACGTTCCGCGCGCTGGCTCGCACGGCGGGGTATGCGCAGGCGGTGACGCAGTACACGCTCACCGCGGACGACGTGAAGGGTCCGTTCACGCACATTCCCGACAGTCCCTACGAGAAGGCGAAGCTCGACTGCCTCTGCTACGAGACCCTGCGCGAGAAACTCGCCGAGCGCTTTCACTCCACCGAGGATTTTCTCGAAACGCTCAACCCTGATGTGAAGTTCTCGGAACTGCAGGCGGGATCGACCATCAACGTTCCCAACGTGCGGCCGCCGGTGACGAGCGATCAGGCGGACATCGCGAAGATCGTGATCTCGCTGCGCGGGAATTCGTACAACGCGTACGACGCGGCGGGCAACATCATCTTCCACGCGCCGACGACGGTCGGCTCGACGTACGATCCTTCGCCGACCGAAACGCTGCACGTCGTCGAAGTCGTGCACGATCCGAACTTCCATTACGATCCGACGCTCTATCACGAGGTGCCGGACTCCGAGCCCGACGCGCACTTGAAGCCGGGGCCGAACTCGCCCGTCGGCGTCGTCTGGATGGCGCTCAGCAAGCCGCACTATGGGATGCACGGCACGAATGATCCGGAGTCGATCGGCTACGCGTCATCGCACGGCTGCGTACGGCTGACGAACTGGGATGCGGCGGAGGTCTCGCACAGAATCACGAAGGGAGTCCCGGTCGCGTTCGTCGACACGAAACACGATTGAGGTGTAGGACAGGCGCCCTCGCCTGTCGTCTCATCGGACAGGCGGGGGCGCCTGTCCTACACGAAGACAGGCGGGGGCGCCTGTCCTACACGGCGTCTCTCAACATCTCTGTCGTGATCGAAGGCGTCTTCACGTTTCCGATCACGGTCAGCGAGAGCGACTCGGGATCGACGACCGTGTTCGCGACGCTGAGGATGTCCTCGAGCGTGACGGCGTCGATCTGCTGGATGATCTCATCCGGGCTGAACTGCTTGCCGAAGTAGTACTCCTGGCGCGCGATGCCGCTCATGCGGCTGATCGTCGACTCGAGCGACAGGAGGATCGATCCCTTGAGATGCAGCTTCGCCGAGGACAACTCCGCGGCGGTCGCACCATGGCGCTTGAATTCGCGCATTTCCTCGAGTGTGATGTTCAGCACGCGGCGGAGATTCTTCGGCACGCATGCGGCGTAGACCGCCTGATAGCCGCCGTGGAGGTATCCGTTGTGAAACGACGCGACGGAGTAGGCGAGGCCTTCCTTCTCGCGAATGCGCTGAAAGAGCCGCGATGACATCCCGCCGCCGAGAATCGTGTTGAACAGCGCGGCGGCGAAACGCTCCTTCATCTCCTGCGGGTAACCGCGCGAGCCGAGGCAGAGATGGACCTGCTCGAGCTCCTTCTTTTCCTTGAAGATGACGTGCTGCGACGGCTGGGGCGCGGTCCACGTGTTGCGAACCGGCGAGCGCGAGTCGACTGGAAACGTTTTCTCGAGGAAGGGGACGATCTGCTCCGCGCGCACATTTCCCGACGCGCAGAAGATGAGATTCGTCGGATGGAAGGTCTCCGCGTAGTGCGCTTCGATCTGCGGCCGCTGCAGCCGCATCACCGTCTCCTCGGTTCCGAGGATGGGGCGGCCGAGCGGATGATCGCGCCAGAACGCCGTGACGAAGATTTCGTGCACCAGGTCATCGGGCGTGTCCTCGACCATGTTGATCTCTTCGAGGATTACCCGCCGCTCCATCTCCAGATCTTCGTCGGTGAAGCGCGGCGAGGTGACGATGTCGGTCAGCAGATCGAGCGCGGTGCCGACCTGCTCGTCGAGGACGTGCGCGTAGAACGAGGTGTACTCCTTGCCGGTGAACGCGTCGACGTCGCCGCCGAGGATGTCGATCACCTGCGCGATCTCGGTGGTGTTGCGGTGTGCCGTTCCCTTGAACACGAGATGTTCGAGAAAGTGCGAGGCGCCGCCATGTTCGACGGACTCCACCGCCGAGCCGCTGCGCAGCGTATAACCGAGAGCCACCGACCGCACGTAGGGGAGCGTCTCGATGAGAATCGTCAGGCCGGAAGGAAGGGTAATGCGGTCGATCATGGGCGGGGCGCAGTTTATGCCGAGCGCAGTCGAGGCATCAAACGCCGGCTACTTCCACTGCGCTTCCTGCGCGAGCGCCTGATCGCGAGCCTTGATCTCCGCCTGCAGATCGTTGAGGGTGTACATCCAGTCGCCGTAGTCATCTGCCCCATTGAGAATGATGTACGACTTGCCCGAGATCGGCGGGCGCACGCCGACGAACGGACCTTTGTAGTCCTTCGGCGAGTTGACTTTCTGCCCGGTCGGATTGGGTTGATTGGTCTGCGTGCGCTCGCTCGTGTTGCCGGACGTGTCGGTCGAGCGCTCCCATGGAGAACGCGGCACGGCATTCGGGCCGGGGACATTCGTCGGCGTTCCCTGCGCGGCCGCCTGAGGCGGAACGAGCACCCAGTCGACCTTGCCCGTCAGCGGATCGGCCCACTCTGCCTTCACCCCGCGCAGCAGGCGCGGGCTGCGCGCGTCCTTGAGTTGATCGAGGCTCACGGGCAGCGACTTATGGACGTTCTGGAATGCGTCGATGGCGCGCGCGTACTGCTTCATGATGAAGATGGTCTGGCGCTCACGATCGCGCTTGATCGCGATCGACCACTGCCGTGGAACCGTGTAGGCGACGAAGACCGAGATGATCGTCAGGATGACGAGGACGCCGGCAAGCGTGAAGCCCTGCTCGCTGCTTCGGTCACAACTGGTCGTACGGCACATTGTCGAGCGTCTTTCCCTTGGCCTTGCTCTTCACATCGATGATGCCGCCGCCGCCCTGATCGTTTGCCTTCTCCGCCTCGGTTGGCTCGGGCGCGGGATTGTCCTCGGAGCCGGGCTGATTCTGAACCGTGTCCCAGTCCGCGGTCTTCGTGATGGGATCGGTGGGGATCCTGCGGAGGTAATGCGGAACGAGATCCTTCAGATCGCTGGGAAACTTCTGCTTGTCGGCGTAGTAGTCGTCGATCGCCTTGCGCATCTCATGCAGATCAGCGCGCAACGCCGCATCCGCCGCCTTGTGCTGTGCGTTGCGCACATTGGCCATCGCGATCCCCGCAAGAATCCCGATGATCGTGACGACGACGAGCAGTTCGATGAGAGTGAAGCCGCGGGATGAGAACGATGAACGATGAACGGAAGGCAACGATGAACGATGAACGATGAACGATGAACGGGGAGCGCTCACCGTTTCCTGATCCTCATTCATCGGCGCCAGTTGGTTCATCATTCCTCGTTCCTCGTTCGTCATGAACATCGTTTCTCGCTCGTAGTCACCCAGTTCATCGTTCATCGTTCATCGTTCATCGTTTAGATCATCGTTGAACGTTCATCGTTATCCGGGCCCGTTCACCATTCGTTATAGTGCGTTTTCCCGTCCAGCGAGAGCGTGTGCGAGTTCGAGCGGACCTCGAACACATTGCGGCTCTGGCCGCTCTGGCTGCCGCTGGCGTCCGGCTCGTCGGTGTCGGCGAGGCAGATCCAGTCGGCTTTGCCTGTCATCGGATCGATGAGGTCGCGCTCGCGCAGGAGGCGGACGCTCTTGCCATTCGAGAGCTCGATCGGTTTGGCCAGCTCTTCGAGACTCTTCGGATACGAGCCGACGGCGAGATCGGGAGGCGCCTTGATGTTGTTCGGTGGATTCGCAACGCGCAGTTCGTGATAGCGATCGATCGCCTCGGTGATCTTCCGCAGCTTCTCGCGCAGCTCGATCTCCTTCTGCCGGCGGATGCCGAAGCTCGCGACCGGCAGCGCGATCGAGGCAAGGATGGCCACGATGCCGACGACCGTGATCAGTTCGGCGAGCGTGAAGCCACGGCTGTTGCGGGAGCGGCGCATGGTTGCTTACTGGACTTTGGCCCTTCCGCCGGTGATCGCCGACTCGACGGCCGGACCGGACGGTTTGTGCAGCGCAGGATCGTCGAGCACGAGCATCGTGTCGCCCGAGAGGCCGCCGTGCACGCGCAGCATCGCGACTTCGCCGCCCGATGCAAACTCCAGCGGCTTGCCGGTGCTCGAGAAGAGAATGATGATGCCTTTGTCCTTGTCGATCTTCACGATGGGGGGTGTTTTCGGATCGCTCACGATCGCCGAGCCGATGGAGACTTCATCGACGGAGAGCGCCATCGGGTCGTAGTGCATCGTGATGTTGTTCGCCTGCAGTCCATCGAGGTCCATCCCGATGACGTTCCAGACAGCTTCCTGTCCCGGCTTGATGCTGAGGGTCGCAGGCTGCGGTGAGAGCCGCGGTGCGAGCCGCATCTCTGCCATGGTCGGCTGCGATTGTTCTTCCATCGCGGTGCTCTGCGTCGCCGGCTTTGGTGTGCCGAGAAGGACGGGCGGCTGCTTCGGCCGGTTAGCCCCAAGCTCCGGATTCTGCGGCTGTTCCGGTTGCGGCGGCGGTGGTGCCGGCTTGGTGAACGGATTCGCCGGGGCGCTGCCCTGCGCAGGCTGAGGGCCCGTCGTCGCGGGTGCGGCAGTGCTCTGATCCGGAACGATGTAGTTGCCCGGCTCACCATCCGGTGCGAGCTGCAGCGGACGGCCATTCGGACCGCGCGGCGGCGGTGCGCTGAACGGATCGGTGCCGGCCTGCGATTCGATGCGCGGCGAGACCCCGCGGAACGTCAGGTTGTTCTGCGTGCCGACCCACATCGGTGCGAGATCGTCGTCGGTGATGTCGGGGATGCGGATGATGTGCGGCGTCATCGTCAGCACGAGGTCCGTCGAGCTGTGCGATTTGTTTTCGTTCTGGAAGATGCGGCCGAGAACCGGGATGTCACCGAGGATGGGAATCTTCGTGTTATCGGCGTTATCCGTATGTTGAATGAGTCCGGCGAGAAAGTTCGTCTCGCCATCTTTGAGCCGGATCGTCGATTCGATGGTGCGTGTGCTGATGATCGGCTGAGGCGGATTCGATCCCGGTGCGTTTCCCGCGAGGTTTGAGACCTCGACGGTAAGCTTCAGGGTCGCCTCTCGATTGTGGTGAACGCGCGGCTCGATCGACACCTTGATGCCTACGTCCTGATACTGGTACGAGGTAACTGGTGCCACCGTTCCACCGGCTTGCGTTCCGGTCGTGATGGCGTTGAATGTTGAGACAGGAACTGGGATACGGCTGCCGATATGCAGCGTCGCCTTCTCACCTTCCGAGATGCGCAGCTCCGGATTCGCGAGCAATTCCGAGTCCGACGCGCTCTTCATCAGGTTGTACGCAAAGCTCGGTACTGTGAAATTGAGAACGCCGGCGCTGCCCGGGAACACATGCGTGCCGAACTTGCGGTCTTCGAAGTTCGAACTGAGAGCCCGAATCTGATCGAGCGTCAGTGCGCCGACCGCCTTGCCATCCGGACCAACCAGGCCGGCCGACACACCAGGCCACGTGGAACCGTTCGCGCCGAGTAACTGCACTCCGATGTTGCGCGCCTTGTTCAGATCGAGTTGCAGCAACTCCACATCGACGACGACTTCCGCCTTCGCCTTGTCGTTGGCCTCGATGATCTTCTCCGCGATGCGCACCTTGTCCGCCGTATCGCGGATCGTGATCGCGTTGAGTGCCTTCAGCGGGAAGACGTTGCGCGCTTCGATCATCGTCCGGACGACGTTCGTCACCTGCTCCGCGTCACCGTTCGAGAGATAGAACGTGCGGATCACGAGATCTTCGTAGTCGCGGCGCGACTGCGGGTTGTCGGGGATGATGATGATCGTGTGCTCGTCGAGCGGCTTGTAGAAGTGATTCGCCGCCTGCATCACGCGCTCCAGCGCCTGCTGCGCCGTGACGTCCTTCAGCTCGATCGAAATGCGGTCATCCTTCACCGCCTGATCGAACATCACGTTGATGCCGAACGCGTTGCCGAGGGCGCGGTAGATGTCCTTCACCGGCGTGTCGCGCGGGAAGCTGAGCGAGATCGGCTGATCGGATGCAGGGTTGAGTTGGGGAGGGGCCGTCTTCGTGATGTTCTTCGCGCGCTTCTTCCGCTCTTCGAGCGAGTTCTGATCGGCTGAGTGCTGTGCGTCCTGCAGGATCTGAATGACCTTGCCGAGCTCCACCGCCGCGTACTGGTTCGTCGAGTCGAGCTTCACCGTCAACTGCAGCTCCGTCGCGGCGAGCTCTGCAAGGCGAAGCTGTTCCGAGCCCGTCGCCGAGACTGCCGCGGCCCGAAGCGATTTCCCCTTCTCGAAGTGCGAGCGCGAAGCCTCGAGCTTCGCGTGCATCAGCTTCATCTTCAGCTCGATGTTGTCAGGCGAGAGGTCGAGTGCCTTCTGGTACTCGATGACGGCCTGATCCCAGTCGCTCATCGTCTCGGCGGAGCGCGCCTTCTGGTAAGCGTTGTAGCTCGCGCAGCTCCCAAGCAGGAGCGTGAGCGCGGAGGCGGCCGTTGCGATCTTCAATCGATTCATTTCGTTGTCGTTCTTTCTGACGATGTCTGCTGCGCTACACAACGTGTGACGTACTACTGCCCCAATGGGATACGGCGTGTCACAACTTTCGGGAAACCGACGAAGCCGATTTCCACCGACTCGATTCCAATACTTCTGAGGATGAAGCGCTGCGCGATCGTGTCGCCGGCGTGCGCATTGATGATCTCGTCGCCATTGATGAAGGTCGCGAGCGGGCTGGACGGCGGTCCGAACGTGCCGATGTACTTGTACGTGAAATTCGGCGGAACGGGTGGAGGCGGCGGCGGCGGAATCACCGGCGTCGTCTGGCACGCGTCACCGATCCCGTTCTGATCGAGGTCGGTCTGATCGGGGTTGTACTTGTCGGGACAGTTGTCCTTGAAATCGGGAACGCCGTCCTTGTCGCGGTCAGGCGGCGGTGGAGGCGGCTTGGGTGCAGGCGGCGGCGGTGGCGGCGGCGGTTCCTTGAAGGCGAACAGATTGCGATCGCTCTTGTAGCTGCCGGCCTGCGCATCGAGCCACTCGAAATGAATCGGCTCGATGCCCGGCACGAACGCCTGCTTCTTCGCCGTCACGGCAGGCGCCGTCTTCTCGCCCTCGTCCAATGCGGAGCCGGACGTGTGCTGCTCCTGGCTCACGGGCTGTGAGTCGGGCATCGCAAACGAATAAATCGCGAAGAGGGCGAGGAGCACCACTCCCGCGATGATCAGGGTCTTCCAGTTCATCCAGTCCTTCACAACGTTCGATTCGACGGACGCGTCCCCGCCGGTGCCTCCGGGTTTCGGAACAGAGTCTTCAGATGAAGGCTCATCGTCAAGACTCCTTCGCCTCCACTGCTGAGGCCGACCTGGTCGACGATCACGAACTGCTGCGACAGTTCGAGCAGATTGATGAGACGGCGAACCTGCTGATACGTTCCCTGAACCGTGAAGTTGATCCCGACGACCGACGCGCCGAGCGAGCCTGTCTTGTCGCTGCCACTGACGTTGCTGAACGAGTAAGTCTGCGGCACGAGCTGGCTCACCACCGCGAGCTTCTTCACCTCGGTGATCATCGGCGCGAGGCGCACGGCCTGCGTCGACCAGCGGGTGTTGTAGACGTCCTGAATGTCCTTCTGCAGCTTGCGGTAGCCGGCAAGCTGCCGCTCCGACGCGATTCGCGTCGCGCGCGCCCGGTCGAGCTGCTCCTGGGCCTGATGCGCGCGATCGGAGTAGTCGGCGAGGCGCGCCTGGAACTGGACGCGATACGTGAAGAAGTAGACTAGATTCGCGACGAACAGGACGGCGAGGACGCCGAGGAGGATCTGTTTTTCGCGCCAGATCATTGCTGCACTCCCGGTACGATCTTCAGCGTCACCGGCCTGTAGTCGACGCCGAGCGCAATGCGATAGCTGCCTCCCTGATTTGCTTCGACCGTCGGGAACGGATTCGCAAACCGCGGATTCCTGTTGAAGCGGTTCAGCATGTCCACCAGTCCCTCGGACGTCTTGGCCTCGAGTTGCAGTTCGAGGTGAATGATGCCGTCGGGACGGAACGACGGTACGATCGAGAGGATGCGCACATCATCGGCGAGCACCTTCTCCAGATCGTCGAGCAACTCGCTCCAGGAGAAAGAGCGCTCCGCAAGTTGCGCGTTGATGAACGACGTCTGCTTGGAGAGCGCGACGAGGTCGATCTGCTTGAGCTGCTGCGACACGATCTCGTTGCGGCGATTCTCCTGCTCGGTCTGTGCCGCGAGCGTCGCGATGCGCGCACGCGTCGTGCGCGTTTCGACGCGGTAACGGAGATAGGTGTCGATGTTCACGAAGAGCAGTGCGGCGACGACGATCGATGCGCCGACGACGGTCGCGATGAAGATCCGCTTGTCTTCGTAGGGCCGCGAGGCGAGGTTCAGATGGATCGGTTTCACCCGGTGAATACTCCTGTGCAGGCGACGAGCTCAGCGTCCGCGCCTCGGAAATCGGCTGGTGACTGCTCCACGAATTCGCGCAGGGCAATCGTCTTCACCGGCGCCGCGAACTCTTCGGAGAGGACATTCGCGATGCTGCTCTCGATGCCGTTGCCCGCAACGTAGCACTGTTCGATGACATCGCTGCGCAGCGTCTCGCGCAGATAGCTCGCGGAGAGGCGAATCTCCTGATCGAGCGTCCGCTCCGCGCCGAGATTGCGCGAGCGGATGAACAGCGGCTGCTCGCCGCGGAACATCGCCGTCGTGAATTCGTCGTCGCGCACGTAAAGGAAGAGACGATCGTTCGCCGTCTCGGCTTCCCGCACGGCAACCGCGTTCCAGATGTTGAGGCCGATCGGCTCGATCAGAATGATTTCGAGTCCCGCCGCGGCGAACAGACGATCGATGTCCGTGAGCGTCTTCTCCACTGCGCTGACCACGAGAAGTTTGACGCCGGCCGCCGTCTTCGCGAGAACCGTGAAGGCGACGCGCAGCGACTCGGGCGGAATCGGAATCGTCCGTTTCAGACTCCAGCGCACCATCTCCATCGCCTCGGACGCCTTCTCCGGCAGCGAGGGGAGATCGATGATGTTGATGCGAAACCAGGAGTCGGGCAGCAGCAGCGAGGCCTTGTCCCACTTCCCCGTCTCCATCTTCAAACGGCGAAGTGCCTCGGCCAGCGAGGCTTCGTTCGTCAGGTTCGGAGTCACGACCGCCGGCGAGAACGTGTCCGCCGCGAGGCGATAGCTCTTCGCGTGCGTAATCTGCAGGTTGGACGATTTGCCGCGCGCCAGACGAGTGTGCGTGAGCGAGCCGCCGTCGAGAACGATGACGTCCGGGGGGAAAGATCTCATCAGGTAACTTCCTCGTGGAGGGACAGGCGCCTCGCCTGTCCACCGAGCCGGCAGGCGAGGCCCCTGTCGCTCCACCGGAGATTTTCAATCGTGCAGTGGGCCATCATCAATCGACGAACGTCACCTTGTTGATCTCGCGGAGCGTCGTCGTTCCTTCCCTTGCCTTCTGGAGTGCGGATTCGCGGAGGAACGTCATCCCTTCCTCGTGTGCAGCCTTCTTGATCTCCGATGCAGGACGCCGCTCCAGAATCATGGTGCGGATGCGGTCGGAGAGATCGAGCAGCTCGGAGATTGCCTGCCGGCCATGGAAGCCGGTGCCGTTGCACTCCAGACATCCCGCCCCCTCGTAGAACTTGTGACCGCGGTACTCCTTCGGGTTGAGGCCTGACTCGATCAGGAAGTCGTCCTTGTAGGTCACCTCGTGCTTGCAGTGATCGCAGATGCGGCGCACGAGACGCTGCGCGAGCACGCAGTTCAGCGCCGAGACGAAGTTGTAGAGGTCGACCTTCATGTTGAGGAAGCGGCCTAGAACGTCGACGACGTTGTTCGCGTGGACGGTCGTGAAGACGAGATGGCCGGTGAGCGCGGACTGCACGGCAATCGCCGCGGTCTCTTCGTCGCGGATCTCGCCGACCATGATCTTGTCGGGATCGTGGCGGAGGATTGCGCGCAGGCCGCGTGCGAACGTCAGCCCCTTCTTCTCGTTGACGGGAATCTGAGTGATGCCGCGGAGCTGGTACTCGACCGGATCCTCGATCGTGATGATCTTGTCCTCCGGCGTCTGAATCTCGGAGAGCGCGGCATAGAGCGTCGTCGTCTTGCCGGAGCCGGTGGGGCCGGTGACGAGCACCATGCCGTACGGCTCCTTGATGAACTTGCGGAACTTCAGCAGCATGTCTTTGTCGAAGCCGAGGACGTCGAGCCGCAGATTCTTGAACTCGGAGTTCATCGACTCCTTGTCGAGAATACGGATGACGGAGTCTTCGCCGTGCGCGGTGGGGACGATCGAGACGCGGAAGTCGATCGTGCGTCCCGTGATCCGCAGTTTGAAGCGGCCGTCCTGGGGGACGCGCTTCTCGGCGATGTCGAGCTCGGACATGACCTTGATACGGCTGATGATCGTCGAGTGATGGCGTTTGTCGATCGGCTCGAGCGCTTCGTAGAGCACGCCGTCGATGCGGTACTTGACGACGACTTCGTTGTCGCGCGTTTCGATGTGAATGTCCGATGCGCGGCGCTGGATCGCGTTGAAGACGATCGAGTCGACGAGCTTGATGATCGGCGACGTTTCCTGCTGCGTGATCGTGTCGATCGTCAGCGTCTCTTCGCCTTCTTCATCCTCGCCGACGAGCTGCATGCGGAAGCCTTCCGTGGCTTCGTCGAGGACGCGCTGGGTCGATTCCGACTTCTGCAGCTTGTCTCTAATGGCAGCAGGCGAGGCGACCTTCACCTTGAGCGGAGCGCCGAGAAGGAGCTCGAGCTCGTCGAGACGAAGGACGTCGGTCGGATCGCCGACGACGATGTGAATGTGGCCGTTCTCGCGGCGCTCGGGCAGGAACTGATAACGGATCATCAGCTCCAGTGGAACATCGTGGAACAACTGATGGTCGATCTGGAAGTGCTCCAGGTCGACGAAGGGGAAGCCGTACTGCTCCGCGACGCGCTGCGCGCGCGCGGCTTCACCGTTCACATCGGCATTCTTCAGAAGGGCGCGAGGATCACTGGCCATAGTGTTTAGTGATGAGTGATGAGTGATGAGTGCTGAGTGGGTTATTGGGTTTGCTCAGCACTCGGTACTCATCACTCAGCACTTCTCTCATCATTGCTGTCCCACCGTCGACAACTGGAACAACGGCAGATAGAACGCGTAGAGGAGGACAGCGATCACGATTCCCATCACCACGAGGATGATCGGTTCGATCGCGGCCACCAGACGCGAGAGTCTTGCTTCGATTTCTTCGTCGTAAAACTCGCTGACATTGTTGAGCATTTCCGTCAGCGCCCCGGTCGATTCGCCGACCTTGATCATCTCCACCGCGAGATCGCTGATGGCTCCGGTTCCCTCCAGCGAGCGCCACAGCGGCTCCCCTTCCCGCACGTTCTGGACCACGGAGAAGATCTTCGCCGAGATGTCCTGGTTCGTGACCGACTGCGAGGAGATCTCGATCGCCGGAACCATCGGCGTGCCGCCGCTCAGCAGGGTGCCGAGTGACTGGGTGAACTGCATGATCGCGAAGCGATGCAGGATGCCGCCGACCATCGGGATGCGCAATTTGATGCGGTCCCAGGTCATCCGGCCGGTGGAGGAGATCCACTTGCGCAGCGAGACCGCGACGATGATGAACGTCGCGGCGATGATCCAGAAGTGATCATTGAGAAGCGAGGTCGCCGCGATCGCGAAGCGGGTCACCGGCGGCAGTTCGGCGCCGAAGCCGGCGAAGAACTCGATGAACTTCGGAATGACTTTCGTCAACATGATGACGATCATGCAGATGGAGAGCGCGATGAGAACGGCGGGGTAGATCAGCGCGCCGACCACGCGCTTGCGCAGATTGACGATGATCTTCTGATAGCGCAGAAAGCGGCGAAGCACACCTTCCAGATCGCCGGAGCGCTCGCCGGCGCGCAGCGATGTGGAGTAGATCGGCGGGAACATGTCGCCGTAGGACGAGAACGCGTCGGAGAGCGCGACGCCCGACTTGATCTTCTCCCGGATCTCGGCCAGCACTTCGCGGAAGCGCGCATCCTTCTGCCGCTCGAGCATGATGTCGAATGACTGGATGATCGGCAGACCCGCCTTTACGAGCGCGAGCAGTTCCTGATTGAAGAGCAGAAACCGTTCGGTCGAGATCACGCGCTTGCCGCGTGGGAACAGATCGCGCCATGCGAAAACGCCGCGCCGGGCCTCGAACACGTGCATTCCCTGCCGCTGCAGCTCTTCCTGAGCGGCGCGGGCCGAGCTTGCCTGCACGGTGCGTTCGACGATCTCTCCGTCGGGCGTTCCGACTCGTACGATGAATTCGGGCATTCAGTTAATCCGGGCTCCCGTGGTGGGACGGGCCACACGCGCGAAAGTTCTGCATTTTCGGGCGGTTCCGGGGCGCCGGATACAACGGAGGATAGTACCTTGGGATTCCGGAAATGGAGCGCGGTCGTCGCGCCCGCAGCCGGCGCTCCTACCGGAACGCCCCCTGGATGAACTCCGCCGGCACGAGGCTCTCGAAGTCTTCCTTCTTCTGCGCCGCGAGGTAGGCCGTCTCAGCCGTGATCTCGTTCTTCCGCAGGAGGTCCTTGAGCGCATCGTCGAAGGTCACCATCCCGAGGGCCTTGCCGATCTGCATCGCGGAGTAGATCTGGAAGGTCTTTTCGTCGCGGATCATGTTCGCGATGTTCGGCGTTCCTTTGAGGACTTCAAACGCCGCCACCTGGCGCCGCCCTTCTTTCGCAGGCAGGAGGCGCTGGGCGACGATGTATTTCAGCGATTCGGAGATCGACGCGCGGATCTGCGGCTGCTCATCGATCGTGAAGCTCGAGATCACGCGATCGATTGCCTTCGGAGCGCTCGTCGAGTTCAGCGTGCCGAGCACGATGTGCCCTGTCTCCGCGGCCGTGAGCGCGAGCGATACCGACTCGTTGTCGCGCAGCTCGCCAATCACGATCACATCGGGATCTTCGCGCAGCGCTGCGCGCAGGGCACGCGCGTAGCTCACCGTGTGCGTCCCGACCTCGCGTTGATTGATGAGGCAGTTCTTGAAGGGATGGACGAACTCGATCGGATCTTCGAGTGTGATGACGTGATCGCTGCGCGTTTCGTTGAAGAGATTCACGAGCGCGGCGAGCGTCGTCGATTTGCCCGAGCCCGAAGGTCCGCAGACGATCACCAGCCCCTGGTGATAGTCGGCGATCTCCGCGAGATGGGAGGGAAGCCCGAGCTCGGCGATCGTCGGCGGCCGCTCGGGGATGACGCGAAACACGCCGTGATAGCCGCGATGGTCGTAGAAGACGTTCGCGCGATAACGTCCGGCATTCGGGATGTAGTACGAGAAGTCGAGCTGGAAGTGCTGCTGTAACAGGGACCACTGCTGTTCGGTCAGCACCTCGCGAATCATCGACTCCGTCTCTTCCGGCGTGAACGGCGGAGCGTTGACGCGCAGCAGTTCCGAGGCGAGGCGGACGATCGGAGGCTGGCCGACGCTCAGATGGAAGTCGGAGCCGCTCTGATTGCGCGTCGCGATCAGCAGCGTGTGCAGTTTCGGCTCGCCCGCCTCGGAGCGCGCCTGCAGCGCGGCACTGCGCACGGAAGCGATGTCCGTCGTCTGTGCGGCCGCGGTCTGCGATTCGAGGATGTCGAGCGCTTTCTGACGGACCGAGCGCTCCGGATCCGTCTGCGCGATCTTCGCGATGATTTGCGGAATGCTCGGATGCTGGAAGTTTCTCAGCGCGAGCATGACTTCGATGCGCACGTCGGGAAGCGGATCACCGAGCATGCGGCCGAGCGCGTTGAGTGCGCGCGGATCGCCGATGCGTCCCAGCGCTTCGATCGCACCCCACTTCATCTCGGGATCCGCGATCGCATTGATCAGCGGCTCGACGGCGCGGGGATCCTTCATGTGCCCCAGCATGTCGGCCGCTGCGATCCGCACCCACCAGTCGGGATCCTGCAGAAGGCGGATCGTGCCCGGAACCGCACGCGGATCTCCGATGAGGCTCGCGATCTGTACGGCGGCCGCGCGGACATCCTGATCCTCGTCGTCGAGCAGCGAGATCACCGGCTCGATGAAAGAGTCGCCGAACGTGCGGAGTGCGTCGAGCGCACGATCGCGAACGAAGCCGGCGAGCGTGCGCGAGAACGCGATGTACTGGCGTGCAACCGCGTTCCTGTCCGGCGTGCGCGCGAGAATCGAGAGCACGGTGTTGCGCGTGGCGGGATTGTCCGAGGCGACGAAGGGGAGAAGCCGTGCGACGACTTCTGCGGGGCGTTGTTCCGCGGCCTGGGCAAGCGCGGCGGCCATCTTCTGCTGGACCATGTAGCCCGCAGTGCCGAGGTGCTGGATGAAGAGATCGAGCGAGGAGAGCGGAGCGCGGTCCGCAAGGACCTCCAGCGCCTTGTCGCGCACCGGTCCTTCCTCGGTCTTGACGAGGGTCTGCCAGCGCACGAGGCTCTTGTCGTCGAGGTCGAGTCCCGCGAGGAGGTTGAGGTACTTCATCACCTCATCGGGGCGTGCATTCGTCAGAAGCTGCCAGATGAGCGGCTGTAGTGCAGGTGTCGGCGTGAACTCTGCGACGAGCTTGCGGCCGAGCTCCTGAATCTCTCCGAATTCCTTATTGGGAACCGGCGCTGAGATGAGCTGCATCAGACGCGTCTCGATGTTCGGCACGTTCATCGCGTTGAGCGCGACTGCCGCGGCGCGGAACGCCTGATCGGGCTTGCCGCGCGCCTCGACGAGAAACGCATCGAGCAGATCGGGAGGATTCTGTTTGCGAAGCCACGCTGCTCCCCAGTCGCGCAGCGCGCGATCGGGCCGAAACAGCATCCAGACGATGTCGTTGGCCTTCAGCCCCTCGGCCGCTGCAACCTTGCCGAGGAGGACGTCGCGCTCTTCAGGAGTGGCGTAGCTCTTCGCCGAGAGCTTCTTGAGCGCATCCTTCGTTTCGGATGTGAAGAGGGCCATGGACTCGAAAAGTATATGCCGGAGCGGGCCCTTTCCATGACGCGGCTACCGTATCATTCGATGATGAATCGGGCGTTGTGGCGTGTACCTCTGCTGCTCTTTGTATCGGGTTTCTGTGCAATGACCTACGAAACCGTCTGGCTGCGACAGCTTCGACTCATCTTCGGAGCGTCGACGGCGGCGTCGGCGGCGGTCGTTGCGATCTTCATGGCCGGTCTCGGTGCAGGCGGCTATTACATCGGCCGCCGCGCGGAGCAATCGCGCAATCCATTGAGTCTCTATGGGTGGCTGGAAGTTGGCGTCGCTGCCTCCGCAGTGCTCAGTCTCGGGATTCTCGTAGTGACGCGAAAGATCTATCTGGCGGCCGGTGGCTCGTTCTTGCTGCCCTATCCGATCGTTACTGTGATCAGGCTCTTCCTCGCAGCATTGATTCTCGGAATTCCTACCACGCTCATGGGAGGAACGCTGCCGGCCGTATCGCGGGCCATTGAATTCGCGGGAGATCACAGCCGGCGAGGTGTGGCCATCGCGTATGCATTCAATACGCTCGGCGCCGTCCTTGGAGCCGCGGCAACGACCTTTTACTTTCTGGAACGCGCCGGCAACCGCAACACACTCATTGGCGCCGCGCTGCTCAATTCACTCGTCGGCATGTACGCCATGTTGATGTCCAACGCGATCAGACGTTCCAGGAGCGGTCGTGCAGGCCGGGCCGATGAACTGGAGAACGACGAAACAGGAACAGTGGAATCGCGGGGTGAAGTTCTGGATCACCGGTGGGTTTTCTTCGCCGCGGCGGTGACCGGATTCGTATTTCTATTGATGGAAATCGTCTGGTACCGGATGTTGACGCCTCTGCTCGGAGGCACGACGTTTACCTTCGGTTTGATCCTCGCGGTCGCACTATTCGGGATTGGCTCAGGCAGTTTTGCCTATTCCTTGTTTCGTTCCTCGCGTGCCACTGTAGGAGCGTTTGCACTCACGTGCGCGCTCGAGGCGGTGTTCATTGCAATCCCGTTCTCGCTCGGGGACAGGCTCGCGGTGCTCGCTCTTCTGCTGCGGCCTATTGGCATGGTCGGATTCTCCGGATACATCTTCGGCTGGACATTGGTTACGGCGGCCGTAGTCGTGATGCCCGCGTTTCTGTCCGGCCTGCAGTTTCCGATGCTCGTGTCCTTTCTGGGGAGCGGCCGTCGAGGTGTCGCGAACGAAGTCGGAACTGCGTACGCGTGGAACACAGCAGGCGCCATTGCAGGATCGCTCGCTGGCGGATTTGGTTTCCTGCCTCTTCTCACGGCCCCCGGAGTCTGGCGACTTGTAGCGGTTCTGTCGGCGCTCGTGGCCATCCTGTTCGTCTTTGCATCGAGAGATGCAGCGGTGCTGCGCGCTTGTGCGTTCGCCGCCGCCTGCGCAGCGATCGTTCTCATCACGCGTGTAGGTCCGACCGCATTCTGGCGCCACACACCGATCGGCGCGGGACGAGTCAATATCGCCGGGATGACCCTGAACAAGTTGCGTGATCTTGGCCAGACGCGGCGGCGGGAGACTCTATGGGAGACGGATGGAGTCGAAAGCAGCGTGTCGGTCGCAGACGACGAAGGCTATGCGTTCATCGTCAACGGTAAAGGCGACGGTCATTCACGAATGGATGCAGGTACACAAGTAATGAGCGGCGTTCTTCCCGGTCTGCTGCATCCCAATCCTCGTACTGCAGTGGTTGTTGGATTGGGGACCGGTTCGACCGCAGGCTGGCTCGCGTCTCTGCCGGGTATTCAGAGCGTCGACGTGCTCGAGATCGAGCCCTCCATCAGGCACGTGGCTGAGATGTGCGCCGCCGTGAATCGCAATGCCCTCGCGAATCCAAAGGTGCATGTGATTGCCGGCGACGGGCGCGAATTTCTTCTCGCGCGCAACCGGAAATATGACGTGATTTCGTCCGAGCCTTCGAATCCTTATCGAGCTGGAATTGCGAGCCTGTTTACACAAGAGTTCTACAAAGCCTGCGATTCGAAGCTGGAGGATGGCGGAATCTTCGTCCAGTTCCTGCAGGCCTATGAAGTCGATGCCGCTACGATTGAGACGGTCTATGCCACGATTACGTCTGTTTTTCCTTTCGTCGAGACGTGGCAGTCGCAGTCCGGGGACCTGCTTCTCGTAGGCTCGCGAACACCGCTGAAATACGACTATGACTCGCTCGCGGAGCGATTGAAGATCCCTGCAGTACGGGAGGGTGTGTGGGATGTCTGGTGGGCAACCGATCCCGAAGATGTCCTTGCACACTATGTCTGTGGGAATTCAACGGCCAGGGCGCTCGCGGCGATGGGACGAATCAACACGGATGACCGTACGACAGTGGAGTACGCGTTTGCGCGAACACTGGGGCGAGGCGATACATTCAACTCGGCGCAGTTGCGTTCCTATGCGCGCGTACGAGGCGATGATTTTCCGGCGCCCGTCCGATTCGGCGATTTGCCGCAGAGGATTCAGCGCCGCAGAGTCTCGATGGGCATTCCCGACAATTCCTTCTTCGATCTGTCGAACGTCAGCCCGGAGCTCTACGCAGCCGGCAGCGCACAGAACGGCTATGTAGCGGCCGACTACGCGCGCGTCTGGACCGGGTGGCAGTCAGCCGGTCCCGTTCTCACGCCGCTGGAAATCCTCGCGTATGCAGAGGCTCTGGCTCAGCGTGGCGACGAACAGGCACTGCCGTACATCGAAAAACTGCGCCTCGCGGCACCGGTGGAAGCCGACATGGTGCTCGCCCGGCTCCGCTGGCGGCAACGCAGGCTGCAGGAAACTGCAGCGGCGCTGGATCGTGCTTTCCGGATGTATCGAACAACCCCCTGGCCGCTCCCCATCGCGACTCGCCGCGGCCTCACCCTCATTCTGGAAATTGCACGCGACCAGGACGGCGCCGCGATCGTTTCCAGGTTGATGGACTCGCTGTCGAAGCCGTTTCCGGTTCAGGTGTTCGACGAGTACCGGCGTTCTGCGCTGTTGCTGCTGGCGCAGAGGGAGGCGGGCGGGATTGTGTGCTCCGCGACAGAGTACGAACTGATCAAGAGCTGGGAGCCGGCTTTCCCGTGGCAGCACGATTATCTGGAGGCGCGGGCACGCTGTTACTCGCAGCAGCGGGATCCGCGGGCGGTTCAGGCCAACCGGGATTTTGAGGCCTACAAGTCAGCCGAGCCACAGCAACTGGGTGCAGCGCTCCGTTGAAGCGAGTGCGGGCCTTTGCGGCCCGCACTCGCTGTAACTACTGGATCTGCTCAGAAACGATCATCACGCGAGGGAACGTGACTCCTTTGGGCGGCCAGCCGCCCTTGAGGAGTGTTTCGTCGAAGTAAACCTCGCAAGTGCCCTTGGGATCGCTGGATTGACCGAGAACGATCGAGCCGTAATAAACACCATTGCCGGTCGATGTGAACTGGCCCTCGTTGTAGATGACGCCGTTTACGCCGGGAGCCAACTGGGCCAGACCTCCGTTGTAGTCATACGCGTTGGTCGTGCAGTTCGCCTGCCCCGCGGCGGTGGAGACGTCGGCCGCTGCACACGTAACCGGTGTGCCGCTCGGATCCCCCGTGTCGGTGACCTTGGGTCTCCCAGCAGTGGAGGGATCGCTCCATCCCAATGTAATCGAGGTTTTGACGCCGTTGTAACGGATATTCAAATAGGGTTCGTGGGGTTCCGAACAGTTGCAGGTTGGGCAGGTGATGTTGTTGCCCGGTTTGCATCCCGGAAAGTACTCGACTGGGAACCAGTCTGTGAAGGCGGCGCCACCATCTTCCGGTTTCACAGTGCGCTGCGCCATGAACAGATCGAAGATCTGATTCTTTGTGCCGGTACTGCCGCCTGACGTATTCGTGTTGCTCCAATCGAGATCCTGATAGTCCCAGCGTCCGTTGAACGCGCCGGCGACGACGAAGTTGCCGGCTGCATCCGTGTCCCAGTCGCCGCGGGTTTGTGTTCCGGTGGTCGTCTCTACGACTTGCCGGTAACCGATGTCGCGATACGGTTCACCCGGCTGCTGATACCAGCCGGTGCTTCCGCCGCATCCAGTGCTCTTGATCTGATCGAGATTCGCATAAACGAATCCCTTGAAGCCGCAGGGGTCTCCGCCACCGGTATCCAGAATTCCGGGTCCGCCATTTTGCGGATTCTGATTATTGACGGTTTCGAAAAAGTAAAAACCATTTCCGCTGCTGAGCCATGAGCTCATGCTCTTGGTCGCAACACCATCCGTGTAGTTCGCGCCGTTCTTCGTCAGATAGTAGACGCCGGGTTGGCCGCGCCCTCCGAGTGCCGCCGCTTTCCAGAAGTCATAATTGAAGCGCGGCACCTGTACGATCTTATAGTCCGGGCGCGAACTGAAGGTCTGATACTGGAAGTAGTGAGTGTAGCCCCACGTGGCAGTGACGGTCGATGCAGTCCATGGATAGGGATGCGGGCTGCTCGTCGCATTGCCTTGTACCTGGCCCCAGGACCGCAACTGGAACCAAGGGTCGTCTACTGTCTTGTTCGGGATCTCGTATAGCCAGGCATGATTATCGTAGTTGAGGGAGTCGGCGGTCTTGATCGGGTACATCGTCGGAGGACGTTCCTTCCACGTAACGGAACCGTCAACCACGGTAGCACCCGGTGAGGTTGGCCACGCCGGCTCCGTGCCGCCCGAAGTACCGGCGCCGACCTGAATTGCGGTGTACTCATGGGCTTGTGCCGCAGCGGATGCCGCCGGCGTTGGCCGTACAGTATCTCCAAGAGGATACGTTGAATTTCCCTGATAGGAGGTGCCAGCCGCCCACTGGCGGGATGAGTCCC
The DNA here is from genome assembly GCA_021325515.1 of Acidobacteriota bacterium. Taxonomy (GTDB): domain Bacteria; phylum Acidobacteriota; class Thermoanaerobaculia; order Gp7-AA8; family Gp7-AA8; genus JAJPHC01. The sequence continues at coordinate 46,352 of JAJPHC010000031.1, forward strand.
AGCCGCGTTCAATGTGGGCGATGTCCCAGGCGTTGAACCATGGAATCGCACTGTACTGTTTCTTGAGACCGGTCGAGACTTCGGATTCGACCGTTCCCCAGTGGACATCGAAGTCACCGTTCGAGCCGACGCCACCAATGGCCTGGAGGGCGCCGGTAGGACCGGGCAGAGGGAAGGGACCCACGACGATGCGGACAATGGCTTGCGCAACCGCTCCCAGGGTACCGGGCCTCTTCTGAGCAGTGACTCGTACGGAGGCAATGCCGAAACGCTGGCCGTCTTTCGTGTAATAGCCTGCCGGCTTATTCCCTCCAATGATGGGCGGAGCGTAGATGATGATTTCGGTGATTTGCCCATTGTCGAGCGATTGGAACAGAGTGCTGTTCAGCGAGGCGAGGAAGCTCGGTGCTGTCGTCTCGTTGATGATGACATCCGGGTTGTTTTCGTCACCACAGAAAAGATCGGGGTAGTCGGGCCCGAATGGAAGATCGCAGATCTTCGTGCCTGCGGTCGGCTTGTAATAACCCGTATAACCACCAATCGTACGATTCGCCTTGATGGCGTTGGTATTGGCAGGCATCAGGCCTCGATTGAGGTTCGTCGTCGGGTCCTGAAACCATTGGACGACGAGTTTTGCGCCGGCTTCCGCGACGGAGACAGTCTGTGCGTGATTGCGCTCATTGAGCGCAATGGCGTTCTCCGTCTCGCTGATCGCAACGAAGGCAAGACCCAGAAGCGAGAGCCCCACCATCACCATCAGCGAGACGAGAAGCGCCGAGCCGTCCTGCCGTTTTCCGCGAAGTAGCCTTCTTGCAGCGCGTTTGATGTTCGTCATCGCTTCACCTATTTGATCGCGCAGTTGAACGTTGTGGTTCCGCCAGCCGCCGTCTTCATGTTGACGACGAAGGACGTGATGTTCGTATCGGCGACCGCATTACCGCCACTGCCAACTGTGTAAAGGAGCTTGTAAACCTTCGAGGCTCCCGGCCCGATGGTCTTGTCCGCCGCAGCCACGCTCGTGAAATCGAAGGTCTTGGTGTATGTCACCGCTCCACTATTACCGCCTGCAGCCGGCAGGTTGGATGTCGACGCTGTTTGCGTCTTCGTGCCGCTCGGATATTCGAGGTAGTTCCAATTGCCCTTCTTGGGCACGCTGTCGGTAATGACAAACGAAGTGACGGTGACCGTATCCTGGGACAGGTTCTTGAGAGTGACGTCGAGCTCATAGTCGGAGCCCGCTTCCGGCGTTGTGGCCAGTTTGATCGTGTTTCCATCCACGGCTTCCGTCTGCAGATGGCAGCCGACCGGCGACGCCTGGATGTAGACGGTTGGGAGAGCCTGTGTGCACGTCGTCGTCGCCGTGAAGGTCATCGTGTGCGTGGCGCCGTCGCCCGTGTCTGTCCAGCTCGTCGACCATGGAGGCGAGCTTCCTCCGGAAAGCGCCGTCTGCGCGCCGCCATCGAGCGAGACGGTTCCCGCCGTGATCGCGGTGTAGGGAGAAGCGCCCTGGTTCAGCTTCACGACGAGAGAGCTGTTCGACGGTGCGACCCATGGCGACGTGGTCGTTCCATTGCCGCTGACGGCATTGGTCGACGTGATTGTCACACCGGTGTCGCAGTTGCTGGGAACCGTAATGGTGGACGTCTGTGTCGCGTCGCCGCAGGCGAACTTGGCGATCACGTAGTAGTCGTAGAAGTCCTGATCGAACGGTGCACTCGTTTCAAACGCCTGCAGAGGAGACGGTTCACTCCAACTGATCGGAGAGCTAGCGCCGACCATCCCTGTAAGCGTTGCGACTTTGGCGACAGGGCTCGTATACGTGCCGTGACGCACTTTCCGATAGACCTCATAGGTGTCGACGTTGATCGCACCGCCGCCCGTATCCGTGGTGACCTTGTTCCACTTGATCGTGACCGGTGAACATTGGGTGGCACCGCAGGTCGTGGTCGGATCGACCATGAAGCCGGTCGGCGTGCTCGCCTGGTTTGCCGTCACTGTCGCGCTGACTTCGGCGCTCGCATTGCTGATAGCGTCGTTCTTATCGCCCGTCGTATTCATATTGTCGGCGGCATTGCACCACTCGACGGCTCTGATCTTGTAGTAGTAAGGAGTACAGGCGCTCACCGTCGTGTCATCGAACGACCAGCCGCCAACACCGTTGCCGACAGGGCCGGAAACGCCGGCATCCACGATCATGTTCGAGGAATTAGGTGTGAAGCCCGAGGACGTGGAGCGGAAGATCTGGAATCCCTTTAGTTCGTCGGCGACGTTCGTGACCGTAGTCGTGCCGGATGTACACGAGGGAGCGCCGGACGAATTCGACGTTGGAGACGTCCAATAGAGAGAGATCTTGGGCGTCGAAGCTCCGCCCGATCCCACAGCGGAGACACCGCCGGGAGGGGAAGGTTTGGTCGAGTTCTTGATGGAGATCGGGCCAACGACGTCGGACGGTGCGGAGCCCGCTGCATTTGTCGCGATTACTTTGAAATAGTACGTATTGCCAGCGATGGCCGCGTTCCCGATCTGGGTCATGTCGACGGCATAACTCGTCAGCGTACCGGCCGGCTCCACGTTCGAAAATGGACCGGTCTGGTTGGTGTCGTAGGCGATGCTGAAACTCTCCGCCCCTGTGCTGCCAGTGCTGTACGAAGACGGGTCGCCGGGAAGCCACGTGACGAACGGAATTCCACAGTAGCCATAACAGACTGCCACATTGACCGGCTTGGGTGGCGGCTGGAGCGGCGATTGCGGTTGCGCGATGATTCCGAGATTACGGGGGACGATCGTCGTCGCGAGAGATATTTTCCGGTAGTTTGGCGCGACCGTATCCGTGGGATCGGTATAGGACCCATCCTTCGTCTCGTTCATGCCGACCAGTGTCACCTTGATGGAGCGGATGTTGCCGCGCACGAGGCGGTCGGCTTGGGTGCGTGTTGCTGCATTCGACGGGTCGAATTGACCGCCGCCGCCGACATCGGTGATGTTCACAGGCGGATTGCTCAGGTCCTTGAGTGGAATGAGGCCCTGCTGGTCGGTGAAATACTCGAACGTAAGGCTGCGGATATTGTCCGCAAGTGGGGTGCGAACCGGACTGCCATCCGGGGCGAGGGTAACGCGATAGAGCGTATACGGTGGGTTGTTGTTCGAGAGATCGACATTGTCGATCGTGATCAGACGTTCCGGGTTTCCACCCGGATACGCCGTTCGAGAGGGGCTTCCGCCGTTGTTTACGTCCGCATAGAACGTAACAGAATCGCTGTTGGCTGCGCCGGGCTTGTCGGAGTGGAGGACGTACGTGACGATCTCGTCGTTGTTGGTCGTCACGATCGGGAAGTAGGCGGACTCCAGCTCGCTCTCACGGCCATGTTCGTAGTGCTTTGCATCATCAGGCGCGTCGTAGTTGTAGTTCGCGCGGATCGTGATTGCGGAGTGCCAGGCGTATTCGATCTGTTCATCGGGCGGGTCGAACGCAGCCTGGATCGTGCCTGCCTCGGTCCACACTACACCACCGTCCGTCGTCGTCGATCCGGACCCGGCATTCCAGGTTGGACTCGTGGCGGCGGTCGTGCCGGCGGTCGTGCACTTGTACACATGGCCATTGGCGACGTCGGGGAGGGCCATCTGACCGACGACGTACGCCTGCGAGGCGCGCCGGGTATTGAAGGCGGATGTCGGAACTCCTCCGCGCTTGTAGTCGAACCCCGCAAGACGGATGTCCTGGACGAGCTTGTCGAAGCCGACGCGCGTCGTCTGCTGCATCGTCGCGGCCTGTGTGCTGTTCGTGAATACCCGGTTGGCGCGGTCATAGAGGAGCAGCGCCGAAACGAAAATCACGATGAAGACCGCCATCGCCGTCATCACTTCGACGAGCGAAAAGCCGCGCTGTCTCGAACGATCCTGAGTGCTGGATGACATATGTTCCTCTGTAACTAGAAGGTCTTGACCGTGTCCAAAGTGACATTGCGGTTGCGCTTTGCTCCCGCTGATTCCTGCCATTGGACGATGACGCGTACTCGCAGCACCTGCGCGGTACCGTACTGGGCGGGGGTGTTGGTTGGATCGTCGGTCGGCTGCAACAGGACCGTGACCGAGCCGTTTGCGAGATCGCTTCCCATCTGCGTCTGCCATTTCGTAAGGAAATCCGGACCTCCGCTGGTCTGGGTGCTGATGTCGGCTGGCGGAGAAGGGATGACGTTGGGATCGGTCGACCGGATCGAGCAGTTCGTATAGGTCGTCCCCAGAATCGTGACGGACGCAGTTCCTGTTGCCGTTGTCGCCATGTTGAAGGCACCGCTATAGATGTCCTTCTTGGTCAGAGGCGCGAAATCCTCGAGCACACGGTTCCCGATTGCGATCGCCTTGGTCATCTGCTTGCCGGAGTAGACGTTCCGGCGGCCCCAGACGAACAACGACATGATGGCGATCAATACACTGCCGAGGATCGCCATGGCGATCATGACTTCAATGAGGCTGTAACCGTTTGACTTCCTTCTCATCATCGAGCTTCCTCAAACCTTCGATGGAGTGGTCGTAATCTTGCCCGTTGTATAAACGGTGATCAGCATCCGGTTGTACAGGACGTTCGTCCATGTAGTGCCGATCGTCACACTCCCGCTGCTCTGGGAGCCATCGGCTTTGAACTGAATCGTGCCGTCGTTGTTGAAGTACATATCGTTCTTCGAATTCGAGTCCTGATCGATACACGTAACGCTGTCGAAGTAGAGAGGAGACTCGAGCGTCTTCACGTTGCCCGACACGCCGCTGATACGAAGTGCCATCAGTAGTTCCTGCGGCATCACCGCCCACGGATCCGAGGTCGTGTTTCGCGAGTAGAACCTGTACGAGTTCGCGGAGTCGAACTCCAGCTTGACCTGGATGTGCCGGGCCACCGCGAGCTGGCGGCAGTTCCGTACGTCGGCGCAGAAGCTTCGCATCGCTGCCTTCATCTGCGACGACTGGCGATAGGTCAGAAACTGGGGAACGGTGATGAGGCTCAGCACCCCAATGATCGCCATGACGACGAGGATCTCCGGCAGCGAATAACCAGCAGTGTGGCGGGATCTCATGGGCGCCTCCCTATGCCGCGTAGATGCCATGAACTCAGTGAACGACTAACTATCGTGTAGAGGGAAGTTTACGATATTTGACCGGATCGTGCGCTGCGGCTCGACGCGCCCGAACTGGTACCTTTTGTACCATCTCGATCACGCGGCAGGCAGCCGAACCGTCACCTGCGCCCCCTCTCCCGGAACACCGGTGAGCTCCACGGAGCCCTCGTGCAGCAGAATGATCTTCTTGACCAGCGGGAGACCCATGCCGTAGCCCCCCGGCGAGTCCGACTGGAATGGGAGGAACAAGCGTGCGACCGCAGCGGGATCCACTCCGATTCCCTCATCCTCGATGCGAAGCAGCGGCTGCGGATCGCTCGACACGGTGACGCGTACCGATCCCGCGCCTTTCTGGCGAACGGACTCGATCGCGTTTCGCAGCAGGTTGTCGATTGCCCGCTCCAGCAGATGCGCGTCGCCATTGATGATCGCGCTGCTTGCGCTGTACTCGATGACGGCAGGGCTTGCGTGAGGCGACAGGCGGGCCACCACATCCCCGGCCAATTCCGCGAGATCGAGTCTGTCCGCTTCCAGCGTCATCGGCTTGGCGAACACCAGCAGTCCATCGACCGCCTCCGCCAGGGAGCGCGCTTCGCGTTGCGCATCTTCGACGAGCCGCTGCACCTCGTGCAGCGGCTTGTCCCGCGTCAGGCGCAGAGATCCGAGTATCGCGGAGAGTGAGTTCCTGAACTCATGTGCGATTCCGGCCGAGAGCTCGCCCAGATCGGCGAGGTTCTGCAATTCGCGAAGGCGGTCTTCGAGCCTTCGCACCGGGGTCAGATCCGTGAACAGAACCAGCATGCCGAGGAATCCGAGATTGACGCCGAGGAGCGGAACGGTCGTGATCCCGATGATTCTCTCGCCCTGAGCGAGAGGAATGCGGAGCTCCCGTCGATTGATCGGCGTCTGTTCTTCGATGGATGTCCGCAGCAGCGTTGCGAATTCACCGTCGCCGAGGGCTTGTTCGATCGTCTCGCCGCGCGTCTCCTCCGCTGTGAGGCAGAGGATTTCTCTGGCGGCGGCGTTCATTTCCACGATGCAGCCTCGCGCATCGAGAGAGATGAATCCCGACGCGATGCTTCTCGTGAGCGCCGCGGTGACGCGCTCCAGTTCGTCCGCCCGCGTACGCTCGGCCTGGTGCAGCCGGTGGAGCTCTTCCTCCTGCACTTTCAACCGGGAGATCGAGTCTCGAAACGTGTCGATCAGGAACTGCTGTTCATCATCGTCAGGACTGCGCGTGCGTATCTCTCCCGCGCTCGTGAGCATTTCCTCCACCGGGCGTGTGATGCGCGGGATGTAGAGCACGAGCAGGATCGTGGCGAATATGGAAGCGCCGACGGTGATGGCCACGCTGACCTTGAACGCGCGCCGGGCCTGAATCAGCGGTGTCGCGTCGAAGGTCGCGGTCATGGTGCCGTGCGCGAGAGGCTTTCGCACGGTTTCGATTCCCATCTGTCCGCTGCCCAAACCCTCCGACAGGACCTGCTTCCCAGGTTGCGAGACGGAAACGCCCGCCAGTTCATAGCGGCTCAGGAGTCCAATGAGGCGCGGCTGAAGCTCCTCCTGCTCCGCCGGCGTCAACGAGTTGAGCTCGCGCACGGCGAGAGTCGCGCTCTGATCCCATCGCCCGCGGACTGCAAGCTCCATCTGTTGTTCGAAGCGCTGCAGGAGAACGAGCGCGCCGACGAGAAGCACGAGCAGGAATGTGACGAGGCTGGCGAGGAAGATATGGACGTCACGGCGAAAGCTCAACCCCGTGAGCCGTGTACGAGCAGGCGCAGCGACCATGCGGAGAGTGTAGTCCGATCATCCTGCCGTCAGCGCAGGAGCAGGGCGAGATACCATCCGAGCAGTGCAGGTCCGAAGAAGACCACCACCAAAAGCGAGATACCGAGGAAGATGCCGAAGGGAATCGCGGCCTGCATGCCGCGGGCGCTGCGCAACGCGACGAGACCTCCGGCGATCGCGCCCGTGATCGACGCGATCATCAGTTCCGGATAGAGCGCGCGCCAGCCGACGACCGCGCCGATCATCGCCAGCATCTTCACATCGCCCCAGCCCATGCCTTCCCGTCCGCGGACGAACTGCCACGTCACGCGAATGCCGAAGATGACCAGCGCGCCCATCGCGGCGCCGATCAGCGAATCGATCCACGACTCCGCGAGCGTGAAGTCGGGGAACCTCTCGCCGAGCTGCAGAAGCCCGATCGCGATTCCGATGACGATGCCGGGATAGGTGATCACATCGGGCAGCAATCCGACTTCGAGGTCGATGTAGATGAGCACGATCGTCATCGAAACGATTGCGGCGATCGGGAGAAATGCGGGGGAGACGCCTGTCCTCTCGAAAATCGCGAGATAGAAAAGAGCATTCGCGAGCTCGATGAGCGGATAACGGATCGAGATCCGCTCGCGGCACCTGCGGCAGCGCGCGCCGAGGATCAGATAGCTGACGATCGGGAGGTTGTCGTACCAGCGAATCAGCGCATTGCAGTGGGGACAGTGGCTTGCCGGAAAGACGATCGACTCTTCACGCGGATAGCGATGAATGACGACATTGAGAAAGCTGCCGATGACCGCGCCGATGGCGAACGCATAGAGGGCGAGGAACATCATTCGTGGCGGGCATTATGGCGGAGGCGCGTCGGAATCGAACCAACCCATCGACGCTTCCGCGCCGACGCAACGGTTTTGAAGACCGCGGGAGCCACCAGACCCCATTCGCCTCCTCAGGCTCCTCGGGCAACAAGGAGGAGAGAGGGAGCGGATTCTAACCCGTTGTCCCTTAATGCGGCGGATCGGTCAGGAAGCCGACCTTCTGCGCGCCCGCCTCATGCGCCACATCCATCGCCTCGACCGCGCGATCGAACGGCACCTGATCCTCGGAATTGATGAAGACGACGCGATCGGCGGGGGCGCGATTCGCGAGACCGGTTCGGCCGAGTGCATCGCGAAGGCCCTTCGCGTTGCCGACGTTCTGCGAGTTCAGATAGATGCCGTCATGGCGCACGGTGACGACGAGCTGATTCTGTTCCTGCGGCGGAGGTGCGCCCTGCACCTCGACCTTCGGCGGCACCTCGACATCCAATCCCATCTGCAGGATCGGCGTCGCCACCATGAAGATGATCAGCAGCACGAGCACGACATCGACGAGAGGCGTGATGTTGATCTCGCTGCGAACTCCGCCACCGCTGCTTCCACCAAATCCCATTGCTCCTCCAAGGCGAGTAGTACCCAGAACAGAGTGTTGAGTGAAGAGTGACGAGTGACTAGTGACTAGTACCGAGTGCTGAGTACCGAGTACTGAGTGCTGAGTACCGAGTTGACTCGGCTCTGTACTCAGCACTCAGCACTCAGCACTAGTCACTCATCACTCGTCACTAGTCACTCGTCACTCCTCACTAGTCACTCGTCACTGCCTCTTCATACCCCATGCTTCGCGATCTGTTCGCCCGCCTGCTGGTTCTGCGTCAGGAAGGCGACCTGGGTGAAGCCGGCGTCGTTCGCTGCCTTCATCACCATGCGCACCTTGCCGTAGTTGATCCGCTTGTCGGCCTTCAGCATGACGGCGCGATTCGGATCCTTCTGATGCTCGGCTGCGATGTACTTCGGCACGTCGCGATCGGGAATCCAGTCCTGGCCGACGAAGATCGTGCCGTCGGGCTTGATCGAAAGAATCAGATCGCCTTCCTTGCCCGGCTTCTTCTCCGCGTGCGGCCCCTCGGGCAGGAGCACGTCGACGCCCTGCTGGAGCATCGGCGTGACGACCATGAAGATGATGAGCAGCACGAGACAGACGTCGACGAGCGGCGTGACGTTGATGTCGCCTTTGACTTCGTCCGGACTGCCGCCACCGGCTCCGAATGCCATCGCTCGCCTCCGCTACACGCGCGCCCGTGCACGCGCTTCGTTCTTGATGAAGTAGTCGACGAGCTGCGAGGAGGAGTTGGACATCTCCACCTGGAAGCGATCGACCTTCTGCAGGAAGTAGTTGTAGAGCCATACCGCGGGGATCGCGACGAACAGACCGAAGGCCGTCGTGACGAGCGCTTCTGCGATACCGGCGGAGACGGCGCCGAGTCCGCCCGAACCGGTGAGCGCCATCCCCTGGAACGCGTGAATGATGCCGGCGACGGTGCCGAAGAGACCGACGAACGGCGCGGTCGTCGAGATCGTCGCCAGATTGCCGAGACCTTTCTTCATCTCCGCGGTGGTCATCAGCGTCTCGCGCTCGATCGCGCGCTTGCCCGATTCGACGATGTCGAAATCTTCGGGCAGATCCTGCGTGCTCTCGTACTGAAACTCGGTGAGTCCCGCGCTGAGCACGCGTGCGAGGTGGCTGTGCTTGAACTGCTGGCTGTTGGCGTGACGAATCGCTTCCTCCAGCTTGTGGTTCTTCAGCATGGGTGTGACCTCGCGCGCCAGTTTCAGCGACTGTTTCTTCGCATTCTGGAAGCGCCAGAGACGCTCGATGGCGATGGTCAGCGACCAGACGGACATGATGGCCAGCACGATGACGACGCCCTTGGCGACCCAGTTCATCGTGCCCCACATGCTGATCAGGCTGAAATTCGTGTTCATCCCTTCCATGTGACTCTCCTCTCGAAACCTCTAACTATTTACTGCAGCCTGAAATTGACTGTCAGCGTAAAGAAGACCGGTACGGGAACTCCATTGAGCGTGCCAGGGTGGTACTTCCACTGGCGCACGGCGTTGACCGCCGCTTCATCGAGACCGAAGCCGAGGCCTTTGAGGACGCGGGCATCGGTGACGTTGCCGTTGCGGTCGATCACGGCTTCGATGACGACGATCCCCTCGCGCCGCGCCTTGCGGGCGATGTCGGGGTAGATCGGCTGCGTGCGCGAGATGTTCGTCGGAGCATTCACGTCGCCGCCGACGCGCATCGGTTTGTCGCCGGTGCCGCCGAGCTGTCCGCCGAGCTGTCCGCCGAGCGTTCCGCCCACCACGCCTCCGACGACGCCTCCGACGACGCCTCCTGCAACTCCTCCTGCTTGTCCACCCACGACCCCTTGTGACGAATTAGACGTGTCGGTGGATGCTTCCTCGTGCGGAGTCTCCCGCGGAATCTCCGTCGGCTGATGGAACGTAGGCTGTTCGCGCGGAGTCTCCACCTTCACGTGCGGCGTCGAAGCGCTCGAGGCTGCGGGAGGGGGAGGTGGAGGCGGGGGAGGCGGCGCGGCCTGCACCATGAACGCCTGAATCGGTTTCTGCACCACCTCGGGATTCTTCTTCACGTACAGCCCGGCGGCGATGACGCCACCGACGATGAAGAGGTGAATGATCGCGGAGATGAGGCCGGTAACCCATCCGGCCTTCTTCTTATCGCGCCCGGCGGACTCAATGAGGACGTCATCGAACATGGCGGTTGATCCCTTCGACAGTTCGACACGGTCGCACCGTTAAAACGAACCGCCTGATTTGTCCTGAAGTCAGCGACGTTAACACCGTCACTCTCACGTTGTCACGAAAGGCTCTTGCGGGTCGTATGCCCAACAGCCACAGCCATCGCCAGCGCGGCAGGTCTTGCGGGGTTTGTGCCTCCTCGCGGAGTGACCGCAAGTCGGGCAGGGATCGAGGGCCGGCTGAGAGGTCTCGCAGCCGCAGATCTGCAGAGGATCAGGATGCGGATACTTGTCGCAGATGTAGCGCAGCGGATGGAACGACTCGGGGTGTGCGCAGCGCCCGCAACGCGATTGGCCGGCATCCGGCGCCGGGAGCGGCGAGCCGGGGCGGCCGACCTGCGGTCTCGGGCGTTGCACCGCGATGCTTGCCGCGCCGAGGGGGGCCTTGAGGTGGGGAAGCTTGCGAGAGAGAGAGAAGACCGCAGCCGCGGAACGCGGTTTACCGAAGCTCGGTTTTCGCATTTGCTCCATCCTAAACCGAATCGGTTAGAATGCGCGCCGCGCGCCGGAATTTTCGAGACGCGCCCGCGTTAGCCGACTAGCAACCAATCGTGGGGCCGTAGCTCAGCTGGGAGAGCGCCTGAATGGCATTCAGGAGGTCGTGAGTTCGATCCTCATCGGCTCCACCAAACAAAACGAAAACATCGACGGCGGCCAACAGGCCGCCGCTGCTGTTTTTGGCGACAATCAGCGGATGGCGCGACTGCTCGGGTCCCTGGCTCTGCTCTTCGCTGCGACGCCGCTGTTTGCGCAGAGCTGGATGCAGTGGGGTGCGAACGCGCGTCACGAGAGCTCCGTCGGAGTCGCGGGGCAACGGCTCGAGCGGATCGACGCGCAGGTCGTCATCGATCCCTTCGTCGAACAGGAGATGACGCTCTCCGGCGACGATCTTCTCGCGCACTATCCGGTGCCGCTCGTCGACGGCGACGACGTCGTGCTGATCTTCAAGAGCGGCACCTACACCGACAATCAGCATCGCGCGACGCAGTCGTGGAACGTTCGCGCACTGCGCCGCAGCGGCGCGAGCTACGCGGAGCGATGGATCTATGCGAGCGACTGGAAGCCTGTACCGACGCCCGGCGGCGGCGGGCCGGTGTGGGAGCCGGTGTTCCATCCCGCGTTGACTGCGGCCGACGTATGGGTGCCCGGCCTCGGCGGAACGATCGATCGCGTCAGCCGCGAGGACGGGCATCGCATCGCGCGCTTGAATCCGTTTGGCAACGCGATCGACGCATCGATCTTCGTGACCGGACCGCCGGTGATCGATGACTCGGGAACGATCTACTACAACACGGTGAAGCTCGACTTGAATGCGCCATGGACGTCGGATGCACAGGGCGCATGGCTGGTGCGCATCGCCTCCGATGGCAGCATGTCGCGCGCGCCGTTCAGCGCGATCGTCGCCGGTGCTCCTTCGGCGAGTGCGCAGTGTACGAGCGCATTCCCATCGGCGCAGCTTCCGTGGCCGCCGTCTCCCGCAGCAGTGGCTCCGTCGATTCCGTGCGGCTCGCAGCGGCCGGGAATCAATGTGGCGCCGGCGGTCGCGCCGGACGGCACGATCTACACGATCAGCAGAGCGCACTTCAATGATCGCTGGGGATATCTCGCCGCGGTCAATCCCGATCTGACGCCGAAGTGGACCGCGTCCCTGCGCAATCGATTGCACGACGGCTGCAATGTGATGATCCCGCCGAATGGAACGCCGGGCGGATGCCGCGCGGGAGCATTGACCGGTGTCGATCCCGCAGACAATATGCCCGGCTCCGGACGCGTCAGCGACAACGGCACGTCATCGCCGGTCGTCGGGCCCGATGGGCGCATCTTCTATGGTGCGTATACGCGCTACAACTATTCGCAGGGACACCTGATGGAGTTCGATGCAGCCGGCAACTTCCAGGGTGCCTATGGATGGGGATGGGATCTCACGCCTGCCGTATACCGGCATGATGGAACGTACTCGCTGCTGTTGAAGGAGAATCACTACGACGCGCCGCCGTACTGCTCGGATCGCGTCGCGAGTTGTCCCGCCGATCGGACGTTGAATACGCCGAACGATCCCGAGCAGTACTTCATCACGCAGCTCAACCCGTCGTTGCAGCCGGAGTGGAAGTTCAGGAACAGCGAGACGCGGAGTTGTGTGCGCGCCGATTCCGGCATTCAGTGTGTCGCCGATCATCCGGCGGGATTCGAGTGGTGCGTGAATGCGATCGCAGTCGATGAATGGGGCGTCGTCTACGCGAATGCGGAGGATGGGAACGTCTATGCGATCGAGCAGGGCGGTACGCTGCGCCAGCGTCTCTTTCTGAATCTCGCTCTCGGCGCGGCGTACACGCCGCTGTCGATCGGAGGCGATGGCCGGATCTACACGCAGAACGCGGGTGAGCTGTTCGTCGTCGGGGCGGAGCCGCGGGCGAGACGGCGTGCCGTCAATCGCTGAGCAGGACTGCGGCGGCGCTCGCTGAGCCGCTCCTCGCCTTCTTTTTTTTCACTCTTTTCACCCGAGTCCATGTGACAATCTCGCCTTCGGTCTCAAGAGCGGGTGGGTTAGCTCGGCGTCCCAAATCAAACAATTCATTTTCCGGGCAGGGTCTGTCTCAGGTCCATGCGTTCGCCAATTTCGTGTAATCGAAGGAATATCCTATGAATCGTCTCAAGCAAAACGTTCGTCTCCTTTTCCTTCTCGTTCTTGGGCTCTCTCTGCTGCTGGGAGGTGTTGCGCACGGCAAGACGCGCAGGACCAGAAAACCAAAACCTGTGCCCGCAGTAGAGAAAGAGGCGGAGAACGAGAGCGGCGCGATCCGCGCAGGATCGATCAAGCCGGAGCGCAAGTCCGGTGGGGAAGATGACCAGGAGGAGCCAAAGAGCGTCCCTCCTCCGGATCGTCGCTCGTTCGGGTCACCGAAGGAGCTTCGCCTGACGAAGGCGGCGGGGAGTGGGAAGACGATCGACCTTCGCAAGCTGCCGCGCACCGCTCCGCCCTCGCGTGAACGGGTCGAGCTCGAAGGACCTCAGCCGGCGCCGGTCGCGGTCGATACGAGGACCGGTCCCCACTTCGAGACGAGCTTCCAGCCGCCGTTCGTGCCGAACGCGCCGGCACCGCCTCCGAACAATGTCTTCGAAGGTCTCGATCGTTTCAACTGGGGCGCAGGCAGTCCGCCGGATACGAATGGTGATGTGGGTCCGACGCATTACATTCAGACCGTCAATACGTCGATCGGGGTCTACCGCAAATCAGACGGCTTTCAGGAAGCCGCGTTCACCTTCAACACATTCATGTCGCAGGGCAACTTCGGAAATCTGTGCGACACGAACAACTTCGGCGATCCCGTGGTGCTGTACGACACGTTCGAGGACCGCTGGGTCCTTACGAACTTCGCGTTTCTGACTGATGGAAGCGGCAACGTCCTCGCGCCGGCGTATGAGTGTTTCGCGGTCTCGCTCACCGGAAATCCGGTGACGACCGGGTGGAACTTCTATTCAATCCAGGTCAGCGACAATCTCAACGACTACCCGAAGCTGGGCATCTGGCCGGACGGCATCTACATGTCGGCCAACATGTTCTCGTTCGGTGCAGGCTCGTCCTTCAAGGGCGCTCGCGTCTGGGCGCTCAACAAGGCGCAGATGTACGCGGGCAGCCCCACCGTGAAGATCGTGCAGTTCGATGTGGGCGGCGGCGATTTCACCGTGATCCCGTCGAACGCGCGACTGCAGACGGGTACGCCGCCCGTCGGCCGTCCGAATCTCTTCGTCTCGACATGGCAGTTCCTCAATGGACTGACGGTTTATAAGTTTCACGTCGACTGGAACAACATTTCTCTGTCGACGTTCACCGGCCCGGATGTCCCGCTGGCCTCCACGAGCTGGCCGAATGCGGCAGTCGCCAACGTCCCGCAATCAGGGACGTCGCAGCTCCTCGATGCACTGCAGATTCGTGCGATGGTGCAGAACCAGTACACGAACTTCGGCGGGACCGAGTCGCTGTGGGTTCCGCACACGGTACGGCGCGGCAACACGAGCGGGTTCGCAGCACCGCGCTGGTATCAGGTCGATGTCACCGGCGGCACCGTGGCCGCGAATCTGCCGCAGGCGACGACCTGGGATCCGGATGGTGCGAACGTCATGCATCGCTGGATGCCGAGTCTCGCACTCGACCGCGCGGGGAACATGGCGCTGGGCTACACCACGTCGAGCAGCTCGACGTTCCCTTCGATCAAGTACGCGGGCCGGCTTGCCTCTGATCCCGTAAACACATTCAGCGAAACCGAACAGACGTTCTTCGCCGGTACCGCATCGCAGTTGAGTTCCACGCGCTGGGGCGATTACAGCTCGATGACGCTCGATCCGGACGGATGCACATTCTGGTACACGAGCGAGTACGCAACAGGTCTCGACAACACGACCGTCGATCCGACGTCGTTCAACAAACGCTGGAAGACGAAGTTCGGATCGTTCGGGCCGTTCCCCGGCTGCACCCCCGTCGGTGCAGGCGGAACGGTGAGCGGCACGGTCACGACCAGCGGGAATCCGGTCTCCGGCGCGACCGTCAATCTCGGCGCGCGCTCCACGACGACGGACGGAAGCGGCAATTACTCGTTCTCGAGTATTCCTGCAGGTACGTATCCGTCGATGACTGCAGCGAAACCGGGATTCGTTTCCGCGTCAGCGTCCAGCATCGCCGTTACCGATGGCGGAACGACGACTCAGAATTTCGCACTTACCGCCGCCTCGCCGAGCGCATGTCTCACGGACACGACGCAAGGGGACTTTCTCGCGGGTGTGGCGTCGCCGACCGCGGACCTCAATGCGAGCCCAGGCGATGTGGTTCTTTCCAATGCGCCTGCCATCGATCAGCAGAACACCGCCGGCACGACGACCGGTACGAGCTTCGGGACCACGAGCTGGGGCGGTGAGACGTTCATCCCCGCAGTGACCGGCCAGCTCGTCAAAGTTGATGTCCAGCTGTTCTGTTCCGGTTGTACGGGAACAACTCCGAACCTCACACTTTCTGTGCGTGCAACGAGCGCCGGCCTGCCCACGGGTGCAGATCTGGCCTCGACAACCATTCCGGGGTTCAGCAGCGGCTCCGGGACGTACTACACAGGAACGTTTGGTTCGCCCGCTACCCTGACATCCGGTACACAGTACGCACTCATTCTCCGTCCGGTGGCAGCGCCGTCGGCTGGCGGCTATTTCTGGATTCGTTCGAGCCCGAGTACTTACGCGAATGGCCAGCGTGTCATCTCCACCGACAACGGTGTCACGTGGACAGCGGATTCAACCCGCGACTTCAACTTCAGGGCGTACATGCAGACCGGATACGCCGCGTCGGGTAATTTCGTTTCGGGACTGAAAGACTCAAATCCGGCGGCGGGTCTGACGCCGATCTGGTCCACGCTTTCCTGGAACGCCACGCTCCCGGCCAATACGTCATTGCAGTTCCAGGTGGCCGGCACGAACAATCCGGGCGGTCCGTTCAACTTCGTCGGCCCGGACGGCACGGCGGCAACGTTCTTCACGACGTCACCCGCATCCCTTGGGCAGTTCTACAACTTCCGGTATCTCGAGTACAAAGCGTATCTCGCGAGCACGAACAGCGCAGTCACTCCGGCACTCAATGACGTCACGATGTGCTTCAACGACGTCGATTGCAGCGGCACGCCAACGATCACGCCGTCGCCGTCGCAGGTCTGCGCGAATTCGACCGGCAACACCGCGAGTGGTCCGGCAGGAGCGACTTCCTACTCCTGGTCGATCACGAACGGAACGATCACAGGCGGCGGCACGACCCAGACGGTGACCTACACCGCTGGTGCATCAGGCAATGTGGTCCTCGGTCTCAACGTCGTCCTGGCGAACGGCTGCCATCAGTCGAATTCCGTCAACGTCACGATCAATCCGATTCCATCCGCTCCGACGATCGACGGAGCCGACGGCGCTTATTGCAGCGGTTCCGTCATGACGTCGAGCGTGGCCTCCGGCAACCAGTGGTACAAGGACGCCAGCCTCCTACCGGGTGAGACGAACCAGACGCTGACCATTACTTTGACCGGCACCTACACGGTCACGCAGACGGTCAACGGCTGCACGAGCCCGCAGTCGGCAGGCCGCGTGGTCTCTTCGATCACCAACATTCCTGCGACGCCGACGATCAGCGCCGATACGAACGGCACCGGTACGCAGGATCAGGCGTGCCCCGAACAGCCATTGACGCTGCATGCGAATGGCGCAACGGGTGCGACGTCGTATCAGTGGTACAAGGACATCGATCTCCTCCCGGGTGAAACCAACTCCACGTACCAGGCGACGGGCGCAGCGACGTACTACGTGACTGCGACCAACTCGTGCGGTACGACGGTGAAATCGGCGGGCTATGTCGTTCAGAATCCGACGCCGCATTCGCCCTTCGTCAGCTTCCGCAATCAGGACTCTTCGGTCACGACGCTCGCCATCTGCCAGGGCAGCAGCCAGATCATCGACTCCGACAGCGCCACCGGTATTCACTGGTGGAAGGACGGCGTCGATCTCGGCCCCGGCAGCCAGAGCCTCACGGTGACGGCCGCCGGCGTGTACACCGCACAATTGAATGCACTCGGCTGCCACAGCCAGTTCGGGCGCAATGTGACGGTGACGGTGGATGCGATGCCGCCGACGCCGACGATCTCCGGCGATACCAACGGCACCGGCACGCAGGATCAGGCCTGCCCCGAGCAGCCGCTCACTCTGCACGCCAACGGTGCCACCGGTGCGACCTCGTACACCTGGTACAGCGACAACGCGGTGATTCCGAACGAAACCACCTCGACGCTCGTCATGACCGGCGTGGGCAACATCTCCGTCACCGCGACCAACGGCACCTGCACCACGCCGCACTCGGCGACCTATGTCGTGCAGAACCCGACGCCGCACTCGCCGTTCATCAGCTTCCGTAACCAGTCTTCTGCGACGACGACGCTGTCGATTTGCCAGGGGCAGAGCCAGATCATCGACTCCGACAGCGCCACGGGAATCCAGTGGTACAAGGACGGCGTCGCAATTCCGGGTGCGGGGAGCCAGAGCTACACGGCGACTCAGTCGGGTGTCTACACGGCGCAGTTGAATGCGCTCGGCTGCCACAGCCAGTTCGGCCGCAACGTCACGCTGACCGTGAATCCGCTGCCGGCCGCGCCGACCGCGAATGCAGGCGGACCGACCACGTTCTGCGCCGGCGGCTCCGTGACTCTAACTTCCAGCAGCACCACCGGCAATCAGTGGTACCTCAACGGCAATTCGATCGGCGGCGCGACGAACCAGACGTACAGCGCGACCGCCAGCGGCAGCTACACCGTCAAGACGACGGATGGCAACAGCTGCACGAGCGCCGCATCGAATGCGATTGCAGTGACTGTGAATCCTCTGCCGGCGACTCCGACGATCAACGCCGGCGGACCGACGTCGTTCTGCCAGGGCGGCAGCGTCGTACTGACGGCGAGCAGCGCGCAGGGCAATCAGTGGTATCTCAACGGCAATCCGATCGGCGGCGCCAACGGCCCGACGTATACAGCGTCGGCGTCCGGCAGCTACACCGTGAGGACGACGGACGGCAACGGCTGCACGAGTGCGGCCTCGGCTCCGACGACGGTTACCGTGAACCCGCTTCCCAATGCGACGATCACGGCTCCGGCGTCGGTCTCGCAACTGTCGGCCGGCAACGTGGCGTCCGTCGCGAATGCGGGCAGCGGTGCGACTTACAACTGGGCCATCACGAACGGCACGATTACCGCCGGCACCGGCACCTCGTCGATCACCTTCACGGCGGGCGCCGTCGGCACTCTGACGCTGAACGTGACGGTGACCACGTCCGCAGCCTGCAGCGATGCGAAGTCCGCGAACGTGACGGTCACGCCCGCGATCACGGTGACCTCCGTGTCGCCCGCCGCGGGACCGTACTTCGGCGGCCAGTCCGTCACCGTGAATGGAACCGGTTTCCTGAGCGGTGCGAGCGTGACGTTCGGAGGAGTAGCGGCGACGAACGTCGTCGTCGTGAACAGCACGCAGATCACCGCGAAGACGCCGGCCCATGCGACCGGCGCCGTCAACGTCACGGTGACCAACACGAACACGACGTCCGGCACACTGACCAACGGCTACACCTATCAGCCGCAGATCTTCGATCCGAACGGAGACGGTGTCGTCGATCCGTCGGACATCTTCTTCCTCGTCAACTATCTCTATCTGAACGGCCCGGCTCCGCATGGATCGGCGGGAATGCTTCCCTCCGGCGACGCGAACCGCGATGGCGTGGTCGATCCGTCGGACATCTTCTATGTCGTGAACTATCTGTTCGGCAGCGGTCCCAAGCCATGGGCCGTCGCGGATCGTCCTGCCTCGGAAGCGGTGATTGGTGCGGCGAAGCTTTCGGGCGCACTGCTGCTCGGTGATCCGGAAGTGCGCGGCGGCAAGACGTACGTGCCCGTCCTTCTGGCCATGAACGAGGGATCGGAGACGCCGCAGGCGTTCTCGCTGGTGGTCAAAGGCGGTGGCATTGCGATCCGCCGAGCCGGAGCAACCGAGGGGCTGAAGGCGATGTTCGAAGTCAGCCGCGCGGCGAATGATTCGGTGGCGTACGTTCTGTCGGTCGATCCGCAGACGCCGCTGGTTCTCGGTGCCGACCGCTCGGCCGTCATCGCCGAGATCGAAATCACGGATGCGGTCTCGAGACTGGCGATCGACGGTACGCGCACGATGCTGAGCAATGTCGGCGGCACGCGCAGCGCCACCGTCTCTAACGGAATGCTGCACCTGGACGGCGAACACGTCATCCGCGCCCCCAAAACTGATTCGAAGGGAACCAACGCACAATGAAACTCGTCGTCCGGGCGACACTGCTCGTTTCGATTCTGATCATGATGCTGCCGGCCGCACCCGCGGCCGCGCAGCAGGACACGGTGACGGTCGGTACCGTCACCGGCGGCGGCGTCGTCGACGTGCCGATCTCGATTCGCGATGCCTCGGGAACTCCCCTTGGCATCGATCAACCTGCCGGCTCGCGCATCCAGGCGTACAGCCTGCGCGTGACGTACTCGCCGGCGAGTGCCGTGCAGTCCATCTCGATCAGCCGCGCGGGAATCACCGCGGGACTCACGCCGACGTTCGAGACGAAACCTGCATGCTCGGGGATGATCGCGCTGCTCGATACGTTTTCGGAGTCGACGAATCTGATTCCGTTCACGTCCAACGCAACACTGCCCGGCAATCAGGTCGCGAATCTTCACGTGACGCTCAATCCGGCGGCCGCGCCCGGCACGGTCATTACGCTCACGCTCGATCCCGTTCTCACGCAGCTGACGAATGAAGCGGGAACGACGGCGGAAAGCTCCGGTACGGCCACGCTCGCGCTGGTCAACGGTTCCATCACCGTCGCCGCGATTCCCGTCATCCCCACGCTCGCCGAATGGGCGCTCGGTGTTCTCGCCCTCGCGCTCGCGGTCGCTGCTGTCCGAATCCGAATGTAAGGAACCCCTCCCATGCCCCGGAAAGTCGCACTCCTGATCGCTGCGGCAGTCGTGCTGTTTGCGCCTGCCGCCGCGCGCGCAGCCTCTGATGTCGTCACGGTGTCGACGGTGAGTGCCACGGGCACCACCGTCGACGTTCCGATCTACATTCGCGACGTGTCCGCGACACCGCTCGGCATGGATCAACCGACGGGATCGAAGATTCAGTCGTTCAGCATCAAGGTGACCTACTCGCCGTCGACCGCCGTCGATTCGGTGTCGATCGCGCGTGCAGGGATCACGGCATCGCTGACCCCGACGTTCGAGTCGAAGCCTGCGACGAGCAACTCGATCTCGATCCTCGACACGTTTCAGGAATCGACGAATCTCATCCCGTTCACATTGAACGCGGCCGCACCCGGAAATCTCATCGCGCATCTCACGTTCACGTTGAACGCGTCGGCGACGCCCGGCTCATCGATCTCGCTGACGCTCGACAGCTCCGTGACTCAGCTCACCGATGCCGGCGGTACCGCGGCGACGAAGGAGACGACCGCCAACGGTGCGCTCTCACTCGTCAACGGCACGATCAACATTCCGACGCTCAGCGTGTCACTCGTCCCGTCCGCGAGGAATGTGCCGGTGGGAGGGAGTGCGCAATTGGGTGCGGTACTGAACGTCGCCCCGGCGAGCAACGTCACCGTCAATCTCAGCTCATCGAAGACGGCGATCGCCCGCGTTCCCGCCTCCGTCGTGATTCCTGCAGGATCCACCTCTGCGACCTTCAACGTCACCGGTGTCGCGCTCGGCACCTCGGTGGTCACGGCGACGCTCGGCAGTTCCACCGCGACCGCGGATATCACGGTCGTCGATGCACCCGTTCAATGCAACACGCCGGTGGCCCCGGTCGTCACCGCTCCGGCGAGTGCGAACGCGGGCGCGGCATACACAGTCTCGTGGGGCGCTGTTGCCGATGCGACCGAGTATCTGCTCGATGAGTCCACGACGACCGACTTTTCGAACGGAGTCACGTCCCAGGTGCTGACGACGACCTCCGCGACGTTCACGCACACGAGCGGCTACTACTACTATCGCGTTCGCGCGCACAACGCGGCGGGTACGTGCAACGTGCTCTCGGGCTACTCGACGATGGCCACCGTCTACGTGACGCCCGCGCCCGTTGCCGAGACTCGTTTCCTCGCCGTCGTGGGATCGGTGCAGGGTAGCTTCGGCTCGAACTTCAAGACGTCGGTGCAGCTCTACAACCCGAAGTCCGCAACCATCTCCGGCAAGATCGTCTTTCACACGCAGGCTGCATCCGGCACCGCGTCCGATCCTTCGCTCGTCTACTCCCTTGCTCCCGGCAAGACGCTCGTCTACGCAGATCTTCTGCCGGCGATGGGAATCAGCAGCGGACTCGGAACCGCGGACATCATCGCCGATCTCAATTCTTCGTTGCCGGTCGCACTCGTGCGCGTCTTCAACGATGCAGGCACGGCCGGTACGACCGGCCTCGTCGAAGATCCGATGAGCGAAAGCGATGCGCTCAAAACGGGGAACAACGCTGCGCTGCTCGCTCCTTCCGACGTTCAGCGGTTTCGCCTCAACATCGGGATTCGAACGTTGTCCTCGGGCGCCGATCTGGCGATCACTGTCCGGGACAAAGATGGCAACGTCGTCAAGACCACCACGAAGAGCTTCGGCCCGACCTACTTCACGCAGCAGCCTTCGGCGCAATTGCTCGACGGCTACGCGCTCAACGGCGGGGAGTCGATCAGCTTCAGCGTGACGAACGGCAGCGCGTTCATCTACGGCTCGACGACGGACAACACGACGAACGATCCGAGCGTGCAGTTCGCGAAAGCGTACTAACGCTTCACTGCTTCCAGTACACCTGCAGCCACACGCTCCGTCCCGGCCAGCGCGTCGTCACCAACTCGCCCGAGGGGCGCAGGTTCAGATAGCTGATATCGGAGTCGAGTCCGTTCTTCACTCCGGCGCGCACGCCGAAGCCGGGAACGAAGAGATCCTGCCGCGAGATCGTGATGTCCATCGTTCGATACCCTTTGCTGGTCGCGCGATCTCCCACGTAGTTGTATCGCGCACCGATCAGGAGATTCGGCATCACGCGGTACAGCGCCATCAGATTGCCGAGGTATTTGGAAGAAACGAGATTCGCTCCGCCGCCGTTGGGCGTGCGCGGATCGAATGTCTCGGTGTACGAGATGTTCGACCCGGCTTTCAGGCGCGAGCCCACTTCCTGACTCCATTCGAGCTCGGCACCCTGTGCCCACGCATCGCCCTTCACGACCACGCCGCCGGGGCGAATCATGTCGCTCAGCATGGAATGGAACAGAGTCGCGCGGCCCACGCGGCCGCTGGTGCGATAGACGTAGTTCAACTCGGAAGTCGCATTCGTCTCGAAGGGATAACGCGGCACGAAGCGTGGTGCAACGGGTTGATAGAACTCGAAGAAGGTCGGCGGACGGAACCCTTCGGCATACTGCGCCTTCACGATGTGGCGCTCATTGACGCGCCAGACGATCGAGATGCGCGGCGTGAATCTCGAGCTCAGATCGCTGTAGTCGTCGTAGCGTCCGCCGACCGTCAGCGTCGTCGCGTCGTTGAGCTCGATCTGATCCTGCAGGACCACGCCGCGAATCACGCGATGGACATCGCTTGCGAAGAGGACAGGGTTGCCCGGCGGCTGTCCCGGAGGGGGTGGGGGAGCGTGGTACGCGGAGTCGAGACCGGAGCGCGAGTAGTCGAGGCCACCGAGCAGCGACTGGCGCCGCCAGCCTGTCCACGTCAGATTCGCGGAGATCTTCGAGAGCCCGCCGGAAAGAATGTCGACGGGCTCCGCGATGTCGTTGTGCAGCCGGATCACGCGGAGCTCGCCGGTCAGTGCCTTTCGCAACTCGTGCGTGTACTTCGCTTCGGCGTCCCACGTCGTCTCCTTGCTGTGGGAGCCGGTATTCGGCGCGTAGGTGCGATGAACGCTTTGCGCTGTGAGCGACAGTCCTCGATACGCAGCGTTGGCGACGATCACGGAACGGCCGTCCTGCACTCCTCTCAGATTCGACGGTGCGATCGTCGACGCGCTGCCGAAATCGGATGCATTGAATGACCAGGCGAAAGGCGCGTCCGCCTTCGATCCCACACGCGCGGCGGCCATTCGCGACGTGTGCGGAATCTCGAAGCGGCCCGCCACGCGCGTTCCCTGCTTGCGGGTGATGATGTTGACGAGGCCCATGAACGCGAAGTCGCCATACACGACCGAGCCGGGGCCGCGAATCACTTCGACGCGGTCGATCTGCTCGACGGGAATCATCAGCACCGAGGTGTTGAATCCGCCGTCCTGCCGGGCGACAGGAATTCCGTTCAAAAGGACCTGCGTGTTGCCGGCGTTGAACGGAAAGTCGAGACCGCGCACGATCACCGACGCCGCGCCGCGCTCGTTCATCATGGCCTGCATGCCCGGCACGAGCCCCAGCGCTTCACCCGCATTGCGGATGCCGAGCGCCTCCAGCTCGTCGCCCTCCAGCACCGTGACGATGCCCGGCACATAGTCGCTGTTGAGGCGCGTCTTCGTCGCCACATCCGTCTCCTGCTGCACGATGTTCAGCAGGTCGGCGAGCTCTTTCTCCTCGGTCTGAGCTCCGGCTGTTCCATCGGCGGCGAATGCGGGAAGGGCAAGGACCCACAGGAACGCGGCGATGATTTTCTTCATACGGCTTCTCCGGCCACAGGCTGTGCGGAGTCGATGCGCTGCTTCCCGGCACGCATGAGATCCGCATGCAGAGCGTGGTTACGGCCTCCTCGTTTTACGTCGTAAAGCAGGCGGTCGGCGATCTCCAGCGCCGCCGCAGGATCGGAACCGGGCTCGGGGATGAGCGTGACGGCGCCGGCGCTCACTGTGACGCAGGTTGAACAACTCGATGCCGAGTGCTCGATGGCCAGCGAGCGGACCGAGTCCAGGAGCGCGCCGATCAGCAGCGCTGCCGCACCGGCATCCGCATCCGGCAGAACGACCGCGAACTCTTCGCCGCCGTAGCGCGCAGCGAGATCGGACGAGCGCCGCGCGATGCCGAGAATCGCGCCGGCCACGGAGCGAAGGCACTCGTCGCCTTTCTGATGTCCGTACGTGTCGTTGTACTTCTTGAACTCGTCGACGTCGATGATCGCGAGCGAGAGAGGCGACTGCGTCGCGGCCGCGCGCTTCCACTCCTGCAGGAGGAACTGATCGAGCTGCCGCCGGTTGGCGATGCCGGTGAGCCCGTCGATCGACGCCATGCGCTCCAGCAGATCGCGCGCGCGCTTCAGTTCGAGATGCGTCCTGACGCGCGCGCGGACGATCGGCGGCACGATCGGTTTGATGATGTAGTCGACCGCGCCCGCATCGAATCCGCGCGTTTCGTCGTGTGTTTCTTCGCGCGCCGTCACGAAGATGACGGGGATGCGGCTCGTGCGCTCGTCGGCTTTCAGCCTGCGGCACACTTCGAAGCCATCCATCTCCGGCATCACGACGTCGAGCAGGACGAGGCCGATATCGTTGGCGGCCACGATCTCCAGCGCCTTCGCGCCGCTCGTCGCGAAGAAGAGCTCGTACTCGCCCCGCAGCACCTCGGCCATCACGCGGATGTTGGCCGACTGGTCGTCGACGATGAGGAGGCGCTCTTTCCCGTCGGGCCGCATCATCCGCGGTCCTCCGGGCCGAGCTGCGACTGGATCGCTTCGAGATGAACGCGCGCTGCGTCGAAATCGAGGCGGTCGAGGCTCTGCTCGAGCTGCTGCATTGGTTCGCGGAAGCGCGATCCCGCCGCCGATTTCAACTCTTCGAAGCTCGTCATCGCCGCGAGATTGTTCTGGCGCAGTTGCTCGTCGAGCTGCTTCGCGATCGGCAGAAGAATCTGCTGCGGCGGCCGCGGCTCGTTTACCGTGTCCGTGGAGGAAGGCGCATCGCTTCCCTTCGCGAGGAACATGTCGATACTCTCGCGGACTTCGCCTACGGCGGCTTCGAATTCGTTGAGCGCGATCGCTTCGCCTTTGCGCAGCCGCGATTCGAGCGCCGCGGCGATCTCCGCCACGCGGCGCGCCCCGAGCGTCGCAGACGATCCTTTCACCGTGTGCAGCACATCCTGAGCTTCGCTCGTGACATTGCCGTCGACCAACGCATGGAGGTGCGGCACGACTTCGTCCATCTCGCGGCGAAACTCCGCGAGGAGGCGCTTGTAGAGCTGCATGTTGCCGTTCGTTCTCCGCACGCCGTCGCTGATGAGAAGGCCGGGGAGGACGTCGTCGCTGCCGGCATCCGCTGCCGGTCTCTCGATGCGCTGCTTCGCCGTGATCGGTTCGGTGGCGCCGATCCACTTCGTCAGCACCGTGATCAGTTCCTTCTCTTCGATCGGCTTCGCGATGTAGTCGCTCATGCCGGCTTCGAGAAAGCGCTCGCGATCGCCGAGCATCGCGTGGGCCGTCATCGCGATCACCGGCAGGTTCCCGAAGCGCCCGCGCGCCGCGCGGATCGCCTTGACCGTTTCGATGCCGTCGAGCTCCGGCATCTGCACGTCCATCAGCACGGCGTCGAACGTTTCCGATGACAGCTTCTCCATCGCCTGATAGCCGTTGTGCGCTTCCGTCACGTTCAGTCCCGCGTAGGTGAGCAGCTCGCGGGCGACCTCGCGATTGATCTCGTTGTCTTCCACGAGCAGCACGCGCTTGTTGCCGGTGAAGCGGACCGGCGCCGGCGTTTCCTGTGTCCGCGGGCGGCGCGGTGCGGGCTGCAGCACGTTGAGCACGGCGTCGTGCAGCATCGAGGGGCTCACCGGTTTGTGCAGAACGGCGTCGATCCCGCTCGTCGGCGGGCGTTCGCTCGCATATTCGCGCTCGTAGGCGGTGACGAGGATGACCGGCAGCGGATGCGAGAGCTCATCGGAAAGCCGCGCAGCGGCGGCAGCGCCATCGAGTCCCGGCATCTTCCAGTCGAGAACCGCGAGCCGGTAGGGCGTTCCTTCGCGCGCGGCACGAACGGCCTCGGCGACCGCTGCATCGCCGCGGTCCACGGCGGTCACCTGGCACGACAGCGAGCGCAGCATGTTCGTCAGCACGGTGCGCGCGCTCGCGTTGTCGTCGGCGACGAGCACGGGGAGGTCGCGGAACTCATCGGCGAGCCGGCGCGTGCCGGTGGCGCCGCGCGGCAAGTCGAATTGCGCGGTGAATGTGAACGTGCTGCCGAGTCCGACCGCGCTCTCGACCTGCAGATCGCCGCCCATCATCCGCACGAGCCGGCGCGAGATCGCGAGGCCGAGGCCCATGCCGCCGAAGCGGCGCGCCATGGTCGCGTCGACCTGCGTGAATGGCTCGAAGAGAGTCTGCTGATGCTCCGGCGCGATGCCGATGCCTGTGTCGCGAACGGAGAAGCGGATCTCGGCGCGGTCGCGCCGCAGTTCCACCGGCGCGATCTCCACGACGATCTCTCCCGAGGTCGTGAACTTCAGCGCGTTGTTCAGCAGATTGAGCAGCACCTGTTTGAGCCGCACCGGATCGCCGCGCAGGCGGCGCGGCACATCGGCGAGCGTGTTGAAGAGAATCTCGAGGCTCTTCTGGCCGGCGCGCACGCCGACGACATCGGAGAGCTCCGCGAGCAATTCGTCGAGATCGAAGTCGACGCGCGAGATCTCGATGCGGCCGGTCTCGATGCGCGAGAGATCGAGGATGTCTTCGATCAGCTCCGCGAGGAGGCGGGCCGACGAGCCGATCTTGCCGAGGTATTCGCGGATCTTCGGCGATGGATCCTGTTTGTCCGCCAGCGCAGTCATGCCGAGAATCGCATTGAGCGGCGTGCGGATCTCGTGGCTCATGTTGGCGAGGAACTGGCTCTTCGCGCGGTCCGCGCTCTCCGCATGGTCCTTCGCCTGCCGCAGCTCTTCTTCGACGAGCTTCTGCGGCGTCATGTCGCGCGCGATGCCGTCGAATCCTTCGATTGCGCGATTCGCGTCGAGGATCCGCACTTCGGACAACTCGATGTGGCGCGGCCGTCCTTCGGCATCCAGCACTTCGATCGCGTAGTTGCGTTCCGCTTCGCCTTCGCGCGGCGGCGGTGCGAGCTTCGCCTGCACGCGGCTGATCACGTCGCCGATCGGCATTCCGAACAGGCGCGTCGCGGCGTCGCTGATGTAGGTGATCTCGCCGCGCGGATTGCGCGCGTACACGAAGTAGGTGCTGAGCGAGCTCACGAGGCGCTGATACTTCCGCTCCTGGTCGACGAGCTCGCGCACGGCCAGATCGCGCTCCAGCCGCTGCCGCTGCAGTTTCGCGAGCATGAGCACGAGCACGCCCCAGACGAGGAACATCAGGAGCACGACGGAGAGTGCGACGATCACCAGCTCTTTGCTGACATCGCGGCTGAGCTGTACGAAGAAACGGTCGCTCACGCGGAACGTCGCGACACCCATCAGCTCGAACGTCGATGGATCGTAGAGCGCGACTTCCGAGCGGAAGCCGCCTTCGTCATGGGCGCCGCGGCGAAGATCGAGCGAGCCCCGCTCCGCGCGCACGACGTCGTAATCGATCTTGAGGTCGACGCTGCGGAAGAACGGACTCCGCGTCTGTGTGTCGCGCAGGAGCAGAAGCTCGTCGAGCGCGGTGACGACGTTGCGGACGCGATCGCTCCCTTCGCCGCTGCGCAACGCGTTGACGATCGTGTTCGCCTGCGAGCGCGCGACGATGTCGGCCTGCGCGACGGCTTCCGATTCGAGACGCGGCCGGAGGACCGTGACCCAATACACCGCCATCAGCGCCGCGACGGCGACCGCGAGCAGAAGGAAGACTGCCGTGACGAGCAGTGCCGGACGGCCGGTCTCCGCGCGATTCGCGTTGCTCCCGTTCATTGATACACCTTCGTCACTTTGAAGAAGAGCGGTTTCAGCGTGATGCTCGACGCATCGAGCGTCGCGCGATTCACGTAGGGCCGGACCTGCGCTTCGACCGAGAGCCCGCCGAGGACGCCGCGCTCCACGTGGCCTTCGAATGGCGAGTAGACGATCACGTGATGGTCGATGCCGTACTTGATGATCGACTTGAGATTGTTCTGCGCGGGAGGCTGCGCGAGAAAGATTCCGGCGGGGACGCGCGATGTGTAATTGGCGAGCGTCGCATCCGAAGAGAGCTCGACAAGGATCGGCGAACCGTGAATGGTCGCCCCGTCCTTCGTCTTCCCCGCAAACGATTCCGCCAGATCGGCCGCTCGCCGGCGGTCATCGGTGTAGAGAAAAACGACGAGGATCTGATCCTTCTCGACCTTCTTGCGGTCGAGGTCGAGATCCGCGCTGAGAAAGGCGCGGAAGTAGCGCGCACCGGTTTGCGCACGCACATCGGCGAGATCGTCGGCGCCCAGCGGCGCTACGGCGATCGCCACCACCGTCGCAAGTGCGAGTAGGCGTCTCATGGGAACCGGGACCGGTAGGAGAAATTGTACAGGGTGTAGGACAAGCTCTCAGCTTGTCCGCCATCTGCCGGCGATCCGGCGGGAAGGCCGGCATCCCGTCCTGTGTTAGCCTCGAACGAAATGGATGAGGGTTCCGAGTCTCTGCATCCGGCAATTCGTGGACTGAAAACGGTTTGCCGCTGCAACAACATCAAGTACAAGACGATCGAGAAAGCGATCCGCGAAGGGGCGTGTACGCTTGCTCAGATCGCTACCCGCACGACCGCGACGACGGGTCATTGCGGTGGAAGCTGCACGCCTGACATCCTGCAGATGATTGCCGAGCACGCGCCGGCCTATGCGCAGCAGACGCCGAAACCGGCGAGCACGCCGCCCGCGAATGCCTGGTGGGTGAAGAAATGAAATACGAATTCTGGCAGAAGCCGAGCTGAACGAGCTGCCGCAAGGCGGTCGCCTTGCTCGAATCCCGCGGCATCGAAGTGGTGAAGCACGATCTGGCGAAAGAGCGCCCGAGCCGTGAGCTGCTCGAGAAGCTCATCGATGAGAAGCGGCTCGAAGAGTTCGTGAACACGCGCAGCCCCGCGTACAAAGAGCGCGGCCTCGACGTGACCCGCATGACGAAGAAGCAGGCGATCGATCTGATGATGGAAGAGCCGAATCTGATTCGCCGCCCGCTGCTCGTCGGCGGAAAGAAAGCGATCTTCGGATTCGACGCCGCGAAGTACGAGGAACTGCCGTAGGAATGATTCCGCCGATTGGAATGGCGATCGCCGCGATGACGATCATGCTCTGGATCATCTGGAGCGACATCATCCGCGCCCGCCGCCCCACGCCGATTCTCTACGCCGGACGTGTGGCCACGTTCCTGATCGTCAGCGGCATTCTCATCCTCAACCTCGTGCGCTATCCGAACTACTTCAGCGGCGGCGCGAAGTTCTTCGCCGTCGTCGCCAGCGCCATTGGCATCCTTGGAGCTTTCCACTTCGGACGTAAACTCGTCCTGAGACGCTGACGAACATGAGACAGCAGGCAGCCGGCAGGAGACAGCAGGCGGTGAAAGGCAGAGTCCTTGTCCTCCTCCTGTCCGTTGCCTGTTGCCTGCTGCCGGATCGCGCCCGCGCCGCGACGTTCATCATCGCGCCGGACGCCACGATGGTGCGCGTCGCGAAGGGCATCGTCGTCGCCACCGCGCTCGAATCGCACACGCGCTGGGCTCCGGGCGGATGGATCGAAACCGTCACGACGATGCAGTCCGAGGAAGTGATCAAGGGACGCATCGGCGAGACGTTCGAGGTGGTGGAGCTCGGCGGCAGCATCGATGGCTGGACGTACCTCGTCCCCGGCGCGCCGCACTATCGCAGCGGCGAGCGCGTGCTTCTCATGCTGGAGACGAACGATCGCGGCGAGTGGGCGGCGGAGAATATGGCCGTCGGGAAGTTCTCATTCGTCACCGACGCCGGAGGCCAGGAGTTGTTGCTGCGCGATTCCGGCGAGCTCTATGGCTGGGATTCGAATGGCGCGCCGCATGTGGAGAAGGCGCGCGCTGCACAACCGTTTCTCCGCTACGTTCGCGACATCGCGCGCGGCGTGGCATCGGCCGAAGACTATTTCGTGCCGCAGATCATGCCGCGGCGTCCGGCCATCGCCTCCGATGCCACGCCGTCGATCAACAGCTATCTGCTGCAGTCGGCGGGCGTCGCGCAAGGGCCGCGCTGGGCGGCATTCCCCGTCACGTTTCTCAGTCACGGCACGCAGCCCGGTGCGTTGAACGGTGGGCTGACCGCGCTGCAGCGCGGACTCAGCGCCTGGACGAACGACGCCGGCTCGAACATCGTCTATCAGTACGGCGGCACGACGACGATCGCACAGACCGGCTTCAAGTCGGGCCGCAACGACGGCGTCAACACCGTGCAGTTCAACGATCCGGCGAACGAGATCAACGGCAGCTACACGGGCGCGAATGGATCGACGCTCGCGATCGGCGGCGCGTGGTATGGATCGGCGACGCACACCTTCAACGGCGAAACGTTCTTCACGATCGCCGAGGCGGATCTCGTTGTGCAGGATGGGATCACCGGGCCGGGCATCAGCGGCAATGGATTCGATCACGTCCTCGCGCACGAGCTCGGCCACACCCTCGGCTTCCGGCATTCCGACAAAGTGCCGACCGATGATGCGAGTTGCGCAGCGCCGCTCAGTTGTTCGAGCAGTGCACTGATGACGTCGTTCGTCTTCTTCGATTCGGATGCGACCGGAGCCGCGCTGCAGGCGTGGGATCGCGAAGCCGCAGCCGCGGTTTATGGCTCGGGTGGTGGTGGAGGCGGCGGTGGTGGTGGCGGCGGCGGCGGTGGAGGCGGAGGTGGTGGTGGAGGTGGCGGTGGTGGTGGGTCCTGCACGCCGCCCTCGATCGTGACGCAGCCGCAGTCGGGCAGCATCAACAAAGGGCAGAGCATTACGCTGTCGGTGTCGATCAGCAGTTCCGTCGCGGCATCGTTCCAGTGGTATATCGGTGCGACCGGCAATACGTCCACACCTGTCGGAGGACAGACGAGCGCAGCGATCTCCGTCTCTCCCGACAACACGACGTCGTACTGGGTGCGCGTGTCGAACGGCTGCGATCCACCGGCGGACAGCGTGACTGCGACAGTGACGGTGAATGGCTGTCCGGGCGTCGTCATCAATTCGATCTCGTCGTCGACGACGATCGTGCAGGGGAAGTCGGTTTCGCTCAGCGTCAGCGCGAGCGGCGGCAGCGGAGTGAACGTGCAGTGGTACAGCGGCTCGCCGGGCGACATCAGCCGTCCGCTGCCGGCGGGTGCGACGGTCTCCGTGCAGCCGTCCTCGACGGCGAGCTACTGGGTGCGCGTCTCGAATTCGTGCGGCGCGGTGGTCGACAGTGCGGCGGTGGTCGTGACGGTCACGCCATGTACGGCGCCCTCGGTCGACATCCAGCCGCATGGCGGCAACGTGCTGGCCAACAGCACGGCGATCGTCGTGGCGCAGGCGAGCGGAACCGCGCCGCTGCGTTATCAGTGGTACGCGGGACATGCCGGAGACACGTCGAGGAGTGTGGGGAGTGATTCCTCGACGCTTTCGGTAGCGAATCTCGCGCAGACGACGTCGTACTGGCTGCGTGTGACGAACGAGTGCGGCGCCGTCGATTCGCTCGAGGCGACGGTGACGGTCGATGCAGTCTGCGCGGCGCCGTCGATCGTCGTGCCGCCGAGGAGCGTCGAGACCACGACCGGCTCCACGGCACGGCTGAGCGTCGTGGCGAGCGGGGACAACCTCACGTACCGCTGGTATCAGGGGGACGTGTTCGACTTCACGCATCCGATCGGCGCGAGCTCGCCGGAAGTGATCACCCCCGTCATCACCGAGTCGCAGCGGTTCTGGCTGCGGATCGACGGAGCCTGCGGCTCCGCCAGCAGTGCGGCGGTGACGGTCACGCCGGTGGCAGCACGCCGCCGGACCTCCCGGCACTGATTTTGTGATCCCGATTACGGCTTTTCGCTATCGAAGGGCCGATATTGGTCGCAAGCAAGTTTGGAGGTCCGTCGATGATCATGTTCGTAAGGCGAATCTTGTTCGCATTCGTCCTGCTTTGCGTCACGCCGCTATTTGCGACGACCTATGTCGTGAGGAGCGACCGAGATCTCGTCCATCTCGCTGACGCGATCATCGTTGGGTCTCCCTCGTATTCGTATACGCAGATCTCGGCCTTGGGCGGAGTGGAGACAGTGACCCGTTTCCGCATCGAGGAGGTCATCAAGGGTTCTGTTGGTCTCGACGTGATCGACGTTCATGAACCGGGAGGCGCCTTCGAGAATCGTGTGACGGCAATCGAAGGTGTTCCTCGATTTTCGAATCAGGAACGCGACATCCTTCTTTTAAGCCGCACGCCACAGGGTACGTGGGCGATTACTGACCTTGCTCTCGGCCGGTTCCTCCTGACTGAGGGTCGAGGAAAGCAGCTCGCGGTCAGGCCTGAAGGCGATGTCGATGGGTGGAATCCTGATGGATCCAACTATTCGAATCCGGCGCGAGATGCTGAGCAGTTCCTCCGCTTTTTGCGCGCTGAAGCGCGCGGAGTGGTGTCTGATACCAGCTATTTCGCCGCCGGGGTTGCTGCTCCATCGGTTGGATCCGACTCGTTGCGCGTGGTGTCGAATGCCTTCTCCGCGAACTCGTACATGCTGGACTGCTCGGGTACCGGTATCGGGTGCCGGTGGAATTCGTTCCCGTCGACTGTGAACTGGTACATGGAAAATACCGAGGCCGGCGCGCCCGGAACTCCCCCGGGAAGTACGGCTGTCAGTTCCTCAATCAGTAAGTGGGTTGGGGATTCAGGATCGCAGGTGACCTATTCCTTTGCAGGACTGGAGAGCCCTGCAACGCACACCGGAGGTTTGAACTCGCCGGATGGGAGAAACACGGTCATCTTCGATCGGAACCTTACCGGCTTTGGCGCCCCGGCGTTTTCCTGTGGATCAGGCGGAACTCTCGGAATCGGCGGTGTCAGTAATGCGTCCGGGTCGCACACGTTCAACAGTGAGTCATTCGCGACAACGTCGGAAGGCGATGTCGAGATGAATCAAGGCCTGGCAAACTGCACGAGCGTCCTCAGTAGCGGCGACTTCATCACGGCAATCACACATGAGCTGGGGCACACACTCGGATTCCGTCACTCGGACAAGACGAGGCCGTCGTCATCGACATCATCGTGCAGCGGGGATCCGACGCTGGACTGCTCGAGCACCGCGGTCATGAAGGCTCAGCTTCTTACCGGCCTCAGTGGCGCACTCCAGACGTGGGATCGCAGCGCGGTACGGACGGTCTATCTCGATCCCAACGCTCA
Organism: Acidobacteriota bacterium; assembly: GCA_021325515.1. Lineage (GTDB taxonomy): Bacteria > Acidobacteriota > Thermoanaerobaculia > Gp7-AA8 > Gp7-AA8 > JAJPHC01. The sequence continues at coordinate 79,656 of JAJPHC010000031.1, forward strand.
AACGTGCACGGCCCCGTCCATTGGCACCCAGCCTTCCGGCACGACCATCACCTCAGGCAATTCCACGACGCTGAGTGTCGGCGCGAACGGCACCGCACCTTTCACGTATCAGTGGTACATCGGCAATCCTCCTTCGACGGCGACGCCGGCCTCGAATGGAACCGGTGCGTCGATTCAGGTCTCACCGACGAGCACGACGACGTATTGGGTTCAGGTCACGAATGCGTGTGGTTCCGCGAACAGCAACGCGGCGACGGTGACGGTGACCGGTGGTTGTCCAACCATCACTGTCGGGAATCCCACCTCCCAGGATCTCGGCAATGGCAGCTTCCAGCTCTCGGTCACAGCGAGCGGCGGCAGCGGTCTGACGTTCACCTGGTTCGAAGGTGGCAGCGTCGGGTCGGGCTCGCCGGTGGGCACAGGCAATCCGTTCACGATCAACAATGTGACAACCTCGCGCACGTTCTGGGTGCAGGTGAGCAACAGTTGCGCGAACACGGCGAACAGCCCGAGGACGATTACGATCGGCAGCGGCGGGACGTGTGTCGCGCCGGCAATCGTCGTCGATCCTCAGGATCAGTCCGTCGTGACCGGCGGAACGGTGCAGTTGTCGTTTGATATCAATCTCGCGACGAATCCCGTCACCTTCACCTGGTTCCGCGGCACGTCGCCGGATGAATCGAATCCCGTCGGCACCGGAAAGACGATTACCTCGCCGGTGATCACGGCGACCACGAACTTCTGGGCGAAAGCGCAGAATAGCTGCGGCATCGCGCGCACGAGAACCGTGACGGTCACGGCGACGGCGAGCTGCACTGCGCCTTCGATCACCACCGTTTCGGCGACGCCTGCCTCTCTAACGCCCGGCAGCAGCACGACGCTGACCGTGATCGCGGCCGGAACATCGCTCTCGTACCAGTGGTTCAAAGGTAACTCCGGCGACACGTCCAATCTCATTCCGGGCGCGACGAATTCCTCTTTCACCGACACCCCCTCGGCAACGACTTCCTACTGGGTGCGCGTGTCGAGCGGATGCGGTGCTGCTGCAGCGAATAGTCAGACCGTGACAGTGACGGTATCGTCGAACTGCGTCCCTCCGGCGATCTCGCCTCTGCCGTCCGCAATCGGGATCTATACCGGTACGAGTGCCACATTGACCGTGACCGCCACCGCCGGCACTGCGCCGCTTCACTATCAGTGGTTCCAGGGAACAAAGGGGGACACGAGCAAGCCCGTCGGAACCGACTCCGCGTCGTTTACCACCGGCCCCCTTACATCAGATACGAACTACTTCGTCACGGTGCAGAACGCATGCGGCACGGTCAGCAGTGAAACTCTGACGATCAAGGTAGTGACGCCGCGCCGCCGGCCCAGTAAGAGGTGAATTTTTGGGGCGCTCGGGGTGCTGGGTTACCCAGCGCCCCAGCACCCAGCACCCCGTTATCTACATCGAATCCATCTTCTTTTTCAGCGCGGCAATCGTCGCCTCGCTTCGCTGTCCATTGGGGAGTGACGATGCGTAGTCGATTGCTTCCTGAAGTGTTTTCTTCGCGCTTTCCTTGTCGCCTTTTGCGGCGTAGATGTCGGCGCGATTCCTCAGTACGGTGATCTTGCGCGGGCCGTACACGTGCTTCAGTGCGCGCTCCGATGCGGCGAGCGCCTCGTCGTATTTCTTCAGCGCCTTGTACGCGACCGACAGGCGTGACGGCGCGTTGTAGTCGTTGGGGAAATCCTTCTCCGACTGCTCGAGCATCGGGATCGCTTTCTCCGGAGTCCCGAGAGCCATGTAGGCGCCGAGGCGATGAGAGTCGTAAACGACGCGCTCTTCGGGCGTCTTCGCCTTCGCCGCTTCCGCATCGAGGAACGCCGACCACTCTTCGGTCAGCTTCCGCTGTCCCTGTTCGTCCTTCAGCGCTTCGCGCGCGGCGATGAGCGACTGATACATCCCCGACTTGTCGTCGCCGGAGAGCGGGATCTTCGGATCGTTCATCGATTCGCGAGTTGCCGCCTCGAGCGCGGCGATCATCGCGTCACGCTTCTCCGTTTTCGCATCGAGCTCCGCGGCGCATCCGAGGCCGGTGGCCGCGACATTCGCGCCGGATGAGGTTCCCTTGAGTCGCGGATAGGCATCGAGCGCGAACTGCGCGCAGCGCTGCTCCTCACCCTTCTTCAGCGAGAGCACGCCGATGTACGACTCGGAAGCGCGTCCGGCGCGGCTCCAGTTCTTCGGCGCTTTCGCCAGCGCCTGCTGGTACGCCGCGATCGCTTCGTCGTTCAAACCATCGGATGCGTATTTGTCAGCGAGTGTCAGCAGTGCATCTGCACTTGCCGGCGGCTCGGGCTTGACGGCTCGTTTGCCATCGTCGAGCAGCTTCGTCAGTTGCTGGACGGTGGCGCCGCTCATGTAGCGCAGTGCGACCGACTCCTTCTTCGGATCGATGACCAGCAGTGTCGGCACTGCCGGAATCTTGTATTTCGCGAGGAACGCAGCGTTGGCCCCGTTCTCGATGTCCACCTGAAGCCAGACAAACTGTCCGGCATACCGCTCGAGGCGCTTGTCGGTGAAGACGAACGCCTGCATCGAGCGGCACGTGTGTCACCAGGGTGCCCAGGCCTCGACGAAGATCGGCTTGTGCGCGCTCTTCGCCTCGCGCAACGCCTTCGCATAGTCGTTTTGAATGAACGGAAGCACTTCCTTCGCTCGCGCCAGCGGTGCGAGTGTGAGCGCTCCCAGCAGCAGCAACGTCAATCGTTTCATCGGTCTCTCCTTATGTTCATAGCCAGCGCGCCAGCCAGTCGGCAACTTCCTTGTAAAAGTAGCGCGAGTTCTCCGCGTTGAGGATCCAGTGATTCTCTTCCGGCCAGACGAGCAGACGCGACGGCACGCGCATCCTCTGCAGTGCAGCCCAGTTCTCCAGCGTCTCGTTCATCGGCACACGGAAGTCGTGCTCGCCGACCGAGACCAGCATCGGCGTCCTGAAGTGCGCTGCAAATCGAATCGGATTCTGTTCGCGCCACACCTTGCCCTGCTCCCAGGGAGGCCCAAGATTCATCAGCTCGCGCCCGTAAATCGTGTCCGACGTTCCCCACTGCGATTCGGAATTGATGAGGCCCGCGTGGCTGATCAGGCATTTGTACCGCGTCGTGGTTGCTTCGAGCCAGTTGGCCAGATGGCCGCCGTAACTCGCGCCACCGGCCGCCTGCCGCGTGCCGTCGATGAATGCGAATCGCTTGATTGCCTCATCCGCAGCCTCGTTGATCTCTTCCGCGGGCGTCTTGAACGGATCGCCCTGAATGCGCTGTGCAAACTCTTCACCGAATCCCGTCGAGCCGGTGTAGTTCGTCAGAAGGATCACATAGCCGGGCCGCGCGAGCAGGTGGTAGTTCCAGCGCAGCGTGATCTGATCGCGCCACATGTTCGCGGCTCCGCCATGGATCAGCACGAACAAGGGATATTTCTTCGACTCGTCGAAGCCGGCGGGGACGATCAGCATGTTGTGGATGCGGCGGCCCTTCGACGACGTGAACCAGAAATGACGCGGCGGCTGCCAGTCGATGGCCGCCGCTGCCTCCGCCGTGAATGCAGTCAATGCCCGCCGCTTTCCCTGATCGATCCTCACCACCTCGGCCGGATCGACCGAACTGCCCCAGCGCGCGAAGAGCGTCGTGACCGGCGACTTCTCCGGGATCGTGAGGTCCGTGTAAACGCCGCGCTCCGGTTCGGCCGCGACTTTCACTTCGCCGCCGGCCGATGGAACGGAGTAGATCCTGATCAGCCCCGCGTCCTCCGCGGTGAAGTAGATCGTGCGGCTGTCGGTGCTGAACGCATACGAATCGACGGAGCGATCGCTCGATGCCGTGAGCGTGCGGCGGTTCGTCATCGCCGGCCAGTCGAACGAGACGAGCCGGGTGAGGTTGTAGACCTTTCCGTTGATCGGCTCGAACGCCGCGACGAGCAGCTTGCCGTCGGGACTGAAGCGCGGGCGCGAGTAGGCTCCTTCGCCATGCGCGAGAAGCTGCGGCTCCGAGCCGCCCGCATCGACGCGATAGAGATCGTACGCAACCTCGGCATACGCCGCGGTGTTTTGCTTCGTCGTGACCGCGAACACGACCGACTTTCCGTCAGGCGACCAGACCGGATCGAGCTCTTCGCGCGAGCCTTCGCCGCCGCGCCCGCCGAATCCCCGCTCCGCGGCGAGCTTCGTTCCCGCCAGCAGGTCTTTCGGCTTCGATCCCGGCTCGAGCGATTGCACCTCGATGTGGACCTGCTGCTCATCCAGCCAGCGATCCCATTGCCGGATGGGGAAGGAGTCGTAGGCGCGTACGTTGTACTTACGCTCTTTCCGCTCTTTGGCGAGCTTGCGATTCGCATCGTCGTCCGCCGCGCCGGGCCAGACGTTCGTGACGAAGAGAATCGAGTTTCCGTCAGGGCTGAATTGCGGCGCGCGTGCGCCCGAGACGACATTCGTGATGCGCCGCGCTTCACCGCCGGCGAGATCGAGAAGATAGATCTGCGCTGCGTCATCGCCTTCACGCTTCGTCGCGAACGCGATGCGGCGGCCGTCGGGCGAGAAGACCGCATCGCTTTCCGACGCCTTCGTGAACGTGATCTGCCGCGGCTTCGCGCTGCCGTCGGCAGGGACGAGCCAGAGATCGGAGGACTGTTCCTTCTCGTCGTAGGAAGGGCGGGTCACGGACGTGACGGCCCACCTGCCATCCGGACTGACGGCCGGCGCGCCGACGCGCGGCATCATCCAGAGCGCTTCATGTGTCGGAGGAAGTTTTGTCGCCGCCTGCGCGGCAAACGCGAACAGCAGGAGTACGAGTCGCTTCATGGCGGCACAGTTTATGGTCTACGCCGCAACTGCGCGAGTAACGCTCCGCAAACATCGATGACGACGTCGAGAGGTGATGCGGTTCGGGAAGGAACGAAGGACTGGTGCACTTCGTCCGTAATGGCGACCGCCAGCGCGATCAGAACCGCGATCGCTGACGATCGGAGCGTCCAGCGCTCCTCACCGCGCAGCGCCCGGCTCCAGAGAAATCCGAGGATGCCGTACTCCGTCAGATGGGCGAGCTTGCGGATGATGAACTGCGTCACCTCCAGCGCGAGATCGGAGAGCGTGTGCCCGGTGAGCGAGCGTACGAGCCACTGCAGCCCTCCGCCCGTGTGTTGTGCGGAGAACGCATCCGAGGACGCGAGCAGAACGCAGGCTGTCCAGAGGACGGCGAGTGCATAGGAGCGAGTGTTTGACTTCATGAAGTGGAGCGCGGACGTCCCGTCCGCGAGCCGCTGCCGAGCGGGCAGCGGTGCTCTGAGTTGCGAAGGACCCCGCTGCAGATCAGGGGGTCCTTCGCGTTTCTCAGGATGACAGCATCAGAACGAGACGCGTACGCCGAGCCGTGCCGAGGTCGGCGGCGTGCGGAGGAACGCTTTCCCGTAGTTCGGATTGACGGGAGTCGGTGAAGCGTTGTCGGCCTCCTCGAATCCCCATCGTTGATCGAGCAGCACCGGCCGCTGCGCATTCAGGATGTTGAACACGTCCAGCAGGAAATTGATGCGCGCTTTTCCGAGATCGAGCGGATATCCGATGTGGACATCTGCCTCGTAATTGTCCGGCGTCCTTCCCTCGGCTCCGCGGCGAGTCAGGAAGAACTCGTAGCGGCCATATGCGTCGGAGTAGCCGTAACGCGTCAGTGGCGTGCCGCTCCGCCAGTACGCGGAGGCGCCGATCGACAGCTTCCACGGCGTCTCGTACACACCCGAGACTTTCAGTTGGTGCCGGCGATCGTTAGACAACGGGCCGCGGTTCGTGATCTTCGACAGATCGCTGCCGTTGGTGAAGAAGTCGTAGTAGTCGTATGCGGCGGAGATGTTCGGATCGGGGCCGACGTTCGTGAACGGCGCGACCTCGCCGTCGTAATTGCCGTCGAGCCGCGAGTAGATGTAGGACGCGATCGCCTGCCAGTGATCGGAGAAGCGCTTCGTCGCGTCGAACTGCAGACCCTTGTACGTCCGCTTCGGTTTCGGCGCCGGCAGCGTGTGCGAGTAGTCCAGCGTGAAGATCTCCTTCATGATGCCGCGGCCGGGATTTCCGATGCAGTACGTCCCGTCGTCGGCGCAGAGGAAGTCTTCGATGACTTCGCCGTAGCTGCGATAGATGCCTTTCACACCGACGGAGATATTCGGCGCGATCTCGCGCTCACCGCCGACGATGTACTCGCTGATGTACTGATTCTTGAGATCGGGATCGCTCGGCTCCGTGAATCCGCCGAGGATCGCCGAGGAGGTGCCGAGATCCGCTTCGGCATTGGGATCGGGAACCACGCTCGTGGGGCTGTAATTGACGATGCGCGGCTGCCGCTCGTAAGAGAACGAGCGGATGACGAGATCCATCGGGATCTCCTCGTAGTAGCGGCCGTAGGAGCCGAAGACCTTCGACTTGTGCAGTCCGGACGGATCCCAACTGAAGCCGAGGCGCGGCGCGTAATCCTTCTTCAGGTCGATCTGCGTGATGCCGGAGGCGTCGATGATGCGCTGGCGGTCCCAGCGGACGCCGGCGTTCACGGTGACGTCGTTCAGCGACCAGCGATCCTGAAGGTAGATCGCGGTGTTCTTGTGCTCAGGCTTGGCGATGAGCGCGCCGATCGGCGCGTTGGCCACCGTCGCGTCGGGCGTCGTCCAGTAGTGATGCTCGTAGATCTTCTTCGCCGGGTTGACGTCGTTGCCCAGAATGTCAACCTGTTGACCACCTGACATGCGCTTGGTGACGTCGGCCGACTCCGTCTGATACTCGAAGCCGCCTTTGATCTCATGATGCCCGACGTAGTGATCGGCGGAAGTGCCGTAGAACTTTCGATCGAAACGCTTGTGCTGAATCAGACCGAAGCCGCCGGTCTGGAAGGAATCGGCGGCGAGATCGCGATACTGAATCTGATCTCCCGCACTCGTGGCCGGTCCGACGGAGTTCGTATCGCGATGGCGTGCGATCCGGCCGGAGAGAATCCACTGCGAGGCGACGCTGCCGTCGTAGCTGAGGGCATAGTCGCGGCCGCCGAAGTCCTGGCGTCCCGCGTAAGTCGACTCATCGCCGTTCAGCGAGTGGCTGCTGTCGGAGATCGCACCCGTATCGGCGCGAGGATCCTGCAGGAAAGTCGCCACCAGCGAGTGCCCCGACGTGATGTTCCACGTCAGCTTTGCCGAACCGAGATTGCGGCTGCTCTTCGAGGTGACGATCGCCCCTTCGCGCGGTCCCGCGGGGAGCGCGTTGTCGGTCGAGTTCCGGACGCGGTCGTAGGCCACGAAGAACCAGAGCTTGTCCTTGATGAAGAATCCGCCGAGATCCGCGCCGTAGTCTTCCTGCGTGAACCCCTGCGGCGTCGCCAGAACGACTTTCTTGTTGCTCGCCTGCAGGCCGTCGTTGAAGTAGTAGCCGAAGGCATCGCCGCGCAGGTCGTTGCCTCCCGACTTCGTGATCACGTTGATGATGCCGCCGGTGGCGCGGCCGAATTCCGCTTCATATCCGCCGGTCTTGACATCGACTTCCTGGATGAACTCGAAGTTCAGCTCCTTACCCTGCTGCCCATATTCGGCGCCCGTCGTGTTGACGCCGTCGATGTAGAAGGCATTCTCGGATCCGGAGGAGCCGTAGACGGTGATCGTCGACTGGCCCGTGTTGTTGTTGCTCGCGTCCGTGGAGACGCCCGGTGCGACCTGCACGATGGAGGAATAGTTGCGCCCGGTAGGCAGCGTCTCGATCGCGCGCGTGTTGAGGTTCGTCCCCAGCGTCGTCGACGACGTGTCGAGCACCGGCGCCTCGGCCGTGACCGTGATCTCCTGCGATGCTGACGGCTTCAGCTTGACGTCGATGGACGTCTCTTTGCCGAGCGAGATCGTGATTCCGCGCCGCATCTCCGGCGCGAATCCTTCCAGCTTATACGTCAGTGCGTATTCGCCCGGCGGGAGAAGCGGAATCCGGTAGAGACCCTCGCGATCCGTGACCGTCGTCCGGACGCCTTGCAGTGCCGAGCTCTTCGCTTCGACGGTGACGCCGGGAACCGCGCCGCCACTGGCGTCAGTCACCGCGCCGCTGAGTGAGCCTGTCGTCTGTGCTGTGAGAGGAAGTGCCGCGATGACTAGGAGGAGGATTACGGTGATCAACCGTGGAAAGGACATTCAGACCTCCTGATGCGTTGGACTTGTTTGCAGGAGTCTACAATAGGGGCTCGCGGTTTCGCGGTTTCGCGGGCTCGCGGGTCGTCCGAAAAAAACGATGAGCGCTCCTGAGCTGCAGATCGTTCTGAATCAGCCGAACCTTCCTCCGGCCTCGATCAAGGTTTCATCCGAGGAGACGATCACCCTCGGACGCGCCGCGGAATGCACGATCCCGATCAAAGACCGGTTCCTCTCGCGCCGGCATGCGGAGATCATGTGGCACTCCGGCCAGTGGTACGTGCGCGATTGCGGCAGCGTGAACGGCACGCTGCTCAACGGCAACAAGCTCGTCGAGGCGACGATGCTGCGGCCGGGCGACAAGATCACGCTCGGCGACAGCGAAGTGATCGTGCAGGGCGGCGAGCTGCGCTCGCAGATCCTCGCCATCGAGAGCAATTCGGCCACGCGCAATCTGGCGATACCGATCAACGAAGCGGTCGTCGATCGCGCCACGCGCGGACGCGAGCGCGCGACGCTCCTCTCGGAGCTGGCCATCGAGTTCATCGAAGAACGCCCGATGAGCGCGCTGTTCGATTTCATCCTGGACAAGGTCATCACGCTGATGTCTCCCTCGCGCGCCGCGCTGGCGCTGCTCGGCCCCGACGGCCGCACGTTCAGCGAAGTCCGGCTGCGCCGCTCCGATCCCAACGATCCGGCCGATCTAACCATCAGCCGCACCCTCCTCGGTGAAGTGATCGAGGAGAAGAACGTCATCTCCTTCATCGATGTCGATTCCGGCGCCAATCAGAAGCTGGCCAACGCGCAATCGATCATCGGCCAGCAGATCCGCGCCGCGGTCTGCGCGCCGCTCGTCGTCGATGAAGCAGTGAGCGGCGTGCTCTACCTCGACTTCCTCGCCACGCGGGGCGCGGTCACGCAGGACGACCTCCGCCTCATTGCGCAGATCGCCCGATTCGCGGCCGTCAAACTCGAGACGACGCGCCTGCGCGAGGAGTCGATCGCCAAGGCGAAGATGGAAGAGGAACTGCGGACGGCGTACGTCATTCAAAGCCGTCTGCTGCCGGCGAAGCTGCCGGTTCTCGACGGCTATGAGTTCGCCGGCTCGAACAAACCCTGCCGCACCGTCAGCGGTGATTACTACGACGTCATCGTCCGTCCCGACGGGCGGATCTACTTCGTCATCGCCGACGTGAGCGGGAAGGGGATCACGGCAGCGCTCGTGATGACGAGTCTGGCGACGGCGTTCAGCATCTTCACGCGCACCGATCCAGCGCCGGCCGATCTCGTGCGCGAGCTCAATGTGACGCTCGCGCCCAAGACGGCGCCGACGAAATTCGCGACGCTCTTCGCCGCCGTGCTCGATCCGGCCACCGGCCGCATCGACTTCACGAACGCGGGGCATGTACCGCCCCTCGTCATCGGACGCGATGGCGTGCAGCAGTTGACGTCGACCGACATGGTGGTCGGGCTGTTTGCCGCTGCGCAGTATCGCAATCAGTCGGTGACGCTCAATCCGGGCGATTCACTCGTGCTCTTCACCGACGGAGTGACGGAGGCCGAGAACGAGCAGGAAGAGCAACTAGGCCTCGACCCGGTCGCGACACTGCTCGCCCCGTTTCATGGAACGAGCGCCGCAGCCCTCCTGCAGACGATCGATCAGCACGTGCACGCGTTCACAAAGGATGCGCCGGCAGGCGACGACGTGACGATGCTCGCGCTGACGCGAAGATGATGATGGGACGGATGGGACGGATGGGACGGATAGGTAGCCACCCATAGGTCCCATAGGTCCCATCGGTCCCATCGGTCCCATCGGTCCCATCCTGCCATCCCTCACCAGTCAGCCCCATACCTCGCCCGAATCCTCTCCTGCACTTCCCGCCGCACATCCTCGTAGGGAATCTCCCCCAGCAGTCTTGGATCGAAGGTGCAGGCGCGGGTTAGACTCTCGATGCCGCCGTTGCGATCGAGTGCTGCAAGCTGCACGACTCCAAGCCGGAAGTAGATCTCCGGCCGCCGGTCGATCTGAAGTGCGCGCTGATAGGCGGCGATCGCCGCCTGCTCGTTTTCCGACATTTCCTCGGCGACCGCCTGTGCGAACGGAATCGTGACGTCGGGCGGTGAGATCTGCTCGCAGTCCTGCAGGCGATCGAGCACGCGCGCGGCCACTGCGCGCCTCCGCATGTCGGTTGCCTCGGACAGCGAGTCGAGGAGCACCGAGGCCTTGGAGGCGGCGTGGCTGCAGCGCAGCGGCTCGATGACGCCGCGATCGAGCGCCACGGCCGACGCAATCGCGAGCACGAGCGCCGCCGCCACCCTCGCGATCATTCCCGCCACCCGGCACAGATCGCAGTGAGATGCAGCAGCAGAGTGCGCACGACCGTCGACTCGAGCGGAAACTGCGCGAGCGACAGCACTCCCCACAGCACTGCAAGCGGCAACGCGAGCGCTCGGACGAATCGCTGGCGTGGCGTCTCCGCGCGCCGGAACGAGAGAGAGCCGAGAAAGCCGAGCAAGGCCACGAAGCAAAGGCCGCCGGGCAATCCTCCCTCGGCGAGCGACTGCAAGTAGTCGTTGTGCACTTCACCGAAGTTCACGCCGCGATTCCACGCATGCCGCAGCGACGGAAATTGTTCCTCCGCCGCGATCTTCGCATCGTAGTAGTGCCATGAAAACGCGCCCGGTCCCACTCCGTTGAGAGGATGGCTCCGGAACATCGACCACGCCGCGACGAACGACGTGAATCGCTCCGTGAATAGCTGGTTGTACTCTCCCTGCGCGATCCAGGTGCGGACGTGTGTGACCCGCTGCCGGAGCGGTGAGACGAAGAGGACGAGCAGCAGCGCCACGGCCGCGGCTGCAACCGCGGTGCGCAGCGCATTGCGCCACGACATCACGGCGACCATGCAGAACACCCCCGCAGCGAACGCGACGAGTGCCGTCAGCGTCTGGCTTGCGATGAGTCCCGCGATGACGACAAGACCGGAGATCACTCCCGCCGTGCGTGAGCGAGTGACCGCATAGGCGACACACGCCAGCGCCGCCGCCGCGAAGTAGCATCCGGCCTCGTTCGGATTCCCGATCAATGCATCGCACTGCAGATGATGCGCGATCGATTTCTCTTCGCCGAACGGCATCCAGACGCGCGATTCTTCGAGAATGATCAGCACCACATTCGGCACCGCGGCGATCAGCGGAGCAGCGAGGAGCACGGTGTCGAATTTTCTGGCGGCGGCAACCGTCGCGAAAAACACGATGGCGCTTGCCACTGCCGACCACCACGCCGCTGCGCTCAGAGTCCTGTTGGTCGACATCAGCGTCAGAACGGTGATGATGAAAAGCGTGGCGGCGGGGAGCGCGAATGCGGGATCTCTCCATGGCACGCGCGGCGGCCGCGTTCCCAGGATGAGCGCGGTTCCCGCCACGAAGACGAGCAGGATGGCCTCGGCGCGGAGCGTCACGATCTTCGCGAGGCGGAACAGGTCGGTGGGATCGATTCGGAACGCGAGAGGAAGAATGATGGCGCCGAGCAAGACGATGCTCAGAATCGCCACATCTCGGGACTTCTCCATCTCCGCGCGGCATTCTACGGTACGCTGTCCGCGACGTCACGGTCCGAATCTCCTTCATGAAAGCCCTCGTTATTGCGCCGCGATTTCCGTGGCCATCTCACACCGGTGAACGCTTGCGCGCCACGATCTGGCTGTCGGCACTCGCACGAGTTGCGGACGCGACGCTCGTCGCGCCGGAAGGACGGATTCCAGAGGCGTTCTCGCACGTGCGGTTCATCGCCGCACGCCGTTCGCTGATGCAGAACGTGCGCGGCGCGATCGCGATCATTCGCGATGGATTGCCGCTGCAGTGTTTGCTCTCGTCGGGTTATGACTGGAAGCGTGCCGTCGCCGATGCGGGCGAGTTCGACGTGACGGTCGTGCTCCTGTCGCGCATGCATCCGTGGGTTGCCGGAGCGCTGACGGGGAAGCGCGTGCTGGACGCCGTCGATTCGTTGCGGCGGAGCGCGGAGGAACGGTGGAAGGCGGCCGCCGGTCCGATGCGGATTCTCTGGAGCATCGAACAGCGGCGCATGGCGAGACTCGAGCGGACGCTCGCGGCGCAATATGACGATGTCGTGATCCTCAGCGAAGAGGAAGCGATCGAGTTCGGCGGTGCGACTGCGGTGCCGAACGGAGTGAAGACGGCGCCGCTCGATGGAGAGCCGCGCAGGTTCGACTTCGGTTTCTGGGGGCGCTTCCCGTACTTCGCGAACGCGGACGCGGCGCGCTGGTTGTTGAACGAGATCTGGCCCGCGATCCGCGTGCTGCGTCCGGAGTCGACGATGGTCGTCGGCGGCGCTGAAGCTCCGCCATCGCTGGTGAAGCTGGCGGAGAAAAGGGGAGTGACGCTCGTCTCGCCGATCAAGGATGTTGCCGCGTTCGGCCGCAGCATCCGCGTCGCACTGATGCCGGTCCGCTTTGGTAGCGGGCAGTTGAACAAGGTCCTCGAGGCCGCCGAGGCGGGATGCGCGATCGTCGGTACGCCTGCCGCGATGCGCGGATTGGAGCCGCTCACGCGGCTGGCGCGTGTCGAGCGGGACGCGCAGGCGATCGCCGCCGCGGCCGTGGAGTTGATCGGCGACGAGCAGCTTCGTGCCGAGGTTGGGCGGAAGCTCCGCGAGGCGGTCGTGATGCATTACGGGCGTGACGAAACGATTGGCAAGCTCGCTGCGATCGCGGAGGGACGATGATCCGTCCCGGCTCGCGCGAGCGATGGATTCGCACGGCACTGCTGATCGCAGGCGACTTCGGCATCGCCTGGCTGACGCTCGCGGTGGCTGTGTACGCGCGGCGGACGATGCCGCTGCCGTTCACGCGCGCGTTGCTTCCCGCCGAAAAGCTGCCGGTCGATCTGCGGGCGGCGCTTCTGTTCGGCGGCTCGTTCCTCGCGGCGCTGGCGCTTGCCGGCTTCTATCGCGCGCGCGTCCTGGCTCGCGCACGTCCGATCCTCGGCGTCGCGCTTCTCATCCAGATCGCGTTGATTGCAATCGGCGGAACGCTGCTCGAGCGTCCGCTGCCGCGCACGATTCTCTTTGCAGTTCCGTTGTTCGAGGCGCTGCTGTTTCCTCTCTGGAGAATGGCCCAGCAGCGCCTCTGGCCGGTGCGGCCGCGCGACACGCTGCTCGTCGGCGAGCGCCGCGAGGTGGCCGCCGCTCTCGACGTCATCCGCAGTGCGCGCGACGAGCGGATCCGTGTGATTGCCTATGGCTCGCTCGACGATCCGCATGTGCGCGATGTTGCGCGCGACATCGAAGAAGTGATCTGCGTGTCCGCGGATGATCAACTGAAACGGCGGCTCGAGCTGTTGAGGATTCGCGGACCGCGCGGCTACATGCTGCTCGCATCGCCCGCCGACGCACTGCTGGTTTCCTCCGTGCTCGGCTGGATGGGCGACGAGCCGCTGATCGAAGTCCGCATCGGTTGCGGCTTCGGCATTCGGGCGGCGATCAAGCGCGCGATCGACATCATCGGCTCGGCGCTGTTGCTCGTCGTCGCGTCACCGCTCTGGATCACGATTGCGATTGCGGCCTGGCTCGACGACGGCCGCCCACTTTTCCTCCGTCAGCCCCGCCTCGGCCTCGGCGGGACGACGTTCGGCATGTGGAAGTTCCGTTCGATGCGCGACGGAGCGCCGACGCGGGTCGGGCGCTTGCTGCGGCGTTACCGGCTCGACGAGCTGCCTCAACTGGTCAATGTGTTGACGGGTGACATGAGCCTCGTCGGGCCGCGCCCCGAGCAGCCGCAGATCGCGGAGAAGATCATGGAGGAAGTGCCCGACTTCGATCTGCGGTGTCTCGTGCGGCCGGGAATCGCGGGACTCGCCCAGATCCTCGCGGAATACGATTCGCGCCCCGCCGTGAAGCTCCGCTACGACCTGACGTACATGTGCTCCTGGTCGCTCTGGCTCGACCTCCGCCTCCTCCTGTCAAGCGTAGCCGCCGCCCTCTCCGGCAGCGGCATCTAAGTTGGTTTTCGGGGGTCACACCTGGAAAATCAACTTAACTACCCCGAGTTAAGTTGGTTTTCGGGGGTCACACCTGGAAAATCAACTTAACTCGGCGCTGAACCGTGCAGTTAAGTTGATTTTCCAGGTGTGACCCCCAAAAACCAACTTAACGGAGGAGGGCTAGGCGGGTATACATCGCGATGTATTGGCGGGCTGCGTCGGACGCGGTTTGTACTTGTGATGGGATGGGGGTGTCGGGGCTTTCGCGAAGAATTGCTGCCAGGCCTTCGGCGCCATGCTCGAGTGGCGCGAGCCAGCCGCCGCCGTGGGTTCGGATCCGTTCGGCGATCGCGCCGTGATCGAATGCGGCGACCGCCGCACCGCCGCGCCAGCATTCCGACAGCGCGAGGCTGAACGATTCCGGCACGATCGAAGGCAGCACGACCCTGCGCACGCGATGCCGGCGCAGCAGAGAGCTCAGCGAGCCGTTCGTGTAGTAGCCATGGACGTGCACGTTCGCGAGCCGGCGCAACGGGAGGAGCAGCTCGAGGTCGCCGCCGCCGAAGATGTGCCAGGTGCCGCCGGTCCTCCGGATGATCTCCGGCAGAAGATGCCCGCCCTTGTGCCGTTTGACGCTTCCCGCATAGGCGTACGCCGTTCGCTCGCCGCCGCGCGCGTCGTCACCGATGCAGCCGGGCTCGATGATTTCCGCATCGGGCAGGGCGAGGGCCTGCCTGTAGTGCTCGAGCAGGAAGCGCGAAGGGAAGATGAGGATCCGTGCGCGCTGCAGCAGCTCGCGGTTGCCTTCGAGAAAGGAGAAGTCGTGCACACTGATGACCGCCGGGTGCAGCGAAGTGTTAGAGTAGCCCTCGAGGTGGATGACGTCCCCGCGCGTCAACGAGACCGGCCGCAGCTTCTGCTCCTCGATGAGGCGCGTGAGCAGTTGCGCCTGCACTCCTCCGAAGCGCGCCGCGACCGGCGTGCCGCAGACGTTGCGGATCGTCGCCCCGCGATCGTCGAGGCGCCGCAGGCGCATGCCGTCGGCAATCCGCTCCGCCCCCCTGCGAACCGCGGAGGCGAGTCCTTCGCCGCGAATGACGTTGGCAATCGTGCGGATCATCGCGACAGCAGAGCCTCGTATACGCGCCGGATCTCCGCGGCATGCTCCTCGGTCCGCTTCGGCGGAATGAGCGCCGCCCGCCATTCGTCGATGATCGACGGTCGCTGCACGATGCCTTGAAGGATCACGCGCAGCGCCGCGGCATCGCCGGCCTCGAAGAATGCGGCCGCCGGCATTTCCGACAATGCCCCGCCGCGGGTCGCGATCACCGGCACGCCGCAGGCCATTGCCTCGCGCGCGGCAAGGCCGAAGGACTCGAGTCCGATCGAAGGGACGATCAGCACATCCATCGCGCCGAACACGCGAGGCTTCTCCTCCTCCGCGAAACGCCCCTCGAAGATGACCGCCGGCTCCTGCAGCCTGCGGACGTAATCGGGCAGCGCGGCCGCGTCGCCCCAGAGGTGCAGCGAAGCGTTAGGGACGCCGCGCATCGCTTCGACGGCGGTGTGTACTCCCTTGTGCGGCGCGATCGAGCCGACGTAGCCGAAGCGGACCGGCAGCGCTGCCGGCGGGCGATTGGCCTCCGCCGGTTCGATGTCGACGCCGTAGGGGAGGACATGGAACGGCTTCGCCGGATCGATCATCCCCGCGTAGTCCCGCCTGATCGCTTCGGAGCCGGCGACATACGCATCGCATGCGCGCAGGGCGGCGCGGGCAGCCCGCCGCCGCAGGAAGTGCAGCGGAACGTTAGCCATCGGCACATTCGTCAGAGTCCGGCATGCGGCGCACTTCATCAGCCCCGGGCCGCTGCAGCGGTTTCCGTTCCGATCCAGCAGATTCACCCGGCCGCAGAGAAACCACCAGTCCTGAATCTGCAGCACTACGGGAATGCCGAGGCGTTTGGCGACGGCGATCAGGCTGAAGGCATGTCCCGCGAGATGGTGCACGTGCAGCAGGTCCGGCTTCTCTTCGCGAAGGAAGCGCTCGAAGTCACGCTCCAGAACGCCGTCCGCGATGGCGTTGCGCACGACCGGATTGCGCGACGTGAAGTTGTTCGCCACCAGCCGCACTCGCGCGCCCTCGTCCCAATATTCGATCGCCTCGCCGTGCTCGCGATGCGGCGCGTCGGCCCGCGCGTACACCGCGACGCCGTGCTCCCGCTGCTGCTGGCGCACGAGCCAGTAGGCGTACAACTCCGTCCCCGCATGCTGAAAGGGCGGCCAGCCATGCACGAGATGCACGACGTGCCGCGTCGACGTGCGGACGTCCCGGCCCCGCAGGCAGGCGGTGATCCGTGCCCGGACATCCCGCAGCGGATCGCGCCGCATGAACTCCGCGATCGTTGCCATGTATCGCGGATGCTTCCGCCGAAGCGCAGCCGCGGCCGATTTCTGCAGCGCCTTGCGCGACGTTCCGAAACTTCCATGCCCCGCGTGGCCGATGAACGTCGCATCGTCGGCGACATGAATCCACCCTCGCGCCAGCGCGCGGAAACAGAAGTCGTTCTCCTCGCCGTAGCCGAGGCCGAAGCGCTCCGCGTCGAAGAATCCGATGTCGTCGAGCAGCGCGCGCCGGATGTACATGCAGACGCCGACCGCGGTCGGCAGGCGCGGATACTCGCGCGCGGAGCAACGCTCGATGAGCGCGGCGAAGGAGCGCGCATCGTATCCGCGCGGCAGCAGGTTCTCCTCGAACGGGCGCGGAACGGAGCAAAGCGTCGCGTGATTGGAGAGCGGAGTCACCGTGCCGATGTCGCCGCGCGAACAGGCAGCGTCGATCAGCTTCTCGACCCAGCGGGTCGTCACGACCGTGTCGCTATTGAGAAGAATCACATCGCGCGCCGACGAAGCCATCCCACGATTCACACTTCCGACGAAACCGAGGCGTGTGTCATTGCGAAGGACATCGCGGCCGCGGAGGACGTCTTCGACCGCGCGCTCCTGCGGACCGTCGACGATGATGAGAAGGCGATGGCGCGTGAGATCCGTCTCCGCGCCGACGCTTTCCAGACAGGCGCGAAGCAGCTCCGCCGCGCCGTAGACGGGAATGATGATGTCCACGCCCTCCGGCCGCGGCGGCATCGGCCGCCCGGCGCCGCGTGTCCAGTCGATCGGTGAGCGCAAGCGCAGCGATTGTATCTGCCTCTCCCGTGGTACAAACGCAACCGTGATCGAGCACCGCAGCATCGCGGGACAGCCGCTGCAATGGAACGTCGAGCTCCGCGACATCGCGCATCGCTCGTCGCTCCTCTACGAGCTCGTGCATCGCGATCTCACCGTCCGCTACAAGCGCTCCTTCCTCGGTTTCTTCTGGACGATGCTGCATCCGCTGCTGCTGATGCTGATCTTCCTCATTGTCTTCTCCGCGCTGTTCCAGACCCGCACGCCGCATTACGAGACGTACTTTCTCTCCGCCTACGTCGCCTGGAACTTCTTCGCGCAGACGATCGTGAACGGCATGGCCGGCATCGCCTGGAACGGGCCGCTGATGAAGCGCGTGCGTGTGCCGCTCTCGGTCTTCACCGTCGCATCGACCGTCTCCGGCCTCGTGAATCTCGCGCTGTCGCTCGTCGTGCTCTTCGCCATCATGGCGATTACCGGAGTGCCGCTGCGGCCGGCGCTGCTCTTTCTGCCGGTCAGCCTCACCATCGTCTGGATCTTCACCCTCGGCATTTCCCTCGGCCTGACGGCCGTGTCGATTTTTTTCGGCGACATCCGCGAGATGGTGCAGGCGGGGCTGCCGGCGCTGATGTATCTGACGCCGATCATCTATCCCATCTCGGTGGTGCCGGAGCGGTTTCGCTGGATGATCAAGTTGAATCCTCTCGTCTACCTCGTCGAAATCGTGCGCGATCCGATCTATTACGCGATCATTCCCGCGCGCATGACTTTGCTGATCGCCGTCGTGACGTCACTCGGCTCGCTGATCATCGGCTGGATGATCTTCCGGTACCTCGCGCCGCGCTTCCACGCGCATTTATGAACGTCATCGAGCTCGAGCGCGTGAGCGTGCGGTATCGCGAGACGAAGGTCCGCAGCCTGAAAGAGGCGGCGATTCGTGCGGTGAAGGGTCACGCGAAGGCGGATTACTTCTACGCGCTGCGCGACGTGAGTCTCGCGATTCACCATGGCGAGGCGGTCGGCATGATCGGCGCCAACGGCGCGGGGAAGTCGACGCTGCTGCGCGTCGCCGCCGGGATCATCACTCCGTCGCTGGGCGTGGTGGTCACGCGCGGCACCGTGGCTCCGGTGATGGAGCTCGGCACCGGCTTCGAGGCCGAGCTCTCCGGCCGCGAGAACATCTTCTTCAAAGGCGCGCTCCTCGGCTGCTCGCGCGCGTACATGCGCTCGCGGCTCGACGAGATCATCTCGTTTTCGGGACTCGAGGCGTTCATCGACGCGCCGCTGCGCACCTATTCGACGGGCATGGTCGCGCGGCTGGCGTTCGCGGTCGCGACCACGATCGACGCCGAGACGATTCTCCTCGATGAGATCCTCGCGGTCGGCGACGGCGCGTTCAAACGGCAGTGCAAGACGCGCATCGAAGGATTCGTGGCGCGCGGCTCGACGGTCGTGCTCGTGTCGCACGAGCTCGAAGCGATCGAGAGTTTCTGTTCGCGCACGATCTGGGTCGCGAAGGGAGAGATCGCCGCCGACGGGCCGTCGGCCGAAGTGATCGCGAAGTACAAGGCGCAGGGATCGTGACGCGCGTCTCGGTCGTGATTCCGACCTACAACACGGCGGCGATGACGCAGCGGTGTGTTCGTGCGGTGCGCGATGCGGAGGTGATCGTCGTCGATGACGGATCGACCGACGGGACCGCCGAGCTGCTTGGTGAAAACGTTCTCCGGCTCGAGGAGAATCGCGGGTTCGCGGTTGCCGCGAACGCGGGAGTTGCGGCATCGACGGGCGAGATCATCGTGCTGCTCAACAGCGACGCGGTCGTCGAGCCGGACGCGCTTGTGGCCTTCCTGCGGGCGTTCGATGCGAATCCGCGGCTGGGTGTCGTTGGCGCGCAACTTCTCAATGAGGATGGATCGCCGCAGTGGAGCGGCGGGGCGGCGCCGACGCTGCTGTGGATGCTGGCGGCTGTTAGCGGTGCGGGGAGATTCGCGCGGCACTTCCGGCGGAAGCGAAGCGAGCCGCGAAGAGAGGTCGATTGGGTCAGCGGTGCGGCGATGGCCTTTCGACGCGAGGTGTGGGAGAGGTGCGGTCCGTTGGACACGACGTATCGCTTCTACTGCCAGGACATCGACTTCTCGCTCGCGGCGCGCGCGGCCGGGTGGGAGGTGTGCATCGTCCCCGAAGCGCGCGTGGTCCACGGCCTGGGCCGCACGATCAAGGCTAACAATGCGCTGCACCGTAGGATCCTGGCCGCAGATCTCCTGACCTGGGGCGGCCGGCGCTATGGCCGCGCCTGGCTGTTGCCCGCGCGGATCCTGATCGCAATCGCCGCGATGGTGTGAGAGTGTGCGGACGAGGCGTCCGCACTCCGCTGTGTTGGGGCGCGGACGCCTCGTCCGCGGTGGTTTGTGGTGCAGGAGTGTGCGGACGAGGCGTCCGCACCCCACTGGGTTGGAGCGCGGACGCCCCGTCCGCGGTGGTTTGTGGTGCAGGAGTGTGCGGACGAGGCGTCCGCACCCCACTGGGTTGGGGCGCGGACGTCCCGTCCGCGGTGGTTTGTGTGCAGGAGTGTGCGGACGAGACGTCCGCACCCCACTGGGTTGGGGCGCGGACGTCCCGTCCGCGGTGGTTTGTGGTGTGAGAGTGTGCGGACGAGACGTCCGCACCCCGCTGGGTTGGAGCGCGGACGTCCCGTCCGCGGTGGTTTGTGGTGCAGGAGTGTGCGGACGAGGCGTCCGCGGACGTCCCGTCTGCGGTGGTTTGTGGTGTGAGAGTGTGCGGACGAGGCGTCCGCACTCCGCTGGGTTGGGGCGCGGACGTCTCGTCCGCGGTGCTCACCTCTCTCCGTAAAATCCCAGGAGGGCGCGGGCGATCGCCTGGTTGTCGTATCGCGTGCGCACCGACTCCCGCGCGGCGTGCCCAAGGCGCGCTGCTGCGACGGGATCCTGAAGGAGCTGCACCACCGCATCTGCGAATGACGCGAGATCGTCCGCGATCATGATGTCCTGCCCCGGCGTCACATCGATTCCGCCTGCGCCGAGCGTCGTGGCCACCACCGGCTTGCCGAGGGCCATGGCCTCGAGCACTTTGATCCGCATTCCGCCGCCCGCGAACAGCGGCGCGAGCATCACGGACTGGCGCGCCATGAAGGCATTCGCATCGGGCACAGGCCCGACGTACGCGGCATCGCGCAACCAGGAGGGCGGCGAGCTCCCGGCGATCGAGAGCCGCGCGGCAGGAAGCTTCGAGCGCACGAGCGGCCAGAGGCGGCTAACGATCCACTGCACCGCCTCCTGATTCGGCCGGAAATCGAGCGAGCCGATGAAGCCTGCGGTCAGAGGCTCGGGCTCGGACGGCGGCCCCACGGCGACGCCGCACGGCGCGACATGAATCGGCTTCGTGCAGCCCAGCGCGCGAAAGGTCGCGGCATCATCGCGCGTGATCGTCACGATCGCGTCGGGCGTGTCGAGCTGCCGCACCTCATACCGCCGCAGCGACGCGGCAACGGCCCGCAACGCGGCACGGCGCAGCGGATTCCGCGACTGCCCGGCGAGCCGCTCCCAGATCTGAAACTCGACATTCAGCGACCGCAGCACGACGAGCGCGCTCTTCGCCTGCCGCGCGTAGGGGAGGAGAAACGGGCTCTCGATCTGGACGACGTCCGGCCGGAACCGGCGGATGGTCTCATCGAGCGCACGGCGGAAATGCTCCGACACGAATCGCGCGACGAGAAGCGGCGCGGATCGCAACGCACCCAGAGACGGCCGCGACGTGTCGATGTCGACCGCGCGCAACGGCAGCGGCGCGCCGCCCGGATCGACGCGATGCTTCTTCGGATTCAGCGCCAGCACCTCGACGTCGGCTCCCGCGTGTGCGAGTCCTTCCGCGAGGCGAGCCATCGCCAGGCGCCCGCCGTCGATCGGCGGCCAGGGAGGACGGGGTGCGAGGATGAGGATGCGCATCAGCGGAGCATGGCACGCAACTGCGGCTGAGCGGGATCGATGGCCAGCGACTTCTCGAATGCGGTGCGCGCGCCGGCCTCGTCGCCGAGGCAGAGACTCGCCGCGCCGATCGAAGCGTAGAGCAGCGCGTTGTCGCCGGCGATCGGCGCCGCGCGATGAAAATCGTCGAGTGCGCCGCGGCAGTCGCGCTTCTCCATCCGGTAACGGCCGCGCATCATCAGCCAGTGCGGTTGCGTCGCGTCGATGGAGATCGCTTCGTCCAGCAGCCGGTCCGCGCGAGGAAGGTCAACATGTTTACGATGCAGCAGCTCGCTGAGGTTCCACAGCGCGCTCGCGCTGTGCGGATCGATCTGCAGCGCTGCTTCGAACGCCTTGATCGCCTCCTCATCGCGATGCTGCTCGAGCAGGATGAGCGCTTCATTGTCGAAAGACGCCGCGGTGCGGGTCCCCTTGTACGACGCCGGCGCATGCGCGGACTCGCTGCTGCCGATGTACCCCAGCGCCTTCAGATTCGCGATCGCTTCGTCGTTCTGCTTGCCATCGTGCGAGGCGGCCGGCGCCCTGGTCTGCCGCCACTCGCGGCGGTACCCGCCGACGTCCGGAGGCAGCCCGAGCATCTGCAGCAGCATCGGCGTGATGCACTGCGCCGCCGCGCACGCCGGCGCCCCTTTGGGGACGACGAGGATTCCTTCATCGCGATGCCATTTCGCCGCGGTGGCGACCGCAGTGCTGGAGACTCTGATCTTCGCCGCGTCATCCCAGGCGAAGCCGTGATCGGAGGCGATCACCAGCTCCGCGCCGCTCTTCGCGTACTCGCCGAGGATGGCGTCGATGCGGGCGAAGTAGCGGCGGACGTCGTCCGCATGCTCCGGTGACGACGCGTAGAGATGGCCGATGATGTCCGTCCCCTGAAAGTAGACGATCGCGAGATCGGGATTGTCCTTTGCGATGGCAGACTGCGCGGCGCGCCGGACGTTTTCGGTCTGTTCGAGCATCCGCTGCCAGGGGTCGGTGCTGTGCCCCTCGACCTGCCGGTCGGAGACGATCGTGCCGTTGACGTTCTCCGGAGGCTCCGTTGCCCACATGCCGATCACGTCAACATGTTGACCTTTCATCGTGAGCATGTTCCAGATGGCGGGAACGCGCCGCTCGTCGCTGGTGATCAGCTCCTTCTCGCCGGTCATCGGGTTGAAGCGCGCGAAGTCGAGGATGCGATGATCGAGAGGCGAGACGCCGGTCATCATCGTCGTCCAGACGAGAGGGGAGAGGGGCGGGTGCTGGGTGAGCATCACCCGTTTTTCTCCGGCATGAACGATGCTTAGGAGGTTCGGCATGGTGCCGCCGGCCATGAATCGATCGAGGAGCTGCCAGTCGGCGCCATCGAGGCCGATGAAGACGACCCGTTTCCGTTCCGTCACCCGATGACAGGAAAAAACTGTGAGCAGGATCACGACGAGAAGGCGGCGGAGCATTTAGGTTGAGTGTATTGCAGCTGACCAGCGGCAGGCCCACCCGGAGGCCGGACGTTCCAACGGTGCCGGCTTTCGAGAGTGAGCGCTGCTGGTAAGTTCTCGCGGCGCGCCGCCCACCGGCGCGCCGCATTTTTTTGGGGAGGCCAACGCGGCCTTCCATTTTTCATTTTGAATTCTGGGGCTTCACACTTTTCAGTGGGTGATTTCGAAGATCT
This sequence comes from Acidobacteriota bacterium, assembly GCA_021325515.1. Lineage (GTDB taxonomy): Bacteria > Acidobacteriota > Thermoanaerobaculia > Gp7-AA8 > Gp7-AA8 > JAJPHC01. The sequence goes on from JAJPHC010000031.1 coordinate 102,664, forward strand.
TGCGGATCCCAGCGCAGCAAGACCGCACCAGAGATTGAACGCAGAACGCAGAACGCAGAAT
>JAJPHC010000040.1 GCA_021325515.1 Acidobacteriota bacterium
ACTCCGCGATTACGAGCAGCCGCCGATGACCGCGGTGAACGAGTCGTACGAGCCGCCCGATGTCGAGCTCCGTGACGGCGACGAGCTGGCATTCATTCCACCGGTGGCGGGCGGATGAGCTACCTCACCGACGATCCCATCGACACCGCTGCGCTCATCCGCCGCGTGATGCGCCCGTCCGACGGTGCGTATGTCCTGTTCGAAGGCGTCGTCCGCAATCACCATGAAGGACACGCCGTCGAATCGATCTTCTACGACGCATATCGCCCGATGGCGGAGAAGGAGCTGGAGAAAATCGTCCGCGACGTCTCCGCCGAGTATGCGGACGTGGCGATCGCGCTCCTGCATCGCCTCGGTCATCTCGACGTCGGCGACTCATCGATTGCCATCGTCTGCTCGTCGCCTCATCGTGGCGAATCGTTCGACGCATGCCGCGCGTTGATCGACCGCATCAAGCTGACCGTTCCGATCTGGAAGAAGGAGAAAGGTCCCGGCGGCGAAGAGTGGGTCGGGTGGCAGTCATGCTAGTCGAGGCGATTCCCGCCGCGAGTCTCATCCTTCTTCGCGATGCGCCGCTGGAGGTGCTGATGATCCGCCGCCATCAAAACGCGAGCTTCGTCCCAGACGCGTGGGTGTTCCCGGGCGGCGCGGTCGAGGAGAGCGACGGCGGCGACATGCGCATCACCGCGATTCGCGAGACGCGCGAAGAGACCGGCATCTCGATCGACGATCCCTCGCGTCTCGTCCTCACCTCGCGATGGATCACGCCCGCCGGCGCACCGAAGCGATTCGACACCTGGTTCTATCTCGCGAAAGCAGACCACGGAACGGAAGCCACCTTCGACGGAAATGAAGCGGTGGATGCGCTGTGGATCACGCCGGACCGCGCGCTCGCCGAATTGAAGATGGTCTTTCCGACCATCAGGAACCTCGAGGCGCTGCGCGGCTTCGAAACTGCGGATGCCCTGATCGCATCGCGCCGCGGGGCGATCATCGAACCGGTGCAGCCGATTCTGGTGAACGGAAAACCGACGCTGCCGTGAACATCCGCTCCATCACCGCACCGAATCCCGGGCCGTTCACGCTCGACGGAACGCGCACCTATCTGCTCGGCGACTCGATCATCCTGGATCCCGGTCCTGCAATCGAGTCGCACATCGATGCAATCCTCGCGGAGATGCCGCGCGTCCGCTCCATCTTCATCACGCACCGGCATGGAGATCACGCACCCGCCGCGCTTCCTCTGAAGGAGCGCAGCGGCGCGCAGATCATCGCGCCGCCGGGAGTGCTCGACGCGACCGATCGCATCGTCTCGGATGGCGAGGTGATCGAAGGATTGGAAGTGATCGCCACCCCCGGCCACACCGCCGAACATGTCTGCTACCTCACCTCCGCCGGCGATCTCTTCACCGGCGACACCATCCTCGGTTCCGGCACGACGACGATCTTTCCGCCCGACGGCAACATGCGCGATTACATCGCGTCGCTCCGCAGGCTGCGTGCGCGCGAGCCGAAACGGATCTGGCCCGCGCATGGACCGACACGCGACGACGCGCTCGCTCTGATCGACGAGTACATCGCCCACCGTCTGCAGCGCGAGCAGCAGGTGATCGCCGCGATGGCGGGCGGCGCGCGGACGCCGGCGGACATTCGCAGAGTCATCTATCCCGATCTCGATCCACGCCTCGAGCGCGCGGCCGAGATCCAGATCACTGCACACCTGGAGAAGTTGCGAGAAGAGGAGTCCTCGAAATGAAGCTGCCGCAGACCGTCGCCGAAACCAGCAACTTCCTCTCGACGTCGCGCTATGACGACGTCATGAAATTCGTCGCAGCGATTCAGCAGCTCGATCCGGAGATCCGCGTCGAGACGTTCGCCACGACGAACGAAGAACGCGCGTTGCCTCTCGTCATCGCCGGACCGCCGGGAGTTGCCGATCCCGCGTCGGCACGCGCGGCCGGGCTGCCGGTCGTCTTCATCATGGCCAACATTCACGCGGGTGAAGTCGAGGGGAAGGAGGCCGCGCAGATGTTCCTGCGTGACCTCGTCACGACGCACCGCAAGCTTCGCGACGACGTCATTTTTCTCGTGGCGCCGATCTACAACGCGGACGGCAACGAAGCGATGGCCACGGACCACCGTCCGACGCAGATGGGTCCTCTCAACGGCTATGGCACGCGCGAGAACGCGCAGGGACTCGATCTCAATCGCGATGCGATGAAGCTCGAATCGCCGGAAGCGCGCGGCCTGATCAGCAACGTCTTCCGGCGCTGGGATCCGCTCGTATTCGTCGATCTGCACACGACGAATGGTTCCTATCACGGCTATCACCTGACCTACGCGCCCTCCCTGAACGCGAACGTCGACGAGGACATCACCAGCTTCGCGCGCGGCACGCTCTTCCCCTGGCTGAGCGAGCGGATGAGGAAGGAGCACGAGAAAGAGACGTACTACTACGGAAACTTCGCCGATCAGCTCACACCCGAGAAGGGGTGGTACACGTTCGACGGCCGGCCGCGGTTCGGAACGAACTATGGCGGCCTGCGCAATCGCTTCACGATTCTGTCGGAGGCGTACAGCTACATCGACTTCAGGTCGCGCGTGGAGGTCACCTACCAGTTCGTGCACGAGATCGCGAACGCGGTCGTGCGGTACGGGCGCAAGATGCAGCGGATTGTTAGTAAGGCCGAGGAGAGGATCCGCCGCGGAAAGTTGAAGAAGCAGGGGGTTCGCTTCGAAATCGCGAAGTGGAAAGACGGCGTGGAGATCCTATGGGAGCGCTGCATCGCGGCGGAACCAGGATCCGGCGCGCCGGATCCGGAGACGGGCAAAGGCATGATCACGCGAGGCGGCGAGATCGTGCCGGTGAAGATGACCGACTTCGGGATCTTCAAAACGACGGAACGCGCCGATGTTCCCTTCGCCTATCTCATCGATGCCGCGGCGACGGAAGCGATCGAGAATCTGCTGGCCCATGGAATCGTCGTCGAGAAGTTGAACAACGAGGCGCGGCTGGACGTCGAGCGCTTCGTGATCAGCGAGGCGAAAAAGTCAGAAGAAGAGTTCCAGCAACACAACGAGCTGACGCTCGCCGGAAAATGGAAGAGCGGCGAGGAATCGATCTCCGCCGGCACATTCCTCGTGCGCCTCAACCAGCCGCTGGCACGTCTCGCGTTCTACCTGCTCGATCCCCGCAGCGACGACGGCCTCTTCAACTGGAACTACTTCGACGACCTCATCGAAAAGGTGGCCCCCGTGCGGCGGATCATGAAGCCTGCCGGCCTGGACGCGATGGTCGTTTGAAGACAGCAGGCAGCCCTACCGCGGTATCACGAGCCGGATGAACTTCTTGTTCACGTAATAGGTGTCCGCCTCGTCGTCGATCCGCATGAAGAACTCGCTCAGGTCGTTCAGCACGTCCGAGATGCGCGAGAACTCGCGAGGGCGGTCGATCGGGACGATTCCTTCGATCCTCGTGCCGTCGGTCAGTTCGAGGATCGTCAGCTTTTCGACGATCGTGGTCTCGGCGATCGCCGTCGGGAGCTTCTCGTAACGCACCCAGACGATTTCGTCGCGGTTCACCATCCTCGCGACGCCGGCAGCGATCATCGGAAAGAAGCGCCGGCCGCCATTGAGGTAATCCTCCATCGTCTCCGGCCCCTCGCGCCGTTCGGAGTGCGTGGAAAGGTAGACGAAGTGCTCCTCCGGCTCACAGCCTGAGAGCGCCACCTCCACCGCCAGCTCGTTCATCGGAACCTGAAACATGAGGGAAGTGCCGAAAATCATACGCCCGCGTAGAATGCGCCGCGACATGCGACACAAAGACTTCATTGAGATTCACGACTATTCAGCAGACGAAGTGATGCAGATCTTCGAGATCGCACGCGACATGAAGGCAGATCCCGAGAAGTTCACGACGGCTCTGCAGGGGCAGACGCTGGCGATGATCTTCGAGAAATCATCGACGCGCACGCGCGTCTCGTTCGAGGTGGGGATGTTCCAGCTCGGCGGCCACGCGCTCTTCCTCTCATCGCGCGATATCCAGCTCGGCCGCGGCGAGCCGATCTACGACACGGCAAAAGTTCTCTCGCGCTACGTCGACGGCATCATGGCGCGCACGTTCGCGCACAAGACCGTGACCGACCTCGCGGAGTACGCGAGCGTGCCGGTCATCAACGGTCTCACCGATCTCTCGCATCCGTGCCAGTCGATGACCGACTACTTCACCGCGTGGGAGAAGTTCGGCCACGACCTGAAAGGGCGGAAGCTCGCCTACATCGGCGATGGCAACAACATGGCCCACTCGCTGATGTTCGGCGGACCGAAACTCGGCATGGATGTCGCGATCGCAACTCCGCCGGCCTATGCACCCGATCCTTCGGTCGTGGCGAAAGCGCAGGCCGATGCAGATCACGCCGGCACGAAGATGATCATCACGACTTCCATCGATGAAGCGGTCAGGAACGCGGACATCGTCGAGACGGACGTCTGGGCATCGATGGGCCAGGAGGCGGAGGCCGCCAAGCGGCAGAAGGACTTCGAGGGGTGGATCGTCAATGAGCGCGTGATGTCGCTGGCGAAGAAGGAGGCAATCTTCATGCACTGTCTCCCGGCGCACCGCGGCGAAGAGGTTGCGGCTGAAGTGATCGACTCGCCGTGTTCCGTGATCTATGACGAAGCGGAGAACCGTCTGCACGTGCAGAAAGCGATCATGTACGTTCTGATGAAAGGACGACGGAAGTAACCGGCTCGATGGCAGCGGACGCGCACACGCGCCACAATCGCGGCCTTCTGGTCGTCATCCTCCTCGGCGTGATCTTCTTCGCGCTGCTCGCGGCGATCATCCTGACGCCGCGGCGCGCGACGACGGCTCCTGCGGCGACGATCGAGACCTTCACCGTTCTCCCGCTGCGAATCCGCATTCGCACCGAGCCGAACGCGAAGGCGCCGGTCGTCGCCACCGCCTCCTCCGGCGAGAAGCTGACGCTGATCGAAGATCGCGGCGCGTGGGTGCGTGTGCAGAACGAGGATGGGCTCACAGGCTGGGCCGAGCGCAGCTCGCTCGAGCGGACGAAAGAGCGCGAGGCGCGACTCGCGCGTTATGCCGCGATTCGCAAGCTCCCGCCGCTGGCCGGCATCATCGCCGAGCGAACGCAGCTCTACGCCGGGCCCGGCATCTTCTATCCCGTCATCGGCGAGTTGCCCGCCGCATCGCAGGTGCACATCTTCACGCGCGATCACGACTTCTACGCGATCGACTATCAGAACCAGGTCGCGTATGCAGACATCGATGCGGTCGATGTGACGGGCGCGGGCACGAGGCAGCTCGACGTCGCCACGACGTCGTCGCCGGCAACATCCACCGCGGCGACGGAGACCGCGCGCGAAGAGCCTCCTCCGCAGGCGACGGCGCCCACGTCACCCGAGCCCACGCCGGAGCCGGCGGGCGTTTATGCCGCCGTGCCCGCCGGAGGAACGCAGCCCGAGGAGACGGATCGGGTCATCCCGCGCTATCCGGCACTTGCCCGCAGGGCCAACGTCGCCGGCGCGGTGGTGATCCGGGGAATCGTGCGCAAAGACGGCACGATCGACAACGTCGAGATCATCAAGGACCTCCCGTACGGTCTCGGCGAAGCCGCGCGCGAAGCGGTCGAGCAGTGGAAGTTCCGCCCCGCCACATACCGCGGCGAGCCCATCGACGTCTATTACACCGTCACCGTGAATTTCAAACTGCAATAGCAACGTTAAGTTGGTTTTCGGGGGTCACACCTGGAAAATCAACTTAACTGCGCCCCCGTTAAGTTGATTTTCCAGGTGTGACCCCCGAAAACCAACTTAACGGTCATGGCCCGTTTCGCGTTTTCTGACGCTCCCGGCGATCTCATCGGCGCTCATCTTTCGACGAAGGGCGGGCTGCACACCGTCTTCGAGCGAGCGACCGCGATCAACGCGACCGCACTCGCGATGTTCGCGAAGAACTCGAATCAGTGGAAGGGAAAAACGCTCACGGCGGATGACATCCGCATGTTCAGCGAGAAGCGGCACGTGCGGCCGATCGTCACGCACGCGTCGTATCTCATCAATCTCGCCACGACGAACCCGGAGTTCCATGCGAAGTCGATCGCCGCGATGATCGACGAGCTCGACCGCGCCGAGCAGCTCGATGCATACGGTGTCGTACTTCATCCCGGCGCACACCTCGGCGCCGGCGCGGACGCCGGACTCGATCAGATCGCGCGCTCACTCGATCGGATTCACGCCGCGCTTCCGGCGCATCGAGCCGTCACGCTGCTCGAGACCGCAGCGGGACAGGGAACGTGCCTCGGCTGCACTTTCGAGGAGCTCGGGCGCGTGATGTCGATCGTCGACGACAAGAGCCGCGTCGGCATCTGCATCGACACCTGCCACATCTTCGCCGCGGGATACGACATCCGGACGCGCGACGGCTACGACCGCGCGATGGACGAGATGGAGAAGCACGTCGGCGCGGAGAACGTCGGCGCCTTTCACATCAACGACTCGAAAAAGGGAGTGGGCTCACGCGTCGATCGTCACGAGCACATCGGGAAGGGCGAACTGGGACTCGATGCATTCGCCTTCGTGCTCAACGATCCGCGCTTCCTCCGAATCCCGAAGCTGATCGAGACGCCGAAGACCGTGGAGAACGTGAGCGATCGAAAGAACCTGAAACTCCTCCGATCCTTACTGCAGTAGATCCGCGTTGGAGCGGGTCCAGATCCCGCCGGGCGCCACGTTCATCGTTCATCGTTCCTCGTTCATCGTTCCACGAGAGCTTGTCCTGCACATGGCGTTTTCATTACTCTCGCCGCATGACACCTCCTGTCACCGGCACGCGCATCGGCTACGAGAAGAACCAGATCGTCGTTCCTGATGATCCGATCATTCCCTACATCGAAGGCGACGGCACCGGGCCCGACATCTGGAAGGCCACGCAATACGTCCTCGACGGGGCGGTGAAGAAGGTGTACGGCGGCAAGCGGCAGTTTCACTGGCACGAAGTGTTCGCCGGCGACAAGGCGAACGAGAAGTTCGGCGAGTATCTGCCGCAGGCGACGATCGACGCGCTGCAGCACTATCGCGTATCGATCAAGGGGCCGCTCGCGACACCCGTCGGCGGCGGTATTCGTTCTCTCAACGTGACGCTGCGTCAGGTGCTCGATCTCTACGCGTGCGTGCGCCCCGTGCGGTACTTCGACGGCGTTCCCTCTCCGGTTCGCGAACCGCAGAAGGTCAACATGACGATCTTCCGCGAGAACACGGAAGACGTCTACGCGGGCATCGAATGGCCCGCGGGAAGCGACGGAGCGAACCGGATCATCGCCTGCATCAACGACATCGAGCGCCGGACCACGAGCAAGATTCGCGAAGCGTCGGCAATCGGAATCAAGCCCGTGTCGGAGTTCGGATCGAAGCGGCTGGTGCGGAAAGCGATTCAGTATGCGATCGCGACGAAGCGCGACTCCGTCACGCTCGTTCACAAGGGCAACATCATGAAGTTCACCGAGGGGGCGTTCAAGGATTGGGGTTACGCCGTCGCGCGGGAGGAGTTCGGCGACATCACGATTCCGGAGTCGGAAGTGACGGGCGCCGCGCCGGCGGGAAAGATCGTGATCAAGGATCGCATCGCCGATTCCATGTTCCAGCAGGTTCTACTGCGGCCTTCGGAGTACTCGGTCATCGCGACGACGAACCTCAATGGCGACTATCTCTCCGATGCACTCGCCGCGCAGGTGGGCGGCCTCGGGATGGCGCCGGGCTCGAACGAGTCCGATGAAGTGGCGATCTTCGAAGCGACCCACGGCACCGCGCCGAAGTATGCGAACAAGGACATGATCAATCCGGGATCGCTGATTCTCAGCGGCGTCATGCTGCTGCGCCACCTCCGCTGGTTCGAAGCGGCCGAGGCGATCGAGAACGCGGTGGCGAAAACGATCTCGCAGAAGAAGGTCACCTACGATCTCGAGCGCCAGATGGAAGGAGCCACGAAAGTGTCGACCTCGGAATTCGGGCGGGCGATCGTGGAGAACGTGTAGGAAACCTACGCGGTCCGCACGGCGAGGAACCACGGCTCCCGGCGCCCGAACTTCGTCGCGAGTGCACTGCCGACGCCGAACACCGATGCGCCTGCCCAGATCACCGGTCCGACGACGGGGATCAGGCGCAGCGCACCGAGAACGACGAGGCCGAGGACGGCGAGAGCGAGATCGCCGCGGAGCCAGTTGCGCGACGCAAGCTCATCGCGTGTGCGCGCGCCGCCGATCAGAGCACCAAGCGCGTGGAACACGGCGACGAGTCCGTAGATCTTCGTGATCACCGCGAACACCGCGAGCATGAACAGCAGCGGCACGCCGACGAAGAACGGAATCAGGTAGCTGAACACGATCGCGGTCAGCACGAAGCTCGTGACGGCGACGAGACCGAGCGTGAAGCAATGGAGAGCGCTGTGGCGCAACTCGATCGATGACGACCGCACTTCGCGGCCGCTCATGAGCGTGAGCCCGACGGCTGCGAGCAGCCAGACGGCGATCAACGACACCGTCACCGCGGACTCCTGCATCATCGATGCGGCATGCTCGAGGGGGAAAGGCATCTCGAGCTGATTGCCGGGATGCGGTGCGGCGATCATCGCCGTGACCAGGCTCGCGGCGACGATCGTCAACGGCAGGAAGAGCCGGAGAATCCTACGCATCGATCCCCCGCGGCGCGCGCCGGAGCAGCGCAATCAGCACGGCGTTCACGATCACGAAGGCGGCGACGAAACCGATCTGCGCGGCGCGTGACGCCTCGCGGAGAGAATCAGCCCAACCAAGCACTGCAGCACGCCGCGCCTGCATCGATCCGATCACGTGATCCGCGATCTCCGCCGCGCTGACTCCAGCCATTCTGCACAAGACGACCGACGCTGCGAGCAACACGAACGCCACGAGCGCGACCAGCGGCCACGGCCGGTGTTTCGCCCCTTCCCACGGTGCAAGCGGCAGTGCCTCGATGTGAAGCGGCTTCGTCGCGACGGCTGTCTCGCCGAACAACGCACGGCATTCCTCGCACTCCGCGAGGTGGCCCGCGTTCGCTTCCGGATCTTCGAGATACCGCTCACACGATTGGGTCTTCATACCGGTTCCATATACGACTCGAGCTGATCCTTGAGCAGATTCCGTGCGCGGAACAGCTTGTTTTTCACGGTGCCAAGGGGAAGCTTCTTCATCGAAGCGATCTCCTCGTACGACAGCTCCGCATAATGCCGGAGCTGAATCAACTCCCGATAGTCGGGCGGCAGATGTTCCACCGCCTTTTCGATCGCGGCGCTCATCTGCTTGTTGCTGAGAGCACGATACGGCGAAACGCCGTCATCGGCGAACTCGCGCTCCTTCCCCTCCTCCTCGTCGCCCGGCCGGACCAGCGGCACCTCGGAGATCGACTTCTTCCGCAGCGCATCGATCGCGCTGTTCTGCGCGATGCGGAACAGCCAGGTCGAAAACTGAAACTTCGGGTCGTAGCGATCGAGAGCGAGAAAGACCTTCACGAAGATTTCCTGGGCGAGATCGTGGGCGTCTTCATAGCGATGCGTGATCCGGTACACGTAGTTGACGACGCGCTTTTCATAGCGCGCAACCAGCTGCGTGAAGCGGTCGCGGTCGCCCTCGAGGATGCGGGCGACCAGTGCCCGGTCGTCGAGTTGCTCACTTTGCGCCATTCAGGTGTACGGCTCCGGGAGCCGAAGGTTTTCGGATGATACTCTGCGGACGAAGCGATGATCGAGATCCGCAATCTCACGAAGAAGTACGGCGACTTCACCGCGGTGGACGATCTCAGCCTTTCCGTGGAGCGCGGCGAAATCTTCGGATTTCTCGGGCCGAACGGCGCCGGCAAGACTTCGACGATCCGCATCATCGCCGGCTTGTCGCTGCCGACGGCAGGAACCGTCCACGTCCGCGAGATCGACGTCGTCGCTTCTCCGGAAAAAGCGAAAGCTCTCCTCGGATATGTCCCCGACCGGCCCTACCTCTACGAAAAACTCACCGGCCGTGAGCTGCTGGAGTTCGTCGCGAACCTCTATCACCTCGAATGGAGCGCCTGCGAAGCGCGCGCGAACGAGCTGCTGCGCTACTTCGATCTCGCACAATGGGCCGGGTCGCGCATCGAGAGCTACTCGCACGGCATGAAGCAGAAGCTCGTGATCATCTCCGCGCTGGTGCATGAGCCGGAGGTGCTGATCATCGACGAGCCGATGGTCGGTCTCGATGCGCTCGCGCAGCGCCAGGTGCGGCAGCTCATGCGCGATCTCGCAGGCCAGGGGAAGACGATTTTTCTCACGACGCACACGCTGTCCATCGCGGAAGCGGTGTGCGACCGCGTGGCGATCATTCACCACGGCAGGATCATCGCAACCGGACCGACCGCGGAGCTCCGGCAGAATCGCGCGCTGGAGGATCGATTCCTCGAGCTGACGTATGAGGAAGGCGATGCGACATAGATGGAGTGCGGACGCCTCCTACGCACATGGTCTGTCTCTCCGATGACCACCATCGCCGAAGTCCGTGCGCGCTTTCGCGACGACCCGATCCGGCGCGATGTCGATCTCCTGCTCGCCGACATCACCGGGAAGCCCACAGCGTGGGTGTTCGCGCACGGCGATGAGGCCGTCGACCCGCGCATCGAGGCACTGATCCAGCGGCGCCTCGCCGGCGAGCCGCTCCAGTACATCCGCGGCCGGACCGAGTTCTATTCGCGCGAGTTCTATGTCGATGACCGCGCGCTGATTCCGCGGCCCGAAACCGAGATCCTCGTCGAGACGGTCATCCAGCAGTCGCCGCGCGGCGCACGCGTGATCGACATCGGTTCCGGCAGCGGCTGCATCTCGGTGACACTGGCGCTGGAGCGCGCGGATCTCCGTGTGTTCGCATTCGATGCGAGCATCGCCGCGCTGGCGGTGACGCGGCGCAATCGCGACGCACATCGGGCAACCGTGCGGCTCGCGGCCTCCGACGTTCTCGATGCTGCGAGCGCGCGCTTCGACGTCATCGTCTCGAATCCGCCGTACATCCCTGCGTCCGACGTGGAGACGCTCGCGACCGAAGTGCGCGATCACGAGCCGCACATGGCGCTGACGCCGGGCCGCGAAGGGACGGAAGTGATCGAGCGCATCTACGCTTCGGCGCGCGGCGCGCGGGTCTTTCTGGAGATCGGCTACGGCCAGGCGGAGGCGGTTCGGCGGATCGCGCAGTCGCATGGCTATCGCGTCGACGGCATCGTTCGCGATCTCGCCGGAATCGAGCGCGTCGTCATATCATCGCCGCATGGCTAACAACGATCGGTGTCTCTTCTGCCGCATTGCGAACGGCGAGATCTCGGCCCGCAAGGTGTATGAAGATGACGACGTCTTCGCGTTCGAGGACATCAACCCGCAGGCGCCGACGCATGTGTTGATCATCCCGCGCAAGCACATCGCCAGCATGGACGACCTCGGCGACGGCGACGCCGCAATCATCGGCACGACATTGGCGCGCGCCGCGGACATCGCGCGCACGCTGCACCTCAACTCCGACGGATACCGGCTCGTCGTGAACACCGGCGAGGCCGCCGGCCAGACCGTCTTCCACGTTCACTTCCACATCCTCGGCGGCCGCAACATGGGTTGGCCTCCGGGGTAGCCCGGTTCATCCAGCAGTTTCATCCTGAGCGAAGCGAAGGATCAACGAAGGCGCCGCGCTTCGCGCTCTTCAGGCGCTGCGCGCGTGGCAACCCGGCGTCCATCCCGACCGGAGCGAAGCGGAGGGATCAACGAAGGCGCTGCCCATTCTTCAGGCGCTGCGTGCGTGGCAACGCACACCCGGCGTCCATCCCGACCGGAGCGAAGCGAAGCGGAGGGATCAACGTGACGCGCCGCGCTTCGCGTTCTTCAGGCGCTGCGCGCGTGGCAACGTTCACCCGGCGCCTTCGTTGATCCTTCGCTTCGCTCAGGATGAAACCCCGAAACCCCGGCTACGCGGGCGGCGGCACTCGGAACCTTGTCCCGCTGAACGTCATCGACCGCTGGCCCTTCCGGCGCGATCCCTTGCGGCGATTGAGGAAGTCGTCCTTGGCTTCGCGCAGCGTCGATGGCACGTACGTCGCGCCCGCGCCAATCGTCTTCTGCTGATCGCGCGCGAATCCTGAGCCGCCGGCGACGATCATCAGCTCCGGGAAGTTCGACGCAATGAGCTGCAGCAGCGTATAGCCAGAGTCGAGGTGATCGAGGTTCGAGCACGAGACGAACAGCGCCTCGGGCTTCACTTCTGCGATGAACGCAACGAGCTCCGAGTCCGGAAGATCGGTGAAGTAGTCGACCGAGAATCCTTCCGCGCGCAGCAATTGCGTCAGCATCAGCGTGCCGAGGGAGAGGCGCTCACCGGCGACCGACACGGCGACGATGTGCCGCTCCGCGTCGCCGATCATCGCATTGCGGTCTCCGAAGCGAATGATCAACTCGCGAATCACATCCTTGATGAAGTGATCGTGCGCTGGCGTGATGCGCTTCCGATTCAACTCTTCCTGCGCGAACGTCAGCGTTGGGATGAAGAGATCGTTGAACATCTCCTCCATCGTCGCCGCTTCGGCGTAGCGGTCGGCGATGGCGATCGCGCCCGTGCGATCGCGCAGCAGCAGACGGTTGTAGAACGAGAGATAGCCCTCGAGCGGATCCTCCGTCCCGAACATGATCGAAAAGACGCGCAGCGCGGGGATGAACTCTCCGCCGACGGTCAGACAGACGGAGATCGGCGTCGCGAGCAGCAGGCCGACAGGTCCCCACAGCCAGCCCCAGAAGATCGCGGCGACGAGCAGCGCGATCGGCGAAACGCCGACGCGGTGGCCAACGACGATCGGCTCGACGAACCCTCCGATCAACTGATCGCTCAGGATGAAGAGGCCGAGAACGGCGAGGGCCGTGAACCAGTTCGGAAAGACGGCGAGCGCGAGAATCGTCGGCATCGAAGCGCTCAGCACCGCACCGACGTAGGGAATGAAGCGGAGCAATCCCGCAAGCACGCCCCACAACGAAGCATGAGGCACGCGCAACGCGAACAGACCGAGCCCGATGAGCACACCGAACCCGACGTTGAGCAAGGCAATGGTCAGCAGATACCGGCTGATGCGCTGCGAGGTCTCACCGATCGCCTGCGTGGTGACGGTCAGATGCGCGCGGCCCGCGAGCCGCAGCATCTTGTCACGCAGAGATTCTCGATCCTGCAGCAGAAAGAAGACGAGCACGACGACGAGAAACCCTGCCGCGACGAACTCGATCGTGGGGGCGGCCTTCTTGTACTGGTCGGCGATCGTCCGCTTCTCCGGAATCACGCGGACCTTGAGGTCCGCGACTTCGGGCTTCTCCGTCGATTCGGCAATCTGCTGCGCGGTCTTCTCGACCCACGCAATGCTGATGTTGAAGCGGCGGAAGTAGCGCAGCTTCTCTTCGATCTTGCTGCTGCTGGAAGCGATCTCGTGCGCCACTCCGCTGAATTGCTGATAGATCCAGTAACCGCCGAGCGACAGGCCGGCCACCGCGAGCCCGAGCGAGAGAACGACCGCGCCCGTGCGGCGAAGGATCGTCCGCTCCAGCATCGCCACGATGGGCGAGAGGAGGAACGCGAACAGGATCGCGAGTGCGATCGGGACGACCACCGGCCGCGCGAGATAGAGGACGGCGATGACGATCAGCGTCGTGAAGAATGTCCGCGCATTCGACTGGCGGCGTTCCTGTGCACGCTTGTCGGCGTACTGCGCTTCCACCGACAGCGGCGCAGTATCCGACGCGCGCCGCCTCACGGACAGAGTTCGATCGAGATCGTCAGTATCCTCGTCATCCTGGTACACACACGCTCCGCGGGGCTCCGGTTCAGTCTACTGCAAAGGCAACGCCGCAGTGCCGCGCGTGCGGCTTCTAGTGACCCGAGGCGCGGCGTCGCGCCGGCGTGCCGTTCGACGAGATGAGCAGCGTCACCGGATTCGACGTCGTGCCGTCCTGATTGATCACGGTGATCGTCAACGCTCCGGCGGTCCCGAGATCCGCAGCCGTCAACTGCACATCGAGCTCGACGCTGCTGACGAAGGTCGTCGCGCGAGGCGTGCCGTTGATCGCGACCTGGGATGTGGGGAGGAAATTCACGCCCGTGACGAACAACGTCTGGGCCGGCGCACCGGCGACGAACGACTGCGGATTCAGTCCGAGGACAATCGGCGCACCGGGTGACAGGATCGAGAAGAGAGCGGGGGTCGACTCCGAGGCCGGCGTGTTGCGCACGATCACCGGAACGATCTTCGGCGTCGCGAGATCGCCCGCCGTCAACTGGATCGAGAGTGAGCCGCTGGCGCTGTCGAATGTCGTTGCCCGCTCGACGCCGTCAAAGACGACTTTTGCGGTCGAAAGGAAGTTCGTCCCGCCGACGGTCAGCGTCATCGGACCATTGCCGGCGCTCGTCGAGAGTGGTGAAAGCGACGTGATCGCGGGACGCGCCACCGTGAGCCTGGACGCGCCGGAGGTGATGCCGCGATCGGTGACGGTGATGTCGAGCGTTGCCGGTGCCGCGATCTCGCTGGGAAGAACGGCGGTCGAGATCGATCCGCTGTTCGCGTCGTACTCCGTCAGATGTGCGGTGCCTCCGACGTTGATCACCGACGAAGTGCTGAAGCCCGTGCCGTTGACGGTCAGCGTGAAGCCCGTATCGCCCGCGGTCACCGTCGACGGCGAAATCGACGTGATCACCGGCGGAATCACCGAGACGGTCAGCGGCACGGATGCCGAGGCCGGGCTTCCCGGATTGAGCACCGACACCTGGATCTGGCGCGCCGAACTGAGGTCGCTGGCGAACACCGGAGCCGTCAGCTTCGTGATGCTGACGAAGGTCGTGGAGCGGGCCGCGCCGTCGAACTGCACGATCGACTGTTCCGTGAAGCCGGTGCCGTTGATGGTTAGAGTGAACGGAGCGCCGTTCACCGCCGCATTCGACGGGTTGATCGTGGAGATGATCGGGCCGGCCGACGAGTCGCTCACGTTGAAGACTGCCGGGGCCGACGTCGACCCGTTCGTGTGCTTCACCGTCACCGCGTACTGGCCGGCCGCCGAAACGTCCGCCGCCGTCAGCGAGATCACGAGCTGCGTCGCGCTGACGAACGACATCTGGCGCAGCGATCCATTGAAATAGACGGAGTCCGTGTTGACGAAGCCGCTGCCGTTGATGATGACGTTCACCGCACCGGAGCCCGTCGCCACCGATGTCGGATTCAGGTTGCTGATCACCGGCGCGTCGGACGCGATCACGTTGAGAACCAGCGCGGAGGACGTCGTCGAGCCCGTGCCGGGATTCGTGACGGTGATCGACAACTGCCCCGGATTCGAAATCTCGCTCGAAGTGATCGTCGTCGTCAGCGACGTCTCGCTGATGAAGGTGGCGGTGTGCACCGCCGTGTTGACGTTCACCTTCGCGCCGCTCATGAAATTCGAGCCCGTAAGAGTCAGCAGGAACGAGCCGCTCTTCGCCGTAACCGAGTTCGGCGAGATCGACGTCAACTGCGGTTGATTCGCCCCCGACACCGTCAGCGCCGACGGATCGGAGATCTTTCCATCCGGATTGCGAACGGTGATCGGAAGACTGCCTTCGATCGCCACATCCGACGAAAGAATGCGCGCCGTCAGTTGCGTCGAGCTGTTGAACGTGGTCGACCGCGAGACGCCATTGACGCGCACGACTGCGCCGCTCACGAAATTCTGTCCGGTGACGACGAGATCGAACGCTGCGCTGCCGGCAGGAACGAGATTCGGATTGAGCAGCGAGATCGTCGGAGCCGGAACCGTGTTCGATACGACGAGATTCACCGCATTCGAAGTCTTGTTGCTCGGATTGAGCACCGTGATCGACAGCGTGCGGTTCGAGGAGACGTCGGTCGCAGGAATCGCGGCGTCGAGATGGCTGCTGTCGATGAACGTCGTCGTGCGGTTGGCGTTGTTCACCTTGACGACCGCGGTGCTCGCGAAGTTCGAGCCCGTGAGGTGCAGCGTGAACGCACCGCTCCCCGTGACGACGGTCGAGGGATCGAGCGCGGAAATCGTGGGCGAATTCGGCAGGACGTTGAACGACACCGCGGTCGACAGGCCGCCGCCGCTCGGATTCGCAACGACGAAGCTCAGCGTGCCGGGATTCGCGACGTCGCTCGTGATCAGCGTGACCGTCAGATGTCCCGAGTCGGTGAACGTCGTCGGGCGATTCGCGTTGTTGACGCGAACGACGGAACCGCTGACGAAGTTCGCTCCGCGAACTCCCACCGTCTGCTGACCCGTTCCCGCGATGGTGTCCTGAGGAAGGAGCGAGGTGATGACGGGAGGATTCGTCACGGCCAGAGCCGCAAACGACATAAACAGAACTGCCACGACCGCCACGACACGCGCGCGCATGGACATGATGTTATTACGACACGGAATTAAATCGCAGGATTCCAGCGCAAAACAGGCTGCCGCGCGGCCCTCGCCTCGTCCAGCCGGCGTACCGGTGTCGAGTGCGGAGCGGTCCTGACCAGCTCAGGCCGCTCGTCACATTCACGGGCGATGGCGATCATTGCCTCACAAAACGCGTCGAGCTCTTCCTTCGGCTCGCTCTCCGTCGGTTCAATCATCAGCGCGCCCGACACGATCAGCGGGAAGTAGATCGTCGGCGGATGGAAGCCGTAGTCCATCAGCCGCTTCGCGATATCCAGCGTGTGGACATCCTTCGCCGTCTGGTTCTTGTCGCTGAAGACGACCTCGTGCAGCGAAGGCGCGTCATACGGCAGGTGATACGAGCTCTTGAGGCGCGCGCGGATGTAGTTCGCATTGAGAACCGCGAGCTGCGCAATGCGGCGCAGGCCATCGGGTCCCATCGACCGCATGTACGTCAGAGCGCGGACGAGCACGTTGAAGTTGCCGTTGAACGCGCGCATGCGGCCGATCGAATCAGGATGGCTGTAGTCGAGATAGAACGAGCCGTCTTCGCGGCGCTCGACCGTAGGCGCCGGCAGGTAGGGCACGAGCCGCTCGCTCACGCCGACCGGACCCGCGCCGGGGCCGCCGCCGCCGTGCGGCGTCGAGAACGTCTTGTGCAGATTCGAGTGAATGCAGTCGACGCCCATGTCGCCGGGCCGCGCGATGCCGACGAACGCGTTGAGATTCGCGCCGTCGCAGTAGAGATACGCACCCTTCGCGTGAAGGATGTCGGCGATCGAGCGGATCTCGCTCTCGAATACGCCGAGCGTGTTCGGCACCGTGATCATCAGCGCCGCCACGTCTTCGGTCACCGCCGCTTCCAGCGTGGAGAGCTCGACCGTGCCGCGGCTGTTCGACTTCAGTTCCCTGATCTCGTATCCGGCGAATGCCGCCGACGCCGGATTCGTACCGTGAGCGGAGTCGGGGATCAGAATGTACTTTCGCGGATTGCCGCTCTTCGCCAGCGCCTTGTGCACCATCAGGATGCCGGTGAGCTCGCCGTGCGCACCGGCGACCGGCTGCAGCGACACGCGCGGCATGCCGAAGATTTCCTTCAGCGTCTGCTCGAGATGCCACAGCAGCTCGAGGTTCCCCTGCACCTGATGATCGGGCTGCAGCGGATGGGAGTGCGCGAAGCCGGGCGTGCGCGCGATCTCTTCGTTGATGCGCGGATTGTGCTTCATCGTGCACGAGCCGAGGGGATAGAGGCCCGCATCGATCGAGACATTCAGCTTCGAGAGACGCGTGAAGTGGCGGATCACGTCCACTTCCGACACTTCGACTTCGTTGGCGATCTCCTCGCGGCGCAGCGCCGCGGGGATCATCGCATCGAGCGCCTCTTCCGGCACGTCGAGCGCAGGCAGCTTGTAGCCGCGGCGTCCTGTCTTCGAATGCTCGAAGATCAGCGGCGGGGTGTGGGCGGACTTCATCTCGCTCATCTGCGCTCCCGGGAAATCGCGGCGCTCAGCGCAGCGACGTAATGATCGAGTTGCTCGCGGGTGTGCAACTCGGTGACGGCGGCGAGGAAATCGTTGGCGCGGCCTTCGAAGAAACCGGCGAGCGGTATCCCACCGAGGATCTTCTCGTGCTCGAGATCGGCGAGGATCTCGGAAGCAGGGAACGGCGTGCGGATCACGAACTCGTTGTAAACCGGGCCGGAGAACGGCAGCTCCACTCCTCGGACTTCGCTCAGTTTCGTGCGGAGGTAGTTCGCCTTCTGCATCGACTGCAGCGCGACTTCGCGCAGGCCTTCCTTGCCGAGAAGCGAGAGATACATGTTCGCGGCGAGCGCGATGAGCGCCTCGTTCGTGCAGATGTTCGACGTCGCCTTGCCGCGGCGGATGTGCTGTTCGCGCGTCGCGAGCGTCAGCACGTAGGCGCGGCGGCCGTCGACGTCGACGGTCTCTCCGACGAGCCGGCCCGGCATGTGCCGCTTCAGCGCATCGCGCACGACCATGAAGCCGACGAACGGACCGCCGAACTGCGTGGGAATGCCCCACGCCTGCCCTTCACCGACACAGATGTCGAAGCCATGCGCTCCCGGCGGCGTCAGGATTCCCAGCGACGTCGCCTCGGCCACCACCGCGATGCGCGTGGTTCCCTCGCTCGCGGCGCGGATCGCGTCGTAATCCTCGACGACTCCCAGGAAGTTCGGCGACTGCACCGCGACGGCGAACGCCCCCTCAGCGGCAGCGCGGAGCGCGTCGAGATCGACGCGGCCGTCGTCGCTCCATCCCACCTCCACGACTTCGATGCCGAGATTCTGGATGTATGTGCGAACCGTCTCGCGGTAGTGCGGATGCACCGACTTCGCGATGAGCACCTTCGTCTTGTTCTTGTGCATCCGCTCCGCGAGCAGCACCGCCTCACAGAGCGCGGTCGACCCGTCGTAGAGCGATGCGTTCGCGACGTCGAGCCCCGTCAACAGACACTGGTGCGTCTGATACTCGAAGATCGACTGCAGCGTTCCCTGAGAGACCTCCGGCTGATACGGCGTATAGGCGGTGAGGAATTCCGCGCGCAGCAGGAGCTGATCGATGCAGGCCGGCTGGTAGTGCGCGTACGCTCCGCCGCCGAGGAACGACGCATGATCGACAGCCGTGCGGTTCTTCGCGGCAAGACCGCGGAACCAGCGGCGCGTCTCGATCTCCGACCAAGGTCCCGGCACTTCCAGAAGCCTGTTCAGCTTCACCGCATCAGGAATCGTGTCGAAGAGCCTGTCGATCGAATCGACGCCAACGACGTCGAGCATCTCGCGAACGTCCTGGCTGGCGTTGGGGATGTAGCGGTGGTGGGAAGTGAGGGGATCAGGGAGTGTCATGTTTTTGAAAAGCGAAATTCAGAATGCATCAATCGAATGCAGAATTCAGATCAACATTTTTCATTCTGAATTCTGGATTCTGAATTCTGCATTCGTTTTTCCAACCGTCAGTGTCCCGCCTCGGTCTGGATGTACTCCTCGTACTCCTCGGCGTTCATCAGGAGCTCGTCCATCTCGCTGGGGTCCGAGAGCTTGATCCTCACCATCCAGCCGTCGCCGTACGAATCGGTGTTCACCAGCTCCGGCTTCTCGGCCAGCGCTTCGTTGACCTCGACCACTTCGCCCGACACCGGCGAGAAAAGCTCGGACACGGCTTTCACCGACTCGATCGAGCCGAGCTCGTCGCCGGCTTCGAGTTGTGTTCCCACCTGCGGCAGTTCGACGAATACGACGTCGCCGAGCTCTTTCTGCGCATAGTCGGTAATGCCGATCGTGCCGATTCCTTCCTTCTCATCGAAGTGGACGTATTCGTGACTCTTCGCGTATTTGCTGTCTTCAGGCGTGCTCATCGCAGCATCTCCTTCACTTCGCGCGCTTGTAGAACGGGGTGGGGACGACTCGGGCCCGGGTCTCCCTGCCGCGGATCAACACCATGAATTCGGTTCCCGGCGCCGATTTGTCGAGCGGAAGATATGCGAGACCGATCGCTTTTTTCAATGTCGGCGAATGGGTGCCGCTCGTGACGACGCCGATCTCTTCCGAGCCATCCACGATGGGGTAACCGTGCCGCGCGATTCCGCGCTCGGCCATCTCGAATCCGACCAGCTTCCGGCGCGGCCCTTCCGCCTTTTCGCGCTGCAGGACGTCGCGGCCGTTGAACTCCCCTTTCTCCACCTTCACGATCCAGCCGAGGTCGGCTTCGAGCGGCGTGGTGGTGTGATCGATGTCGTTGCCGTAGAGCGCCATCTTCGCCTCGAGACGCAGCGTGTCGCGCGCGCCGAGACCGCAGGGCTTCGCTCCGAGCTCGATCAGCTTGCGCGCGACGCGCGTCACATCCTCGGGATCCAGGAAGATCTCGAAGCCGTCTTCGCCCGTGTAGCCGGTGCGCGACAGGATCGCCTTCGCGCCATCGACCGTGCCGTGTGCGAAGGCGTAGTACTTGAGCGGCGAGAGCTCGATGTTCACGAGCGGCTGCAGCAGTGCCACCGAGCTCGGCCCCTGCAGCGCGATGAGCGCGTACTCATCGCTGCGGTTGACGAGCTCGACCTCCATCCCTTTCGCGGTGTTCTCGAACCACTCGAAGTCCTTGTCGATGTTCGACGCGTTGACGACCGCGAAGTAGTCGTTGTCACCGTTCTTGTAGATGAGGAGGTCATCGACGAACGTTGCGGTGGGATAGAGGAGGCCGTTGTACTGCGCGCGCCCGTTGGCGATCTTCGAGACGTCATTGCAGGTCGTCGACTGCAGCATGCGCAGCGTATCCGGCCCGCGAAAGGTGAACTCTCCCATGTGCGAGACATCGAAGAGACCGGCGCCGGTCCGTACGGCTTCATGCTCCTCGAGGATGCCGGAGTACTGCACCGGCATTTCCCAGCCGCCGAAGTCCACCATCTTCGCGCCCAACTCGTGATGCAGTGCATTCAGGGGGGTTCGCTTCAGGTTTTGGTCTACCATGGCCGCGTAGCGTATTGCGGAAATTGAAAATTGAAAATTGAAAATTGAAATGGACAATTTTCAATTTCGCGCAGCGGGAGCGCGGGCGTGAAACGAGAGATCGGTGATTTCCTCGACTATCTGACCTACGAGCGCAACGTCTCGACGAACACGGTCGAGGCTTACCGCGACGATCTCGAATCGTTCCTTCGCTTTCTCTGCAACGACTACCTCACGATCGATCGCGACCTCGTCGATCTCCGGCGCGTCGATCACCTCACGGTCCGCGCCTACCTCGCGCACCTCTCGCGCCGGAAGCTGGCGCGCACGTCGATCGCGCGGCATCTCTCCGCGCTGCGCACGTTCTTCAAGTACCTGATGCGCGAAGGTCTGGCCGAGGCCAATCCGGCGCGGACCGTCGCCACGCCGAAGCGCGAGAAGCATCTGCCGGCGGTGATGCAGCCGTCCGACATCTCGCTTCTCCTCGAGCAGCCCGATCTCGACACCTCTCTCGGGATCCGCGATCGCGCCTGGCTCGAGCTGCTCTATGCATCAGGGCTGCGCATCAGTGAGCTCGTCGGCATCGATCTCGACGACATCGAGGTGCGCGCACGGCTGGTGAAGGTTCACGGAAAGGGATCGAAAGAGCGGATCGTGCCGTTCGGCTCGAAAGCCGAGGAAGCGCTGCGCGCGTACCTCGCGGTGCGGGAAGCGGAGGCGGATGAGCAGGCGCTCTTCGTCAACTACCGGGGAGGCCGCATCACGACGCGCAGCATCCGGCGCCTGTTCGATCGTTATCTGCGGGCGGCATCGCTTCGCGCCGGCATCTCCCCCCACACGATGCGCCATTCATTCGCGACACACCTCCTCAACGCCGGTGCCGATCTCCGCGGCATTCAGGAGCTCCTCGGCCATGCGTCGCTGTCGACGACGCAGAAGTACACGCATCTGAACGACTGGGAGTTGATCAAGGTCTACAAGAAGGCGCATCCGCGGGCGTAGTCCTTCATCCCGAGCGAAGTCGAGGGATCAACGCAGGCACCGGACAAATCGACCCATGTGGCTTGCTCATGACACCAACTTTCGCGGCGCCGTCGATGATGCCTCGACTTCGCTCGGCATAAACTAGACCTGTGATCCGGGCGATCGTGCATCAGGGGTTCATCGGCGAGACGATCGAATACTTCGCCGTCGTGACCGGACCCGACGTCGATCGCCGCTTCTTCTTCGAGCAGATTTCCACCGGCCGCGGCGACGTCGTGCGCTACTTCGGCGGCAATTCGGAGATCACCCTGAATCCCGAGGGGATCCGCTTTCGCGGCAACGGCGGCATCTTCGGCGAGTACATGTTCGGCGGCCATTTTCCGGTCGGCGATCTGCTCAACGATGAAGTCGTGAACCGCCTCGTGCTGTTCGGCGCGACCACCGACGCGCAGACTCACGAGCTCCGTTTCACGCAGCACACGGAAGGCTTCGAGACCTACGACAATCTTTTTCTTCAGGGCAACGCGATCGCGAACTACTTCTTCTTCGTCGACGATCGCAAGCGCTTCAACGACGTCGCGGAGCGCCAGTCCCAGATTCTCCGCAACGCGGGAAAACTGTTGAAGCGCTCGCGCAAGGTTGGAGAGGGAAAGTTCATCGCGCTCGGCAACGAGGTGCTCGACGCGCTCGCGGAACCGGAGACGACGATCGTGATCCTCCGCGTCGTGCATCGCTCGAATCAGCGTTTCTCCGACGCCTGCCGCCAGGCCTACGCGCAGCACCGCTCGATGCAGGAGATCGGAGCGATCGCCAGTGACGGCGTGGAAACGTATCAGCGGGAACGCATCCAGATCGATGTCATCTATCACCACCGCGACAACCAGGAGCTGATCAACGAGTACAAGCGCATCCTCGCCTCCTGCATCGGCTCCAACATCGGTCCGTCGGCTCGCGCGCGGCTGATGCGCATCCGCACGCTCTCGCTGCGCAATGAAGTCCCGCTGTCGATCTTCGACACGCTGGAGGAGATCGTGCTGCAGGAGTCGCGGCTGGCGACGACCGAGCAGGAACCCGACTACATCCAGTCGACGCGCGAGATCCTGGGCGGCTTCCTGCTCGGCAAGAACATCACGCGCAAGCTCTCGTCACTGGACATGGTCCAGTTGATGGAGAACAAACAGAAGGCGGGCGCGAATCGCGACCAGACGTTCGAGGAGCTGCTGCTCGACACCGGGCGTCTGATCGACGAGATCTCGCGCGAGGAAGAAGACTTCGAGCGGCTGGAGTCGTTCGGCGAATTGATCACGCTCTTCGACCGCATCGATCACACCACGACACTCGTCAACAAGCTCGCGTTCATGGACGACGTCGAGCTGTCGAACGAGCAGGTGCGCTCGCTGCTCGGCAACATGCAGGTGTTCGAAAAGCTGCGCCGCGGGCTTTTTCAGCAGCTCTTCATCGATCCGATCGTCGCCAACGAGTACGCGCTCTCCTACGGCAAGAAGAAGCTCTACGCGCTGACGCTGGGCCTCATCTCGATCGAGAACAACGAAGCGTCGATCGGCGATGTCGTCGAATCGATCACCGCGATCAACCGGAACGAGCGCGCCTACTTTGCCGTGTACAAGCTCGCACGGCGGCGCATGATGAACTTCTACCTCGAGCTGAACACGCCCGAGGGACGCGAGACGTTCCGCCGCGAGATGCGGGACGAGATCGCGCGCGACGAAGCGCTGAACGACCTGCAGGACCTGATCAACGAGTCGCTGCTCGAGGATGTCATCACGAAGATCCGGCTCGAGGCGTTCTACATCAACCAGTTGCTGCCGAAGATCATCGACGAACAGGATGCGAAGCTGCGGAGCGATTTCCTGTCGAATTCCGGCCTCGACCGCTTCCAGATCGAAGAGCTCGAGTCGGAGTATTTCGAGATGCGCGCCTTCCCGCCGCAAATGCTCGAAGCGATCCAGAGGCCGTAACTCCGTTTATGCTGAGCACCGCGAAGCATCAACCAAGGCGCCGCGGTCATCGTGCCATTCGCCCTGCGCCTTGGCTGATCCTTCGCTGCGCTCAGGAATAAGAATGACAAACCGCCTCGCGAACGAGACCTCTCCTTACCTCCTCCAGCACGCGCACAACCCTGTGGACTGGTACCCGTGGGGCAGCGAAGCATTCGCGAAGGCGAAGGCGGAGAACAAGCCGGTCTTTCTTTCCGTCGGCTACTCCGCCTGCCATTGGTGTCATGTGATGGAGCGCGAGTCGTTCGAGAGCGCCGAGATCGCGGCGATTCTCAACGAGCTGTTCGTCTCCATCAAAGTCGATCGCGAAGAGCGTCCCGATGTCGACTCGATCTACATGGAAGCCGTGCAACTCATGACCGGCCACGGCGGCTGGCCGATGTCCGTGTTCCTGACGCCGGACGGAGCGCCGTTCTACGCAGGTACGTACTTCCCGCCCGACGATCGCCACGGAATGCCGGGGTTCCGCCGCGTGCTCGCGCATGTGGCGGACGCGTTCCGCCACCGGCAGGAGGACGTGCGCGGCGCGGCGCAGGAAGTGGTCTCGGCGATCGGCGGCTCGCTGCGTGCGGCCACGGGCCGCGAGTCGGGAGGCGTCACGAGCGCTGCGCTGCAGCAGGCCGTGGAGCGCCTCGCGCAGAACTATGACCGCGTGCACGGCGGTTTCGGCGGCGCGCCGAAGTTCCCGCCTTCCATGACGCTCGACTTTCTGATGCAGATGGACGGCGGACGCGAGATCGTGGTCAACACGTTGACGAAGATGGCGCGCGGCGGCATGTACGACCAGATCGGCGGCGGCTTCCACCGCTACTCCGTCGACGCGCGCTGGCTCGTGCCCCACTTCGAGAAGATGCTGTACGACAACGCGCTGCTGGCGCGCCTCTACACGCGCGCATGGCAGTGGACCAAAGATCCCTTCTTCGCCCGCATCGCGAACGAGATCCTCGGCTACGTCCAGCGCGAGATGACCTCGCCCGACGGCGGCTTCTACTCATCGCAGGATGCCGACTCGGAAGGGGAAGAGGGAAAGTTCTATGTCTGGTCGCGGCGAGAGGTTCTCGACGTGCTCGGCGCCGATGAAGGGCGAATCTTCTGCGCGCTGTACGACATCACCGAGAGCGGCAACTGGGAAGGTCACAACATCCTGAATGTGCCGCGGGATCCGGAGGCGGTGGCCGCGGATCTCGGCATCACGATCGAGCGCCTCAACGAAATCGCGGCGCGGGGCAAGTGCAAGCTCTACGGCGTCCGCGCCGAGCGCGTCGCACCGGGACGCGACGACAAGATCCTCACCGGCTGGAACGGCTGGATGCTCGCGGCATTCGCCGAGGCGAAGCTGGCATTCGGACGGTACGAGGATGTCGTGCGCGCCAACGCCGAATTTCTGCTCCGGCGAAATGGAAAACGCACCGATCGCATCGCCGGACTGCTCGAAGATTACTCGGGTGCGGCATGGGGTCTCGTGCTCGCGTACGAGGCGACGCACGAGCGGCGCTATCTGGATGCCGCTCGTCAACTTGTTGACGAAATTGTGAATCGCTTCGCCGATGAGGAGAATGGCGGATTCTTCGACACGGCGATCGATCACGAGAAGCTGATCACGCGTCCGAAAGACGTCTTCGACAACGCGACGCCGTCAGGAAACTCCGTCACCTGCGATCTTCTGCTTCGCATGGCCGTGCTCTTCGGAGAGGAAACGTACGCGCGCCTCGCGACGCGCGCAATCGACGCGGTCTGGCCTCTCGCCGAGCGCTATCCCTCCGGCTTCGGCTTCCTCCTCGGCGTCGCCGCGTGGCGCCTCGGCCAGCCGAAAGAAATCGCGCTGACCGGTGCCGGCATCGCCGCCTTCGAGCGCGTCATCGGCGAGACCTACCTGCCCCATCGCATTCTCGTCGCCGGCGAACAATCCGCATCACTCCCCTTGATGGAGGGACGCCCGCACGATCGCACGATGGCGTACGTGTGCCAGGGCTACGCGTGCCAGGAGCCGACGGCCGATCCGGAACGCCTGCGCGAATTGCTCGAGTAGCATCAGGAAAAAATCAAGGCGTCTTCGGCACGATCACCGGCTTCGTCTTCGCGTGTGCGCTGTAGTTCCACGACTTGTCCACCGCGACGACGTCGTACGTGTACTCGACTCCGGGCTGGATCGAGATGTCGGTGAAGGTCGTCTGTGGAATCGTGTCTTTGGAGAGGAACAGCTCTTTCTGCCCCGCCTCGTTGCGGAACACGAGATAACCGCGCAGATCGGGCACATCGACCGGATCCCAGACGAGCCGCACAGCGCCTGTTTCGATCAGCGCCGTCAGACCGGTCGGTGCGGGCGGCGGCTGCAGATCCTTGAACGTCGCCGTCACCGCGGGCGAAATCTCACTCTCGATCCGCGGAGGGCCGGCCATCGCGACTGCCGTCACCCGATATTCGAAGTTTCCGTACGGCGGCACATCGAGGTAATCGGTCTTCGCCACCGGTGCCGGATTGACCGGCATGCTCAGCTCATTGAAGCTCTCGCCAACCGGCGTTCTGTAGACGTTGTATCCGATCGGCTCACCGCTGCCTGACTTCGCCCACGACAGGGCAACGCCTTCCGGCTTCGGCTCCGCTTTGAGATCGGCTGGAGCCGATGGAGGCATGAGCGGGATGATGAATGCGAGATTGGACATGCCTCCCGTCGCCGATTCCCCTTCGGTGACGACGCCGTACGTGAGCCGCACCGGCCGCTTGTCGGACGTCTCGAACGGCGGATTGTCTTCGAACGTCAGCTTCGCGCCGTTGGTCGCCGCTGGAAGGCTGGCACCTTCAATGCTGTCCACCTTCGTCTTGAGTTTGTTGAACTGGCCGGCGGTGAGCTGCGGGACCTTCGAGAAATCGGAGATCGCGCGGGGCTTCGTCGGGTCTGTATCGCCGGGGAGGATGGCGTTCGGGTCACGGCCGCCCTGTGGAACCGGAAGCGGCTCGCTGTAGCGATAGACGGTCACGCCTTTGATCGGACCGAGCTTTTTCCCCGCGGTTGTTACCGATGGGTAGCTCCAGGCGAGAACAATGCGCGGCCCTCGCTGTGTTACAAGAAGGTCGTTCGTCGCCTGCGGGATCATCGGCACCGGCGGTTTCGGGTCGCCGCGCTTGCCACAGGCGAGGATCGCGAGAACAACGACGAGCAAACAAAGCCGTTTCACGGCGGCGATTGTACTGGAGTCAACATGTGCGGAATCATCGGATACGTCGGCACACGTGATGTGGTGCCGGTTCTCATCGGCGGATTGAAGAAACTGGAGTATCGCGGATACGACAGCGCCGGCATCGCCGTCGTGAACGGGAACGGGGTCGAAGTCGTACGCGCGGAAGGCAAGCTGTCGAATCTCGAAGCGAAGCTCGACGACAGGAAGCTGCACGGTTCATTCGGCATGGGGCACACGCGCTGGGCCACCCATGGAAAGCCGAACGAGAACAACGCGCATCCGCACCGCGACTGCACCGGCCAGGTCGTCGTGATCCACAACGGGATCATCGAGAACTTTCTCCCCTTGAAGCAGCGCCTGCAGAAAGCGGGACACGAGTTCAAGACGGAGACCGACACCGAGGTCGTCGCGCATTTGATCGAAGAGCGAATCAAGGGCGGAACGAAGTTCGTCGACGCCGTCCGGCAGACGCTGAAAGAGCTCGAGGGCCACTTCGCGCTGGTGATGATCGACGGCAGCGAGCCGGGAACGATCGTCGCCGCCAAGCAGGGTCCGCCGCTGGTCGTCGGACTCGGTGAGAACGAGAACATCATCGCGTCGGATGTCGCACCGCTGCTCGCCTACACGCGCAACATCATCTATCTCGAAGATGGCGAATACGCGATCGCGGATCAGCAGAACGTGCGCGTGTTCGACAAGAACGACAACGACGTCACACGCCCGCCGAAGAAGATCCTCTGGGATGCGGTCATGGCCGAGAAGGAAGGCTACCGCCACTACATGCTGAAGGAGATCCACGAACAGCCACGCGCCGTGCGCGACACGTTCAACGGCCGGATGTTCGAGGAGTCAGCGCAGATCTACTTCAACGATCTCCAGCTCACGGCAGACGACTGGGCGAAGATCAAAAAGGTCCAGGTCATCGCGTGCGGCACGTCGTGGCATGCGGGACTCGTCGGCAAGTTCCTGCTCGAAGATGCGGCACGCATTCCGATCGAAGTCGACTACGGCTCGGAGTACCGCTACCGCAATCCGATCATCGACGGTTCGACGCTCGTCATCGGCGTCACGCAATCGGGCGAAACGGCGGACACGATCGCCGGCATGCAGGAAGCGAAGCGGCAGGGCGCGAAGCTGATCACGATCTGCAATGTGATCGGCGCAGCGGCCACGCGGATGTCGGACGGCGTGATCTACACGAATGCCGGACCGGAGATCGGCGTCGCGTCGACGAAGGCGTTCACGACGCAGCTCACGGCGTTCTATCTGCTCTCGCTCTACATCCGCGAGCTGCGCGGCGAAGATGTCAGCGTGCGCAAGCAAGGGATGCATGAGATGCGGATGATTCCGCATCGCATCGAGCACATCCTGAAACATCAGGAGCAGCACATCGAGCGGCTCGCGCACAAATACGCCAACTCGACCGACTTTCTCTTCCTCGGCCGCGGCGTGCACTATCCGATTGCGCTCGAAGGTGCGTTGAAGCTGAAGGAGATCTCGTACATCCATGCCGAGGGCTATCCGGCGGGGGAAATGAAGCATGGACCGATCGCGCTGATCGACGAGAATCTGCCGGTCGTGGCGATCGCGACGAAAACGCCGGTGTACGACAAGGTCGTCTCGAATCTGCAGGAAGTCAAAGCGCGCGATGGAAAGCTGATCGTCATCTGCGACGAAGGGGACGAGGAAATCGCGAAGCTCGCCGATGACGTGATCGAGATTCCGCACACGATCGAGCCGCTGCAGCCGATCCTCTCGGTCGTGCCGACGCAACTGCTCGCGTACTACATCGCGCTGCGGCTCGGGAAGGATGTCGATCAGCCGCGGAATCTCGCGAAGAGCGTGACGGTGGAGTAGTCGATCTTCCACGTCCGAAAACGGCTAGTCGCCGCGGGCACAGTCATCCATACTGTGGCTCGTGACCCTTGACCGCTGGTACGACGCGCTGCGCAGCCACGATCCGCGCTTCGACGGGCGGCTGTTCATCGCGGTGACGTCGACGAAGATCTACTGCCGGCCGATTTGTCCGGCGAAACGGCCGCTGCGAAAGAACGTCCGGATCTACGCGTCGGCCGCGGCCGCCGAAGCCGCCGGCTTCCGCCCCTGCCTCCGCTGCCGCCCGGAAGTCGCACCATGGACTTCGGCCTGGAACGGCACGTCGGCGACGGTCTCGCGCGCGTTGCGTCTGATCGGAGAAGGAGCGCTCGACGGCGGCGATGTCGAGTCGCTCGCGCAGCGCCTCGGCGTCACCTCACGTCATATCCGCCGTCTGTTCGAAGAGCACCTCGGCGCCTCGCCCATTGCGATCGCGCAATCGCGCCGCATCCATTTCGCGCGGACGCTGCTGACCGATACCTCGCTGCCGATCACCGACGTCGCCTTCGCGGCAGGCTTCAGCTCGATCCGCCGTTTCAATACGGCGATGCGCGCGACGTATCGAATGGCGCCGCGCGACATGCGCCGGCGCCGGAGTGTCGCGAGCGACGGCACGATCGAGGTTCGCCTCCCCTATCGCCCGCCGTTCGATTTCGCCGGACTCCTCTCGTTCTTCCGGCCTCGCGCGATCGCCGGAGTCGAGTCCGTCGGCCGCGATGAATACCGCCGGACGATCTCACTCGGCGGCGTGCACGGCGTGATCCGCGTGCGGGACGATCGCGACGCGCTGCTGTTGTCCGTTCCACGCGCATTCACGCACACGCTGAAGCCGATCGTCGATCGCGTCCGGCGCATGTTCGACGTGTTCGCCGATCCCGACACGATTGGCGAAGAGCTCGCGCGCGACCGCGCGCTGCGGCCGCTCGTGCGGCGCTGGCCCGGCGTGCGCGTCCCGGGCGCGTGGGATGAGGTCGAGCTTGCGGTGCGTGCGATCGCCGGCCAGCAGGTGAGCGTCGCCGCCGCGACGACGCTCGTCGGCCGAATCGCAGCGCGGCACGGCATGCACATCGACACGGGCGATGCCGCGCTCACGACGGTGTTCCCGTCCGCAGAGATTCTTCGCGACGCACGAATCGAAGGGATGCCTTCGTCGCGCGCGGAGACGATTCGCCGCGTCGCCGGCGGCTCGCTCGATGTCAAGGGCATCGGCCCCTGGACGCGCGGCTACATCGCGATGCGCAGCGGCGATCCCGATGCGTTCCCCGAGGGTGATCTCGTGCTGAGGAAAGCGCTGAAGGGAATCTCTGCGCGCGAACTGCTCGCACGCGCGGAGGGATGGCGGCCGTGGCGCGCATACGCTTCGATTCTTCTCTGGAGAAGCGCATGAACTACACGTTCGTCGAGACGCCGATCGGCCCGCTTCTGGTCGCAGGTGACGCGGAAACGGTTCACGAGATTCATTTCGCGCCCGCCGAACCGCGCGATGAGTGGGTTCGCGATGACGACGCCTTGAAGTACGCGAGCGTGCAGCTTCGATCCTACTTCGCAGGCAAGCGGACGAGTTTCGACCTTCCGCTCGCGCCTTCGGGAACGGAGTTTCAGCGCGCGGTGTGGGACGCCCTGCGCCGGATCCCGTTCGGCGAGACGACGACCTACGGCGACATCGCCCGCGCCATCGGGAAGCCGGATGCCGTCCGCGCAGTCGGCGCGGCGAACGGCGCGAATCCGATCCCGATCGTCATCCCCTGCCACCGCGTCATCGGATCGGACGGCTCGCTGACCGGATTCGGCGGAGGGCTGAAGGCGAAGCGCTGGCTACTCGATCATGAGGCGCGAATCGCCGGCATCCGCCTGTTCTGAACCATGCACCGGTTCCGCGTGAACCGTGACCACGACGCGCGGGAGCACTTCGCGTATCCGCGCCTTGACGAGCTCCGTCAGGTCGTGCGCTTTCTCGAACGTCACATTGCTGTCGATGCAGAGCTCGAACTCGACGAAGCGGACACCCGCGGCGCGGCGCGTGCGCAGCTCGCGATAGTTGACGACGGCCGGATCGGCGCGCTCGATCGCCCGCACGATCTGATCGATCTCCTCCTCGGGCAGCGCGGGATCCATCAGATCGCCTGCCGCCGTCCAGATGAGATAGAGCGAGTTCCAGCCGATCCAGCAGGCGACGGAAATGCCGAGGATGGAGTCGAAGAGCGGGTTGCCGGTTCTGCGCACGAGGATCAGCGCCACGATCGTCGCAAGATTCGATGCGACGTCCGTCGTGTAGTGCAGCGCGTCGCTCGACAACGCGACGCTTTCCGATCGCGCCGCGTTCTTCTTCAGGTACGTCGTGACGAACGTCGTGGCGATGATCGAGCCGACCATCGTGCCGATCGCAGCAAGTGACGCGTCGATCGGTGCAGGTGTGCGAATCCTCTCGATCGCACGAATGGCCAGCAGAACGCCGCCCGTGAGAATGATGACGCCCTGCAGCAGCGCCGCGAGATGTTCCGCTTTGCCGTGCCCGAACTGGTGATCTTCATCGGGAGGCTTCGCCGCGATCGACAGAAAGATGAAGTTCATGAACGACGCGAGCACATCGCCGCCGGAGTCGAGCGCGGATGACAGAACGGCGAGCGAACCCGTCGTGAATCCGACGGCGGCCTTGGCCAGCGCGAGAAGCAACGCAGCGCCGGTGACGTTCAATGCGACACGGTTCGCGCCCGAATGAGACTGCTGCTGCATCACGATCCCTCTTCGTACACCGCAACCGCCGTTCCCGCCGGATCGAGGATCACACAACAAGGTGCGATCCGCTGCGAGACGCGCGTCTACGCCTTTGCGATCCAGCCGCCGCCAAGGCAGAGATCGTCCTGATAGAAGACGACGGCCTGGCCCGGCGCAATCGCTCGCAGCTTCTGCGCGAACACGACGCGTGCTCGATCGCCATCGAGCGGGGTGATCGTCGCCGCGACGTCGGCCATGCGCGAGCGCACCCGCGCCTGCGCCTCGATCGGTCCCGAAGGCCGCGCGCCGATCCAGTGCACGCGCTCGGCGATCAACTCGCTCTTCTCGAGCAGCGACGCGGGGCCCACCGTCACGCGCTTCGTGAACGGATTCACATCGACGACGTACCTCCGCTCCGGCGCGCCGCCGACGTCGATGCCGCGCCGCTGGCCGATCGTGAAGTGGTAGTAGCCCTCGTGCCGGCCGATCACCGAGCCATCGGCGTCGACGATCTCGCCCGCGGCCTCCGCCGGCGTGATTCCTGTCTCGCGCTCGACGATCGATGGATAACCGTCCTTCTCCGGCACGAAACAGATTTCGTAGGACTCCTTCTTGCGCGCGACCGACAGTCCGCCTCTCTCCGCAAGCGCACGCACTTCCGGCTTCGTCATCTCCCCGAGCGGGAAGAGCGCTTCCGACAGTTGTGCCTGTGAGAGCTCGAAGAGGAAGTACGTCTGATCCTTCGCGAGATCGACCGCCTTGCGAAGCTCGAAGCGGCCCTCGGCGTCGCGAGTGATGCGCGCGTAGTGTCCTGTGGCGATGCGATCCGCTCCGATCGCGATCGCCTTCTGGTGAAAGAGGTCGAACTTGACATGCGTATTGCAGAGGACGCAGGGACTGGGTGTGGTCCCTGCGAGATAGCTCTGCACGAATGGCGTGATGACCTTCTCGTGGAAACCCGACTCCATGTTGAGCGTGAAGTGAGGGATTTCCAGTTTCCAGGCGACGCGGCGCGCATCCGCGAGGTCGTCGATCGTACAGCAGCCGCCGTAAGTGGACTCGGCACGGCTGAGGTTGTCGTACATCTGCATCGACAATCCGACCACCTCATGTCCCTGCGACTTGAGGAGGTATGCGGCAGTCGAGGAGTCGACTCCGCCCGACATGGCAACGGCGATCTTCATCGTGGCGAGGTCGAATACGAACCGGGTTACGGCATAATTCCCGGCGGTGTTTCGTGACTGAAGCAACGGTAGCGTCCCCGGCCGATGCTCTCCGCGTCCTCGTCGTCGACGATGACAGCAACATCCGCCGCATGATCGTCGCTGCATTGAAGCGGGACGGCTATGCGTTCCTGGAAGCAGGCAACGGGCGGGAAGCGCTCGACGTCATGCGCGCCGGACATCCGGATGTCGTCGTACTCGATCTGATGATGCCCGTGCTCTCGGGATGGGATGTGCTCTCGGAGCGGCAGCGCGACGCGGAGCTCCTCCGGATTCCCGTGATTCTGATCAGCGCGAGCCGCGACCCGGAGATTGCAAGCGCGGTCGACAAGGGCGTCTGCGCATTTCTGCCGAAGCCGTTCGACATCGGCGCGCTGTCGGCGCTGGTTAGAAGCTGCGTGAGAATGTAGGACAGGCGCCCCCGCCTGTCCCTTCCGGCGACAGAGGACAGGCGAGGCGCCTGTCCTACACTTTCTCCTGCGCGTCGAGCACGGCCATCGCGGCCATGTTGACGATGTCGTTCACATCGACGCCGCGCTGCAGCACGTGCACCGGCTTCGCGAGTCCCTGCAGGATCGGCCCGATCACTTCGGCAGTCGCGAGACGCCACAGCAGTTTGTACGCAGCGTTGGCCGCGTCGAGATTCGGAAAGATCAGGACGTTCGCATCGCCCTGAATTGCGCTCCAGGGATAGTCGCCCGCGGCGATCTCCGGAACGACTGCGGTATCCGCCTGCATCTCCCCTTCGACGACGAGATCGGGACGCCGCTGCTTGAGCAGACGGACGGCCTCGCGCACCTTTTCCGTCTCCGGATCCTTCGTCGAGCCGAAGTTGGAGAACGAGACCATCGCGATGCGCGGCTCCATGTTGAAGCGGCGTGCGGTCTCCGCCGACTGCTCGGCAATCTCGACCAACTGTTCCGCCGTCGGATTGATGTTCACGGTCGTATCCGCGAGCAGGAGCATGCGGCCGCCCTTGAACATCAGGAGGTAGGCGCCGGACACCCAGCGCGCACCGGGCCGCGTCTTCAGAATCTGAAGCGCCGGTCGAATGGTTGCGGGGTAATAGGCGCGGAGCCCCGCGATCACGCCGTCGGCGTCGCCCTGCTCGAGCATCATCATCGCGAAGTAGTTGCGGCTGTTCAGAATCCTGCGCGCGTCCGCGACGGTGATGCCGTCGCGCTGGCGGAGATCCGCAAAGCGCTGCGCGTACTCCTCGTACTTCGGCGACTGCGCGATGTCGATGATCGTCACCTGCGATTCGTCGATGTGGTATTTCTCGAGCAACGCGGTGATCTCTTCGCGCCGTACGAGCAGAATCGGCTTCGCCATCTTCTCGTCGATGAGAATCTTCGCCGCGCGAATGATCTTCTCCTGATCGCCTTCGGGGAAAACGATGCGCTTCGGATCGCGCTTCGCCCGATCGAAGATCAGTTGCATCACGCTGCGCGAGCGGCCGAGGAGACCCTCGAGACGGCGCCGATAGGCGTCGTAGTCCTGAATCGGCTGCTGCGCCACACCCGTCTCCGCGGCGGCCTTCGCGACGGCAACCGGCACGTTCAGCAGCACGCGATAATCGAACGGCTTCGGGATCAGATACTCGCGGCCAAACGAAAAGCGATCGTTGCCGTAAGCGCGCAGCACGGAGTCGGGAACATCTTCCTTCGCCAGACTCGCCAGCGCTTCCGAGGCGGCGAGCTTCATCTCATCGTTGATGGTCGTCGCGCGGCAATCGAGCGCACCGCGGAAGATGAAGGGGAAGCCGAGGACGTTGTTGACCTGATTCGGAAAATCGCTGCGGCCCGTGGCCATGATCACGTCAGGCCGCGCGGCCACTGCCACGTCGTAAGGGATCTCCGGATCGGGATTCGCCATCGCGAACACGATCGGATTCGGCGCCATCGCTCGCACCATGTCGGCGTTGACGATGCCGCCGATGGAGAGCCCGACGAAGACATCGGCGCCCTCCATCGCTTCCGCGAGTGTGCGCTTCGGTGTGTCGACGGCGAACTCCTCCTTGTAAGGAGTCATGTCAATCGTCCGGCCCTTGAAGATCACGCCCTTGCTGTCGCTCAGCATGACGTTCTCTTTGCGCAACCCCATCTTGATATAGAGGCGCAGACAGGCCATCGCGGCGGCGCCCGCGCCGGAGATGACGACCTTCACCTTCGCGATGTCTTTGCCGGCGACCTCGAGCGCGTTCTTCAGCGCAGCCGCCGAGATGATCGCCGTTCCATGCTGATCGTCATGGAAGACGGGGATGTTCATCTCCTTCTTCAGACGATCTTCGATCTCGAAGCATTCGGGCGCGGCGATGTCCTCGAGATTGATGCCGCCGAACGTCGGCTCGAGCGCCTTGACTGCATTGATGAAGAGCTCCGTGTCGCGCGTCGCGAGCTCGAGATCGAAGACGTCGATGTCGGCGAATCGCTTGAAGAGAACCGCCTTCCCTTCCATGACGGGCTTGCCCGCCGCCGGTCCGATGTTGCCAAGCCCGAGGACGGCCGTGCCGTTGGAGATGACGGCGACGAGATTGCCCTTGTTCGTGTACTTGTAGACCTCACCCGGATCACGCGCGATCTCGAGACACGGTTTCGCAACGCCCGGCGTGTACGCGAGCGAGAGATCGCGCTGCGTCGCCGTCGGTTTCGTGGGGATGACTTCCGTCTTACCGGGCCGTTCGCCCTGGTGGTACTCGAGTGCCTCTTCGCGCAACGTATCGCTCATGGCGCCGGAGTCTAACAAAAAGAAGTGAGGGCGCTTTGAGGGGTGGCACCGCGAGCAGTGATGGAGAGCACGGATGGATGAGACTTATGGGACGGATGGGACGGATAGGACGGATGGGTGAGGTCCCATCGGTCCCATCGGTCCCATCCGTCCCATCCGTCCCATCCGTCCCATCGGCCCCCATACCGCGTCATCCGCGCGAACCGGTTGCTCGAGCTCCGGCGCAATCCCAAGGAGCATGAAGTTCGCTCGGATCCTCTTTTTCGACAAATACAAATCGGGCGGCCCGAAGGCCGCCCGAAACAAATTTCTTTTTGATTACGCCTGAGCCGCTACACCGCTTTGCGCTTGCGCGGCTCTTCGCTCTCTTCGATGCGCGGGCGTGCGGCCGGGCCCTTCACATCATGCGTACGGCCCGTCATCGCGTTCCACGCGATCGCGACCGCGGGGACGATCGTGACCGTCGAGTACGTGCCGGCGAGGACGCCGATCAGCAGGATCCACGCGAACTCGTGAATGACCTTGCCGCCGAAGAGGATCAGTGCGATGAGAACGATGACGACCGAGCCTGACGTCAGGATCGTTCGCGACAGCGTCTGGTTCATCGCGAGATTCAACTGCTCCTCGAGCGTCATGCCGACCTTCAGCTTGCGGCGGTTCTCGCGAACGCGGTCATACGTGACGACCGTGTCGTTGATCGAGTAACCGACGATCAGCAGCAGCGCCGCGACGATGTTCAGCGAGAACTCGCCGCGGATCATGAAGAGGAACGCCATCGAGACGAGCACGTCGTGAACGATGCAGACGATCGCCGCGACGCCGAACATCAGGTCGAAGCGGATCCAGAGGTAGAGGCCCATCGCGAGCGTCGAGAAGATGATCGCGAGAACGGCCTTCTGCTGCAGCTCCTTGCCGACCTGCGGTCCGACGGTCTCCTGATTGAGCACGTTGAACTGGCCGAGGAACGTCTTCTCGCCGAGGACTTTGGCATCCGCAGCGGTAACGCCGGGGGCGGAGCTGACCTGGCTCATGCTCGTGAAGAGGCCGAGCTCCGAGCGCTTGTTGATGATGTTCTGCGCGATGCCGAGGTAATGCTTCTTCGCGTCGTCGTTCGTTCCCTTGGCGTCGGGGTCAGCCGCAGCAAGCAGATCGGAGATGCGGTCGCGTCCGTGGAAGTTGAGATCGATCTTGTTCGCGTCGGCCGATTCCGGATTGAGATCCTTGTTCAGCTTCGCGACCGTCGCGCCGGCGTAATCGCCTTCGCGCTTGAGCTGCGGCAGCCGGATGAGCACCGAGTTCTCCTCGGGCTTCCCGTACTGCTGGATCGACGCGTCCGCCAGATCGGCGCGGAGGCGATCCATCGGAACCTTGTCCTTGAACTTGAGGACGATGTTCGCGCCACCGGCGAAGTCGATGCCCCAGTTCATCCCGTTCTTGAAGTAGAACGCGGCGCCGATGAGCATCCAGAAGAGCGAGAACGCCACGGCGGCGAAGCGCCATTTGACGAAATCGTATTTGGTATTGACGAAGATCTGCATGGTTGTCTCCTAGATGCTGATCGTGGCCGGCCGGTCTTCCGGCTTGTACATGACATCGAAGATCACGCGCGAAACGAAGAACGCGGTGAAGACCGATGCGAAGAGACCGATGAGCAGCGTGACGGCGAATCCTTTGATCGGGCCCGTTCCGAACTGGAAGAGGAACAGCGCCGAGATGATCGTCGTCATGTGGGTGTCGATGATGGTTCCGAAGGCACGGGCAAATCCCTGCTCGATCGACGCGCGAACCGTCTTGCCTTCGCGCAGCTCTTCACGAATGCGCTCGAAGACGAGCACGTTCGAGTCGATGGCCATACCGAGCGTGAGGATGATGCCGGCGATGCCGGGCAGCGTCAGCGTGGCCTTGAAGTAGGCCATCATGCCGAGGAGGATGACGAGGTTGAGCAGCAGCGCGAGCACGGCATTCACGCCGGCGCCGCGGTAGTAGAGGAGCACGGCGACGATCAGCGCGATGAAGCCGATCATCGAAGCGGTCACGCCCTGGCGGATCGAGTCGCGGCCGAGCGACGGTCCGACCGTACGCTCTTCGAGCGTCGTGAGCGACGCCGGCAGCGAACCGCTGCGGAGGATCAGCGCGAGATCCGAGACCTGCTGCTGCGTGAACTGGCCGCGGATGATGCCTTCGTTCTCGATCCGCTCTTCGATGCGCGGTGCGGAAACGACTTTGTTGTCGAGGACGATCGCGAGCTGACGGCCCTTGTTGTTGCCGGTCAGTTCCGCGAACTTCTTTCCGCCTTCGGTCGTAAACGAGAAGCCGACGACCGGCTGGCCGAGCTGGCCCTTCTGCGGACGCGCGGTCTTCAGATCCGTGCCTGTGACCGGAACGGTCTTGCGAACCGCCACGTACGAAGTGCCGACCGCCTGACCGAGCTCGTTCTCACGCGTCTCGGGAAGGACGTCGACATCGTTCTTCATGTTGGCCGGCACCGACGCGAGCGCTGCCGCCGCGTCATTGCCTTCACCTTCGACGATACGGAACTGAAGCACCGCCGTCGTCTTGATGATGTCCTTCACGCGTGCCGGATCGTCGACGCCGGGAAGCTGGATGACGATGCGGTTGCCGCTTTCCGGAGCGATGATCGGCTCGGTGACGCCGAGAGCGTCCACGCGGTTGCGGATCGTCTCGACGGCGTGCGTGATCGTGTCGCGCTCGACCTGAGTCTGGTAGAGCGACTTCATCTTGAACTGCAGCGCGCCATCCTGCGTGCGGCTCATGTCGAACTGGCCGAGCGTGTCTTTGCCGAGTTTTTCGTAATCGCCGTTGCTGGCGGCCTGCGGGCCGGTCGCGACGAACGTCGCGTCGTCGATGCGGTGCGTCGTCAGCGTCGGGAGATTCAGCTTGGCGGCCTGCGCCTTCAGCGTCTCCGCTGCCTGATCCGTTTCGAGACGGACGGCGTCGCCGACATTGACACGCATGACGAGATGCGTGCCGCCCTTGAGGTCGAGGCCGCGCTTGATCGGCTCGGGGTTGCTCGCCGTCGGCACGATGGCGACGATGAACACCACCAGGATCGCGAGGATCAACACGACCTTCCACGTTACGTTTCTGTTCAAGAGTTCCTCCGGAAAAACAGCCGCGGCTATTCGGCCTCGCCGGTGTTGTTGACCACACCGGTGACGGCAGAACGCGCGACTTTGACCTTTACATTCTCGGCAATCTTCAGATAAACGGCGTCGGGCTCAACACCCTGGATCGTTCCGTAAATCCCGCCGGTCGTAACGACCTTATCGCCCTTCTTCAGCGAGCCCAGCATCTCCTGCTGCTGCTTCCGCTGTTTGTTCGCGGGGGCGATGACGAGGAAGTAGAAAACCAGACCGATCGCAGCGATGGGAAGAATCTGGACGATGTACGCCGCCATCGTGGCGTTTTGAAGCAGAGCAATCGTATGCATGCGTTGTCTTTATGTTTTTGAAGTTTGGCGGCGCGCCGGGGGTCTTACGTTGCGTCGCCTTCCCCACCTGCCATCCGCGCGCGCGTAGCATCGCGGAAAGACCCGTAAGAATTGGACGCGATAGCTTGCCGGATACCCCGCATCAAGTCAAGGTAGAACGAGACGTTGTGGATCGTGTTGTAGACGAGGGCCGCAATCTCGCCATTGACATACAGATGGCGCAAATATGCGCGCGAGACGGTCGAGCAGGTCGTACAGGCGCAGTTCGGATCGAGCGGTCTCGGATCCGCCGCGTACTTCGCATTCTTGATCGCGACCTTCCCGAAGCTGGTGAAGAGCGAGCCGTTTCGCGCATTTCGCGTCGGCATCACGCAGTCGAACATGTCGATCCCCGCGTCGACGCCGTCGAGAAGATCCTCCGGCGTTCCCACGCCCATCAGGTAGCGGGGCTTCTCTTCCGGAAGGAGCGGTGCGGTGAAGCGCATGATGTCGAGCATCTCTTCCTTCGACTCGCCGACCGCGACTCCGCCGATCGCGAAGCCGTCGAACGGCATCGCGGCGATCGTCTCGACGCTTCGCTGCCGCAGGTCGTGGAACACGCCACCCTGCGCGATGCCGAACAGCGCGGGGCCGCCTTCAGGCCGCGCTTTCAACGAACGATCGGCCCAGCGATGCGTCATCTCCATCGATTTCTCGACGTCCGAGCGCCCCAGCCCGTATGCCGGACATTCATCGAACGCCATTGCGATGTCGACACCCATGCGCGACTGAATCTCGATCGAGCGCTCCGGCGACAGAAACTGTCTGCTGCCATCGAGGTGGCTCCTGAACTCGACCCCTTCTTCGCGGATCTTGCGAATCGACGAGAGCGAGAAGACCTGAAACCCGCCCGAGTCCGACAACACGGCGCGGTCCCAGTTCATGAATCTGTGCGTGCCGCCGAGCTGCTCGAGCAGGTCGATGCCCGGACGGAGCATGAGATGGTAGGTGTTGTTGAGAATGATCTGGGGACCAGTGCTGAGTGCTGAGTGCTGAGTGCTGCGTTGCTCCGCCGGTCCGATCGATTTCAACTGCTCCGTGGTGAGACTTTTCACGCTGGCGAGCGTGCCGACCGGCATGAAGACCGGAGTCTGAACGAGCCCGTGCGCCGTCTCCATCACGCCGCGACGCGCCGCACCATCGCGGCCGAGCACGCGAAACGAAAAACCAGCCGCGCTACCCACTCAGTACTCAGTACTCATCACTCAGCACTCGTCACTCGTCACTCGTCACTCATCACTGAATCTTCATCTGCTCGACGCGCACCGTCGGCGGAAGGTTGAGCGAAAAGCGTCCCTGCTCCACCGGCTGATTCACCTTGATGTTCGTGAACTCGTAGCGCGTGATGTCTCCATCGCCCTCGGTGTACTCGACCTTCGTCGTGAGATACGTCTTCTTGTCGATGGCGAGCCGGATGTGTTTCACACGCTTGGCGACGACGCGCGACTTCGGATTGAGATCGAGAGTCCAGGTCGGGCTGGCCGCGTTGTCGATGAACGTGAAATCGAAATACTGGCTCAGCTCGTCAATCGCGCCGGTCGCACCCATGTACTTGAAGATGCGATCCTGATAGCGCTTCACGTCGACCTGCTCCGCCTTGTTGAGGTCGGGATAGTACGTCGTGAGCATCCCGTTCGCGATGAGCATGCGGACGCGCTTCGGCGCCTCGTACTGCCAGAGCACATTGCTGGGGCGGGAGAACGTGAAGGTGCCGGTCGAGACCTCAGGCTTCGAGAGAAGCGCGAGCTCTTTCTCCTGGCGAAACTCGGCCTGGAGGGTCTTCGTCGCTTTCTGGACTTCCTGGACTTTCCTGATGACGGCATCGAGCGAGTTCGGATCGCTCTTGCGGGCGGCACTCATCGGCACCGCGACGGTCACGGCCAGAAGTGCCGCGGCCACGAATTTGGAAGGTGACATGGGCCACGCAACGTCCCTGCGCTCGGCGAAAATTTCTCCGGTATACTGAGCCGACATCCAGGAGTTATTTATGATCAGGAAGAGTGGGTTGGTGGTGGGGTTGCTCTTCGTCTGCCACGCGGCAAGCGCTGCCATTCTGTACGACTTTCAGCAGATCGCGCGCTCGGACTCGTCAGGACAGTCGGCGACCGAGTTCTCAGGCCGCGCAGTGATCGATGGCGATCGCTCGCGTGTCGATGTCGTCGGCGGCAATGCCTATACGCCGGGTGTCTACATCATTTCCACCAACGGTTCCCGCAGCCTGACGTTCGTCGATCCTTCGAAGAAGGCCTACGCCGAGGTGAATGCGGGAGGCGTGGCAGCGTCGGTGGGCGCGAGCAACATCACCATCGACAACCTCACGCACTCCGTCAACAAGCTCGACGACCATCCGGTCTACGCCGGGGTGCCGACCGATCACTATCGCCTGACGATCGCCTACGACATCACGCTGACGATGGGAACGATCATCCTCAAACAGAACGTCCACACCACGATCGACAAATGGACGACCGTCATCTTCGGCGATGTGGCGGAGACGTTTCTCGCAAACAGCGGCATTCGCACCGGCAACCCGAAGCTCGACGAGATCGTTTCGCTCGAGACGACGAAGATCAAAGGCTTTCCTCTGCGCGAGACGATGGAGACGACCACGACGGACGCGCGCAACGCGCCGCCTGAGTCGGAGTTGGCGCGCAGCGGCGCATACAGCCGCATGCGCCACCAGAGCCGCGAGATGACGATCACCTCGATCCGTCAGGGCGAGCCGCCGGCGAACACGTTCATCGTGCCGGCCACCTACAAGAAGGCGGACTCCGGCGACGAGAAGCTCTCCCAGACGCAGGTGCAGACGCTTTCGATGCAGTGAATGTACGACAGGCGCCCTCGCCTGTCGCTACCCGTTGGATGGACAGGCGAGGGCGCCTGTCCTACATGTTCTGATGTACCATCCGCGAAGTAGTTCGTCCCGGTTTTGTATCGATTGACTGATGAGTAACCTCTTCGCCATCGGCGATCGCCTCGGCGGTTTTCTACGCAGGCAGCCGGCGTACCTAGCGATCGCTCTCCCCATCGCCATTCCCTTTCTCCTGGCCACGGTGAGCCTGCACGATCCGTCCGCGAAACCGGCTGCGGCGAGCAGCGGTCCGCACCTCAACTACGCGGATCTCATGGCTGCTTCGGCCCCGTCACAGCTTCCCGATCATTCGGTGATCCTGCCGATCGAGGAGGACGACACGCTGGATGCCGTTCTGCTCAGCGGCGGTCTGACGCGCGGCGAGAGCGCGGCGCTCACCGCGCAGTTCGCGAAATCCATCGACGTTCGCCGGCTGCGTCCCGGCAATCTCGTTCGTTTTCACTACGGCGAGAATCAGAGACCCGACAGCATTGAGCTGAAGATCAACGGCTGGGGCAAAGTCGACGCGCTGCGCAACGGCGATCACTTCGACGTCACCGCGCGCGAGGCGGAGATCCGCGAGATCGAGAGCACGATCTCGGCGAAGATCGACACGTCGCTGTACGAAGCGATCCGCAGCGCGGGGGAGAGCCCGCAACTGGTGCAGCAACTGGTTGATGTTTTCCAGTGGGACATCGATTTCTTCGCGTTGAAAAAGGGCGACTCATTCAATGTCGTCGTGAAAAAACGGTTCGCCGGCAGCGACGACATCGGCTACGGCCCGATCAGCGCCGCCCGCTTCATCCATGACGGCGAGACGTACGAGGCGTTCCACAGCGACACCGGCTACTACAGCGCCAACGGCACGCCGCTTCGCAAACAGTTCCTCCGTGCGCCGCTGGCGTTCACGCGCATCACATCGACGTTCTCCAACCGCCGCTTCCATCCGCTGCTCCACTACTTCCGCCCGCATCACGGCGTCGATTACGGAGCTCCGACCGGCACGCCGGTCATGACGACCGCCGACGGCGTCGTCGTCGAAGCGGCCTACAACCGCGGCGAAGGGAACTACATCAAGGTGCGTCACTCCGCGCGCATCGACACGATGTACCTCCACCTCTCGAAGTTCGCAAAAGGCATCAAGCGCGGAGCGAAAGTCACGCAGGGACAGGTCATCGGTTATGTCGGCATGACCGGTCTCGCGACGGGACCTCACCTCGATTACCGGGTGCAGGAAGCGGGTGTGTGGCTCGACCCGCAGAAGATGAAATCGATCACACCAGATCCGCTGCGTGGCGATGCACTGCGCGTGTTCCGCAATGAAGTCGTCCGCCTGACGCCGCGGCTCTCTGCTCCACCGGCGCAGGTTGCACAGAGTGCCGTGCCGAAACGGCGGGCACTTTTCTAGCAGAGAACGGGTCCCTCATGAAAAAAGTGATTGTCCGGGCGCCGGTGCGCGCCGATCTGGCTGGAGGCACTCTCGATCTCTGGCCGATTTACCTGTTTCATCCGGGATCGCGCACCGTCAACGTCGCGATCTCCTACTACGCCGAGTCGGAAGTCGCGATCGCCGGCGATGGCGCGTTCGAGATCAATCTGACGGACCAGCAGTATCGCCGCCGCTACGCATCGATCGCCGAAATGGCGGCCGATCCGAAAGCGGCGCTGATCCATCGCGTGGTCGAGCATTTTCATCTTCACGGACTTCGCATCACGACACGGACGGATGCACCGCGCGGCTCCGGCCTCGGTGGCTCGTCCGCGCTGGCCGTCACACTCGTCCGCGCGTTCTCGGAGATCGCCGGGGCGCCCATCGACGGCGATGCTCTCATCGCGCTCGTTCGCGATCTCGAGACGCGCCTCCTCGGCGTTCCCGCCGGGATTCAGGACTACTACCCGCCGGTGTACGGCGGGCTCGCAGCGCTGCATCTCAATCCCGGCATGCCGGCGCATCATCCCGTCGGTATTCCGCTGCACGACCTCACTGAGCACTTCCTGCTGCACTACACCGGCATCGCTCATTTCTCCGGCACGAACAACTGGGAGATGTACAAGCGGCAGATCGAGGGAAACGAAAGCGTCCGCTCCGGATTCGCACAGATCGCTCAGACAGCGATCGACATGGAGCGTGCTCTTCGCAGCGGAGACTTCGAAGCGGCGGGCCGCGCGCTCGCGCTCGAG
The DNA here is from genome assembly GCA_021325515.1 of Acidobacteriota bacterium. GTDB lineage: Bacteria > Acidobacteriota > Thermoanaerobaculia > Gp7-AA8 > Gp7-AA8 > JAJPHC01. Next base: position 44,168 of record JAJPHC010000040.1, read on the forward strand.
TGGACGAACCGGAAAGCTCTGATCGAAGGCATCTCCACTCCCGAGATCGACGCGGCGATCGCTGCTGCGACGGCCGCGGGTGCGTGGGGCGGCAAGGTCTGCGGTGCCGGCGGCGGAGGCTGCATCGTGTTTCTGCTTCCGCCCGACCGGCGCGAGGCGGTCACGCGCGCGCTGGCGACCGTTCCCGGCCGCGTACTCGAAGCCGTTCCGGTTGCACACGGACTCACGATCGATCGCGGCGACGACGGCACCTCGCTCAACAGCGGCCGCGGCCGGCTTCCGGTGCGCATCGCGGGCGAATCGGTGGATCAGCTCTATGTCTACGGCGGACAGGGCGACTACCGGCCGTTTCTCTTCGCCGAAGGTGTGATCACGTACAACGAGTCGCGCAGCGGCGTGCATCTCTCGCTCGTCCGCTCCTACATCGCGCCGATCGAGCCGGCGGACGGCAAGGTCTCCTGGGACCGCGCGACGCCGGTCGATCAGGAGAAGCTCGACATCCGCGCCGTTCCCGATCCCGCGCACAAACTCGACCTCGGAGTCACGCCCGAGGCGCTGGTGCAGAGCGCGGCGCAGTCGGAAGAAGCATTCCGGCAGTACGTCGAAGAAACCGAAAAGCTGCGCATCTACAGCAATCAGGCATTCGCGATGTATTCCAACGCGAACGAAAGCCGCGAGTCCTTTCTGGAGCGCTGCATCGACGAAGCGAAGCGGCGTCTGAATGAAGAATCCGAGCGGCTGGAGAGTACGTTCCGCCGGCGCATCGATCAGTTGCGCGAGCGCGCCGAGCGCGAAGAGCGCGATGCGATCAAGGACGACCTGACGCCGGAAGAGTCTCCGCAGAACATGAACGTCGCATGGGGCCAGGCGCTCTACAACATCACGAGCGGGCGTCCGGCGGCGGTCAGCGATGCTGCATCGACCGTTCGCGAAGTCGACTATCTCGAGAACATCGCGCAGATTCAGCGCTCCTGGGACAAGGAGCTCGAGACCTTCCGCGATGAACTGATGCAGAGCGCGCGTGCAATCGAAGAGATCGAAGTCGCCCCCGCCGCGAAGAACATCGAGATCACGAAGTACATCATTCTCTGGTCAGCCGCGCTATAAAGAGCGCGATGAATCCGTCCGGGCGGAGCGTGCGGCGTGCCGAATGGCTGTGGGTGATTCTCGCCTCGATCGTCAAGCTCTGGATTGGAAACGCCAGAGATCTGATGGCGATCGGCTGGGCCAAGGTCGATGACTACTGGTTTCTCGAAAAGGCGGATTCGATTCTCCGCGGAGCATGGCTCGGCCCGTTCGACGAGCGGACGCTGATCAAGGGCGCAGGCTATCCGCTGTTCATCGCGTTCACGAAGACGCTCTCGCTTCCGCTCCTCTTTGCCCACCAGTTGTTCTACACCGCCGCGTGCATCGTGACGATCGCCGCGCTGCGGCCGGCGATCCGCTCGCCGCGCTGGCGGATCGCGATCTTCACACTGCTGCTCTTCAATCCGATCTGCTGGAGTGAGGATGTCGGCGACCGCGTGCTGCGCGAGGCGATCTACCCTTCGTTGTCCCTGCTCGTCCTCGCAGGCTTCGCAGGCGCATTTCTGCGGCGCGAGGAGAGGACCGCGCGCATCGCACCGTGGGTTCTCGTTGCAGCTTTCTCGCTCGCGATGTTCTGGCACACGCGCGAGGAAGGCGTCTGGCTCCTGCCTGCACTGGCTGCGCTGATCGGCGCACTGCTGTGGGCCGCGTGGAAAGCTCCGGATCTCCGGCGCAAGACCGTTCTCATCATCGGCATTCCGCTCCTGCTCTTCGCGGGCTCGACGATCGCCATCGTGGCGGCCAACGGCTCTCGCTATGGTCTGGTCACGACGGTCGAGTTCAAGGACTCGTCGTTCGTCCGCGCGTACGCGAGCCTGATTGCCGTGCGGCAGCATCCGCCGCTCGTGCGTGTGCCGGTCCCGACGGAGACGCGCGAACGGATCTACGCGGTGAGTCCCGCCTTCGCGGAGTTGCGGCGGTTTCTCGAGGGACCGATCGGCAAGCACTGGGTCGAAGAAACGCCGACGGATCACCATGGTGAGATGGGCGACGGGACGTTCATGTGGGCGTTCCGCGATGCCGTCGCGGCCGCCGGATATTACGCGCGCGGCGGGAAGGCCGTCGCCGCGTACTACGAGCGGATCGCGAAGGAGATCGATGCCGCACGTGTGTCGAAGCGGCTCGATGCACGAAAGGCTCGCGGGTCGATGGCTCCGCCGCTGCTCTGGGGCCAGCGGAGCGAGATTGCGACGACGTTTCTGCGAGGCCTCGTCCATCTGTCGCGCTTCGACAGCTTCTGGATCCGGCAACCGTTCTCGTCGGGATCGGATGAGGAGCTCGACTACTTCGCAACGATGACGTCGTCACGCGTCGCGCCGCTGCGCCTCGAACAGCCTTGCGTTCATCTGACGGGCAGCGCACGCGACGCGGAAGGCCCGCTGGATGTCGATGTCCGCCGCACGAACGGCACCCGCTCGTACGGCGCGATCGTCAATCGCGATCCGGCCGGCCATTTCGATCTCTGGGCACCAGCCCACGATTCCTGGCTGGTTCTCTCGAAGCACGGCCGGCCGATCGACAGAATCGAAGTCACCTACGACGCCCATCTCGCCAGCAGGGTGCCCGGCGTTCAGGTGTCGCTGGAGAGCATGAGCGTCGGATCAGAACCTGAAGGCACGTACCCGGTCGACGGCGTTCGCTTCGCGTTGATGAAGGGAATCGGCCGGATCTATCAGTTCGCGTTTCCCATCGCGCTGCTCGCTGCGCTCGGACTTTACTTCGCAGGCATCAGAAGGAGCGGTGCCTATGCCGAGTTGCACGTCGTCATCGCCGGAGTTGCTGCGGCGATCGCGGCGCGCACGCTGCTGCTCGCCGCGATTCAGGTGACATCGATGGAGATGTTTCTCGGGCGCTACGAGTGTCCCGGTCACGCATTTCTGATTCTGCTCGCGGGGCTTATGGGCTACATCGGAACCGAGCGGATGCGTGAGCGCGGAATTCCGAAAACCCGTTCGTGTTAGCATCCGCCGAGTCGGGCAGTAGCGCAGCCTGGTAGCGTACCTGAATGGGGTTCAGGTGGTCGCGGGTTCAAATCCCGCCTGCCCGACCAGTTTCAAACCCCGCGATTCATCCCTTCCAGAAGGTCGGACCCGGCGGCCGTCGCGTCGCGACACCGTGGCGACGATCGAGCTCGATCCGCAGACTCTCGTCACCGCGCGCCATCGCCCAGCGATGATTCGCAGCGAACAGCGGCTTCAGAATTGGCGAGAGGATGCGCAGCAGCGGCTTCTCTGCGCGGATGCGCCACTCGTACGTGATGTTCGCGAAGTCGCCATCCTGCCCGAAGATCCAGTTGCCATGGCCGGCGAAGTCGCCGAAGGCTTCGAGCGCGAAGCCATCCTGCCGCTGTTCCGTCACGCGGAAAGACCAGCGCAACGTGTAAGGCAGCCACCCTTTCGTGAACAGCTCGACGGATCCATCATCGCGCTTCTTCACGTCGAGATACACCGACGGCCACCATCGTTTCAGATCTTCGGCGTCTTCGAGAATCGAGCGGACCTCTGAAACATCGCCGCGGATGCGCCAGCGCGTCACGAAAAAATATTCGTTCAACATTCGATTAGAACTACGAGCGGCGCGCGCGATCCGATGGGTGCTGGGGCGCTGGGGCGCTGGGTTACGCGGGATGACGCTTCGCCGCAATCCTGAAGAAGCGAAGCACCCAGTACCCCAGAACCCCAGTACCCCAGCACCCCACTGACCTCACCTGAAGAACCAGCGGTACGACACTTCGATACTGCGCGCGGGCATCAGGTAGTACTGCGCATCGCCGAGCTCACTCTCTGCGACAGGCACGCGCTTGTTGCCGAGATTTCGTCCATCGATGCGCAACTCGGACTTCGCCATGCGATAGCCGATCCCCGCTGACCATGTGGTGTACGACTTGTTGGGAGCGGTATTGCGCTTGTTCAGCCAGCTCTTCCCGGCGTAGTTGAGGAGCGCGTTCGCGTTGAATCCACGATCGGGCATGTAGAGGATGCCGGCGCCGGCGAGATCGTGCGGCGAGAGCTCGAGCCGCTTGCCTGCGAGCTGCACCGGCACACCCGGCTCGAACTCCCGGGTGAAATCGCGGAAGCGCGCATCGTGATAGCTGTATCCGAACTGCGCGCGCAGCGACGGTTGCCAGGCGTACTCGAGCTCGACCTCGCCGCCTTTGAACCGCTCCCGGCCTGCGTTTTCGAGCACCGGCGTGTTGTCCACCGTTGCCGCGGTCACGAGATTGCGGAAGTTCATCAGGAAGACGGAAGCCGTCCAGTCGAGACGGCCCTCATCGAAGCGCCCTTTGACTCCCACTTCATAACTCTGCGCCGTCTCCGGGTTCAGGATCTCCACCTCAGCCTCGGGCCCGAAGTCGATCGCAGCAGGCTTGAACGTGTTGCGATAGTCCGCAAACACGGCGGCCGTATCCTCCGCCCGCTCGAAGATCGTGTACGCAACACCGGCGACGCCCGAGAATCTCGTGAAGCTGCGCGACTCTTTCTCCGGTCCGTCGGGGCCGTTGTTGTTGCGCGACTCCCGCGTGTGATTGAGGCGCAGGCCGAGATCGAATCGAAGATCCGGCGTCACGGTCCATTGCGTCGTGGCGTACGCGCCCGAGAAGTTTCTCTTCGTCCGCGCGTCGAACTCCTCCGCCGGCTCTTCGCTGGCGCGATCTCCGCGTCCTCCTGAAAGAGGCGCGAAGTAGTCGAACGTGGCGCTCTTCGCATGGCCGTCGCCGTAGAGGTGATCGAGTCCGGCGACGATGCGCAGCGCCGGCGAGATCGCGCGTACGACATGCGTGTCGAAGTAGACATCCGTCACGCCGCGGTCCTGCGTGAAGCCGAACGCATTGGGCCCGGCCTCGCTCACGCTGGTGAGAAAGCCGCGCTTGATGTCGAACGTCGAGCGCGACAGCGCAAGAGTCGTCGTCCACGGCGAAGCACCGAGCGTGGACTCGAAGCCGCCGGCGAGGTGAAACCGATTCTGATCGATGTGCGCATTCGCAGGGTTGTAGTTCGCGTCGACCGGAGTCGCGGTCGAGAGCGCACGTCCCTCGCGGAGGTGCGGCGTGCCCGGCTCCTGCTGCAGCCACATCGCATCGGCATCGAGTCTCCAGGTGCCTCCTGCAGCCTTGCCCGCGCTGCGATAGAGCCCATGCAGCCGGTCGAACCCGGTGTCGTCATCGCGAAACTTCCTGCGATCGGCATTGACGAGAATCGACGAACGAAAATCCGCCGACTGCGTGAGCGGCATGGACATCGCCGCCGATGTGCTGCCGTACGATCCTCCGGAGAGACGCGCGATGCCACCCGCCGCACCCGCTTCGCGATGGATCACATGAATCACGCCGACGAACGATGTCGCTCCGTACATGACGGGCGACGAACCGCGAATGACTTCGATGCGGTCGACGTCGGTGAGATCGAGCGACGGCAGATCGGGATTGAATGCGCCGCCCCACGGGACACCGTCGACGACGAGCAGAAATGCGTCGAGCTCGCGCAGCCCCCACATCTCCGGGACGGAACCCGCAGGACCGCCGTCGCCGCCCGGCGCGATCGAGACGCCGGCCGCCAGCGCGAGCGCCGACTGCAGGTCGGTCGCATTTCGCGCGCGCAACTCGTCGCCGCTGATGACCGAGACGTGCGCCGGCACGCTGAGCACATCCTCCGCGAATTTGTCCGCCGTCACTTCGATCGTCTCGTCGATCTTCTGCGGCTGCTGGGTCTGTGCAAACGCGGTCGCGCACGCGAGTGCGCACACCGCCATGAGCAGTGTTCGTTTCAAGTGGTTTTCTCCTTCTCCTCAAACGCAGGAATGAGAGAGGCGCGCGAGCCGGGTATCAGATGTTGAGGCGGCTCGTGAGAAGAAGGAGTGGGCGCAGCACGACGATCGCGCGCGCAGTCTGCCGCGCGTCATGCACCTGAGTTTCGATCCGAGAGCGGCGGACGTCGGCGCGCGCCACAGGTGCCTGCGTACAACACGCATCGACGACGCGCGAGGGCGCGAAGCGAGGCTCACTCGATGCAGACGGTTCCGTGTAGCGGTGCGTCACGTAATCCGATGACACCCACTCGACTGCCGGATCGCCATCCGGTGTCGCCGGCTCGCCTGCTTCGGATTCCGGTGACGCGAGCTCGAGCGGCGCAGGCGACGGCTCGATCGCGAATGTCTGCGGCAGCGCGAGAATCCGTTCGTTCTTCTCGTCGCCGATGCGCAGCATGAGGCAGGCGCGGCTCGTCGTCACATTCGGAACGCGCCACGTCACGGAGCGGACGGCATCGCTGAGATGCGGCGTGATGCGGACCGCGTAGTATCCGCCGCCGTCGATCGAGAGAAACGCTTCCCACTCGTGGACGCCGGGAGGAAGCGCGTCCGCGGCCCACGTCAGCGTCGCGTCGGTTCCTCCTTCGAGCCGCTCGCCTGCGCGAGGCGAGACGAGAGTGATGCCGGCAAATGCCGGCGCCGCGAGCAGTAGCACGACTGAGACTGCGAGCAGGAACCGCCGCCAGGAGGTCATCGGGAAGCGAAAGTCTAACCTACGAACTTCCCGACATCGCTTCGTAAAACTCGACGACGGAGTCGAAGCGCTCTACCGCGTTCTTCGACAGCGCGCGATGCACCGCCTCGGCAGCCTCCACGGAGACCTCCGGCGCGAGCTTGCGCAACGGCGGCACCATCTCTTCCGTGTGGCTCTTCACGATCGACGCGAGATCGGTCGCATGTCCGAACGGATGCTCACCCGTGAGCAGCTCGTACGCGATCAGCCCCAGCGCGTACTGATCGGAACGCGCATCGGCGCCGCGCCCGCTCAGCAGTTCCGGTGCGAGATACATCAGCGTGCCGACGACTCCCACACTCTGCGCCGACTGCACGACGGTCGCCTCATGATCGCCGATCGGCCCGCTCAGCTTCGCGAGGCCGAAGTCGAGCACGCGCGGCGACAACGCTCCTCCCTCATGCACGATCATGATGTTCTCCGGCTTCAGGTCGCGATGAACGACGCCGGCGCGATGCGCGGCATCGACGGCCTCGCACACCGGCTTCATGATCTCCAGCATCCGCTCGAACGGCTGCGCGCCTGCATTGATCGTTTTCCGCAGCGTCTGTCCTTCGAGATGCTCCATCACGAGATAGGCGTGACCGCCGGAGAGCACGCCGAAGTCATGCACCGTCACGATCGCCGGATGCTTCAGGCGCGCGACGATCCGCGCCTCGCGCTCGAAGCGGCTGCGCATGCTCGGGCTGCCGACGAGATGCGCGAGCAGCACCTTCACCGCAACGGGCCGGTTGAGTCTCTTCTGCGTCGCGAGATAAACGGAGCCCATCCCTCCGCGGCCGAGGATTTTCGTGACGAGGTATTTGTCCTCGATCATTCGCGGCACGCCATGCTCCTGCACGAGCGTCTGATGATCGACCTCGCACGCGGCCTGATCGGCGCCATAGCAGCGGCCGCACGCGGGACAGGAGCGGAGCTCATCGAGAATCGGCGGCGGTGCCGCTTCCGCGAGAGGCGACCAGACGAACGATGGCGAGCCCTTCAGCCGCGCGTAATCGAAGGTGAGCGCCAGTTGCGCCGCGATCGTGCGGAGCAGCTCGCGGTCTTCGCGGCTGTAGGGTTCCTCCGACATCCGCTCGCCGAGGACCATGAGACCGGCGAGGCGGTTTTCGATGAGCAGCGGAACCAGCAGATATGCGTCCGCCTCGGCGAGCCAGTCGCGCTCGGCGGCCGGCAGGCGCGTCACCAGCGTCTTCGTCGTGCGCGCGTGCAGATCGAGCGGCTCCGGATCCGTCGCGAGCAGCGTCGGCAGCGCACCGGTGGACGGCAGCGGCGAGACGATCGCGTCCGACCGCTCGCCTCGCGCGAATGCACGCGAGAGCTCCCTCCCTTCGCGATCGAGCTGCCAGAGCGAGACATGTTTCGGATGCAGCGCGCTCTCGACTTCATCCAGCGTGACGCGCGAGAGGCCGATGATGTCCGAGCCGTCGCGCACCATCGACACGACGTGCAGCATCAGATTGCGCGCATCGTACTGCTCGCGGAAGTAACGCCGGTCGAGTGCGAGCAGCAGGCGCTTGCGATATCCGATCATCAGCGCGAGCGGCAGGATCAGCAGAAGATAGATCGCCGGCGTCCGCGTCACGACCGCGGCGAGGGAATCGTGGCGATGGAGATAGAGATAGGCGACCAGGCCGATCACCGGGAGCGCCATCGCCACGAACAGCGTTCCGCGCGCCAGCGCGTATTGAATGCTGCGCCGCACCAGCACACGGATGTTGAACATCCGGTGACGAACGACCGCGTAGGCGAAGATCGCCGATCCGGCCATCGTGCAGAGACTGTTCGCAAGATCCGCGATCTGATCGAGCGCGAAGCTTTCGAAGAGATGAAGAATGTTCGCCAGCACGAAGCCGAGCACGCCGGGGAAGAGCGCGAGAAAACAGAGTTGCAGACGGCGCCGGCTGTTCAGATCCTTCGCGCGGCGAAGGCGGAACGCGAGGATGAGCAGCGACAAGATCAGCAGCGCCGGCCCGAGCGTCAGATACACCGAGCTGTGCGCCGGGATGGCCAGCGTCGCCGGATCGTTGCCGGCGTGACGAATGTCCGATCCGAGCGCTTCGATGAAGATCGGCAGCGGCAGCAGGTACAACAGCGCGCGCCAGGCGCGAGGCGGCCGCCCATGACCGGCGAACACCACTGCGAAATGCAACGACGCCGCGAAGAAGGCGGCGACGAAGACGCTGTCGGTGATGTAGATCGCGAGCCGCAGCCATCGCGGCAGTTCTGCGATCAGTGCGCCGAAGCCCGGCGCATCGGCGAAGAAGTTCCCTCCCGCCCAGTAGAGGAAGAAGAGCGATGCGAGCCGCGCGTCCTTGTACTCGCCGCGAATCAGCAGCAGCGCGATTCCGAGCGCGAGCATCCAGATGTTCAGCGGATACCAGAAGTAGCTGTTGATCGCGCCGAGCGTCCGCTCGCCGCCGGCGAGGAGCGCTTCTTCGCGCGCTTCCTCGTTCATCACCGGAACCGCGAAGAGCGTGACGTGGCGGCGGCCGCGCTCTACGACGATCGGAACCGTGTCGCCGGCGCTGGTGAAGTGCATCGGCGAGACGCGCGGCGCAAGAGGGATTCCGTTGATCGAGAGAATGCGGTCGCCGGGACGGAGTCCTGCACGCTCCGCTGCTCCACCATGGACGACGCCGGCGACGATGCCCGTCGCGCGCGAGAGCTCCGCCTGCAGCGAAGGACGCACGGCCTGGTTGTAGCCGGCCGCCACAACGAATGCCGCCGCAATGAAGAGCTGGGCCCAACAGAAGACGAGCAGCGGCCGGAATTTCATCGTGGTGACCTGACGATTGTAGTGGAGTGGTAGCATCGGCCACACACCCCGGAGGATTGCCATGTACGGCTCGCCGCAGAGCTCTTCGATCGACCTCGCGAATATGTCCTGCGAAGGATGCGGCGTTTATGACGCGAGTCTCCGCTTCTCCACGCACCCGACGGTGATCTCGTTTCTCTTCGGTGCGTCTCAGGGAGGAGAGTCGGGCATCTGGTGCGCGCGCTGCCGCGGCATTCAGTCCGCCAAGGCGGCGGCGATCACCGCGCTGGCCGGCTGGTGGTCGATTCCCGGACTCCGCGCAACCATCGCCGCGCTGAAAGCGAACCTCAACGACGGCGAGCAGAACGCGACGGCGAACGGACAACTGCTGCGCGGTCTGGCGCGCACCGAATTCGACAATGGCAATCCGGAGTTCGCGGCGATGTTCGCGCAGGCCGCGCACGACGTGCAGCCGCAGCGGGAGAACAGCCGTCTGCTGGAGGATCTTCGGCGCTCCGGTCATCGCGCGGCGGTTCCGCCTTCACCCTGGCGCTACGCGGCGATCGTGCCGGTCGTGCTCGCCGCGCTGCTCGCGTTGTTCGGAGCTTCGCGCCTTCTGTCGCGCAAGGGTGCGGAAACCGCAGTCGCCGCGAGCCAGCCGCCGGCATCGACGACGTCGACGTCCGGTTCGAACTTCGCCGCGCTCGCCGCAGCGAGATCGCAGGGACATCCGAAACTCAATCCCAATGCGACCGCGGACGAGCTCGAGAAGCTGCTGACTCCTGACTCTGACGAGGCGACGGTCAAGACGTACATCCGTACACGCCTCATGGAAATGAAGAGCGAGCTGCGTCCGGCAATCGAGCGCGGCGACAGCCTGATCATGTTTCAGTCGAAGATCGACGCGCTGGCGCAGCAGCCGGCGGTGACGAAGTACATGTCGACGAGGCCCGCGCTGCGCAGTGCATTCGACTCGCTCAGCTCGGCGATCGGCGATGCGATGCGTTACTACCACGGCGGGGCGCCGGTCGACGCGATTCAGCGGACGGCAGGTGAGTCGCTCAACGTCACGAGCAACATGGCATACGACGCGATTCAGGCGCAGTCGAAAGGACACTCGGGGGAGAGCAGCATTCTCGTTACCGATATCCAGAACCGTTCGGACTCGATGGAAATGATGCGACTCGACCTCCGAGTCCGCGGTGCAGTCATCGGAAACGTGGGAGAAGCGATCAACAACTGTCTGAACGAGATTCCCTGAGCCGTTCCCTCTCACGAGAATGAAATCCGTCCCGCTGTGCGTTACGGCGGGCCAAATGGAACAGCCGCAGTCACAGACGCTCCGCATCTCCATCGACGACCAGACCGCGCAGGGGCACTACGTCAATTTCGCGCACATCATTCATTCTCCGAGTGAGTTCGTGATCGACCTCGGCCGCATCATGCCGGGCCAGCCTGACGTGAAGGTGTACAGCCGCGTGGTGATGACACCTCTGCACGCCAAGCAGCTTCTGCAGGCGCTGGCGCAGAATGTGTCGCTCTTCGAGCAGAAGTTCGGCGAGATTCATCTCGAGCCGCATGCCTTCGAGATGAACAACGAGCCTTCGAACTGACGATGGCGCGAATCAAGGTCATCGGCGCCGGCCTGGCCGGATCCGAGTGCGCATACGCGCTCGCACGGCGCGGGCACTCGGTCGATCTCTACGAGATGCGGCCGGTGAAGATGACGCCCGCCCACAAGAGCGGCGATCTCGCAGAGCTCGTCTGCTCGAACTCGTTCCGTTCGTCGAATCTGTCGAACGCGGTCGGCTTGCTGAAGCACGAGATGACGCTCATGCAGTCACTCGTGATGCGCTGTGCGGGGGAAGCGCAGGTCCCGGCCGGCGATGCGTTTGCGGTGGACCGCGAGCGCTTTTCCGCGGCGGTGACTCGTGCCATCGCGGCCGAGGCTAACGTTTCGCTGCACCACGAGGAAGTGGAGAGCCTCGACCGCGGCGACTGCGACTATCTCGTCGTCGCCACCGGCCCGCTCACCTCGCAGCCCCTCTTCCATGCGATCGACGCCTTCCTCGGGCACGATGGTCTCTATTTCTACGACGCGATCGCGCCGATCGTCGCCGCCGACTCCCTCGATTACTCGAAGCTCTACTGGAAATCGCGCTATGGAAAAGGCTCCGGAAGCGATTACCTCAACGCGGCGATGAATCAGGAGCAGTACGAAGCCTTCGTCGCTGCATTGCTCGCCGCGGAGCTCTATCCGCTGCACGACTTCGAGAATGCCGTCCACTTCGAGGGATGCCTGCCCGTCGAAGAGATCGCATCACGCGGCATCGACACCCTGCGCTTCGGTCCGATGAAGCCAGTCGGACTCGAGCATCCGGAAACGAACGAGCGGCCCCACGCCGTCGTGCAGTTGCGCAAGGAAGATCTGTCCGACGAGTACTTCAATCTCGTCGGTTTTCAGACGAAGATGAAGGTCGGCGCGCAGCAGCAGGTCATTCGGATGATTCCGGGACTGGAGAACGCGCAGTTCGCGCGCTTCGGCTCGATGCACCGCAACACGTTCATCAACGGTCCGCGGCACCTGCGCAACACCTTTCAGACGAAGAAGGATGACCGCGTCTTCTTCGCCGGCCAGATCACCGGCGTCGAGGGATATGTCGAGTCCGCGGCCGTAGGCCTTCTGACGGCGCGCTACATCGACGAGCACTCGCGTCACGGCGACATTCGTCCGCTTCCGTATCACACCGCCCTCGGCGCGCTCGGCCGCCACGTCGCCGAGTCGTCGCCGGAGCGCTATCAACCTTCGAATGTGACCTGGGCGCTGATCGAAGACGTCGTAGGGCGGATGAAGAAGACGATCAAGCGCGAACGGCAGGCGGAAAAAGCGGCGGCTGCGGTGCTGGCGATCCTGTAGCGGAGTGCGGACGCGTCGTCCGCACTCCGACGGTCAAGGCCTACCCGCCGTAGCGAATCCCGAAGATCAGCCTGCGGCCCGGCGAACGATAGCCGCGAACTTCCTCATAGCGCTCGTTCGTCGCGTTTTCCAGCTTGATGTACGGCGTGTAGTGTTCGCCGTGCATCTGCATGTTCACGTCCATCGTCGTGTATGCGGAGTTGCTCACGCGCGAGTACGGCGCAACCGGCAGGACGTCGAAGCGCGAGCCCGTGTGCACGAGCGCGACATTCGTGTCGATGCTGCCGGCACGGCGGCCGACAAAAATGGATCCCGAATGCTTCGGCCGGCGGAGCAGCGCCTGGCCCGTGTCGTCCTGCTTCGTATCGAGATACGTGTACGTCACGCTCGAGTAGTAGCGCGATGCGATGTCGTGCGTGAGCGACACCTCCGCTCCCTGCGTCCGCGCACGGCCTACGTTGGCGAATGCGTACGTCGCGTTGTCGAAGACGATGAGATCGCGATAGCGCGCGTGGAAGAGCGTGACGGAGAAGAGACCGCTGCCATTGCCCAGCGGGAGGTCGTATCCGATCTCGCTGCTGCGCCCATGCTCCGGCTCGAGATTGCGATTGCCGGAGAACGGGAAGAAGAGCTCGCCGACGGACGGCGCGCGGAACGACTGTCCGTACGACACGCGAAACTTGCCGGCGCTCGTGATCCAGCCGAACGCAAGCCGCGGCGAGGTCTCGCTGCCGAAATCGCCGAAGTCGTCGTGGCGGGCGCCGGCGCTCAGCTCGATGCGCGAATCTCCGAGCGCATGCTCGTAGCGGTCTTCGATGAACCACGACTTGTCGCGGCGGCGGTCATGATCGAGGTTCACGCCGTAGCTGTTCGAATCGTTCACGGTCGCACGTGCAGTCTCGCCTCCGGCGACGATCGTGCCGACGGGTGTGGACGTGCGGGTCGTCAGGCGCGCGCGGCGCGTGGTCGAGGCGGTGGTGCTCGCGTTGAAGCCGAACGGATCGTCGGGATCGGAGAAGTCGTCCGTGCGCTTGCTCTCCGACAGCGCGAGCTCATACGAGAATCGGCCGATCGTCTGCGCAATCGGAATCGCCACCTGGCGCTCGTTGCCATTCTGGCGGCGGTTCGGCGACGCGATGATCTGCGTGCCATCGGCGCTCACATTCGTCGGAATGCCGAGGTCGTAGGTCGTGTGGCGTCCGGCGACGCCGAGCGAAAAGTGGTTCGCGGCCGTCCAGCGCCAGAAAACGTTCGTGGTGTTCTGCGAGAAATCGTCGTTGCGATCGAAGCCGTCGTCGTTCCGATGTTCATACGACGCGCTGAGAAGCATCGACGGCGTCACGTAGTCCGCGCCGGCCTGCGCGTTGCGCAGACCGCGGCCGCCGGCTTCGAGGTCGGCATGCACGCCGCTCTTCACCGGATTGGTCAACACGTTGACGACACCGGCCATGGCGTCCGATCCGTACAGCGCGGAGTAGGGACCGCGCACGACTTCCACCTGCTGAACGCCGGCGGTCGAAAAGCGTCCCCAGTCGTAGCCGGCAAAGTAGGGATTGTTGATCTCGATGCCGTTCCACAGCACGAGCGTGTGCGTCGAGTTCGCGCCGCGCGTGAACATCGAGGTCGCTTTGCCCGGCGAGCCGGTGCGGCTGATCGTGATGCCCGGCACCTCGCGCAGCACGTCCGCGAGATCGCGCGCCTCATGCTGCTCGATCTCCTTTTGCGTGATCACAGTCACGGCTGCGGGAGAGGACTCGACGGTTTCCGGCAGGGCCGATGCCGTGACCACGATTTCGTCCGCGGCTTTGGCCGCCGGCGCGAGCGGGGATTCGGTTTGCGCGAAAAGTGAGAGTGTGAAAAGCGATGCGAGAAAGACGAGGACTGACTTCATGACGACTTCCCTCCGAAGCGGCTCATGGAAAATTGAAGCGCCCGAGGTGGTCGGTCTCCTGGCTTCCGGGTCATCCTTCTCGGGCACCCTTCCCGCGGTGTTCCGCAGTGGGGGCTGTCGCCTTCGCGCCGAGTCGTCGCCGGATACAGTGGCGGGGGCCGCGCCGGTTTTTCACCGGCTTCCCAGCACCAGATCGGGTTAACTTGTAAAAGAACCGGGCGCGGATGATAGCACCGAAGCCAGTGACGGGTGACGAGTGATGAGTCGCGGCTGATGAGTGATGAGTGAGGGAAACCGGTTTGACACGATTTCAGCCGCAGATTACCCTCAGGACCATCCAGGCATACACCCACCATGGTCCTCTTTAATTACGCCACGAAAGAGATCACTGCCAAGATCGTCTACTACGGGCCAGGCCTGTGCGGTAAGACGACGAATCTGCAGTTCATCTACGACTCGCTGCCTTCGAACAACAAGAGCAAGATGCTCTCGCTGGCGACGAAGACCGATCGCACCCTCTTCTTCGATTTCCTTCCTCTCGACCTCGGAAAAATCCGCGGAATGCGGACGAAGCTCCAGTTGTACACCGTGCCCGGACAGGTCTATTACAACTCGACGCGCCAGCTCGTGCTGAAGGGGGCGGACGGAATCGTGTTCGTCGCCGACTCGCAGGACTTCGCGCTCGATGCGAATCTCGAGTCGCTGCAGAACCTCGAGGACAATCTCAAGCGGCAGGGTGTGCGCATCCGCGAGATCCCGCTCGTCATTCAGTACAACAAGCGCGATCTTCCCAACGCGCTGTCGGTGAAAGAGCTCGACGAAGCGATCAACAAGCTGCACGTGCCGTCGTACGAGTCGGTCGCCACGACCGGCATCGGCGTCGAAGAAGCGGTCAAGGGAATCACCGGTCTCGTTCTCACGCATCTCGTGAAGAAGTACGGACTCGAAGGCTCCGAGCCACTGGAGAAAGAGATTCAGATTCTCAACCCGGCATCGAGCAACCGGCCCGCGGCGGACTCGCTCTGGGATGATGACGACGAAACGCCTGCAGCACCGGCGGCGCCAGCACCCGCTGCAGCGCGCGCGAGCACAACGCCCTCCGCACCGGCGCCATCGTTCTTCGTCGACGCGGCCGACG
The DNA here is from genome assembly GCA_021325515.1 of Acidobacteriota bacterium. GTDB lineage: Bacteria > Acidobacteriota > Thermoanaerobaculia > Gp7-AA8 > Gp7-AA8 > JAJPHC01. The sequence continues at coordinate 59,497 of JAJPHC010000040.1, forward strand.
ACGAATCCATTCCTCTCGTCGCCACGGAGCTCGTCGGCTCTTCCGCACAGCCACAGCAGAGCAGCCCGTTCGAAGATGTGACCGATTACTTCAGCACTCCGGTCGCAGCACCGGCACCTCAGCCTGCACCGGCACCGGCGCCCGCTCCTCAACCGCAAGCCGCGCCTGCACCACGCTCTTCAGGCATTCCGCGAAACGCAGAACCGGCGACGCATGTGCCGATGGCTTCGATCGAAATCCCTCTTCCGCCGGGCATTCTCGATTCGCTCCCTGCTCTCGACGCCGCACCTGCGGGCGCGCCGGCTACAGCGCCCGAGCGCCGTTCGAGCGACGGGATCGTGAAGGAAGTCAGCATCCCGCTGAATCTCTCACTCGACGAGATCCGCGGTCACCGGCGGCTCAGGCTGAAGATCACGCTCGACGTGAATCTTTTGCCGTAGTCTCTTGTTCTCCACGACCCCGGAGGAGTGGTCGAGTGGTTTAAGGCAGCGGTCTTGAAAACCGCCGTACCGGGAACGGTACCGTGGGTTCGAATCCCACCTCCTCCGCCAGTCTTTTCAGCAAGTTACGCTCGCGGCTGGCCTTCCAGTACAACCCTCGCCAGTCCGTCGATTTCCGCTGAACCCCACTTTTGACCCCACTTTAGCAATTAGAATGCGCCTTTCTGGAGGCTCCCCGGAGATGCGCACACCATCAGGTTCAGTCAAACCGATTCGCGACGGAAAGACCGTTGTCGGGTATCGAGCGCGAATCACCTGGACCGATCTGCAGACAGGAAAACGTCGTGAGCGTGAACAGCGGGTAGCGTCCCAGAACGCCGGATGGGATCTTGTCCGTCGATGGGTTGAAGAGTGGAGGGAAACGCGCACGATCACTGCGAAGCCGGTCATCCCCGAGATCGTTCAACCTGTACGCCGTGCGACCTTCGGCGAGCTCGCTGACTTCTATGAGGAACGGTACGCCAAACCGGCCGAGTATCGAGACGGGAAAAAGCTGTCCGGATTGCGAAGCTATCGGACGGTGCGCGGTCACGTTCGTCATCTCCGTCAACTGATCGGCGACGCCACCCATCTCGACACAATTACCTTCGGCACCTTCGAAGACGCGCGTGAGCAACTCCTCGCCGGGGAGACGTGGCAGGGGAAAAAACGATCGATCGCCTACACGAATCGCGTGATGTCGACCGCGCGAAGGATGTTCCGCATCGCGCGACAACGAAAGCTGATGACCGGCGATCCTTGGCACGACGGCGAGGAGAAGCGGCTGGTGAACATGCGGCTCGAGGATCCGCGTACTCGCGTGATGAGCCTCGCCGAAGAAAAGGCGCTCCTCTCCGCCTGTACGAGAAGTAAGAACCGAGCGCACCTGAGACCAATGATCATCATGGCGGTCGAGACAGGCATGCGTGAGGGTGAAATCGTGGCCGCGCAGCGATGGGAGATCAAGGATTCAGACGGAAACCCGCTCCCGTGGGTCGACTGGAAGGAACACGTCATATACGTGACAGCCCGGTACGCAAAGAACGGAAAGGACCGCATCGTCCCTATCACTCCACGACTCATGAAGGAACTGAAGGCGTGGTGCAAGTACCGCGCTCCGCACGAGCCGTCGCTCTTCGGTCTCAAGGTCGGCGGGAATGTGGACACCGCGTGGAACGGCGCGAAGCGTCAA
>JAJPHC010000054.1 GCA_021325515.1 Acidobacteriota bacterium
ATCACGATGCCTGAGATGCGCGCCTTGCGGGCCACCTCGGGATACGACGGCTCGACACGATTGATGACGACCGGCGCCTTGACGTCGCCGCCGACGCGCAGCGGCGCACTCGGCGGAGGCGCGGTGTCCGTGATGACGCCGCCGGTCACACCGCCGACGACACCGCCGACGACGCCACCTTCGACACCACCCTCGACGCCGCCTTCAACACCTGCACTGGCGGACGAAGCGGCGACAGGCTGCACCTTCTCGGGCACGGTCGTCGGGGCCATTTCCTGAATGTTCTTGGGAACCTCGACCGGCTTGACGACCTGAGTCGGCGTCGCAGCTTTCGGCGGAGGCGGAGGAGGAGGCGGTGGAGGCGGAGGAGCAGCAGCAACGGAGTACTGCGCCACCTGCGCCGGCGAGTTCGTCGGGAACGACACGTTCCAGACGGCTCCGAAGATCACGCCTGCGATGACGATCGCATGCAGGCCGATCGAAACCGGAAGCGTCATGAACTTCTGGATTCCGACCTTATGTTTTTTCGACTCGATGACGGTGGTTTCGAACATGGTGCGTCCGTTAGCTCTTCTTTCCGGCGGCGGCCTTCTTCGCCTTGATGATCTCGACAGCCTTGTTGCGAATCACGTCGGCCTGAGCCACGTCAGCCTGCGCCTTGAGAGGATCGGTCTCGAGCAGTGCCTGCTGACGCCAGAGGAGATTGAGATACGCCATCGACTCGAAGTAGTCGGGCTTCATATCGATGGAATGCTGGAGAGCGGCCTTCCCCTTCTCGATGATCGAGAGCTTCTCGTTCAGATCGGCGGGAGGGTTCTTGGCCACCTTCTCATAGCAGACGACGCCGAAGATGTAGAAGGACTCCGGGTTCTTCGAGTCGAGCAGCGTGATCTTCTGATACCAGTTCAGCGACTCGTTGAAATCGCCCTGCTTCGCGTAGAGCGTCGCAACCGACTTCACCGCTTCGAGATCCGCCGGATGATCTTTCAGATAGTTGACGAAGTAGTCGATCGCCTGGGAAGTACGGTTCGCGTTGAGGTACATGTTGATCAACGCGTCGCGCGCAATCCGGTCCTCGGGCCGCTTCTTCAGATACTTGTTCAGTTCCTGAATCGCGGCGTCGGCGTGCGCTTCGTTCGCCGGAGTCTTGTCGTCAGGGACGAAGAGTCCGATCTGCGAGTAGCCGATCATGCGGTCGAGATCCGCAAATTCCGCATCGATCTCCCGCGCCTTCTTGTAGTGGACCAGCGCTGTTCCGTAGTCTTCCTTCTCGTAGGCCTGGTTCGCTGTCTTGATCTCCATCCGCGCGCGTATTTTTTCTACGCAGCCGACGGAAGTGAGGGGAAGCACGAGTGCCAGCAAAAGGCACAACTTCTTTCTCATGTAAGTTCGGACTCCCTAGGTAGTGATCGCAGAGCGTTGTTGCAGCGAGCTGACAGGCGATTGGCCGGCCCGAGCGAGCAATGGTGAGCGAATATACAGATCGGGTTTTCCACCGTCAAGCGAGTTAATTAGACATGAAACCAAAATGTTATGAGTGTCACAAACACCTTTGAAAAACGGTTCCCGGCACATTCGACACCGCACGTCGCCGAAAGAAAACCGGAAGCCGGAAATCAGCAACCGGAAACGGAAAACACAAGCCCATCTTCTCCGTTTCCGTTTCTGCTCCTTCTGACTAGTACGTCGGCTTGAACTCCGCCGTCAAGGCGCTGATCGCCTCCCACAATTCGGGGAACAACGGCTCGCGCGTACCGGCTTCCAACTGCGCAGCCGGAACGTTCTTCAGCGACATCACCTTCGATCCGATGATCCGGAACGCCAGCCTCATGTGCGTGAACCTCCACTTCATGAAAGCTTCGTCATAATCCATCATCGCCTGCAGCAACCGGAAGAGAGCATAGTGCTCCTTCGGCGCGCGCTCGAGATCCATCACACCGACACCACGCCGAGCCAGCAGTTCCTGAAACGGCCCCCAGATGCGCTTGCCGGCGTCGAGCAGCTTGTTGAAGCCGGGCGACTCCTGGCCGCTTCCCCGCCCCAGCGACGTCGTGCGAATCACGTGATAGTCGACCGGCGCCATCGTCTCCAGAATGATGATCTGCTCGCGCAGCAGATCGATGATCAGCCGGCACCGATGCAGGAGATCGGCGCCGAGCTCCGGCTGGTCTTCGCTGATCAGCCGGACGGCGCGATCGATCTCGTAGTCGATGTGATGCAGCCAGAGCTCGGCCGACTGATGCATCACCTGGAACAGACGCTCCTCCGGATGCGAGAGCAACTCGACCGGCTTCGCGAGCTCGAGCAGTTCGGGAACGCGGACGTAGCGCTCGTAGTCGGAATTGCCGCGGCCTTCGAGAATGGGACCGGTGTGTACGGACATTTGCTCCTCAGTCAGCAGGAGACAAGGCTCTTCTTCCCTGCTGTCTGCTGCGTGTTGTCTGCAATAGCGGGCACCTTGTACCTCGCAACCGGAAAGCGCGCAAGCCCCTCAGCAGAACTTATCTGCTGCCTGAGCACTGGTGTCTCGCGTCACACCAGCTCGAGAATGTGGCCGAGCTTCTTCTTCTTCGCTTCGAGATACTTTCTCGTGGTCTGCGAAGGTGCGATCTCCAGCGGAACTCTCTCGACGATCTCCAGGCCGAAGCCTTCGATCGCGACATACTTCGCCGGATTGTTCGTCATGAGGCGAATGCGGCGGACTCCGAGATCGCGGAGGATCTGCGAGCCGGTGCCGTAGTCGCGGATGTCGGGCGCGAACCCGAGCTTCGCGTTCGCCTCGATGGTATCGGCGCCCTGATCCTGAAGCTCGTACGCCTTCAGCTTGTTGAACAGGCCGATGCCGCGGCCTTCCTGCAGGAGATAGAGAACGATGCCCTTCCCCTCTTTCGCGATCCGCTCGAAGGCGCGGTCGAGCTGGTCGCCGCAGTCGCAGCGATTCGAATGAAACACGTCGCCCGTCAGACACGACGAGTGGACGCGCACGAGGACTTCATCGGTCTCGGTGATGTCGCCCATCACCAGCGCGAGATGCTCCTCGCCGGTGATGTCGCTCTTGTAGGCGTACACGCGAAAATCACCGTACTCGGTTGGAAGGATCGGCGACGCGAGGCAGCGCACGTGCTTCTCGGTCTGCATCCTGTACTTGATGAGATCGGCGACGGTGATGATCTTGAGCCCGTGCTCGCGCGCGAACGTGCGAAGGTCCGGCATGCGGGCCATCGTCCCGTCCTCGTTCATGATCTCGCAGATCACGGCCGCAGGCATCATCCCGGCGATTGCAGCCAGATCGATCGATGCCTCCGTCTGCCCGGCGCGTTTCAGCACTCCGCCTTTCTTCGCTCGCAGCGGAAAGACGTGGCCGGGGCGCACCAGATCGTGCGGCTTCGACTTCGGATCGATTGCAACGCGAACGGTCTCTGCGCGATCAAATGCTGAAATCCCGGTCGTCACCCTTCCGCGCGCCTCGATGGAAACCGTGAAGGCCGTCCCGTACGGTGAGGTGTTGTTCTCCACCATCAACGGCAGATCGAGCTCATTGCACCGCTCTTCGGTCAAGGCCAGGCAGATCAACCCACGGCCATAGCGGGCCATGAAGTTGATCGACTCCGCGGTCACTTTCTCCGCGGCGATGCAGAGATCACCCTCATTCTCGCGATCCTCGTCATCGACGATGATGACGAAGGATCCGTTGCGGTACAGCTCGGCAGCTTCTTCGATCGTGGCCATTGGCATATTGGGTCTACGGCTTCCTGCGCGCGATTGTATCGCGAGCAAAGGTTATTCGACTTTGAAGTCCTGGCCGAGGTCCCACGACTGCTGCCCGTCGTCGACTTTGACCGAAAAGGTGTACGTGCCTTTTGCCATGTTCAGCTCGCCGAGCGGAATCGACGCGCGAACGAGTCCGCAGCCTGGAACCGTCTTGATCGCTTCGACCGGAAACTCATCCGCCGGGGCAACCATCGACACCTTCGACGTTCCCGTTCCGTGAATGGCGATCGTCGTCTTCAGATTCTCCGCGGCGCCGCAGTACTCGAACACGTAGCCGAGATCCGCGGACGACGAGAACGTGTCGGCGCTGACGGCGGACGCGAATGGATCGGTGGAGCCCTGCGGACTCGGGAATGCCATCGCGTCCTTCACCAGCATGAGCGCATGCGCGCCGGCGATGGCTTTCCGGTTCGACGGCACGACGGGACCGCCTTTGTCGAGCGGCACGAACGCGATTTGCGTCGGCGCCTGCTTCGACCAGGGCGGCGCTGCCTTCAGGTCTTTGCTGACGACAGCTTTTTCGATCGCGACGGGCAGCGCGGCCATCATGTTCGTGCGCTGCGGATCGCGCTGCACCACGCCGCTCACGGGATCCTCGAGAAATACGATCTCGATGCGAGGCAGGCCGTACTTCTGCGCGTCCGCTCCCTCGTAGATCCAGACATCCTTCGCGCCGAGGCGGATGCCGCGCGAGTGATCGCCCGTTGGGGTCGCGCCGCCTGTGGACGGAGACGACACGGAAGCCGAGGTGCGCTGATAGGCGAGATTCTTGTCCATGTTCGACGGCCACCCGAGGACGATCAATGCCCGGCCGCGGTCGCTCATCGAACCGCGATGGTCGCGGTCCTTGAACTCTTCGTCCGCATACTTCACCCGCGCCTCGAATTCCGCACGAGCCTCGTTCTCGAACGTGCCGGGCGTGGGATCGCGGCGCGCCCAGAAGAGATCGATGAACGCCTGTGCATCCGCATCGTTGTCGATGCTCTTCCACTTCTTCTCTTCGTCGCGCGTCATGAGCCACGAAGCCGGCCCTTTCCCCCAGTCGGTGAACGTCTGCGACATGGCCGCGAAGGAAGCGACGGACTGCAGAACAGCGATCAGCAGCACTGCACAGCGGAACGGATGTGGGGCGCGCATGGGATCAGTTCTCCGATCGGATCTTGAAGGGTTCGTTGAAGTCGTACGTCTTGCCGGTCACCGAGTCGACGAGCTTGATCGCGATCGAGTAGTCGCCGGGTTTGAATGAATCGAGCGGAATGGAAGTCCCGACGCCAAAGTGTCCCGGCACGCCGTTCAGCGGCTGCGCATCCGCGTCATACATCGGAAGCGCGCGCCGCACCTTCTCGCCGCCTGCCGTCGTTCCGGTCACCGTGGCCGATTCGCGGAGCTTCGGAAGCTTCGTCGTCGCATCGAGGCCCGGGTTCCGCGCCTCGACGAAGTACCAGAGCTCTTCCGACGGCCGGAAAACGCGATCCGCTTTCGGGACGATCTTCAATCCGCCGAATGCAAACGCGTCGGTCGCCTTCTGTGCCGAGGGGAGCGCGTAGACGTTGTTGGAGAGGATGAGGCGTGACATCGACTCCGAATCGCGGTCCAACGGAGCCAGATTCAGGTCGGCACTAACCATCGACAGCACCTTGCCGTTTTCGGCGAGGCCGAAGGCGCTCCTGTACTTCCCGGCGGCAATCGCAAGCACTCGATCGACGAAGACATCGCCTTTCGAAGGCTGCAGCTTCGCCGGCTCCTCGAATGAAGCCACGATGTTCCCGTTCTCGTCGTCGACGCGGCCGAAGAACGTCAACTCCTGCGCGGACGCGAAGACAGCACCCTTCGGCGCATAGAGCTGAACCGGCACGAAGTAGTCGCCCTGCGCGGTGATGAACTCGCCGTAGGAGAAGTAGAGATCCTTGTACTTCGACTTGCCGCTGCGGAAGGCGTCGATCGCCTCCTGAAATGCGGCGGTCTTCATCGGCTGCGGCGCGGCGATGACGGCTGCGGCTGGAGCCGCTGCTGGTGCCGCTGCTGCCGCCGGCGCGGGCGTCCCGTACTTCGGCGCGACCGTCAGCTCCTTCTGCACGATGAACGAGTCGATCGCGCGATTGAACAGACCGACGACATCCGTCTTGCTCGTCCGCTCGAGCTTCCATTCGTTCGATCCGTACTGGTCGATGAACGCGATCTCCGCGGTCTGCGCAAGGAGCGCCACCTTCGTCTTCGCAGCCTCGTACACCCACAATTGCTTCGGGCTGTAGGACTGGAGCGATTCCACATCCTTGTTCCCACCGGTGACGCGCGAGTCCTCCGGCCCGAGGATCGTGCTCTTCGGCTCTACGGAGGTGCGGCTGATGTGGGCAGGCGGGCCGAGGAGAATCAGCACGTGACCGCGGTCGGTCATCGAGCCGCGCGTTCTCCCCTGCGGAAAGGATTTGTCGGCGTAAGCGACACGAGCGTCGAACTCGTCCTTCATCTCGTTCGCCGGAGTGCCGGGCGAGGGATCGCGCCGCGCCCAGAAGAGATCGATGAAGGCCTGCGCCGCGGCGTCGTCGGCGATCTTCTTCCACTGCGCCTGCTCGTCCTTCGTCATGAGCCACTGCGCCGGCCCTTTGCCCCACTCGACGAACGAAGGGGCTAAAGACGCAGAAGCGGTCGCGGCAAGAGCCGCGACCGCCAGGAAAGTGCTGAAACGCGTCAGCGTTCGCAAGGGGCTATTTCCCTTCGGGTACTACCTTGAAGTCATCCGTGAGTGTGTACTTCGCCTTCTTCACAGTGTCGGTGATGATGACCGTGAGCTTGTAGTCTCCCGGCGCGAAGGAAGCGAGAGGAATCGAGCTGCCGACGCCGAAGTGACCCGGCACGCCCTTGAGCTCCTGCGCGTCGACGGGACGCGGCGGCGCAGTCATCTGCACGGCCTTGCCCGCGGTCGTCTTGCCGGTCATGTCGAGCTTCACCTGGACACTCGGCACGTTCTGTTCGTTGAGTCCCGGATTGCGGAGCTCGAAGAAGTACCAGAGCTCATCGGACGGATGGAAAGTCTTGTCGCCCTTGGGGACGACCTTGATGCCGCCGAACGAGAACGGATCCGTCGGATGCTGCGCGGTGGCGAGAGGATAGACGTTGTTGGAGAGGATGAGTCCGGAAACCGCCGGCGCATCCTTGTCGAGCGTGCCGGCGAGATTCATCTCCGTCTGCACCATCGACACCGGCTTGCCGTTGAGGGCGAGGCCGAACACGCCTTTGTGCTTGCCTGCCGGAAGCATGAGCGACTTGTCGAAGAAGAGATCGTCCTTGGTCACGCTCAGTTTCGCCGGCTCTTCGAACACGGCGATCGGCTTGCCGTCATCTTCGACGACGCCGAAGAAAGTCAGCTCCGATGCCGGGTCGACGCCTGCGGCCTTCGGCACATAGAGCTCGACCGGAACAAAGTACTCGCCCTGCGGCGTCACGTACTCACCCCAGGAAACGAAGAGGTTCTTGTACGGATTCGCCTTCGCAGCCTCGAACTCCGAGACGGCTGTCTGATACGCAGGCGTCTTGAACGTCGTTGCATATGCCGGCGGTGCAGGTGCTGCCGGCGCTGCGGGTGCCGCGGCCTGGGCAGGCGGCGGAGCAGGAGCTGCGTTGAACTTCGGCGCCGCGGTGAGGTCGGGCTGCACGAGCGCTGCCTTGATCGCCTTCTGCTGCGCGGCGTTCAAGTCGACCTTTCCGCGCTGGACGTGGAACTCGCCCGTATTGAACTGATCGAGGAAGTCGATCTGTGCCTTCGGCGCGCCGAACCACTTCTGCGCGCTGTCGCCTTCGTACATCCAGACCTGCTTCGCGCTCTTCTCGCTCGCGCCGCCGCTGCCTTCTTCGCTGTTGACGCCGAAGCCGCGGTCATCGGTGGTCCCGTCGCGAGGTCCTGTCTTGGAGACCTGCACGTTCTTCGGCGGCCCGAAGAGGATGAGGATCTTTCCGCGATCGCTCACGGCGCCGCGGGTGCGGCCTGCGGTGAAATGCTCATCGGCGTACTTGACGGCGGCATCGAAGTTCTCTTTGAACTCGTTGCGCGGTGTTGCCGGCGAGGGATCACGCTTCGCCCAGAAGAGATCAACGAACGCAGCTGCGTCCGCGTCGTTCTTGACCGACTTCCACTTCGCCTGCTCCTCGGATGTCATGAGGAACTGAGCCGGACCCTTTGCAAAGTCCGCATATTGCGGCGAAAGTTGCGCGAACGCGCTCACCGCAGCGATCGACATCGCGACCGCGATCATTGTTTTCCGCATACTGTGCTATCTCCCTGATTGCGTTGTCCCGAGTTCAAACAGGCTTTCCTGCCGCCTATTCCGGTGCCTACTGCTGTTCGAAGTTCTCCATCTCGTCGTAGAGCTTGTCCATCTCTGCGTCGATCTCATCCTGCTTCAGGATTCCCTTGCGGACCAGCAGTGCCGCCAGGCTGTGCAGCAGAATCCCGTTCTCGATGATCATCTGTTCGATCTGTTCGTCGTACTCGTCGTCTCCGCCGTCGTCGTTGCGATCGATCTCGTCCATGCGACTTCCTCCTGCCCGCGACGATGTACCACAAATCAGGCAGCAGCGGACAGGCAGCAGGAGCATGGACTGCTCTCTGACGAACCTTGCTGTCTGCCGCCTGAACTAGAATCCGCGAACCATGAAACGAACAGCCGTGATCATCGTCACCGCTCTCCTTGCCGTCGCCTGCAACCAGAAGCAGGAAAGCACTTCGACCCCCACCAGCGCTGCTCCCGCTCCAAAGAGCGTCATGCATGTCGGATTGCTCACGCCCGGCTCGATCAACGACGCGGGATGGAACGCGCTCGCATGGGAAGGCGTGCAGAGAATTCAGAAGGAGCTCGGCGCGGAAGTCTCACATCAGGAGACGAAGACACCTGCTGAGATTCTCGAAGGATTCAAGTCCTACGGCGCGAAGAATTACGATCTCGCGTTCGGACACGGCTTCGAGTTCCAGGACGCGGCGAAGCAGGCCGGCGCGCAATATCCGAAGACGATCTTCATCACGACTTCAGGCAATACCGTCGCGCCGAACGTCGCTCCGATGGTGTTCGAGCTCGAGCAGGCCACTTACCTCCTCGGCATCATCGCAGCGCGCGAATCAAAGACCGGCAAGGCGGGACTCGTCGGCGGAATCAATCTCCCTTCGATCGCATCGACGTTCCTCGCCTTCAAAGCCGGCGCACAGTCGGTGAATCCGAAGTTCGAAGTGAAGGAGATCTACACCGGAAACTTCGACGACCTCGGCGCCGCGAAGCTCGCGACGCAGTCGCTGATCAATGCAGGCTGCGACTTCATCTTCCATCAGGCGAACGAGGCCGGCCGCGGCGTCTTTCAGGCCTGCCAGGAGAAGCACGTGCGCTGCTTCGGCTCGAACAAGAATCAGAACGATCTCGCACCCGATGTGATCGTCGCGTCCGCCGTCCTCGACGTGCCGGGTGCGTTTGTCACAGTTGCGAAAAAAGTGCAGAGCCATCAGTTCAAGCCGGAGATCCAGTACCTCGGAATGAACGAGGGAATCGTTTCGCTCGTCTGGAACGACAAGCTGAAGCCGGCGATGAAGCCGGAGACCATCGCCGAGGTCGAGAAGGTCGAGCAGGGCATCCGCAGCGGAACCGTCAAGGTGCCGCGCGGGTTCTGATGCTGCGGCTCCAGCACATCACGAAACGTTTCGGTGACAATCTCGCCGTCGACGACGTGACGCTGGAGTTGCGCCGCGGAGAGATCCTCGCGCTCGTCGGGGAAAACGGCGCGGGGAAGACCACTCTGATGCGCATCGCCGCCGGCGAGCTCGCGGCCGGCAGCGGCACCATCCATCGCGATGGCGAGATCGGAATCGTTCATCAGCACTTCCTGCTCGTTGCCGGCTTCACGATCGCGGAGAACCTCGCGCTGCAGCGCTCGTGGCGCTTCGCGTCACGCCGTGCGCTCGAGCGCGAAGCGGAGACGCTGATCGCATCGACCGGCATTCGCCTCGATGATCCCTCGCGGCGCGTCGAGACGATTTCCGTCGGCGAGAAGTCGAAGCTCGAGCTGATCAAGGCGATCGCGAAGAAGCCGGAGGTGCTGATCCTCGATGAGCCGACCTCCGTGCTCACGCCGCAGGAATCCGCAGAGTTGTTCACCGTGATGCGAGCGCTCGCCGCGGGAGGGACCTCGGTTGTCTTCATCAGCCACAAACTGCCCGAGGTGCTGGAGATCGCACATCGGATCGTGGTGATGCGCGGCGGTCGCATCGTGGCGGAGACCGAGGCGCACGGCATGACGGCTTCGGATCTCGCGAATGCGATGGTCGAGAGAACGTCGAGAGCCGCCGGCGTCGCGTCCACCGATTCCTCGACGAGAGGCGAGATCGTCGCCATCGTCGGAGTCGCCGGCAACGGACAGACGGAACTGGCCGAGCGTTTTCGGAAGGAGAATCCCGGCGCAGCGCTGATCCCCGAAGACCGGACGCGCGACGGCATCGTCGCCGAAATGTCGATCGCGGAAAATCTCTCGCTGAAATCGCGCCGCTGGAACCGGCGTGAAGCCGCGGCATCAGCGAGCACGCTGATCGCGCGCTACTCGATCCGCGCAACCGGACCGGATCAGGATGCAGGCTCTCTCTCCGGCGGCAATCAGCAGAAGGTGATTCTCGCGCGGGAGCTCGAGCAGAAGCCGAAGAAGATCCTCGCCGCGGAGCCGACGCGCGGACTCGACATCGAAGCGACCGCCTTCGTTCATGCCCAACTACGCGCTGCAGCAGCCGGCGGAGCCTCGATTCTGCTCATCACGTCGGATCTCGACGAGGCGTTTGCGCTCGCGGATGTCATCCAGGTGATCTACCGCGGAAAGTTGTCCGAACCGCTCACGCCGGCAGCGGCTCACGAACGCGTCGGCGCATTGATGGCAGGAATCGCATGAGACAGCTCGCCGCCGCTCTCCTGGCGGTCGTGCTGCTCTCGCTCTGCGCGCTCGCCGTGGGCCGCTCGCCGGTCGAGCTGCTGCGAATCCTGACGCTCGGATCGGTCGGCTCGCGATTCGCGATCGAAGGCACACTCTTGAAGTCGATCCCTCTGCTGCTGACCGGCCTCAGTGTCGCGCTAGCGTTTCGTGCCGGCGTCTGGAACATCGGCGGAGAGGGGCAGTTCATCACCGGCGCGATCGCGGCACTCATCGCCTCGCACCTCGGCGTCGTGCCTGCGATTCTCGCATCGATGCTGGCCGGCGCGGTGTGGGCATCCATCGCGACGCTCATGCGTCTGTGGCGCAATGCGCCGGAAGTGCTGACGACGATCCTTCTCAACTTCACCGCGATTCATCTTCTCGGCTGGTGTGTGAACGGACCGCTGCAGGAACGGAGCGCGCAATATCCGCAATCGGATCTCGCGGGAGCGTCGCTGCCGGTGGCGGGTGAACTGCACGCCGGAATCGTGATCGCGCTCGCCGCAAGCGTCGCGTCATGGTTCCTTCTCTATCGCACCGCCGCAGGTCTGCGGCTGCGGGCAACAGGCCTGAATGCGCGCGCGGCGGCGTGGGCCGGGATCAACGTCAACGCGCAACTGGTGAGGGCGATGGCGATCAGCGGCGCCTTCGCCGGACTCGCCGGCGGCATCGAGCTCCTCGGCACGACGCACAGGCTGTTCGAGCGATTCGCAGCCGGCTATGGCTATTCAGGAATCGCGGTGGCGCTGCTCGCGCAACTCCATCCGCTCGCGACCGTCGCGTCGGCGATGTTCTTCGGCGCACTCGCGACAGGCGCCGGCGAACTGCAGCGCACGGCCGGCATCTCGTCGAGCATCGCGGTCTTCGGGCAGGCCGTCATCATTCTTCTTCTGATCCTCTTCGGGAGCTGGCGCAGCCGTGATTGACGTCATCCTGCACGCGCTTCCGATCGCGATCATCGCATCGACTCCTCTGCTCCTCGCGGTCGAGGGAGAGCTCGTCGTACAGCGCGCCGGGATGATCAACCTCGGCATCGAAGGAATGATGCTCGTCGCGGCGATGACCGGCGTGATCGGACAGCAGCTCACGCGGAGCGCCGCGGCAGGCTTCGTGGCAGGCATCGCCGGGGCGATGGTCGTCGCGGCGCTGTTCGGCGTGTTCGCGATCCGCTATCGCGCCGATCAGATCGTCACGGGAACGGCCGTGAATCTGCTGGCGGCCGGCGCAACAGGATTCGTCTATCAGGCGCTGCGCGGCGGTGCGCTCTTCTTCGTGCCGCCGATGCCGGAGCAGGTGCAACGGCTGGTTGTGCTGCTGGCGTGGCTCGTTGTTCCCGCCGCGCTCGGCCTTCTGCTCTGGATGTCGCGCTTCGGCCTGCGGCTTCGCGCCGCGGGAGAGAATCCGGAAGTCCTCGCGCATGTCGCGCGCTATCGCTGGTGTGCGCTGGCGATCGAAGCGCTGCTCGCTGGAACGGGCGGAGCCTTTCTCTCGCTCGCGCTCTCCAGCGGCTTCGCGGAAAACATGACCGCCGGCCGCGGTTTCATCGCGCTCTCCATCGTGATCTTCGGCCGCTGGAACGTTCGCGGCGCGATCATCGGCACCGCGCTGTTCGGAATCGCGGCTGCGCTGCAGTACACGTTGCAGGCGATGAACATCGGCCTGCCGTATCACCTGCTGCTCGCGCTGCCGTATGTCGTGACGCTCCTGATCCTGTGCGGAATCGCGGGACGCGTGCGCGCACCGGAAGCGCTGGGACGATGAGCCGCCTCAACTGCGCGCGGTCATCGTCCCCAGGCGCCGAGCTCGTCCCACACGCTCGGCAGGCGTGCCTCGCCCACCGCGCGCTCGCTCTCGCGTTTTGACGTCGCGAGGACTCCTGCAATCAGCGGAACGATCTCCGGCATCGGCGCATGCATCGAGTGTTCGTCGAGGAACTTCGTCGAGACGAGTCCTTCGCGGAATGCCGGATGCGTCACGACGCGCCGCAGCCAAGACACATTCGTCTTCGTGCCGAGGATGACGTAATCGCGCAGCGCGCGATCGAGGCGATCGATGCAGTGCTCGCGGCTGGGGGCGAAACAGACCAGCTTCGCGAGCATCGGATCGAACTTCACGCCGATCTCGCTCCCCTGCATCACACCGCCATCGACGCGGACGCCCGGCCCCGAGGGCTCGCTGTAGAACGCGATCGTTCCCGTCTGCGGAAGGAAGCGGTCATCGGGATCCTCGGCGTAGACGCGGACTTCGATCGCATGACCGCGCTGCTGCAACTGATCCTGCGTCCATGGCATCGCACCACGTTCTGCGAGCTGAATCTGCGCACGAACGAGGTCGATGCCCAGGACCTGCTCGGTGACCGGATGCTCGACCTGGAGGCGTGTGTTCATCTCCAGAAAGTAGAACTCCCCTTCGGGCGTGACGATGAATTCGACGGTGCCGGCGTTGCGATAGTCGACGCCCTGCGCCGCGGCGATGGCCGCTTTCGCCATCCGCTGCCGCAGCTCGTCGGAGTACCGCGGCGCCGGCGATTCCTCGACGACCTTCTGATGCCGGCGCTGGATCGAGCAGTCGCGCTCGAAGAGATGAAGCACCTCTCCGCGGCCATCGCCGAAGACCTGGAACTCGACATGCCGCGGTTCCTCGATGTAACGCTCGAGCAGGAGGCGCGCGTCACCGAAGGCCTTGAGCGCTTCGCGCTGCGCCGAATCGATTGCGGCCTGCAACTCACCCGCGGCGCGAACGATCTTCATCCCCTTGCCGCCGCCCCCCGCGCTCGCCTTCACGAGCAGCGGAAAGCCGATGCGCATCGCTTCCGCGCTCAGGATCTCGAACGACTGCTCTTCGCCGTCGTATCCGGGAACGACGGGAACTCCGAGGCGCTGCATCAGACGCCGCGACTCGGCCTTGGAGCCCATCGCGGAGATCGACTGCGGGCGCGGTCCGATGAACGTGATGCCTGCGTCCTCGCAAGCGGCCGAGAGCTCGGCGCGCTCCGACAGAAATCCATATCCGGGATGCAGTGCATCGGCACCCGCCGTGCGCGCGGCATCGATGACCCGGGCGACGTTGAGGTACGTGTCGCGTGCGTCACCGCTGCCCAGCGAAACCGCGTCGTCGAAGAAGCGGCGGACGAAACGAACATCGTCCGACTCGGAGAACGCCAGAACGGACTCGATGCCCATCTCGCGGCAGCATCGCGCGATGCGGATCGCGATCTCGCCGCGATTCGGAACGAGCAGCTTCCTCACTTCGCCCACGGCGCCTTCTCTTTCCGCAGGAACGCCTGCATGCCCTGCTGTCCTTCATCGGATACGCGCCGCGTCGAGATCGCGTCGATCGTGTAGGGGATCGACTCCACCGCCTCGTTCGTCGCGACGAACGCGATCAGCTTCTTGCACTCGCGGACCGCCTCCGGTCCCGAGCTGCGCAACTGCTTCAGCGTCTCTTCGACCGCGGCATCGAGCGACTCCGCGTCCTCAACCATTCGATGCACCAGACCGATGCGCAAGGCGCGCTCCGCATCGAATCGCTCGCCGGTGAAGAAGAGCGCGCGGGCATGCGAAACGCCGATCTTCGCGATCACATACGGCGAGATGACGGCCGGCAGAATCCCCAGCTTCACTTCGGAAAGACCGAACTTCGCATCGCGCGCCGCGATCGCGATATCGCAGACGGAGACGAGCCCGACTCCCCCACCGATCGCTGCACCCTGAATCCGTCCGATCAGCGGGACGGGACAGTCGTTCATCAGCGCGTACATCTTCGCCAGCAGCGACGAGTCGTGAATGTTCTGCTCGCGCGTGTACGAGACCATCTTCGACATCCAGTTCAGATCGGCGCCCGCGCAGAAATTCGGCCCGGTTCCGCGCAGGACGATCGCACGTACGTCGCGCGCGCCGATGTTCTCGAAGAGATCGATCGCCTCGGCGATCAGCTCGTCATTGAATGCGTTGTGTACGTCTGGACGGTTGAGGGTGACGGTGAGAATTCCGTCACCCTCTTCGACGAGAAGTGTCTTGTATGTCATGCGCGCGGCATTCTAATGCCGCGCTGTCCGGGTGCGGCTCGATGTCGCCGCCGGATAGGTCGCTGTCAGCGTGTACGAGCCGCCCGCGCCGAGAACTCCGTTCTGCGAGATCTGCAGAACGTAATCGCCGGCCGTCACGGCCTGCGTGATCGGCGTCGTCGCTCCCGCCGCGACGTTCGTCGTCGAGCTCACGCCCGGGCCGGTCAGCACGGCAGTCAGCGCGGTGTCCGTGGCCGCCAGACTCAGGCTCAACGTGCCCGCTTTCTCGACATGGAACTTGAAGAAGTCGGTGTCGCCATTCGTGCAGAGGCGTCCCGTCACCTTCTGCCCGCTGCCAAGCGCGAACGCCTGCGCCGCCGTGTCGTTCGGCTCCGTCATGTCGTTGCACGCCGCGCCGAAGGATCCCTGCGTCGAGACGACGACGAACGGCTGCGGACCATCGGCATTGACCTGCTTGCCGTTGACCACGACCCGATACGTTCCGGCCGCCGCCCCGGCGATCTCGACTTCTTCGACGTTGTCGACCGTGTTCACGCCACGCGTGGCGGCTGCACTCGGATTGTTCTTGTCGAGCACATACGGCAGCGTCTTCGTTCCCTTCGAGTCTTCGACATAGAGGTCGATGTCGTTGACCAGCGCCTTCTGCGCGAGGTCCGAGGCACCGGGAAGAAAGATGACTTCCGGGTCGGGCCATACGAGGACCACGCGGAGATCGCCGGCACTCGAGAGCGTCAGAGGCAGACTGACGTTGCCGCCCTGCGCCACCGAGTTACTGACGATTCTCTTGCCCGCTGCACCGTCGGCGAGGATCAGATCGACTGAGTTCTTCGCGTCGAGTGCACCGAATCCGTTCGTGTAATCAGGACCGGGATTTCCAATGTCCACGGCGCCGGCGATCATCACGGCCTTGAGCTCGGACTGTGACGGGTTCTGATTGTTGAACAGCTTGCGCCACTGCTGCGTAAGCAGCGCCGCCGTGCCGGTGACGACGGGCGCGGCCATCGATGTGCCGCTCAGCTTTCCGTACCCGCCGTTCGGCTCCGTGGAGAACGTGTTGAATCCCTTCGCGGTGATGTCCGGCTTCACGCGTCCGTCGCGTGTGGGACCGCGAGAGCTGAAGCCGACGACGTTGCGGCCGGAGTCGGTCGCGCCGACGGCGACGACGTTCTTCGCCCCCGCAGTCAAGCCGATCGAGCCGACGCTGCCGTGCACCGGATGTCTCGTGACCTCGCAATGAGCAGGACCGGCGGTGCACGTGGGAGCAGGACAATCGTTGCCGCTGCCATCGACGGAATAGCAGAACGTCTCGTTCTTCAGCGTGTCGCCATTCTTGTCGACGTGATTGTGTGCGTACGGCGCGCTCGGCGGGCCGTTGTTCGTACCCTCATTGCCGGCGGACTGCACCATCAGCGTGATGCCGGTCCGCGCAATCTGATCGAGAGCGGCATCCGTCGTGTCGTAGCCGCCGATGTAGTCGTCGTTTTCCGTCCAGACCCAGCCGGTCGGACCATCACAACGCGTATCGCACCATCCGAGGATGAAGCCCCAGGAATTGTTGTCGGCGACGGAGCCGAGGGTCTGAATATCCTGATCTTTCTTGTCGAGCCAGGTGCCGGCGTCATCGACGCCGAAGCCATGCAGCGTCGCGGCCGGCGCCATTCCCTTCGCCAGCGGATTGATGCCCGAGGCGATCATCGTGCCGGCGGTGTGAGTCGAGTGCGTGGCATCGCTCGACGACGCGCCTGCGGGGAAGTGCGTCGTGAGACGCCCGCCGAATTCGGGATGCGTCGCGTCGGCGGGCGACAGCTCGAAGTACGAGAGCACGACATCCTTGCCATCGAGGTTATAGGGCGCCGCCTGGATGAGATCGACGCGTGCGGTCTGAGCGGCGACCTGATTGTCATTCGCGATACGTGGCGCAGGCCCATGAACCGCGAGCACTCGCTCATCGGCCGCAAGCTGATGGATCGAAGCGGCGGGCACGCGTGCTCGCAGGCTGTGCGGAAGCGAGAAGCGCGTCGCGAACGGATCGATGAGCTCGCCGCCCGCGGCTGCGATCGCCGCGCGCGCATTGTCGAGCGAGACTTCGTCGTTGAAGACGATGTTCACTCGTGCGAACGTGCGGCCTGAGGTCGCCTCGCGTACCGCACTCGAGGCGAGCTTGAGCTCGGCGCGCAGCGGCTCGAGCGTCCCCGTCGCCGGTGTGAGCGCATGCAGATCCGCATCGTTCGAGACGCGCACCAGAAAGCGTCCGCTCGTCAACGGCCGGACGATCGCGATCCCTTCCTCAGCCAGCGTGAGCCGCTGGTCGAGACTGAGCGGCGCCGCGGGCGTCAGGATGTAATGCCGCGCCTCGGCGAAGCGGCCTTCGTGCTGACGGACATACTGATTCGGCGTCAGCGGCGGCGCATCCTGCGCAGAGACAGCGACGGAAAGAAGCATCGTGGCCAGGGACAGAGATAGCGATCGCATAGTCATTTTTCCTGAGTGACGAGTGATGAGTGACGAGTGATCAGTGATGAGTGCCTTGCAGAACTCAGCACTCGGCACTCAGCACTCACAAACTCCCTCGTCACTCTTATTACGGCTCTCCTGAATACTGCGTCTTGATGGTGCCCGAGGCCGGACTCGAACCGGCACGGCCTTGCGGCCAAAGGTTTTTGAGACCTCAGCGTCTACCGTTCCGCCACTCGGGCAACCTGTTGCGACTCCTCCCAACGGCGGGCGCACGCATGCAGCTCTTCGTCAGTGAGCACTCGATTCGTATTCTTCGCCAGCGCGAACATCTCTTTCGCCAGCGACTCTTCCTGTGGATAACCATGTGCGGCGAGCCAGTAAATCACATTCGACAGCCCGCACATCGGTCCCACTTCAATGATCTGCTGCAGGCCGAACATCCCTGCCGGAACGCCGGAGTAAACGCGATCGGCCAGCCATTCACTCCCCTTCTTCTTCGCCTTGATGATGGCCGCCGCGTGAACGCCGGTTCCGGTGCGGAACGCATCGCGGCCGAAGACGGGATACTGATCAGGGAGCGGAATCCTCACGGCGCCGGAGACGAACTTCACGTAGTCGCCGAGCTGCGTCAGATCGTTGTCGATCCAACCCATCAGTTTCAGATTCACCATCAGGAGATCGATGGGCGTGTTCCCGACGCGCTCGCCAATACCGGCCGCCGAGCCATGCACGCGGTCGGCACCTGCTTCGAGCGCGGCGATGGAGTTGATCACGCCGAGGCCGCGATCGCTGTGGCCGTGCCAGTCGACTTTCACTTCGGGATTCAGCCGGTCGCGCAGCGCGACGACGAAGCGGATCACATTGCGCGCGCCCCACGGAGTCGCATGCCCGACGGTATCGCAGACGCAGATGCGCTTTGCCCCCGCCTCGATCGCCGCGGTGTAGAGCTTCTCGATGTCCTCAGGCTTCGCGCGCGTCGTGTCTTCCGTGACATACATGACGGGGATGCCGTTCTCCGTCGCGAAGCGCACCGCCTGCGCCGACTGCTTGATGATCCAGTCGAGATCCCACTCCTCCGCGAACTGGCGGATCGGTGACGAGCCGATGAAGAGATCCGCCTCGATCGCGATGCCGACTCGCTGCGAGATCTCGATGATCGGCTTCACATCGTTCTCGTGGGTCCTTCCCGCTGCGCTGGGATAGACCGAGAGCCGGTTGTCGACGATCTCACGCGCGAGCCGCTCTACCGTCTTCTGCACATGCACGCCGGCACCGGGCAGGCCGATGTCGGCATTGTCGATGCCGATGGCGTGCATGTAATGAAGGATGCGGATCTTCTCGTCGATGGACGGATCGGTGACGGACGGCGACTGCAGTCCGTCGCGCAGCGTCTCGTCGTCGAAATCGACTTTCCTCGACGAAGGCCGCGCCGGTTTCTCGCCCGACACGTTCCAGTCGTAAATGAGGCTTTCGAGGTTCTCGGTCATTGAAGTGCAGAGTGTAGGACAGGCGCCCTCGCCTGTCCTAGGGTTTCAGCTCCCCCGGCCAGAGCCAGGGATAATCTTCGGCACGTGTAACCAACCCGCGCCTTACGGGATTCTCTCTCACGTACTCGATCTTCTTACTCAGACTCTCGCTGGAACGCAGAATGTGGTCGAAGGATTCGCCCAACCACAGTGGCCCCCTGCGACCCGCCGCGCGGTTGACCAGGTGAGAGGACGTTCCCTTCAGCCGCTGCATGATGAGCGACAAGTTCCAATCATCGTACGGCGTGAGAATCAGGTGCATGTGGTCCGGCATCACAACCATCTGATGAATCCAGCAGGTGACTTCGTGATCGCGAACACACGTATCGAGGATGATCGAGCGCGATTCGGGAGACAGGATTTCCCACCCGATCGTCGTGGCCGTGACGAAATAGGTCTTCCCGCCGTTTTGAAGATGCGGCAGGTGGCGACGGGTCACGCAGGTGTCATGTCCGATCATGGACCGAGGCTACCTCGGTCCGGTATCGCGTGGATTTGTTCTACATTCTGTGGAGGGGGACAGGCGGGGGCGCCTGTCCTACACGGGCTGGAACGGACAGGCGGGGGCGCCTGTCCTACACGCCTTTGAACTGCGCCGCTCTCTTCTCCAGGAATGCCCCCATTCCCTCCTTCATGTCCTCCGTCGATGCGAGGAGGCCGAAGAGTGTGGCTTCGAGGAAGAAGCCTTCGTCGAGCGGCATCTCGCTGCCGCTCATCACGGCTTCGATCGCTGCGCGCACCGCGAGAGGACCGCGCGACGCGATCTTCTTCGCCATCTCCATCGCGACATTCATCAGCTCCTCTGCCGCGACGACCTTGTTCACGAGCCCGATGCGCTCCGCTTCCGCCGCCGGAATGCGATCCCCAGTCAGAATCAGTTCCAGCGCTTTCCCCTTGCCGAGAAGACGCGCCATCCGCTGCGTACCGCCATAGCCCGGAATGATGCCGAGCGTGACTTCCGGCAGTCCGAGCTGCGCGCGATCCGACGCGATGCGGATGTGACACGCGAGCGCGAGCTCGCATCCGCCGCCGAGCGCGAAGCCATTGATCGCAGCGATCACAGGCTTCGGAAACCGCTCGATGCTGGCGAAGACGGCCTGTCCCTTCTCCGACGTCGCCTTGCCGGTGATCGGCGTCATCTTCGCCAGTTCGCCGATGTCGGCACCGGCGACGAAGGCCTTCTCTCCGCCCCCGGTAAGAATGACCGCCTTCACCGACTCGTCGGCGCGAGCCTGTTCGAACGCTTCGTTGATCTCCTGCACCGTCTGCGCATTGAGCGCGTTCAGCACCTTCGGACGATCCACCGTGATGATGGCCACGCCATCGCGAGTCTCGATTCGTACGTTTTCCATGATCACTTCGCCTTATCGAACGGAACCGGCTTCTCGCCGGAGTAGTCGTAGAAGCCTGCGCCCGTCTTGCGTCCATACCGGCCCGCGAGCACCATCTTGCGCAGCAGCGCGGGCGACGCGAAGCGCTTCTCGCGATACTCCTCGAACATCACGTGCGTGATGTAGTAAGTCGTATCGAGGCCGACGAAGTCGAGCAGCGTGAAGGGTCCTATCGGATAGCCGCAGCCGAGCTGCATCGCCTTGTCGATGTCTTCGATCGAGCCGACGCCTTCCTCATACGCCCGAATCGCGTCGAGGATGTACGGCACGAGCAGACGGTTGACGATGAAGCCGGAGTTGTCGCGGCACGACACCGCTTCCTTCCCGAGCGACTTCGCAAAGGCGAACGCTTCATCGAAGGCCGCGTCGCTGGTAAGGATCGTGCGAACGACTTCCACGAGCTTCATCATGGGAACAGGATTGAAGAAATGAAGACCGACGAACTGCCTGGGACGCGCCGTCGCCATCGACAGCTCGGTGATGGTCAGCGACGACGTGTTCGACGCGAAGATCGCTTCCTTCTTCACGATCCTGTCGAGCGCCGCGTACGTCTCCTTCTTCAGCTCCGCATTCTCGATGATCGCCTCGATCACGATGTCGCAATCGGCGAGATCTTCGAGATTCGTCGTCCCCTTGAGGCGGCCCATGCAGGCATCCATGTCGGCCTGCTGCATCTTTCCCTTCTCGACGAACTTGCCGAGGGATTTCTGGATGCCGGAGATTCCCTTGTCGAGAAACTTCTGTTCGACCTCGCGCACGACCGTCTCGTATCCGGCCTGCGCGGCGACCTGAGCGATTCCCGAGCCCATGAGGCCGCAGCCGAGAATGCCCACTTTCCTGATTGCCATTGGCGTGACTTCCTTTCTGAAAAATCCGGCGGATTCTATATGAGGGATGAAGGGATGAGGGATGATGGATGACACAGTGAGCGCGTCCCGCCGATTGCGGCCTCAGGTCATCCTCCTGGGGCTCGTTTCCCTCTTGAACGACTCGGCGAGCGAGATGATCTATCCGCTGCTGCCGGTGTTCCTCACGACGACTCTGGGAGCGAGCGCCTTCGATGTGGGAATGATCGAAGGCCTCGCCGAAGCGCTCGCCTCGATCCTCAAGTATTACGCCGGCGCCTGGTCCGACAGGTTGCGAAAGCGCAAGACGATGATCAGCAGCGGCTACGCACTGGCCGCCGGATCGCGGGCGCTGATCGCAGCCGCCGTCGCCTGGCCCTGGGTGCTCGCCGCGCGTCTGATCGATCGCACCGGGAAAGGCATTCGCTCCGCGCCGCGCGATGCGCTCATCTCCGACGTGACGCCGGTCGAGCAACGCGGCCGCGCGTATGGCTTTCATCGCGCTCTCGATCACACCGGCGCGATCGTCGGGCCCTTGATGGCCGTCGCGCTGCTGCAGGGATTTCATCTGCCGCTGCGCACCGTCTTCTACATCGCGGTCATTCCCGGCGCCATCGCCGTCATCCTTCTGATGACGCTCCTCACGGAGCCTGATCGAGAGCCGGTCGTGCGCAGCGCGACAGAAGCGAGGGCGCCGCTACCGCGCCCGTTCTGGGGCGCGCTCGCCTCGATTGCGCTCTTCTCGCTTGCGAATTCCAGCGACGCGTATCTGCTGCTGCAGGCGCGAGCCGCCGGCATCGCGACCTCGATGCTCCCGCTTCTGTGGGCCGCGCATCATGTGATCAAGTCGCTCTTCTCCACGCGCGCCGGCGCGCTGTCCGATCGGATGAACCGGCGCACACTGCTCGTGATCGGCTGGAGCTGTTACGCGGCCATCTACTTCGCGTTTCCCTTCGCGCACTCGATGAGGTCCTTCTTCGTGCTGTTCGTCGTCTACGCGATTCCATTCACACTGACGGAGGGGGCGGAGCGCGCGTGGATCAGCACGCTCGTGCCGGCCGATGCGCGCGGAAGAAGCTTCGGCCTCTACTACCTCGCGACCGGCATCTTCGTCCTCCTCGGCACGCTCCTCTTCGGCATGCTCTACGACCACGTCTCGCGCAGCGCCGCGTTCTTCACCGGCGCAGCGATCGCGGTCGTCGCGGCGCTGTCGCTGTTGCTGCGCAGTGGGGACGTCTCGCCCGCACGTTGAGCATCAGGTGCGGACGAGGGCGTCCGCACTCCTCTGGATCAAGACACCTTCTGCGCGCATCTCCTCGATCGCCCGCTCCGTGTCGCCCGGATGCAATTCCACGCCGCGACAGCCCTCGATGATCACATGCGTCGTGAAGCCGAGCTTCACCGCGTCGAGCGCCGAGAACTTCACGCAGTAATCGGTGGCGAGGCCGAGGATGTAGACGTGCGTCACTCCCTGCTCGCGCAGGTATTCGCCGAGTCCCGTGGAGCGGCGATGGCCGTTGTCGTAAAAGCCGCTGTAGCTGTCGATGTCGGGATCGACGCCTTTGCGAAAGACGCCGGCGACGCGCGAGAGATCGAGGCCCGAATGGAACTCGGCCCCGCGCGAGTGCTGCACGCAGTGGTCCGGCCATAGGACCTGCGGCATCCCGGCGAGCTCGATGACCTCGCCCGGTTTGCGGCCGGGATGGTTCGACGCGAAGCTGCCGTGATCCTGCGGATGCCAGTCCTGAGTCGCGACGATGAGCTCGAACGATTTCTGCACGCGATTCGCGACCGGCACGACCTCATCGCCGTGCGCCACGGCGAGCGAGCCGCCGGGGATGAAATCGTTCTGAATGTCGACGAGAATCAGCGCTTCGGTCATATCTCGAAATTGAATCCGGCCCGCACCAGCTGCTCATACTTCTTCCGGTTGAACGAATAGAGCCGCGCGGCGCGATGCGCCACATCCTGCTCGATCTCGTCGAGCTCGAGCAGAAATCCCATGCTCAGAATCTTCTTGCGAAAATTGCGCTTGTCCAGCGGCCGCTCGAGGATCGTCTCATACAGATGCTGCAACTGCGAGAGTGTGAACTTCGGCGGCAGCAGTTCGAAGCCGATCGGCTGATAGCGCACCTTCCCCTGCAGCCTCGCCAGTGCCACGTCGATGATCCGCGCATGATCGAACGCAAGCTTCGGCAGATCGTCGACGGAGAACCACGCCGCCTGCGCGGCATCGCTCGCGGCACGGATGCGGTGATCGCTCAATTTCACGAGCGCGTAATACGCCACGGTGACGACGCGCTCGCGCGGATCGCGATCGAGCTCGCCGAACGTGTAGAGCTGCTCGAGGTAGAGCTTCGTGATGCCCGTCTCTTCCTCGAGCTCGCGCCGCGCCGCATCTTCGACGGTTTCATCGGGGAGGACGAAGCCGCCCGGCAGCGCCCACTTGCCCTTGAAGGGAGGAATCTCGCGCTCGATCAGCAGCACTTTGAGATCGCCGTCATCGAAGCCGAAGACGACGCAATCGACCGTCAGTGCGATGTGCGGCGTCGTCATAGCTCTTCCAGCTCCTTCTCGAATCCTCCGGAGAGAATCGGAAAGCGGCACCAGGTCTTCGGATCGAGATTCTCGTCGTCGAGATGGAACGACGGCGCATAGCGCTCGCGCTTCCACTGATTGCGCGACCAGAGCCGGAAGAAGCGGCGCACCCACGCTTCCAACTGCTCGTCCGTGTACTGCGGAAATGCGCCGCGCACGAGCGTGAGGACATCGGCGGGCGCTCGCTTGTCGCGGATCGCCGCACGCTCGATCGCATCGAGCAGCGGGTACGGCATGAGATCCTCTTCGTCGGTCTGATGCCGGTCCGCGGGACGAAGCTCCGCGGTCGGCGCGAGGCGATTCACCGCGGCCAGCGCAGGCACGCGCGGCTCCATCGCGCGCAGCCACTCGCGGATGAACGCCTTGTCGATGCCGGCGAGGGGCGAGAGTCCGCCGCTCGTATCTCCGTCCATCGTCGCGTATCCGACAGCAGCCTCGGAACGATTGCTCGTCGCCAGCAGCAGCGCGTTGTTGATGTTGGCCAGCATCCAGGCCGACGGCGCTCGAACCCGCGCCTGCAGGTTCTGCAGCGTGACGTCGTCGTCGGTCCAGGTGAGCGTGCGGCCGATGGCCTGCTCGATGCGCTGCCGGTAATCGCCGACGATTTCCTCGACGTCGATTTCGTAATGCGTTGCGCCGGCAGCATCGGCGACCGCTCTCGCCGCGTCACGCGTCGTGCTCGAGCTGTTCGCGGTCGATTGATAGATCGTCGTGAGGAGCTTGCTGATGATTTCTCTCGGAGTCGAGCAGGCCTGAATCTTCGTGATGTACGCGAGACGCTGTTTGAAGCCATCCAGCCCTAACTCACTAATGCCACGCTGCACCATCGAGGCGATGAGCACGGCGACGGTTGCGGAGTCGGCGCCGCCGCTCAGGCTGACGACGAAGCCGTGTGATTTGCTCTTTCTGAGGTAATCGAAGAGCGCGAGAGTTTCGGCGAGCTCGAACTCTTCCTGCTTCGTCTCGCTCTCGTAGTCGCCGGACGGGACGTCCGGTGACTGCGGTCGGGACGCCCGCGCTCCGAGAGTCACGGGGACGCGCTCGCCGGCTTCGTGGACCAGCGTCGGCGTGAAGCTCGCGGTGGAGGCCTGCATGTGCCGCGTCGCGTCCACGTCGACCACCGCCGTCGTCAGATCCACTTCGGCGAACGAGAAGCGTTTCCCCGATGCGACCAGCGCGCCGCAAGTCGCGATCAGCGCGCCGCCGTCGTAGATCGCGCGCCCCGCCTCGTTCCCCACGAGATTCGCGTAGACATACGTCACGCCGAACGCACGCGAGCCTTCGATGACGAATCGCCGGCGCGTCTCGAGCTTGCCGAATGCGAAGTGGCTCGCGCTCGGATTGAGAATGACATCGATCCCCTTCTGCGCCAGGCGCGATCCGGGGCGGCTCGCGACCCATGCATCCTCGCAGATCTCGAAGCCTATGCCGATGCCGCCGGCGTCGATGTGCAGATCGCCGATCGGATACTCGCGTCCGTCGGGCGCGACGTACAGCGAGCGCACGCCCGCCGGCCATGGCTTGAACCAGCGCGGCTCGTAGTGAATCCCATCCCCGGCGAGATGCTGCTTGGGGACGAACGCGACGATCTCGCCGTCGCACAGGACCGCGGCGCAATTGAAAAGCGCATTCCCATGCATCACCGGCAGGCCGACCGAGACGAGCATGCCGCGCGTCTCACTAACCAGCGACTGCAGCACCTTCCACGACTCGCTCAACGTGCCGCTGCCGAGGAAGGCGTCTTCGCAGCCGTAGCCGGAGATCGCAAGCTCGGGAAGGCAGAGGATCGACACGTCCTCGCGCTGCGCGCGCCCGATCGCCTCCAGGAGATGCTCTCGATTCGATTTCCAGGCGAGCGGCGTCTGATTCACGCTCCCCGCCGCGACGCGGATGAGTCTCATGCGGTCCTCCGCAGGGATGAAATGAACAGCGGTGCGATGGAACGGACGATCAGTCCCTCACTCTCGAGCTTCCGCGCGTTCGGGTGGCTGTCCGTCGACGCAATCGCCGTGAAGAGTCCACTGCCGCGAATCCGCTGCAGCGCTCCGTTCGCAAAGACGCCGTGCGTCGTCACCGCCGCGACGGCCCCGGCGCCCGCCTCGCGATACGCACGCGCGGCGTTGATGAGAGAGCCGCCGGTGCGGATCATGTCGTCGTAGATCACCACCGTCTCCCCTGTCAGCTTCGTGCTCACCGCGGTCACTTCGGTCTCGGCCGGGCCGCGCCGCCGCTTGTAGACGAAGACCGCCGGAACGCCGAGATCGTTTGCGAGCGACTCGACCCATTTCGCGCGGCCGGCGTCGGTCGAGCCGAGGACGAAGTTCGCGCCACCAAGCTCGCGCACGAGCTCCTCGATCACCGGCTTCGCGTAGAGGTGCACAGGATGCAGTGCACCTTCGAAGTAGTACGGGATCCCTTCGCTGTGCAGGTCGAGCAGCACGATCTGATTGCCGAGCTTCGACGGCGGCAGCGACGAGAAGAGACGCGCGCGCGTTTTCGCCGTGACGGCCTCACCCTGTTTCGAGGCGCGCTCCATCGTCGAATAGCCGAACCATGGAACGATGAGAGTGAGCGTCGCCGCGCCGTTGTCGACGATCGTGGAGCCGAGGTCGTAGAGCTCGAGGGTGGCGTCATTGGAGGTTGTGCCGCCGGCCAGCACCACATCGCGATCGTTCACGTCGGTGACGATGCGCAGATAGCGCTCGCCGTCGGGGAACATGCTCCGCTCGATCGCCCCTGCTTCCAGCCGCGCACCCGCGGCGAGCTCACGCGCGAGAGGCTCGTATTCGGTGGTCGAGAAGATGAGTCCCGGCTTCATGACTGGTGTCCGCGCGCCTCGAGCACGAGCCGCGTCTTCCGGTCGAAGAGCTGATGCTCCAGACCGACGGGATAGCGATGCGGATTGATGAAGCGCTTGATACCGGCGTGGAACATCGCCATCTGTTCCACGGCGCGCGCGCGGATTTCGGGCAGCGCGGGCGATTCGTACACGCGATTGCCGCCGCGGTAGACCGGCACGAGCAGATCGGTTGCCGTCACATCGCTTCCGAATTGCTTGCGGCGCGTCAGATCGAGCGGATCGACGATCTCGTTCGTCACGTCATCACCCTGATCCCAGATCATGTCGCCGATCGCTTCCCCATTCTTCACGAAACGCCGGACGTTCAGCACGCCGGGAGTCGATACCTTGATCGCCTGCTCGGACAACTTGACCTTCGGTTTCCACTCCGCGCCGGGACTGCGGACCGCCGAGAGTTTGTAGACGCCTCCCAGCGCCGGCTGATCGTATGCGGTGATCAGACGAGTTCCGACGCCCCACAGATTGATCGCCGCGCCCTGATCCTTCAGGCTGGTGATGACCTGCTCATCGAGCTCGTTGCTCGCCGCGATCAGCGCGTTGGGAAATCCGGCCTCGTCGAGCATCCTGCGCGCTTCGATCGACAGGTAAGCGAGATCGCCGGAGTCGAGCCGGATGCCGGCGAGATCATGTCCCCGCTCGCGCAGCTTCCGCCCGACCTCGATCGCATGCGCGACGCCTTCCAGCGTGTTGTACGTATCGACCAGCAGTGTCGCGTTGTTCGGCATCACCTCGGCGTATTTCTCGAAGGCCTCGAGCTCGGTCGGAAACGACATCACCCAACTGTGCGCATGCGTCCCCTTCACCGGAATGCCGAAGCGCGCGCCGGCGAGCACGTTCGAGGTCGAGCCGACGCCGCCGATGAATGCCGCGCGCGTGGCGGAGAGAGCGCCGTCGATTCCCTGCGCCCGCCGCAATCCGAAATCGACGACAGGATCGCCTTTCGCGGCGAGCACCAGCCGCGCCGCCTTCGTCGCGATCAGCGTCTGGAAGTTGGTGAAGTTGAGAAGAGCGCTCTCGATGATCTGCGCCTGTGCGATCGGCCCGCAAACGCGCAACAGCGGCTCGTGCGGAAACACGACGGTGCCTTCGGGAATCGCGTCGACGTCGCACGTGAAGCGGAGCCCGCGCAAATGCTCGATGAAGGCGGCAGGAAACAGCGCCTGGCCATCCGAGCCTCGCAAACCGGCGAGGTAGTGAAGATCCTCCGCCGAGAAACGGAGCGCATCGAGATACTCGATGACCGACTGCAGGCCCGCGGCGACCGCGAACCCGCCATGAAACGGATTCTCACGAAAGAAGAGATGAAATGCCGCCTCCTCCTCTTCCTTCCCGCTCTTCCAGTAGCCGTAGGCCATGGTGAGCTGATAGAGGTCGGTGAAGAGCGCGAGAGTGTGGCTCATAGTGTAAAGATTACACTATTTGAGGGGGGGGATGGGACGAATGGGACCTATCGGACCTATAGGACCTATGGGTGGACTCGCTCGATTCCGCCTATAGGTCCTATAGGTCCTATAGGTCCCATCCGTCCCATCCCATCACTTCACCAGGAACTCCTGCCAGAACTCCGTCATCGCCAGAAACTGGAAATCGACATTCTGCTTTTTCGCGAAGCCGTGGCCTTCGTCCTTTGCCATCAGCCACCACACCGGGCCGCCGTTGGCGCGGATCGTCTTCACCATCTGTTCGCCTTCCGTCCAGGGGACGCGCGGGTCGTTGTAGCCGGCGACGATGAACATCGGCCTGGTGATTTTCGAGGCGCTCTTCTGCGGCGAGACGTTCTCCAGGAACTCGTGCATCTTCGGATCGCGCTCGTCGCCGTACTCGACGCGGCGCAGATCGCGGCGGTAGCCCGACGTGTTCTGCAGGAACGTGAGGAAGTTCGAGATGCCGACGACGTCGATCCCGGCGCGCATCCGGTCGTTGTAGTGCGTCATGGTCGCGAGCGACATGTAGCCGCCATAGCTTCCGCCGTAGACGCCGGCGCGCGACGCATCGAGCGCGGAATCCTTCGCGATCCAGTCGAGAATCGCGCCGATGTCGCGCACGGAGTCCTCGCGCTTGAAGCCGTTGTCGAGCGCGAGGAATGTCTTGCCGTAGCCTGACGAGCCGCGCACGTTCGGATAGAGGATCGCGATCCCGAGCTCATTGATCCAGAAGTTGGTGCGGCCGAGATAGCCGGCCCGCGACTGCGACTCCGGTCCTCCGTGAATGGCGAGAATCACCGGCCGCTTGCCGGGAAACTTCGCAGGATCGGGGCGGTAGAGAAACGCGGAGATCTGCGTTCCGTCGAAGCTCTTCAGCGTGATGAGCTCCGGCTCCGCAAAGTGCGATGCATCGACTCCCGTCTCGCTCTCCGTCCAGCGCTTCAACTCGCCCGACTTCACGTCGAACGAATAGCAATCGGAGATCGAGC
This sequence comes from Acidobacteriota bacterium, assembly GCA_021325515.1. Classification (GTDB taxonomy): domain Bacteria; phylum Acidobacteriota; class Thermoanaerobaculia; order Gp7-AA8; family Gp7-AA8; genus JAJPHC01. The sequence goes on from JAJPHC010000054.1 coordinate 28,822, forward strand.
GCGCCGATGTGAAGCCGAAGCCGAGAAGCCGGTTGTTGCGATGCCATTCGAGATGCGAGAGGACGCCGGCGGGAAGCTTCGGCGTTACGATCGCCGCGCCGCTTTTCGCATCGATCACGTGAAGCAGCGAGCGGCCATTCTCGTTCTTCGCATACGACAGCATCGTTCCGTCGAATGAGAGCGCATAGTCCTCGACATCCCACGGCCCCGAGGTGATCGCGCGGCGCGGTCCGCCGTCGAGCGGCTGATTCACGAGTTGCGAGAACTCCCCTTCATCGTCGGTGACGTAGTAGACGCTCCTGCCATCGCGCGCGAAGGTCGCATCGCCGTTCGCCGCTTTCTTCAGCGAGATCAGCTTCTTCGATCCGCTCGCGAGATCGAGCAGCCACACTTCCCCTTCGTTCGCCGAGATCTCATGTTCGAGCAGGAGCTTCTTGTCGTCCGGGGAGAAATCGCGCGGACTCCAGCCGCCGCCTTCGAACTGCATCGCGAGGTGCGCGGTCTCTGGTTTCGCGGGGTCCATGATCCAGAGATCGATGTCGTTGCCGTTGCGGCGATTCGATCCATACGCGAGGAGCTTGCCGTCGTTCGACAGGACGTGCGGTACGTTGCGCGATTTGCCGTCGGTCAGCAGCGCGATCTCGCCCGTCGTGCGATCGAGGCGATAGATCTGAAAGTTCTCTCTGCCGCCGGCGTCGCTGCTGAAGATGATTCTGTTCGGATCGTTGGGGAGAAACGCTCCTCCGCTGATCCGCTCCTTCAGAAACGTGAGCTGCGTCCGCGCCCCGCCGGGAAACTTCACGAGGTGCAGTTGCGGGGTCTCGCCGAATCGGGTCCCGATCAGCATCTGTTCGAGCTGCGGATGCCACGAGTCGAACGAAGCCGGCCGCCCCTCGAGATACGGCGCGACTTTCCGCGTCAGTTCCTCGGGAACATTCGGGACGCCTTCGCTGACGAGATTCGCCGGAGTCTCGGCAAAGAGTGTGGCGGAGAGAACGAGAGAGAGGGCTAAGAGTCGTCTATTCATGCGTTCTGGAGTGCGGACGTCCCGTCCGCACCCCGTGCATGATACGAAAGTGCGGACGGCCTTACATCAGTTCTTCTGGTACGTCGAAGTTGCTCCAGACGTTCTGCACGTCGTCGTGATCGTCGAGCATCTCCATGAGGCGCATCATCGCCTTCGACTTCGATTCGTCCAGCTTCACGTAGTTGGACGGGATCTGGCCGAGCTTGGCCTCGACCGTGGCGATGTTGTTCTTCTCCAGCGCCTGGCGGACGTTCTCGAAATTCTCCGGCGAGGTGTAGACCTCGAACGTTTCCGGATCATCGGTCTGCAGATCATCCGCGCCTGCTTCCAGCGCGATCTCCATCAGCTTGTCTTCGCTGACGGTGCTCTTCTCGACCACGAACACACCCTTGCGCTCGAACTGAAAGCGGACCGAGCCCGGCGTGCCGAGGTTGCCGCCGTTCTTTTCGAAGATGTGGCGGATCTCGGGGGTGGTGCGGTTGCCGTTGTCGGTCATCGCCTCGACGATGAGCGCAACGCCGCCCGGGCCGTAACCCTCGTACGTCACTTCTTCGTAGGTTGCGCCTTCGAGCTCGCCGGTGCCGCGCTTGATCGCGCGCTCGATGTTGTCCTTCGGCATGTTGTTGGCCTTCGCTTCCGCGACGGCCGCGCGAAGACGCGGGTTGCCATTGACGTCGCCACCGCCGAGCCGGGCGGCAACCGTCATTTCCTTGAGAATGCGCGTAAAGATCTTGCCGCGCTTGGCATCGGCCGCACCCTTCTTATGCTTGATGGTGCTCCATTTATTGTGGCCTGACATTGGGGATGCTCCTTTGAAGTGCGGCGTGGCGTACGCCGTTTCGGGGGCGGGGATTATAACATGGGCACGCGGGCGCGCGGATACGCGGGCTCGCGGTGGGTTTTCCTTCACATCTCCACCGCGGGCCCGCGAATCCGCGAGCCCGCGCGCCCCAAAAAATCACATCCTTGGTGTCAATCCCATCTCGCGAATCAGATTCTGTCCCCCATCCACTTCCAGCACCCACAGCATGTAGACGCTGTCGACATGGATCGAGCGCGTCATCGCGGGGTTGAAGAGGAAGTCGGCATCGATCGATTCGTAGTTGCCATCGAAGAGGAGGCCGCAGAGCTCTCCCTTTGCGTTCAGCGTCGGCGAGCCGGAGTTGCCGCCGGTCGTGTCGCACGTCGAGAGGAAGTCGATGGGAACCGCGTGGAGTTCGGGGTCAGTGTACGGAGCCGTCTTCTTCGGATCGCGCGCCGCGGCGAGCAGGTTCTTCGGCGAGTCGAACGGCTCTTTGCCTGTCTCTTTTTCGAGCAGGCCGTTCAGAGTCGTCTGCGACGTCAGCCAGGTCGCATCCTTCGGCTTGTAGCCCTCGAGTTTTCCGAAGGTGATGCGCAGCGTGCCGTTCGCATCGGGATACAGATTGCCGCCCGACACTTTGCGCAGCGACTCGAAATAGGCGGGTCGGATGCGAGCCATGGCTCCGGAAGCCGCATTCTCGCGCGCATCCATTTCCTCGACCGCCGGCAGCAGCACGGAGGCGAACTGCAGCATCGAGTCGTTCCGCGCGGTGAGCTGTTTCTCCGTCTCGCCGAGCATCTTGAGACGCTCGTCCTTCTCGCCGATCTTCGTATTCGCGTACAGCCAGTCGAGGAACTTGTCGATGCCGCCATTGGAGGCGACGAACTTCACGACCGGATCCGATTCCCCGCCGGCCTTCTGCAGTTCGCCGAGGAAGTACTGCAGACCTGCGCGATCGCTGCCGGGCTCCATCACACGCTGCCAGCGCTCGGCGTTCTCCTTGATCCGCGAGAAATCGCGATCGTGATAGCCGGCGTCGCGATCGAGATCCTTCTTCGGCCTTTCTTCCGCGAGACGGACGACCGACATCGCGGAGCTGAGCATCGGCGAGCTGCGATACATGAACCCCGTCGCGCCCTGCGTGCCGGCGATCCAGGTGATGATGGTGTCGCGCGCCTGCGTCTTGCGGACGGTTTCATTCGTCTGCGCGATCTGCTCCAGAATCGCGGCGGCGCTCGGGTCAGCCGCGACCATCGCTTTCTCCCGCGCGACGCGCGCTTCCCAGATGTGATCCTTCACGAATCCTTCGTTCGTGCTCTGAAAGTTCTTGAGTGAGTTGTTGAGGCTCTTCACGCGCGACGCGTTCCTGATCTGAATGTCGCGCTTTCCCTTCCCCTGCGCGTCGAGAATGTTGATCAGCTCCGTGAAGTAGCGAATCGAGGTCGGATAGATGAAGTCCTGATAGTTCTTCACTTCATCGGCAGTCTTGTAGCGGAAGGTGCGTCCCGGATATCCCGCGACGAGCACGAAGTCTCCGTCGTTCATCCCTTCCGCAGAGACCTTGAGCCAGTGCGCCGGGTGATACGGCTGTCCGTTCACATAGGCACGAAGGAACGAGAAGTCGCCCGCGTGGCGAGGCCATTCGAAGTTGTCGATGTCGCCGCCGAAATCGCCGACGCCGTTCGCCGGCGCGTAGACGAGACGGACGTCGTTCAGATCGAGCTGCGTGATGCGAAGATACTGCGAGCCTTCGAAGAACGACGCCACCCGGCAGCGGACGCCGCCCGGCTTCTCGCATTCCATCACGAGCTCGTTCTGTTTCCGCTCGATCGCTTTCTGGCGCGCGGCATCCGTCATCTTCGCCAGCTTCGCGTCGCCCGTGATGCGCGCCGTCACGTCTTCGATCTTCGTCGTGACGTAGACGTGCTGTCCCGGTCCCGAGGGCAGCTCCTCCTCGCGCGTCTTTGCGAGGAAGCCGTTGGTGATCAGATCGCGCTGCGGCGTCGAGTTGTACTGGATCGCACCGAACGCGCAGTGATGATTCGTCGCGATGAGGCCGTCGGGGGAGACGAACGATGCCGTGCATCCGCCGAGCGACACGACGGCGCCCATCGGATCGCCCGTCAGATCGGCCAGGCGATTGGGGTCGAACTGCGCCCCCATCTTCCGGACGCCGTCCGCAATCTGCGGAATCTGCTGGGGCATCCACATTCCCTCGCCCGCGATCGCGGATGAGGCAACAAATAGAGTGATCAACACGTATCTCTTCATAGCGGGGCGCATGCTAGCAGACCGGGGCAGGTGTAGACTCGCGCAATACCGGAGGGCAAAAACGTGGGCTTCTTCGACAACCTGAAGAGTGAAGCGAAATCGCAGTTCATCGAGATCATCGAATGGCTCGATCAGACCGACGACACGATGGTCTGGCGCTTTCCCGTCTACAACCAGGAAATCAAGATGGGCGCGCAGCTCGTCGTCCGCGAAAATCAGGCGGCGCTGTTCATCAATGAAGGAAAGGCCGCCGATCTCTTCGGTCCCGGCCGGTACGAGCTGCAGACGCAGAACATCCCGATCCTCACGACGCTCCGCGGCTGGAAATACGGCTTCCAGTCGCCGTTCAAAGCCGAGGTGTACTTCTTCAACACGCGGCTGTTCACGGATTTGCCGTGGGGCACACCGAATCCGGTGATGATGCGCGATGCCGATTTCGGCATGATCCGCATCCGCGGCTTCGGCAAGTACGCGATCAAGATCAGCGATCCGAAGGAGTTCTTCGCGACGATCGTCGGAACGCGCGGCCTCACCGCAACGAACGACATCCTTGGGCAGCTCCGCTCGACGATCGTGTCGCGGCTGACGGATGCGATCGCGGAGTCGAAGATCGCCGCGCTCGATCTCGCATCGAAGTACGACGAGCTCGCATCGGTCGCACTGGAGAAGATGGGGCCGGACTTCAAATCGTTCGGACTCGATCTCTCGCGATTCTTCATCGAGAACATCTCGCTGCCGGAAGAAGTCGAGGCGGCGATCGATCAGCGAACGAAGCTCGGAGTTCTCGGCGACCGGATGGGACAGTACACACAGATGCAGGCCGCGGAATCGATCAAGGTTGCCGCCGCGAATCCCGGCGGATTCGGCGGTGTCGGTGCAGGCCTCGGCGCAGGAATGGCGATCGGCAACGCGATGACCGGAGCGTTCAATCAGGGCAACGCTGCCGCGGCTCCCCCGCCGCCGCCTCCCGGAGGTATGCCGGCTCCGCCGTCGTCCAACACGCCGCGCTGGTCGCTCGCGATCGACGGCAAGACGTATGGGCCCTACACCGATGATGCGCTGCGCACGATGGTCCAGAACGGACAGGTTGCGCCGTCCACGCAGGCGTGGAGACCGGGAGCAGCAGGCTGGGCCGCGGTCTCCGACTTCCCGGAGCTTGGCCTCGGCAACAGCATGATGCCGCCGCCTCCCCCGCCGCCGCCCAAGGCGTAGCGCAAGCTCAGCTCGTCGTTCGACAGGTGTAGGACAACCTGAGAGGTTGTCCTACACCTCACGCCACGCCTTCGGCACTCATCGTCTCGGCGGGAACATCAGCCACGCGATAGGGCAGCGTGAACGTGAACGTGCTTCCCGCACCGAGCGCGCTCTCGAGCTTGATCTGTCCGTGATGAAGCTGCACGAAGCTCTTCACCAGCGCGAGCCCGAGACCGGTGCCTGCGGCGATGTGACGCGCACGCTCGACCTGCTGGAACTCGTCGAAGATCACTTCCTGATTCTCCGGCGCGATGCCCATGCCGCGATCGATCACGGCGACCTGCAGCGATTCGACGCCCAACGGAGATTCCGGCGCGGAGAGCCGGCGCGCGATCATCTTCACATCGCTCCCCTCCGGCGAGAACTTCACAGCATTCGACATGAGGTTGTAGACGATCTGCTTGAACTTCACGGCGTCCGCTTCGATCGCACCGATGTCGGGCGCGATGTCGATAGTGAGCCTGATGCGCCGCGGCAACGCGATGCCGCGCATGATCCGCTCCACGCTCTGCAGCGACTCCATCACCGGCACCTGCTGCACGTCGAGCTGCATCTTCCCCGCCTCGATCTTCGCCAGATCGAGGATGTCGTTGATGAGATTCAGCAGATGCTCGCCCGATGAGTTGATGTTGCGCAGGAAGAGCTTCTGGCGCTCCGTGAGGCTCTCTGCGTTCGTCTGCAGAACCTCCGAGAAACCGATGATCGCATTGAGCGGCGTCCGGAGCTCGTGCGACATCTTCGCGAGGAACACGCTCTTGGCGCGGTTCGCAGACTCGGCGGCAGCGAGCGCCTGCTCCGCGGTCTTCTCATGCCGCTCGGCCTCGGCGCGCGCGTCTTCCGCGGCGGCGAGAGCACGCTCCGTGTTCTCTTTCTCGGCGAGAATCGCACGCGTACGCTCGGCGACGATCGCCACCAGCTCTTCTTCACGGCGCCGCACGGTGGTGATTCGCCACAGATGCATCGCCGCGAGCAGCGTGACGGCGAGCAGAATCATGAGCGGCGGGAACCAGCGGTGCTGCCACAGCCGCGGCTCCATCACGACATCGATCTGCGCACTCTCCGGCCGCGGCGCTCCTCTCTCCTCCGCCGTCACTCGGAACGTGTACTCGCCCGGCGGCAGGTGTGTGTAGTACGCGACGCGGCGCGAGCCCGCGGCAACCGTCGCGTCATCGAAGCCGTCCAGCCTGTAGCTGTACTCGACCTGCTCGGGAGACACATACGTCAACGCGGCGTAATGAATCTCGAGCTGTTTCGCACCGGGCGGCACGGTGATCGTGCGCGGGGTGCGCGTCTGCACGCCATCGATCGTGACGGAGTCGATCACGACACGAAGAGGCGGAGCGGGAACCGGAAGCGGAATGCGCGAATCGATCGTCGCGACGCCGTCCACGGTCGCGAACCACAGCCGCCCGTCCTGCGATTTGATCGCCAGCGGCTGCGCACTGCCGTTGCACTGCGGGCTGCGCAGACCATCGCCGCTGCCGAAGACGAGCGGATGCAGCGATCGTTTGCGTCCATCGGCGAACGCCTCGAGATCGGACCGCGGGAGCATCAGGATTCCGCGGTCGGTGCCGAGCCACAGACGGCCCATCCCGTCATCGAGAATCTGGATGACCTTGTCGTACGGAATCGCGGAAAAATACGACGTGAAAGCCCCGTTGCGATACCGCAGCAGTCCGCTTCCATCCGTGCCGATCCACAGCGTGCCATCAGGATCGGCAACCAGCGCGAAGATGTGCGTCTCATGGATTCCGTCAGCCGGACCGTAGAGGCGGAACCTTCCATCCCGGTAGCTGACGAGCCCCTGCCCATCGCTCCCGATCCAGATCGTCCCGTCATTGGCCTGCACCATCGGCTGCACATACGCCTCGACCCACGTCGCATTGACGCGCGGATGGTTGAACGTCTTCCCATCGAACGTCGCAATGCCGTGATCGGTGCCGATCCAGAGCAACCCATCGCGCGCTACGAGTAACGTACGCGCCGCGTTGCTTCCGAGCTGTTCGCGGCTGGAGTAATGCGTGAAGGTCCTGCCGTCGTAGCGATCGAGTCCCGTCGGTGTGCCGATCCAGAGAATGCCGGGCGGTCCTTCCGCGAGGCTGAAGATGTAATCGTTCATCAGTCCGTCCGCGGACGTCAGCGTCGACACGCGGCCATGCTCGATGCGCGTCAACCCATGCGCCGTCCCCAGCCAGACGACGCCGGCATGATCCTCGAGAACGCTTCGCACGTACGCGTCGCCCACACCCTCCGGAACACCGATGGTGGCGAAGACGCCGGGAGTGAACTGTTCGACACCTCCGTTCGTGCCGACCCACAACGACCCTTCGCGATCGACCGCGATCGAGCGAACGGAGTTGTTCAACAGTCCATCAAGGCGCGCGTAGTGATCCACACGGCTGCCATGCAGCCGATAGAGACCATTGCTGTAGGTGCCGACCCACGTCACATCGTTCTGCTGAAGGAGCGCCGTGACTTCATCGACGGGAATCGCGGCGACGGGTGCGATCACGCGATGGCCAGCCTCTCCGCGAATCGAAACCAGACCTGCGCCCGTCCCCGCGTAGATGGTTCCGTTGCCGGCATCGATGACCCGATACACCGCGGAGCTGCCAACCATGTTTGCATCGAACAGTTCGACTCGGTCGCCCTTCACCGCGGCAAGTCCCGCGCCGTTCGTTCCGATCCACAGCGTCCCGTCACTCTGCCGAAACAGCGTGAGAATCGAGCGCGACGGAAGTGAAAACGCCGCGGGAACAATGCGGCCATGATCGAACCGGCAGACGCCGGCCAGGGTCCCGATCCAGAGCGATCCATCCGGTTCCGGCTCGATCGCCATCACGACGTCGTTCGGCAACCCGTTGGCGGACGTATAAGCCGTCGCCTTGTCGTCTTTCACCTGGACGAGACCACTGCCGTTCATCCCTGCCCAGATCGAGCCGTCCTCCGCTCCGTAAATGGACATCACGCTGTTGCGCCGCATCTCGGGGAGCTCGGCGCGCGTGAATCTCGTGAAGCCGCTTCCATCGAAGCGCGCCAGACCGCCATACGTCGCGATCCAGATGTAGCCATCCTTCGAATGCACGATGCCGCGCACCACGCTGTTGGGAAGACCGTCGCTGATGCGCCAGGCGCGATGTGAGTACTGCGTGATCGCGCGCGAAGGATCGAGCGTCACTGCCGAAGAGGCAAATGATCCCAGCAGGAGGAGGACCGCGACCCACGGGCGACGGCGCATCGGCTTTCTCTCGGCTCGAGAAATGAGTTTACATCGCGAGCACTTCGTCCGCCGCCCGAACTCCGTGCCACAGCGACTCTTCGAAGAGCGCGATGCCGCTCAGGTCGCAATTCGCGAAATAGATATTGCGGAATGGCTTCACTGCCTCGCGCCGCGCTGCACTCGTGATGAAGCCTGGATGCGGGCGGATCATCGCATGGCCCCAGCGCATGACGTCGAGCCGCTCGGTCAGCGCGCGGATCTCGCCATGTGCGCGCGAGAGATCGCTGAGGACGACCTCCGCCCACTGCTCGCGATTCGCGGAGAGCAGCCGCTCGCGCGCGACACGCGGATCGCGATCGCAGAACGCGTAGTAGTACGTGAAGACCGTCGGCCCATAGTCGATGTCGCTCTGATGCGTCGCGACGACGTAGCCGAGCGCGGGACTCTCGTACAGCACGTTGTCCCAGGCCAGCGGAAAGCCACTCGTCCGCGGCCGGTCCTTCAACGTGAGATTCGCCACGAGCCATGATCCGTACGTGAAATCGCTCACATCGCGATCGAAGCCGCGAATCACATGCGGCGCGATGAACTGCTGCGCCGCGAAGATCACCTGCTTCGCATGAATGCCGCGCAGATGGCGGCCGTCGCGCGACATCGCGACGACATCGACGCCGCTCTCGTTCGGGATCAGAGACGTGACGAGCCAGCCGGTCTCGATCTTCGCGCTGCGCGCCAGGTGTGCCACGAGCCTTCCATTGCCTTCCGGGAAGGTGATCATCGGCTCGCTGCGCTTCCCCGGCGTCTCGATGCGCGATGCGAAGTAGAAGATGCCGGCCCACGCGCTCGTATCTCCGAGCAGCGCGCCGTAATCGTCGCGGCAGGCGTATTCGACATACCAGCGGAGCCGCGGCGAATGCCACCCTTTCGCATCGAGCCACTCCCCCATCGACATCCGGTCGAGCGCCAGCACCTCGGCATCATCCGACGCGAGCGCCGTTGGAATCGTGAAGGCCCGCCGTCCTTTTCCATCGCGCCACGCCGACCAGCGCGCCATCTCCTGCTCGAACGCGTGGAATTGCCGGAGGTCTTCGTTCGTCGCACCGGCCGCGAGATAGAGACCTTCGTACCAGCGGCCGCGATAGAAGAGCCGCTCCTGCGGATCGCGCACGAGATACTCCTCCCCCACTTCGCCGCTGCTGTCGATGATCGACATTTCGCGAAGTAGTTCGATGAGGAGCTGATCGTCGGCCAGCGGCGCGACGACGTAGTGCGCACCCCAGGGATACTTGCTGACCTGCGTCGCGCCGGAGCGCGCCGTGCCGCCTGCAACCTCTTCGAGCTCGAGCACGAGCGCATCGCGATCGCGCTTCGCGAAGCGCCACGCCGCGGCGAGACCGGCAACACCGGCGCCGACGATCACGCGATCGATCGAGATCCAGTCGCGCGGCAGCTCGCGGATCGGAGATCGCAACCGGTGCCCGACCTGATCGGAAGCGCCGGCGAGTTCGCCGGGCGGCAGTTCGATGCGCGGGTCACGCCGGCAGGCGATCGCCGCGAACGGCATTCCGAGAAACGCAGCGAGAAGCTCGCGGCGGGAGAGCATCGCGCGAGATGATCGCACGCCGGAGCGCGGGCGCGCGCTATCCTTCACTCATGCGCGACTACGTCGCCGCTCACACCGTACAGATCGCCCTCGCCATCCTCGCGGCCGGACTGCTCTTCGCCATCCTCGGCATCATCTCCGCGCTTCGCGCTTCGGCGAAGCGAACGAAGAACCTGCGCGAGTGGGCCTTTCGCAACGGATTCGAATACATCGCAGGCCCGCTGCCCGCGAGCCAGCTTGCGCCGATTCCATTCTTTCAGTTGTCCGAAACGACGTCGGGCGCGGATGCCGTCAACATCGTGCGCGGCTCGCGCGGCGTGTACATCACGCTCTTCGATCTCGAACACACGAGCCGCCAGCGCGACAGCACCAACCGACTCGTCACATCATCCGAGACGACCACCTGCGCGCTGTTCCAGTTTCCGCGCAAGCTGCCTCGCTTCGAGTTCACGGCGATCGGCGCTGCGGAGCCGGGGTCGATCCAGGGAAAGCTGATCGGCGCCGTCGTGAACATGGCGATGGTGGCCGGCACACACAAGGGGACATTGGTTCCGATCGAAGACCGCCCGGGCTTTCTCCTCCTGGCCTTCGATGAACCGGAGCGCGTACGGGAGATCTTTTCCTCGCCGCACTTCTTCGACGACAAGCGCGGCTTCACCGTGCGCGCGCATGACTCGTGGCTGCTCGTCTCCTGCGATCCGACGCTTTACGGACAAGGATGGGAGCAATCAAAGCTCGTGGCCGTGAAGAACTACGACGACTACATCGCGGTGGCGGAACGCATCTACGACCACTTCCGCCACTCGTCCTCGTAGTAGCGGACGAGCACCTGATTGTCGAGGCGATTGATCTCGACCGGCAACGGCGCGGCATCGAGCGGCATCACGAACATCGACGCGAGCGTGCCTTCGTCGAGGAACCGGAGCCCGGTGATCACGACACGCTTCGGAGGCTCGAACGGCTGCAGACGCGCGAGCGCAAATCCCCACACGCCGAAGGAGGGCACGGTCGTCTGATAAGGACGCACGTGAAAGCCGGCGGCCTCGATCGTCCGGATGATGCACCAGTACGAGCGGCGAGCGAAGATCGGCGACGTGCACTGGATGCTCACCGCAGCATTCGGAGTGAGATGCGCACGCAGCAGACGGTAGAAGCGCGTCGTGAAGAGCTTGCCGAGCGCGAAGTTGTTCGGATCGGGGAAGTCGACGATCGCCGCGTCGTACCGCGTCGGATTGCGATCGAGCCAGATCATCGCGTCCTCGTTCACGACATGCACGCGCGGATCGGAGAACGAATGCTGATTGAGCTCGGCCAGCGCGGGAAACGCCTTCGACAGCGACGTCATCTTCCGGTCGAGATCGACGAGCGTCACGTCCTTCACGCTCGGATACTTCAGCACTTCGCGCATCGCGAGGCCGTCGCCGCCGCCGAGGATGAGGACGTGCGCAGGAGCGCTGACGGAGGCGAGAGCCGGATGCACGAGCGCCTCGTGATAGCGGTACTCATCGGCCGACGCGAACTGCAGATTCCCATTCAGAAAGAGATGGAAGCCGGACTTGCCGCGCGTGACCACGATGCGCTGATACGGAGAGCTGGTCGCGTAGACGATCTCGTCGGCGAAGAGCTCATCTTCGGCGAGCGACGTCAGAGTCTTCGCCTGCAGGAAGGCGATGACGAGCAGCACCATCACGATGATCGCGCGGATGCGCAGCGCCATCAGCCTGCGATGGATCAGCGGCGCGAGCAGCCACGTTCCATAGAGCCCCACGCAGCCGTTGAGGAAGCCAAAGAGGATCGAGGTTCGCACCAGGCCGATGCGCGGCACGAGAAACAGCGGGAACAGCACAGCCGCGAAGAGCGAGCCGAGGTAGTCGAAACTCAGCACGCGCGAGACGAGCTCTTTGAAATCGAGATGCTCTTTCAGGATGCGCATCAGGATCGGCAGCTCGAGTCCGACCAGCACACCGATCACGAAGACGACGAGAAAGAGAAAGAGCTGAAACCACTGCAGCCGCGCGAACCCGAAGAAGAGCAGCGGCGCCGACAGCCCGCCGATCAGCGCCACCGCGATCTCGACTTCGACGAATCGCGCAGCGAGATCGCGATCGAGAAACCGCGACAGCCACGCACCGACGCCAAGCGCCGACAGGTAGAGGCCGATGATCAGCGAGAACTGCGTGACCGAATCGCCGATCACATAGCTGGCAACCGTCCCGGCAAGCAGCTCGTAAACGAGTCCGCACGCCGCGATGACGAGTACGTTGAGAAAGAGGATTGGCGTGCGGTTCATTGAATTTGGGTCACGCGGATACGCGGGCTCGCGGGCTCGCGGTGGAAGACGGCATAACGCCCACCGCACGCCCGCGAGCCCGCGCACCCGCGCGACCAGGCCTCACCCATGAATCGTCGACGCGATGATGATCGCCAGCCCCAGCATCACCGCGCCGATGAGGATCGCCAGCGAGGTGTTCTGGTCTTCCTCGATCTCCTTGCGGATCGAGAACGGCGTCACCTGCACGATGATCCAGAATGCGATCCCGAAGGTGACGAGGCCGAAGACCGTGTAGGCAACAGTGACCAGGAACGTGTGCAGGGCTGCTTGCATCATTTCCCTCCGTGAAAACCGCTGTACCAGAATGACCGGTAGCCGCTGTGGCCCGCCGATCTCAAGCCTTGTGGCTGGAATGTGCGATGGGAACGTCCCAGCTCGAGCCCGCGCCAGTCCACGTACGCATAGCCGAGGAGAAGGACCGCTCCGAAAAGCGTGTAGAGACTCTTCATGCTGCACCACCCGCGTTACTCGTCGTCATCGCCGCTCTCCTTCTCCGTCCCGACGGCACTGTACTGCGACTCGTTCCACCGGCTCCCCTCGAATGACGCGCGCTTCATCCCGGCCCACAGCGCGGGAATCGTCAGCAGCACGAAGACGAGGAAGAAGTGCGACCAGCGGAACACGCCCTCGCGCACGACGATGTGCACCGGCGCGGGCGTGCTCTTCTCGTCCCACTGCCCTTCGAGCCGCATCTGATACGTCCCGGCCGGCATCGCCGAGAGGAAGACGCGCTGCGACCTGCTCCCCTCGCTCCAGTGCTCGCCATCGTCATAGCCTTCGTAGTATTCGATCGGCAGATCGAACGGCTCGAGCAATCCGCTCTTCTCGTCGCCGATGTCGCCGGCGACGTAGATCCAGTTGTTGTGCACGTCGGCGTAGCCTTCGACCTCGAGATTGCGATTGCCGCTCAGTGTGAAGGGCTTCGTAAAAATCACGCGGGATGATTCCGGCTTTCCCTGAAGCGCGGTATCCGTCTGCGTCTGCGTGGCGTCGCCCCATTCCGTGCTCGTTGCGGGTGGGGCGGAAAAGTCGATGCTCTCGTTCAGCACTTCGCGCCGCGAGCGCGTCACGGCGAGAAACATCGCCACGACGATGAGCGCCATCATGAAGAACGCCCACTGCTTCGCCGGATTGCCGCCGGTGTAGGGCTGCATCATGCCGACGGTCGTCGGCCGCTGTAGTCCTTTCAGTCCGAAGACTTTTTCGACTTCATCGACCTGCATGTAGCGGCCGTGCGAGTAGTTGATCTCGCTGTCGCCACTGATCTCCTTCGACAGTCCGAAAGGCGGTGAGGTGTAGTCGACGGCGCGCACCTTCTCTCCGCGCTCGACGCGCCAGTAGAACTCGCCCAGCACGAACTCGACGCGCGCGTCCGCGTTGCCGAAGATGCGATACGTGCGCCCCTCGTGCGACATCGTGCGCGGCGCGCCGCGCGGATCGCTGTCGACCACGTCGCCCGCGTTGACCGGCGTGACGAAGCTCCAGTGATGATCGCTTTCGACGAGCCACCGGTAGCCGACTTTCGGATTGAAGAGCAGATACTCGGTCCAGTAGTACCGCTGGTCCGTCTTCACGCTGCGCTGCATGAAGCCGGCGACCATGTATTCGACGTTGTCGATGATCCCCTTCGACGCGAGCGGCACCTTCGGCTGCGGACCCTTCTGCCGCAGCGCTTCGAGATAGCGAAGATTTCCTTCCTCGATGTCGTGAACGCCGCCGCAGTTGGGACAGATGATGCGCTGCGCCTGATCGGGTGCGACCAGGTTCAGCGGGCCGCCGCAATTCGAGCAGGTGAGACGCTCGCCTTTGATGCGCTTGCCGGGCGCCGCCATCTCGCCCGCGAGGCCGAGCTCTTTCAGATTCGTCTCGCGTCCGGCAAAGAACAGCGGCTCGTCTTCGCTGTAGTCGATCGTCGCGAACTTGCCGTGCGGCCCGGAGAGATCCGCATAGTCGTACGTGCTTCCCGGCTCGACGCGCCACGGAATCTCGCCCTCTCCCGAGATCAACGTCGCCGTTCCCACCTCGGAGACCACGAGATCGCCGATGCGTCCGCCGATCTGAATGACATCGAACGGCGGAAGGCCTGTGGTCTTCGTCGTGAAGGTCACGTAGAACTTGCCCGCGGCCTCCGCGAGCCAGCCCCAGCGCCCATCGTCGAATGCGGCGTACCACTCGTCCCACACACCGCCGGCCTGATGGCGCATCTGCGTGCGGCCGGTGATGCGGAAGCCGACATTCTGATAGCGGCCCGCGAGATCGCGGCGCAGCGGCGAGCCCGTGTCGATGATCGCGGCGACTTTGCCGAGGTCTTCGACATTGCGGTCGCTGCGGGCGACGACGGTGCGGCAGTAGTCGCAGATCGTGACGATCGATCCGCCGATCTTGAACTCGACCGGCGCGCCGCAGGACGGACAGTTGACTATGGCCACGCTGCCAGCTCTCGCAATGCCGCCGCACGTGTGATCGTGCGGACATCGACCTGCGTCGCGCCGAGCAGCGAGGCGAGACGCTCATTCCACGGCCACTCGGGCCGCGGCCGGCAACAGTACAGATTCAGCGTGATGACGCCGTGCTCGGGATAGGTGTGACACGCAAGATGCGACTCGGAGAGGATCACGAATCCGGTGATGCCGCCCGGCGAGGGAAAGACGTGGAACCGAGGCTCTTCGACCGGATGAAGATCGAGATCGCGAATCAGTTCGGCAAAGAGCCGGCGCAACGTGGAGGCATCCGCCAGAAGCCGCGGATCACAGCCCGCTGCATCGACCAGCCACTCCGCGCCGATGTCCATCGCGGGAAATTGTAATCTCAGAGTTGCGCGAACTCCTCATCGCTCAACTCGATCGTTGCAGCCTTCATGTTCTCTTCGAGGTGCTTCACGCGCGAGGTTCCCGGAATCGGCAGCATCACCGGCGAGCGCTTCAGCAGCCACGCGAGCGCGATCTGCGACGGCGTCGCGTCATGCTTCTTCGCGATTCTCGACAGCGCGCCCCCTTCCTTCGCCAGCTTCCCCGTCTGCAGCGGATACCAGGGGATGAAGCCGATCTTCTCCCGCTCGCAATACTCGAGCACCGGCTCCCACTCGCGGTCAGCGAGGTTGTAGCGGTTCTGCACGGTGGCGACGGGAAAATAGTTGCGGGCCCGCTCGATCTGCTCGACGGTCACTTCCGACAATCCGATGTGCCGGACCTTCCCTTCGCGCTGAAACTCGCGCACCGCCTCGAACTGCTCTTTCTCCGGCACCTTGTCATCGATGCGGTGCAGTTGCCAGAGATCGATGCGATCAACCTTGAGCCGCTTCAGACTTCCATGGAGCTCTTCGCGCAAACGCTCGGGGCGGCCGTTCGTCTCCCATCGTCCTGGTCCCGAGCGATCGAATCCACCTTTCGTCGCAATCACCAGCTCATCCGGATACGGGTGCAACGCTTCGGCGATCAGCTCTTCGCTGACGTGAGGTCCGTAGGATTCCGCGGTGTCGATGAGATTGACGCCGAGCTCGATCGCGCGCCGCAACACGGCAATCGCTTCGTCGTGATCACGCGGCGGACCCCACACGCCGTCGCCCGTGATGCGCATTGCGCCGAAGCCGAGCCGGCTGACCGGAAGATCGCCGCCGATGGAGAACGTCATTTACAACCTCCGCAGCACCGCCTCCCCTGCGGCCTTCGTGCCGAGTGCTCCACCGAGGTCGTGCGTGGTTTCGCCGGCATCGATCGCAGCGATCACCGCGTTCTCGATCCGCGTCGCCTCGGCGTCGTGGCCGAGATACTCGAGCATCATCGCGGCGGTGAGAATCGCGCCGATCGGATTCGCGACGTCCTTGCCGGTGTACTTCGGCGCGCTGCCGTGAATCGGCTCGAAGAGCGAGACCTTGCCGGGGTTGATGTTGCCCGACGCCGCCATGCCGAGGCCGCCCTGCAGCGCGGCGCCGAGGTCGGTGACGATGTCGCCGAACATGTTGTTCGTGACGATGACGCTGAACATCTCCGGCGCGCGCACCATCTGCATCGTCAGCGCGTCGACGAACATGTGGAAGTGCTCGATGCCGGGATACTCCTTCGCGACTTCTTCGAAGGTCCGCAGCCAGAGGTCGCCGCCGAAGCGCATGACGTTGTTCTTGTCCGACATGCAGACCGATTTGCGTCCGGTCTTCTTCGCGTACTCGAACGCATAGCGGATGATGCGCTCGACGCCCTTGCGCGTGGAGACATCCTCCTGCACCGCGATCTCGTCCGGCGTCCCCTTCTTGAAGTTCCCGCCCATGCCGACGTAGGCGCCTTCGGTGTTCTCGCGGAAGATGACAAAGTCAACGTGTTGACGATGTTTGTCTCTCAGCGGGCAGAGCCGGTCGTTCAGCAGCCGTACCGGCCGGTAGTTGACGTACAGATCGAGCTGGAAACGCATGCCGAGGAGGATGTCGGCGGCGTGCTTCATGTCCGGGACGCGCGGATCGCCGAACGCGCCGAGGTAGACCGCGGCGTAGTTGTTGCGGATGTCGTCCATCGCGCCGGGCGGCATCGAGATGCCCGTCTTCAGATACTCGTCGGCGTTCCAGCCGAAATGGACGAACTCGAGGCCGAGCTTCGACTCGTCGTTGATGCGCTCGAGGATACGCATCCCCTCGCGAATGACTTCCGGACCGATTCCGTCGCCCGGCACCACGGCAATTTTCTTCGACATGCGGGGGCGGATTGTAGGACAACCTGAGAGCTTGTCCTACACCGGCCTGGCGAGCTCGATCCCTCTCGCGGCGATCGCCTCCCGCACTCGCGGATCGCAGAGCGCGGCCGTCTCCTGATCCCACTCGTATCGCCAGTGCGGATACCTCGTCACCGCGATCCCGGGATGCGTCACGAGCTCGGTGAGTCCGTCGACGTAGTCGAGCAATTCGAGAATCTGTGCGGCGTCGAGATGCCCCGCGTTCGCGACGCCGATCGTCCGGTCATTCGTCCCCTTCGCCTTCCGGCCGAGGCGCGACAAGCCGTTGATCGCAAGTCTGCGCGGAAGCGGGACGTGTCCGCCGAAGTCGCGCACGCGCCGCACGTAAGGAATGTGGTACTCGACGGCCAGCCGCTCCACGAGCTCGAACAACTTCGGCAGCATGTGCAGATGCTGATGGCCGTTGAGATGGACGACGCGCAGGCCGGTCGCAAGCACCTTCTCGATCTGCGCGCGCAGTTCCCGTTCGACATCGCCTCTCGATGCGAGCAGAAAACGAACGTAGTTGCGCGGCATCGGCTCGCCGGTCGTCAGCGCGCGCTCCTCCACGAGCGCGAGATGCACGCCGGCCGCGAGCGAGGGGACGTCGCGCAGACGCTCCACCGCATCGTCGAACGCGGCGCCGTTCGCCACGATGCTGCACGCGGTCACGATGCCGTTGCGATGAGCCTCGATCGCGCCGGCGGTCATGCCGGGATCGAGGCCGGCGTCATCAGCCGTGACGATGAGCCGTTTCAAGTGCGTTCTCCGGTTCGTTCTTCGCCGGGCGGGAAGAAGGTCTGCGCATTTCCGGATACAGCGTCCAAAGCTCGCGGACGATCTTGAAGATCACCGAGGGTGACGACAGATTCGACGTGCCGCGAATGCGGGGAAAGTAGTCGAGCCCCATCTGCTGGATCGCGAAGCCAAGGTTCTTTGCCTTCACGATCAGCTCGGCGTCGATGAGCGAGCCTTCCGACTTCAGCTCGACCTTCTGCAGCACTTCGCGCTTCATGAGCTTGAAGGAGAAGTTGATGTCGCGATGCGGCCAGCCGAACAGCACGCCGATCAGCGCGTTGTAGCAGTAGGAGTAGATCGTGCGGCGCAGTCCCTCGATGGTGCGATCGAGCCGGTAGCCGGCGATGAAATCGGCGCCCGTCACATGCATCGCACGGATCGCGCGGCCGATCTCATCGGGATCGAACGGGAGATCGGCATCCATGTAGAGAACGAGATCCATACGCGCCGCCGCAAAACCTGTCTTCAGCGATCCGCCGAGCTTGCGGTTCTTTTCGTGGCGGATCATCCGGATCCGCGGATTCGCATGCGCTGCGCGCTCGACGATCGCGGGCGACTCGTCCGTGGAGGCGTCGTCGACGATCACGATCTCGTAGTCCGAGGCGTACTTCTCCAGCGCCTCGACGGCGACATCAATCGCGTGGCTGATATTCAGCTCTTCGTTGAACATCGGGATGACGAGAGAGACCGTGGGAACGTGCATTTTCGATACGTCAGTTTAGTTGAAGCCCGGTGAGCTGCGTGGAGAGCGTGCGCGCATCGCCGTTGTGAATGATCGCATCGGGAGAGAACGACTGCGCGGCGAGAATCCGCAGGTCGGCATCGCCGGGCGGCAGCGCGAGATCCGCGACGACCGTCGCTCCTCGCCGCGCGGTCACCTTCCCCGCTTCGGCCCCGTTGACGAACAGCGTGAGGTCGTTGGTTTCGTACGGAGAGTCGGGCGACAACCTGAACGACAACTGCACATGCGAGCCGTGTGAATGCGGCAGCCGGATCTCCGCTTCTTTCGCGAGCCAGCGCCAGCTCTCCCCTTCGTTCGTCCGCTCCAGCGCATAGACACCGCGGAGCGGCAGATAGCGGCGCGGCGGAGGAATGGGCTCGAGCGATACGACACGATAGAAGTTGCGGGTGAGCTTCCCGTACGCGTCGTTCGCCGGCCAGGAGAACGTCTTCGCCTCCGGATCGCGCGAGCCGCCATTCGAGAAGAGCACGACAGGAACGCCGGGGCGGTCATACAACTCGCGAAGGCCCGCCTCGATCTGCATCGGATGAAATTGCGCGAACAGATATTCGGCGTGCGGGCGCACCGACCACTCGAACAGCACGATGGTGTTCGGCGGCAGCGTTCGAGCGGCATACGCGGCGGCCGCGGCCGGCGGCGACGCGCCCGTCGTCCGCGCGTTGATGATCGGCGACGCGTACCAGAGCGAGAGTCCGGCGATGAATGCCACGCCGGCCCATGGGATCACCCGGAGTTGCGCGCTCCTCGCGATCGCGGCAAGCCCGCAAACAGCGATGAGCGCGACGAGCGGCAGGATCGGAATGCTGTAGCGCACACCGTCGGCGGGATCCATCGACTTCAGTTCGAACGCGAGTTGCACAGCGGTGAAGAGTGCGAGCGGCAGCATGCGCCGATTTCGTCTCCGCACCACTTCGATCAGACCGAATGCCATGAAGAACAGCAGCGGCAGCGTGACGTACTTCGAGCCCCAGGGATGAATCACGAATCGGGTGAAGATCCCCGCGGCGGAATAGAGACCGCGCGATGCAGCAGCGTCGTGGACCGCAACGTAGTCAGCCTGCTTCCGCTCCCAGGCCATCAGCGGGCCGAATCCTCCCGCAGCATCGACGAGCGGAAGAAACCAGAGAAAGGAGACGAATGAAAACGAGACGACCGAGGCGACGCGTTGCCGCTGCCGGCGCATCTCGGCCAGAGCGACGAGCAGCACCGGCGCGAGCGGAATCAGCAATTGCGGCCGGATGCCGATCGCGCACGACGCCGCGATGCCGGTGAGAATCGCGGCACGCTCATGCGTCTCCTCCCGCAGATGGACGATCGCCAGCAGCGTGAGTGCGGCGAACGCGAACGCAGGGCTGTCCGACATCGGCAGCACGGAGTGCACCAGCATCGCCGCGGCAAAGTAGACGAGCATGGCGCCGGCGACCGCGGCATCGGCGTCGCCGATGAGATGCCGGAAGAGCCGCGCCAGCGCGATGAACCCGACGACACACGACACGATGCTGATCCAGACCAGCGACGTGAACACATCGTGCGCGAAGAGGTTCACGAACTTTGCGAGAAGGATGTAGAGCGGATATCCGGGCGGATGAGGATGGAACTTCAGCGGCTCGAAGCTCTGCACGCCCTGCGCGAACAGAATCTCGTCGTGCTCCCAGAAGGTGCGCGGCGCGATCGCGATCCGCGAGGCGAAGATCACGATGGCGCCGAGGATCTCGCGCCACCACTCATACAATCCGGATGTGAGCCGTTTCATTGGGTCCGTCATCCTACTTTACCGAACGTTCCGCCGAGCATCATTCGGCGCCCGGCTGCACATCCTCATTCGATTTCTGACGGCACCTCTGCTGCGCGTCGCCGACCGGCTTCCCCGAGACGCGCGGCTGCTCGACATCGGTTCCGGTCACGGTCTGTTCGGCGCGCTGGCGCGAGAGCGCGGCGCGCGGGTGGTCTGCGTCGAGCCCGACATGCGCAAGGTGTTCGCCGCCGCGGCACACCCGATGACGGTGATCGGCTTCGACCATGCGATCCGCGGCACGTTCGATGCGATCTCGATCATCGACGTGCTTTACAAGATTCCGATCGAAGAGTGGGACCCGCTTCTCGATCGTGCAGTCGAACGGCTCGCGCCGGGGGGAACGCTTCTCATCAAGGAGATGGATCCGACCGAGACGCTGAAGAACCGCTGGAACTCCCTGCAGGAGCGCCTCGTCTCGATGATCGGCCTCACCCTCGGCGAAGCATTCAGCTACGAGGCGCCGTCAGACTTCATCGCCAGGCTGGAGCGGCATGGGCTCACCGAGGTCGGTGCGGAGCGGATCGACCGATGCTATCCGCATCCGCACCTCCTCTATGTTGCAATCAAACGTTAGTTCGCCCAGGAGATCGGCTGGCCTTTCGGGACGCGGACCTTGTACTGCGCGCCGTCGACCTTGAACGTGACGAGGACCGTCGGGTTCTGCTCGCCTTTCAGTTCCTCGGCGTCGACGATCTCGATGTTCGAGAATGCCTTGCCGTAGAAATCGCCCTCGCGGCGCCACTTGTCGAACTTGTCGCTCGCCCAGCTCATCGTCGCGTTGTCGAGCACGCGCTGATTCATCGCCCAGTAGCCGATCGCGAATTGCATTTCGACATCTTTTCCGCTCTTCATTTCATTGAGCATGAGCTGCACGCGGTTCCGCGCGACTTTCGTCGTGCTCGACGCGGTCACGGCGTAGAGGAACAATCCGCCGATCGCGAGGACCGCCACGATCCAGATGATCATCATCGGCTTCACGCCGGACGACTTCATCATCGGCAACGGCGTCTCGCGCGTGCGTGCCAGCGCCATGCGGCCGAGCTCGCGGTTGCGCTCCGCGGCCATCGCCGTCTGATCTTCGCTCACCAGATAGCTGTCGCCGCTGCGCGTGATGATGTGCGGTCTTCCACCGATGCTGATCCGGCATTCCTGCTCGTCCTTCTCCATCGGTTTGGCCACGATGCGGCCATTCACACGAACGGAGTCTTTCCCGTTCGGCATCTCGTCAATCTGAAGGTTGTATTCCTTCCCATCGATATACAGGTCCCAAGCAAAAGCCACAGGCAGTTCTCCAGTTCACAAATTGTCAGGGGTGGACGGGGGGAAGTATACAGGAGGTCTCCTGGGGCACTGGGGCGCTGGGGTACTGGGTGAGTTAGAGGCCCCAGCGACCCAGCGCCCGAGAGACCCTCTCTGATATCATCACCGCCCACCAAAGCTGCAGCAGAAGGAGTTACTCGTGTCTTTTCCCGGCGTCGACTACATGGACATCGATTCGCTTTACAGCGAAGACGAGTTGATGGTCCGTCAGACCGTCCGCGACTTCGTCGATGAGGAAGTGCTTCCCATCATCGAGCATGCGAATCGCGAAGAGAAATTTCCGAATCACCTCATCCCGAAAATGGCGGAGATGGGACTCTTCGGCGCAACGATCAAGGAGTACGACCTCCCCGGTCTGAACAACGTCGCGTACGGCCTGATCATGCAGGAGCTCGAGCGCGGCGATTCCGGTCTCCGCTCCTTCGCCTCCGTGCAGTCGGGTCTCGTCATGTATCCGATCTACACGTACGGCTCGAAGGAACAGCGCGACTACTGGATTCCGAAGCTCGCTGCCGGCGAGAAGATCGGCTGCTTCGGCCTCACCGAGCCCGACTTCGGCTCGAACCCCGGCGGCATGCGCACCTATGCGCGTCGCGACGGCAATTCCTGGGTCCTCAATGGCGCGAAGGCGTGGATCACGAACGGATCGGTCGCCGATGTCGCGGTCGTCTGGGCGAAGTGCGAAGGCACGATCCGCGGCTTCATCGTCGAGAAAGGCACGCCGGGCTTCACCACCGCCTACCACATGGGCAAGTTCTCGCTGCGCGCGTCGGTCACTTCGCAGCTCTTCTTCGAAGATTGCCGCATCCCGGCGGAGAACGTGCTCCCGGAGACGAACGGCCTCAAGTATCCGCTCGGTTGCCTGACGCAGGCCCGCTACGGAATCGCATGGGGCGGCCTCGGCGCGGCGATGGCCGTCTACAACACCGCGCTCGAGTATTCGAAATCACGCATCCAGTTCGGCGGCATGCCGATCGCCTCGCACCAGCTCGTGCAGAACAAGCTGGCTTGGATGGTCACCGAGATCACGAAGGGGCAGCTCCTCGCCACGCAGATGGGACGCCTCAAGGATCAGGGCAAACTGAAACCGCATCACGTCTCGATGGGCAAGATGAACAACGTCAACATCGCCCTCGAGTGCGCGCGCATGGCCCGCGACATCCTCGGCGCCAACGGCGTGTCGGATGAATATCCGGTCATTCGCCACATGATGAATCTCGAATCGGTGAAGACGTACGAGGGAACGCACGACATCCACAATCTGATCATCGGTCATGCGGTGACGGGGATCCCCGCCTACAACCCGCCGATGAGCGCCCAGGCCGAGCAGGAAGCCACGGAGCGCGCCGCAGAGCTCGCGAAGAAATAGCGCATCCCGGGAGTGCGGACGCCTCGTCCGCACTCCTCACCTGCAACTGCAGTCGAGGCACCCGTGATCCGCGCACGTGCCGCACGACTGTTCGACGCGCCGCCGCAACGCCTCACGGGCACGGAAGAGACGCACACGCGCGGTGTTCGCGCTGATGTTCGACTCCTCGGCATACTTCGCCGGCTTCACCCCTTCCAGATCGACGCGTGTAATCGCATCCGCGTATTCCGGCTTCAGCGTGCTCACGAGATTGCGGAGGCACGCGCAGACGGTCTCCATCAACTCATCATCGCGGCGCGGCTCGCTCGCAAATTGCTCGATCGCGCGCGATTCCGCGCCGCGGCGGCGATAGTGGTCGACGATCGCGTTGTGCAGCGCGCGATAGAACCATGCGACCGCGGATTCGGCTTCGCGCAGCGACGCCGAATCGAGTCCCCGCATGAACGCATCCTGCAGGATGTCCTCCGCGGCCTCCCGCGAGCCGACACGCTTCTCGATGAATGAGAGAAAACGCCGGTGGTTGGCCACCAGCGTTTCCACGACGTCGTAGGTGGTGCTCATCAGCAGTTGCAACCGGGACCGCAGTCGCACTGCTTCCCGCATCCGCAAGTTGTGCAATTCGTGTTCATGTGTGTGCCTCCTTTCGCACTCCATGACGCACGAGCCGGCATTTCATTACACCGCCATGTTCTCGATCGTCTCGACATCGTCCGCGGAAAGCTCGAAGCCGAGGTCGAGATCCTCGCGCATGTGCTGCGGATCGGTGGTGCCCGTCAGCGGCAGCATTCCCACCTGGATGGCGAATCGAAACACGATCTGCGCCGGCGTCCGCCGCAATCTGGCGGCGATCGCGCGAAAGCGAGGGCTCTGCAGTTCGGCTGCGTTCGCGGTGAGCAGCGAGAAGCCCTGGTACACGATTCCGTTGTGACGGCAGAAGGCGCGGATCGCCGCGTCCCATCGCGTCCGCGCAAAGCAGCGGTTCTGCACGAACGCCGGCTTCTTCCTGGCGAACGCGCACAGCATCTCCAACTGATCGAGCGCGACGTTGCTCACGCCGAGGTAACGGACCGGGAGTTGTTCCATCGCACGCCAGACGGCGCGGTCCACGTCGCCGAGGCCGCGGCCCACCGACGGGCCATGCAGGACATACGAGTCGATCGAATCCAGTTGCAGATGCTGCAGCGAGCTTTCGAACGACTGGCGCACCTGCGGCGCAGGATCGGCGTTTGCGTCGTACGGCAGGCGATGATCCTGTCCGCGCATGTACGTGAATTTCGTCTGCACGAAGAGATCCTCGCGGCGGACGAGTCCATCGCGGATCGCGCCGGCGATCGCCGCTCCGGCGCCTGCTTCGAAGTAGTGCCGCCGCTGGTTAGCCGTATCGATGCCGCGAAACCCGCTTTCGATCGCGAGCCGCGTCAAACGCTCCGTCTGTTCTTCCTTCCATGCCGTGCCGTACAGAAAATGAGGGTGGCTCATCCTGAAGCCATTATCGCGGGTGCGCGCGGGTACCATTACAGGAATGGATCTCGATCGTTACCTGGAACGGCTCGGGCTGACGCCTCCGCTTCCGCCGGCGATCGGCACGCTCTGCCGGATTCACGTCGCGCATCTCGCGGCATTCACGTTCAACAACCTCGAGATCCAGCGCGGCGGAATCATTCGTACCGATCCCGATTCCGTCGCCGCCAAATTCTTAGGCCCCTACGGCGGCGGCTATTGCTTCGAACAGAACACGCTGCTCGGTGAAGCGCTCCGCCGGCTCGGATTCGAGGTCACCACGCACCTCGGCCGCGTCGGCGCGGATCGCGCGCTGAATCACATGCTCCTGCGCGTCGTGATCGACGGGCAACCATGGCTCGCCGACGTGGGCTTCGGCGGCGAAGGTCTCCTCGAACCGATCCCGCTCGTCGACGGCGCACGCTCCGACCAGAATGGAGCCGGCTATTCACTTCGCCGTGAGAACGCGCACTGGATTCTGACGATGCACTACGGCGACGTGACCGAAGAGCTCTATCGCTTCAGCGATCTCGCGTTCACGGCCGAGGACGTCGCGATGGCGAACTACTACATCGCGACACATCCGAGCTCGATCTTCGCACGCACGCTGACGATCCAGCGCGTAACGCCGGAGGAGCGGTTGATCCTCCGCCCCACCGTCATCACGCGCTACCGGCAAGGCGTGCGCACCGACACACCGATCGAGCCGTCCGACCTTCGGCGCCACGCACGTGAGCTGTTCGGAATCGACCTCGGC
Source organism: Acidobacteriota bacterium (assembly GCA_021325515.1). Taxonomy (GTDB): domain Bacteria; phylum Acidobacteriota; class Thermoanaerobaculia; order Gp7-AA8; family Gp7-AA8; genus JAJPHC01. Next base: position 54,310 of record JAJPHC010000054.1, read on the forward strand.
GACGAGCCGCTGCTCTTCGAAACGCTCGCGACGAATTCTCCGAGTTAGCGCCCTTTTTCGATGAACTTCACGACGTCATTCGAAAGCGACTCGGCTGACGGCCGGTGCAGATACATCATGTGCCCGCCCGGGTAGTCGTGGAGCTCGATCCGCTCCGCGTCGATGCCGCTGTGCTCCAGCATGTATTTCAGCGCGAAGTACGACGTCACGAGGTCGTTGTAGCCGCCGCAGGCGAACACGCGCAGCGATTCATTGTCCTTCGTCGCCTGCGCGAGCGAGCCGGTGACATCGACGAAGCCGGCAAACGCGTGGCGCCCGGCCGCAGGCCGCTTCCACTTCTGATTCGCGCTGCGGTTCGAGCCGACGTAGCGCTTGTCGAAATCGACGCCGAGCTCGTTGCGCAGATAGCTCTGGAATGACGTGATGTAGATCGGACCCGTCTTCGCCTCGAAGGGATCGTTGTTCGATTCGGAGGCCACGTTGTCGATCTCGTTCTGCTCGTAACGGCCGTCGAGCATGCCGATCGTCTTCCCCTGATCGCGCAGCAGCTCCTTCGCGAAGCGGAACGCGTTCACGCGCAGATTGCTGCGGAGGATGTAGTCCTTCGACAGACCGGTGTAGCGATGGAGCTTCTCCGCGACGCGGTCCTTCTCCCCTTTCTCGATCCGATCGCCGCGGAACAGCGCAACGAGATACTCGCTGCCCGCGAACTGCTCGACCTCGCGCAGCAGCGTGTCGAGATCCTTCCAGTTGTCCGGCAATTTCTTGTGGTAATACGCGGTCGCGGCGAGCGCCGGCAGCGTGGTCGCGAAGCTCTGATCATTTCCTTCGACGATGAAGGGCAGCGTCGCGAGATTGAGCGCCGGCGAGATGAGCACCACGCCGTTCAGCCCCACGCCGAGATCGGCGAGGCGCGGCAGGAGCAGCGACGTGCGAATCCCGCCGTAGCTCTCGCCGAGGATGTACTTCGGCGAGTTCCAGCGATTGTGCTGCGTGATGAAGGTGCGGAGGAACTCCGCGACGGAGTCGGCATCCTCATCGTAGCCCCAGAAATCCTCATCCTTCTTGTCGCCGGCCGCGCGGCTGTAACCGGTGCCGACGGGATCGACGAACACGAGATCGGTTGCGCGGAAGATCGTCGAAGGGTTGTCGCGCAGCTTGTACGGCGGCGCGCCCGGATCCTGCGCGTCGCTCGGAATGTCGATCACCTTCGGACCGACGAGGCCGAAGTGAAGGAAGACGGACGCCGATCCCGGACCGCCGTTGAAGACGAAGGTGATCGGCCGCGTTTCGAAATTCGTGACGCCGTCTTTCGCGTAGGAGATGGTGAAGAACTTCGCAGTGTTCTTCCCTTCCGCATCCTTGAGATAGATCTCCTCGGCCGTGGAGGTGTACGCGAGATCCCCCGTACCGAGATGCACCTTGTGCTGCCGGACGAACTTCACCGGCTCGGCATCTTTCTCACTCTTCTTCGCCTCGGCCTTCGTTTCTTCGCCGAGAAGGGGCAGCGCAAGAAAGAGCATCGACAGAGCAGTCGCGAGGAAACGCTTGATCATCGCGGGAGTATACGGATGCGATCAGGCCCAAACGCCGAAACCTCGTCAACATACGGTAGACATTTGTGCAGTGCGGTTCCGAGCCCGCGAGACGCGGCATCTCGTGCGGCATGCCAGAATGCGCCAATGCCACGCGTGCTCCTCGCGTTTCTCATGTTCGCGCTGCCGCTCCTCGCACAGGAGCCGCGGCCGGTTCCGGTCGCGCCGCGCATCTTCACCGATCCGGAGGGAACGGCCCTCTCGCTCGCGTGGCGTTACGAGGCAGGAGACGGCGAAGGACGCGAGCAGCCCGCATTCGACGACAGCCGCTGGCGTTGCGTGAAACCTGCGCTCGACCCAAAGGAATCGCCCCGCTGGGAAGGCGCCGGCTGGTTCCGCCGCCATCTCATGATCGATCCAGCGCTGCGCGACCGCCTCGTTGCGCTGCGCCTGCAATGCCCCGGCATCGCGCAGGTCTTTCTCGATGGCCAGCTCGTGATCTCCACGAAGCCTGCGCTTCCCGAGGTTCCTGCAAACCGCAGCGAGTCGTGTCTGATCCGGCTCGTCCCCGGCCATCACGTGCTCGCGGTGCACTACGTCTATCCATTGACTGCACCACGGCCCAAAGGCCCGATCGGCTTCGAGATCCTTCTTGCCGATCCGCAGTTGAAACCTGAGCCTCCGCCGACGAACCTGCAGATCGGCATTCGATCGGCGCTCGTCGCGATTCCGCTCTTCCTCGTCTTCCTGCACCTCACGCTCTATTTCTTCGACCGCCACGCGCGGGAGCACCTCTTCTACGCGATCGAGATGCTGGCCTTCGCATTTCTGGTCCTGCACGATTCGCGTGGGATGCTCTTCCCGGAGAGCGGGACGATCGCGGATCGATCCGTCGGCGGCGCGGCAATCGTCGTCATTCTCTTTTCGCTACTGACCTACTACGCGGTCCGCACCGAGCGAATGCCGAGGATGTGGCGCGTCATGGTGGCCGTGGCGGTGGTGCTCTTCGCGGCCAGCTACATCGTCTCGAGCTCGGCCGCGCAGTATCTATGGATGGCGTTCTTCGTCGCTACCAACATCGAGATCGTTCGCGTCGAGCGCACGGTCAAGACAGTGACGCGCCGCGGCAACGCATTCGTGCGCGCTGCATTCGCCGTCGTCTTTCTCGCCATTACGCTGCAGATCCTGATCAATTTCCGGCTGATTCAACCGATCGGCGGAATTCACGACATCTACATCGTCGCGATCATCGCGCTCGCGGCGGGCATGTCGCTTTACCTGGCGCGCACGATGGGAGATCGCCGGATCGCCTCCCTCGAGAATGAGCGCAAGACCTCGGAGCTCACACGCGCGAGAAACCTGCAGCTCTCGATGCTGCCGCGCGAACTGCCGCGCGTCCCGCGGCTCGACATCGCCGCCGCGACCATCCCTGCCGCGGAGGTCGGCGGCGATTACTACGACGTCCGCCTGCGCAATGATGGTGCTCTGCTCTTCGCATTCGGAGACGCCACCGGCCACGGCCTCGCCGCCGGCATCGTCGTCACCGCCGCGAAGGCGCTCTTCACATCGCTGCCGCCCGAGGGTTCGCTCAGCGACTACCTAGCGATCTGCGACCGCACGATGCGTGCGATGCAACTGCCCGATCTGCGGATGTGCCTTTCGCTCGCGTCGATCTCGCCGGCCGAGATTCGCGTCGCATCCGCGGCGATGCCGCCCGTGCTCATCCATCGCGCGTCATCCGGCAGCGTCGAAGAGCTGGGAGCCGGCGGCCTTCCGCTCGGCAGCCGCCTCCTGCCTCCCTATCCCGAACAACGCGCACCACTCGCAGAAGGCGACACGGTTCTCTTCGCCACCGATGGGTTCGCGGAGCAGACGGCGGCGAGCGGCCAGCAGTTCGGTTACGCGAACGTCGCCAGGGCCTTTGCGAGCGCGGCGACCGAACCGGGCGCCGCTGCGATCGTCGAGCGGCTCACCGCGGCGGCGGCCCAGTTTCGCGGAGCCTGCGCGCAGGAAGATGACCTGACGTTCGTCGTCGTCCGCGTTACGAGCTGACCTGCGTCATCGCGCCGCGGCGATCCGGTCTGCGAGCTGCCCGAGCGCCTGCGCGGTTCCCATCGCCACGTTCGAACTGTCGAGCGAAGGAATCGCGACGGCGATCGTCTCGTGATGCGCCACATGATCCAGCGTCCAGCGCGCATCGAGCGTCACCTTCGAATCCGGCCCGGCGGAAAGATCTTCGAAGATGACATCGACCGGCCGCACGGCAGCGGGTTTCGTCTCGCCCGGAAGAACGATCATTCCCTCCGGCAGCCGCGCCGCAAGATCGAACGCCAGCGTATGCAGCACCAGCTCTTTGAACCCTGATGACCAGAGCTGGTTCGAGCGGACGTCGAGCTGTTGATTCGCACTGCGCACCACGATCTCGCGACGGTCGAATCCCGGCGGCAGCTCGATCGACTCGATCCCGATCGGCGTGCCGCGAGCAGCAACCTTCGCCCCCGCGATGCGATCCAGCGTGTAGATCTCGTTCTTCGTTCGCGAGAAGAAGGAGCAGGAACAGAGCAGAAACAACAGCATCGCACCGCAAGCCCGAGCGACCGCGCAACCGCGTAACCTCATCGTTTCCCTCTCCCCTTCAGCAGTGCATCGGGATTCTCGTCGAGATAGTCGGCAAGCGCGCGAACCGATGTCGCCGCGCGCGTCAGCTCTTCGATGAGCGTGCCGAGGTCGTAGTTCTGGCGCGGAGCCGTAGCCATGAGTTGTTGCGCGCGCGCCGAAGCCTGCTCCGCGGAGGCCGCCGTATTGCGGAGACTCGAAACGATCGGCCCGATGTTCTCGCGCGTCGTCGCCGCAACCTTCTGCACGTCGGCTAACGACGCGTTCAAGCGATGCAGACTCTCCTCCAGCGCCGGATCCTTCACCAGCTTGTCGATGCGCGCGGTGGTGCTCCGCAGATTGCCGGCGATCTCCTCGATCGGCAGGTTGTCGATCCGCGCCGCGATCCGATTCAGCGAGCCGAGCGCACCTTCGATGCCGTTGCCGGCGGATGCGGCGGGAATCACCGGCGGCTCCGTGTTCACGACGAGCCGTCCGCTGCCCGGCGTGCCGGTCATCTCCAGCGAGATCCCGCTTGCACCCGGCAGCACGAGGCTCGTCGACAACGTCGCGCGCAAGCCCTTCTGAACGAGCTTCGACAGGACGTCGTTCATCTCCGCGCGCAACTCTTCGCGCGTTGCGGGAATCGGCAGCTCCAGCTTGCGCGGATCGATCTCGAACGTGACCGGCGTCTCGAGGCTCGCAGTCGCCGGCACGTAGCGCAGCCGTACATCGCGCACATGTCCGACCTCGATCCCACGGAGGAACACCGGCGTTCCCGCAGCGAGGCCGCGCACAGGCCCGGTGAAATACGTCGCGTACGTGAGTTGCGCGCCTTCCGTCCACGCCATCGCCGCAGCCTCGGACTCATACAAATCGAAGTGCGTATTCGAGGGCACCTCGGCGCCGGCGAACAACTCGGGCGTGTAGAAACCGATCGGCGCATTCAACAGCGAGCCGAGCGACATCCCCGACATCGACACACCGCCGCCTCCGAGGGAAACATTCAATCCGCCGCCACGCCAGAAGCGCGTGCTTTGCCGCACCTGATTCGCGAAGCGATCCACGATGAAGAGGTGAATCATCGTGATGCCGCGCTTCTGATCGTATTCCGCACCGAGGACGCTGCCCACGCGCAGTCCCTGGTACTGAACCGGCGATCCAACCGCGAGAGCGCCGAGTCCCCGCGCCTCGAGGATGATCACCTTCCCCTTCTCCGGCGGCGCAAGCACCGGTGCGTATTCCTGCCCGACGAACTCGCTCGTCTGGTCGCCGCTGCCGGGCGCCATGGCCACATACGTTCCCGACAGAAGTCCGCCGAGGCCGCCGCCTTCGAGTCCCGGCTCGACGATCCAGAACTGCGTGCCCTTGCGGAGCGCGTGATTCATCGCAGCGTCCATCGAGATGCGGACGACGACCTGCCCGAGGTCTTCGTCGATCGTGATCTTCTGCACGGTGCCGACTTTCGCCCCCCGATAGCGCACCGGACTGTAGCGATCGAGCCCGCGCGCATTCGCGAAGCGCACCGTGATGTCGCCGCCGCCGAAGAAGCCGTAGCGGATGACGAGGAATCCCGCGATGAAAATCGCCAGCGCCGGCACGAGCCACACCAGCGGCGTCCACTTCGCGGTGTGCACGTGCGCGCGCGGCGGCTCTTCCTCGCGATAGTTGCTCACCGCACTTCTCCCGCCGTCCGCCACATGAACTTCGGCTCGAAGAGGCGAACGGCAAGCATCATCAGCGCGATCACGGCAAAGAGCGGCGTCGCGCCGGGACCGGCGACGATGTCATCGATGCCGCGGTAATTGATGATCGGCGCCGCAATCGCAGCGACGAAGGGAAGGATCATCGGCCAGCGCACGAGGCGGCGCAGCAGGCGATAGGTGCGCGTGCGCCGCACGAGTCCCTCGCGGTGCGGAAAGCGGACTCGCAGAAGGAGCCACGTCATGCCGGTCAGCACGGACAGCGGAATGGCGACGCCGGCGACGAGCACGATCACGCCGATCTGCCAGTAGCCGCGGTCCGCCAGCAACTGCACGGTGCCGAGGACCGTGTGCTCGAGCACGCCGGCAAGGTTCTCGTTGACCATGATGGCCGCGGCGTACGCCGGAATGCATAGCGGCACCGCCGCTGCCACCGCGGCCATCGCCGGCGCCCATCGTTTCCTGATCGAGCGGTCTAACGTTCCGCCGCACCTCGGGCATGCGTCGCCCGCGGCGCGCTCGGTGACGACGAGCTCGCACACGTCGCATGAGGTGAAGTGCTGCATCGGAGGAACCGCGCGATCCGGAAGGATCTCGCTCCACACTGTGCGGCGATCGAGTGCGCGATCGCCGAGGACGACGAGACAGGCCACCGCGATGTAGAACCACGCACCGATCCCCAGCTCGACTTCGGCCGAGATCCCGGCGCGGTAGTAGGCGACGAGGCCCGCGATGACGACGACGTCGGTCAGACTCCAAATGCGCAGCTCTTCGCTGTAGCGGAAGAGCCGGCCGAGATGCGGAATCGGCGTGCCGAATCGCAACGAGCCGAGCACGAGAGTCTGGAGCGTCGCGCGCAGAAACGGAAAAAGGAGCGCGAAGAAGAGAAAGCCGAAGGCGAAAGGAAACCAGACCTCGCCGTAAATCACCGCGACGCTGGAAACGAGCCGGCTCTGCTGGAAGACGAGATTCCTGATCGTGGATTGCATCAGCGGCAGGAACACCGCCGGCCAGATGAGGATCATCACGGCGATCGCACAGACGAGGCTGACTTCGATGCTCACCGCCGTGCGCCGCGCGATCAGCCGGTCACAGCGGTGGCATTCCGCAGTAGCGTGGTCCGGCAACTCCGGCAGAGCCTGCATGCTGCCGCAGTCGGCGCAAACGATCATCGACATCAGGCGGAGCGGAGTGCAAGACGAATGCTGAGCCGGAGCGATCAGCGGAAAAAGTGCACGAGATAAACTGCTCACTCATCACTCGTCACTCATCACTCGTCACTCATCACTCGTCACTCATCACTCGTCACTCATCACTCATCACTCGTCCCTCGCCCATGCCTCTGCTCGATCTTCTGAAGCGCCACGGCTGGAACGCAACCTCGTTTCAATCGGTCGAATCCGACTTCGAACATTGGTTCGATGACGACGCTGCGGTCGCCTACATCGACACGGGAGGTGCCTGGGTCGTCGCCGGGTCGCCCATCGCCGCGATCGGCCGCGTCCGCGAGGTTGCGGCGCGATTCATCGCGGCAGCGCATGCGCGGAAGAAGCGCGTCGCGTTCTTCGCCGTGGAACCGAGATTTCTCGACGCGACGGGACTTCCTGCGATTCAGATCGGCGAACAGCCGTGGTGGGATCCGCGAAAGTGGGAAGAGCTCCATCGCGGACATCGCAGCTTCCGCGAGCAGTTGCGGCGCGCCCGCCGGAAAGGCGCGACCGTGGAGCGCATCACGCCGGCCGCGGCATGCGGAGACATGCGGCCCGAGCTCGAGCGGCTCATTCAGCGCTGGCTCGCATCGAGGATGATGCCTCCGATGTCATTCCTCGTCGCGCTCGAGCCCTTCGTCGAAGCGGGCGAGCGCCGCTATTACGTCGCGAGAGCCGGCGAATCGGCGATCGGCTTTCTCGTCGCGGTTCCCGTGTACGACCGCGGCGGCTGGTTCTTCGAGGACATCATCCGCTCCCCTGCCGCGCCGAACGGAACCGCGGAGTTGCTGATCGATGCGGCCATGCGCGATGCCGCCAGCGACGGATGCCCGTTCGTCACCCTCGGCCTTGCACCACTCGCGGGAGAGAAGCGCTGGCTGCAGGTGACGCGCTGGCTGATGCGCGGCTTCTACAACTTCGAAGGGCTTCGGTCGTTCAAAGCGAAGCTCCGGCCCCACGGCTGGACTCCGATCCATCTCGCATGGCCCGCCGGACGGACCGCAGCCGGCTCGCTCTTCGACGCGCTCGATGCCTTTGCCGGCGGACACATCTTCCGCTTCACGCTGCGCGCCGTGCTACGCGCCCCGGCGCCGATGCTCGCCACGCTCGGAATGCTCCTGATCCCCTGGACGATCGTCATGAGCCTCGCCGAGACGAGACGCTGGTTCCCCTCGCGATTCGTGCAGCTCTCGTGGTGCCTGTTCGACATCGCGATGTCGTCGGCGCTGCTCTCATTGAGCGCGCGATGGCGGCGGCCCCTCGCGATCGCGGCCTGCGCAGCAGCGGCCGCCGACGGCATCCTCACCACGGCCCAGGCCGTCACGTACAACGCGCGGAAGTTGCGCGGCGTGCGCGACGCGCTGATCATCGCCGCCGCGATTGCAGCCCCGCTCGCCGCCGCAGCGATTCTGTTTGGCGGATTGAAACATCGTTCGGCCTCGATTCAGGAATGATGCGCAGCGGTATCGCGCGTAATGCAGAAAGTCCTATTCAAAACCATGAGCAAACGACTCTCTCTCATCCCTCTCCTCACCCTATCGCTTGCAGTAACCGTCTCAGCAGCCGAAACCGCTCCGGCGTCCAGTGCACACTACGGCCCCTGGGGCGTCGACCTTGCGGCGATGGACCGCTCCGTGAAGCCCGGCGATGACTTCAATCGCTACGTCAACGGCAAGTGGATCGACAACACCCCGATCCCTCCGGACAAGTCCAGCCTCGGCTCGTTCATCGTGCTGCGCGATCTCTCCGACCAGCGAGTCCGCACGATTCTCGATGCATGGGCCGCCGACACGACGTTGAAGCCCGGCAGCGATGAAGCGAAGGTCGCGGCGATCTATCGCACCTTCCTCGATGAGGCCACGGCCGAGAAGCTCGACATGAAGCCCGTCGAGCCGATGCTCGACGCGGTGAAGCAGGCGAAGACGCGCGAGGACATCGCACGCATCATGGCCGGCACGCATACGAGCTTCGGCTCGACGTTCATTGCCGCGCATGTCATGGATGATCTGAAGCATCCCGACGTCTATGCGCTCTATCTGTCGCAGTCAGGCCTCGGGCTTCCCGATCGCGAGTTCTATCTGCGCGACAACTTCAAGCCGCAGCGCGAGCGCTACCAGAAGTACGTCGCCGGCATGCTGCGCATGATCGGCTGGAACGAGCCGGAAACGAGCGCGGCGGAGATCGTCGCGCTGGAGACGAAGCTCGCGGAGACGCACTGGACGCGCGCAGAGAATCGCGATCGCGACAAGACCTACAACCTGATGACCGTCGCGGAGCTGGAGAAGAGCGCGCCCGGCTTCCCGTGGCGCCTCTATCTCGACGCGGCCGGTTTGTCGAAATCGGCGACCGCGATCGTCCGCCAGAACACGATGCTGCCACGCATGGCGCAGCTCTTTGCTGCAACTCCTGTGGCGACGCTGCAGGCATACGAGGCATTCCACATCATCGACGAAGCGGCACCACGGCTCTCGAAGCGGTTCGTCACCGCGAACTGGGAGTTCCGCTCGAAGTTTCTCAACGGCGTGCCGGAGCAGCGGCCGCGCTGGAAGCGCGCCGTCGCCGCGGCCGACAACGCGATGGGCGAAGCGATCGGCCGCACGTATGTCGCGAAGTACTTCCCGCCGGAGTCGAAGGCAAAGGCGGAGCAACTCGTCGCCGATCTCCGCACCGCGATGAAGGCGCGCATCGAGAACGTCTCGTGGATGTCGCCGGAGACGAAGCAGCATGCGATTCAGAAACTCGCGCAGTTCGGCGTGAAGATCGGCTATCCGTCGAAGTGGAAGGACTACTCGAAGCTCGAAGTCCGCGAGGGGGATCTCGTCGGCAACACGCTTCGCGCATCGAAGTTCGAGTGGGAGATCGACGTGAATCGCATCGGCGCGAAAGTCGACAAGGCGGAGTGGGGCATGACGCCGCAGACGGTCAATGCCTACTACAACCCGCCGAAGAACGAGATCGTGTTTCCCGCCGCGATTCTGCAGCCGCCGTTCTTCGATCCGTCCGCCGATATGGCGGTGAACTATGGCGCGATCGGCGGCGTGATCGGACATGAGATCACGCACGGCTTCGACGATCAGGGACGCAAGTCCGACGGCGACGGCTCGCTGCGCGACTGGTGGGCGCCGGAAGATGCGAAGAAGTTCGAGGCACAAGCGGCGCGCCTCGGCTCGCAGTACGAGGCGATCGACTTCGCCAATCTGCCGAACATCCACATCACCGGCCGCGCCACCATGGGCGAGAACATCGCCGACCTCGGCGGCATCCTGCTCGCGCTCGACGCCTACAAGGTGTCGTTGAAAGGGAAGCCGGCGCCCGTGCTCGACGGGTTCACCGGCGAACAGCGCGTCTTTCTCGGATGGGCTCAGGTGTGGCGCGCGGTCGAGCGCACCGATGCTCTGCGCCAGCGCATCATGACCGACCCGCATTCGCCGGACATGATTCGCACCTTCGCACCGCTGCGGAATGTCGACGCCTGGTACACGGCGTTCGGAGTGAAAGAAGGCGACAAGGAGTACGTGAAGCCTGAGGATCGCGTCCGAATCTGGTAGCCGATCTCACTCGTGTCCCCTCTCTCGGCTGCGGGAGAGGGGCATGCGGTCCGAGCTCGCGCTGTTCACCATCCATTGCACGCCGAATCGATCGGTCAGCATGCCGAAGCCGGGCGACCAGAACGTCGGCCCGAATGGCGCGTCGACCGATCCTCCGGCCGCGAGCGCATCGAACATTCTCTGACCATCCGCTGCACTCGCCGGCGTGAGACAGGCGCGGAAGCCGCGCATGCCGGGATAGGGCGCGGTGTCCATCCAGTCGGAGGCCATCAACACCCCGCCGCCATCGATCTCGAGACGCGCATGCATGACCTGCTCGCGCCTCTCCGGCGGAACGTTTCCCCCACCGTCCGGCATCTCCTTCGCCTTCATGATCTGCGGCGTGCCGCCCAGCGCTGCGGCGTAGAACTGCACGGCATCCGCGCAGTTGCCATCGAAAAACAGATAGACGTTGATCTGCGTCATCGATTGCTCTTCTCCTCGTTCGCCAAAAAGGCGCCTCATGATCTCGGGTAGATCTCGCGCACTTCGTCGAGCAACGCGCCGGTCTCGACATCGACGCGACGCTCAACTCCGTTGATCGACAGAACCACGACTTCACGCCGGTCACTCTCATGACGGAGCGCGAACTGTACTCGCCCGTGCGACATGTTCATCTGCTGCACGTCCCATGGCGTCACGGCATCGCGCAGCCGGATCGTCGCCACGCGAGCACCATCGCCTCGAATGATCATCAGCAGCGGATCGAGCCCCTCGGCTTCCGGATAGCAGCCTCCGCCGCCGAAGTACCGATAGGCGACGAGATACTGCCCCGAGTCCGAAACGAGCACGTCCGAGAATGAATCCTGTTTGATCGCGACCTCGCGAATGAGCGATCGGCGGGAGTCGTACAACGCGGCGGTCACAAACTCCGGACGCGGCGCCGCCTCAAAGACCTGGTTGCCTTCGAAGTCGTACACCGGCGGATCGTCGAGATGCATCACCTTTCCCGCGCGCTCGCTCGTGAAATCAGGAATCTCCGGCCACCAGCGCACCACCGCCAGAAAGCGTCCGTTCGCCGACACGACAGGCGTGTTCTCGACGAGATCGTTCGAATCCCAGCTGCGCAGCGAGCATGCGTCCGCGGGACCCGCAAGGGCCAGCACGGCCGCCGCGAGCGCGAACAACGGCTTCATGCTGTGAACCCTAACGCCGCGCAGCACCTCGCCGCGGTCACAGTGCGGTGACTCTATGTCTCGCGGACCGAGGTTTCGAGCTTCGATCGGAGCCCGATCCAGCGGTCGATCACGTGCGTCAGCGCGTCCGGCTCGACCGGTTTCAGGATCTGGTCATCGACACCGGCGGCCGGTGCATCGTCCGCGCTCATCGCGATGATCGGCAGGCGCTCGCGTCCCGGCGCGAGACGGATGCGGCGCGTGGCCTCGACGCCATCCATCCCCGGCATCTGCACATCCATCAGCACGAGATCGAACTCCGTCCGCGACGCGATCTCCACCGCTTCCGTTCCGCTCGCGGCAAGCGTGACCTTCACTCCCTGCGCGCGAAGGATCTCTTCCGCGACCTGGCGGCAGATCCGGTCGTCGTCGACGACGAGCACGCGGCGCGGCTGCGACTCGTAGCTGTATTCGACGCCGAGGTGCTCCTTGAGCTTGGCGAAGAGGAGCGATTCGCGGAAGGGCTTCGCGACGAAGTCATCGCAGCCGGCGGCCAGGATCTCTCTGCGCTCATGCTCCAGCGCGCTCGCCGAAAGCGCGATGATCGGAACGCGCGCGCGTCCTTCATGACGCTCGCGCGCACGAATGCGCCGCGTCACTTCGAGGCCGTCCATTCCCTGCATCCGCTTGTCCATCCAGATGAAGTGAGGCCGCCAGTGCTGCCACATCTCGAGCGCTTCCTCACCATTCGCTGCCTCGCGCACCTCGAAGCCGGCCGACGCGAGAAGCCTCGTCAGCACCGCCCGATTCAGAGCCGTGTCGTCGACGACGAGCAGCCGGACGGGCGGATGTCCGTCCGCGAGCGCGATGACCCGCCGCCGCTCGTTCTCCACCGCCGCGGCTTCGACGCCGGCTGCGGGGAGCGGCACGTCCAGCGTGAACGTCGAGCCATGACCGATCTCGCTCTTCACCTGAATGTCGCCGCTCATCAATCGCGCGAGATCGCGCGAGAGCGCGAGGCCGAGTCCCGTTCCCTCCTTCGTCCGCTGTCCGCTCTCCGTCTGCACAAACGGCTCGAACAGACGCGCCATCTCCGACTCCGCGATTCCCGGACCGCTGTCCTCGACCTCGAACGCGGCGCGGTCGCCGCTCCAGTGCACGCGCAGCGTGACGAAGCCATGCTCGGTGAATTTCACGGCGTTCCCGAGAAGGTTGAGCAGAATCTGACGAAGCTTGCCGGGATCGCCCATGACCGCATGCGGCAGCGCCTCCCCCTCCAGCGTGCACGTCATCCGCAGGCCCTTCTCCTCGGCCCTCATCCTCAGCACGTTTTCGACATCGTGAACGAGCGTCGCGAGGTCGAATGCCTCCCGCTCGACCGTGACGCGGCCGGCCTCGATCTTCGACAGCGACAGCACGTCGTTGATGAGGCCGAGCAGATGCTCTCCGCTCTTGATGATGATCTCGAGACCTTCGCGGTCTTCAGGATCACGGTTGCGCCGCCGCATCATCAGTTGCGCGAAACCCAACACCCCGTTGAGCGGCGTGCGGAGCTCGTGGCTCATGTTGGCCAGAAAGGCACTCTTCGCGCGGCTGGCGGCGAGCGCGCGCTGCTCCGACTCGCGCAGCTCCGCGGTTCGCTCGCGCACGACTGCCTCGAGCATCGCCGCATGATGGTGGAGAGCCCGCAGCCGCAGGCGGACCAGCGCGTAGATAATGCCGATGACCAGCAGCGCGAACGCGGCACGCGCCGGAATCGTCTCGTACCAGAACGGCGGGATGGAGACGTCCGCCACGAGCGGCGCCGACCACCGCGCCGATCCCTCAACCCGCGCCTGCACCTCGACGCGCCATGTGCCCGCGCCGAGATTCTCCACGTCGAGATGCTCTTCGCTCGATGGCGCCGACCAGGCCTCGCGAAGGCGCGGGAGTCTAACTCGATACTGCAGCGGCTGCGGGCTGAGATACGCGGCCGTCCATTTGAGATGGAGCGCCCGCCGTTCCGCCGCCGGCTCCGCGCGCCACCGGAGCGTGAGCGGAGGCTCGGGCACTGGAGCGACGTGCGGATCGAATCGCGCCAGACCGCTCATCGTCCCGAAATAGACCGAGCCATCGTCATCGACGATCAGGCCGTTGAGATTGCACTCCTCCTGAATCAGCCCTTCGCGCGAGTCCCATGCCGTCCACTTGCCGCCGAGGAATCTGCCGGCACCGGCGGAACCGCCGGCCCAGATCGCGCCATCGCGTCCGCGGGCGAGCGAATAGATCGTCGGTCCGGGCAGGCCGTCCGCCTCGCCGTAACGCAGCCATTTGCCATTGCGCAGCACGGCAGCGCCGCCGATGCCGCCGATCCACGTCTCGTCATTCGCGAAGAGGATCGCGTTGACCGAGTCGGGAATCGCACCATTCGTGCGCGAGGTGAGTTGCTCGACGGCGTCGCCGCGGCAGATCGCGATGCCGCGCAGCGTCGCGATCCAGAGCTCGCCTTTCGCGTTCCATTTCATGTCGCGCACATGCAGGTCGGGCAACTGTCGATTGATGGCGTCGACGGCGTGCCATCCGTTGTCATCGCGGACGAACACGCCCTGCGTCGAGCTCCCCGCGAACCAGCGGCCATCAGGACTGCGGAACAGGCCCATGACGAATCCGGATGGGAGCGTCAGTACCTGCCGAAACTTTTCTCCCGGCTTCGCTTCGTAGATTCCGAAACGCGTTCCGGCGATGAAGAACCCCGGCTCCGGTTCGACGACGTGGCGGACGTCGTTCGTCAGACCGTCAGCCGCGTCGTAGCGGCGCGGCGCGCCATCGCTGAGTTTCAGGAATCCGCTTTGGAAGAGCGATACGAGCAGGGTATGCGGCTGCGCGCCGCGGCTCAATCCGAACGCGGCGATATTGAGCTTCACAGGACTCGAAGGATCGGCGACCGTGCGATGCGACCACGGCTCGCCGATCCACTGCGTGAGCCCGATCGCATTCAAGCCGAACCAGAGATTGCCTTCGCGGTCGGGAAGAATCGCGTTCACGCCGCCTTCGAACGGCACATTGCGCCCATCCCAGATCGTCCACGGAAGTTCCGCATTGCCGAACACCAGCGGGCCGCCGCCGTAGGCACCGAGCCAGATGCGGCCGCGCCGATCTTCGGCCATGCTGCGAAACGCGGCACGCGGCCAGGGTGTGAAGGGAGCCTGCTGCCAGCCGCTTGCGCCGTTGCTCCAGTGGATCGTTCCCGCAAGCGTGGAGACCCAGACGCGGCCGTCGTGCGCGACGATCATCGTGCCGGGACGGCCGGGGAGCGCGCCGGGAATGGCGTCGATGCGGCTGCCCATGAGCCGCAGCGCGGTCGTCTCCGTCGCGATCCAGAGAGAGCCATCGTGGCCGGCCGCGATGATCGCCGCCTTCGCCGGCAACGGCACCTCATGCCACTTGTTGCCCGCGAGTCGCCACAACGACCCTTCGACGTCGCACATCCAGAGCACGCCGTCGCTCGTTTCCGCGAGCGCAAGCGCGCCTTTGCGCGTCGCGATCAGGCGCCACGACGTGCCGTCGAAGAGATGCACGCCGGCCGCGGATGCCGCATAGACATTCTTCGCACCCGCCGCAATCGCGGTAATGACTCCGCGGCGCGGCGCATTCGCGACATTCGCGACTGGCGCGAGCGTCCGTCCATCGAAGGTCGCCACGCCGTCGAGCGTCGCGATCCACAGCAGGCCGTCGCGATCCTGCACGAGTCCCATGACCGACGACTGCGGAAGCCCGTGATAGTTCGCCTTGCTGAAGATGCGGAAGGCGCGAGCCGGACACCAGTCGTCGGCGCGAGCGCAAAACGCGATCGCGGACAGCACGAGCAGCGCGCGAAACGTGCGGGGCATGATTTATCGGACCGGTGCCAGTGTACACGGGCATGCGGCGGAGGTGCGCGTCGCCATCATTCCATCCGGCCACGGACGCCGTTCGTCCCATCTACAATTGCCCCCTCATGCGCGAGTTCAGAGAACTGATGAAGCTCGCACTTCCCGTCGCGATCGCGCAGGCGGGAACGCAGCTCATGGGCGTCGTCGATGTCGCGGTGCTGGGGAGGCTGGGGCCGCGGGAGCTCGCGGCAGCGGGGGCAGGGAATGCTGTGTTCTTCGCATTCTCCGTGCTCGGCATCGGCATCGTGCTGGGGATCGATCCGCTCGTGTCGCAGGCCGTCGGCGCGGGCGATCATGCGCGCGCGCGCCGCGCGCTTTGGCAGGGCGTCTGGCTGGCGATCATCGTCACGACGATTCTCACGATCATCCTGCTGATCGGCGCGTCGTTCATGTGGGTCATCGGCGCACCGGAGCTGGTGGAGCACGCGCGCGCGTTTCTCGTCGTGAGGACGACGAGCCTGCTCCCCTTCCTGCTCTTCTTCGTCGTCCGTTCGTATCTGCAGGCCTACGGCCGGACGCAGGCGCTGATCATCGCCATGGTCGTCGCGAACATCCTGAACCTCGGGGGCGATCTGCTGCTCGTCTTCGGAGGTGCGGCGCTGCCGGCGTGGTGCGGGCCGTTGCGCGCGATTCCGGCGCTCGGCGTGCCGGGGGCCGCGCTGGCCACGACGATCTGCACGATCGCGGAGGTGGCGATCGTGGCCATCCCGCTGCGCTCGATCCCGGTGAAGGGTCATCAACATGTTGACCATCGCCCGAGTCCGCGCGACGTCCTGCGCGCGCTGCAGGTCGGCCTGCCGATCGGCTTCCAGATGGGTGCGGAAGTCGGCATCTTCGCGCTCGTCGCTCTGCTCGCCGGTCACTCCGGAGCGCTGCAGCTCGCCGCGCATCAGGTGGCGATCAGTCTCGCGTCGTTCACGTTCACGCTCGCGCTGGGGATCTCCGCCGCGGCGTCGGTGCGCGTCGGGCTCGCGATCGGCGCACGCGATCAGGCGGCGACGCGCCGCGCCGGGCACGTCGCGTTTCTCGGCGGCGTGATGCTGATGGGTACGAGCGCTGCGATGTTCGCCTTGATTCCGCGCCAGCTCGCGCGAATCCTCACCGATCAGCCGCGCGTGCTCGATGCGGCGGTACCACTGCTGATGGTGGTCGCGTTCTTCCAATTGTCTGACGGCATTCAGGCGGTCGGCGCCGGCGTGCTTCGCGGCGCGGGCGACACCCGTTACACGCTCTACGCGAACCTGGCCGGGCACTGGCTCATCGGGCTCCCCGTCGCGCTCTTTCTGGGGTTTCATCTCGGCTGGGGCGTCGTCGGATTGTGGTGGGGGCTCTTCGCGGGATTGACGGTCGTGGCGGCTGCTCTGCTGCTGCGATTCGAGCTTCTGTCGCGGCAGACGATCGAGCCTTTGCATGTCGCGCCGGAGGCGACTTAGTTCTGCTACAGTTGCGCCGAAAAATCGGGCTGAAGATCGGAGCGTCATGGAATCGAGTCTCGAGATCGGATTTCTCCGCGTTACAGAGAAAGCGGCCATCGCCGCGGCGCGGACGATGGGTTACGGCAAGCGGAAGTATTCGGATCAGGTTGCAGTCGAGTCGATGCGCGAAGAGCTCAACCGGCTCAAGATGCGCGGCACGATCGTCATCGGCGAAGGAGAGCGCGACAAGGCACCGATGCTCTACGTCGGCGAGCCGCTGGGACGCGGCTGGACGGAAGGCGAGATCTATCCGGAAGTCGATATCGCCGTCGATCCTCTCGAAGGCACGAACCTCTGCGCGACCGGTTCGCCGGGATCGATCGCCGTCCTCGCCGCTTCCGAAAAGGGCGGCCTGCTGAACGCACCCGATGTCTACATGGACAAGCTCGTCGTCGGTCCCACGGCCGCGGAGTATGTCGATCTCCAGAAGTCCGTCACCGAAAACCTCGGCCAGCTCGCCGAAGCATTCAAGCGCGACATCGACGAACTGACCGTCGTCGTACTCGATCGCGAGCGTCATCACGATCTCATCGCGCAGATCCGCGAAGCCGGCGCGCGCATCAAACTGATCAGCGACGGCGATCTCTCCGCCGGCATCTCGGCCGCCGTGCGCGGCACCGGCATTCATTGCGCGATGGGCATCGGCGGCGCGCCCGAAGGCGTCCTCACCGCGGCCGCCATGCGCTGCCTCAACGGCCGCATGCAGGGACGCCTCAAGCCTCTCGAGAAGTGGCAGGAAGAGCGCCTCCGCTCGATGGGCTACGTCGATGGCAACAAGGTGTACGACACCGCGGAGCTTGCCTCCGGCAACGACATCATCTTCTCCGCCACAGGCGTGACCGACGGCGATCTGCTGCGCGGCGTCCGCTTCTTCGGCGGCGGCATCCGCGTTTCTTCGCTCTTCATGTCGCTGAAGTCGAATCAGATTCGCTTCGTCGACACGATCTATCGCGAAGAGGGCTCGCGCCTCGCGGTTTCGTTTACTTAGGCATGTACGACAGGCGCCCTCGCCTGTCCGCGCGATGGACAGGCGAGGCACCTGTCCTACACCTGTCCCATGAACTCCTGAAACACCCTCGGCAGCGGCGCGGTGAAGCTCAGCTTCTTTCCGGTGGTCGGGTGGACGAAGCCGAGGAGTTTGGCGTGGAGGCCGAGGCGGCCGAGGGGATTCGTTTGCGAGCCGTAGAGCGTGTCGCCCACGACAGGGTGGCCTTTCTCCGACAGGTGCGCGCGGATCTGATTCTTGCGTCCGGTCTCGAGTGTGATCTCCAGAACGGAGCACTCGTGCACGCGCGCGATCGTTCGATAGTGCGTCACCGCGCGCTTCGCGTCCGGGTGTGACTCGCCGGCGCTGACCATTTTCAAATCGCGGCGCTCGCGCAGATGCGACTCGATCGTGCCGCGGATCGGATCGACGTAGCCTTCGACGATCGCGACGTAGATCCGCTCGATGTCGTGCGCGGCGAACCTCTCCTTCAGCCGCTCGCGCGTCTCGTAGTTCTTCGCGAAGACGAGCACGCCGGAGGTCTCGCGGTCGAGGCGGTGCACGACATGAACGCGCTCCTCCCCTTTCTGTTTCAGATAGGAGTTCAGGTACGCCTGTGCGGTCGATTCGCGTTCGCGCTCGGTGGCCACGGTCAGCAGGCCGGCGGATTTCAGAACGACGAGCAGATCGCCGTCTTCATACAGGAGGCCGAGCGACGGCGGGAGAGCGATGCTCACCGCTTTGCCGGCGACGTCGATTCGATCCTCGCCGCCGATCTCCCGCTTCGCGTTCTTTTCGACTTCGCCGTTGACGCGCACGCGGCCGTGCTGAAGCAACTGGCGCAGCGTCGTCTTCGACGAGTCGGGAAACTGCCCGGTGAGAACATCGAGGAGTGTGCGCAACGGACGGAGTGTAGGACAGACGGCGTGCCTGTCCTAAACTTCCATCATGCAATACAAGATCGTTGGTGACGTCATGCAGGCGCTGACAGTCGAGCTGGCGCCGAACGAAGAGCTGTACGCCGAAGCGGGAGCGATGCTCTACATCGGGCAGGGGATCGATCTGCAGGCGAAGATGCAGGGCGGCCTGATGAAAGGCCTCATGCGAAAGTTCCTCGCCGGCGAGTCGCTCTTCATGAGCTGCTTCCGCGCGGCGGGACCGAACGCGAAGATGGCGCTGGCGAATCCGATCGCCGGCAAGATCTTTCCGCTCGAGCTGAACGGCAACACCATTCTTGCCGAGCGCAACGCGTTCCTCTGCGCCATCGGCAACGTCGATCTCTCCGTCGCCTTCACGAAGAAGTTCGGCGCGGGACTCTTCGGCGGCGAGGGCTTCATCCTGCAGAAGATCACCGGCCAGGGGCTCGTCTTTCTGCACGCGGGCGGCAACATGCTCGATTTCGATCTCGCCGCGGGTGAGCAGTTGCGCGTCGACACAGGCTGCATCGTCTCGATGGCCGATACCGTGACGTACGACATCCAATTCGTCGGCGGTTTTCGCAACGCGCTGTTCGGAGGAGAAGGGCTGTTCTACGCGACGCTCACCGGACCGGGACACGTCGTGCTGCAGACGCTTCCCTTCAGCCGGCTGGCCAACCGCATCGCGGCGGCCGTCGGATCAAGGCGCGAGGAGTCGAAGGGATTGGGCGGGCTGGCGGGGAACATCATCGGCGACATCATCTCCGGTGATTAAGGGCGGAAGGCGCGAAATTTGCAGAGGCCGCAACTATGCGGCATTCGGTCATCATACGATCGCGCTTTGGCAATCTGCTGCTAGCTGCCCTCGGCGCACTCTCCCTTCTCGCATCGATGACGCTGATCGGAATCCTGCTCTACTCCGCGTCGATCGACGAGATTGTGCTGGAGATCCTGCTGCTCGCGTGCGCCGCTGCCGGCTGGTGGTTTCTTACGACGAGCGTACGGAACCTGCGAACCCACGGGCGTTGAGCTCCAGCGCGTCGAACAACTGCTGAAGGGTCGTCGTCACCTCTCCGCGTCGGCTGTTGCCGACGACGCGCCCGTCGATTTCGGTTACAGGCATGACGCCCTGCGTCGTGCTCGTGACGAAGGCTTCGGCGAGATGGAAGAGCTCCGCCTCGCGCAGCGGGCGCTCGTCGACACGAATGTGCGCGGCGATCGCCAGATCGATGACCCTGTCGCGCACCACGCCGGGCAGCACATGTTCGTCGAGCGGGTGCGTGATGACGCGGCCGTCGATGACGGCGAAGAAGCTCGAGCTCGCGCCCTCGCGTACGACGCCATCCTGGATGAGGATCGCTTCATCGGCGCCTGCACGTTGCGCCTTCTTCTTCGCGATCGCATTGGCCAGCAGGTTCACCGATTTCACCTGGCACTGCTTCCAGCGCAGGTCGGGCGCCGTCATCACCTTGATGCCACGCTCCTTGCGCGCCGCGTCGGGAAAACGGTAACGGCGTGAATAGGCGATCGCGGTCGGCTGGAGATTCTCCCCCCAGAAGTGCGCGCGCTCTTCCTCGCCGCGCGTGACCTGGATGTAGACGATGCCGTCGCCGAACTCCGTGCGCTCGAGGATCTCGCGCATCGTCTCGCGGAAGCTCGCCTCGTCCCGCCATGGATTGCCGATCTCGATCTCGCGCAGCCCGCGCTCCAGACGGCGATAGTGCTCGCTCAGAAATGCGGGCGCGTGTTCGGTGAACTTGAACACTTCATAGACTGCGTCTCCGAACTGAAAGCCGCGGTCCTCGACGCCGATGACGCGCTCCGCGGTCGTCGTGAAACGGCCGTTGCACCAGAGAACGTCAGGCATTCGCGGTGGCCTTCACGATGACGACCGTGCGGTCGTCCTCGCCCTCTCTCCCCCACTTCGCGACTTTCGCCAGCACTTCCTGCGCGATCTCCTGCGCCGAGCGCGTGCGGTTCTGCTTGACGATGCGCTGCAGCCGGTCGAGGCCGAATTCGCGATCGTGGCTGTCATGCGCCTCGACGATGCCGTCCGAATAGAGACAGAGCAGATCGCCCGGATCGAGCTTCGCGAAGCCGCGCGTGTACGTCGCGTCGGGAGTCGGCCCGAGGACGGGACCGCCGTTCTTCAACAGCTCGATCTGATTTCCCTTCAGCAGGAAGGGATAGTTGTGGCCGGCGTTGGAGTAAATCAGGATGCCGCCGGTCTCGAGCTCGCCGTAGAAGAGCGAGACGAACTTCGTGGTGAGGCGGCTGCGATGGATGATGTGATTCAGTTTCTCCATCGTCCGCACGATCTTGAAGTCGCGGTCGGTCGCCATGCGCAGGCCCATGTAGATGTCGCGCACGACGAGTGCCGCGGGCAGGCCATGGCCCGAGCCGTCCGCAATCGCGAGACCGAGAATCGATTCGGAGATCGGGATGAAATCGTAGAAGTCGCCGCTGACGATTTCCGCCGGCACGGTACGGCCCCAGATGTCGAAGCCGGAGTACTGCGGCACGCGCGAGGGAAGGATCGACTGCTGGATGCGCTGCGCCTCGACGATCAGCGATTCGAACCGCTCGGCGCGAAGCCGCTGATTGACCGTATAGCGAATCAGGTTGAGCGAAAAGAGAATCGCTTCGCGCCCGAGATCGGGAGCGACGTCGAATGCCAGGATGTAGTTGTCGTCGCCGGCGGAAATGGCTGCGAATCGCCGGGCGCCGAGACGATGCTCGAGCACGGGATCGATGCCGGGATCGTCGCCGTCCATGACGATGATCCCGTTCTCGATGACCAGCTCCACCGGCTTGTAGTCCCTGGCGACGGTGATCCCCAGCGATGCATTGCGATGCGACTCGCCGAAGCGGGCCACGAGGACATAGCAATTGTCCTCTGCTGCATATTCGTAAATGCGGCCGCCGGTGATCCCCAGCTCATCGCGAAAGTTGAGCGCGATCGTCTCGGCAATCGAAGCGATGGTGAAGCGCGTGGTCTCGGCAGACTCGATCTGCTCGAGCGTGCGTTCGACCTTGGTGAGTAATCGTTTGTAATCCATCCTGGCGCGTGAAAACGCGCGAAGAATATCAGACCGCTACTTCTTCTCGCGTTGAGCGCGGAGGAGGTCAACGCGCGCCTGCTCGTAGCGGTCTTTGAAGGCGTTCATCTCTTCGATCGAGCGGAACTTGTGGACACCTTTCGGGATCGCCAGCGGCGGCGTGATGCCGCCGGCGAGCTTGTAAATCGCGAAGATGCGGCCTGCCCGCTCCTCCGGATTCGCACCTTTCCAGCGCTGACGATCGAACTCGTTCATTTCTTCGATCGTTCGAAATTTTCGAACCGGCATCGCTAGTGCTCTCTACTCCTTCAGATCGTACATCTCGCGCAATGCGTGGGCGTCGAGCTTGTCCTTGTAACGAACCGTGTTCTTCTTCATCTCGTACAGAGCCTGCGGGGTCACAACGCGAACCGGCACGCCCTTGATTTCGAGAGTTTGTGAGGGAAGCTCTGCATACGCAAACGCTTCGCCCAGTCTGGAAACGATGTCGATCCAGTAGCCAACGTCCGGAGGGTTGTAATTCACGCTCGGGTAGTCGCCGATCAGGTCGTCATCCCGGATTTCATCGATATTCGGATCGTCCCAGATCGAACGCAACGCACGCTTGATGCGCGCAACGTTCTCGGGTGAAGGAGCCACAAAAAAATCGACGTCTTCCGTGCTGCGGCCGAGACCGTGAAAGTTCACTGCGATTCCGCCAAAGATCTTGTAATCGACGCCCTCCCGATTGAATGCAGCGACGATCTCGAGAACCTTGTACGGGTCGATCATCTATTTCAATTCTACGCCGTCCAACTCATACGGCGGCTTCACGCCCAGCGTTCCCAGCACCGTCGGATACACGTCCGCGATGTACGGCGCGCGGTCCGTCGTCAGCTTCTTGTTCATGAAGAAGATGCCCTTCACGATCTCCGGATCGACCGAGCAGTGATCGCCGCTCCAGACCTGCTTGTTCGGCTCGAGCAGATTCTTCGGAATGCCGCCCAGCGACGTCTGCCACGAAACGCGATAGCCGTCGTTGTTCGTCACGAAGAGATCGGGGATCATGTTCGGGTCGAACTGCTTGTAGACCTCTTCGCGCGCGATGACACGCCGCACGGGATGCTCGCCGGTCTCCGGATCGGTGAACTGCACCAGCCGCTCCTTCAACTCCTTCTTCAGCGCCTCGGCTTCCGGCCCCGGATTGACGATGCCCTGCGCCTCGCGCCCCTTCGTGTTGATGTAGAGCTCCCCCAGTCCCATCGCATACGCGCGCGTCTTCGACCAGTCGACGTTCTCCCAGAACTGCCCCTGATCGAAGAGCATCTCGACGTTGCGCTCCTTCACCTGCACGCCGCTCTTCAGCACCATGTAGCCGTTCATCACCAGCCACGTGTCGTAGTTCACCGACTTGCGGAATGATGCGAATCCGTGATCGCTGAGCACGATGAGCGTCGCGTTGTGCTTCTCCGCCGCCGCCATCGCGTCGCCGACGATGCCGTCCATCAACTGATACGCGCGCAGGAGTGCATCGCTCCATTTCGCCGCCAGCGCCGCGTCATACGCGGGATGCTGCGGATCCATGAGCCGCCAGAACACGTGGCCCACGCGATCCGGAAACTCGAAGCACTGCACCATCAGATCCTTGTCGCCCGCGAGGAACGAATCGAACATCTTCCTGTTCTGCGCGACTGTGAAATTCATGTCGTCCCAGAACATCTGCTCATCTGCAAACCCCTCGGAGATCGCCCAGGTGTCGATCTGCCATCCGAGTGTCTTGTAGAGGCCGTACTTGCCCGCGAGCTCCGGCGCCCACTTCGCCGGCGTCGAGATGCGGAAGCCGGGAGGCAGATTGCGCGGGTCGAAATTGATCGGCGAGAGATAGAGCTTGATCTCCGGCGCAATGCTGATGAGATGAAAGCGGCTCACGCCGCGCAACTTGATGAGCGGATTGAAGGGAAAGACGAAGTCCGTCCAGCCGCTCCAGTCCCCCGGCTTCATCGTCAGCTTCTGTCCGCTCTCTTCGATCGTGATCGACTGGCGATCCTGCGCGACGGTGATCGTCATCGGGATCTTGATGTACGGCGGTTCCTTGAAGAGTTTGTTCGGCGGCCCCTGGATCTCGGTCGGAATCACACCTTTGTTGTCGATGAGCTGCACCACTTCGATCGAGAACTCATTCGAGCCGCTGCGGTGGAAGTCGAGCTCCGACGTGAAGTAGAACGGCTTCCCGACGCGGCCCGACACGTCGGGCACGCCGAGGCCGGAGAGCAGATAGCCATCATGAAAGTCGGTGGCGGGAAACGTGACCGGCACGTGCACGACCATCGTTTTTCGGCCGGCGCTGGCCGCGACTTCCCAGAACGGGATTCCCTGACGCCGGTTGATGACCCCCGGGCGCGTCTCCGGCAGATATCGCTTCGCGCCGATGAACGCGCCCGCCGCGGCGATGATCGCGACGACGAGCACGGCTGCGCGCGCGCGGCGGAACGGGATCGCGAGCATCGCGAGAAGCACGAAGACGAGTGCGGCCGCCGCCATCGGATTCTTTGCGCCGAGGAGGAAGGGCTCCTTCGTCTCATCGAAGGCGGCGAAGACCGGCAGGTAGTTCTTCGGATCGCGCCGAAGAAAATCGAAGATGCCGGTGCGGCCCGGATCAATTCCGGTCGAGAAGGTCGACCAGGAGACCGGCGTCTGCGCCGGCGTCGTCGGCAGCAGCGGGCGGAACGTGCCGTTCGCACGGAGCCGCGCCATGTTCGGCAGCTTTCCTTCGTCCATCCACTTCTGCGTGTAGCGCGCGTCGACGCCGTCAAAGCCGAGGACGATGACTTTCTGCTGCGCGGCGGAAAGCGACAGCGTCAACGAGAGGAGCAAAGCCGTTGAGAACAAACGGATAGCGGGCGGACACATGCGGCGGCATCATACTTGTAACCAGTGCTGAGTACTGAGTGCCGAGTGCTGAGTACTGAGTGCTGAGCTGAGTACCGAGTGATCGTGAGGAATTGATGAAACGCGAAGCGATTGTTTTTCTTTGTGCGGCGGCGTTGCTCGCCGCTTGTGGCGGCAGCGAGAAGAAGTCGGCCGGCGGCGAGACGGCGAAGGACACGCTGGTCATCGCGTTCGACGGCTCTCCCGCCAATCTCGATCCACGCGTCGGGACAAATGCATACGACGGCCGGATCTGGGACATGGCGGCCAGCGGACTGATCAAGCTGACTCCGACCGGCGATTTCACCGGCGATCTCGCCGAGAAGTGGGAGACGCCCGACGACAAGACGATCGTCTTCCACCTCAATCCCAACGCGAAGTTTCAGGATGGGCGTCCGGTCACGGCGAAAGACATCAAGTACACGTTCGACTCGATGATGCCGGAGTCGTTCAATAGCCCGAAGCGGTCGGGCTATTCGGTTGTCGCATCGTTCGACGCGCCGGACGATCACACCTTCATCGTCCGTATGAAGGAGCCGAACGCCGGCATCTTCGACAATTTCCCCTTCCTCGCCGTGCCGCAGGGTGCCGACCCGAATGTGTTCGCACGCTCGCCGGTCCTCGCGGGGGCCTATCGCGTCGCGGAATTCAAGCCGGACGAGAAAGTCACGCTGAAGGCGTTCGATCAGTGGATCGGAGGCAAGCCGAAGATTCCGAACGTCGTCGTCCGCATCATCCCCGATGCGACCACGCGCGTGCTCGAGCTCCGCCGCGGATCGGTGAACTTCGAGATCAACTCCGTTCCCTACGATCAGGTCGAGCAGTTCAAGAAGGACTCGAACTTCAAAGTCATGACCGCGCATGGCGGCGCGTATCAGTACATCTGCTTCAACCTTCACGATCCGATTCTCGCGAAGCGCGACGTGCGCGAGGCGATCGCGCATGCGATCGACCGCAATCGCATCGTGCGCGACCTGCTGCACGGTTACGGCGCCGTGACCGACACGATGTTCCCGCCGGGACACTGGGCGCGCGCGGAGAATCTTCCCAGCTACGGGTACGATCCGGCGAAGGCGAAGCAGCTCCTCGATGCCGCCGGCTACAGACAGAACGGCAACACGCCGCGCTTCAAGCTGCTCTACAAGACCTCGACCGATGCCGAGGCGAACCAGCAGGCGGAGATGATCCAGCAGATGCTGAAGGACGTCGGCATCGACATGCAGATCCAGTCGAGCGAGTTCGGCACGTTCATGGACGATGTGAAGAACGGGCGCTTCCAGATGTTCTCACTGCGCCGCGCCGGCATCTCCGATCCCGACTTCTACTACACGATCTTCCATTCGAAGAGCCTCGCGCCGAACGGACAGAATCGCGGCTACTACGTGAATCCGCGCGTCGATCAGTTGATCGAGCAGGGCCGCTCGACGTTCGATCGCGCCAAACGGAAGGAAGCGTACGGCGAGGTGCAGAAGATTCTGGCGACCGATCTGCCGTACATCTCGCTCTATCACCGCGACAACGTGGCGATCATGCGCAGCAACATCGACGGCTTCGAGATGTATCCATCGGGATTTCTCCTCTCCGTGCCGAAGATGACGATCCGATGAAACGCTAGTGCTCTGTCCTCGACAGAGCACTAGAACGCGTGCGTCGTGGCGATGCTCAGCACGCCACGACGCCGCTGCGGAGCGTAGGCGTAATCCATCCGGATGATGGCTCCGTCGTAGTGCGGAATCCCGATCCGCACACCGATGCCGAAATCGCTCTTCACTCGTGCGGCACCTGCGAAGCCTGCATCCGCAAACGCGGCGACGCCCGGCGAGAAGATCTGCAGCAGATCGCGCCCGAGATAGAGGCGGTATTCCGCGTTGAGCAAAAGGCGCCGGCTTCCTTCGAACGCGAAGTCCGGATACGCGCGCAACCCATTCCGGCCGTCGGCGAAGAACTGGACGTCGCGATCGAGCTTCCATCCGGCATCGGCCCGCAACCTCGCGACGATCGCCTGCGGATGCCGCGCCGCCAGCTTCGCAACCGCACGCACGTCGGCGGAGACGACCTCATTGCCATCACCGCGCGCAGAGCCGGTGAGCTGTCCCGTGACGAATGCCGTCTCCCCCAGCCGAGCTCCATCGCCCAGCACGACGCGGCCTCGCCATGTCTTTGATGACACCGCGGCGTGAAACGCCACTGCGTGGCCGAGATTGAAATCCTGAACGCGCGAGTCGTCGATGTAATCGAGACTCAGCGGCGAGAAGCCGGCCGACTCGAAGCCCGCGTCGATGAAATGAAGATGACGACTATCGGGCAGCAGGGCGCCCGAGCTGAATTCGTCATCCGTCCAATCGATGCCGGCGACGAGACGATCCGTGCGGTGCACCTCATTGCGGATGGCCAGCGCGCCGGCAACCGTAACCGCGCGATGCCGCTGCTCGAAGGCAGAGAGGATGCGGCCATCCTCGTAGATCCTCTCGATGCGCCGAAGATGGTCCAGCGCAATCGAACCCGTCCACGGCGTCGTGTACGAGAACTGCGGCCGCGTGATGGACAAGCGCTGCTCCGCACCATCCGAGTTGTCCGCGACGTACGCGTCGAGATTCGAATAGGGGCCGAATGCCGCCGGGTCGCGATACTCGATTCCTCTCGCCGTCCGGTAGACGTCGCGATCGATCGCAAGTTCCAGCGACTCGGCACCGCCGAACAGATTCTTCTGTGACAAGGCGGCACTGAAAACCGAGCGGCCGCCCTCATTCGAAAAATCGCCCGTCAGATCGGTCGTCCAGGCATCCGTGGTCACGACCGTGATGTCGACGACGCCGTCGTGGGGCGTGCCGGCCGTAACCAAAACGCTCTCCAGAGAGTCCAACTGCCTGAGATTTCGTTCGCTCTCCGCAAGAAGCACGGGATCGAAACGATCTCCCTCATGAAACAGAAGAAATTTTCGAATGAACGACGCACGCGTCTGCGCATGGAGCCGGTTCACCGCGCGATAGAACGCGCCGCCGCCCTCTGAGAACACCGGATGAGCGTCGATCGTGACACGGCCGACCCGCATGGATGCGGACGTCTCGAACAATACGGAAAGGAGAATTGCGAGTAGCGTGAGCGCAAGATAGCACTGCAGCGTGTCATACTGCGCGCACCTCACCTCCGCAGGATTTCTCGATGCTATTCATACTGGATTTCGATGGAACGATTGCGCCTCGCGATACGGTCGACGCGCTCCTGGAACGCTTCGCGCTGCCCGAATGGGAAGCGATCGAACAACACTGGGTTCGCGGCGAGATCGACTCCCGGCAGTGCATGAGCGCGCAGATCGCGCTGGTACGCGGCGACGAGGACTCTCTGCTCGAGTTCCTCCACGGAGTGGAGATCGACCCGACGTTTGCGGAGTTCATCGAGTACGCGCGAACGATTGCGCGGCTGGCCGTCGTGAGCGACGGCCTCGACTACCCGATCCGGCATGCTTTGCGGAAGATCGAGCCTGCGATTCCGATCTACTCCAACGCCCTTGGATTCCGGCCCGGCGGACTCGATCTGTCATTCCCCTACTCCGCCCCGGACTGCAAGGTCGGCAGCGGCGTGTGCAAGTGTGCCGTTGCCCGGTCGTTGAACGGCGGCGCCGGCTCGCAGGTGATTCTCGTAGGCGATGGACGCTCGGATCTCTGTCTGGCGCGCAATGCCGACTACGTTTTCGCGCGTGGCTCGCTGCTTCGCTTTTGCCAGGAGGAGAACATTCGCCATTCGCCGTTCGAGAGTTTTGCCGACGTGCTCGAGATCGTCCGCGGATGGGAAACGGCCAGGGTAAGACCGTTCCCTACTGCGGCGAGAGTCGGCTGACGACCAGCGCACCGTGCGCACGCGTGACGCGCAGTCCCGCGGTCGGAGCGATCTCCTGCGCGGTTTCGACAGGCGAGAGCTCGCTGGTCGCACCGTGCATGAGCGTGGCTCGCGCGATTTGCTCCACGCCCTCTTCATAGCGCAGCTCGAGCCCGCTTTCATGAGAACAGTACTCGAGCAGCGCGGCCATCGACCGGCCCTCGATCGCGAATGGCGGCGCGATGGAGGCTGTCCAGCTCTCACTCCCGTCCGCGAACGATGCGAGCTCCGCGACGCCGTCCGCAGCGACGTTCGACTCGAAACCCGACATTACGCGCACGTGGTTGGCCTTCGTCGAGAGATCGACGCTCCCTTCACGCACGCGAACGGTGAGACGATCACGAACACGAACCTCGAATCGCGTCCCGATGTCGCGCACGCTGCCAAACGGCGTACGTACCTCCACGGCATTTCCGGCGCGGCCACCCGACTCGACATACAGCGCGCCTTGCCGCAATTCGACGATGCGATCCGACACGAACCGCAGGGTCGTGTCGTTGTCGATCCGGAGCGACGGTCCATCGATGACTCGCAGCGATACACGGCTGGCGGGTGATGTATGCAGCCATGCGCCCGTAAATACTTTGCCGCGGCGAAATGGAGGATCGAGTGGGCCGCGGGAGAGCTCGACGCTGGCGACGGGACTCGCGGGCACGAACGTCTCGGTCATACGCGGCATCACGACTAAGAAGAACGCTGCGACCGCGGCCGCTGCTGCCAGTGTTCCAACGGTCAGAGCCCGGCGCAGCGTCCGCCTCCGCACCTGCTGTCTCCACAGCGGGCGCACTGCCGTACGGATCCGTTCCTCACCTCCTGCCGGAAGCTCGGGACTCGCCGCAAGACGCAACAGCCGTTCGATGGTCTCATCCTCAGACATCACGATGTCCTTCCCGCCAGTTCCGTGAACGCGTCGCGGAATGCGCCGCGTGCGCGCGTCAGCAGCGACTCTGCTGCCTTCGGTGTCATCGCCAGGCGGCCGGCGATTTCCTGCACGCTCAACCCGTTCACATATTTCCATTCCAGGGCCGAGGCGTAATGCCGCGGCAGATGATCGAGGACGATCCGGACCGCACGCCCGATCTCCTTCCGCTCATGCTCGCGATCGGGAGTGTCTTCCAGCGCCGGCAGCGACTCGAGCACGGCGCGAACATCGGGATCGTCGTCCGCGACCTCCGTCCGCGCGTCCTTCCGGACGGCGGCAATTTCGAATCTGGCGAAGCCGCACATCCAGGAAAAGAGAGGTGCCTCCCCTCGCCACGATTCGAGTCTCGGGATCACCTTCTCGAAGATGGTCTGAACGATGTCGAGCGCGAGATCAGCATTTCCTGCAAGGCGGCGATATGCAAATCGATAAAGCCGGGGGTAGTAGTCGGCGACGAACTGGTCGAACGCCGCTTCGTCCCCACGGAGAAGGCTGCGCACGAGTTCGCGATCGGTCATCCTCATACGTGAGTGCGCGAAGGCGCGGAAATCCTTCGCGGCTGTTCAGAATTTCCAGGTCGCTGCAAATGAGGGAAAGATCGGCACCGGCGAACGCTCTTCACGGCGAACGCCGGGCGTTCCATCATTTCGGAGATACGCCGCCACATCCGTGATGCAGCAGACATTGTCGTGATTCGTCAGGTTGATCAGATCAAACGTGAGTGCCAGGTTCCCATGGCGCAGCGGGATCGAGCGCGACAGGCGGGCATCGGCACGAAACCATGCCGGCAGCCGGCCGCTGTTTCGCGGCGCCTGGACGAGCTCCGGTTTTCCGTCAACCAGTTCCGCGCGAAAGGGAGTCGTCGGCCAGCCGGTGTGCCACGACGCGGCGATGCCCGCATTCCATCCGTCGCCGAAGTCTGCATTGAATCCGCCGGCGGCCGCGTATGGCTGGTCCCAACTGCGAGGAACGTGGCGGCCCTCGATGGTGTCGATCGCGCGCGAGCTGGCGAAGGCCATCCACCAGCTCGAGGCGCGAGTCGCGCTTCCGGTCAGGCGCAGCTCGATTCCTCTCGCACGGCTCCGTTCCGGCGCCACTCTCACGCGATCGTCCTGCGCCTCGGGAAAGACGTCGATCGGATTGAGCATGTTCTCGTAACGCGGACGCACGTGGAGCATCGGCTTGTCGAACGCCTCGATCCGCAACGTGACCTTTTTGTCGATTTGATGCTCGAAGCTGATCGTTCGATGTTCCCCCGTTTCCGGCGGAGCCAGACGCGTCACCCCATCTTCGACCTGCAATTCATTGAGGCGCTGCGACTGCGCATATCGCCCCCAACCGATGCGCAGATTCGAGTCGGGAGTCAGCGACCAGAGCACACTGAGCCGGGGGCTGACTTCTTCGTATCCGCCGATCGACTGGCGATCCCACCGCACGCCTCCTTCTGCGATCACTCGCTCGGACAACTGAATACGATCCGATGCATAGAGTCCGACCGTTTCTTCATGAGGACGGAGATGAACATCGACGCGCGTCGCGTTTCCCGAGTTCCTCGTGTAGTCATAACGGGCGTCCGTCGTCTTTGCGTCGAACCCGAACTTGATCTGTTGCAGAACCGCCAGCGTGGCCCGCCAGTCCTGTTTCACCTCTACGAAATTGAACGATCGCCCGTCGCTGATCCGCAGCGGATCGGAGGCCTCGATACTCCCTACGCGATCGCGCGCGAGACGGCCGACCGCGACGATGTTTCGGACGGACAGCGCGTCGTTCCAATCGGTGTTCGTCGTCAGCCAAACATGCACGCTGTTCTCTTCCGCGGCACTTCGATCCAATTCGGCTGCCTTCGTGTTGCGATACGAGAGGTTGTCGTACGCGGCGAGAAAGGTAAGGCCGGCGTTCGTACGTCCGAATCGGTGCTCGACCTTCCCGACCAGGTCATAGCAGTCCGTGTTGATCAGCTCCTTCGGTTTCGTGTCGAGATTGAGAATGACGTCGGGATACCAGGCGCGCGCCGTCAGGAGCCACTTCGTCTGCTGATCCGCGGACGCCCCCGCGGTCGTGAAGCGGCCGTTCATCGTCCCCGCCGAAATCGTATGTTGCTCATTCGACGGATTGAGCAGGTTCATGTCGATGACACCGCCCATGCGGTCACCCCACTCGACCGGAAATGCGCCGGTCATGAGATCGACGCGCCCGATGGATGCCGAGTCGAGCGAAGAGAAGATGTTGAAGAAGTCCTTGAGGTGAAATGGCTCGCTCAACTCGAGGCCGTCGAGTGCGATCACCGTTTCATCTGCGGCACTGCCGCGGACATTGACGGTTGCCGAAGCGTCGCCGCCCGCGACACCGGGGAGAACCTGGATCGCGCGCGTCAGGTCTTCCACCGGATTCGGCAGGCGATCGAGATCCTCTCGAGATAATCCCTCGCTGGCAGAGGGCTCGTTCGTGATGCGAACGTGGCTCGGTATCACCACGATCTCTTCGCTGAAATGCGGATGCGGCGGCGGCGGTGCCGGCGCCTGCGGTTTCGGCGCGGGCACGACGAGCAGTTCGTGATGCGCGCCCTCGACGACGCGCAAACCAAACGGCGCCAGAATCGCCTCGAGACGTTTCCGAGGCGTCGATGGAGGGGGCTCCTGCTGCACGCGCATATCCGGCCGCACCAGGGCGCTGGTGTAAATGACGACAGGCAACCCCTCGCGCTGCAATTGTGAGATCGCCTCGTCCAACCTCAATCCGGCGAGCGAATGCAGTGCGAGAGTGAGAGCGAAGAGAGCCCGCGCCGCCATCACTCGGCGATCATACTGCGGTCTGAGGATGTCTCAATCCTGAGCGAAGCGAAGGATCAACGAAGGCGCCGGGAAAACGGTTCTCGCAGGCCCTGCTCCCGAAGAATGCGGCGCGCTATACCCTGGGTCTTCGTCGAGCGACAGCAACGGGTGCCAGATCCTTCTTCCCCGCCTTCGCATCCTTCACAAGTCAGGCCGGGAAGAACCGTTCTCCCGGCGCCTTCGTTGATCCTTCGCTTCGCTCAGGATGAATGCATCCTGAGGAATGACACGAAGGATTTTCTGCAGAACTGACACTTACCTCAGTAAGATGTGCGGCCGGTCTCGGGGGGGATCGTGCTTCACGGATTGTCCAAGCCCAGATTCAACGCACTGGAGATGGAATGACGATTACGTTCAACCCCGATGAGACTTCCCTTGAGCCACTGATCCAATCTGCATCGACCGAGGAACTGCTACAGAAAGACAGCGAGTACTGCTCCTTCGGTGACACGGTCCACTACGCGGATCCACCGAAGATCTTCGAACGCTGTGAGGGAAGCTATCTCTTCGACGAGAGCGGCACGTCCTATCTCGATCTGCAGATGTGGTATTCGGCCGTCAACTTCGGATACGGCAATCCGCGGATCAACGAGGCGTTGAAGCGGCAGATCGACACGCTGCCGCAGCTTGCCTGCCAGTATCTCCATCGCGAGAAAGTCGAGCTGGCCGAAGCGCTCTGCAACGTGATGGAGAAACGCACCGGCGTGAAGGGCCGCGTGCACTTCAACGTCGGCGGCGCGCAGGCGGTCGAAGACTCGCTCAAGCTCGTGCGCAACGCCACAGGGCGCAGCCTGAACTTCGCCTTCATGGGCGGTTATCACGGGCGAACACTCGGCGCCTCGGCGATCACGTCGAGCTATCGCTATCGCCGCCGCTTCGGACATTTCTCCGATCGCGCGCAGTTCATCCCCTTCCCTTACTGTTTCCGCTGCCCCTACGACAAGACTCGCGAGAGTTGCGAGCTCTTCTGCGTGGACCAGTTCGAACGTCTGTTCGACACCGAGTACCACTCCGTCTGGGATGCAAAGGCGTCGCAGTCCGAGTTCGCCGCGTTCTACATCGAGCCGATTCAGGGAACGGGCGGCTATGTCATTCCGCCGGAGGGATACTTCGAAGAGCTCACGCGCATCCTTCACGAGCGCGGCATTCTCATCGTGGTCGATGAGATTCAGATGGGCCTGTATCGCACCGGCAAGTTCTGGTCCTTCGAACATTTCGGCCTCAAGCCGGACGTCGTGGTCTTCGGTAAGGCGTTGACGAACGGACTGAACCCTCTGTCGGGGATCTGGGCGCGCGAGGATCTCATCTCGCCCAGCGTGTTCCCGCCGGGATCGACGCATTCGACGTTCTCCTCCAACACCCTGGGCACGGCGACCGCGCTCGAAGTGATGCGCATGCTCGGTGAGTCCGATTACGAGAGCAGTGTGATGGAGAAGGGTGCTTATTTCCTCGCCCGGCTTCAGGATCTCAAGTCGCGCTGGAAGATGATCGGCCATGTGGACGGTCTCGGCCTCGCGCTGCGAATCGAGATGTGCAAAGAGGATGGCTTCACGCCGAACAAGGACTTGACGAACGCGATCTTCGACGAAGGGCTGAAGGGCGACATCGAAATGCACGGCCGGAAGTACGGCCTGGTTCTCGACGTCGGCGGCTATTACAAGAACGTCTTCACCCTCGCTCCCTCACTCGAGATTACCGAGGACGAGATCGACCTCGGCCTCGCGCTGATCGAATCGCTGCTCCTGCGTTGTGGTGCGTGCTGACGACATGACCCGGAACCGATACGACATTTTCGAAAAGGGGGGCGACACCGGCGTCCTTCTCTCTCACGGCATCACCGGTGCTCCCACGGAGATGAAACCGCTGATTCGCAAGCTTGCGAGCAGCGGGCTCACCGTCTCCTGCCCGGCACTCGCGGGCCATTGTTCGACCCTGGGCGAGTTGAAGAAGACGCGATGGACCGACTGGTACGCGACGCTCGAGCAGTCGTTGATGGAATTGCGCGAGCAGTGCAGCACCGTGTTCGTCGGCGGGCTTTCGATGGGCGCTCTTCTCGCGCTGCGCCTCGCGGCGCGCCATCACGACGACGTGGCAGGCGTTGCAACGCTCTCCGCAACGTTCTTCTATGACGGCTGGAACGTCCCACGCTTCCGCCAGCGCTACCTGCTGCCGATCGCGATGTACACACCGATCCGGTACTTCTACTCGTGGCATGAGCCGCCGCCGTTCGGGATCAAGGACGAGCGGTTGCGCAACATCATCGCGGCGGTGTACGCGAATGACGCGTCGCAAATGCCGGAGAAGTACGGCTACTCCGAGTTTCCGGGTGTCACGATCCGGGAGACGTTCCGCCTGATCAAAGCGGTGAAGCGCGAGCTCGCGAAGGTCACCGCTCCGCTGCTGATCGTTCACGCGACGGAAGACGATATGGCCACGCTCGAGAATGCGCGCTATCTCCAGCGAAACGTCGCATCATCGGACGTGGAGACGTTCTTCGTCGATGACACCTATCATGTACTCACGCTGGACCGGCGAAAGTACGACATCGCCGATCGTGTTGCATCGTTCATCGACGCGCGGCTGCCCGAGGCCGAGCAGACTTTGGAGTTCTCGCATGACATCCACGGCTGACACGCTCAAAAAGATTCTCACCGAGAAGTTCCACGTCGACGAGTCGAAGATTCAGCCCGAGGCATCGCTCGACAGCCTGGGCCTCGACTCGCTCGATCTGATCGAAGTGCTCTTCGAAGTCGAAGAGACGTTCGACATTCGTGTGCCGCAGGAAGGCTCGACGATTCGCGCGGCAACGATCCAGGAACTGCTCGACACGATCAAGGGTCTCGTCGAACAGAACGCGGCCACGAAGGCCGAGTCCGCATGACCAGCCGGCGGGTCGTCGTCACCGGCGTCGGCGTCGTCTCGCCGCACGGCAGCGATCCCTCGACGATGTTCGACCGGCTGATGGCCGGCGAGTCGGCAATTCGCGAGGTGTCCTTCGACGTCAACGCAGCGTACTCGAACATCGCAGCGCCGGTCGACTTCGATCCGGCGCCGCACTTCCCTCCCTCCGTGCGCCTCGAGAATGTCGACCGCGTCTCACAAATGACGATCGTCGCCGCAACATCGGCGTTCGCTGACGCCGCCCTGCAGCTCGACGACGCGCAGAAGCTTCGAGCAGGAGTCTCCTTCGGCACCGGAATGGGATCGGCGACCGCACTCGAAGAGACGCATCTCCAGGTCTTTTCGCGCGATCCCGAACGCGTGCGGCCGATGACGGTGTTGAAGGTGATGAACAACGCCTCGCCCGGACACATCGCCATCAAGTACGGCTTCGGCGGACCGAACCTGACGTTCTCGTGCGCCTGCGCTTCGTCTGCCGTATCGATCGGTGAAGCGTACAGGCAGATTCGCCACGGATACGCGGACGTGATGATCGCAGGCGGTGCGGAAGCACCGCTGACGTATACGTTCTTTCGCGGATGGGATGCCATGCATGTCCTCGCGCCGGTGGACCGCGAGAATCCATCAGCGACCTGCAAGCCGTTCGCGAAGAATCGCACCGGCCTCGTGCTCGGCGAAGGCGCAGCGATGGTGGTCCTCGAAGAGCGCGAGCTCGCGCTGAAACGCGGAGCGCGCATTTATGCAGAGTTGATCGGATACGGATCTTCAAACGACGCCTCGCACATCACGAAGCCTTCGGTCGCAGGACAGGCGCGGGCGATGCAGCTCGCGCTCGAGGATCAGGGGACGTCGCCGGATGCCGTCGACTACGTGAACGCGCACGGAACCGCCACGGCAATCAACGACCCGACGGAGACACGAGCGATCAAGCAGGTCTTCGGCGATCGAGCGTCCAGGATTCCGGTCAGCTCCACCAAGTCGATGCACGGCCATCTCCTCGGCGGTGCCGGTGCACTCGAATTTGCCATCTCCGTACTCGCGCTCAATCGCAGCGCGATCCCGCCGACCGCGCATCTCGACTCGCCCGATCCGGAGTGCGATCTCGATTACGTCCCGTCGAAGGGAAGACGCGACGTCAGCCTGGGCTGCGTGATGTCGAACTCGTTCGCGTTCGGCGGCACGAACGCCGTGCTCCTCGCGCGCAGCGCATGATGCCGCCGCTCGCGATCGCGCTCTGGCTCGCGAACATCGTGCTCGACACGGCCGGGCATCTCATCTTCAAGTCCGTCGCGGCCGGGGATGATGACCTCAAGATTCGCCGCTGGAAACGGATGCTGTCGTCGCCGCGATTGTGGGCCGGCGGCATCTGCTTCGGCCTGGAGTTCGTGATCTGGTTCGCGCTCCTGTCGCTGATCCCGCTCTCACTGGCCATGCTCATCGGCTCCATCAACATCGTCGTCGTGATGCTCGCCGGAAGGGTGGTGTTCCGCGAGACCCTCGATGGCGTGCGCATCGCCGCAATGTGCCTGATCACGATCGGCGTCGCGCTCGCGGGAGGAGCCGGTTGAGCCGGCGCGCGTTCTACGCGCTCGGCTTCGGCGCGCTGATGTTGTCCGATACATGGACGCAGGTCGCGTTCAAGCTGGCCTCACTACAAACCGGCCCCTTCGCGCTTACGCCCGGCTGGCTGAAAAGCGCAGCGCTCGCACCCTGGATCTACGGAGCGATCGCAGGCTACATCTGCTCATTCATCACCTGGATGACTTTGTTGAAGCATGCGCCGGTCGGCCCGGCGTTCGCCGCTTCGCATCTGGAAGTCGTCCCGGTCCTGTTGATCTCGGTGCCGCTGTTCGGCGATCGATTGACGATGTTGCAATTGATCGGCGCGGGATGCATCGTGCTGGGCGTAATCCTCCTGAGCTCGAGCAAATCGAAACAAAGCGATGCCTGATGCATGGCGCGAGATCCCGCCGACCGCAGGACTTCCTCTGCGGGCTAGCGACCTGATCCCTCGCTCCGGCAAAACGCTGCAAGATGCAGTCGCGGCGTTCCTCGGCGTCCCCGCCGTTCAGCTCGAATGTTCCGGCACGGCGGCGTTGATCGTCGCGTTGACGGCTCTGATGCGCCACAGTCCGCGCCGCCGCCGCGTCGTTCTGCCTGCGTATACATGTCCACTCGTTGCTCTGGCGGTGATGCACTGTGGATTGACGCCGGTTCTTTGCGATGTGCGCCGCGATCATTTCGACTTCTCGCCGGAGATGCTCGCATCGCTCGTCGACGACGAGACGCTCGCCATCATTCCGACACACCTCGGCGGGCGCGTCGCAGACGTGACGGCCGTCAACGAGCTCGCTCGTCGCTACCAGGCGACGGTCATCGAGGACGCGGCGCAGGCGCTCGGAGCTCAATGGCATGACCGCGCCGCGGGAACGGCGGGCGATCTTGGATTCTTCAGCCTTGCCGTGGGCAAAGGATTGACTCTGTACGAGGGCGGAGTCCTGTTCGCGCGCGATGACGCGATGAGACGCCAATTACGCGAGGAAAGCCGGCGCGTGGCGCCCTTTCGTCCGGGCTGGGAGATCCGTCGCTCGCTGCAACTCCTCGGATATACAGCGTTCTATCGTCCATCCGCGCTGCGCTATGTTTACGGACGTCCACTGCGCCGCGCGCTTGCGCAGCACGATCTCACCGGTGCCGTCGGCGACGATTTTCCGGGCCCGATTCCCTTGCACACTCTCGGAGGCTGGCGTCGTTCGGTCGGCGTGAATGCGCTGAAGCGCTTGCCCGGATTCATCGCCATGACGACCGATCAGGCGAAGCAGCGCAAGACCATCATCGAGAGCATTGAAGGTGTCACCGTCATCGGCGATCCTGACGGCAGCCGAGGTACATGGCCGTTCTTCATGGTGTTGATGCCGGGGCGGGAAGCGCGCGATGCGGCATTGGGGCGATTGTGGACCGCGGGCCTTGGAGTGAGCCGCCTGTTCATTCACGCCATTCCCGACTATCCGTCGTTCGCTGCGCAGTTCGCCGGCGCGGACGTTCCGAACGCACGGGACTTCGCGGCGCGCATGCTGACCATCACCAATAGTCCGTGGTTGGGGGAAGACGATTTTCAACGGATTCTCGCAACGCTCGGAGAGGCGGTCACATCATAGATGTCCGAGAAGGGAGACGAGGCGACGATTCACGAGGCGATGCATTTCGCGGGACAGCTCCAGCGAATCGCCGGAAATCTCAGGCTGGTCATCAAGAGCACTGAGGATGCGCTTCAACCGGCTGCGATAGCGATACGCCGAGACGTCGCCCACCACGTCGCAGCCGATGACCCGCTCTTTCACACTCTCAACCAGAGACTGCACCTCGTGAAGATGCATCACTCCCTGATCCCAATTCGTCTGGACGACTTCTGGTGCAAGCACATCCTTGTCGATGGAAAGATAGATCGGATCCGGCGAGAGGGACTGCAGCAACGCGCGCGACATCTCGGCGGCGCCCTCGAATGACTGCGAGGCGCGCACACCAAGCATGCGCAGCATGCGCAGGCTGCGTCCCAGACACCAGTACACGACCTTCCCGCTCCTCAACGGTCCCAGGTGATTTTCAAACGCATGGAAGGACTCCACATCGGGAGAAGTGATTCCCGCCACGTGAACGCGGGACACCTCGGGAAGCCGCGCCACGTGCGCGACCCAGGAGCCACAGTGGATTCCGAACGGGTAGCGCATGTTGTCAGGATGGTTGTCGAGAACGAGCACCTGCACTCGCCTTCTCTGTCTGGCGATCAACTCGGCGCTGACGTGATGAAAATCTCCGCTGCCCATGAACACGATGCCAGCCGGTTCGAATGGAGGGAGTGCGCGCAACGCAGCCTCTGCACAACCGAAGCGAATCTCTTCTTCTCTGTTGCGCAGATCGATCATCTCGGCGCCGTCCAATCCGGCAACCGAACCATCGAAATCAAGAATGACTGTTCGCGACATCGGCATACCAGCGGCGATCCGGCTCGAACCATCGCTTCGAACATTTGAGCACGAGCCGGAGAAACGGATTGCGAATCCGGACGGCGTGCATCGTCGGCGTGAACCGCGCACCGAGCTGCCGCTTCACTTCGGGATCCGTCCAGCCCGCGATGTACACGCCGTATCCGTGCTCCAGCGCGTACTCGAGATTGTGAAACCAGCTCACCGCGTACAGATCGTGATCGCGCGCGGCGGGATACTCGAAGCCGACGTACTTGTCGATGAGCCTGTCTTCGATCGCGAAGCAGAGATTCCATCCGATGAACCGCCCGCTGGCGCGATAGCAGAACAGGGTTCCGCCGCAGGAAGCGTCTCGAAGGAGGGAGCGGAAGAAGTCTTCGGTGAGAAAGTCGAAGTGCACGTCGCTCTGCTCGTACACATTCCGGTAGAGCCTGTGAATCTCTCCGATGAAGTCGTCGCTGTCGAATCGCGCATCGCCGGCGCGAATCGCTTCGACCTCGATTTGTTTCCGGCTCCGAAGCTTGCGGCGAAGAGTCTTTCGCCGTGAGTGCGAAAAACGCGACAGAAATTCGTCGATCGAGCCGAAGTCGATCGGTACATAAGCGAGCGCCTGTCCTTCCATCAGAGTGAATCCTGCAGCGACACAAGCTTCAGCAAACCTCTGTGCATGGCCGATGGCAGCCGTACCGACGAGCACCGCTTCGACGGGGAGATCCTTCACGATCAGGAAGGGATCATCCGTCCCGGCGAGCAGAAGCGAGAGGACGGAGGACGGAGGCTGGCCGGCCGGGAGCGGCACATACTCGGACACGGTGGTGCCGGCGAACGTTGCGGTCACTTCGAAAAGGCGCCGCCAGAAGCGCGCGAACGGAAGCGCGTCGATGCGCTTGCGAATTCGCGGCTCGAGCGTCGTGAGCAGATCGAAACGTGCGCGAAACAGAGGCGGATCGATTCCGATGCAGACGAACCCTTCGGGTGGCGTCAGGCTGAAATGGCGAATCAGCCGTGGCGGCTCGAGCAGATTATGTAGCTGCATGTCCATGACTCAGAGCTGCAGACCAGATGATCCGGGCCAGCCGATCATAAGCGCCGCAGAGGTGATGGCCGCCGGTCATCCCGATACGTGTGGCGAGCAGAGGGTCGAGCGCCGGACACAGCGAGTTGCGATCGCGGCGGCCGTAAATGCAGAGCACGCGTTTGCCGCGCATGCGCTCGACTTCGCTGCGCACTGGAACCTCCCGTGAAGATGGCGTGTCGCGAAAGAGATCGACAGGCGTGACTTCGAAATCGATCGTGCGATCCAGGCCGATGAGCGCAGACAATTCGACGCGCGGCTTCAGCCGGTCTGGCAGCCGATTGAACATGAACGGTAACACGCCGGCGCCGCGCGAGTAGCCGCAAAGGATGACGTGAGGCGCGTGCCACTCGAGTGAATAGTGCGTGATGAGCTTGCGCAACGCGCAGGCAGATTCGTCGGGAGTTCGTCGAACTGCGAAATACTCCGGCGCGACGAGGCCCACAACCGAGATGCCACGGCGATTCAGCCCTTCCGCAATTTCGCGATCGATCGCGCGCCAGCCGCCATCACCCGAGACGAGGATCGCGAGCCACCCCTCGTCGCGCGCCGCGCGGAGCTCGACCACGGGAAGATCCTCGACCGACGATTGATCGATGCAGGAGCAGAACGAAGCCGTTTGTGAAAATCGCGTACTTCCCGAAAAGATCACGAACAGGGCAGCCGCCAGCAGGCGCCGCCCGCGAAAGAGAAATTGGTTGAGCATCGACCGCGAGCCCTCGAACCCGCGAAACCGCGTGACCGGTAGACACGACCCAGCCGTCCAGTGGCGACACTCTCGCAGCCCGGGAGCTGGCTCAGGGGATAGCCAACTCGCGAGAATGCCGCCGCTGGGCGGCTGCGTCGCGGAGAAGGTTCCGAGCAGCGCTCGCATCCCGCCGGTCTCCGGATCGGGAGGAAGGAAATCGGAGAACAGCTACGCGCTGTCAACCGAAGGAGACCGGTCGGGGTGCCGGCGCTGCGCGGACCTTGTCCGTCGTTTCAGCGCGCGGGCGGAGAGCGGGGATCAGCGTGCTTGACGATCGCGAACGCGGGATGCACGAGCGGGCGCACACTCACCCGCGCGATCGTCGTCAGGCCGATGAGGAGGACGAAGGCGACGAGCACCGCTGCCAGCACTTCGAAGGTGGCGCGATCGGCGCTGAGATCGTCGGAGACGGAAATGACCGGGAACAGCAGCGCCACCGTGCAGAGGAGCGCGGCGACGGCATAGTGCTTTCGATGGCTGACCGCGCGAGGCAGAAGAATCGCGAACGCCGCGATTGCGACGGCAATCCAGAGTCCGTTGAGGATCAGCTCAGCCACGGCCACGCTATGCATCGTTTGAGTAAGGAGCACAGCGGAGCGGCTCTACACAAGCCGCTCCGGGCTCATTCAGTATACGTTAGTCACCGCAAACGGTTTCGATGAGAATCGCACAAACCTGATAAGGGTCCATGTTCGCCGCAGGACGGCGGTCTTCGAAATAGCCACGTCCTGTTGCAGTCGTGGCCATCGGAATCCGCACCGATGCGCCGCGATCGCTGATGCCGTAACGGAACGCGTGAATCGGCGCGGTTTCGTGCAGACCGGTCAGGCGCTCCTCGTTGTGCGCGCCGTAGACCTTGATGTGATCGTCGTGGCGCTTCTCGAGTTTCTTCATCGCCTCTTCGATCACCTTGATGCCGCCCTCTTCGCGCATCGCCTTCGTCGAGAAATTCGTGTGCGCCCCTGCCCCGTTCCAGTCGCCCTTCACCGGCTTGGGATAAAGCGTCGCGCTCACTCCGAACTCTTCGCCGATGCGATACAGCAGCCAGCGCGCGAGCCAGAGCTCGTCGGCGACATCCGGCGCACCCACTGCACCAATCTGGAACTCCCACTGCGCAGGCATGACCTCGGCGTTCGTGCCGACGATGTGAATGCCGGCGCGAATGCACGCATCCGCATGGGCCTCGACGATGTCACGGCCGAAGACTTCGTCGCTGCCGACGCCGCAGTAGTAACCGCCCTGGGGCGCGGGAAATCCGGACTCCGGCCAGCCGAGCGGACGATTCCCTTCGAAGAACGTGTACTCCTGCTCGATCCCGAACCACGGATCGTGATCCTTGTACTTGTCCGCAACCTCGCGCAGATGCGCGCGCGTATTGCTCCAGTGCACGCTGCCGTCAGGATTCAGGACTTCGCACAGAACGAGAATGTCGTTCTCGCGATGAAGCGGATCGGGAACGATTTTCACGGGACGCAGCAGCAGATCGGAAAAGTGCCCGCTCGCCTGGTATGTGCTCGAGCCGTCATATCCCCACTCGGGAATCTGATCCACACTCTTGACCGGGCCGTCGAGGATCTTCGTCTTCGAACGGAGTTTGGCCGTCGGTTTCTGTCCATCAATCCAAATGTACTCGGCAGTAATCTTCGCCAATGCAGGACCTCCAGAAGTTGTGTTTTTGTAAGGAAAACGAGGTACAGCGGGGTGGATGAGGGAGGATAGCAGAATCTTTTTCAGGATGCGCAGCGCACTTTTCATTACCGCGGTACTGGCGGCGGTGACGATCGCCGGAACGATGCTTTTCGTACCGCCGATTGCGCAGAGC
Source organism: Acidobacteriota bacterium (assembly GCA_021325515.1). Classification (GTDB taxonomy): domain Bacteria; phylum Acidobacteriota; class Thermoanaerobaculia; order Gp7-AA8; family Gp7-AA8; genus JAJPHC01. Next base: position 97,465 of record JAJPHC010000054.1, read on the forward strand.
GAGGCCTATCACTCGTTCGCGGACACGCGCACGATCCTCGGCATCCCCAACGGCTGGAACGTGTTGTCCAATCTCGGGTTCCTCCTCGCCGGCATCGTGACGCTGGTTCGCGGGCCGCGACGCCTCGCACCGGTTGTCTTCGGTGCCGGCCTGATCCTCACCTCGATCGGATCCAGCATCTACCACCTCGATCCCAACGACGCGACGCTCCTCTACGACCGCGCAGGAATGGTCGTCGCGCTGATGGCGGTGATCGCACTCCTGATCGAGGACTGCGACGGGAAGCACAGGCTCGCGACACTTCTGGCCGCCGAGGCCATCGGATTCACGAGCCTGGTGTGGTGGAAGACGACCGGCGATCTGCGGCTCTACGGAGTTGTGCAGTTCTTCCCCGGCCTCCTGATCATGATCCTCGCGATGCGCAAGCGGACTCGCCCTTCGCTGCTCTGGGTCATCGTGCTCTATGCGATCGCGAAAGCGTGCGAGTCCTTCGACAAGCCCATCTTCGACGCATTGCACGCCGTCAGCGGCCACACGTTGAAGCATGTCGCGGCGGCGGGAGCGACTCTGGTGATCTCGAGCTGGATCAGCGGGAACCGCGAGCCGCTTCGGAAATATCGGGAGACGGCTCCATGACCGCTTCCTCGCCGGCACGCGAGATCACGACCTGATTCTTCCCGAGCGACTTCGCGCGGTACATCGCCGCGTCCGCCCGTTTCAGCAGCTGGTTCTTGTCCTGTTCGACGGGCAGATTGCTGGCGGGATCCGGAATGTGCTGCGCGACCCCGATCGATGCCGTGAGCACGCCGCGCAGGTGCAGCGGCGGCATCGAGAATCCCCACTCGCGATCGAGGAAGCTCGACTTCTCGATCGTCGCCCGGATCTCCTCGGCGATCGCGATGCCCTGATCGAGCGTCGTGTTCGGAAGAATCATCACGAACTCGTCGCCGCCGTAGCGAGCCACCGTCGCATCGCCAAGCTGCACGATCCGCTTGAGATGAAAGCCGACCTCCCGCAGCGCCTGGCTCCCTGCGAGATGCCCATGGCAGTCGTTGATCACCTTGAAGTGATCGAGATCCATGAAGATCAACACGGCTTCCTTGCCGCTCTTCCGCGCATCGGCCAGTGAGTCCGTCAGCCGCACGTTGAACCAGCGATCGTTGTACAGGCCGGTGAGGTCATCCTTCTTCGCGAGCTCGTGCGCGCGCCGCGCATCGAGCGCGTTCTGCAGAGTGAAGGATGTGTAGCCGGCGAAGATCTCCAGCAGCGTCATGTCGCGCTGCGAAAACGGTTTTCCGTCGAGGCGATTGATCAGCTCGAGCACACCGCAGACATGCTTGCCGATGTAGATCGGCACACAGACGATCGTTTGCGTCGTGTGCCCGATCTTCTCGTCGATCTGCGAGAAAAAGAATTGATCGTCCTTCACATCCGTGGAGAGATACGGCGTGCCCGTCTGATACACGCGGCCGACGATGCCGTGCTGCGCCGACAGGCGCTGGCCGATGAGATGTTTGCTCGACTCGCCGAAGGTTGCGATGAAGACGAGGTCGTTGTCCCGCCGGTTCGCGACCTTGCGGTAGGGATCATCGAGAAGAATCGATCCAGACTCGGAAGGAACGAACTCGTATGCTTTCTGAAGGATTTGCCGGAGGACGAGATCGAGGTCGACTTCGGTGCGGAGGCTGAGCCCGGCCTTGTGCCTCTCGAGGAATCGCTCGAGTTGGGGAACTTCCAGTGAGTGAAACTGGATCATGATTCCTCTGGCTTCCCAGAAGTTTCGATTATAAGCGCCTCCTGTTCGAAGGAGATACGCCGGTAGGCCTCGTCCGGCGGAAGGCCGGCCCGGCGATGAGCGAGATATTCGCGAAGATACCGGAAGAGAAATCGCACGATTCCGAGGCGCGCCATCTGCTCGACGTGGACGCGCTCGTGGCGAAGAATGCGGTCGTACTCGGACTCAGGAAGAAGGTTCGAGAGATACACGCGCTTCCCGAGCGTGATCGCCGCAACGTCGTTCCGCAGCAACGGCCGAAGCCACCAGGGAAAGCCGATCCTTACATGCATTCCTCATGAGAGAACGTTCCCCGGCGCGATTCTCTTCGCGTCCACTCTCGGAGTCTGAGCGCTCAAGCGCGCAACGCGCGAAAAGCAATCGCGGTGACCCCGATTGCGAGCACCGGGAGAGTGATCGGACGAGCAGGTCTCCATCGCGCAGCTCCGTTCCAGAGACCGGCATCGCGAGGATCGCAAGCAGAAGCGCAACGCCACGCACACCGAAGATACGGAGCCGCGTCGCCGCGCGCGTCCTACTTCTTCTTGAGCGACAGCGTCAGCTCGAACGTCGCCACCGGCTCCTCGCCAAGTTTCTTCGGGCACGTCGCGACGACGTGGACCGTCGACTCCTGCCGCTCGCCCGTCTCGATTGCGCGCTGCACCGTCGCCTGGATCGACTCGCCGTCTTCGCACGTGAAGAGCACATCGTCTTCCGGCCGCTTCAAGAAGCTTCCCTTGACGTCCTTGAAGACGAATGCGAGCCGCGCCTTCTGCTTCTGCATCAAGTGAAATGCGATCAACCCGCCGGAGACGTCGGCGCCGATGCAGAGCGCGCCGAAGTACATCGAGCCGAGATGATTCTTCGTCTTCCAGTTCAGCGGAATCTGCACCAGGCAGCGCCGCTCGTTCACCTCGATGATCTTCGGAGACGCGAGCCAGAGCAGAAAGACGTTCTTCAGCGCCCAGAGCCGGACGCCCAGCGTTTCTTTGTTCATCGCTTCAGCTTACTGCGATCGATCTTCCGTTTTGCGTAGACGACGGTCATGCGGTCGAACAGCGCGCGCGGCAGGAATCGAAGTCCGCGCGTGAGCAGCGACATCGGCAGCGGAAACTCGATCACATCGTTTCCCGCTTCGAGCCGGCTGGCGATGTACTTCGCCGCGCGCGGCGCCTGCCAGAGGAACGGCATCTTCCTGTTCTTCTCCGTCATCGGTGTTGCGACGAACCCGGGATTGATGATCGTCACGCCGACGCCGAGCGGCTTCAACTCGATGCGGCTCGCTTCGAGAAACGACTGCATCGCCGATTTCGTCGCCGAGTAGACGGAGGACGACGGTAATCCCCGATGTCCGGCGAGCGAGGCGACACCGGCGAACCTTCCCGACTTCCGCTCGATCATCGACGGGATCACGGCGTCGAACAGATACATCATGCCGAGGATGTTGACGCGGACCATCTGCTCGGCATCGGAGAGATTGAACTCGAAGGCGAAGCTGGGAACGCCGACCCCTGCGTTGGCGATCGCAAGATCGAAGGGGCCGCCGAGCTCCGCCTCCCCTCGCCTCACCGCCGCATGAACGGCGGCAGCATCGCGCACATCGCATTCGATCGCGACCGCGCGCGGAAGCTCGCCTGCGAGCTTCGCCAGCATATCGCCGCGCCGCGCAAGCAGCGCGAGCTCCCATCCGCGCGACGCCAGCTCGCGCGCCAGCGCCTCGCCGATTCCGCTCGATGCTCCGGTGATGATGCAGCGCTTCGTCACGGCGCGCGATTATGTCATGCGCCCTCACGCCTGAAACTTCGGCAGCTTCACGCGATCCTTGAACACCGCCTCGAAGAGATCTCCGACTTTCGCCAGACGCTCCGGCATCGTACGGATGTTGTACTTCAACGGATCGAGCTTCTTCGTGACCTCGTTCCATTTCAGCGGTGCGGAGACCGGCGCGCCGTCGATCGCGCGCGGCGAGTACGGCGCCACGATCGTCTTGCCGTAACCGTTCTGCATGCAGTCGAGATAGAGCCTGCCGCGGCGCTTGTTGATCGCGCGCTCCATCGTCATCCACGGCACCGACGCCGCGATCGCGCTGCCCACCTGACAGGCGAACGCGTTCGCCTCTTCGTGCGAATAGCCGCGCGCGATCGGAACGAAGACGTGAATGCCGCGTTTGCCGGATGTCTTCGGCACGCTCGGCAGCTTCAGATTGTCGAGCAATCGCCGCACGATCAGCGCGGCCTCGATCGCCTGCTCGATCCCCTTCCCCTTCGCCGGATCGAGATCGAAGACGACCCAGTCCGGCTCCTCGAGCTTCGGCGCATGTGAGCTCCACATGTGCACCGTGAGCACCGACATCTGCGCCAGCCATCGCAACGCCTCGGTGCTGTCGACGACGAGATGGCTCACGCTCTTCCGGCTGGAGACTCGCGTCGGTGTCGCGATCGTCGTCAGCCATCCGGGAGCTTCGCGGCCGAGGTTCTGATGAAACCAGGAGGGCTTGTCGATCCCCTGATTCCAATGTTCCAGCGTCAACGGACGGCCGGCGAGCGCGCGCATCATCGGCTTCGCCATCGCGACGTAGTACTCGGCGAGATCTTCCTTCGTGATCCCGTCGCGCGGATAGAGCACGCGCTCCGGATGCGTCAGCGTGACGGACCTCGGAACCGTCCGCGAGCCACCGCCACCGCGTTTCCGCGAAACCTTTTCCACCTCCACGGGTTCCTCCTTCACCACCTCGGCCGGCGTCTTGTCCTCGCGGAGTCCGAGAAAGGACGGGTGCCGCAGCCGGTTGTCCGAGGTCCACTCCGTGAAGGCGACCTGCGCGACGAGGCGGGGCCGGACCCATGTCGCATCGCGGACCCGCGGGGCATCCCTAACCATCGACTGCACCACGGCGTCCTTTGACAACACGTCCTTCAGCCAGACGCGCATCTTGTAGGAGAAGCCGGTGCCGACCTTGCCGGCATAGTGGAGTTGTCCATCCTTCCCCATCACCGCGAGATGCAGCGACCCGACCTCGCGCGAGGAGTGCGACGAGGGCTGAAATCCGACGACCACCAGTTCCTGCTGATTGAGCGCCTTGATCTTCAGCCATTCCTTCGAGCGGCGTGTCTCATAGATCGACGTCCGGCGTTTGGCGATGATCCCTTCGTAGCCGTCATGAGCTGCTTCGCGCAGTGCCTCGGCCCACGGCTTGTCGATCTTCGCGGCGATCTTCACGCCGGCAGGTGCACGCCGCAGGAGTTTTTCGAGCAGCGCACGCCGCTCGTCGTAGCTCCGGAACCGAACATCCTTCCCCTCGTGCCAGAGGACATCGAAAAAGAAGATCACTTCGCGGTTGCCCTGCTGCAGAAGCTGGAACCGCGGAGTGCCGTTCTCATCGAGCGCCACGATCTCGCCGTCGAGGACGACATCGTCGAGCTTCAGCCTGGCGAGCGCCTGCGCCACGCGCGGAAACTTCGGCGCGAGATCGAGCTCGTTGCGGCTCCACATCGCCAGCCGGCCATCGCTGATTGCGACGAGCGCGCGGAATCCGTCATATTTCAGCTCGTACACCCAACCCGACTCGTCCGCCGGCGCCGCGGTCGTGAGTGTCGCGAGCATCGGCGGAAAGACGCGTCGGAGCAGATCCTCTGGTTTCATACGCTTCGCATGTCACGCTACATCAAGAATGTTGCCCGCGTCTCCGCCTCCCTCGGCCCCAGCGAGGAGCGCGGCTATGCCGTCTGGGCAGGCTACGATATTGTCGGCGTCGACGATGATCTGTCCGCCCTCGGGCTGCTGAAAGTGAGCGAGGCCGGCGATCGCGGCGTCACGACGTTCACGGCCGTCGAGCCGGATGACGTGGCCATGTACGAAAAACTCGGATTGCGGAGGAAGCCGTGACGAACGATGAATTGAAGAGCGGTGCCGCGGCAGTCGCGGCGGAGATGAAATCCGCCGGTGAGACTCTCCCGCCGGAATTGAGGAAGCGATTCATAGAAGTCCGCACCGCGCTCTTCACACGCGGCATCTACGATCCTGTGCTGGTTCGATTCGACAGCTACACCGCACCGAAGGCATCCGTCTCGGAGATCGCGGAACAACTCACCAACGTGGCGGAATCGCTCTAGTCTCAGCTTGTCGTTTCGATCCGCCCTACGATGCGCAGGTAGCACGTTTCATCGCGCAATACCTGAACGGCGCCGCTGCTCTCCCATTGCCGGAATCGCTCCTGCACGCGCGGATGCTCGATCGCATCGCCGAACATCACATCGAGCACGGTTCGCGGAATCGCGGTCACGCCGCGCGTGCGTCCGCGATCCATGCTGACCTGAAGCGCATCGAGACGGAACTCGATGTCCTGCTCCAGCAGCGACGTGGAATTGGCGAGCGAGGTTCCAAGTCCGATGAAGCTCTCGAACGGCATCGGACTGAACTCTCTGATGCCGCGCGCGCGCAACTCCTCTTCCGGAATCTCGTCCGCGAGAACGAGGCCCGGCACCTCGGTGCCGATTCCGTCGATCTCCCAGCCGATCCATCGCTCTTTTCCGAGCAGAGCGAGTCTCTGGATGTAGCGCGCCATCTTGCGCGGGAGACTAGCCCGATGCGTGCCAGGCAAATGTGACCCAACTCACAGGATTTCAACGGACGCGATAGATGTCGTAGTTCGGTAATCGCGCCGCAGGAATCAGCCGCGGCGAAAGCAGACGGAGCACGTCTTCTTCGTTGTCCATCGGCGTCCCGCCGTTCAATTGCAGCCGGTGCTTGACGATGAGCCACTTCGCGGGGAACCGTGCGATCGTCGCGGCATCATACGGATTGACCGTCCGATCGAACATCAGCACCGGCACGCCCGGGCGGCGGCCCGTCGTGAAGTAGAAGAGATCTTCGCCAGGAAGAGAGAGGATCGCGTCATCGCGAGGGATGTTTCGATCGGTCCATGCGACCAGCGCTGCGAGTCCGGGCCGCCAGTCTTCGTGGATCTTCGCGTACTTCAATCGCTCTTCGAGAACGAGATATCGCGTGCCGCCGAGGAGGATCACGGCGACGAAAAGAGACGCGAAAGCGAGCACCGCGTTGTCCACGCCGATCTCCGAGAAAAGGAACGCGATGAGAATCAGCAGGAGCGGCCAGATTCCGTAGGTCGATCCCCAGATGCTCTGAGACAGCAATGCGCCCTGAATCGCGGCGAACAGAATGAAGACCACCGGCCGGCGGAGAAGCGGAAGCGCGAGAACGATGACGAGCGGCCAGGTGCGCAGAAGATTGATCTGAGGCTCGAGCGGATCATCGGCCGCAAAGAATCTCCAGGCCGTCCACATCCATGGCAGCGAAAGGATGATTGCTCCTGCGAGACGCGAACGGCGAAGCGCGAGGTATCCGGCAAGAGTGGCGGCGATCCAGAGCCAGAGGATCGGATCGAGATACGGCTCGAGCTGCCGCGGAAGGGGCGGAAGACGCCTCGCCGCGGCAAAACGAATCGTCCAGTGCACGTAGTTCGCGGCGCCGAAGATGGTAGCCACCAGGATGAGCGCGGCTCCCGATCCAATCGCGATGCCGGCGAGCGTGCGCCTGCGCCGCGCAAGCACGGCAACGAGAATGAATGCGGCGAGGAACGGCAGACCGATGTTCTGCTTGATGAAGAGCGGAGCGACCGCAAGGACACCGAGCGGAATGGATTTGTCGTTGCGGAGGAACAGCCACGTGATCGCGAGAATGCAGAGACAGCAGTCGGGATCGTAGAAGGGATGCGGAAAGATGCTGTAGATCCCCAGCGGAATCAGCGGCAGTGAAAGGAGAAGAGAGAGAGAGTCCGAGTTTGTGATTCTCCGTACGATGCTCCACGTGAGGAGCGTCGCAGCACCACCGCTGATCGCAGCCCACGCGACGTGGTGCCAGAGCACGTGTCCCGTCAGCCGGATGATCAGTGCCTGCATGAGAAACGTCAGCGGCGCATAGGGAAAAGGAAAATCGCGATACGGGACGTCACCGCACGCGATGCGCGAAGCGTTCTCGAGAACATACGAGAGATCCCACAGCACGGTCAGACGCGCGTTCTGCCAGACCACGACGAGTGCGGTCGCGGCCGCAAGCAGTCCCGCAACGAAGATGCGGACTTCCACCATTTTGCTGTTATTCTCTGGCTTCATCCTGAAACGTTTTCTGGCTGCACGTGTGTGCAACGAGTAAGATGGAAGTCTTGACCAAAATATCCGGCTCGGTGATCGATGTTCGAAACTGTTGCACCTGAGACATTCGAACGGCGTAGCAAGCTCACATTCTATGAGTCGCTCCCCGTGTCTCTGGCGGCGCATGGACTCGTCATTGCTGCCGCCGTCGTGATCGCCGTCTGGAACGTGCGATTTCCATCGCAGTCCCCGCGAGTCGTCCGCGCGTACCAGCTCGCCAGTTTTGAGCCACCGCCACCGCCTCCTCCTCCCGCTCCGCCAAAAGCCGCGGCGCCGGTTCAACAGACTCCTGTGGTGCCGGTGAAGATGCCGGAGGTTGCCCCGACGATCGTGCCCGATGTCGTACCGGTCGTGATGAATGATCCGCCGAAACAGGAAGCGCCGGCAACCGGCGTCGTGGGCGGGATCGAAGGCGGCGTCGAAGGTGGTGTCGTCGGAGGATCACCGACAGGAGTGAAGGGTGGAGAGCTCGGCGGACAAACGGGCGGCGTCATCGGCGGATTGCCGAAAGATGCGCCTGTCGTCATCGAGCGCGACAAGCCGCTTCCGATGTTCCCCGTCTCGCAGGTCTATCCGAGGTATCCGGAAGACGCGCGGCTTCGGAACTGGGAGGACTCGCTGATCGTCCGCTATGTCATCGGGAAGGACGGCCGGGTTAAGGATGTAATCGTGCTGGTTCCCCCCGGAAGGCCTGTGTTCGCCGAAACCGCTGTGAAGGCGATCCGCACCTGGCGTTTCAAGCCGATGGTCAAGGACGGCGAGACCCGCGAAGTCATCCACGAGCTGACGGTTTATTTCAAGCTCGAGCACAGTGGCTGATCTCGCAAAACGTGATCCCCATCACGTTTTTCCGGCCTAACACCTGACCACTGGGTCAAACTCTGAACGGTGAGTTTCGTCACCTTCGGTATGAACGTTGACCCAATATGTGACGCATCCTCATTGTCCATCCTTTGTTTTCAATCACTTACATATGTGATCACACCTGGCAGAGCCGTTGCTCTATAGCCGACCCGTTCGCAGTACCAAGACTTAACAAAAACCAACTAGAACGGAGAGGGACCCCACAAAATGAAGAAGGCTCTGGCGATCGTTTTTACTGCCGCTCTCGCGGCCTCTGCCTTTGCTCAGGAACAGGCTGTTGAGCTCAACCACGCCAACCACATCACTCCCAGCAAGTACGCTGGCGGTGGCGGTGGCGCCGGCAATCTGATCTACCACACGAATGGCGTCGTCATTCGTAACGCCCATGTGGTCTGCATCTTCTGGGGCCCATCCTTCACTGGCGCTGACGCCAGCTACGCGTCCGCAATGCAGTCGTTCCGCAATCAGTTCGGAACGACGCCCGAGTACAACACGATCACGCAGTACTACGGTGCGGATCCGGTGAGCGGCTACGGCAACATCGCGCAGAGCAACCTCGGCGGCGGAACGGCCGACTGGTTCGATACGTCGACGCCTCCGACCAATGTCACCGACGCGATCGTGCAGTCAGAAGTTCAGAAGTACCTCCAGACGCATGCCGTCGATTACAACGCGATCTATGAAGTGTTCCTCCCGTCGTCCAGCTACTCGTCCGACGGCACCTCGACGTCGTGCGGTGGTCCGAACCTCTCCTACTGCGCGTATCACAGCCACTACGTCGATGGCTCCGGCAACAACGTGAAGTACTCGATCGAGCCGTGGCCGGGCTGCAGCGGCTGCTCCGTCAGCGGCTTCACCACCGCGCAGAACCAGGAGCACTTCGTCTGCCACGAGACCCGTGAGGCCGTCACCGACGCCCTCGGCAATGCGTGGTTCGATCGCCGCGGCTACGAAGCCGACGACAAGTGCGCGTGGAGCCCGACGCCGTTCATCGGCACCGGCGGCTACGCGTACCAGTACGAGTGGTCGAACGCCGTCAGCGGCTGCGTGAAGACCCGCTAATACCAATCACGTCTCTTCCTTCGAGCCCCGGGAAACCGGGGCTCGATTTTTTTTGCGCCGTTAGAATTGCGCAATGCGAAAAGTACTCGCGTTACTCACCTTCCTCGCAGCGACAGCGCACGCACATAACGTCGCCACCTTCTCGATCGTCGCACGTGACCCGCAGACTAAAGAGCTGGGCGTCGCGGTAGCGTCGCGCTTCTTCAGTGTCGGCAGCGTTGTCCCTTATGCGAGCGCAACGGCTGGCGCGGTCGCGACGCAGGCCAATGCGAACGTCGCGTTCGGACCTCGCGGCCTCGAGCTGATGCAGCGCGGCGCGACTGCTGAGGAAACGATGCAGATCCTGTTGCGCGAAGATCCCGATCCGAGCGCGAGGCAGCTGGGCATCGTCGCGCGCGATGGGAGCTCGGCAACCTACAGCGGCCCGAAGTGCAACAACTGGGCGGGCGGACGCCACGGCCCCAACTACGCCGTGCAGGGCAATATCCTCACCGGCGAAGCGGTCGTCGCCGCGATGGAAAAGACATTCCTCGAAACGAAAGGCACGCTCGCCCGCCGCATGTACGCCGCCCTCAAGGCGGGAGACACCGCGGGCGGCGATTCGCGCGGCCGGCAGTCGGCCGTCCTCATCGTGGTGAAAGAGGGCGCGGGCTATAACGGCAACAGCGACCGTGCGATCGACATCCGCGTCGACGATCACAAGGATCCTTTCGGCGAGCTCGCACGGCTGCTCGACATCGCGGAGATGAATTACGCGTGGAACGAGGGATGGACCGCGTTCACGCACAAGCGATTCGCCGAGGCGTTGGTCGCGCAGGAGCATGCGGCATCGCTCGCGCCGGAGAATCCTGAGCTGCTGTACGACCTCGCGGTCATCCGGCTGGCAGCGGGCAAACGCGCGGAGTCTCTCGATGCGCTGAACAAGGCGCTGCGCCTGAATCCGAAATTGAAGAAGCAGGCGTCCGCGGATCCCGATCTCGAGGCGTTGCGCGGCGATCCCGCCTACCAGAAGCTGATCGAGTAGTCAGAGAGCTTCGGCGATTCGCCGGGCGATGCAGGCATTCGCAATCGCGCCCGGATGGAAGTGATCGATCGCGCTCAATCGATCTCTCGCGATGAAGAGATCGGCGATCGTGATTACCTGAACGCGGCGATCCTCGTGAAATCGCTCGAACAGCCGGGCGGTCCAGACATTCACGTCCGAATCGAGGAGCGGATTCCGATAGGGATCGTAAAGGGAGAGCAGAACGATTCGCGCATCGCTCTGCCTCTCGAGGTGCCGGACGATCCTCGCGACTCGCGATTCGACGGCGCGCATCATCATCCCCGGCAACGCTCGTGACAACGCGCGCGCCAGCGGATCACCGTAGAGATCATTGCCGCCGATCGACATCACGATCACATCCGCTCGTTGCAGCACCGCCCGTGCGGCCGGCGTTCCGATGACGCGCTCGACGTCGGCGGTTCGCGATCCATTCACGGCCAGATCGATCACGGCGTCATGCGCAAGGCCGAGACGCGCGAGTTCCTCGTCGACATGCTGCGCGAGCGTTCTTCCTGCCTCGTCCCCCGCACCGTGCGCAAGTGAATCGCCGGCGACCACGACCCGCAGCGCGTGCGCCGGAGACACACGATGCCTTGCCGGCGCTCGACCGCACGCAGCCAGCAGCAGACACGCGAGGATCGCTCGTCTCACATCCCGGAACTACGGACGCGGATGGAGAAAGTTGTCCACGGCTTCGATGAACATCCGCGGCTGATCGACGAACGTCATATGCCCGCTCTTCGGCAGAATCACGAGCTTCGAGCCTTTGATCTTCGCGTGCATCGTCTCCGACAGCGACGGATCGCACTCGTCATGATCACCCGCCGTGATCAGCACAGGCACGTGCAGCGAGGCAAGGCGCTCGGTGTATTCGACCGATTTCAGATTCCCGTCGATCACGTATTCGCCGGTCGATCCCCACATCTCGCGATACAGATCCCACGACGCATTGGCCGAGACGGGGTCGTACGTCGGATCCGGACGATTCTGATAGAGGTACGGGAAGTAGCCTTCGCCCCACGCCGCCGTCATGTACTCGGCGGTGTAGCGATTCTGCTCGTACGGCTTCCCATGACCGTACACGCCCTCCTTCTCCATCTTGTCGATGCGCTCGCGCAATTCGGCAGGCATCCGTTCCTTCATCCGGACGAACACCTGATTCATCGCACTCGTCGACGAGAATGTGCTTGCGAGGATGAGGTGCTGCAGGTGCGACTGATACTTCAGCGCATAGGCCTGCGCGAGCACGCCTCCGTAGGAATGGCCGAGGAGGTTGATCCTGCCGAGATTGAGAGCGCGGCGCACGGCCTCGACGTCCTCCACCATGTTCTCGACGGTGTACTGCTTCGCGTCCTCGAGCTTTTCTGATCTGCCCGAGCCGCGCTCGTCGATGAACACGACGCGATTGTGCCGCGCAAGCGGAAGCAGCCACGGGAGGAAGTAGTCGTGCGACGCGCCCGGACCGCCGTGCACGATCACGAGCGGATCGCCGGCGCCGAGCGTCGCGTAGTAGATGAGGACTCCGTTCGCGTCCACGAACCCCTCGTGAAGCGGAAACACTTTCGGATTGTCTCCGGCAGCCGCTGCCAGGGAAAAACAGCACAACACGAGAAAGAGGGCGAGCGCTCGCTTCTGCATATTTCTGAATCGTAAAGCATTTGCGGAGCAGGCCCGTGAATTGCACCGACCGCAACGGATTCGAAAGCTCATTGCCAGGTACGTAACACCGATCATGGCGATCGACAAAGCCTCCGGGGGGAGCAGGCACCCTTTGCTGGCTGACGTTGCTTGCCAGGAATCACGCTCGGTGGCACGACCGTGCGTGGTTCCGCTCGGCGGCGGTATGGCCCGGCAGCAGGGTCATGGCCCGATTACCTCCACGTGACCCCGCACCGGTGACTCCGCCGTCATCGGTGCACTTTCGTTTGACGATGATCACGTTCGCACTGTGCCGTGTGTACTCGTGACGTTGCGACGAAAGCGCTTTCCTGAACGCGAAGGAGTCCGGCAATGAAACGGATCATCATCGCGATCACGACTCTCCTCTTCTTCTCGTCGGCCAGCAAGTCGCTGAATCCGATGCTCACTCGTTCAGTCCTCGAAGCGCTCCAGAATGAGCGCGCAGCCGCAGCGCGGTACGAGGCCTTCGCTGTTCGCGCAACCGAGGAAGGCTATCCGGGCGCTGCAGCGCTCTTTCACGCCGAGGCCAGGGCTGAGCTCGTCCACGCAGCGCGGTTCGAGAACTTTCTCAAGTCGCGTGGCGTGGATGTACCGGCAGCCGATACGCCGGCAGCGACGGTCAGCTCGACCAGCAACAATCTGCGCACCGCGATCGACGCGGAGCAGCGCGAGCGGGACAGCACGTATCTGAAGGCGTACAACGACGCGAAGCTCGTCGGCGACGAAGAAGTGATCAAGCTCTTCGACGTGATTCGCGATGCGGAAACGGAGCACCTCAATCTCGACACTGCGGCGAATCGCGATTTGTCGAAGATGAAGCAGGCGCACCACTACTACGTTTGTGCGAAGTGCGGTTACACGACGGATCTCGATCTGCCGTTCTGCGCCTCATGCCGCGGGCATGAGATGGAGCGGTTCGAATAGGGTCTGGTATCGTTCCGCCGCATGACGGACCGTCTGAACACGCTCTATTCGGAACACATCGCGACGCTGAAGCAGCGCGCCGACCGCGCACTGGCGGAGTCGAAGTACGACCACCTCGCCGTGCACGCCGGCGCGCAGCGGCTGCAGTTTCTCGACGACATGTACTACCCCTTCAAGGTGAACCCGCAGTTCAAGACGTGGGTTCCCGTCGTCGACAATCCGCACTGCTGGCTGCTCTACACACCGGGAAAGAAGCCGCACCTTCTCTACTGGCAGCCGGTGGACTATTGGCACAAACCGGCCGATACGCCGACGGGCTTCTGGGTCGAGCATTTCGAGATCACGCTGATCGCGAATCCGGAGGATGCGAAGCAACACTTCCCCGCGAACGGGCGCACGGCATTCGTCGGCGAAGGCGAGGAGAACCCGGAGACTCTCGTCAACATCCTCCACTGGGAACGCGCGTGGAAGACTGACTACGAGCTGGAGTGTCTCCGCCGCGCCAACGTGCGCGCTGCGCGCGGACATCGCGCGGTGTTGAAAGGGTTCCACGACGGTGCGACCGAGTACGAGTTGCACATCGACTACCTCCGCGCGACGGACCACACCGAGGAAGAGCTGCCGTACGGCAACATCATCGCGCTCAATGAGCACGCCTCCGTCCTGCATTACTACTTCCACGAACGCGAGCGTCTCGATCCTGCGCGCCGCCACTCGCTGCTGATCGATGCCGGCGCCGCCTTCAACGGCTACGCCGCCGACGTGACTCGCACCTACTCGGCGAATGAGAACGACGAGTTCCACGATCTGATCCTGGCCATGGATGAGGCGCAGCAGGCGATCTGCGATGACGTTCGCCCCGGCGTGAGCTATCCCGATCTGCACCTTCAGGCCCATCACCGCATCGCCGACATTCTCGCGCGGTTCAACTTCGTGAATCTCGATGCCGCCGCAATCGTCGAGAAGCGCATCAGCTCGTTCTTCTTCCCTCACGGTCTCGGTCATTACCTCGGCCTGCAGGTTCACGATGTCGGCGGCTTCATGGCCGACAAGAGCGGCAGGACGATCGAGAAACCCGAGGGACATCCGTATCTGCGGCTGACGCGCGGCGTCGAGGCGCGCAATGTCTTCACGATCGAGCCGGGTCTCTACTTCATCGAACCGCTGCTCAAGGAGCTCGCCGCAAGTGAGAACAGCGGCTTCGTGAACTGGCCGAAGGTCGATTCGTTCCGAAAATTCGGCGGCATTCGCATCGAAGACAATCTCGCGGTGACGGAGAACGGCTCGGAGAACATGACGCGTGCGGCGTTCAACGGCTGAACGTCTTCCGCCACGCTGCGTGCGTCGTGATCAGGGCCAGCGATTGATCGAGGAGCGCCGCATTCTCCGGTTTGTTCAACCACGTCGAACGGCCGGACGGATGCGGCAGCACAACGACGTCGAATCGCTTCCCGTTGCGTTTTGCGCGATGCAGCCGTCCCACTGCGTCTTTCAGTTGCGAAATCCCGAGCAGCACCGAGGAAGCCAGCGTGCCGACCGCGATCACGAGCTTCGGCGAGAGCATCGCGATCTCCGCATCGAGGTGCTCCGCGCAGCGGGCGATCTCTTCCGGTGAGGGAACGCGGTCGCCACCCGCCTTTTCGTCGCGGCCGGGAAAGCAGCGGATGACGGCGCAGATGTGCACGCGCCTGCGAAACATCTCTTCGTCGACGCCGTGGCGCGCGAACCAGGTGAAGAGGCGCCGGCCCGCCGTGTAGGCGAATGGCTTGCCGTGCTCGAGCTCGTGCGGCCCCGGCGCCTGGCCGACGAGCATGACGCGCGCGTTCGCCACGGCCCCCGTCACCGGGCGTCCGATGACGTTCGGGCACGCGCGGCACGCGTAGAGGGTCTCCAGATGCCGGGCAAAGTCGTCTGATACCATGAGCGCGGCTGATGAAACGCGCCGCCCTCCTCCTCGTCTTCCTGCTTCCGATGACTGCTGCAAACGCCTGGACGCGCGCATCCGACAAGCGGATCGCGAAAAAGGCCGCAGCGCTCGCCCCGGCGGATCTCCGTCTCATGATCGAGCGATACAGCGGCGATTATCAGAAGGGCCTCGATCGCGCGGCGGCCGATGAAGGAAGCGCCTCGCATCATTACTTCGTCCTCTCCCGTGAAGGAAAGCTGCGCGACCGGATCGATGCTGAAACGCGGAGCGCAATCGCGGCAGTCCGCACCCGCAAGCCGATGTCGCAGCTCGTCGAGCACCTCGGCGTCCTAGCGCACCTCGTCGCGGATGCCAACAATCCTTTTCACGTCGTCAAGGACGACTCGTCCCTTGCGCTGATGCAGGACGACTTCGCGCAGTATCTGGAGCGCCGCATCCCGAAGTTCCCCACGGTGTTCTACGGACTCGATCCGCACTTCAGCATGCCGGGCTACTTCGATCGGACGTTCAATCGCACGTCGCGCTTCTATCCGCTGGTGGGGTCGGAGTACAACCGCGTCGCGTCGTCATCAGCCTTCGACGATCGCTCCACCGCGTTCGGCATCGCTTCTGTCTGCTATTCACACGCGGTCACCGACCTCGTGAATCTGTACTACTACATCTGGAAGGAAGCCGGCGGCGACGTTCGCTCTGCGACCGCGTTGCGCGGCGGCAATTTGTTGTTGAATGGGAATTGAACGCGCGATCCTCTCCGTATCCGACAAGACCGGAATCCTCGACCTTGCCCGCGCACTCGCGGCAAAGAACGTGGAGATCCTCTCCACCGGCGGCACCGCAAAACATCTGCAGGATGCCGGCATTCCCGTGACGCCGATCGCCTCCTGGTCCGGCGCTCCCGAGATTCTCGGCGGCCGCGTGAAGACGCTCACGCCGAAAGTATTTGGAGCGATTCTCGCCGACCGCTCCAAGCCGGAGCACGTCGCCGACTGCGAGCGCCAGGGCATTCCGAACATCGATCTCGTCGTCGTGAATCTCTATCCGTTCGAGCAGACGATCGCGCGCGGCGGAGTGACCGTCGAGGAAGCGATCGAGCAGATCGACATCGGCGGCCCGTCGATGCTGCGCGCCGCTGCGAAGAATCACAAGCATGTGCTTCCTCTCTGTGATCCTCACATGTACGAAGAGTTCATCGAGCTCTTCGAGGCGGGCGAGATCACGGACGAGTTCCGGATGCACGCCGCAATCGCCGTCTTCTCCACCACGGCGATCTACGACCTGACGATCAGCCAGTACCTGATCGAGCAGTCGCAGGGCGAAGCGGTCAGCGATGCATCCAGTGCGCCGCAATCGATGGAGCTGGAGCTGCAGAAGTTCCAGGATCTCCGCTACGGTGAGAATCCGCAGCAGAAGGCCGCGTTCTACATCGCGACGGAAGAGCCGCCGTTCCATCAGCTCCAGGGAAAGGAGCTTTCGTACAACAACCTGCTCGATCTCGATGCTGCGATCCGTCTGGCCAACGCGTTCCGCGAGCCCGCGATCGCGATCATCAAGCATACGAATCCATGCGGCGTCGCCCGCCGCGATTCGCTGCTCGATGCGCTGAAGGCGGCGATCGAGTCCGATCCGGTGTCGGCCTTCGGCGGCATCATCGGCTCGAATCGGGAGCTCGACGGCGCGTGCGCGCGTGCCGTCGCCGACATGTTCCTGGAAGTGATCGTCGCGCCATCATTCTCGGAAGAGGCTCTGGATGTGCTCGCGAAGAAAAAAAATCTGCGCCTCGTAACGACCAGCGCGACGCTTCCTGAATATGAGCTGCGCAGCGCGGCGGGCGGCATCCTCGCGCAGAATCCCGATCGCGTCAGCGGACGCGGTTCGTGGAACGTCGTGACGGAGAAGCAGCCGTCCGCGCAGGAGATGGCGGGACTCGAGTTCGCGTGGCTCGTCTGCGCGCATGTGAAGTCGAACGCCATCGTGCTGACGAACGAGTCGCAGTCGGTGGGAATCGGCGCCGGCCAGATGAGCCGCGTCGACGCCGCGAAAGTCGCGATCATGAAATCGATTCTTCCCGCTGCCGGATCCTTTGCCGCATCGGACGCCTTCTTCCCCTTCCGCGATGGTCTCGACATCCTCGCGGACGCCGGTGTGCGCGCGGTCATTCAACCCGGCGGATCCGTACGGGATGCCGAGGTGATTGCCGCCGCGAACGAGCGAGGCATGGCGATGGTGTTCACGGGAGAGCGCCACTTCCGGCATTAGAACGAACGTGGCTGATGCGATCGGCGGTTAGAATACGCCGCGCATCCGGAACCAAATGGAACGAGCATCTGAAATTCGCCTGATCATCTCCGACGTCGACGGCGTCTGGACGGACGGCCGCATCATCTACGTCAGCGAACAGAGCGAGATCAAGGAGTTCAACGTTCGCGACGGCCTCGGCGTGAAGCTCGCGCAGAAGGTCGGGATTCCCGTCGCGCTGATCACGTCGCGCCACTCCGCCGCACTCGAGCGCCGCGCGCGCGAGCTCGGCATCAAGGAGCTCCGCCAGAGTGCTGTGAGCAAGCTGGGGGAGACCGAGCGGCTCGCGCAGAAGCTCGGTGTCGATCTTCGACAGGTTCTCTACATCGGCGATGACCTGCCGGACCTGGCGCCGATGGTCCGCGTCGGGATCTCTGCCGCACCGGCGGATGCTGCACCCGAGGTGTATGCGGCGGCGGCGTGGAAGCTGACGCAGGCGGGCGGACGCGGCGCATTTCGCGAGATGGTCGAACGGCTGCTGCGCGAGCGCGGCGACTGGGAGTCTCTCGTTCAGGAACTGATGAGTGGCAAGTCAGAGGCGCAGAGCACTTAGAGGCCGTGTCGTTTACGCGATCCTGAAGGTCGCCGGCGCCGTGGTGCGCCGTCTCCCCCTCTCAGCCGGACGAGCATGCGGCGTCGCCCTCGGCGAGCTCGCCTGGCACGTCGCGCGCCGCGATCGGAAGCGAGGCATCGAAAACATCGGAATCGCTTTCCCCGACTGGCCGCTCGAACGCCGGCGCGACACGGTCCGCGCAACGTTTCATCATCTCGGCAAGGCGGTGTTCGAGATTCTCTGGATGCCGAACATCAACCGCAAGAATCTCGGTCAACATATTGACTACATCGGCTTCGACAAGACTCTCGAACAGATGCGGAAAGGACGCAGCGTCATCGTCTTCACGGCGCATTGCGGCAACTGGGAGTGTCTGGCGTACGGAGTCGGAATGGCCTCGGAAGGTCTGCCCGTCAGCGTGCTGCAGCGCGAGCGCAACGAGGCCGACATCAATCGCTACATCAGCGATCTCCGCGCAAGCGCCGGCGTGCATACGATCGATCGCGGATCCGCGGGCGCGGCGCGAGAGATGATCCAGTCGATGCGGCGCGGCGGCATCCTCGCCTTCCTCATCGATCAGAACATCCGCACGGAGAGTGCGAAGGTTCCGTTTTTCGGAAAGCCCGCCCTCACGCCGATCGGGCCTGCAAAGCTCGCGATCCGCACGAGGGCGCTCGTGGTCGCAGGCTTCGTGGAACGCCAGCCGAATGGCAGGCATCTGATCCGATTTCATGAACCGTTCGAGGCAACCGGCGATCCGATCGAGCTCACCGCGAAGATGACGCAGCTCATCGAAGAGCAGATCCGCAACGTGCCCGAGCAGTGGGTCTGGTTCCACGATCGCTTTCGCGAGAGGCCGAAGTGGGATGTCTCGTCGTAGGTTGCGCGGTTGCTCGGTTGCGCGGGCCGCGGTGGCGACTCCGGCAACGCTCGAGCATCCATCGTTCCCCACCGCGAGCCCGAGAGCCCGCGCAACCGCGAGCCCCAACATTCAAATCACAATCGTCTCGTGAATCGGCCTCTTCTCCCAGAAGCGCCGAATCGACAACTCTGAACAATCGATCGTCTGATACGCGCCTGTCATCGCCAGCTCCGCCATCGCAAGACCTGCAGCGGGTGCTTCCATTGCGCCGTGGCCTGAGAAGCCTGTCGCGAACAGAAGATTCTTGTAGTGCGGGTGTTCTCCGAGGACGGCGTTGTGATCGACTTCGTTGGTGTCGTAGAGACCTGCCCACATCGACATCAGGCGGCAGCGTTCCATGCCCGGCACACGCTCCTGCATCACGAAGTTGATCTTCTCCTCGTAATACTGCGCATCGGCTGTCAGATCGAAGCCGGCCTCCGTGAACGGATCCGCGCGGCCGATCAGCAGGTTCGGTCCCTCGGGGCGGAAGTAGATGCCGTCGTCGATGATCGTCATCGGGATGCGATCGAATCCTTCGATCGGCGGGAGATTGGTGATGAACAGCATTCGCTTGAGCGGAACGACGGGCGGCAGATCGTCGCCGCGGACGCCGGACACCTCGAGCAGCGCGTTCGTCCATGCGCCTGCCGCGACGAAGACCTTCTCGCTTTTCAACATCGTGCCGTCGGAGAGCTCGATGCCGCGATACTCGCCATCCTCGATGTGCAGCCTCTTCACTTCGGTCCGCAGCCGCAGCTCGGCGCGCCCTGACATCCCCTCGATCGCGCGCTCGAAGTAGCCGACAGCGGCCGCGGATGGATCGAACGCCCCGCAGTCCGGTCCGAACACGCCGCCGCCGATCGCTTTCATTCCGAGCAGCTCGCTGACTTCGGGATCGATGTGATCGATGCCTGCCTTCAGCCCCGGCACTTTCTTCTCGACTTCACGCGGCTCGAGGAACTCGATGCGGACGCCGTTCTTTTCCCATTCGGCGCCGAATGTCTTCGCGTTCTCGAACTTGTCTTCCGTCTGGCAGAAGAGATAGCCGCGCTGATCGAAGCCGATCGGCCAGTCGAGCTCTTCGCGAAATTTCGCGAGCTTCCTGATCGAGTAGCTCGTGAGCCGCATGTTGATGGGAGTCGTCCAGATGTTGCGAAAGCCGCCGGCGGAGAGCGCGGTCGAGCCCTTGGAGAGCGCGTCTTCGCGCTCGAGGACGAGCACGCGTCCTTTGTAGCCGAGTTGCGACAGGTGATAGAGCGTGCTGCCGCCGATGATTCCACCGCCGATGATGATCAGATCGAAATCGGTCATGTTGCCTTTGCAATCGCGACTGCGCAGACGCGCGCCGCCTCCTCTCTCACGAGCGCTCGCGCGCAGGCGCGGAGCGTCTCTCCGGTTGTGCAGATGTCGTCGACGATCAGGACCCGCTTCCCTTTCGCCTTCGGTGTGGCCTTGAATGCATCGCGCACGTTGCGCGCTCTCGCATCGCGTGCAAGAGACGACTGCGCGACGCCGCCCCGCCGCTTGCGAAGCAGCAGTTGCGTAGGCACGCCGATGCGGCGGCTCAATGCGCGCGCGAGGAGCTCGGCCTGGTTGTAGCCGCGCCGGCGCTCGCGGAGCCAGTGCATCGGCACGGGCACGATCGCATCGAAGCCGGCGTCCCGCAGAGTCTCCTGCAGCACCGCCGCGAGCGGTTCAGCGAGAAAGTCGTGCCGCTCGAACTTCAGCGCGTGCAGCACGCGCTCGAGCGTGCCGGAGTAACGGCCCCACGCTTCGCACCAGTCGAGCGGCAGCGGGTCGACCATGCAGTCGAAACAGAGGTCGCCATCCGTCTCGCCGCTCCAGGGCATCGCGCAGGAACGGCACTTCCTCACGTTGAGCCGCGGAATCGAATCCCAGCAATCCGTGCAGACGGGACCGACACGAGCGCTCCACGGAAGCTCCCTCCGGCACGAAATACACCACGACGGCAGAACGATCCGCAGCGCCTCGCGTCCAAGATTCGAGACCGTGCTCGAGAACACGGCGACATTGTACGAGTACTGAGTGCTGAGTGCTGAGGGCTGACGGGTTCAAAACTCAGCACCCAGGACTCAGCCCTCAGCACCGAATTGCGAGGTATATTCACGCCATGAAAAGAGCTTCCCTGCTGATCGCGTTCACCCTGCTCGTCACCGCTTCTGCATTCGCGCAGAACTCCTCCGAAATCGGATTCCTCCTCGGCGGCAGCAAGCGCTTCATCTCCGGCGGCGACAAGTGGAAGGTGAGCAACTCCGTCCACGAATTCTGGTACGGCTACCACATCGAGCCGGACACGATGGTCAAGATCAAGGCGGGCGAGATCACGATGCCGCTCGGCGACGAGGCAACCGTCAAAGCGACCAACGCAGAGAAGGGCCGCGTACAGCACGTCGATCTCCTGATCGATTACCGCTTCGATGAGATGTGGGGAACCACCGGCCTCTTCGCCGGCGCCGGTCTCTACCGCCAGCGCAGCGGACCGGGCACTGCCGAGGGAACGGATTACGGATTCAGCGCCGGCGTCAACGGCGACTTCCCGATGACGCGGCGTTACGGCATCGTCGTCGAGGGCGCGTATCACTGGATCAACTACAGCTACAAGCCGCGCGCGATCACGCTGACAGGCGGACTGCGCATCAAACTCTGACGCGGTACGCGCCTTGCTCCTCCACGTGTGGAGGAACCTATGGCAAGCGAATCCCGCAACAATCAGCGTGTCGGCGACGTCATGACGCCTGACCCGGAGTGTGTCAGTTCGAAGGACCTGATCCGCGACGCGGCGCGCATCATGAAAAATGCCGACACCGGAGTCGTGCCCGTCGTCGATGGTAAGAAGATCATCGGCCTCATCACCGACCGCGACATCGTCGTCCGCTGCATCGCGGAAGGGAAAGACGTGAACAACGCTCGCGTGACCGACGCGATGACGAAAGACGTCCGCAAGGTCGACGAGGACACGCCGATCAGCGAAGTCGTCGAGCTGATGTCCTCCGCGCAGGTCCGGCGCGTGCCCGTCGTGAACAGGAACGACGAGCTCGTCGGCATCTTTTCGATGGCCGATCTCGCCACCGAGACACGCGAAGCGGCGCGGCTCGGAAAAGCGATGGAAGAGATCAGCGAAGGACCGGGAAACAACTAGGACCGGCCCTTCACTCCTGGCCCCTCTCCCCGCTTTGCGGGGCGAGGGGAACGGCGCCTTCTGGTACTCTCGCGCGATGCGCAAGGTTCTCTGCATCGCGTTCCTTTTCGCTCCCCTTCTCGCATTCGCGGCGGATGATGCGCCGCTTCCCGTCATCGTCGACACGCATGCCGATACTCCGACCGAGTATCTGAAGCATCCGTTCGACCTCGGCGTGTGGAACACGTTCGGAATGGTCGACTACCCCCGGATGAAGTCCGGCGGCGTCGACGCCGAGTTCTTCGCCGCCTATGTTCCCGCGCGATATGCGGGAAAGGGGGCGGCCGCGTACTGCATGCGCATCATGGAGACCATCCACGAGATGGTGGATGACTATCCGAAGTGGGCGGGCTTCGCGACCTCGTCGAGCGAGATCCGCACGATCACGAACAACGGCAAGCGCGCGATCCTGATCGGCATCGAAGGAGGTCATGCGATCGAAGACTCACTCGACCTGCTTCGCGCGTTCTACCGCTTCGGCGCGCGCTACATGACTCTCACCCACACCAACTCGAACAACTGGGCTGATTCATCCGGGGACGCCGCGAAACACAACGGCCTCACGCCGTTCGGCAAGGAAGTCGTGCTGGAGATGAACCGCCTCGGCATGCTCGTCGACGTCTCCCACGTGAGCGACAAGACGTTCTGGGACGTGATGGAGACGACGAAGGCTCCGGTCATCGCATCGCATTCCTCGGCGCGCGCGCTCTGCGATCATCCGCGCAACATGACCGACGACATGCTGCGCGCCGTGCAGAAGAATCATGGCGTGGTGATGGTGAACTTCTATCCGGTTTTTCTGTCGCAAACCGTGCGGGATGCCGCGAAGAAGCGGGATGAAGAGCTCAAGCCGCAGCTCGATGCGCTGAAAAAGAAGGACCCGTCGCAGGGCGATGTCTACGACGCCGGGAAAGATGAGCTCTACAAGGCTCATCCCCTTCCCAAGATCCCGTACACGGTCATCGTCGACCACATCGACCACATCGTCAAAGTCGCCGGCGTCGACACCGCCGGCCTCGGCTCGGATTTCGACGGCATCGACGAGACGCCCTCCGGAATGGAGCACATCGCGAAGATCTCCTCGATCCGCACCGAGCTGAAGCGCCGCGGGTATTCGGAGACCGATGTCCGCAAGATCATGGGTGAGAACTTCATGCGGGTCTTCGCCGAGGCGGAACGGGTCGCGGCCGGGCTCAGAAAGTGACGGAATAGCCCGTCTCTCCCGACCCGTTTCGAACGGCGATGAAACGACTGACCATCGGTCTCCTCGCCGCCCTTGCCGCCAGCGCTGCGTTTGCGGAAGACGTTCCCGCGCCGAAGCCACTGGACGCGAAAATCGATCGCGTCCTCCGTTCCTCACTCACGCGCTGCAAGGAGATGACCCTCTCGCAGCAGGAGTCGCCGATGAATCTGCCGGCGTCCTTCTCGTCGATTCTCGTGAAGGTCGAGAGCCCGCGCGCCGCGTGCGAAACGCAGACGCTCGTCGTGACATCGCGGCTCGGCGGCATCTACGTCGGCGTTCCCTGGATCATCCGCGACGTCGAAGGAAAGACGATCGAAGAGAAGCTGAAGAATTTCGCGTGGCAGTCGCTGCACATGAACTTCACGCCGGAGGTCGACCGCAGCGCACTCACGGCCGACGGACTCTTCAGAGTCACGATGGTGCAGACGACGGAGTTCGGCAAGATGCCGATGCAGGGAGAGGTCGATCCTGAAGGCAACGTGTTCTTCATGGGCCACTTCCAGCGATTGGTGGACGACACCAACGCAGCGCGTCTGAAGACGCTCGAGCCGTTCATCAGCGCGGCACCGCAGGAGGGATCGGCGAAGCCTTCCGTGACCGTGATCGAGTTCTCGGATTTCGAATGCCCCTCGTGCCAGCACGCGTCGGGCTACATGAATCCAATCATGTCGAAGTACAGCGATCAGGTGCGCTATATCCGCTACGACTTGCCGCTCGTCTCCATGCATCCCTGGGCGTTGTCGGCGGCGGTTGCCGGACGCGCGATCTACAAGCAGAAACCGGCGCTCTTCTGGGACTACAAGAAAGAAGTGTATGAGAATCAGGAGAAGCTCTCGTCATTTACGATCGACGACTTCGCGCGCAGTTTCGCGAAGGATCACGAGCTCGATCTGGCGAAGTACGATGCCGACGTAAACTCCGCCGACCTTCGCGCCGACGTGTTGAAGGCCGCCGGAGCCGCGCTGACGAATGACGTGCGCTCGACGCCGACCTACATGGTGAACGGCGTGTTCATCGACGCCGGCGAAAACGGCAAGGGCCTCGAAGAGTACGTCGCGTCGCTGCTGAAGAAGTAGCCGTGGCTCTCCCCCGTCCCTCTCTCCCCGCAGGCGGGGAGAGAGGACAGGGTGAGGAGTGTTCTTAGAACTGCTGCAGGATGTGGACGATATCCTGCCCCGTCGCGTGAATGCTGTCGCGCATCACCTGTGCGTCGCTTCCGCCGGCGACCTTCCACGTACCGCCTGAACGCCGCTCCTGCGTGAAGCGAAGCAACACCTGCCCCGTCTCCGCATCGACGAGCTCGCCCGTGGACTTGCTGCCGGCAGCGCCGGCGCCGTATCCCACGAGATAGCGCTTCGCACGCGAGCCTGCGGAGACGTCGAGCACCGAACCGCGAAGGATCAGCGTCCTGTGCGACTTCGGCGCGCTCTGCGCCGTCTCCACTTTCATCTTCCCCTTCACTTCATCGCGCAACGCCTCGGTCAGCGTCTCGGTATATCCATCGACGACGCTCTTGATGGTGTCATACGACTTGTCCTTCGGATCGGGCAGCGGCGTCTTCGACGTGTCGAAGGGGATCACGACGATGCGGTCGTAGTCCGATGCCGCGAACTTCTTCACGATCTCGATCTGATCGATATCCGGTCCCCAGTTCTTGTAGGAACCGGGATCGGTCGCGGGCTTCGCGTTTCCACGAGCCCAGGCGAGCGGCGTGACGATCAAAGCAACGAGCACGAACAGCAGCAGCTTTTTGTTTGTCATGTGTCCTCCCTTGTTCCCCTCACTCCAGGCCTTACGCACGGGGGGCGAGGGAAACGACTAAATAGTTTGCCAGACCAGATCGAGAAATGCTTTCAGCATCCGGCCGGTGAGACCCCATATCTCGTACGGACCGTGATGGTAGAAGTAGGCGGGATACTTCCGATTGCGGAACGTCACGTATCTCACTTCCGGATTGTGTTCCGCGAGAAGTACGTCGATCGGAACTTCGAACGTTTCGACGACTTCCGACTCCTGCATGACATAGTCGATGCGCTCGTGCACGATCCCGGCGAAGGGTGCGACGAGATAGCCGCTGTTCGTGACCACATCGTCATGACGGCCGAAGATCTCGACGTGCTGCTCAGGGATGCCGACTTCCTCCTTCGCCTCGCGCCGCGCAGCTTCCTCGAAAGACTCCCCCGCTTCGACGGCGCCGCCCGGGAACGCGATCTGCCCGCTGTGCGCCGCGAGATTCTCGGCGCGGCGTGTGAAAAGAAGCGACCACCCCTCGGGCGTTGCGATCAACGGGATCAGGACGGCGGCGCGGCGAAGAGACGGCGCTTCGATCTCGATCGCCGGCCGTTTGGCGAAGAGCGTGCGCAGACGGCGCAACGCGTGGTCATCGAACCGGACCAAGCCGCACCTCCGCGAATGGCTCGGCATCGAGCATAGGAATTCCCTGGATCGCGTGCGACAGCCGCACGACGCCCTGCATGCGAGCGAGTTCGATGCGGACGGACGCTCCCGGCTCGAGATCGCCCGGGAGGTCGAACCACTCGCCGTTCGCGATCAGACGATAGCCCGGCTGGCCATACACGCGCGCGCGCAGCGAGACATCGCCGGCATTGCGCAGCGTCACGGAACATTCGTCGGATGCCACGACTTCGAGCCGCGGGAAGAGCGGCACGGTCCTCCGCGCAGCGGCAGACTCGTATGGAGCTCCAGTGCGATCAATGACACCGAGGTAACCCTGGACGGAATGCTCGATGGAACAGTTGGCGGCCAGCCACTCCCGCTGCCGCGCCGCGAGCGGGGGCACGTCGAAATCGCGCAGCATGAAGTCGGTCAACATGTTGACCTCATCGGCGCCGAATGGAATCTTCGTCACGCAATCGGCGGGAAACTCGGCGAACTGCGCGTAATCGCTGACCGCGACCGGCTTTCCTGCATCCAGCGCGCGGATCAAGGTGCCCGAGGTTTCGCCGGCAGACGGATAGCGAAGGTTCACGAAGCGATCGGCTGCCGAGTAGTACGACGCGAAGTCGTCATCGGCAACATAGCCGGTGAAGGCGATGCCGTCGCCGCGCATCTTCGCGACGTCGATGTTCGGCGCCGGCTCGCCCACCACGAGGAGCGTGAGGCTCTCGTTTTTCGCACGCGCGCGGCGAAAGGCCTCGAGCACGACCTCCGCCCGCTTCGCCGCGGTGAGGAATCCGAAAAGGCCGATCACGCGGCCGGGCGGCCTTTCGATCTGCCTGCGCGGCTCTTCATGCACGAACGGATGCGGCACGACGTACACGGGTGTTTCGACGCCGAACGAGAGAAGGCGCTCCGCCGCCCATCGGTTGTGCACGATCACAGCCTGCGACCGGCCTGCGAGCTCGATCGACGCCGGCAGGAGGAAGTTGCCGATCTCGTCGTGCATCCCCGCCGCACGTCCGCGTGCCCACGCTTCGCCGGCGTCGCCGTGGCTCGCACGAAGCGCAGCCACATAGCCCTCGACATCGCCGCGCGCCAAGGTCATCTCGACGATCAGGTGATGCAGCACGACGTCATGCAGCACTGCGATACCAGGCTGCCGCATCGCTGCGCGATAGATC
Organism: Acidobacteriota bacterium; assembly: GCA_021325515.1. Lineage (GTDB taxonomy): Bacteria > Acidobacteriota > Thermoanaerobaculia > Gp7-AA8 > Gp7-AA8 > JAJPHC01. Next base: position 124,683 of record JAJPHC010000054.1, read on the forward strand.
TCCTCGTGAAAGGGATTGTTACCAAGGTGATAGATGGCGACGGCGTTGGACTCCCCTGCCGCCGGCAGCATGCCGCCTGCTTCCTGAACATCAACGTCAACATGTTGACGAAGTGCAGGCACCACCATCGACGAATAGTGCGCGATTCCGCTCTTCGCGGGAGGCATCGGCGAATACCAATGCACACGCGTCATCAGTCCGCCGATGTCCGCGCCTGCTGCGCAAGGTAAGCCTCGATGAACGCATCGAGATCGCCATCGAGAATGCGCGAAGGATCGCCGACCTCGTGCCCGGTCCGCAGATCCTTGACGAGCTGATACGGCTGCAGCACGTAGGAACGGATCTGCGAGCCGAAGCCGATCTCCTTCTTTTCGCCTTCGATCTTCGTCTGCTCTTCCTTCCGCTTCTCGACCTCGAGCTGGTACAGCCGCGAGCGCAGCAGCCGCATCGCCACATCGCGATTCTTGTGCTGGCTTCGCTCGTTCTGGCAGGTGACGACGATTCCCGTCGGCAGGTGCGTGATCCGGATCGCCGAGTCCGTGACGTTGACGTGCTGGCCGCCCGCGCCCGATGAGCGGTAGGTATCGACGCGGAGATCCTTGTCGTTGATCTCGACTTCGATGTTGTCGTCGATGTCAGGATAGATGTAGACCGAGGCGAAGGACGTATGCCGGCGCTTCGCTGCATCGAACGGCGAGATGCGCACGAGGCGATGCACGCCGCGCTCGGCTTTCAGGTAGCCGTATGCATAGTCGCCGCGCACCATCACGGTCGCGCTCTTGAGCCCTGCTTCTTCTCCGGCCTGATATTCGAGAATCTCGGTCGACCAACCCTTGCGCTCGCAGTAGCGGAGATACATGCGCAGCAGCATCTCCGCCCAGTCCTGCGATTCCGTACCACCAGCGCCGGGATGAATCGCCAGGATCGCGTCGTGATCATCGTGCTCGCCGGAGAGCTTCATCGTCAGCTCGATCGCGTTGATCTCCGACTCGAGCCGCGCGACCAGCGCGTCGATGTCCGAGGAGACGTTCTCCCCTTCCTTCTCGAGCTCGAGCAGGACCTCGACCTCTTCCGTCGCGGTGTCGATCGCCTCGCCGGTCTGAATTCGTTTTTCGATTCGGGCGCGCTTGCGCCCTACTTCCTGCGCCTTCTCCTGGTTGTCCCAGAATCCGGGAGCAGACATCTCGCGCTCGATCTCATCGAGCGATTTGCGGGCGGAAGCGACGTCAAAGATAGCTCCGGACGGAGGGAATGCGGGCGCGGAGCTCGTCGAGTCTGGACTGGGTTTCTTCTTTCATATCGATTGGGGGCGCGAGGCGCTGGGCGCGAGGCGCGGGGTGCAGTTTCCACGAAAGCCGAACGCTTGTCGAGGACAGAGGCGATTGGGGGCGCGAGGCGCTGGGCGCGAGGCGCGGGGTGCAGTTTCCACGAAAGCCGAACGCTTGTCGAGGACAAGCTAGCGGCTCGCGTCAGTGCGGTTCCGAAAGGCGCCGGCCGCCACCAGCAGCATCGCCAGCCATGCGAACCAATCGCCGAAGCGCACATAGGGCGTCGTCGTCTCGCGCGGTTGAAAATCGGCGTAGATGATTCCGCTCTGGCCCATCGGCAGTTCCTTCACGATGCGGCCGGCGGGATCGATGAACGCGCTGATGCCCGTCGTCCCCGCACGCAGCAGATAGCGGTCATCTTCGATCGCGCGCAGCCGCGCCTGATTGAGATGCTGCCGCGGCGCATACGTCCCGTCGTACCACGCGTCGTTCGTAATCGTCACCAGCACATCGGCGCCGTGCCGCACCTGCGTCCGCGTGATCTGCGGATAGACGACCTCGTAGCAGATGGCCGGTCCATAGTGAAACTTTCCGGCGAGGGGTGTGTCCTTCGTCCCGAACTCGAACTCGCCGACTGCGTGCACGAGCTTCTTCGCGAAGAAGAGCGCCTTGCGCAGCGGCACGTACTCGCCGAACGGCACGAGCCGGATCTTGTCGTAATGCCCGATGGTCCGGCCGCCGCTGACGAGAAATGCCGCATTCCACATCCGGTTCGAGCGGTTCTCATCTTCGGCAATCGATCCGAGGATGATGTCGGCGCCGGATTCATGCGAGACGTTCTCGATCGTGCTCCTGAAGAACTCGGTGCTGTTGAAGGAGAGCGGAACGGTCGACTCCGGCCAGATCACGACTTGCGCGCCGCCATGAATCGCTTCGCTCGTCATCGCCATCATGCGCTGATAGATCGCGAGGAGGTTCGCGTCGTTCCAGCGCATCTCCTGCGAGATGTTCGGCTGCAGCAGCGCGGCACGCGTCACCGGCTGCCCGTTCGGGCGCACCATCAGCTTCGACGCGACCAGCCCAGTCGCCCACCAGACGAACATGACGATCGACACGAGTCCGATGACGATGATCCGCGCGATGCCCTGCGGCCGCGCGAGAAACAGCCAGGCGATCACAATCGACGGCAGCAGGATCAGAAATCCGATGAAGTACGGTCCAGCAACGCGATCGAACTGGATGAACGACGTGTAGTCGACGATCGACGCCGCGAGCAGATTCCAGGGAAAGCCGGTGAAGGCGTAGGTGCGAACGTACTCGACCGCCGGCCACGCCAGCGCGACGAGCAGCCAGCGCGGGAAGGAACTGCCCGGCGCGATGCGCCATGCGAGCCAGCCGTAGAGCGCGCCGTAGATGCCGAGGTAGAGGCTCATCGCGATGAAGATCAGCACGCCGGTGACGTACGGCAGGCCGCCGTAGTGCGACATCACGCGGATCACCCACGGCACCATCAACAGCCACGACGTCGTATGTGCGGCCCATCCGAGAAACGTGCTCTCCCATGGTCCGCTGGCACGGCCGAGCGCGATGAAGAGCGGAATGAACGCGACGAACGCAAACCAACTGATCGATGCGTTGGGAAACGCGAGGGCGAACAAAACACCGCTGGCGATGGCGAGGATGTAACGAAGGGCGCGATTCATCAGGCAATCGGACCGCGAGCCAACGAGCCCGCGTACCCGCGCAGCTACTTCTTGAACAGCGCCTCGAACGCCTTCCGCGCGTCGTCCGGCGTTTGCGGCTGCCGAGGCTTGTCGGCGGCGAGATCCTTCACGATCTTCGGCTGGAACATCCCGCACTCGTTGCGCGCATGTTTGTTCGACACACGCGCCGGGATGTTCTCCCGGCATTCCCACAACGTGGTGGTGTCGAAGAAGCGGCAGTTGCCGCACGAGTGAAGATCAGCTCCGCACTTCAGGCAGGTCTCATCCTGTGTCGGCATCTCGAGACCGACGCGCAGCTGTCCGCACCGGTTGCACTTGAACGCCTCGGGGCCGAACCCTCCGGCAGTGCGCCCGCGCGGCGCGCCTTCCATACGCTGGCGCTGCGGCTCGGGCCGCGGCGTCTGCGGGCGCTGCCCGCCTCCGGACGAATACGAACTGGAGCCGCCGCCGTCCTGATATCCGCGATGTTTGTATTTGCGATAGTCACTCAATGTGGTTACCTCATGAAAACGTAGTAGACCGCCGCGAGAGTCAGAAGCAATCCGATGATGAGCAGAATCACGCGGATGGCGAAACGCGCCAGCTTCAATACGAACCAGATGAAGAAGATGGCGAGGAGGATGCCAACGATCTCAGCGGTGGTCGGCATTCAGGGATGCGGACAGTGTAACAGCTTCGCGAGTCTCGTTCATCCCGAGCGAAGTCGAGGGATCAACGAGGGCGCCGCGCTTCGCGTTGCTCGCGGCTACTCGATGAACTTCGATGGGAACGGACGCGGGATGAACACCGCGGGATCGTTCGTCACATTCTCTGTGATCGTGTAGAACGGAATCGCACTGCCATCGCACTGGAAGGTGATCGTGTCGCCCGTGCTGAGCCCGGAAGCGAACTGACTCGCGGGGACCAGCGTGAAGTAATCGCCGGGAAGGATGAGGCTCTTCAACCCGCGAAGCTGTCCTTTCGCGTCGTAGATCAGCGCCTGAACGGTCGTCGCAGTCAGCGTGCGGAAGCCGATGTTCAGGCGAAAGTGCGCATCGGGAATCGTGACCGTCATCGCCGGCGCGCGGAGGAAATCGAAGGGAGCGACTGCGGACTCGAACGAGCCGAACGTGCCCGGCGCCGCATCCGTGTAGTGCCTCGCGATCACCATCGGCACCGCTGGCTCGCTGTCGTCATCAGGAACGATGTCGAGCGAGCCGATGCCGCCGGCGCCGATTGCGGCGACGACATCGTCCCACTCGAGTTGCTGGCGCAGGCCGCTGAACGCGTACCGAATCGACGGATCGCTGTCGCTCGCAAGGCCCGAAGGATGAAAGACGATGCGGCCGCGCTGGCCTCCGGCGTTCGACAGCAACTGGAGCGAGGTCCGGAAGTGTGCGCCGTTCGCACCCGCGGCCGAGCCGGCGATCGGCACGATCGCCTTGCGCGTCATCCTGCGGAACTGCGGATCAGGCGGCAGCGTCATCTCGATCGCGCCATGACACGCGCCATCGATCTGATACTGCGGATCGAACTGCGCATCCACCTGATACCAGTAGTGCGTCGCCTCACTCACGCGATGCGGGATCGTGAAGCTGGTCGTGTACACGGCGTAGTTCGTCTCGCTGTTGAACTCGTCGCGCGACTCCGTCACTTTGTACGACGACGCCCCGATGTAGCGATCCCATTCGAGCCTGTTGCCGGCGACGCGTACGTTGAGATCGCAGGCGAAGATGCCGGGAGCGAAGAGAATCGCGAGGAGCGCCAGTCTCATAGGAGCAGTCGGATCGGCTGCTCGAGGTACTGCCTCAGCGTCTTCAGATACTCCGCGCCGGCCGCACCGTCGATCACCCGATGATCACAGGACATCGTAATCTTCATACGGTCGCGGACGACGATCTGTCGCTCCTGATTCACAACGGGCCGCGCCTCCGCGGCGCCGATCGCGAGAATCGCCACATTCGGCGGGTTGATGATCGCGGTGAACTCTTCGATTCCCCACGCGCCGAGGTTGGAGATGGTGAACGTGGATCCCTGGTACTCGTGAGGCTGCAGCTTGCGATTCTTCGCCTTCTCCGCAAGGCTGCGCACTTCCGCGGCGATGTCGGCGATCGACTTCTGATCGGCATTGCGGACGACAGGCGTGATCAGCCCTTCAGGAGTGGAGACGGCGATGCCGATATGAATCTCGCCATGCTGGGAGATCGCATCATCGCTCCAGCTCGAATTGACGGCGGGATGATGGCGCAGTGCGAGCGCCGCGGCGCGCACGATGAAGTCGTTGACGCTGAGCTTCGCGCCGAGCGCCTCGTTGAGCTGCGTGCGCATCGAGAGCAGGTTCGTGACGTCGTAGTCGGCGGTCAGATAGAAGTGCGGGATGGGACCGGTCGACTCGGCCAGCCGCTTCGCGATCGTGCGGCGCATCGCCGACAGCGGAACGGACTGCGCATGTAGGACAGGCGCCCCCGCCTGTCCTCCGGGCGCCTTCATTGCGACAGGCGAGGGCGCCTGTCGTACACCTACATTCTTGATGTCGCTGGCGACGATGCGGCCATTCGGTCCCGATCCCTGAATCTGATCGAGACTCACGCCCATGTCTGCTGCGATCTTTCGCGCGAGCGGAGAGGATCTGCGACGTCCGCCTGCCGCCGGGATGGCGACGACGTTGGCGGCGACCGGCGGCGCCGCGGCGCGATCGACGCGCGGGCCTTTCATCTCGACGGCTTCGCCATACTCGCCCGTCGAATGCTTCACCGAATCCTTGCGGTCCGTCGCGCGGCGAGAAGGCTCGGGCGCTTTCTCTCCCGCCGCCAGCACGACGGCGAGACGGCCGCCGACCGGCACGACCTCCCCTTCCGCCGCGCTCACTTCGGCGAGGGTTCCATCCTGTTCGGCTTCGAGATCGAGATTGACCTTGTCGGTTTCGATCTCGAGCACAGGCTCGCCCTTCTTCACTGCATCGCCCGCCTTCTTGTACCAGCGGACGACTTTCCCCTCGCTCATCGCATCGCCCATCTTGGGCATGATGATTTCCATCGTCACTCACTCCCTGTACAGCACGCGCTTCACCGCCGCGACCACATGCTCTTCGTGCGGCGTTGCCAGCAGCTCGAGGTTGCGCGCGTACGGCATCGGGACGTCCTCGCCGGTAACACGCGCGACCGGCGCATCGAGCTCGTCGAACATCCTCTCGTTGATGCTCGCGGAGATCTCCGCGCCCGGACCGAACGGCTTCCACTGCTCCTGCACGACGATCGCGCGATGCGTTTTCGAGACCGAGGCGTAGACCGGCTCCATGTCGAGCGGCCGCAGACAGCGGAGATCGATCACTTCGAGCTCGATCCCCTCATCCTTCGCGAGCTTCTCGGCGACGATGAGCGAGAGCTGCAGCATGCGGCCCCACGACACGATCGTCGCGTCGCGCCCTTCGCGCGCGAGGCGCGACTCGCCGAACGGCACGGTGAAGTTCGGGTCGTCCGGAACTTCTCCCTTCATGCCGTACAGCGCGGCGCTCTCGAGGAACATCACCGGATCCTTTCCGCGGATCGCGGTCTTCAGCAGTCCCTTCGCGTCGGCCGGCGATCCCGGCGCAACGACCTTGAGTCCCGGAAAGTGCGCATAGAACGATTCGAACGACTGCGAGTGCTGCGCGGAAAGCTGCACGCCTGCACCATGCGGCCCGCGAATCACGACCGGAATGTCGACCTGCCCGCCGGAGAAGTAGCGGATCTTCGCCGCATGATTGAGGATCTGATCGGCGGCGACGATCGCGAAGTTCACGGTCATCATCTCGACGATCGGGCGAAGTCCCAGCATCGCCATGCCGACTGCCGTGCCGACCATTCCCGCTTCCGCGATCGGCGTATCGATCACGCGCTTCGCACCGTACTTCTTCAGCATGCCGGCGGTGATGCGGAACGTCCCTTCGTAGATGCCGATGTCCTCACCCATGATGAGGACGCTCGGATCGCGATCCATCTCTTCCATCATCGCGGCGCGAATCGCGTCGCGGTAACTCATCTCGCTCATCGGACCGTATCCTCCGCCACCGGCCGCGGCCCATGCTCGGCCACGACATCATGGAACAGCTCCCCACCTTCCGGCAGCGGACTCTCCTCGGCGAATTTCACCGCGGCGGCGACGCGCTCCGCGGCTTCATCTTCGAAGCTCTGGATCGTCTCGTCTTTCAGGCCACACATCTCCTGCAGACGATTCTTCAGAATCAGAATCGGATCGCGGTGCTTGTGCTGCTCGACTTCATCCTTCGAACGGTACGGCTGGAGAATGTCGGCCGCGCCGTGACCGGAAAAGCGATACGTGATCGCTTCGATGCAGTACGGCTGGCCCGTCTCGCGAATCTGCTTCACGACGCGATCGGCAACACCGCGCACCGCGAAGACATCCTGCGCGTCAACCTTCTCGCTCGGGATGTTGTAGGCGCGCACGCGCGCCGCAAGATCAGTCAGCGCCGAGTGACGCTCGACCGAAGTGCCCATCGCGTAGCCGTTGTTCTCGATGACGAAGAGCACGGGACACATCCCCTGCTTCCCCCACAGGCCGGCCATGTTCATCGCCTCGTGGAACGAGCCGATGTTCATCGCTCCATCGCCGAAGTAGCAGACCGCGATGCGGTCGGTTTCCTTGTAGCGGAGCGCGAATGCGGAGCCGGCGGCGAGCGTGAGATGCCCGCCGACGATCCCATAGCCTCCGTAGAAGCCATGCTCGACATCGAAGAGATGCATCGAGCCGCCCTTGCCTTTCGAGACACCGGTGGCTTTCCCGAAGAGCTCGGCCATGACGCGGCCTGGATCCGAACCGAGGAGGAGGGTATGAGCGTGATCGCGATAGCCCGCGAACACGATGTCGTCCTTCTTCGTCGCACTGAGGATGCCGACGGCAACGGCTTCCTGCCCTGAGTAGACGTGGAGATATCCGCCGATTTTGCCGCGGCGGAACTCACGCTCCGTCGCTTCTTCGAAGCGGCGGATGAAGATCATTTGCCGGAGGATTTCGGTCCATTCCGGCGCGCATGCCGCCGCCTCGGCGACGGCTGCAGACTGTGTCGTTTTCTGCTTCCCCATGAGGGTCACGGATTCTAAGCAAAAACCGTGCGTCACGCTAATGGCAGAATCCGGACAACCAGCGGCGTTGCCCTACACTGGTTCCATGCTCCGGATCCTCGCCGCGGCCCTCGCACTTGCGTTCGCACTCCCCTCCTTCGCCGTCGACCTTCCCTCCGAGCGCGAGAAGTGGATCGAGATCGAGACCGGCGATCTGCACATCTTCAGCAACGCGAGCGAGCGCCAGACTTCGGAGATCGCGCAGAACCTCGTGCGGATGCGCGAGGCCGTGGGCCGCATCACGCAACTGAAAGTCCACTCCGCCGTCCCGACCAACGTCTACATCTTCCGCAACGAGTCGTCGTTCGCGCCGTATCGCGATCTGACGCTGGGGCGCCGCGCCGGCGTGAGCGGCCTCTTTCTCGGCGGCGACCAGGCGAACTTCATCCTGCTCGATGCCGACGCACCGGGCGGGATCGATCGCGTCGTCTACCACGAGCTGACGCACTACTTCGTGAAGAACACACTGGCCGGCCTGCCGCTCTGGTTTCATGAAGGAATCGCGGAGTACTACTCGACCTTCTCCGCGCGAGGCGAGGATGTCGATCTCGGCATTCCCATCAAAGAACACGTCCTCTGGCTGCGCGATCAGCCGCTGATCCCGCTGGCAGAGCTCTTCGCCGTCGACACCGCATCGAAGGATTACAACGAAGGTTCGCGGCAGGGAGTGTTCTACGCGGAGTCGTGGGCGATGGTGCACTACCTCCTCAACTCTCCCGAGCGGCACGCTCAATTGCCGAAGTTCCTCACGCTCCTCGCTTCGAATCAATCGGCCGGCGAGGCATTCCTCGCCGCCTTCAATTCGTCGTTCGACGACATGGAGAAAGAGCTGAAGGCCTACGTGCGGCGCCTCTCGTTTCAGTATCGCCGCTATGCCGTCGCCGATCTTGCGATTCCGCCGGTGGCGGCGCCGAAGACGATGGCTCATGCTGAAGTTCTCTACCGGCTCGGCGATCTCCTCACGCGAGGCTCCAACGGCCGCGCCTCCGCTGAAGCAGAGCGATTCCTGAGGACCGCAATCTACGAACAGAACGACAGTGCCGGCGCCTACGCCACTCTCGCCCTCCTTCACGACCTCGGCGGGCGCATCGCGGAGGCATCGGTTGAATACGAGCGCGCCGTGAAATTCGGATCGAACGATCCCGGCGTCTATCTGTCATACGGCCTCACGGTCTTTCGCGCAGCGAACGAGGCGGCCCAGCGAGGAAACGCTCCGGCATCGGAAGTTCATCGTGCGCGCGGTCTGCTCGAGCGCGCGGCGCAGCTCGCCCCCGGTTCCGCGCGCGCATGGGCGGCGGTCGGCGCGACGTACGTGATCTCGGACGATGCTCCGGCGCCGGGAATCGCCGCGCTGGAGAAGAGTCTGGCGCTCGCGCCGGGACAGGAAGACGCCGCGGTCAATCTCGTGCAGCTCTACGCGCGAGCCGATCGCATCGATGACGCGTCGCGCATCCTCAACGACGTCGTCGCGCGCACGGGAAACCGGGAGACGATCCGGCAGTGCCGCGAGTCCATTCTCTTCTGCCGACTGCGCCGCGCCGAATCGCTGATCAAGCAGGAGAAGATGGACGACGCCGTCCCCATTCTGCGCACGGTCCTGAACGAGACGACGGACGCGGAGCTGCGCGCGCGAATCACGACCGTGCTCGCCGACTACGAGAGTCATCGGGGCGCGGAGCGGCAGGCGGTCGAGATCAATCATGCGATCGAGCTCGCGAACCGTGGAAAGTTCGGCGAGGCGCTGGCGATCATCGATGCGCTGCTGCCGCAGATCACCGATCCGGAACTGCTCGCCAGTACGAAGAGCATGAGAACGGAGATGGCGAAGGCGGCGCAGGCTGCGAAGAAGTAAAGGCCTCAGCCCGCGGCGGGCGATACTTTCGCGACGGTGACCGTCGTACTCGCAGCCTGCGATCTTCGAAAGGCGACTGAGGCATCGCCGAGGACGAATGTCTGGGCGTCGCCGAGAGTCATCGGTTCGGTGATGCGGACACCTTCGATGAACGTGCCGTTCTTGCTGTCGAGATCCTGCAGCACGGCGGTGCCGGTGATCGTGATCGACGCGTGGCGGCGCGATACGGTGCCGTCGTCGATCTGAATGTCTGCACTCGCGTCGCGGCCGAGGACGTTCACACCTTCCTTGAGAGGAAACTCCTGACCGCGAAATATGACGATGGCAGCAGGCGGCGCGATCTCGGGATTGTCGATGGTTCCGACGAATGCGTAGCCGAATCCGTGAACCGTGCGAATGAACTGCTGTTCGCGCGCGCTCTCGCCCAGCGCTGCGCGCACTTCGTTGACGAGGCCGGCGAGATTCGCCTCGTTGACGAACGTATCGGGCCAGATCTCTTCGAACAGCTCCTTCTTGCTGAGCGCGCGCGGCGCGTTGCGAATCAGAATCTCCAGAAGCTGGAACGCCTTCGGACCGATGTGCAGCGGCTGGCCGCCGTCGAGCAGCAGCCGCTGGTCCGAGTCGAACGTGAATCGTGTGAAGCGAACACGCATTCACGAGAGATTATGCAGGAGACGTGACGATGAAAGGACAAGCTCTCGAGCTTGTCCTACGCCGTCTAGAACGAATCCAGCAACGAACGGAGGCGTGCCTTGCGCCGTTCCGCGGCCACGACGATCGCCGAATCTTCGGCCGGCGATGCGTGCGTTTCTGCGAACGCAACCGTCGGGGTGTTCTCCGCCGGCAGCGGTTGCCCCTCCGTCGCCGCGAGGCCCAGGGCCACGATGCGGCGCAGCGTCAGCCGCTCCAGGATCTCCTTCACCGATCTTGCGCGCATGTTGCGATCTTCTTCGAGCATCGACACGAGAACGTCCTCCAGATTCGGCGGCAGCAGTGAATTTTCCTTGACGAGCTCGCGGACCTGAATCGCGGCGTGCTTCGCGAGAATCGCCGTCACACCATCCGCGCGAAACAGGTCCTCGCCGGTCAGGCAGTAGTAGAGAACGAGACCGATCGAGTAGATGTCGCTGCGCTCGTCGAGCTTCTCTCCTGCGAGCTGCTCCGGGCTCATGTAGTACGGCGTCCCCATGATCATTCCGGGCGTCGTGATCACGGCGTCTTCGGCGGCACGTGCCAGGCCGAAGTCCATGACGAAGACATCTCCTTCGTTGTCGATCATCACGTTTTCCGGCTTCAGATCGCGGTGGATGATGCCTTTGTTGTGCGCATGCGCAACCGCGCGGCAGATCTCGACGACGATTGCGATCGAGTCTTCCTGCGGCAGCGGCTTACGGCGCTCGACGAGCGCGCGCAGCGTGCTCCCCTCGATGAAGTCCATCGAGAAGTAAGGGAACGGACCCATCGAGCCGACCTCGTGAACGGAGACGATGCGCGGATGCCGCAGCCGCGCGGCGATGCGCGCCTCGCGGCGGAAGCGCTCGATGAACTGCGCGTCCTTCGCCCGATATTCGGGAACGATCTTCAGCGCGACGTACCGGTCGAGAGTCCGCTCGCGCGCCTTGTACACGTTGCCCATTCCGCCGCGGCCGAGGAGCGACTCGACGACGTAACGATCATGAAAGGCTTTGCGAACGGCATCGAGGTCGGGATCGATGCCGGTACGTGTGACGGTGCGATCGAGCGAGCCGCCGCACGAATCGCAGAATTTCGCGTTGTCGCGATTCTCACTTCCACAAAGGGTGCAATGCATGTCAGTTCTCCAGTGCCCGCTTGCGGGTCGCGCTGACGTAGTAGTAGGTCATCGTTCCGAGATAGAGCAGCGAGACGAGCGTCACCATCAGCAGCGGATTGTCGACGGCGCCGACGACGTCGGCCCACCCCTTCGGCGAGACCCGGTACTGCATGAACGTCGTCAGCGCATCGCGGAAAGCAACCCAGCGCGTCGTGAGCGGCACGATCGACAGCAGCAGGATCGCGATGACGATCGCATTGCGAGGACCGCGCGTCGCGCTGAACTTCGTGCGCGGCGCACGGCGCTGCCACGCCGCGCTGGCGCTCGCCAGAAACACGCAGGCGATGATGACCAGCTCGATCCAGAGGAACGCGGAGGTCGGCAGCGGACAGAGCGCCGCAAGCACCGAAAGCAGGGGCAACGTGCAGAGATGGATGAGCGCCATCGCTGCGAACGTACCGAGCGCTTCACCCCAGAACCGCTCGCCGGGAGAAACCGGCGCAAGATCCATCAGATCGGCTTTCACTCCGATCGTGACGTCGTCGTACGCGGACTTCACCTTCCCCGTCAGCATCGCGGCGAATGCGATGAAGACGCCGTGAAAGACCCAGCCGCAGATCGCAAAGGACGCATTGATCCGCAGAAACTCCCACGGCTCCGTCCGGAAGATCGGCTCGGTGATCGTACTGAGCCCAACCGCGAAGAACGCGCAGGGGATCAGACAAATGATGAAGATCCCTGTCGACGTACGAAGAATCGTCAGCATGCGGAAACGCGCAAGTGCTAGGTAGTGCATCGCCGCTCCAGTAAGAACGTCGCAATCGTCGTGCTGAGGACCGCGGTGACGACGGCCAGCATCATCACCTTCGGCCGGTTGGACTCGAGCACGAGAAACGGAAGAAAGAAACACGATCCGCAATACGCGCCGATGAGCATCTGCGGCTGGGCGGAGATCATCACGAACATGGCGCCCATCGCCGACGACGCGATCGAGATCACGATCACGGCAAGCGTGAGCCTGACGGTATCGGGCGGCGCCGCGCCGGTCAGGACTCGCGCGGCCGCGATCGCCGGAATCCATGACAACACCGCGATCGCCGACGAGTGGACGATCATCGCCAGGATGATGACGATGGGGCGCTTCGCGAGCACAAAGCTTCCGATCGCCCTGGTTGCGACTTCCGAGCGGAACATCCAGAAGCCCGAGAGACTCGCGAAGCAGACCGTGCACATCGTCGAGATGAAGGCCACCTGCGACGCGTTCTGCGCCGGCGTCCAGTCCAGTGAGTAGTAGAGCGGGAAGGACGGATGGCCGCTCGCCACGACCACGCCGATGAGAGACGCGACCACCATCGTGATCGGCGTCAGCAGAAAGATCACGGTGGACTTGTCGCGTGTTCCTTTCAGAAGCGCGTAGTGAAGGATGGCGATCACGACGCGGCCTCCATCTCTTCCTCTTCCTCCACCGCCTTCGCGAATTCCTGCTCCAGCGTGGAGCGGAGCGGCGTGACTTCGCACACGTCGATGCCGCGCGCGACGAGATCCGCGATCCAGCGCGCGCGCTCGGCCGCAGTGAGATCGCCTTCGAACTCGATCGATGTCGGGCCGCTCTCGACGACCTCACCGCGGAGTCCGGAAGGAAGCGAGATCGCGCGGCTCACCGCGCTCAGGCGCCAGCGCGTCGTGGAGCGCATCTGCCTGCGGAACCCTGCGATGTCGCCGGAGAAGATGACCGTCCCCTTCTTGATGACGACGAGCTCGTCGCAGATCTCCTCGAGGTCGGCGAGCACGTGAGACGAAAGGAAGATCGTCTTCCCGCGCTCGCGCAGGAGCCGCAGGAGCTCTTTCAACTCGACGCGCGCATGCGGATCGAGACCTGCCGCCGGCTCGTCGAGAATGAGGACTTCCGGATTGTGAATCAGCGCGCGCGCCAGGCCGACGCGCTGGACTTCGCCTCTCGACAGCGCGTGCAGCCTGCGATCCGCGAGCTCCTCCGTCCGCGTCAACTGCAGCGTCGTGTCGATGCGGCGCTTCCGGTCGCCGCGCGCAATCGGATAGAGCTCGGTGAAGATGCCGAGGTATTCGCGCAGCGTCAGCGTCGAAGGAAGCTCGAAGGAGTCGGGCAGAAATCCGAGGCGGCCGCGAATGGAATATTCGTTTCTCCGGACGTCGTCGCCGAGGACGTGGCACGTGCCGTCGTCTGCGTCGAGGAGCGTGGAGACGATCTTGAGCGTCGTCGTCTTGCCCGCGCCGTTGCGGCCGATGAAGCCGGTAATCGTCCCCTTCTTCACCGCGAAGGAGGCGTCGCGAAGCGCGGTGACGCGGCCGTATCGCTTGAGAAGTGAGTCGGCGACTATCGCATGTTCAGTCATCGTTTGTTCTCCCGGACTTCGATCATGATGTCCTTGAAGTAGGGTGGAATCGGCGGAGGAGTCGCGTCGATGCGGAGCCTCATCACGCCGCCTTCGGCGAGCACCTGATGCAGCAGATCGTTAGGGATCGCGAAGACTCTTTGTTTTGCTGCCGGCAGTACGACAGCTCCGCGGCTCGTAAGGAGCGAGACTTCGCGGACGTTCCATATCTCGGTGATGGCCACGGTTACGTTCTCATCGCCGTGCATCGATGCCACGGGAAGTGCGAAGGACGCCGACGGTACGCCGTCCACGATCCGGACATTGCCGCGGATCGCGAAGGATCTGGAATGCCCATCCTCTTCCGATGACCAGTCGAGCACCTCGTGATCTCCCAGCAGATTGGCGCGCGGATATCCACGCCCCTGCAGCGGGAGAAACCTGAAGCTCTCCGGGTCGATCCAGGAGAATCTCCGGTCCTCGACGGTGGCCTTCCCCTTCTTTCCGGACGCGCTTCCCATCCCGCTGCAAAAGCGATCCCCACAAACCCACTCCGCGTAGACGCTATGCAGGGGGAATGGCGCGTCGTATTCGACCTGCAGCCGGGTCCCATCGATAGTGCGAACACGAATGGGAGTGGCCGGCGCGATCTCACGACGATAGGTCGAACGCCTCATTCCCTCCCAATCGCGAGGAGACGTGAAGCTGCCCATCAGCATCGGCGTGGTCCCTGTCCGCTCTTCGGTACGTCCCCACAATTCATCGGCATTCGTCAGCGAGGTCCGCGCAATCTCGCCGTCGATCGTTGCCGCAGGAACCGGCGACGGGCCATACCACGTCGTGATGCGCGCGACGGAGACGAGCCCCGGCTGAATCAGCGACGTCGTTTGCATGTGCCGTTCTTCGGATGCGGGACGAATGGCGTTCCTCGCGATCAGACACCCCCCCGCGAACACCAGCAGAGCAGCGACCACGGCAAACCGAGGCTGACGCCGCAACACGATCCACCCTGCGATCGCAGCGAGGGCAGCACCCAGGAGCCAGGTCGCGGACCAGTAGTGCCCGACGATCTGCGAAAGGCTCGGGAGCTGATGCTCAGCCTCGGAGTAGATCGACCGTTCCTCATTCACCGCGGCGAGATCTTCGCGACGCGTCTCCGGCAGCGGAAACCGAATCACGTCTTCGGTGGCAGCCCAGGTCGAGGCCGGCGTACGCACCATGAACGGCATCGCACCTGTCCCGACACGATCGGCAAATGGCTTCGCGGTCCACGACATCGGCATCGCGATCTGCCGTCCGTCGCCATACGGTGGAGGAACGACGCGGAGATTCGACTGCATCGAGAAGGAGACGGGCAGCAGTGCGCGATCGAGCTCCGTGAGCTGTTGATTCGCGCGCGGCAGACCGTGAAAGACGACCGGCAGTGAGGAGCCGAAGATCGCCTGGCGCACTCGGATCGGAAGGTCGAGCCACGCCTCGGTGGCAATCACGACGGAAGAGAAACCGGCGTACCAGCGCGCGGTGTCGGAGAGGTTCCCTGGAGTATCGACGTATGCGTTTCGGCCGAAGACCTGCCGGGGCGCGGACGCGTTTGCGTCGACGCGCAACGGAATCGCTGCATCGTGCCACGTCGTCCACGGCGGCACACCCGCCGCCTTGACCGCGATCACGCTCTTCGACCGGTCGCGCCACTCGATGCCGAGCTCGCGGCCGACCTGGTCGCTGCCGCGATCGGATTGATCTCCGCGCCGCAGGTGCGCGTAAGTCGTGAACGTCCACGACTCATGCGGCTTCAGCGTCGCGCGCGCGATCACCGGCGTGTCGTACGTGCGATGGTCCTTTACGCGAAAGTGAAAACCGATGTAGCCGTCGAACGGCGCATCGGAGGCCTTCGCATGCAGCGTGATCGGTGCACTCCGCCATGGCACGTACGGCCCCGGATATCCGAGATCGGCGGAGACGGAGGGAAGTGAAGAGCGGGGCGAAACTGCTTCGGTGTGCCACGGCGCCTGCTGCGCCCGGGACCTCAGGCAGACGAGCATGAACACCGCGGCCGGCAAGAGGGCTCGCTTGTACATACGTTTGTCCGGATTCGGTTCATCGTACTTCATCGCGGCTCAGTATCGGTTCAAGCCGCCGGCGAGTCTTTTCGAAATCCTTGGAAGATTCTGGAGCGCGGACGTCCCGTCCGCAGTGCGCGGGCGTCCCGCCCGTGCACCGTCTCCCGTCGCCGGCCGGGACGCCCGCGCTCCTACGCGGGGGCGAGGCCGCTGTCGAGATCGGTGCCTCGCAGCAGGAAGACGACGGCCACGATGGCCAGCAGCGATCCGTTCACCGCGAGCGCAACGGTGATCGACCAGCGCTCCGCAACCCATCCGGCGAGCAGATTCCCGAGCGGCATCCCGCCGCGAAACGCGAGCATGAAGATCGACATCACTCTGCCACGCATCGCATCGCTGGTCGTGAGCTGCACCAGCGAGCTGTACAGTGAGATCACGCCGACGATGCACGCGCCGGCGAAGAACGCGATCAACATGCTGAGCGCGAGCGTTCTGGAAAACGCGAACGCGACGAGCAGACACGCAAATGCGGCCTGCAGCGACAGCGCCGCACGCCCCTTCTTGTTCGCATGTCCTGTCCCCGCGACGACGAGCGCTCCGGCGACCGACCCGATCCCATAGGCCGTCAGCAGCCACGAATAGCCGCGCGCATCGAGCTTGAAGATCGAGCGTGCCACGACGGGAAGAAACGTCACGATGGGCATGCCGAGAAACGTGCCCGCGAACGAGAGAAACGTCAGCAGTTGAAGCGACTTCCGCTGCCACACGAAGCGGAAGCCATCCTTCATCTCGTCGAAGATGCCGCGCTTCTCATCGGACTTGTTCGCGATGGCCGGCGCGCTGATCAGCATCAGCGCGATGATCACCGCGATGAACGACAGCCCGTTCAAACCGAAGCAGACCGCCGCGCCGAATGCAGTGAGCGCAAAGCCGGCGAAGATCGGGCCGATCACGCGCGCCAGATTGAACTGCATCGAGTTCATCGCCACCGCGTTCTGCACATCCTCGCGCGGAACGAGCGTCGGCAGCAGCGCGATGTACGCCGGCCCGCTCAACGACTGCGCACTTCCGGTGAGGAACGACAGCAGGAAGATGTGCCAGACCTTCACGTGCTTCGTCCAGATCAACGCGCCGAGCACGAAGGCGAAGGTCATCTGCAGATACTGTGAGGTGAGCATGATGCGGCGCCGCTCGAGCCGGTCGGCGAGCGCGCCGCCGATGAGCGAGAAGAGCAGCATCGGCCCGCTCGACAGGAATCCGTCGACGCCGAGCAGAAATGCGGAGTTCGTCATCGAGAGGACGACCCAGCTCTGCGCGACGGTCTGCATCCACGTTCCCGTCGTCGACGTGAAGGCGCCGAACCACATCCGCCGGAAGTTCTGATGGCGCAGCGCGCTGAAGGTGCGCGCAAACCAGCTCGGAGCGGCCTGCGCTTCCGACTCGAGCGTTTCCTCTTCAGGCAGCGTGGAGCTCATGCCCCCGCTCTCACGGTCAGGCGATTCGTTCTGCCCGAGCTGTGTGCGTGGCAGATGGCGACGGCGAGAGCGTCGGCTGCGTCGGCTGCGAGTTGCATCGATGCGCAAGCGGGAAGCAGAAGCCGCACCATCTTCGCGACCTGCTCCTTTTCCGCGCCGCCGTAGCCGACCACGGCACTCTTCACCGACCGCGGCGCGTACTCGAAGATCTGCAGCCCCGCGCTCTGCGCCGCGAGCAGAATCACTCCGCGCGCATGCGCGAGCTGCACGAGACTCTTCACGTTGTTTCCCGCGAACGGTGTCTCCACGGCGATGGCGGCCGGCTGCGTTCGGGCAATGATCGCGGCGAGCTCGCCATGAATCCGCGCCAGCCGTTCCGCGAGCTCGGCACCGCGCCTCGTCCCGATCGCCCCCTGCTCCACCAGCGCGAGCCGTCCGCGCTCGTAGTCAATCACTCCAAAGCCTGTGGTAATCGAGCCGGGATCGACGCCGAGGATTCTCACTCCGTCGATTGTAGCGGCTTCCGGAAGCGGATCTCGTAGATCGGCCTCCCCTCTTCGCGATACTTCGCCTCGTAGTTCGTGCGCGGAGCATCGCCGGGACCGGGAATCCTGCGCTCGGACGGAAACCGCTGCTCGATCAGCGGCGCCGCGGCTTCGAAGTACTCCTGGTGATCGGTCACGTAAATCGCCGAGCCATCGCGCACCAGCACCCGCTCGATCTCGCTCAACACCTCGGGCCTGATGATGCGCCGTTTCTGCTCGCGCTTCCGCGGCCAGGGATCGGGAAAGTAGATGTGCACTTCCGCGATCGATTCCGCGGGGATCATCTCCTTCATCACCAGATATGCATCGTGATTGATCAGGCGGATGTTCGTGAGGTTCCGCTTCATCACCCGCTCGCGGATGACGCGGTGGTAGTGGAGCGACTTCTCGATGCCGATCAGATTGACGTCCGGCCGCTCGATCGCGGTGCTGATGAGAAAGCGCCCCTTCCCCGAGCCGATTTCGAGAATCACCGGATGGCCGTTGCCGAAGAGCTGCTGCAGATCGAGACGGACGAACCCTGTCTCGCGAGGATTGATGGATGGATCATTCATGCGGCGCGGGATTCTAGAATGGATTCGTGCTGACGGACTTTCTCGGCGCCGCACGCGAGTGGGCGCGCGGACGCGCGTGGCTCGGATACGCATTGCTGCTGCTCGTGCTCGTCTACCTCGAGTACCTCAAGATCACCGACGTCACACGCTGGACGATCTTCTACGGCATCACACTCGGCTTCCATGAGATGGGACATCTCGCGTTCTCGTGGGCGCCGCAGTTCATCGCGGTGCTGATGGGTAGCGTCTTCCAGATCGCGGTCCCGATCGCGGTCATCGTGATCTTCCATCGCCAGGAAGAATTCTTCGGGATCACGGTCGGCGGTTTCTGGCTCTCCTACAGTCTCGCGGAGCTCTCGGCGTACATCGCCGACGCCCGCTCACAGGAGCTGCCGCTCGTCGGGTTCGCGTCGCAGGAGGATCTCGAGCACGACTGGCATTACCTGCTCGGCAAGCTCCACCTGCTCGAGCTCGATCACTTCCTCGGATTTCTCACGCGCGCGAGCGGCGTCGTGATCGGAATCGCGTCGTGTGCGTTCGGCGTCTGGCTGATCGTGCAGATGGTGAGCGGTGTGCGGCCGCCTCGTCCGCACACCACTCGCGTGAAGTGACGGCTACTTCAGCAAATCGAGCGCAGACGCCACCATCAATCGCACTCCGGTCCGGATCGTGGCATCGGGAACGGGCGCGAACTTCGACGAGTGCAGCGACGGCAGCGGCTCGCCCGACGCAACGCGCGCCGGCTCGACGGCGCCGAGGTTGAACATGAGGGCGGGGATCTTGTGATCGAGCGAGTAGAGGCTGAAATCCTCGCTCACCATCAGCGGATCGATCTTGACGACGTTCGCCGCCCCGAGCTCCTTCGATGCCGCGCGGACGAGACGCTCGGTCAGCGCCGGATCGTTGTACGTCGAGCCGATCGACTCCCCTTCCAGAAACTCCACCACCGGCATCCGATCCTCGGCGAGACCGTTGAGAACGCCGACACCTTTCGCAACGCGCACGATGCCTTCGCGCACGCGCTTGCGCACCTCCGGCTTGTACGTGCGGACCGTCATCAGCAACTGCACTTCGTCGGGGATGATGTTGCGCTTCGTCCCGCCGTGGATCGAGCCGACGGTGACGACGACGGGATCGAGCGGCGAGTTCTCGCGGCTAACCAGCGTCTGCACCTGCATCACGAACTCCGACGCCATCACGATCGGATCCTTCGTCTTCTCCGGTGCGGCACCGTGCCCGCTGAGACCGCGGATTGTCACGTTGACGGAATCGGCGGCCGCCATCATGTAGCCGGGCACATAACCGACCGTGCCGGCGGCGAGCCCGGCGTGATCATGCAGGGCGATCGCGTAGTCCGGCTTCGGAAAGCGCTCGTAGAGGCCATCGCGCAGCATCGCGCCGGCGCCCTTCACGACTTCCTCCGCCGGCTGCCCGACCAGCACGAGCGTTCCATGCCACTTGTCCTTCATGGACGCGAGCAGCTTCGCGGTGCCGAGCAGCGCCGTCATGTGCACATCGTGACCGCAGGCGTGCATCACACCTTTGTTGAGGCTCGCGTACGGAAGTCCGGTCTGCTCTTCGATGGGCAGCGCATCCATGTCGCTGCGGATGAGGACCGTGGGACCCTTGCCGTTCTTCATCACGGCCACGACGCCGTAGCAGACAGCCTGCGTGTCGGTGTACTTCCCGACGCGTTCCGACACCTCGTAGCCCATCTCCTTCAAACGAGTCGCGACGAGAGACGAAGACTTCGCCTCCTGCGTCGAGAGCTCCGGCGAGCTGTGGAGCGTCTTGTACGTTTCGATGAGCTGCGGCAGCTCGCTGTTCACACGATCGGTGAGCGTCTGTGCTGCGAGAGGAAGAGCGAGCAGGGAAAGGACGAGCAGTTTGCGCATGGCGTATTGTGACCAGTGAACAGTGAAGAGTGAAGAGTGACGAGTGAAGAGTGAAGAGCACTGCTCAGGACTCATCACTCGTCACTCATCACTCATCACTCGTCACTCTTCACTCGTCACTAGTCTCATCACTCGTCACTCGCTCATAACGCCATCTGGCCGTCGGCGAGGACTTCGGAGGCCATGGCGACCTGATTCTTGCCGTGCTTCTTCGCCCAGTAGAGGGCGGCGTCGGCGCGGGCGATCAGATCGGCCGAGTTCACGCCGTCGCGGGGGAAGACGGCGACACCGACGCTGATCGTGATGCGCAGAGTGCGATTGATGGCAGGCTGCGGGAACTCGCGTTTCTCGACGAGCTCGCGCAGCCGGTTCACCGCTTCGCGGGCCGCCACGCTCGTCGCCTCGGGGAAGATGATGGCGAACTCCTCTCCGCCATACCGCGAGACGATGTCGCTGTCGCGCGCATTCGTCATCAGCTCTTCCACGAGTCCCTTCAGGATGTCGTCGCCCACCGGGTGGCCGAACGAGTCGTTGATCCGTTTGAAGTTGTCGATGTCGATCATGGCCAGAGCGAATTCGTGGCCGTTGCGCGCGTGCCGGTGAATCTCTTTCCCCAGCATGTCCTGGAAGTAGCGGTGATTGAACGCGGCGGTGAGAACGTCGAGCGTCGTCAACCGCTTGATCTGGCCGTACTGATGCGCCGACTGCACGGAGTTCACCGCGAGATTTGCGAAGACTTCCAGCGTCTGGACCTGATCGGTCGACGGAACCTTCCCGTCGTGCGGAGATCGCACCGACAGATAGCCGATCTGCTTCTCGTTCGCTGCGAGCGGGACCATCAGCATGTCGTTCTCGTGCCACTCGTCGGGCATGAGAATGCCTGTCTCTTCCGGCACGACGACGAAGTCGTGATCGCTCGGCCGCAGCGACGTATGCGGAACGAAGTAGGAGTTGAGCAGCCGGAACTCGGGATTGAAGAACGCCTCGACCGCTTTCGCCGAGACCTTGCGCGTCTTCACCTCTTCCCACACCTCGTCGAGACCGACGTGCGCGCGGCGGACATATTCGTCCCGCTTCTCGTCATACAGCGCGAAGACGACGACTTCGAATCCCAGCGACGAGCGGATCGCTTCCGCGATGCGCGTCAGCGCCTCGTCGATCTCGAACGATCCGATCAACTCGTTCGACAACTTGTTGATCATCGACATTGTCGAGGCCTGCTTCTCGAGCAGCTCCGTCTTCTCGCGCATCTCGCGCCGCAGCAACTGATCCTGCAGCGACAGCGCCGTCTGATTCACGAGCAGCGTCAGCAGGTTGAGGCTCCCCGTCTTGAGGATCGAGAGATCCTCCGTCTCGAAGATGAGAATGCCGTAGATGACTTCCTGCGTCTGAATGCCGATCAGCACCTGAATCGCGTGCGCGCTCGACAGCGGGAAGCGCCGCATGTCGGCGTGGAAGACGAATGCACGGCTCGGCGCGGACTGCGAGAAACCGGCGGAGTCGACCCACTTCAGAATGTCCTGATCGGTCGGCAGACAGTCGCCGAAGCGATACACGGTGCCCGGAATGTCCGGGTTCGTCTCCCACGTGACGACCGCGCACGCCTGCAGCTTCGCGAGCCGCGTCAGAAGAGTCATCAACCTGCGCAGCGTTTCCTGATCGCCTTCGGCCGAGAGGATCTGCGTCGACGACTCGGTGAGGATCGAGAGCTCGCGGTTCTGGCGAACGAGGTCCGCATTCTGCTGCTGGCTGCGATTCTCGCCCCGCACTGCGAATGCAATGAGAAACAACGGAATCGTGCCGAGGGCGAAGCCTGCGATGCCCCACTGCTCAAAGAGCAGCACCTCGATTCCGACGAGAGGACTGCCGAGGATGAGCGTGCGGCCCTGAGCCATCACCACGCGGCGGAAATCGAGCGGGCCGGAGTCGCCTTCGAACCAGCGCTTGAGCGAAACGAAGAGCAGTTGGAAAACGAGATATCCGACGAGCAGCAATACGTAGCCGGATACCTTGGAGATCACCGGCGCGCCGAATGCGACCGCGCGGGTGTAGAGCAGCGCCACCATCGAGTACGCAAGCGCGAGTTGCGCGCCCGCAGCGAACGGCTCGAGCTGGAATGACCGATTCTTCGCGCCGCTGTAGACCGCGTAGAACCAGGTGCCGAGTGCGGCCGCGATCATGCCGGCGGCTGCGCTGTGAAAGATGATGATCGCGCCGAACACGACCGGCGCTTCGAAGCCGACCGAAGCATCCGCGGCTTCGATCCGGAAGAACGACGCGGCCATCACGATGAATGCGAAGAAGAGCGCCTGTCCGGCGAACGACGCGCTGTGCGTCGAGAATGCCCACACGACCGCCGCCGCGGTCAGGAAGACGACCGCAGTCTGCCAACTGCGATAGAGAGCGGCGGAGCGAGACATCGTCGTTTCTTCTTTTTGAAGCCCAGGAAGCTCCTTAGTTTACAACTACAATCACGCCCGCATGTGGAACGCCGTCATCGGGCTCGAAGTCCACGCGAGACTTCAGACCCGCACGAAAATCTTCTGCGGCTGCGCCGTATCCTTCGGCGCGCCTCCCAACACGCAGGTCTGTCCCACCTGCCTCGGTTACCCCGGAGCGCTGCCGGTGCTGAATCGAGAGGCGGTCGAGCTCGCGATCCGGATGGCGATCGCGACCGGTTGCACAATTCATCACCGCTCGATCTTCGCACGAAAGAACTATTTCTATCCGGACTTGCCGAAGGGATACCAGATTTCCCAGTTCGACGAGCCCCTCGCCACCGGCGGGAGTGTGAACGGCATTCGCATCCGCCGCATCCACATGGAAGAAGATGCGGGAAAGCTCATCCATCACGGCGACGCCTCACACGTCGACCTGAACCGTGCGGGCACGCCGCTCATCGAGATCGTCTCCGAGCCCGACATTCGCTCGGCGGCGGAAGCCGATGCCTACCTCACGCGGCTGCGGCAGACATTGATGTACGCAGGGGTCTGCGACGGCAACATGGAAGAGGGATCACTGCGGTGCGACGCGAACGTGTCGGTCCATCGCGAAGGCGAGCCGCTCGGCACGCGGACGGAAGTGAAGAACGTGAACTCGTTCCGCTTTCTGCGCGCGGCGATCGACTTCGAGATCGCGCGGCAGATCCAGGTGCTCGAAGCCGGCGGCACGATCGTACAGGAGACGCGGCTCTTCGATCCGAACAGCGGTGAGACACGCGTGATGCGCTCGAAGGAAGAGGCGCACGACTACCGCTACTTCCCCGATCCCGATCTGCTGCCGCTGGAGATCGAGGAGGAGTGGATCGACGACGTGCGCACGGCGCTGCCCGAGCTGCCGGCGGCGCGCGTCGCGCGATATCAGAACGAGCATGGCCTCTCGGCAACCGACGCGGAGATTCTCGTGACCAGCCGCGAGATCGCCGAGTACTTCGATGCGGCAGCCGCCGCGAGCGGCAACGCGCGCGCCGCGGCCAACTGGGTTCGGAACGACGTGCTGCGGATTCAAAACGAGCGCGGCGCGTGCAGGCTGTCGGCGGAAGGACTCGCGCAGTTGATCCGGCTGATCGATGCCGGCACGATCGGCAGCAAGGCCGCGAAGGAAATCTTCGACGAGATCGCCACGACCGGCGAAGATCCGCGCGCGGTGGTCGAGCGCAAGGGACTCGCGCAAGTCAGCGATCCGGCCGTCATCCGCGAAGCGGCAGCGAAGGTGATCGAGCGCAACACAACCCAGGTCGAACAGTACCGCGCCGGCAAAACGCAGATCTTCGGCTTCCTCGTCGGCCAGTTGATGAAGGAAACGCGGGGCAAGGCGAATGCCGAGATGGCGAATGCGATTCTGAAGGAGATGTTGGGGGGGTAGGCACGCGGGCTCGCGGGTACGCGGGCTCGCGGGTACGCGGGATGAGCCCGATGTTTCGGTTCAACGATTTCTTGAATTGATTGCAGGTTGCCACCGCGAGCCCGCAAGCCCGCGCAACCGCGCAACCAATACCGTCTCAGTGCCCCGCAGTACCCATCATCCTCTCGATCGGATTCGGCACCTTCCTGAATCCCGGCGGCAACGCGAATGTGCTGGCGGTCGCCGGCTTCTCTTTTACGTTTGAAACCGAGGTGGTGGAGGTCATTTCGATCGTCGTCTTGCCGCCGCTCGCCATCCTTACGTGCGTCACCTGCTTCAGCGGAAAGCCTTTGATGCTGTCGTTCTGCGCCGCGATCAGCTTGTCGAGCACCGGCATCCCGGTGCTTCCTCCGCGGTGCTGCAGAAACGCTGCGGATTCGGCCGGGATCTTCGGCGTGGACCACGACTCCATCGTGACGTCGAGGCGCGTCTTCATGTTGCCGATCGCAACGTCGGCACCGGCCGTGATCATCATCCGATGCGTCGGATAGCCTTCGATCACACCGCCGTCGCCGTTGTCCTTCACGCTCACTTTCTCATTGGAGAGCTTGAGCAACTCCATCATGCCCGGCGGCGCGACGGCGCCGAGATCGATCTCGTAGTACGTCTTCGCTTCAGGGTCGAGCACCTCGAGCGTGTTCCCGCCGTCGCGTGAGATCGCGATCGCGCCGTTCCTGAAAACGAGCCCGTCGCCCTGCTCGAAATCGAGTCGCACGTTCCTGCCGTCGACGGTCGCGTGAATCTTCTGTTCCGACGATTGTGCGCCGCTCGTCGCGGTATGAATGTCATAGGTGAGACCTGCCGTGGCGCGAATGCTGGCGAGGACGATAACGACTGAAGATAGAAGACTTTTCATCTGGCTCTCCGGTGCTATGATTCGCGCGAATCGAGCCCCGGTCAAATTCCTGAAGATCGTCGATTCCTTGAGGAGGTCATCTTGCGTCGTGTAAGACTGTTGATCCTGATTTCGGCGGTATCCCTTGCAGTGTGTGGTGCAGCGTATGGTTCGGGTTTTTCGATCTTCGAGCAGGGTGCGAAGGCTACTGCAATGGGTGGTGCTTTCGCGGCGACCGCAGATGACCCGACCGCGATCTTTTACAACGTCGCCGGTATCGCGCAATTGCGCAAAACGGAAGTGACCGCCGGCGGCACGGGCATCACCTTTTCGAACGAGTTTCGGGGTGATCCCAACGATCCGTTCACATCCGGCGCGAAGGGTGAGTACAAGCATCACCTCTTCATTCCGCCCAATGCCTACGCCGTCATGCCGATCGGTGAAAACCTGACGGTCGGAGTGGGCGCATTCACCGCGTACGGCCTTCGTACGAACTGGGACGATCCGTGGATCGGCCGCTTCATCTCGCGCGATGCGAACGTGAAGACGATCTCGGTCGAACCGGCAATCGCCTGGAAGACGAGCGATGGCCGCCTCGCGATCGGCTTCGGTCCGGAGTATCGCCGTTCGCACATCACGCTCGACCGCAACAACCCCGCCTACAACCCCTTCACGCAGCGCGTCGCCGACGTCGTCAATGCGCATCTCAACAGCGACTGGGACAGCGCGTGGGGCTGGAACGCCGGCGTCCTGTTCAAGCCTAACGATTCGTGGCGGCTCGGGCTTTCCTACCGCGCCGATATGAAGATTGATTACAAGGGCGATGCGACGTTCACGCAGATTCCGACAGGAAACGCGATCGTCGACGCCGGCGTGAAGGCACAGCTTCCGCCGAATCAGGGAATCTCCACCTCCATCGCGTACCCCGCCACCGCAATCGGCGGCGTCGCGTGGACGCATGGCGCGTGGGACATCGAAGGCGACATCACCCACACGACGTGGAGCCGCTTCAAGTCGCTCGACGTCACGTTCCTTCAGACTCCTGCCCTCAGCTTCTCCCGTCCGCAGAACTGGAAGGACACGTACTCCTACCGCCTCGGCGCGAACGGCCGTGTGGCCTCGCACTGGGATGTCCGCTTCGGTCTCATCTTCGATGAGAACCCGCAGCCGACCTCCGGCGTCGGCCCGCTCCTTCCGGATTCCGACCGCACCGCAGCGTGCTTCGGAATCGGCTACCACAACGGTCCGTTCATCATCGATCTCGCCGAGATGGCGCTGCACTTCAAGACACGCAGCACGAACGGCATCAGCAGTGACAACTTCAACGGCACGTACAAGACCGACGGCAACCTGATCGGGTTCAACGTCGGCTACAAGTTCTAAGGAGAAGCGAATGACGCGCAACAGAAGCTTCGCACGCATTGCAGCGGCACTGCTGTTGGTAACGCTCGCGGCCGTACCGATGTTCGCCGCGCACGGCACTGCCGATTTCTCACACATCGTCGCGCTCGGCGACAGCTACACCGCCGGGTTCTCGAATGGTTCACTCAATGAGCGCCATCAGGTGTTCAGCTTCGCGGCAATCCTCGCCGAGCAGACGGGCAACAAGCTCTGCCAGCCGAACAACACCGCGGCGGACAACTGCTTTGCGCAGCCGCTCGTGACGTGGCCCGGCATCCCGTCCGAACTGATCCTCACCTCGCCGTCGCTGACGGGCGTCGTCAACGCGCCCGGTCTCGGCGCACCGGCGATGACCGGTTTCGGCCGTCCGTACAACAACCTCGCCGTTCCGGGTGCGATGCTCTATGACATCGCGAATACGACGGGCGCCGAGAAGACTCCGGTGACCTTCGAGCAGGGCACTCCGTTCCCTGCCTTCATCCTGCGCGGCCTCGGGTCGGCCGTCGATCAGGCGATCGCGCAGAAGCCGACGTTCCTGCTCTCCTGGATCGGCGGCGATGATTTCTTCCTCGCGGCAACGAGTGGCTCCGCCGTCGACTGCGGCACGAAGCCGCCGTACGTGAGCTGCCTCTCGACGCCTGACGCGTTCGAGACGCAGTTCGCGGCGATTCTCGACAAGTTCATCGCCGGCGCACCGAATGCCGGCATCGTCGTCGGCGACTTCCCGCCGGCCGTGTTCACGCAGCTCCCCTACACGTCGCTGATTCCGGCGATCGTGCTCGATTCATCCCTCAAGCCGGTGCTCAACAACGGCGCGCCGATCCCTCTGTTCGGCATCGTCAACGGTGCGCCCGCCGCACTGCCGCTCGGCTCCGTCGTGCTTCTGCCTTCGGCGCCGAAACTCTTCACGGGCCTCGGCATTCCTCCGCAGCTCGCAGCCCTTCCGCCGTTCAACACGCTGCCGAACGCCGGCAAGCCGCTCGCGGACAGCGATGTCATCACGCCCGCCGAGCAGGCGGCGATCGCTGCGCGCATCACGGCCTATAACGCTTCGATCAAGAAGGTCGCGGCTGCGCGCAATATCCCCGTCGCCGACATCAGCGGCCTCTTCGACCGCATCAAGGCCGGCAAGGTCAACGTTGCGGGCGTTCCGCTGAGCACCGCGTACATCACCGGCGGCATCGTCGGCCTCGACGCGAATCACCTGACGGATCTCGGCTACACGCTGATGGCGAACGAGTTCATCAAGGCGATCAACGCCGGCTATGGCACTCACATCCCGCTGGCGCCGACCTCGCGCTTCCTGCAGAACAACGACCCCGGCACCTCGGCTGCCCTCGGACTGAGCCTGACGACGCTCCCGACGTTCTCGCCGGAAGCGCTGAAGACGATGTCGTTCTTCACCTGGACGCCGGCGCCGGCCCCGAGCCGCTTCCGGTCGATCAGCCACTAACACTTCATTGCATCACGATACGAGAGGCGGCCTCCGGGCCGCCTTTCTTTTTTTGCGCATGGCGTTTCAGTGGGTAACTGCCTCGCTATCCGTCCTCGCGGCAGCATTCAGAAGAACTGCGGGTGCCGGATCACGGATTCAAGCACCCGGCGATCTCCGGCCGCCGGTGAGCAATGGAAATGGATTGATCGCGCCGCCGCGCCATCGATAGATCCCGTAGTGCAGATGCGGCGGTGTCGTGACCGAGGCACCCTGGTGATGGCGCCCGCCGGGACGCGGCGAGCCCCAGCTATCGCTGACGTCCGCGGCGCGGACTCCTGCGACCGGCACCGGCAGATGTGCCGGCGCATCGGCAAGGATCAGTCGAAGGGCTGCGATCGGATGGCGAAGTGCAGGACCAACTTCGTGTACGACAAACACGATCACAGCCGCGAGCAGCGCGAAGCCGCCCGCGACGGCGATCGGTCTGGTTCGATCGGGACGCACAGAACGAAGATTATGACGCTTGGATCGCTGCCGGTGTCACCGCCCGGCGCGCAACCGCGAGACGCCTACGTTCCGGCGGGCCGGCCTCGAGGCGACGGACGCGAGATGTCGATCATCGCCATCCGCTCCTTCTCGTCGTACCAGCAGTGGAAGCGTTTGATGCCCGGCACTTCGATGTCGTAGAAGCGGAAAAAGCTCGGGACGTGCAGCGAGGTCGACTTGTCCGACTGACGGATCTTCGCCGCCCCTTCTTCCTTTTTGTCGAGCGCGCGAATGCCGATGACCTTGCGCTTCTTGTCGTAGTAAAGATTCGCGCTGGTCTTGCCGCGGAGCCGCAGCATGTTGGCCACGGGAGAGGGCAAACGGATCAGACGCGATTGGACGATGGTCGCCGAAGCTGGAAAACGTTCGAATTCAGGCTGCGGCTCCCATTTCTCAAAAGCCATCACTCCGACTCCTCACCCATCACGAACCCCGGTGGCGCAGGTGATAAGATCATAAAATTCCGAAAGTTTTTGTCAACAATTAATCGCACTCGTTTGCCATCCCAAAAACGAGTGTTTGGAGTGGTTGATTCCAGGATTTATCTTATATTGCAGTATTTTCATGACGGCCTGAGGCGGATTCCAAAACACGGCTGAGCCCGCTTAAACCTTTGGTACTATTCGAGTTCCTGATAAACCCATGCCGACCTTCTGTCTTGTTCTCGTCAAACCGTCGCACTACGACGACGACGGTTATGTCATCCAATGGTTCCGTTCGGCCATCCCCTCAAATTCTCTTGCGGCGCTCTACGGCCTGGCCCGTGACTGCGCCGCGCGACAGATTCTCGGCCCCGAAACCACGCTGGAAATCCATCCGATCGACGAGACGAATACTCGTGTACGTCCGGAGAAACTCGCGCGAATGATCGAGCGCGCGGGCGCCGGAATGGTGATGCTCGCCGGCGTGCAGTCGAATCAGTTCCCGCGCGCGCTCGATCTCGCGCGCCCGTTGCGCGAGCGCGGCATTCAGGTCGCGATCGGCGGCTTTCACGTCTCCGGCACGATCAGCATGCTGCAGGGAAACGATCCCGATCTCGACAGAGCGCGCGCGATGGGCATCACGCTCTTCGCCGGCGAAGCAGAAGGCCGTCTGGAAGAAGTGCTGCGCGACGCTGCAGCCAATGCACTGAAGCCGATGTACAACTTCATGGCCGACCTGCCGAACATTCAGGGGACGCCGATTCCGCTGATCACCGCGCTCCGCGCGTGGCGCACCGCGGGCGGCGTCACGAGCTTCGACGCAGGCCGCGGCTGCCCGTTCCAGTGCTCCTTCTGCACGATCATCAACGTGCAGGGACGCAAGTCACGGCGCCGTTCGGCCGACGACATCGAGAAAATCGTTCGTGAAAATGTTGCGCAGGGACTGCACAGCTTTTTCATCACGGACGACAACTTCGCGCGCAACACGGAATGGGAATCGATTCTCGATCGCCTCATCGCGCTGCGCGAAGAAGGAATCAAGATCCACTTCATCATTCAGGTCGACACGCTCTGCCATAAGATCCCGCGCTTCATCGAGAAATGTGCGAAGGCGGGCGTGCGGCGCGTCTTCATCGGGCTGGAGAACATCAATCCCGACAGCCTCGCCGGCGCAAAGAAGCGGCAGAACAAGATCACTGAATACCGCAAGATGCTGCTTGCCTGGAAAGAGGCGCGCGTCATCACCTACGCCGGCTACATCCTCGGCTTCCCCAACGACACGATCGAGTCGATCCGCGAAGACATCGAGATCATCAAGCGCGAGCTGCCGGTCGATCTGCTCGAGTTCTTCTTCCTCACTCCTCTCCCCGGATCCGAGGATCATCAGACGCTCGTGCGGAAGGGCGTGGAGCTGGATCCCGACATCAACAAGTACGACCTCAATCACGTCTGCACCGGTCACTCGAAGATGTCGAAGGAGCAGTGGGAGGAAGCGTACCGGACGGCGTGGGATACGTATTACACGATGGACCACGTCGACAAGGTGCTGCGCCGGCTCGTCGCGAAGCGCGCGAGCGCGAGCAACGCGATCCTGCTGATGACGTGGTTCAAAGGCTCGATCCACATCGAGGGCGTTCATCCGCTCGAGGCGGGCCTGTTCCGCTACAAGTTCCGCCGCGACCGCAGACCGGGGCTGCCGGTCGAGCCGGCGTGGAAGTTCTATCCCGGCTACATTTTCGAATCGATCTCGAAGCTCAGGCGCTGGGCGAAGATCTACCTCAGCCTCCGCAAGATCTACGTCCGCATCAAGCACGATCCGAAGCGCTACGAGTACATGGATACGGCGCTGACGCCGGTGACGGACGATGAGCTCGAGACACTCGAGTTGTTTCACCACAACGCGGCTGCGGAGAAGTTCGTGGAGATGGTCAACGGCTGATGCTTCGGGCAGCGCTTGAGGTTCTCGTCATTCCGAGGTAGCCTCGGGCCGGGGATTTCCGCGGGTCGAAACGACCCGCCATGCTGTCGAAAATCTGGACTGCCGCGACTCTCGGCATCGATGCCGTTCGCATCGTGATCGAGGTCAATGCCGCTACCTCCAATCAACCGGGATTCACACTCGTCGGTCTACCCGACGCCGCCGTGCGCGAAGCGTATGCGCGCGTTCGTGCCGCGCTGCACAACTGCGGCTTTCATCTCCCGCCCCGCTACATCGTCGTCAATCTCTCGCCTGCCGATGTGAAGAAGGAGGGCTCGGGGTTCGATCTGCCGATCGCGATCGGTATGCTCCACGCGATGGAGTTTCTGAGTGAAGAGCATGTCACGGGACGCGTGTTCGCGGGCGAGCTTTCGCTGGACGGTACGCTCGCTCCGCTGCGCGGCGCGCTCTCGATCTCGGCGGCGATGGCAAGCGACGCGGCCGTGCGCGAGTTGATCGTGCCGGAGGCGAACGCGAATGAAGCGGCGGCGGTCCGCGGCGTCCCGATCATCGGTGCGCGCAACCTCCCCTCGCTGCTGGCGCACCTCATCGGCCACGCACCGATCGCACCTGCGGTCTCGGCAACGCAGGCCGAGACACCGGGCGATCATGCCGATTACGCCGAAGTGCGCGGCCAGGCCCAGGCCAAGCGTGCCCTCGAGGTTGCGGCCGCGGGCGGGCACAACGTGCTGATGATCGGCCCTCCCGGTTCGGGAAAGACCATGCTGGCCAAGCGGCTCCCGTCGATCCTCCCTAACCTTTCGCTGCACGAGTCGATCGTGACGACGAAGATTCACTCCGTTGCGGGCACGCTTCCGACCGGCGGCGGACTGCTGACGCGGCGGCCGTTCCGCGCACCGCATCACACGATCTCGACGGCGGGCCTCGTCGGCGGCGGCTCGCCGTTGCGGCCGGGCGAAGTGAGCCTCGCGCATCATGGCGTGCTGTTTCTCGATGAGCTGGCAGAGTTCCGCCGCGATACGCTCGAAGTGATGCGCCAGCCGATGGAGGATGGAATGGTCACCCTCGCGCGTGCCGCCCGCACCCTCACCTATCCCTCGCGCTTCACTCTTGCCGCCGCGTTGAATCCATGTCCCTGCGGCTACTTCAACGACAAGCGGCGGGAGTGCATCTGCACTCCTCCGCAGATCTCGCGGTATCTCTCCAAGATCTCGGGGCCGCTGCTCGACCGCATCGATCTGCAGGTCGAGGTCGGCGCTTTGACGAGCGACGAGATCTCCTCGCTGACACCGGCCGAGCCATCCGACCGCATTCGCGAGCGTGTCGAATCGGCGCGCAGCATCCAACAACAGCGGTTCCGGCGCTCGGCGATCACCTGCAACGCTGAGATGACGGCGCGGCACATGCGGAAGTGGTGCGAGCTCGACGCTGCATCGAGGCGCCTGCTGGTCGCCGCGATCGAGCGCCTCGGCCTCTCGGCACGCGCGCACGACCGCGTCCTCAAGGTCGCGCGGACGATTGCCGATCTCTCGGCACTCGAGCACATCGAGCCCGCCCATGTCGCCGAAGCGGTGCAGTACCGCGCGCTCGATCGTGCCTACTTCCGGACGGGCTAGTGCACTATTCCTCGGCTCGCGGAGCGTCGCGCTGTTCCAGGCTCGCGCTCATGGTCCCATTGGCGCTCCTGTCCTTCGTGAGCGCGACTTCGCGAATCATCGCGACGAGCTGCGGCACGTCGAACGGCTTGCGCACGATCGCATGAACGTGCGAAGGGGGAAGCTGTCCAATGACGACGTCATCGAACGCGGTGATCACGATGATCGACGTCGCCGGCGCAGGCGACCTCTTCAGAAAGACGTCGAGAAACTCGAAACCATTGAAGCGCGGCATCATCAGATCGAGAACGATCACCGCGTAATCGGTCGAACTGCAGAGCTCGAGTGCCGCCAGCCCATCTTCCGCTGTGTCGATCTGCAACGGCTCGCGCTGCAAGGCCGCCACGAGCAGCGCACGGATGGCATCGTCATCCTCGACCACGAGTATCCTGGGTTGCATCACAGAGAATCGAAACGTGAGATGCACGGAACGAGCCCGGAACTTGCTTTGATCCGCACTGATCCTGCTGTGCGCCTGTGATAAAAGGCGCCGACTCATTCCACTCGAGGAGAACCATGAGAATCGCACTCCCCCACAACACCACTCGTGAAGAAGCCAAACGGAAGATTGAACAGCGCCTCTCGAACCTTGAACAGCAGTACGGCCACTACGCGACCGACATCGACAAGAACTGGGAAGGTGACCGTCTCAACTTCAACGTCAAGGCGAAGGGAATGACGGGCAGCGGTTTCGTCGAGGTGACGGACAGCGAAATCATCCTGGACGGAAAACTCCCGCTGATGGCCCGCCCCTTCGAATCGCGCATCAAGAGCACCATCGAGCGCGAAGCCGAATCGATGTTCAGGGCGTAACGCCTCATCCTGAGCGAGGCGAAGGATCAACGAGGGGAAATGCTCGGGTGATCCCTCGCTTTCGCTCGGATACGAATTACGCGTCGAGGTGCAGAATCTTCTTCAGCGCTTCGTAATTCGGATCGACGAACAGGCGTCCATCGACTTCCACTGCGGGATCGGTCCCGAGGTGCACGGTGCTCGACTTAACGTCGTCGGCGCGCACAAGTTCATGATCCACGTGATATCGCGACAGAAAGCCTGCGATCAGGCTCGTTTTCTGCCGTTTACTGCCGGGGAAAAACCGTACGGTCATCTTCCCCTCCTCTCACACCCGGTTTACTGCGGGAGCTCTATGTAGTTAAACGAGTTTACGAACGGTAAGCCCGTTTGGTTCTGAATGTCAAATAACGCCGGATTCCCGGCGTATACTCTCTCCAACGTGGGGTTCGTCCGCCTCATACTCAAGAACGCACTGCGAAATCGGCGCCGGACTGCGCTGACGATCCTCAGCGTCGCCGTTTCCCTCTTTCTCCTCGTCAGCCTGCGCACGCTCGTCCTCGAGATGCGGGGCGACACTCTCATGACGAAGCAGTCGAGCCAGCGGCTCATCACCCGCAGCGCCGTCTCGCTGCAGATCCCGCTGCCGATCGCCTACAAGGAGAAGCTGGCGCGCATTCCCGGCGTGCTACGCGTGTCGGAATACCAGTGGATTCCGAGCTGGTATCGCGAACCGAACGTGCCGCTGGTGATCATCGCGTGCGACCCGAAGTTCATGGGGACTGACCCGCAATATGCGATTCCGCCCGCCGAACTGGAAGCATTTCGCGCCGACCGCACCGGCATCATCGTCCCCGAAAAGATGATGAAGAAGTACGACTGGAAGATCGGCCAGCGCATCACGTTGAAGAGCTCCGTCTTCCCCTTCGACGTCGAAGGAACGATTCGCGGGCGCTTCACCGGACCGTCGCAGAATGCGCTCTTCTGCTGGTTCGACTACTTCAACGAGATGGTGCGCCGCACGATCCCGGACCGCGCAGACAAGTCGATGGCCTTCGTCGAGATGACGCGCAGCGCGGATGTCACGCCGCAGGTCGCGCGGGCGATCGACGAGATGTTCGCCAACTCGATCGCGCCCACGCGCAGCGAATCGGAGCACAACTTCGTGCAGGGCTTCTCCGCGATGCTCGGCAACGTGACGCTCTTCATCTCCGCAATCGCCGCCGCCGTGGTCTTCGCAATCGTGCTGGTCACCACGAACACGATGTCGATGACCGTCCGCGAGCGCCGGCAGGAGATCGCCGTGCTGAAGACGATCGGCTATCGCCCGCATCACGTCGTCGCGCTGATCGCCGGCGAATCCCTCGCCATCTCGATCGCCGGCGGCATCCTCGGCATCGGCGGCGCGCGCCTCTTCTTCCGCGTCTTCGACATCTACGATCTGACCAACACCGTGATCCAGCAGTTCAACGTGACGAGCGAGACGGTCTCCTTCGCCGCGCTGCTCGCACTGGCGATGGGGATCGTCAGCTCGCTCATTCCCGCCATCGGCGCGGCTCGCTCGCCGATTGCGAACACGCTGCGGGAAATCTGATGTTCGTACCGCTCAAGTACAACCTCCGCAATCTCGCGGTCCGCCGCACCGCAACGCTGCTGACCGCGTTCGGCATCGCGGTCAGCGTCGCGGTCTTCGTCGCCGTCATGGCACTCGTGGAAGGAATGAAGAGAACGTTCGTGGAGACGGGCGATCCGCTGAACATCATCGCGTTGCGGCGCGGAGCGATCAGCGAGACCGGCAGCATCATCGACGTTTCCGCGCCGGCGCTCATCCGCAATCTGCCGGGCGTCGCGACGATGTCCGCGGAGCGAATGGTCTATGTCAACACGGCGCGCCGCGAGGACAACAGCAGCGCCAACGTGGTCATCCGCGGCGTCAGCGACACCGGAAGAACGATGCGCCCGGAAGTGAGGCTCGTGAGCGGACGGTGGTATCAGCCCGGCTTGAGCGAGCTCACCGTCAGCCGATCGATCGCCTCCCGCTTCCGCGACTGCGGACTCGGCGAGGAGCTGAGGACAGGCAGCGCAACGTGGAAGGTCGTCGGCATCTACGATGCGGGACACACGGCGTACTCCTCCGAGATGTGGACCGAGCCGGAGAGCATCGCCGCGACGTTCGAGCGCCGCGCGTGGTCCGACATCTTCATCCGCGCCTCATCGGCCGGCCAGGTGCCGTCGATCATCGCGATGATCGAAGCCGAGCCGCGTCTCGATCTGAACGCGCAACGCGAGCTCGCCTACTTCCACGAACAGACGAAAGCCGCCGCACCTGTGCAGATCCTCGGCAACATCGTGGCCATCATCATGGCCGCCGGCTCTGCGTTTGCCGCAATGAACACGATGTACGCGGCCGTCGGCTCGCGCACTCGCGAGATCGCCGTCCTCCGCGCCCTCGGCTTCTCAGGACACGCGGTCGCGCTGTCATTCATGTCGGAGGCGGTGCTGCTTTCCGTCGCAGGAGGCATTGCCGGCGGTCTGTGCACGCTTCCGCTGAACGGACTCGCGACCGGAACCGCGAACTGGTTCACCTTCGCCGAGATGAATTTCGAGTTCGCCATCACTCCGCTGCTGCTCGCTGAAGGTGTGGCGTTCGCGATCGCGATGGGACTCGTCGGAGGCGTGCTGCCGGCGCTGCGTGCGAGCCGGCTATCGGCAGCCGCGGCGATGCGTGCGCTGTAGAACGATGCGCTACGCCACGACCGCTTCGCGGTACTGAATCTCGTACAGCTTGCGATAGAGGCCTTCGATCTCCATCAGCTCTTCGTGCGTTCCGCGCTCGCGGATCTCGCCGTGATGGAACACGAGGATCGAATCGGCAGAGCGGATCGTCGAGAGGCGGTGAGCGATCACGATCGACGTGCGGCCGGCGAGCAGCGTCTGGATCGCCTCCTGGATCAGCCGTTCCGTCTCCGTGTCGATGGACGACGTGGCTTCGTCGAGAATCAGCACGGGCGGATCGAAGGCGAGCGCGCGGGCAAACGAGAGCAGTTGTTTCTCCCCGACCGAAAAACCCGCACCGCGCTCGCGCACGGCCGAGGAGTAACCCTCCGGCAGCCGCGAGATGAAGCGATCGGCCTGCACGCGGCGCGCCGCTTCGCGGATGGTCTCTTCGCTGATGTCCGGATCGCCGAGGGAGATGTTCTGGCCGACGGAACCGGTGAAGAGGAAGAAGTCCTGCTGCACGATGGCGAAGAGCCGGCGCAGCGATGCGAGCTTGTACTTGCGGATGTCGAGGCCATTGATGAGGATCTCGCCCTTCTGCGGTTCGTAGAAACGCAGAAGCAGTGCGGTGATCGTCGTCTTTCCCGCGCCCGTGTGCCCGACGAGCGCGACGCGCTCTCCCCGCTTCACGCTGAACGAGACGTGCTTGAGGACCCACTCCGGCTCGTTGTACGCGAAACAGACATCGCGAAACTCGATCGAGTCGAAATGCTCGAGCTCCAGCGTCCCCTCATCCCGGATCTTCACCTCGGTGTCGATCAGTTTGAAGATCCGCTCGCTCGCCGCCATCGCCGCCTGCAGGATGTTGTACTTCTCGGAGAGGTCGGAGATCGGCTCGTAGAAGCGCTGCGCATACTGGAAGAAGGCGATCAGCGCGCCGACCGACAGCATCCCTCTCACCACTTGTCCGCCGCCGAACCAGAGGATCAGCGCGATGCCGGCCGACTGAATCAACTCGATCACCGGATAGAAGACTGCGTAATAGAAGATCGAATCGATGTTCGCGTCGCGATGGCGCGCGTTCAACTGCTCGAACTTCTCCGCCTCCTTCTCCTCGCGGTTGAAGAGCTGCACCGTGGCGACGCCGGAGATGTGCTCCTGCAGAAATGCGTTGATCGCCGCGATGCGCGCACGCACCTGGCGGTACGTCTTGCGGGCACCCTGCCGGAACCAGATCGAGATCAGGATGATGAACGGCGTGATCGAGAAGAGGACCAGCGACAAGCGCCAGTTCATCCAGAAGAGGACGCCGACGATGCCGATCAGCACGAAGATGTCGCCGAAGATCGCGACGAAGCCTGCGGTGAACATCTCGTTGAGCGCATCGACGTCGGTCGTCACACGCGTCATCAGGCGGCCGACGGGATTGCGATCGAAGAACTGCACGTCGAGCCGCTGCAGGTGCTCGAAGATCTGCTTGCGAAGGTCGTACATGATGTACTGCCCCATCAGATTCATCAGCACCATCTGCGAGTAGAGCACCGCGAAATTGCCGCACAGCACGATCATGTAGATGAGCGCGGCGGCATTGATCCCCATCAGAGGATCGGCGTTCCATCCATGCGCGGTGAGAAACTCGCCGATGCGCGCCGAGAGCCCGACAGGCTGCGTCCCGAGAGGCTTCACGAAGAGATCGATCGCGACCGCAACGATGGCCGGCCCCGCGATCTCCAGGATCGAAGAGAAAATCACCAGGATGACGGAGACGATCGCCCGCGCGCGATACGGCCGGAGATAGCGCAGCAGACGCCGCGCAAGATGCGGGTCGAAGGCCCTGCTTCCTTCGTCTTCGTGTCGTTCGTCCATGTTTAATGAAGCAGTGACGAGTGATGAGTGACGAGTGATGAGTGAGAAGTGCTCTTCAACTCTTCACTCGTCACTCGTCACTCTTCACTCTTCACTCGTCACTCGTCACTCCCCTAAGCAATCTCCTCGATCTCGTCTTCCAGCGTCTGCCGGCGGTAGAGATCGGCGTAGTAACCGCCATGCGCGAGCAGCGACTCGTGCGTACCGCGCTCGACGATCCGGCCATCATCGAGCACGATGATGTGATCCGCATCCTTCACTGACGAGACGCGATGCGAGACGACGAGCGCGGTTCTTCCCTTCCTCACCTCGCGCAGCGCGTTGAGGATCCGCTCTTCCGTGGCGGTGTCCACGGCGCTGAGCGAATCATCGAGAATGAGCACCAGCGGATTGCGGACGAGCGCACGCGCAATCGCGGTGCGCTGTTTCTGCCCGCCCGACAAGGTGATGCCTCGCTCGCCGATCACGGTGCCGAGGCCCTGCGGAAATCCGGCAACGTCGGTGGAGAGTCCGGCCAGACGCGCCGCTTCGCCCACTTCCTCATCGGTCGCATCTCCACGCCCGAAGCGGATGTTCTCCGCAAGCGACTCCGAAAAGAGGAACGTCTCCTGCGGCACGATGCCGGTCAGTGAACGAAGCTGGCGCAACTGCATCGTCTCCACCGGCACACCGTCGAGAAAGATCGACGATGCGGGCGGCTCGAACGTGCGCGTGATCAGCGACAGCAGCGTCGACTTGCCGCTGCCGGTGCGGCCGACGATGCCGATCGTCTCTCCGGCACGAACCTGCATGTTGATGTTGCGCAGAACGGGCTGCGTTCCGGTCGGATAGGTGAACGTCAGATCGCGAATGTCGATGTCGCCGCGGATCTCTCCTTCGATGCGCGTGCCCGCATCCGGCGACACGCCGGACGAAATGGACCAGACGTCGTGCAGCCGCTGCATCGACGCCATTCCGCGCTGGAAGAGATTGATGACCCATCCGAGTGCGATCAGCGGCCAGATCATTCGCCCGAGATAGAACTGGAAGGCGACGAAGGAACCGATGGTCATCGAGTGCGCGAGGATGCGGCGCGACCCGAGGAAGAAGATGAAGACGAACATCAGACCGATGAGGGCGTGCAGTGCCGGATAGAACGTCGCGGTCAGCCGGATCAGCGAACGGTTGCGGTTCACGTACTCGCGATTCATCGCCTTGAACGCGCCGATCTCGTGCTGCTCCTGCGTGAAGGCGCGCACCACACGCACGCCGGAGAGGTTCTCCTGCACCCGCGCGGAGATATCGCCGAAGTAGTCCTGCACGGACTTGAAGCGGAGGTGAATCCGCTGGCCGAAGAACTTCACGAGGAAAACGATGACCGGCACGGACGACAGCGCCGTGAGCGCCATCATTCGGTCGATGCGCAGCATCATGATGAACGCGCCGGCCACGACGATCAGCGAAGAAAACGAATGCATCACCGCCGGGCCGATCAGCATGCGCACCGAAGAGAGATCGTTGGTCGCACGCGACATCAGATCGCCGGTGCGCTGCTCCTGGTAATACGACACGGGCAGCTGCTGCAGGTGATCGTAGAAGTCGTTGCGCATCTCGTATTCGATGTGCCGCGACACTCCGATGATGATCCAGCGCTGGAGGTAGAGAAAGACGCCTTCGACGGCGGCGACGGCCACGAAGAGAAGTCCGTAACGGAAGAATGTCGCGCGCGTCGCGGCCTTCGACAGCTCATCCACGGCGTTGCCGACGATCGCCGGCTTCATCAGCGAGAACGCGGCGGAGCCCAGGACGCAGAGTCCACCGAGTAGAAGTGGCGTCCTGTGGCGAGCGAAGTAGTGCAGGAGGCGGCGAAGCGGGGTCACGAGATCC
Organism: Acidobacteriota bacterium; assembly: GCA_021325515.1. Lineage (GTDB taxonomy): Bacteria > Acidobacteriota > Thermoanaerobaculia > Gp7-AA8 > Gp7-AA8 > JAJPHC01. The sequence goes on from JAJPHC010000054.1 coordinate 164,676, forward strand.
TCAACTCTACAACGGTTCCTTCAAGGGCAGACGGCGCATCTCCTGCAGCACGATGCGAAGAACAGACCCGAGCGTGAAACCGGGCGGGAATGCATGCGGAATGCGGAGCCCTGCGCCGGCGAGCTCGAGAAAGTCGATGGGCGGCTTCCGCCGCGCGAGGACATGCGCAAGACGCCGCGGCAGATCTTCTCGATCATCCGCATTGAGGTGCAGCGGCTGCAGGTAGTAGCCGAAGTGCATCCTCTGCAGCGAAGGCGTGCCGCCGGAGAATTCCGGCAGCGTGACGCTGAGCGTGAGCGAGCCGAAGATCCAGTTCTCCTGCGCGAACTCACCGCGCCAGTGATCTTCCTCCGCCTCGGTGAGATGCTCGAGTCGCATCAGGCCTGGGGCGACATCTTGCGCAGTCCGGCGACGATCTCATCCATCTTCGCCTGATGGAAGTCGTTGACCACGCGCTGCAGATCGGCCTCGGGCGTTGCGCTCAGATCTTCGTTGTAGACCTTCTTGAGCGCGCCGGCGAGATAGACCTTGGTTTCGATGCGCCAGTTCGGATTCGAGAAGAACTCGGTCTGAATCGTCAGCTTCTTCGCACCGATGTCGAAGGCGTCGAGACGTCCCATAGGCGGGTTGGATGGTGCAGGCATGGCGCAATCGTATGCCGAGCGAAGTCGAGGCATCAACGGCGGCGCCGCGTCAGGTTCGGCTGAGGCAGGGCAGGTGGCCAATCCAAGGGGGCGCCATCGCTGATCCCTCCGCTCGCTTCGCTCGGTCGGGATTGTGGCTACGTGCTTCTCCGCACGCTCCTCCGGCACTTCGCTTCCGCGCGCTGTTCGATCTGGCGGACGCGCTCGCGCGAGAGATTCAGGATCTCGCCGATGTCGCGCAACGTGAGCTCGTCGTCCTGCATGACTCCGTAGCGGAGCTTGAGCACGGTCTTCTCTTCGAGCGTCAGTTCTTCGACGGCCTTCTGCACGCGGCCCTGTTGCTTGATCTGATCGAGGTAGGGAACGCGCGCCTGATCGATCTGCGGCGACATCCCCGGCGAGTGATCGCCGAGCTCGTACCAGAATCGCCACCACGCTTTCGCATTCGGGTTGGTGTACAGCAGCAGACCCGCCAGCTCGCTCTCGGTGATGTCGAGCGCGTCGCAGACCCGCCGCTTCGCGCGATCGAGGATGCTGCCGACATTTTCCGGTTCGCGCGTGAGGAACGACGCGATCTCTTCGACCTTCTTCGGCACGTTGTCCGTCACGCCGTGCCGCAGCGTCAGCACGAGCCGCTCTTTCGGCGAGAGCTCCGCGATGTGCAGCAGCAGCTCCTCGCGACGCGACTGCTCCTGCATCTCATCTTCCGCCGATGGAATCGAAGTCTGCTCGATCACGTCGGCGAGCTCCGTGTGCGACTCGTCATCGAGCTCCGCATTCAGCGAGAAGTTGTCGCTGTTCGCGTGCATCAGCGTCTGCACTTCCTTCACCGTGACGCCGAGCGTCACCGCCAGCTCTTCCGGCGTCGGAATGCGATTGCCCTCGGTGATCGCGTGCGCAATCGCCTTCTCGAGGCGATACATCAGATTGGCCCGCTTCGGAGGGAGACGGAATGCGCCTCCCTGTTCCGAGAGCGCATGCAGAATCGCCTGGCGAATCCACCAGACCGCGTACGTGATGAACTTCACGTTCTTGTCGGGGTCGTACTTCTTCGCGGCATGGATGAGGCCGATGTTCCCCTCGTTGATCAGGTCGAGGAAGAGGACGTGCGCATTGCGATAGCGCTTGGCGTAGGAAACGACGAAGCGGAGATTCGCCTTGACGAGCTCCTCCAGTGCGATCTTGTCGTTCTGCTGCACACGGCGGCCGAGCTCCTTCTCGCGCTCAGGAGTCAGGCGCGGGATGCGCGCAATCTCCTGCAGATACTGATTCAGGAGATCGTAGTCCTCACGTTCGTCGAACCGGGCCATGCATTCTCTTGAGGAGCAGACATTCTACGCCCTCACGGTAGAATCGAAGTTCATGACCCGTGTTTGCGCCGTTCTCGTCACTCTCGCTATCGGCATTCCGGCGCTTGCACAGACCACGTACTACGTCAGTCCCGCGGGATCGGACGCGAATACGGGAAAGTCTCGCGGCAGCGCGTGGCGCACGCTCACCCGCAGCGGCGAGTTGCGCGCGGGAGACCGGCTGCTGCTCGCCGGCGGCGCGACTTTCAACGGATCCATCCATCTGAAGGCATCGCAGATCGCGCTCGGCAGCTATGGCGCAGGACGCGCGACGATCGACTCGGGCGATGAGACCGCGATCGACGGAAGCGATCTCTCGAATCTGACGATCTCGAATCTCCGCCTGCGCGGCGCGAGCCTCGCGCACATGGTTCTGAATCGCAACGGCATCGACCTGACGAATCGAAACGGGCGCGCCCGTTCGATCCGCATCGAGAACGTCGAGATCACCGGATTCAGTTTTGCGGCGATTCAGGTGCAGGCCGGCGATCGCCTCACGGGCGTCGACGTCATCGCGATCGAGAATGCGCTCATTCACGAGATCGGTTACGCCGGCATCGTGATCGACTGCGACGAACCCGGAGCGTTCACCGATGTCAGCGTGCGCCACTCCGACATCGGCCCCATCACCGGCTACCGCAATTCGTATGGCGTCGTGGTCCAGGGCTCCGGCAGCGGCATCAGCGTCAAGGGAGCGTACGGCGGATCGATCAGCGGGAACGTCGTCCACGACAGCGGCACGACGGCGGGCGGCGGAAATTTCGGGATCGAGATCATCCGCACGATCGGCATCGAGGTCGATTCGAACGAAGTTCGCAACATGCACAAGGACGACGTGCCGGGAGCGGTGGCCGGCGCGATCGACATCGACGGCGGAACGTCGGCCTCCGTTCGCTACAACTACACGCACGACAACGATGGACCCGGCATCCGGCTCTGCTCATGCTCGGCCGCGCTGAAAGAGACCTTCGTTCATCACAACATCAGCCAGAACGATGGATCGCCGGCTGCGATCGACATCGAGGGAAGCATTTCATCGAGCGCGATCGTCGTGGCGCACAACACCGTCGAGGCGCGCAGCGGCACGGCTCTTCTGGTCACGGGCCTCACGAGCACGCTCGTCGCAAACAACCTGCTGCTCACGCACGGCGGCACGGCGGCAGACATCGTCAGCGGCACGACGATGAAGGCGAACGATTACTACGACTATGCCGGTGCGCCGCGCCTCGTCATGAACGGCAGCGCGTCGTCATCGCTCGCCGGATGGGGACAGGATTCGCTGGGCCTCTCGGCCGATCCGCAACTCATCGGAGGCGCCGGCGGTGCTTTGCTCCCGTCAGCGTCGCTCAGCGATCTCAACGCATTCCGCATCACACCGAACTCGCCGCTGATCGACAAGGCAATCGATCTTCAGCCGTCCGGCTACAGCATCGGGCCTCGCGATTTCTTCGGCGGGGAGAGCGCGACACTGTTCGGAAGCGACATCGGTGCGTACGAGTACAGGCCGGACCCGTATCCGCCTTCCATCGATCCGGTTGCATCGCAGGCGGTCATCGCCGGTGACACGCAGGATGTCGATGTCTGGTTCCATGACGCCGACGGCACGAGCGGACTGGTGCTGTCTCTTGTGAATCCTCCCGCGGGCGTCACGCTGCGGCGCGCCGGCGGCGAGCACGCGATCGTGACCCTCGCCCCGCTGTCGGCGGGCAAGGCCACGGTGACCGTGCGAGTGAAAGACGAGAGCGGATTTGCGGACGAGGTCTCGTTCGCGGTCACCGCGACGGGCGGATCTCGCGTACGCGCCGTACGCCACTGAGGCTCAACGCCAGGTGAAGTCCCAGCGGCACTCCTCGGCGCCTTCCGCCTTGCACGAGTGGAGCATGCGGCCTTCCTTGGCACCCGCGCGCTCCGCGATCAACTCGAACCAGCCGGTGATCCGGCCACATCCGGCGATGTTCGATGGGAAGTCGCGCACGTGAAAAACGGCGCGGCTCGGCATGATGTCGACGCTCACCGATCCGCCGTCATACACGCGCGTCCAGACGAACGGAGCCTTCTTGAGAACCGCCTCGAGCGACAGAACCGCGAGCACGAAGCGATACACCGACTTCAGCCCGACCTCCGCGCCGAACCGTCCCGCACGTTTCGCGAATGTCTTCACCGGTTCCTTCTTCGCTTCTGCAGCGTACTCGGTGAAGCGATTCACGATCGCCAGAGGAACGACCTCGTGCGCGAGCAGATGTCCGGTGAAGTAGCGCGCGTCGCCGCCCATCTTCTCCAGCACTCCGCGCAACTGCTCCGGCGTGAGCTCACCGGAGACGAACTGAAAGAGACCATTGACAGGTACAGCTTTCACGTGGATCTCGGGCATGGAGAAATAGTACGCCGTTTCCCTGTGAAGTGCGGACGTATCGTCCGCATCCGCTCCGTCAGTGGCCCGGCTGCTCGTCCAGGTTGATCGCCGGCACCTCGGGAATCACTTTCCCGCGATGGCACGTCATGCAGACGACATCCTGCTTGCGGTCCTTGATCGTCGAGATGTAGTCGCCGTTGATCTTCTTCACCATCCGCAGCATCGTGCGTGCGATCTTCTTCTCCGGCTTCGCATCGTTCGGAAAGTCGAACTCCGGCTTCGGGCTCTCCGCCGTCTGCACGTGGCAGTGATTGCAGCGGACGCCGAGCGAGCGGGCAATCGTCCGCATGTTGCGGATCAGCTCTTCACGCGGGATGTTCTGCGGGAACACCTGCAGGTTGTGGAAATGAAGGTCGTCCGGTTTTGCCGGCTCAGCCTTCTGTTTCTGGATCGTCGTACAGCCGAAGAGAATGGCGAGTGCAAGAACGATCGAGCGTCGCATCCGCGAATGCTAATGCACAGCCATCGCCACATCGAGACGGCGATACCGCGTCGTGCCCGGCAGGCAGCTCTTGTGCTCGACGTGATACAGGTACTCGTCGCGGAACTTCTTCACGCTCGAGATCACCGGACCGATTGCGGCGTCGCCCAGTGCGCAGAGCGACTTGCCGCCGATGTTGTCGGCCATGTCGAGCAGCAGATCCGCGTCCTGCTGGCGGCCATGTCCGCGCTCCAGCCGGTCGAGCACCGTCTCCATCCAGTTGGTTCCTTCACGGCACGGCGTGCACTGCCCGCAGGATTCATGTGCGAAGAACTTCGCGAGACGCCACACGGCGTCGACGATGCACATCGACTCGTCGATCACGATGATTCCCGCCGAGCCGAGCATCGATCCGGCCTTCATGACCGCATCGAAGTTCAGCGGAAGATCGAGCTCGTCCGCCGTCAGCATCGGCGCGGAAGCACCGCCGGGAATCACGGCCTTCACCTTGCGATCGCCGGTGATGCCGCCGCAGTGCTCGTAGATCAGCTCCTTGAGGGAGATGCCCATCGGGAACTCGTAGACACCCGGCTTCTTCACCGCGCCCGAAACGCAGTAGAGCTTCGGCCCGGTGTTCTTCGGGCTGCCAAAGCCTTTGAACCATTCCGCGCCGTTGTTGATGATCAGCGGCACGCAGGCCAGTGTCTCGACGTTGTTGACGACCGTCGGTCCGCCGAACACGCCGACGACCGCGGGGAAGGGCGGCTTCACGCGCGGCTGGCCGCGATGTCCTTCGACGGACTCGATGAGTCCCGTCTCTTCGCCGCAGATGTACGCACCCGCGCCGCGATGCACGGTGATGTCGAAGTCGAATCCGCTTCCGAAAATATTCTTGCCGAGGAAGCCCTTGGCGCGCGCTTCTTCGAGAGCTTTGTCGAGAACGGTTGCGCCGAAGTAGAACTCACCGCGGATGTAGATGTACGACATCGGACAGGAGCCGATCGCGTACGCGGAGATGATCATCCCTTCGATCAGCAGATGCGGATCGCGCTCGATGATCACGCGGTCCTTGAAGGTACCCGGCTCCGACTCGTCGGCATTGCAGAGGAGATACGTCGGACGCGGCGCGTTCTTCGGCACGAACGACCACTTCATGCCGGTGGGAAAGCCTGCGCCTCCCCTTCCACGAAGCTCGGAGTCTTTCACGATCTGCGTGACTTCCTCCGGCTTCATCTTCAATGCTTTTTCAGCGGCCTTGTAGCCGCCGCCGGCGAGATAGACATCGATCGATGCCGAGTTCGGCTTGTCGATGTTGGCGGTGAGGACTTTGATTGGTTCCATTTACTTGAGCGTCTTCAGCAGCGCGTCGACTTTCTCGACGGTCATGTTCTCGTGGTAGTCGTTGTTGATCTGCACGACCGGTGCGGTGCCGCAGGAGCCGAGGCACTCGACTTCCGTGATCGTGAATTTACCGTCCGGCGTCGTCTGGCCCGGCTGCACGTTCATCTTCTCGCACAGGCCTTCGTAGATGTCGTACGCACGGCCGATCATGCACGACAGATTCGTGCAGACCTGGACGTGGTACTTCCCGACGGGCTTCTGGTTGTACATGTTGTAGAACGACACGACACCGAAAACCGTCGCCGGCGAAAGATCGAGCAGTCCGCCGATGTAGTGGACGGCTTCCGGAGAAATCCATCCCCACTCTTCCTGTGCGAGATGCAGCACCGGAAGCAGCGCCGCCTCTTTGTTGGGGTATCTCGTCAGCAGATAGTCGAACTTCTTCTTCGCCTCGGGCGAGAACTCGACTTTCTTCGCGGGATCCGCGAAGCGTTCAGGGGCATATGCACTATCGGGGTGGAGCTCAGCCATCGATCATTTCCAGTCAAACGCCTTCTTCTTCCAGACGTAGGCATAGCCGACGGCGAGCAGCACGATGAACAGCAGCATCTCGCCGAAGAGGAACATCCCGGCATTTCCGTACGTAGCCCGGCGATAGATCACCGCCCACGGATAGAGAAACGCGGCTTCGATGTCGAACAGGATGAACAACATCGCAATCTGGTAGAAGCGCACGTTGACGCGCTTTCTATTGGTGTCGAGCAGCGGCACGCCGCTCTCGTAGGGAGCGAGCTTCGACGGCGTCCGCTGATGACGGCCGATGACCCAGTTGAGACTGAGAAACACCACACCGAGCCCGACAGCCACGATGAGCAGGAGAAGGACGGGGACAAAGCTCGTGGTCATAAAACGGGCGCATGCTACCAAAGGATGGGGTCAGGTCGAAACTCGAAACATCACGCGAGGTGATGCGGAGGCCAGCCGGAGGCCGATCACCGGCTGGCCTCCACCGTCTCACTGTCCGTTCACCGGATTCGGCGCCGCCGCCGGCGCGCCCGTGTTTGCGACCTGGCCGCCGACCGTATCGCGATGGAACAACGCAGGTCCGATCCCCGCGCCCCAGCGCAGCGCCAGCGTGCCGGTGTAGCTCCGCGTCATCTGGTGGGAGGACGCTGCGAATGAGCTCTCGCTTCGATTGCGGTTCCAGTTCGAAGAAAGCTGCAGCGAAGCGATGGAGCTCAGCCACACCGGATGCCAGTCGACCAGACCCGAATACTGTTCGCTCGTGTTCTCCGTCTTCCGCAGGTCGTTGCGCATCTTCGTGAACGTCACGCGCGGCTGGAGGGAGAGATGGAGCGCCGGAACTGCGTAGACCGGCTGCAATCCGAAGTTGAACGTGTCGGTCTTCCCTACGGTTGCCTGAACGCCTTCCGAGCTCGTCGCGCTCAGGTTCGCCGACAGGTTGAAGTTCGTGAAGAGTGCACCGCCGCCGGTCAGCGAAACGGAATTCGTGTCGTTCTTCGCCGTCGCATGAATGTGATCGCGCAACTGCTGATGCGCGACACTCTGCGAGAAGCTGAAGCGGCCGGCGGTCTCGCTCAGCGACAGCGTGACACCCGCCTGCTGCCGGTCGGTGGCAGGGAGAAAGCGCGTCTTGTCGGGCGTTCCCTGATCATCGTTGTGATTGCCCGACAGCGAGAAGTTCGCACGGCTGCCGAGGCGATGGTTGTAGGTGAGATTGACGCCGGTCGCGCTGCTGTGCGACGTGGGACGCGATTGCTCCTGGCGGCGGAGCTGCGCGGAGAGCGTGCCGCCGGCGATCATCTTCGTCAGCGAGAGATCTGCGCCGGTCCGATCGGGAATGCCGCCATACGTGAAGCCGCGATTCGCCGGATTCACGAATCCGGAGTCGGTGTGGTTCAGATTGAGGCGATAGGTGAACGTCTGCCTGCTGCCGCTGATGCCGAGTCTGTAGGCGCTGCCATTGCGATTCTGCGTCCGGTCGGAAGTCATCTCGAGCTTTCCGCGCGCCGCTTCTGCGAGGATCTCGAAGCGCGGCGTGACCTTGAATCGCGTGAAGAATCCGAGTGAGCGTCCCGTCGACGCAGGCGCGTAGGCGGTGGCCAGATCTTCGACGCGCAATCCGAGAATCTTGAAGGTCAGCCGCTTCGTCCGCGGCAACTCGAAGGCGGCTGCTTCCACTTTCTGCCGCGTTGAGAACTCGCCCGGAATCACACCCGATAAAAGCGAGTCGAACGTCGAGTAGTACGAGAGCGTGCCGAACCGGGTGCCGGCTTTGGCCAGCGCTCCGCCCTGCGAGAACGAAGCATTGATGTACTGCGACTCTGCGAAGAACGCCGGCGGCGCATACCCGACGACTGCCTCGGGCCTGATCAACGAAGTGGATTTCGCAGCGTTGCCGAAGTTCGCGATCCAGTTGCGGCTCGACTTCGCCGTGAAATGTTCGCCGTACAGATTCACGCCATTGAGATCCGTCGTGTACTTCAGAGCCGCCGGCGCCATGCCGAGATCCGCCTGACTCGAGACCTGCACGATCCCCTGCTGATCGGACGCATGCTCGGTGTACGTCGACGTCACGCTGGGAACGATCAGCCAGTCGCGGCGGAATGGATTCTTCTTCGCAACGACGTTCGACGGCCCGGCGTCCGCATCGACATCACCGGACAGCTCCGCACCGGCCAGCGATGCCGTCTGCACCGGCGCGTGCGCGCGGCGGACGGCGGAGCTGAGCGGAATCGGCAGAGGCGCCCAATCGCTCCACTTGATGTCGTCGAAGTCGCCCGCGTACTTCGCCTTCACTCTCCAGCGGAACGTGCTTGCGCGCAGCGCCGAGAGTTGATCGGCGGTCACGACATCGTTGTCGCCCGGCGTGTCGCGCGTCGTCAGCGAGACGAGATCGAGATCGATCTCTCCACGATGCGTGTCATACGCCTCGCACGAAATACCGTTGCGCAATTCCTCTTCCGAGCAGGCACCGACATGCTTGAAGGTATGGCCGTCCTTTTCGATCTCCACCGTGTAGCCGATCGCTCCCGGAACGAGCGACCAGCGCAACGTGATCGGCGAGCTTCCGTCGCTTTGATCGGCCGACGCAGTCGGTGATGCAGGCGCTCCCGCTGCGGCGGCGCTGAGGTCCGGCAGCGGACCGAGAACCGTGAGATCGCTCGCACACGGCACGGCCGACATCAGCAGTTCGACTTCTGCGAAACGCGCGAGAGCCGGCTGATCGATGACGAGCCGCAAACGATGGATACCTGCCGAAGCGCGTGGCACCGGCATCTTCGCATCCACAGGTGTCGGCTCCCCTGCCTGCACGGTCAATGTGAATGTGCTGAACGGAGTGAATGAGCCTCCATCTTCGATCTCCCAGTGTCCGGAGATCGTTCCCGTTCCGCTCGTGGCCACGATGCCATGCGCATAGACCTCGGAGTTGCCATCGAGGCACTTTCCGGAGAGCGGCGAGAGAATCGCGGCGCCGGTGACGCCGAGAGGCGCACCGATCGAGCCGCTGTCGTAGACGAAGAAATCGAGCGATGAAGAGCTGGGGCCGTTCGGCGGATCGTTCTGAATCCGGATCGAGTAGCGCCCCGCAGGCGTGCCGGGCTTCGCGCGGACGATCGCGCTGGCGAGTGTGCCCGGAACGAGCACCATCGACGACTCGACTGTGATGCGCGGATCGCTCGTGATGACACGCACGCTGCTCGCGAAATTCTGCCCGGAGAGAAGAACCGTGCTCGCTGCGGCACCGCTCACGATGCCGTCCGGTGCGATGGCAGTCAGCACCGGCGCATTCCCCGCCGCCGCCGGTTGCACATTGACGGAGAGCGCAACGCTCTGCTGTTTGTTGAGCGACGGCGCCGACGCGGTGATGGTGATCAGCGCCAGCGAGGCGGCAGAGAGATTCGGCGCGGCAGTCACGACGACCGTGCGAGTGCTCTCGCCGCTTCCCAGCGTGCTCGACGGAGTGAACTGAACCTGAACGTCCGGAGAAGAGCTCGTTGCGGTGAGGTCGACCGGGCCGTTGAAACCGTTGAGCCTCGTCAGCGTGAGCAGCGACGTCGCTGATGCGCCGCTGCGGACCGTGAGCGCCGGCGGCGCGAGTGCGACATTGAAGTCACCCGCCGGTTGCGCGGCGTTGATCGTGATCGCAAGTGGAACACTCTTCGGCGCACCCGGGCCCGACTGCGCAGTGAACGCCGCATTCACGACTCCCGCCGCTGCACTCGATTGGGCGCTGACGTTGATGGAGTGCGTCTGTCCCGCGCTCAGCGTGAATTGCGACTCGCTGAAGGTCACGCCGGGAATCGCAGGCGCCGTCACCGTGATCTGGCCGCTGAACCCATTGATGCCGGTCGCGCTGAAGAGAATCGGAACGACGGCTCCGCCGGCAGTCAGACTGATCGACGGGGGCGCAACCGACACGGTGAAGTCCGGCTGTGCGGGAGGCGCGGTCACCATGACGACGATGCTGTGCGTCAGCGTCGTGGAACCGCCGGTCGCGGTGATGTTGATGCTCGTCGAGCTCCCGACAGGCGCGTTCGCGGGGATGGAAATCGTGAAGTCGATATTCGGATACGGCGCGGAGATCGTCTGTGCCGGCTTGTCGATCGGATAGCCGGATGGATTGTCGAACTGGTAGTTGATCGGCGAGGTGAAGCCGGAGTCCGCCGTCGTGGAGAGGATGAACTTCTGCGACGTGCCCGCCTGAATGTTGATGGGACTCGTCTCGGGATTGAGCGTGAATGAGAAGGCGCCCGCGACGTCGAGCGTCAGGTTGTACGCCGTGTTGAGCGTGCCCCCGATCGCACGCACCGGAAACGTATACCTCCCGGGCACTGCCGACGCCGTTGCGCGAAACGTGAACGTCAGATCGGGATATGTCCCGTCACCCTGCTTGTTCGTCGTCAGATTGCTCTGATCGACGATGATCCCGCTGGGCGGTTGCGGCGCGTAGGTAATCGACGAGTCTGTGCAACCCGAGCTCGTGCTGACCACGACGTTGACGAAGTTGCCGAAGTTCGGCTTCAGCACTCCCGGAGCGGGAAGATTCGGCGTCAGTGTTGCCGTGCATTGTGCATACGCACCCGTGGCGATGAAGAGCACGGCGACCACCGAGCAGACAGCGAGAGAACGAGCCAGACGCATGACGTCTCCTTATGTGGGGTTACTTGTCTCTCTACGCGCAGGGAGTCGCGAAGAGGGGCCAGACAAAAACGCCGCACGAATTCGTGCGGCGTTTTCAAATCCGGAAAGAGCGGGTCAGTAGCGCCGTCCGCTCCGCGCCGAGATGCACGTACAGTCGCTGGTCACGACACCGTTCCATGAGCCATCGGTCGGAGAGGGGCCTGCCCAGTTGGCAGGCGCCAGGGAGCAGGAGCCGCCGATCGGCCCGAGGTCGCAGCGCCGCTGGCTGTCGGTCTTCTGGACTTTCACGACGCCGACGCGGAAGAGTCCGCACTGTTGCGGTACGCTCGGATCATCCGGCTTTACACAAGGAAGTCCTTCCGTTGCGCGGCCGAGGTCCGTGATCAATTTGGGCTGCAGGCCATAGGAGTACCCGGCCGTCTTTCCTTCTTCCGTCGGGTTCTTTCCGAAGATGTAGAACTTCCCCTTCGACTCCGACATCAACTGAATCAGTTCCTTCGACCGGTTGTTGTGCTGATTGTCGTTCTTCAGCATCAGAACTTTTTCGCTGTTGATGAGGAACGGTCCGCGCTTGTACGGCTTGACGGTCACCGGAGCGTCGAGTTTCTGCAGCCACGCTTTGACATGGGGCTCGTGCACGAGAAGCGTCGCGAGGACGTCGAGGTCATAGTTCTTGATGGCTTCCGGCTCGTTGATCGTCCGCTTATAGATCTTGCCGATCGCACCAGCCGGGTTTTCGGCCTGTTCGCCGAGCTTGCCTCCGAGCTTGCCCCGGTCAAGCGCGCCGGGGGCCTTGATCTTGTCCTTCATCTTGTCCCACAGCGGTCCGCCGATGGCGTTGATGATGTCGGACGGCTTGACGAGCTCTCCACCGAGCGATGCAGCCGTCATGTACACCTTCAGACTCGACTTCCCTCCCTGCAGGACGGTCGGCACCGGCGCATTCCTCTGCCGTGACTGTTCACCGACGTTCGCATAGAGGTCCGCAATGCGCGACGGCATCATCTTCAACTGGGCCTGCGACATCAGATCGACGAGCGCGACGACCGCGCCGGTCACACTCAGCGCCTTGACCGTGAACTCCCACTGCTTGATGTGCGTCTTGGGGAAGAGCTGCAGCTTGTTGTTCATGTCGGAGAGCACGTCGTTGACGAGCGACGTCTTGAACTGCATGTCGGCGTTGTCCGCGGCCTGGCGCATCATGTCGATCAGAATCTCGACCGGCTCCCGCGACGCTGCGATCTCACTCCACTTGCACTTGTGCTGATTGCAGTCGTTGACGAGATCCTGGTTCTCCGCCATCTCGCCAACATCCATCGCGAAGAAGAGCGGAAGGGCACCGAGTGCGGCGGTCTGTACCGGCCTGGGCATTCTCGATGCGCGGCGCAGATTGCCTCGAATGAACATCTCGATGACCTGTTGGTCGAACGCGCTACTACTGTCAGCCACACGCGGCGCGTTCGGGCTCAGGTGCCGCAGAAACGCATCTTCGTCGTCGCTCTCGTCGACAGGAGGAAGAGGCTGACTGCGGCGCAGGAGGCCGAGCAGCTCGCTTTGCGCGCGCGAAAACTCGGAGATCATCTCAATCTGCTCGGGCTCGAGAACATCCTCGCCCGCCGCCGCGGCCGCTGCGGCGAGACCTTCGAACGCCGCGGCGGATTGCTCGGCCTTCTGAATCGACGAGGAGAACACGTCGGCTCCATAGAGCGTTTCGTTGAGATCGGCCGGCGCGGAGCCCGCACCGTGGCCGGGCTGCGGACCTTCTTCCTCGCCTACGACTCCGGGCGGGATCGGCGTCGGTTCGATCCAGTGTCCCTGCAGGACGCTGCTCGTCACGGCGACCGGGATCGTCACAACGTGAGAGGTTCCGTCGGATGCCGTCGCCGTGACGTGCAGGGTGGCGGTGCCGGCCTCGCCGGAAGCGATCAGCTCGAAGCCGTTGTCGCGGCTCGGCGACTTCACCTCACAACATGCATGTCCCGGCTTGGCCGGCAGGAGCCGTTCCATCGTGTACGAAAAATCCGGCCGGGTCGTGCGCACGGCATTTCCATCGATGCTGATGTTGATCTGCAATACGACGTCGGTCGGTGAGCTCTTCGTATCGCCTTCCGGCTTTGCGTCGACATTGAGCAGCGTCGTGCTGCCAACCTCGAGCTTCAGGCCTGATTGGCCGAGGCTCACGGTTCCCTGGTTGACGAAGGGACCGCTGAATTGGATGCCGCCGATCGAGGGCGGCGGCGGTGGCGGTGGCGCCGACGCCACGGCCTGTTCGACACTCCACCGCTGATTCGCTTCTCCCCAGCAGGGGCGGAGAATCGCGCCATGATCGGCGGCGCTGTCGTTCGGTTCGAGACATTTCTTGAACTCGCGCCCGATCAGATGGCTGGCATCGTCGAATGTCCACATCTCATTCGTCTGCCCCCCGTTGTTGCAGCGATAGAGCACGACCGGCGTGTTGTCATCGGTGCGGTTGTTGTCGAGCACCGCGCACTTGCCGTTGATCTGCAGTTCCCCGTTCGTGCCGAACGTGAAGGTCTGCTGTTGCACGTTCGAGCCGCAATCCGACATCACGAGCTGTGTGCCGTCATTCGCGCCGGCGGGTGCTGTCAGGCACGTTCCATACTGTGCATTCTTCAGGAAGCCCGAAGGTGCCGGGAACCTGCGGGCCAGCCGCAACTGCGGCTGCTCGACGCTCCACCTCTGATTCGGCTCGCCCCAGCACGGACGCAGGATCGCGGGGTGACTCGGATCGCTGTCGTTCGGCTCGAGGCATTTTCCGAAATCACGCCCGATGAGGTGGCTCGCGTTGTCGAAGGTCCACATCTCGTTGCTCTGCATGGCATTGCTGCAATCCCACAGGATGACCGGCGTGTCATCGTCAGTCTTCGAGCTCTGGAGCACGGCGCACTTGCCGTTGCTCTGCACCTCGCCGTTGGGACCAAACGTGAATGTCTGCGCGTCGTTCTGCGAACCGCAATCGGCCATGATGAGGCGCGCGCCATTCACATGTTGATTGTTCTCGATCGTCAGACACTGGTTGTACTTGCCGTTCCTCAGCAGACCTGAAGGTGCCGGAAAACTTCTGGCGAGCCGTGTGGGAGGCTGGACGACGGACCACTTCTGATTCGCACCATCCCAGCAGGGGCGAAGAATCATCGAGTGGTTCGGTTCGTCGCTTCCGTTCGGCTCGAGACATTTCTTGAACTCGCGTCCGATGAGGCGCTGGGCGTTGTCGAACGTCCACATCTCGTTGCCCTGACCGCCGCGGTTGCACTGCCAGAGCACGACCGGAGTGTCGTCGGCCGTCCCATTGTCTTTGAGGACGGCGCACTGATTTCCATTGAGCAATTCGCCATTCGGACCGAACGTGAAGGTCTGCGCATCGGGCTGCGTCCCGCAAGGACGCATCACGAGGGACGCACCGCTCACGTGCTGATTGTTCTCGATCGTCATGCACTGGTTGTACTGACTGTTCTTCAGCATTCCGGACGCGGCGGGAAAATTGCGCGGAAGTTTCGTGTCCGCGGGTGGGAGGCCCGGTGCCGGGGCGGCGCCGCCGGCGAGCTTGATGTTGACGACGAGCGGCTGGCCGACAGGCTTGTATGTTGGTGCGGGACCGAGGGGTGTGACCGGCCAGTCCTTTCCTTCGGCGGGAAGATCGGCCTGCTTGTTCGCGCGCACGATGAACTTCGCGTCGGGAAACGAGCCGTCGGGTTGCTTCTTGACGATGATGTTGCACAGATCCGCGTTCACACCGAACCCGAGCATCGCGAAGCTCCAGCGCACTTCGCTCTCGCCGCAATCGGGATTCGTCCGGACGACGACCTCTTTCGGCGCGAAGTCCTTCGTCAGTTGAATCTCAGCGGGGGTGATCGTTCCTGAACAATCGGCATGCGCGACCGCAGCCGCAAACAGCAGCGCACAGAGGATTGCAGCCTGTCTCATTGTGGCCTCCGATGACTACGCGCGAAATCGCGCAGTCAGGGGCCACCTACGCGGCGTTGTCGGTGAGATACGCCATCGCGCTCTCGCGCGAGTCGAAGATCTTGAAGACGGTGTCGAGCTTCGTGATCTTGAGAAGCGCGAGAATGCGGTGCGAAGGCTTCACGAGGGCCATCTTCCGCTGGCGGTCTTCGAACTTCTGCAGATAGCCGATCAGTTCGCCGAGGCCGGTGGAGTCCATGTAGTTGATCGCCTCGAAATTGATCATGACCGGGCCGGTCTCGTCGTTCAGCACCTTCTCGAGGTAGCTCGAGAATTCGCGTGCGCTCTCGCCCAGCTTGATCACGCCCTGGATGTCGAGCACGGTGACGTCGTTGACGCGGTTCTTGATGATGTTCAAGTCGATTCCTGTCCTCAGTTTATCTGCGGCGGACCGTAGTGTATCGAACGCACCTCGACCCCGTCTACTCGCGCGCGCGGCCGATTCGTGACGTCACCAATGAGATGAGCCCGAGCACGATTGCACCGGCGATGGCCCAGACGAATCCATGGATCCGGAAGCCGGGTACGAGCACCGCCGTCAGCTCCAGCATGATCGCGTTCAGCACGACCAGGAACAGTCCGAGCGTGATCACCGTCAGCGGCAGCGTGAGCACGAAGAGAATCGGCTTGACGACCGCGTTGAGAAGCCCGAGCACCGCCGCGGCAATCGCGAGACTGACGATCGTTCCGTACGTGAATCCCGGGACGATGTGCACGACGATGAAGAGTGCAAGCGTGTTGACGATCCAGCGAATGATGAGATTCATGGTTCGATCGTAACCCTCTTCGCCCGCAGCCGTCACAACACGCATGATGCATTTCGTCGTGGCCTCACTCCTGGCGGCGGTCAACGCGGCCGGCCCGCACTACGACAACGGTCTTCGCGCGAATGCGCTCATCACGAAGATCGCCGCCGCTGCGGGGGCAGACTCCGCACACACCGCCCATGTGAAGGCCGTGCTTCACGACTTCAGCCACCCGAAACATGCCGGCGACGCGTGGGAGGGGCAGGCCGGCGGAACGTTGAGCGCGGATCCCGCTCGGGAGACTCTGGCGATCGAGTTGCGTGACGCATCGGATCCGCAACCCGACCGCTACGTGGTCCGTGATGGCGCGCTGCTGCAGTGGAAAGACAACCAGTGGTCTTCGATCGAGGCCGAGGGTGAGCTGCTGCCGTCGACGTTTCTGAAATTCGATCCGCTGGCGCTCATCGCGACGATCTCCGCGCATCGCGAGAACGCGCAACTCCTCGATGCCTCGACGCTTCTCTTCGCATTTCAGAACGAGCTGCTGCGGATCCATGTCGATCCGAAGACGCTCCTGATCTCGCGCGTCGAGAAATCGATCTCGAATCCTCTCTTCGGAGATCTCCTCGAGATCACGAACTACTCGGAATGGATCGATCGAGGAGGGTTTCGATTCCCCTCGCGCATCATCATCACGGACGGCGGACGGCAGCGCGTTGCTCTCGACGTCGTCGATGCGTCCCGGGGCAGCTCACTGCCGAAACTTCCGAAGGGCAGCGAGCGATCACCACTCACCGCGGAAGACATCGAGTTTCGCGAAGTCGCCCCTCACCTCTTCGCCGCCGATCTCGCCGTGCAGAACACGCGCATTTACGTGGCGGAGTTCGACGACTTCCTCTTCGTCATCGAAGGTGCGTTCAACGCGCACAACGGCGACGTTCTCGTCCGCCGCATCCACGAACGATTCTCCAAGCCGATTCGCTATCACTCGTTCAGTCACATCCACGGCCAGTATGCCGGCAGCGTCCGCAGCTTCATCGCGGACGGCGCGACGGTCATCACCACGCCGACCGGCGCGGAGTACGTCAGGCAGATCGCGGCATCGACACACGGCTTCGACGCCGACTCACTCTCCGCCCGGCCGCGCGCCGCGCGGATCGAAGAGGTCAAGACGAACCGCACGATCGAAGACGCGACCAACAGCGTCGCGATCTACAACGTGGAATCGCAGCACACGGATGACTACAACGTCTTCTACTTCCCGCGCTCGAAGACGATTCTCGCCGGCGACCTCCTCTGCGTGCGCGGTACCGACCAGCCGCTCAAGTCACGCTCGAAGCTGTTTGTGAGCGGCGTGCAGAAGCTCGGTCTCGAAGTCGAGCGCGCACTCATCACGTGGCCGCTCGACATACCGTGCCGGACGGATGTCGCATGGAGTGACGTCCTGCAGGCCAACGCGAGGTAGGCGCAGCGGCGCCGCGGTCCGTCTATAATCGGCGGCAACCCATTTGCCCCGATGCCCTCCGACGTGACCTCTCTACTGCTCGACTGGAGCCGCGGCGACAAGCGCGCGCTCGACGCTCTCTTCCCTCTCGTCTATGCCACGCTCCGCGAGATCGCGGCGCTGCGCCTGCGCAGCGAGCGGCCCGGACACACGCTGCAACCGACGGCGCTGGTCAACGAGGCTTATCTGCGGCTCGTGGATCAGCGGCGGACGGAGTGGAGGGATCGGGCGCACTTCTTCGCCGTCTCTGCCGAGATCATGCGCCGGGTGCTCGTCGATCACGCGCGGAAGCGCACCGCAGAGAAGCGCGGCTCAGGCATCGAGCCCGTCGCCATCGACACCGTAGAGCATGAGCTCGCGTGGCCGGCCGAGCACCACGAAGTCGAGTTGATCGCACTCGATGACGCGCTCTCCGCACTCGAAGAGATGGATCCGCAACAGGCGAAGGTCGTCGAGTTGCGCTTCTTCGCAGGGCTGAACGTCGAGGAAACGGCCGCCGCACTCGACATCTCGGAGCGCACCGTCAAGCGCGAGTGGCGTATGGCGCGCGCATGGCTCCTGACACGGATGGCCTCGTGAGCACCGTTCACGAGCGGTGGCAGCAACTCAAGAGCGCCTTCAACGAGATCGCCGACGCACCTCCGCAGGTGCGTGACGCACTTCTGCACAAGCTGCGCGCGGATCAGCCTGACCTCGCCTCCGAAGTCGAGCAACTGCTGGAGCACGACAGCGAGTCACGCCGCTTCATCGACACGACGCTGATCGGTCCGCGCGACGACGGCAATTCGCTCACCGGGTCGCGGCTCGGCGCCTACCGCATTCTTCACGAGATCGGGCGCGGAGGAATGGGAACCGTCTTCCTCGCCGAGCGCGACGGCGATTTCCAGAAGCGAGCCGCGATCAAAGTGATCCGCCGCGGCATGGACACCGATTTCATCATCGAGCGTTTCCATCGCGAGCGGCAGATCGTCGCCGCCCTCGATCATCCGCACATCGCGCAACTGCTCGATGGTGGAACGACACCGGACGGCCTCCCCTGGCTCGCGCTCGAGTACGTCGACGGAATGCCGATCGCCGAATACTGCCGCGAGCACTCGCTGAGCATCGAACAGAAGCTTCGGATCTTCGTCAACGTCTGTGCCGCCGTGCACTACGCACATCAGCGTCTGATCGTTCATCGCGATCTCAAGCCGGCGAACATTCTCGTCACCGCCGATGGCACACCGAAGCTCCTCGACTTCGGCATCGCGAAGCTGCTCGATCCGTCGGAGCGGGACCGCACGGCGACGATCGCGCAGATGCTGACGCCGGAGTACGCGAGTCCCGAGCAGCTCGCCGGCGCTGCCGTCAACACCTCCAGCGACATCTACTCCCTCGGCGTCATCCTCTTCGAGCTGCTCACTGGTGAGCGTGCCGCACGCCGGAATGGCGACCTGCCGCTG
The DNA here is from genome assembly GCA_021325515.1 of Acidobacteriota bacterium. GTDB lineage: Bacteria > Acidobacteriota > Thermoanaerobaculia > Gp7-AA8 > Gp7-AA8 > JAJPHC01. The sequence goes on from JAJPHC010000054.1 coordinate 183,686, forward strand.
ATGAGCGCCGTTGCGCCGCAGTCGCTGCGCCGCGCTCTCGCCGGCGATCTCGACACGATCGTCGCCAAAGCGACGCGCCCTGAGCCTGAGCGGCGCTACGACTCCGCCCGGCAGCTCGCCGACGACATCGAGCGCTACCTCGGCGGCCAGCCGGTGATCGCGCGCCCCGACACGATCCGCTATCGCACGGGGAAGTTTCTCCGGCGCAATGCAGCGGCGTCGATTGCCACAGCCGTCCTCCTGATCTCGATGCTCATCGCCGCCCTGCTCATCGTGCGTGAAGCGCGCGAGGCCCGCCGGCAGCAGCAGCTCGCCGAACATCGCCTCGCGGATGTCCGCCACATCGCCGGTGCCTTCATGTTCGACATTCACAACGAGTTGAGGCTCATCCCGGGCACCACCACCGCGCGGGAAGCGTTGATCCGCAATGCCGCCGAATACCTCGAGCGCATCGACCAGGACGGCGGAACGGATCCCGATTTCCGATGCGATCTCGCGATCGCCTATCAACGCCTCGCCGAGGTCCAGGGCCGTCCGGGCTTCGCGAATCTGGGCGATACGAAGAAGGCGCTCGCTACCTGCGATCGCGCTTATGCAATCGCATCCTCGTTGGTCGCTGCATATCCCGCTGTCGATCGCTATCGCAATGCGCTGACCAGCACACTCAACACGCGCGCGAGCATTCTCACCGCGACCGGTGACCTGCATGGTGCGCACGACACGCTGCTGCGCGCGCGCGATGAATGGCGTGCGCTCTTCGCACGGCATCCGGCCGATCAGACGATCGCGCGCGATCTCGCGTTTTCGCTGATGCTCCTCGCCGATCTCGAGGGAGCGACGGCGAATGCTCCGCTCGGCGACTATCGCGGAGCGGCAGGCACCGCAGCCGAGGGTCTCGATCTCGTCAAACGAATTCGGCGCGTCTCGCCGGAAGACCACGGCTTCCAGCACTACGAAGCGTCGATGGAACTACGGCTCGCCGGCGCCTGCGCCGCACTCGGCGACTCCGGCGCTGCAATTGCGCATTACAGCCGCGCGATCGAGATTCTCCGAGGGATGGCCGCGCGCTTTCCCACGGTCGGCCCGATTCGGCGTGATCTCGCGAAATGCGAGGTCGCGCTGGCGCTGCTTCGCGTCGCAGATCAGCCGCGCGAGGCGCTCCTGCTCGCCGCGGATGCCGTGGCCCTCGCCGATGCGCTGCACGCCGCGGATTCTGCCGATCTCTCGGCGCTCGAGCTTGCGGCGACCGTTCACGAACTCGCGGCCGAGGTCAAACAGAAGGCTCACGAGCCGGCAGACGCAGACATTGCGATTTCGATCGCCGCTTCGTCCGACATCGTGGCGAAATCACCCGCGAATCTGACAGCGCGTGTCGCGCTGGCGAACGCAGAGGCAGTCGGGCATAAGGCGGAAGCTGCAGTGCGCGACGCACAGCAGGTCCTCGCGATCAGCCCGATGCATGCGGGCGCACGGCGCGTGCTGGCGCTCGCCGGCGCTACACCCACGTCTCGCTGACGACGATCTGCCGTTTCGAGAGCTCGTCCATGAACAACTGCGGCGGAATGCACCGCTCCTGCGGCAACGCACCCTTCGAAGTCGTCTGCCCGCGCGCCATCATCAGCGCGACGATCGACGCGGGGAACGCGGTCGTCCGCATCATCGCCGACAATCCGGTCTGCGGATCGAGATGATCGATGATGTCGTAGCGGAGCTTCTTCCCGCCGCCTGCGACTTCCACGCGAACGAGCACGGCATCGGGACCATCGTGCGGAAGATTCTTGATCAGCAGCTCGCCCAGCACGCGGCGCGGCTTCACCTTCGCGCCGTCCACGTCGATCGGATTGCTGGAGCAGAGGCCGAGATCGATCATCGTCTTGAACTTCGAGCAGTGGCCCGGATAGCGGATCGTCTTGTAATCGAGCTCGCGCACTTTGCCGAGGTAGGTCTCCACGAGAGTGGAGGTTCCGCCTGAGGTCTGAAAGGCCTCCATCCGTCCGAACGGCTCCGGAAACTCCAGCAACTCGATCTCCGTCATCGACTCGACCTCGACGACGCGGCCGTCGCGAATGACTCGCGCCGGCTCGATGTACTCGTTGATGAGTCCCTCGACCGAGAACACGAGTTGATAGTCGAGCGGCGGCTCAGGGTTCTGCGGCAGGCCGCCGACACGGATGTGCACTTCCTGCGCATTCTCGACGCGCTCGATTGCATGCGCGACGAGCACCGCCACCATTCCCGGAGCGAGTCCGCAATCGGGAATGATGTTCAGCCCCGCGGCCTTCGCCTCGGCGTCGAGCGCCAGCTCCTTGTCCACGACCGTGTTGTTGCCGCCGAGATCACAGAAGTGCGAGCCGGCTTCGATCGCCGCCTTGGCCAGCCGCTCGTTGAGCCAGTAGTTGACGCAACTGATCGTCGACGCATGGCCGCGCATCAGCTTCACCACCGCGGCCTGATCATCGCAATCGATCTGCGCGGCATCGACTTTTCTTCCGACACGCGAAGCGACGCGCTCCGCCGCATGAAGACTCATGTCGGCCACGGTGATTTTCTCGACGTCACTCTGCTGCGCGAGATCGTAAACAGCGCCGAGGCCCATGCGGCCGGCACCAAGGACAAGGATGTTCATGAAAGCTCCAGATTAACGATGAACGATGAACGATGAACGATGAACATGGGACCGCGGAGCGGTTCACCGTTCATCGTTCATCGTTCATCGTTCATCGTTACTTCAAGTATTGTTCGATCGAGCTGATGAACGTCTTCACGTCGATCGGCTTGGAGATGTATCCGTCGCAGCCGGCTTCGAGGAAGCGGTCTTTGTCGCCGCGCATCGCGTGCGCGGTCAGCGCGAGGATCGGAATGCGCGAGGTGCGGTCGTTCGATTTCATGCGGCGAACGACGCTCAGCCCGTCCATCCCCGGCAGGTGGATGTCCATGAGGATCAGATCGAAGGATGCGAGATCGTCGTCGTTGCTCGTGATGGCCAGCGCCTCTTCGCCGCTCGTGGCTTTCACGATGTCGTATCCGCCCTCTTCGAGCAGGTACTCGACGAGCTGCATGTTCATGTCGTTGTCTTCGACGACCAGGATTTTTGCGCTCATGCGGGAGTGATCTCAGTGTATCAGCTACGACGGATTTTTCGGACTCTCCTTCGCCGCCTTCGCACCGAAGAAGGAAGGATCGAGATAAATATCAGCGGCCTTCTTGATGCGGTCGACCGTTGCCCGCGCGACGTCCTGCCGCCCTTCCGCTTCGAGCTGCGGCCGCGCTTCCTCGAACGTCGGAGTCTTGCGCGCGCCGACTTTGAAAATGTGAATTCCGTACGGCGTCTTCAACGGGCCGCTGATCTCTCCCGGCTTCATCGAGAAGACGAGATCCGCAACGTCGGGCGGGAGCGCCTGGCGTCCGACTGCGCCGATGTTGCCGCCCTGCCGCGCGGTCGCAACATCATCCGAGATCGCCTGCGCGACGAGCTCGAAGTCCTGGCCCGCGCGGATCTGGGCCTCGATCTCCCGCGCCTTCTTCATCGCGTCATCGAATGACAACGGCTTCGTTCCCGGCCGCGAGGGAACCTGCCCTCCCTGATACGCGATGAGAATGTGCTTGAGCTCGACCGACTCCAGACCTTTCTTCTGCTGTTCGTACTCGGAACGGAGCGCGGCTTCATTCGGCTTGGTCAGCTTGTTGAGCGCGCTCATCGCCAACTGGTTCGTCGCTTCCGCCTGAAGCCGCATCGTCGCTTCAGGATCGCGATCGAGTCCCATCTTCCGGCCTTCCTGAGCGAGCGCGACGACACTCGCGATCTGATCGGCGATCATCCGCCGCCCCTCGGCGCTCGCCGTCATCTGCTGCACGTTCTCCGGCATTCCGGAGACATACGTCTGGAACTGGCGATCCGTAACCGGCTCACCGTTCACGCGCATGACGACTTTTCCCGGCGCGGCAGGCGCGCCTGCTGCTGCCGCGTCGTCGAGACGGAAAGGCTCGGATGGTGTTGGCTTGAAAGTGGGCCGGGCATGTGCGAGTCCGAAACAGACACCACCGACGGCGACGATCGCGACGAATGCGATGAGCAGGTCCTTCTTCATACGGCGCGAACAATATCAGGCAACTGCCAGCGGGCAACAGGTTACGGGAGTCCGCTCACGCATTGACGCCCTGAAACGCCATGAGTATGCTGCGCGCTTGTGAAACTTTTCACGCGATTTTTGCGTGACGAGTTGCCCGCCGAAACTGCAGTCTGCACAAGCACCTATGGCTAAAGTCACCATCGACGGAATCGAAGTCGAAGTCCAGGACGGCATCAATTGCATCGAGGCCGCGAAGGCCGCTGATGTCCACGTCCCGCACTTCTGCTACCACCCCTCTCTGACAGTCGTCGGACAGTGCCGCATGTGCCTCGTCGAAGTCGAGGGCATGCCGAAACTGCAGGCCGGCTGCGCCACCCCTGTGAAGGACGGGATGAAGATCCACGTCTGGAACGAGAAGGTCGACAAAGCCCGCAAGGGCCAGATGGAGTTCCTCCTCATCAACCACCCGCTGGACTGTCCGATCTGCGACAAGGCCGGCGAGTGCCCGCTGCAGGACTACTCCTTCAACTACGGCTCTGTGGAGTCGCGCTACGGCGAAGTGAAGCGCACGTATCCCGGCATGGATCGCACGCCGATCGGCCCGCATGTCGTGCAGAACATGAATCGCTGCATCCACTGCACGCGATGCATCCGCTTCACGCAGGAGATCACCGGCACGAGCGAGCTCGCTTTCTTCAAGCGCGGCGCCTCGACGGAAGTCGGCGTCTTCGCCGGCGTCCCGCTCGACAACTGGATGTCCGCCTGCGTCACCGACATCTGCCCCACCGGCGCACTGACGACGCGCGAATTCCGCTTCGAATCGCGCGTCTGGAATCTCGATTCCGCGGAATCGGTCTGCAATGGCTGCGATGTCGGCTGCAACATCTTCATCGGCAGCCGCAGCGGCCAGGTCTACCGCTATCGCCCGCGCGTCAATCCCGAAGTCAACGATCACTGGCTGTGTGATTACGGCCGCTTCTCGCACGAGAAGTACGACACCGATCGCGTCGTCGTTCCGAAGGTCCGGCAGGACGACTATCTCGGAATCTCGACCTGGGGCGAGGCGCTCGAGGCCATCACCTCCGCCGTGCGCGGCGCGAAGTCGATCGGTGTCATCGCTTCCGCACAGATGACGAACGAGGAAGCGTGGCTCGCCAAGCAGCTCTTCGTCGATCAGATGAAGGCGAAGGCCACCGTCACCGTCGATCCGATCGGCCCGATCAAGATGAAGTCGCGCACGGAGTGGCTCGCCGGCGAACAGGCCGGCCCGAACTTCCGCGGCGTCTCCGCAATCCTGGGTGCAGGTCAGGCGACCTCGCCTGACAAACAGGCGGAGGCGCCTGTCGTACACGACGTGCTCTTCGTTCTCGACGCGCAGTTCAGCGAGCGCGCAAAAGATCCTTCCTACATCGCGCAGCTTCGCAAGTCGAAGTTCCTCGTCGTCATCTCCTGGGATGCCAATCATCCGCTTGCAGATGCCGCCGACGTCCTCCTCCCCGGCACGATTCATCCGGAGAAGGAAGGGACATACACGAATCTGCAGAACCGCGTGCAGCGAATCCATCAGGCATTCCCGCCGAAGGGACAGGCGGTCAGCGAGCTCGAGCTCTTCCGCCGGATCGGCGCCGCTCTCTATCCGGATGCGGCGGAGTTCCGCAGCGCCGATGCGTATGACGTCTTCGCTTCGCTGCGGCAGTCGATGCCTGCGATGCAGATCTCCGAAGAAATGTCTGCCGAGGCTGTGTAAGAGATGGCATTCGACGCAACAGACATCGCACTCTCGCTCCTCAAGATCGTCGTCGTTCTTGCCGCACTGCTGAATGTCACGCCGATCATGGTCTGGATCGAGCGCCGCGGCAGCGCGCTGATTCAGGATCGTCCGGGACCGAATCGCGTCGGCCCCTTCGGGCTCATTCAGTCGTTCGCGGACGCGCTGAAGTTCATCCTGAAGGAAGACCTGATCCCGGAGCAGTCGCACAAGTGGCTCTACACCATCGCGCCGATGTTCGGCCTGCTGCCCGCGCTGACCACGATCTCGGTCATCCCCTGGGGCGAGCCGTTCCGGCTGCCGGATGACATCGCGTACGGCGGCAAGCTGTCGCTCGCGCTGATGATCGCCGCCGGTGTGATGCTGATGGCCGGTCTGCTCATCGCAGGCTTCGCCGTTCATCCGAAGGAAGGCGTCGGGCGGATGCCGCTCAACCTCACGATTCGGTGGATGGTCGCGATCGGTCTCATCCTCGGCGGCTTCGCAGTCGGCGGACTCGTGATCGCGCTTCGCCAGTTCGGCCCGTTCCACCTGCCGGGCGCCGGCCGCATCTTCGAACCGATCGTCGCCGATCTCAACATCGGAATCCTGCTGATCTTCGCCCTCGCATCGCTGGGCGTCTACGGCATCGTCACCGCGGGCTGGGCCTCATCGAACAAGTACTCGCTCTTCGGCGGTATCCGCGCTTCGGCACAGATGATCTCGTACGAGCTCGCGCTCACACTCGCAGCGGTGAGCACACTGCTCGCCGCGGGATCGCTGCGGCTGACCGACGTGGTCTGGCAGCAGACCGGTTACTTCTACATCTTCAACACGATCAAGATCCCGGCGTGGAACGTCTTCTCGCCGGCGATGTGGCTCAGCTTCATCATCTTCACCGTCTCCGCATTCGCAGAGACCAATCGTCTGCCGTTCGACTTCGCCGAAGCGGAAGCGGAGCTCGTCGCCGGATACCACACCGAGTATTCGTCGATGAAGTTCGCGCTCTTCTTCATGGCCGAGTACATGTCGATGGCCGCGATCTCCGCCCTCATCGCGACGCTCTATCTCGGCGGATGGGACATCCCCTACTTCGCGGAAACCGCCACCTGGTGGTCGTCGGTGCTGTCGATGGGCTGCTTCGTGACGAAGGTCGTGGCGCTGCTGCTCGTCTTCGTCTGGGTGCGCTGGACGATCCCCCGGCTCAAGTACGACATCCTGATGCGCCTTGGCTGGAAGGTGTTCCTGCCGCTGGCGATCGTGAACATCGTGATCGTTGCATTCTTCGTTGCCAAACACTGGATATGAGAGATGGTCACGCGGTCGCGCGGTTTCGCGGGCTCGCGGTGGTTCGGTCCACCTGCGCGCCCGCGGACCCGCGTGACCGCGTAACCCCGTAACCAACATGTTCGAATTCGCGATCTTCTTCTTCTTCGCCGCCATCGCCGTGATTTTCGCGCTGGTGGTCGTACTGCACCGGAATCCGGTGGTAGGAGCGCTGTCCCTCGTGGCGTCGTTCTTCTCGCTGGCGGTGATGTACGTACTGCTCGAGGCGCCGTTTCTCGCAGCGCTGCAGGTGATCGTTTACGCAGGCGCGATCATGGTCCTCTTTCTCTTCGTGATCATGCTGCTGAATCTGCAGCACCAGGAGGAAGCGCCGACGCGGCCCGTGCAGCAATTCCTCGGCTACTCGTCGAGCGCCGCCTTCGTTCTCGGGCTCGTCTACTACATCGTCAAGTACGCGGCGTTCACGTCGCTTCCTTCCGGTCCGTTCAAGACGGACGCGATGCTCATCGGGGCCGACCTCTTCCAGGCGTACGTCTTCCCCTTCGAGATGGTCTCGATCCTTCTGCTGGCGGCGATCGTCGGCGCGCTGCTGCTCAGCGCACGGAGTGTGGCGCGATGATTCCGACTCATTACTTTCTGATTCTGAGCGCGGTTCTCTTCTCCATCGGCGTCTGCGGCGTGCTCACGCGGAAGAACGGCATCACGATCTTCATGTCGATCGAGCTGATGGTGAACGCCGTCAATCTCACGTTCCTCGCCTACGCGAGGCAGTTTCATCAGCTCCACGGACTGATCTTCGTATTCTTCGTGATGGCGATCGCGGCAGCAGAAGCAGCGGTCGGGCTCGCCATCTTCATCTCTCTCTTCCACCACAAGGAAACGATCGATGTGGACGAAGCGAATCTGATGCACTGGTGAGTGGAACGGGCTGAGGGCTCAACACTCAGCACCTGGAACACAGGTCGCATCTTGTAATCGGTGGAGACTGCAAGATGCGAAAGACAGAAAAGCTCATTGACTGGCAGGAAAACGAGAGGAAGGACCGCAATCGCAACGGTCTCGATGATCGAATCGAGCCGCCGATCCCCGATGTATCGCAGGGCTCGAAACGATTGGCGGAACGGCTTCGCGACGATGGACTGGCCGACCCGGCCGTAACGGCGGGCGACCTCGACGCACGGTGGGAAGCAGCGCAATTCACCGGCGACGAATCAGCCATCAGCTCGATGCCGACTCCGGAGCCGAATGTGGTCGACGAAATCGGAGCATCGATCGGAATCAACTACGCGGCAGATGAAGAGCTGAAGGCCGGCGAGAAGGAACGCGAACGCGACCGGCATCGTTGGGAGCTCGATCCGGCTTCCTCCGAGGATTATCAGGATCGCAGTAGAGAACGATAGAGAGCGGCTCGGGGAAGACTCCTCGCGCCGTATCAAAAGACGCGAGGAGATCAACGATGGACGATGAACGATGAATGATGAACGGGGCAGTTCCCTCGTTCGTCGTTCATCGTTCGTCGTTCATCGTCCCCTGCAATGCTGACAAAACTCTGGCTCATCCCCCTGCTACCGTTCATCGGTTTCGTGCTGAACGGGCTGTTCGGCAAGCGGCTCGGAAAGGCGTTCGTCACCGGTGTTGCGCTGGTGTCGACGTTCGGAGCTGCGGTCGTCGGAACGATGGCTGCGTTCCAGTATCACGCTCAGTACCCCGAGGGTGAGCGGTACGTCCAGACGGTATTCAACTGGTTCACGTCGGGGAGCATTCATGCCGACGTCGCCTTCCAGCTCGACCCGCTGTCGATCGTGATGCTGATGGTCGTGACGTGGATCGGCGCGCTCATCCATCTCTACTCCGTCGGCTACATGGCGCACGAAGATGGGTACTGGCGCTACTTCGCGTACCTCAACCTCTTTCTCTCCGAGATGCTCGTGCTCATCCTCGGCGCGAACTACCTCGTGATGTTCGTCGGCTGGGAAGGCGTCGGACTCTGCTCGTATCTCCTCATCGGCTTCTACTACAAGACCGACTACGCGCCGGCCGCCGGCAAGAAGGCGTTCGTCGTCAACCGCATCGGCGACTTCGGTTTCCTCATCGCAGTCTTCCTGATGTTCGCGTATCTCGGGACGGCGGATTTCGGCCTCGTCTCGCATCGCGCGGCCGCGGGCGTCGACGCGTGGCTCCTCACCGCAATCTGTCTGCTGCTCTTCCTCGGCGCGTGCGGTAAGTCGGCGCAGATTCCGTTGTACGTGTGGCTGCCGGACGCGATGGCCGGCCCGACGCCGGTCTCCGCACTCATCCACGCGGCGACGATGGTCACCGCGGGCGTCTACATGATCGCGCGCAGCAACGCGCTCTACCGGCTTGCACCCGACGCGATGATGGTCGTCGCAATCGTCGGCTCGGTCACTGCGCTGTTCGCAGCAACCATCGGCATCCGGCAGTGGGACATCAAGAAGGTCCTCGCCTACTCCACCGTCTCGCAGCTCGGCTTCATGTTCATCGGCGTCGGCGTCGGCGCATTCACCGCCGGCGTGTTCCATCTCGTCACGCACGCCTTCTTCAAGGCCTGTCTCTTCCTCGGCTCGGGCTCGGTGATTCACGCGATGTCGGGCGAGCAGGACATCCGCAAGATGGGCGGGCTGAGGTCGAAGATCCCCATCACCTACTGGACGTTCCTGATCGCGACGATCGCGATCGCAGGCTTCCCGCCGTTCGCAGGCTTCTTCTCGAAAGACGAGATCCTCGGTTCCGCGCTCTCGTCGCCGTATCTCCCGGCCGGCGTCCGCTACCTCGTGTGGGGCCTCGGCAGCGTCGCCGCGCTCTGCACCGCGTACTACATGTTCCGCCTCGTGTTCCTGACGTTCTTCGGCGACTTCCGTGGAACACACGAACAGGAGCACCACCTCCACGAATCGCCGGCAACGATGACGATTCCGCTGATCGTTCTCGCAACTCTGTCGACGATCGGCGGGTTCGCGCTCGCGTGGCATCACACGCTGGCGAAGTGGCTCGAGCCGATTTATCCGAAGATCGAAGGCCGCGAGAGCGAGTTCGCGATCGCCAACGAAGTCCCGCTCATGATCGTCGCCACGATCATCGCGGCGATTGGTACCTGGCTCGCCTACGTCCGCTTCTACAAGCGCGGGCTCGCAGCCGACGAATCGTTCGCGCAGAGCTCTCCCGCCATCGCACGCGGCATGGAGAACAAGTGGTACGTCGACGAGCTCTATGAAGCGATCATCGTCCGTCCGCTCGAAAAGATCTCTCTCTTCTTCTGGAAGTTCATCGACGCGATCATCGACGGCCTCGCGGCCATGCTCGGCTACATCGTGCAGGGCTTCGGGGATCTGATGCGCTTCTTTCAAACCGGCAACGTTCGCAACTACGCGCTGATGCTGTTCCTCGGCGTGATCGTCTTCATGTGGGTGATCTCGTGATTCTGCTGCTCAGCTCCCTGATCTGGATTCCGATCATCGCGGCTCTCGTGCTGGCGCTCATGCCCGGCTCGTGGGTGAACGCGATCAAAGGAATCGGCCTCTTCGTCTCCGCCGCGATGTTCGTCGTCTCGCTCGGCCTCGTCACGGGCTGGAGAGAAGGCTTCGCCGGCATGCAGTTCCCCGAGGAGCTCGACTGGATTCCTCAATGGGGGATCCGCTACGGCCTCGGCGTCGACGGCATTTCGCTCTGGCTGGTTCTCCTCACGACGCTGCTCACGCCGGTCGTCTTCCTCGCATCGTGGAACACGATTCACAAACATCCGAAGGCGTATGTGATCGCGTTCCTGATCATGGAAGCGGGCACCGTCGGCGTCTTCGCCGCGACCGATCTCTTCCTCTTCTACGTCTTCTTCGAGCTGACGCTGCTGCCGATGTACGTGATCATCGGCGTTTGGGGCGGCAAGAACCGCATCTACGCCGCGGTGAAGTTCTTCCTCTTCACGATCGCCGGCTCGCTGCTGATGCTGCTCGGCATCATCTATCTCGTCTTCCAGCACTACCACGAAACGCAGCTCATCTCGTTCACGATCACCGATCTCTACGGCACCGCCGCGAATCTGTCGTCGTACACGCAGGCGCTGCTCTTCTTCGCCTTCGCGCTCGCGTTCGCGATCAAGGTTCCGCTGTTCCCGCTGCACACCTGGCTGCCTGACGCTCACGTCGAGGCGCCGACCGGCGGCTCGATCATCCTCGCCGGCGTCATGCTGAAGATGGGGACGTACGGGTTTCTCCGCTTCGTCCTGCCGTTCTTCCCCGAGGCGACGGCGAAGTATGCGGGGGTGCTGATCGCGCTGAGCGTCATCGGCATCATCTACGGCGCGCTGGTCGCCTGGGTGCAGCCCGACATGAAGAAGCTCGTCGCTTACTCATCGGTGTCGCATCTCGGCTTCTGCGTCCTCGGCATCTTCGCGCTGAATCAGACGTCGATCGAAGGATCGATTCTGCAGATGGTGAATCACGGTCTGTCGACGGGCGCGCTCTTCCTTCTGGTCGGCGTCGTATACGAGCGGCGCCACACCCGGCTTCTCGCCGACTACGGCGGCCTCGCGGAGACGATGCCGGTCTATGCGGTCTGCTTCGTGATCGCGATGCTGTCGTCGGTTGGGCTGCCGGGTCTCAACGGATTCGTCGGTGAGTTCCTGATTCTCAGCGGCTCGTTCCAGACGCACCCCACGGCGGCGATTCTCTCCGCAACGGGTGTGATCCTCGCCGCGATCTATCTGCTCTGGCTCATCCAGCGCGTCTTCTACGGCCCGATCACGAACGAGGAAAACAGGAACGTGCCGGAGATCGCATGGAACGAGATCGGCGCGCTCGTGCCGCTCTTCGTCTTCATCGTCTGGATCGGCGTGCACCCCAATACGTTCCTCAGCAGGATGTCGCCGAGCGTGCAGCAGTTGCTGTCGCAAGTGCAGCACGAGCGGGAGCACAAAGTCTTGCAGGCACGTGTAGGACAACCACCCGCGTTGTCCGGGCAAGCTGGAGAGCTTGCCATTCATGGAGGTGCGCGATGAACCTCACACCTCTGGTCGAAGCGGGGTGGATCAATGCGCTGATGCCGGAGCTGCTGCTCTGCGTTGGCGGCATGCTGCTGATTCTGATCGACGCGTTTGCGCCGAAGAGCCGCAGCGTTCTCTCCGCGATCGCGGTCATCATCCTGGTCGCCACCGTGTGGGTCGAGCGGGCGATTCCGGGCGGCCTGTTCTTCGGCGGCACGTACCAGATCAGCGAGATCACGCAGCTCTTCGACATGACGTTCCTCCTCGCCGCGATTCTCGCGACGCTCTTTGCGGGCGATTACCTGCAGCGGGAAGGAATCGATGGCGGAGAGTTCTACGCATTGTTGATGTGGGGCACGGTCGGCCTGATGATGATGGCCAAGGGCCTCGACCTCCTGATCGTCATCCTCGGTCTCGAGCTCGTCTCCATCTGCATCTTCGTGCTCGTCGGCTATCACCGCCGGCTCGTCATCGCCAATGAGGCGAGCCTGAAGTACTTCCTCATGGGGGCGTTCGCCACGGGATTCATCCTGTACGGCACGGCGCTCTTCTACGGCGCAACGCAATCGACGAACCTCACCGCGATGGCGCAGTGGTTCGCGACGAATGACGCGGCAGCGAATCCGATGCTGACCGTGGCGTTCGTCCTGCTGATGGCCGGGCTCGGGTTCAAGCTCGCGCTCGCGCCGTTCCACGGCTGGGCGCCGGACGTCTACCAGGGTGCGCCGTCGCCCGTCGCCGGCTGGCTGTCGGTCGCGCCGAAGGCGGCGACGCTCATCGCGCTCGCGCGCATCTTCTATGCGATGTCGCCGGCGCTTCCCCACGTGCAGTGGATGAAGATGGTCACCGCGCTGTCGGTGCTGTCGATGATCGTCGGCAACGCCGTTGCGATCGTGCAGCGCGACCTCAAGCGCATGCTCGCCTACTCCGGCATCGCGCACGTCGGCTACATGATGATCGCCATGATCACGCTGCGCGACGATTCCGTCGCCGCGATCGCGATTTATACGATCGTCTACGCGCTGATGAACATCGGCGCCTTCGGCGTCGTGTCGCTGCTGTCGAAGAATCAGAACGATCCGCAGACGCTGGACGACATCGCAGGGCTCTTCTGGCGGCGGCCGTTCCAGGGCTTCGCGATGACGATCTGCATGTTCTCGCTGTCCGGCCTTCCGCCGACGGCAGGGTTCATGTCGAAGTTCTACATCTTCAAGAACGCGATCGAGTCGGGCCATACGGCGATTGCTCTGACCGGCATCATCACCAGCATCGTCTCGGTCTACTACTATCTCCGCGTCGTCTACTTCATGTTCATGAAGGATGCGACGGAGGCGACTCCGGGAACCGACAGCGGCGTTTTTGCGACGGGTGCGATGGCGATCTCGATTCTGGGCATCATCGGCATCGGCTTGTTCCCCGGACCGCTCTTCAGGATTGCAGGACAGGCAGCAAGCGAAATCTTCCGTTGATCTCATGTCCCAACGCGCGCCTGAACGCGAAGCGATCTCGGAGCTGACCACCGGCCGGCTGTCCGTCTATCTCCGCTGCCTGACCTTTCTCGAATCGATCGGGCAGCGGACCGTGTCTTCGCACGAGCTCGCGGAGCGCTTCCATCTCAACTCCGCGCAGATCCGCAAGGACCTCGCGATCTTCGGCGAGTTCGGCACGCGCGGCGTCGGCTACAACGTGGCGACACTGCGCGAGCACCTCATCCACACACTCGGTCTCGATCGCACCCGTAACGTGATCATCGCCGGCGCCGGCAACCTCGGCATGGCGCTCGCCGACTACGGCGGCTTCAACGAGGGCGGCTTTCACATCATCGCGCTCGCCGACAGCGATCCCGCAAAGTTCGGCAAGACCTCCCGCAGCGGCATCCCCGTCGTACCGTTCGCGTCTCTCAGCACCACGATCCGCACGAGCTCCGTCGAGATCGGCATCATCGCCGTCCCTTCCCCCGCGGCCCAGCACACCTACGACGCACTGGTCGATGCCGGCATCTGCGCAGTACTCAACTTCGCGCCGATTCAGATTCGCCTACGCCCCGGCGTGAAGCTGAAGTCCGTCGACCTGCGCATCAACCTCGAGTCCCTCTCGTTCTATCTTAAGAACGTGGAAGACGGCACCTGCGGCTTCTGATGTCAGGGATGAGGCGCGCTTCCCCGAAGCGCAACATCGATGCGCGCAAGAAGTTCGTCGAGTGCAACGGATAGTTGGGGAACCAGCTGGCGGGCACGATCGAGATCGTCTTCTGCTGCGGCTGCTTCGACGGCCGCCGCAATGTCGATCACCGCGGCCCCCGGAAAGTTGCTGACACTCCCCTTCAACTTGTGCGCCGCCAGGTACAACGCGCGCGCATCGCTGCGCTCCAGAGCCGACTGAATGTCCGCGAGCGACAAGGGCGTCTGGCGCGCGAGCACCTCACGCACACGCGCGAGGAGGCGCAGGTTGCTGCCGACTGCCGCCAGAATCGAATCGCTCAAAGCGCTGCGCGCTCACGCCGCTGCAGGATGCTGCGAATGCGGGGCAGCAATGCATCCTTGCGGATCGGTTTCCGGAGGAACCCCGCGGCACCGAGCTCCAGCGACCTTGCCTCGATCTCCGCACCGGCGACTCCGGTAATGAAGATCGCCGGCGTCTGAATCCCCTTCTGCATCATGATCTCGAACAGGCGGAGACCATTCAGCGTCGGGAGATTGATGTCGACGATCAGCAGATCGAAGCGCCGCCGCCCGAGCTCGAGGAGCGCCTCTCCTCCATCGGGCACGACCACGACTTCATAGCCCGCATCGATCAGATACTCCTCGATGAGAGCCGAGGAGACGGCGTCGTCTTCGACGAGAAGGACGAGCACCGGGCCATCGGGACGGGCGGTCTGCACTTCGCGCGGCGCAGGCGAGCGCTCGAGCGCGGCGACGATCTCTTCGTGCACACGCTCGGTCTCCTGACTCGGCTCGCGCTTGAAGTCGCGCCGGAGAATCTCTGCACATTCCTGATACCGCCGCAGCGCAGAGTCGGGCCGTCCCTGCTCGAGCTGGAGCCGCATCAGCGTACGATGCACGACTTCCTGCGACGGATCGAGCGAGAGCAGCCGCCCCGCCGTGTCCACCGCGTTTTCCCACCAGCCGGCCTTCACCTGCGCTGCGAGCAAACGGCCGAAGACGGCAATCGCAGCGTGCCAGTACTTGAGACGCTGTACCGCCACCCACGCATCGAACGGTTCGATCTCGCTGATGAAATTCTCGAGCAGGCTGCCGCGGTACAACTCCGCCGCTTCGCGAACGGCGTTGATCGACTCCGACTCCCACAGCACGTCGAATCGCTGCGTGTCGACCACGACATTGTCAGGATGAAAGCGGACGGATTCCGAATCTTCGATGATGACGTCGGGCGGCAGAAAGCGGAGGGCGTACTGGATGTCGAGGATGAGTGCCCGCAGCGCCGTCACGTCGCCGGTTCCGAAGATCAGCTCGCTTGCCTCGGCCAGCGAGCTCTTCTCTCCCCTCAGCGCCAGGTAGACGATCAGCGCTCTCGCTTTGCGATTGCCGATCGAAAGAGCGTTGCCCCGGTGATCGATCGCTGACAGACCACCGAACAACCGAATACGTAGCAGCGTCATGAGAAGACCGCGAACGAGATTAGCACAAGATTCCGAGGAAGGACTGGCTCGCCACTTGCTCTTCCAGCGAACAGGAGAACATGAAATGAAGACGTCGATTTACTCGCTGATCGCAGCCGCTTCGCTTGTGGTTTCGCTCAATGCATGCTCGAACTGGAACCGTGTCACACCCAAGCCGCTCGACAATACGGCGATCGAAACCGAGGTGCGTAAGAACCTCACCGCCGACGGCATCACCGGCCTCCATATCGATGTGAACGGCGGGGTCGTCACGCTCGACGGCCATCTCAGCGCATCCGACAGATCGAAAGCGGTTGCGGACACGCAGAAGGTGCCCGGCGTCACGCGCGTCGTCGATCACATCAGCGTGCCGTAGTTGGATCGGCAACAGGCAGCAGGAGAGGACCAGCTCCATCCTGCTGCCTCATTTCGCCGGCGCGTCGAACGCCCCCTTCGGCGGCTCAGGGAGAACCTTCAGGTCGTCGAGGTGAATGCTGCTCGCCTTTCCGCGAATCTCGCGCTTCGTCGAGATCAACAATCCTCCGACGCGCCGGTAGTCGTGAAAGTAGACCGACATCGGCACGTCGTCCGCCTTCATCGTCTGCAGCCGCATGTCCCATTCGTCGACGATGCCGCTGTCGCGATTGATCCACATCCAGTACACATCGTTGGGCGTGAGGCCGTAGTTCGCATCGAACGTGAGCTTCACCACGTCCCACGAGTGGCCGCAGGAGTCGTCTCGCTCTCCGACGTACTCGCGATGGACGCCGGCATCCATCGACTTGAGCGGCATGAGCAGCCAGTACGTGTCGTTGATGAAATGGCGGAAGCCGAGGTCGAAGATGCCTGACTCGTTGATCTCGATGCCGTTCTTCCATGCACGTCCCTGCTTCGTGTTGACGTTCATGATGACAACGAAATCATTTCCCTGCGGATCGCGGCCGCTGACGCGGTACTGGCCGGTGACGCGGTCCCATCGCTGCGGAAAGGACGCCGTAATCTTTCCGTCGTGAACGATGTTGTACGCGAAGGAAAAGTAGCGCGCTTTCTCCCACGCCGGTCCGGCGAGCACGTCGATTGCACGTCTGGCGAGATCATCCGCCGCCGGCGCAGCCGTTGCCGGCTGCTGTGCCCGTAAAGGCGTCATGATCGATGAAAGAATGATTGCGCTGAAAATGATGCGGACACGCACGGTTACACCTCACGA
This sequence comes from Acidobacteriota bacterium, assembly GCA_021325515.1. GTDB lineage: Bacteria > Acidobacteriota > Thermoanaerobaculia > Gp7-AA8 > Gp7-AA8 > JAJPHC01. The sequence continues at coordinate 200,612 of JAJPHC010000054.1, forward strand.
GAGATTTGGGGCGCGATGCTACCATCGCGCTTCGAAGCAAAAGGCGAATGAACGACGAGCGGATCGTCATCAGCGGGCTCGGCGCACTGAGTCCGAACGGCATAGGACGCGAGCAGTATTTCGCCGCGCTGAGCGCGGGGCGCAGCGGCGTGCGCAGGATCACGCAGTTCGACGCCTCTTCGCTTCCCTGCCGCGTCGCCGGCGAGATCGACTTCGACCCCGCGACGTGGATCGATTCGAAAAACCTCAAGCACGTCGGACGCGTCGTGCCGATGGCGATCGCCGCAACCGATGAAGCGCTGCGCGACGCGCGGCTCGACCCGCCGGCCATGACCCTCGAAGAACGCCGCAACATCGGCGTGATGCTCGGCTCGGGCGGCGGCGCGATCGAGTTCAGCGAGCGCATGTACGAGCTCTGGTATCGCGGCGCGTACAAGCAGGCCTCGGTCTATGCCATCCCATCGGGAACTCCGGGAACACTCGCCTCTGAAATCTCGATGGCCTATGACCTTCACGGTTTCTCGCATCTCATCTCCACCGGCTGCACGTCTTCGACGGATGCACTGGGCTACGCGTTTCGCAACCTGAAGCTCGGCGTGGTTGATTACGTCATCGCCGGCGGTGCGGACGCGACGATCACCGAAGGGATCATGACCGGCTTCTGCATCATGCGAATCGTCTCGAGCTCCTACAACAGCAATCCCGAAGCGGCGTCGCGGCCCTTCACGAGGAACAGGGATGGATTCGTGCTCGGCGAAGGTGCATGGATGTTCGTGATGGAGCGCGAGTCGACGGCACGCGCGCGCGGCGCGCATGTCTACGCCGTCGTCTCAGGCTATGGATCGACGTGCGATGCGTATCATCGTGTACGGATGGATGACTCCGGCGAAGAGCCCGCGCGCGCGATGCAACTGGCGATGAAGGAAGCGGGTGTCGCGCCGGAGCAGATCGGCTACATCAACTATCACGGCACGTCGACGGAGCTGAACGATCGCATCGAAACGCGTGCCGTGAAGCGCGCGTTCGGCAGACATGCGGCGCGTCTCGCGGGCTCGGCGACGAAGTCGATGATCGGACATCCGCAAGGAGCCTGCGGTGCCGCGGGAGTCGCAGCGACGCTGATGGCCTTCCGCGACGGCGTCTTCCCTCCGACGATCAATCTCGACACGCCGGATCCGGAGTGCGATCTCGACTACATCCCTGATTTCGGACGGCGCGCCGAGCTCGAGGCGGCGGTCTGCAATACGATCGCGTTCGGCTCAAAAAACTCCGCGCTGGTGCTGACGCGGCCGTGAAGCGCATCGACGAGCCGGAGCTTCTCGACGAGCAGGACGCGCCGCGCGAGGACATGGAGCGCTCGCTTCGCGACCTTCGCCGCATCAACAAATACCTCGGCGGCCGCGCGATCTATCGCCGGCTGCTCGCGAAATGGGCCGGCAGCAGTCCGGCGCCGGCCAGCGTGATCGATATCGGCACCGGGACGTCCGACCTCCTCGAGCAACTCGGCGGATTCCGCGTCGGAGTCGACTTCAAGATCGAGCACCTTCGATACTTCCGCGATCCGAAGATCCATCGCGTCGTCGGCGACGCGCGGCATCTTCCCTTTCGCGACAACGCCGCCGATGTCGTGACGTCCGCTCACTTCTTTCATCACTTCACGCCGGACGGCAACGCGCACATCCTGACGGAATCTCTCCGTGTCGCGAGCAGGGGCGTCGTCGTGAACGACACGCAGCGGCACAGGCTTCCGCTGCTGTTCGTCCAGTTCCTCTGCCTCGTGCGCGTGTTCGGCCGCATCACCCGCTTCGACGCACCCGGCTCGATCCGGCGGGGCTACACGATCGATGAAGTCCAGCACATCGTCGATCGGATCACGGCGGCGAAGAAGCGGATCGTGAGCGCATGGCCGTTTCGATTCGGGATTCTGTTGTGGAAGTAGACGTCGCGATCATCGGCGCGGGACCGGCCGGCTCCACGCTGGCCGCGCTGCTCGCGAAGCGCGGCCACGCCGTCCTGCTGATCGACCGCGACACCTTCCCGCGCGACAAGGTGTGCGGCGAGTTTCTCTCGTACGACGCGCTCCCGGTGCTGGAGCGCATGGGAGTCGATCTCCGCGGCGCATCGGCCATCGATCGCTGCCGGATCGTTTCGCGGCGTCGCACGTACGAGTTCCCGTTTCCAAACGAAGCGCGCGGCATCTCGCGGATGCTGTTCGACGATCTGCTGTATCGCACGGCGCTCGCGAATGGGGCGGTGGCACTCGAAGGCGAGCCTGCGATCGGCGATCATCGGGCGCTCACCTGCAACGGAGTCGAGATCAGGAGCAAAGTGATTGCCGGCGCCTGGGGGCGCTGGGGCCGCTTCGATCAGCAGCTGTCGCGAGCCTTTATCCGCGACCGCACGCATCGCAGCTTCGGATTCAAAAGGCACTATCGGGGAAGACACGAACCGGGTGTCATCGAGCTCTACTCCTTCGCCCGCGGCTATCTCGGCGTCAATGATGTCGAAGATGGAATCACGAACATCTGCGGACTCGTGCACGGCGATCGTCTCCGGCAGCACCGGGGAAAGTGGGAGAGCTTCGTCGAGGAGATCCGGCGAGAGGAGCAGCCGCTCGACGCGTTGTACGGACGCTTTGCGCCGGCGCAGCAGAGTTTTCTTTCCAGCGATCCGGTGATCTTCCGCGCGCGTTCGGCCGTGGAGCAGGGAGTGTTCATGGTCGGCGATGCGTCGGGAGTCATCGATCCGCTGACCGGCAACGGGATGGCGATGGCGATCCAGTCCGCGCTCCTCGCTGCGCCGCACATCGAGAAGGCGCTGCACGATCGCGGTGCGGCGGAGGATGCCTACCGCCGCGCACACGCGGCGATGTTCGCGCCGCGAATCGCATGGAGCCGGAGCGTGGCGCGGCTCCTCTCCCATCCGGCGGCACTCGATCAGGCGCTGCGCTTCGCGCGAACGCCGGCCATCGGCGGCTTCCTGCTGCGCCGCACGCGTGCCGCGCGCGAACAGATCGAACGTATGGCCGATCGATGGTTTGTGTAGGACACTATGTGCATGGCACCGATTCCGGAGGGGGAGTTTCTGCTGCCTCTCTTCCCCCTGCCCAACATGGTGTTCTTTCCGAACACGCGAGTGCCGCTTCATGTCTTCGAGCAGCGCTACCGGCAGATGATCACCGACGCGCTCGATACCGATCAGCGAGTCGGGATCGTGCTGCTGAGACCCGGATGGGAAGCTGACTACTTCGGCGCGCCGCCGATCCATCTCTGCGGAACCGTCGGGACGATCGAGCAGGCGGTGCCGCTCGAGGATGGGCGCTTCAACATCCTCCTGCATGGTGATGTGCGATTCCGCGTCGTCGATGAGGTATCGAGCATTCCTTATCGGACGGCGCGCGTGATCGCACAACCCGAATCGCATCGAACCGTGGATCAGGCGTACGCGCAACGGGAGTGGCTCGCGGATCTCTCGCGGCAGTACCTGCGATATCTGCCCGAACAGTCGGCAGTGCCGGAGATCGACACCGTCGGTCTCGACGCGCTGACGAATGCGCTCATCATGTCGCTCAATCTGGAGGTCGAGGAGAAGCAGCGCCTCCTCGAGATCGACGACATGATCAGCCGCGCCGAAAGCGTCGGCAACGAGCTCACGTCACGCATCGAGAGCCTTCGCTTCCTGGCCCCCTACCGCCGCGAAGGCGGCGACCCCGCCCAAAATTAAGTTGGTTTTCGGGGGTCACACCTGGAAAATCAACTTAACTCCGCGCCACACCTCGCCGTTAAGTTGATTTTCCAGGTGTGACCCCCGAAAACCAACTTAACGGTGCTTCTTGCCTTCGATTTTGAAGGGGTAGTCGCGCTCTTCGTTCATGCCCCAGTAGCAGACGGCGTGATAGGTGCCGGGGGCCAGTTTCGATGTGTCCAGGCGCTGCGTGATGACTTTCTTGCCATTCATGTTCGTCTTCGGCCAGGCGACTTCCTTGTCGTGTGCGTCGAGGAACCGGACGCTCGTCTGCAGGCCTCCCGGCGACTCCTTCAGCCACATCGTCACATACACCGGCTCGCCCACCTGGAACGTGTCCTTCGAGTCGATCACCTTCCCGCTCGGATCGACCTTCGAACCCATCGCAGATCGCTCCAGCACCGAGATATCGACCGGGAGCGTCTCGTTGATGTGGGCCTTGCTGCCGTCCGACGGTACAACCTTCGTGCGAACGACCGTTTTTCCGGCGGCAGGAGCATTCCCCTTTTGCGGACACGCAACCAGCAGCGCAACGATCGGAATCAGAAACAGACTTCGTACTCGCATCCGCGAAATATTAGCAACCTCAGCGCCCGCGAGCGAAGATGCAGTTGCGGCACATGAAGTCATCGGGAGCGTCCTCGATTCCGTATACCCACCGCCTCAGCGTCGCAATCTCCGGGCCTGCCAGCACCTCGGCGATCGATGATTTCGTCAGGTCGCCGACGACATACTTCTCGTCGTAGTCCTCACAGCAGAGCACGCATCTGCCGTGAGGCGTGATGTGCAGATGCTGCAGCGGCCTCGAGCCGACATTGTCGCAGCCGGCGAGGCGGCTTTTCCGCTCGTCGGGCCGGATCCCCACTTCGAGCCAGCCGGCGCGATCCATCACGACGTCCTTGCGAATCTCGAAGCGGCTGCCGGCGAAGCGCTCACGGATCGCCTGGTAATCGCTTTCATGCGCATCGTTGCCGGTACCGAGGACGACGATGGCCATCTGGGTGGCGAGAGGCTTGTCGCGCATGTAATCGAGATTGCGCAGCACGGCAGGAAGATGATCCTCGCCCCGATCGCGCTGATACCGCTCCCGATCGAGCGTCGAAAGGTTGATGCAGAGATAGCGAAGCGGTCCGGCTTCGATCAGCGCATCCGTCTTGGCCGGGGTGAAACCCGAGCCATTGCTCAGGACCGCGACGGGAAGGCCTGCGGCAAAAATGCGCCGGCATTGATCGACGAATCGCCGGTCGAGCGTCGGCTCGTTGTAGCTCTGCAGAAAAACGCTCTCGATCGTGTCGCGCCAGTTCGTCAACTGGTTGACGATGTCCTCGAACAGCGAATCGGGCATCGCGTAGTCGGCGCGCGGTGCAATCGAAACGGGACAGAAGTAGCACTTCTGATTGCACGTCGTCAGCGTCTCGAGCGAGACGATCTTCAGGCGGTGCGACGCCGACAGATCGCTCCCCGCGGGCACGATCCATCCCTCGCGCTCGAGGACAACATCGGAACCACTCCCCTCTTCGAACGCGCGGAAATGCGCATACAGCGGGTCTCCCGGAACGAGCGTGCGGTCGGTCAGCGGGTTATAGATCCGCTCTTCATCGATGTGAAGAAACGGATTGACGATATGCGTGGCGGAGACGGTGGACATCTGCGGCGATCGTAACAGGTAGTATGTGCGCCGCTATGCCCGGTTCGCCGTCCATCCTTTACCCCCGGTTCGATCATCCGGCCATCGAGGAGCGCTATGCCTCGTGGCAAACACAACTGCTGCTCCGCGCCGGCGGCGGCGATCTCGTATTCTACGATCCGGAAGAGCCGGCCTCCCTCGCCGCGGCGGAGGTGGCCAGCGACGATGTTCTCGTCGTCACCGATCCTCTCGTCGTCCCTCCGCGAAATCTCGCGCAGCGGCTGGGAGAAGTGCTCGATGCGACCGGTGCGGCGGCTGCTCTTCCGGTGACGAATGAGCCGGAGAACGACAAACAGCGCGGCACGCCGGTCTCGCCATACCTCACGCTTCGCGAACTGCAGGACGTCGCGAGCGACATGCAGAAGCGGCCGGACCACGTCGAACGGGTGAAGTGGGATCGCTCGAATCCCGCGATCTATCTCTGTCCCACCGCGTTTCTCGAGGAAGCGGATGAAGTTCCGCGCCGCGCTCTGGCAGGGCTCGACGTGGCGATCTCGATGAATGACTACGTCCATCGCTGGAGCTCGCTGCGCGGCCAGGCTCGGCTCGATCTGCTCGCGCGGATCTCCACGGACGCGCGTTCCGTCCTCGAATTCGGCTGCGGCGAAGCTCCGCTCGGCGAGGCTCTGAAGCGAAGACAGAAATGCCGCGTCGTCGGAATCGAGATCGATCCGCGCGCCGCAGCGATTGCGCGGAAGAGAATCGACGAGGTCTTCTGCGGCGATGTCCGCGAAGTCGTCTCGCTGATTCACGAGCGCTTCGACTGGATCATCGGCGGTGACATCGTCGAGCACCTCGACGAGCCCTGGTCGTTCCTCTCCGAGTTGCGCCGCGTCACCGCGCCCGGCGGGCGCCTCCTCCTCTCACTTCCCAACATCGCCAACGCGGCGATCATCTCCGACCTGCTGCACGGCCGCTTCGACTACGTCTACATGGGGCTGACCTGCGTCGGGCATCTGCGATTCTTCACGCGACGCACGATCGAAGAGATGCTGACCATTGCGGGGTGGGAAGCCATCACGATCGAGCCGCAGGAAGTGATCGCGACCACGGGCCGCGACGATCTTCTCCGCATTCTCGAGCACGCGCGCGTGCCGATCGCCCGCGAGGATCTGCTGCCCGCCGGCTTCTACGTCATCGCCCGGAATCCGGCGTGACGAAGATCGTGTCATGCGCCGGCGAGCGCTCTTCCTCCGGCCGTCCGGCCGTGTAGTAGTAGAGCGAGACCGACTTCCGCGTCATTCCCGGCGGCGAGTTCAGCGGATGCGGATGCCCGTGAAACGAGCGATCGCTCGTCGAGAAGATCACGGTTCGGTTGAAGAGAGGCAGGATCTTCTTCCTGCATTCTTTCATCGAAGAGTCCCACAGCTCGAGATGCCCGCCGTATTCTTCGCGCCAATCCTTGTTCATGTAGATCAGCATGTTGAGCCGCCGGTCGAGCTTCAGCTTCGGATGGACGTTGAAGTCCGCGTGAATCTTCAGATACCCGCCCGGCTCGATCTGATGCAGCCCTCCGCCGCCGAAGTACGGATCCGGAATCAGACCTTCGATTCCGGTGAGCGACTCGAGGAACAGCAGCATCTCGAACGAATTCATCGCGTCGAGAAAGCGGCGCACGGTCTCCGTGATCGTGCTCGTCGCATAGAAAAAGCCGAGCTTCTTCTCCTGCGCGTTGTCGAATCGGACCCACTTCGTCTCCTCGGGTGACGGAAAGTCCCGAAGCACAGCCTCGAGGATCGCATCCTCGAAGAGCCCATCCAACGCGATGTGCGGGAATGGATCGGCATGACGATATTCGTCGCGAAACGCGCCAGGATCGTAGCGAAGGAGCACGCCGAGAACGTAACACAGGCAGCGGGCGACAGACAGCGCGAGTGCCTGCCTCTCGCCGCGCCGGTTGCCTGTATCATGCGCGACCGCATGACCGCCTCTTCCAAACAGAGCTGGCTCGACGCGCTCGCGGCATTCGTGCTTGCGATCGTGCCGCTCGTTCTCTACCGGAAAATCGTCCGGCTCTGGTGGACGTATGACGACCCTTTTCACCTGCGGCGCGTCATCGTCTATGACTACCCCGCGCTCTTCTTCGATCGCCCGCTATGGCACGGCATCCCGGCGCGCGTATTCACACCGCTGCTGCTGGCGTCGATGAAGTTCGACTATGCGCGGTTTGGCCTGAATGCACGGGCGTTCTATCTCCACCAGTTGATCGCCTTCGCGATCATCCCGGTGATGTTCTACTTCTTCCTGCGTCTCTGGCTGACGCGCGCGTGGTCATTCGCGGCTGCGCTGACGTCGATCCTCGCGCCGCCGATGATCGAGATCGTGCAGCAGATCATGCTGCGCCACTACGTCGAAGGAATCAGCATCGCGATCGGCGCGGCGATCCTCGCCGTCATCGGCTTCCGCCGCGATGACCGCCGCTTCACGCTCGCCTCTGCCGCGCTCTACCTCGTCGCGATGTCTGCGAAGGAAGTATTCGTTCCGCTCCCGTTCGTGCTAGCGGTCATGCCGGAAGGCGATCTGCGACGGCGGCTCAAGCATCTCCTGCCGCATGGCATTCTGCTCGCGCTCTATTCGGTCTGGCGAACCGTGATGCTCGGCCAGGGTGTGAAGCCTTACGGCTGGACGCTGCGCCCGAACGAATGGCCTCTGGTTCTCACGAAGGTGCCGGTCCGCGTCCTCAAGCAGTTCGTGGCGACGGGCGGCGCAGCGGGAATCGTGATGGTGATCGCGCTGCTCGTGTGCATCGTCATCGCCACGCTGCGGCTGCGGGGCGCGATCTTCGTCGCCCTGATGGCCGCCGCTGCCGCGGTTCTTCCCATCGTGCCGCTGGCAGTCGACATGAAAGTGCGCTTCGGTCTGATGAGCTGGATCGTGGCGATCCTCGGCGCGGCATTCATCTCACGCACGAACATCCGCCCAGCGATCAGCGCAATGCTGTTCGGCATCGTGATGGTCTGCGCCGTGCTCGTGAACCGGGCGCAGTGGTCATCCACCTACCGCTTCATGAAGCGAATGAGCGATGAGACGCGCACCGTGCGCGACCTCGCTCCGGATGAGCTTCTGCGCGATCCCGCCACGCCGCCGCCCACCATGGACGAGATGATCGCGCTCTACAACGCGAAGGGCCGCGCGCTCTACGATGACCGGCCGCTGTGTGACGGCTCGCTGAATGCCCGTCGCCTCTTCAACTGGGATCCGGGGATGCACGTCGTGCGCGAGATTCAGCGCTCGGAGCTCGATCCGATCTGCAAGTCGATCCGCGTCGAACCGCTGCGCGCGGATCTCACCGTCGAAGATGGTGTGCTCTTCTGGAACCTCGGCCCCTATCCCAATGGTCAATACAGCTTCATCTTCCGCGACGGGTTTCAGTCGTTCGACGTCCGGCCGCGCCTCGGCTATCGCCTCGAGCATGTGCCGGTTCTGCCGCTGATCGTCCGCTATCGCTCGCCGGATGGTTGGACGACCTACTCGCCTCAGCTCGTCGTCGACTTCGAGCACCCGAAGCCGATCCATTGGGAGCGCAAATGACGCTTCCCTATCGCGACTTCTATTACCCGTTGAATGTGTTCATGCACATCCTGACGCTGGAAGAGGGCGGCGTCGCAGCCCTTCATTACGGCCTGTTCGAAAGCGCCGGCGATTCGATCGCGATCGCGCAGCGGCGCTCGACGGATCTGCTGCTGTCACGCCTGCCGCAACCTCCGGCCACGCTGCTCGAAGTCGGGATCGGACTCGGCGACACGCTCGCGGAGCTGACTCGCAGAGGATTCGCGGCGACAGGCATCACGCCCGACGACAAGCAGATCGTCTTCGCGAGGAAGCGCCACGGTGAAGCCGTTCGGATCGTGCACGAGCCGCTCGAGACCTTCCCATCGGATCAGCAATTCGACGTCGTCGTCTTTCAGGAGTCGTCGCAATACATTCCGGCGGCTTCTTTGTGGGCGCGCATGAGGGAGCTCGCGCGCGACCTCGTCATCGTGCTCGACGAGTTCTCGCTGCGGCCGGGCGGCACGCTGCATCCGCTCGCGGAATTTCTCGAACAGGCGGAGGCCCACGGCTTCACGAAACGCGAGGAGCTCGATCTCTCCGCGCAGGCCGCGCCGACGATCGACTACTTCCGCCAACGCCTTCCCCGCTACCGCGCGGCACTCACGCTCGACCTCGGCCTCTCCGACGCGCAGGTCGATGAGCTGGTCGATGGCGGCGTGAACTACCGCGCGCATTACGATCAGGGTGTGTACGGGTACCGGCTGCTCGTATTCCGGCGCGCATGAACATCACGTACCTGATGGAAGACACGGAGCTGTCCGGCGGAATCCGGATTCAGCTCGCACATGCCGACGCGCTCATCGCGCGCGGGCATCGCGTGCGGATCGTGACGAAGGGACTGCCGCTCACGTGGCGGGCGACACGCGCCGAATGGGTGTACGTCGACAACTTCCTCGACTATCGCGCGAAGGATGACGACTTCGTCGTCGGCACGTTCTGGCCGACCGTTCCGGCTGCATACGAGATCGCAGGCAAGCGCGCCGTCCATCTCTGCCAGGGATACGAAGGCGCCTTCTCCGCGTACGAGGCGATCAAGGAGCAGATCGACGCGGCCTATCGCCTTCCGATCCCCAAGCTCGTCGTGTCGAAGCACCTCGCCGATGTCTGCCGCCAGTTCAGCGGCGACGTGACCTGGATTGGTCAAGTAGTTGACGATGAGCTGTATCGCGATCGCACGCCGCGCGAGCATGAGCCGCTCCGCGTGCTCCTCTCCGGACAGTCCCAGGGCGACATGAAAGGCATCCCCGATGGTTACGGCGCGGCCGCTCACGCCCGCTGGTTTCATCAGAAGTTCGATCTCATCCGCGTGTCGCCATGGGCGCCGTCGCGCGAAGAGCCGCTGGACAGCGTGCAGGAATTTCATGTCGCGCTGACGACGGCGGAGATGACGCGGCTGATGCATTCGTGTGACGTTCTCCTTGCGCCGAATCACGGCGCCGAAGGATTCGGGCTCCCCGCTGCGGAAGCGATGGCGTCGGGGGTCCCGGTGATCCTGACGGAGATCCCGTCCTATCTCTCCTGGGATGAGACGCGCGACTACGCGCTCTTCGCTCCCGAGCGCAATCCGGTCGAGCTCGGCGAACGCCTGATCGAGATGCTGAGCGACGAAGCGCTGCGCGAGCGCCTGCGCCGGCGAGGACGCGGGGTAGCGGAACAATGGCGCTCGGCGAACGTGGCGGACCGGCTGGAATCGTTTTTCCTGGCGAGGCGATAGAGCTCCGGCTCGATGTGCGGACGGGGCGTTCGCAATCCCCCTTCCGGCGCCTTGTGAAAACTTTCTCAAGTTCATAAAATGCCGCCGCCTTCCCGCCGCAACCCGCGGCAAGCGCGTGAATTCAAGTTATGCCAGCTCAAAAGATTGAACATCCCGACTCGATCATTCCCCGCAAGGCGGGCGTCGCTCCCGGTGAAGGTCCGGAGAAGGGTCTGATCACCCTTCCGGGCGAGACGTCGCGCGAGGCCGAAGACCTCGCAGGCGGCACGTACCTCACCACCAAACTCGACACGATGGTGAACTGGGCGCGCGGCAACTCGCTCTGGCCGCTCCCCTTCGGCACCGCATGCTGCGCCATCGAGTTCATGTCGATGGTCTCCTCGCACTACGACGTCGCGCGGTTCGGCGCCGAGGTCGTGCGGTTCTCGCCGCGGCAGGCCGATCTCATGATCGTCGCCGGCACCATCGTCGACAAAATGGGTCCCGTCCTCAAGAAGATCTACGACCAGATGCCGGAACCGAAGTACGTGCTCGCCATGGGTGCGTGCGCGACGTCGGGCGGCTTCTATCGCGTTTATCACGTCATGCAGGGCATCGATGAGGTGATTCCCGTCGACATCTGGGTTCCGGGCTGTCCTCCGACCCCTGATGGCCTCATGTACGGCATCCTCAAGCTCAAAGACAAAATCGAACGCGGGGAGATCAAACGAGGGTAAGGGACACGAGGGCGCGGGGCCCGAGGGTGCGTGGTATCCCGAGCCTGCGAGACTCCGAGCCCAATGAATCATGAGCACACTCACCAAGTTCTCCGCCATCCCCTACACCGGGCCCGCACCGACGAACCGCGAGCCGTACGTTCCGGCGAACGTGGCCCAGACCGACGCGCGCGGCGAAGAAATCGCCGCGAAGATCTCTAACAATGCGCTGCAGCAGGAGCGCGGACAGGACATGCCGTCGTTCTCCGTCGACAGGAACGCGATCGTCGATGTCCTCACGTCCCTCCGGAACAGCGGCTTCACGATTCCCCTCGACCTCTTCGGCGTCGACTATCCCCGCCGCAGCGGCGGGCGCTTCGACGTCGTCTACCAGCTCTACTCCCCTCAGGCGAACGAGCGCGTCCGCCTCAAGGTCCGCGTCGCCGAGGATGAGTCCATCCCCTCCTCCGTCGGCGTTTTCAAAGGCTACGACTGGTACGAGCGCGAGACGTTCGACATGTTCGGCGTGAAATTCGAAGGGCATCCGAACCTCCGGCGCATCCTCTGCCATGAGATGTTCCAGGGCCACGCGCTGCGCAAGGACTACGATCCCGCCCAGCGCTGGCTGCTCACCGAGCAGGGCGTCGCGAAGCTGCTCCCGAAAATCGATCCCAAGTTCGAGAACGTCGACACCGACTTCGAGCGCGTCACGCTCAACCTCGGTCCATCCCATCCGGCCACCCACGGCACGCTCCGCATCGTCGTCACGCTCGACGGCGAGACGATCATCGGCGCCGACACCGAGATCGGCTATCTCCACCGCTGCTTCGAGAAGATGGCGGAGACGCACACCTATCAGCAGGTGATTCCGTTCACCGACCGCCTCAACTACTGCTCGGCCATCATCAACAATGTCGGCTACTGCATGACGATCGAGAAGATGCTGGGCATCGAGGCGCCGGCCCGCGCGCAGCACATCCGCCTGATGCTCTCCGAGTTCATGCGGATCTCGGATCACATCATCTGCATCGGCACGAACCTCGTCGACATGGGCGCGCTGACGAACTTCTGGTATCTCTTCCAGCCGCGCGAAGAGATCCTCGGCCTCGTCGAATCGTGCTGCGGCGCGCGCCTCCTGCCGACGTACACGCGCGTCGGCGGCATGGCCGTGGATGCGCCGGCGGACTTCCTGGCGAACTCGCAGCGACTGGTCAACATGTTGCCGAAGTTCATCGACGACGTCGAGAAGCTGATCATGAAGAACCGGATCTTCCTCGACCGCGTCATCGGCGTCTGTCCGATCTCGCAGGAAGATGCGCTGAGCTATGGGTTCACCGGTCCCTGCCTTCGCGCGACCGGCGTCCCCTACGACGTTCGCAAAGCATCACCCTATCTCGGCTACGAGACGTACGACTGGGATGTGCCGATCGCCGATGGCGGCGACACCTACGCGCGGTTCCTCGTCCGTCTCGAAGAGATGCGCCAGTCGCTGCGCATCCTGCAGCAGGCCATCGACCGCGGGCTGCCGCCCGGTCCGGTCATCGTCGACAATCCGTATGTCGCGCTGCCTCCGAAGGAGCGCGTGTACAACGAGATGGAGTCGCTGATCTACCATTTCAAACTGATCATGCACGGCATTCAGCCGCCCGTCGGAGAGGCCTACTTCCAGGTGGAAGGCGGCAACGGCGAGCTCGGCTTCTATGTGGTCTCGGACGGCACGAAGAATCCGTATCGCGTACGCGTGCGGCCGCCCTGCTTCCCCATCTTCGAGGCGTACCCGCAGATGATCACCGGGCAGACCATTCCGGATGCCATCGCGGGTCTCGGCTCCCTGAACATCATCGCTGGTGAGTTGGATCACTAAGAGCTAACGCATGGCAATCACTCGCATCGCACCCGGAGTCGTGAAAGTCGAGCGCACGCCGCTCTCGCTCAGCGACCGTCTCTATCTTCCGCAGGTCATCAAGGGGATGCTCATCACCCTGCGCCATCTGCTGAAGAATCTCTTCAACATCAAGGGACTGCCGATCATCTCCTATCCCGAGGTGAAGCGCGTTTACTCGGAGCGCTTCCGCGGACGTCACATCCTCACCACGCGCGAAGACGGGACGACGCGTTGCGTCGCCTGTTTCATGTGCTCGACCGCCTGCCCCGCGGAATGCATCACGATCGAGGCCGGCGAAGACGAGCGGACGCGCGAGAAGTTCCCGGCGCGCTACGACATCGATCTGCTCCGCTGCATCTTCTGCGGCTACTGCGTCGACGCCTGCCCCGAGGATGCGATCTACATGACGCGCGATTACGAGATGGCGATCGACACCCGCGCGCGCGCCGTCGTCGGCCTGCGCGATCTCGTCGTGCCGCCGAACTTCCCTGTCGGCCCGATGGGATGGCGCCCCTACTACGGCGAGATGAAGAAGCAGGGATGGGCTGGAGGAACGGGACTCGGACAGCCGATCCGCACGGCGCCGTTCGAAGACGACAGCAAGCCGAATCCCGACGTCTACCGCGGAGATCAGTGATCCGGCGGGCGCGCGCCGTATAATCGCTGCGGGTCCCGCCAGATGAAACCGCTCGAGACCACCGTCGAAGAGGTGCTGCGGAATGCTATTCATTCCGAGGTGGAAACGCGGCTCTACTATCAGAAGATGGCGGAGCGCGCGGGCACACCGGAAGTGCGGCATCGCATGCTGCAACTCGCCGATGGCGAGCTCGTACACCGCGCGCGGCTCGAGCGCCGCTATCGCGAGCTCGTAGGCAACGCGCCGCCGGAGCCCGGTCCCGTCAGCGTCGAGCTGCCTTACGACGTGGCCAATCTCGACATGAGCCGCGCGCTCAAGCTCGCACTCGAACGCGAACGCGATTCGGAAAGCTACTACCGCTTCATGGCGGAACGCGTTCCGAACACCGAGCTGGGGCGCCTCTTCATGGAGCTCGCCGAGATGGAGTGGAAGCACAAGACCGATCTGCAGGCCGAATACGACGCGACGTTCGCCGATCCCGAACGATTCCTCCTCGACATCTGAATGTCACAGCTCGCAGCACTGAGAGATCTGATCGCTCACATGACGTGGGCCGATCGCGTCGTGCTGAAGGCCGCGCTGGGCAACAGCACCGCCGCAGGCGACGCGGTCATCCGCGAGAAGCTGCACCACCTCCATCTCGTCCAGCGAGCATTTCTTCACCTCTGGACGCGAACTCCCTTCGCGTTGCGCGAGCTGTCGAGTTTCGCAGCCCTTTCGGAGATCGCAGAGTGGGCGTATGGATATCACGCCGAGGTGCACTCCTTCATGGAGGGCGCTGGCGAAGCAGCATTGCAGGAGATCATCGCGATCCCATGGGCCGAGCGCGTGCTGGAGCTGACGGGAGGCAAAGCGGCCGGCGTCGTTCGCCTCGGCGAGAGCATGCTTCAGGTGACGATGCACAGCGCGTATCACCGCGGCCAGGTCAACATGCGGTTGCGGGAAATCGGTGGAGATCCTCCGCTGACCGACTACATCGCGTGGCTCTGGCTGGGGCGTCCGGCCGGATAAAAACAGTCAGGCGGATGGTGGGTTGCACCATCCGCCTGCCGTCTCTCTCACAACGCGCTGACCGGGGGAGAATCCCTTGCGCTTTGTGCTACTCAATGTAGGGGTACCTGCATCAGAGCGACGTCCTGCATCCCGTCAAAAACCCGCCAAAAAAACCATTGAAGATTGGGCGACCTCAAGTACACTTCCGGAATTCAGTTTCTGGTAGACCTTCCCTGATATGTGAAAGGAGGCGCCACACTCATGGCCCGCAGGCTTTTAACACTTCTGGTAGTACTCGTTACCTTCAGCGCCTTCGCTGGAGGAATCCAACCGCGCATCGCGTCGAACGCGACGGCTGGATCTGCATTCTTCACTGGTGCTGGACCGACGACGACGAATAACGACGACAGCTGCGATATCAGCACTGCGCCGGCGGCAACGCTGCTTCTGCCGTATTTCGAAGTCGACTTCAACTCGCCGCAGACGACCGC
>JAJPHC010000038.1 GCA_021325515.1 Acidobacteriota bacterium
AGCAGAACGCAGAACGCAGAACGCAGAATTGAGAATTGAGAATTGATGTGGCGCTTCGCGCGTCGCTCTTTCTAAATTCTTCATTCTGCGTTCTGCGTTCTGCATTTTGCTTTTCACCTCCTCCAGGGGCCGTGTTCCCCGGGATGTGCTAAGCTCTTGTGTTGGAAGGGCTGGGCGTGACGGAGCTTCTGCAGTTCGCTAAGAGCCGCCGAGGCGGGGAATTGATCGGGATCGTCGTATCGGCGATCGGGATCGCGCTTTCTGCCGCCCTTCTGACCTACCATCCGAACGACTCTTCGGCCTTCTTCACCTCGACGAACACCGTGATCGCGAACGCGATCGGTTATTACGGCGCGACGATCGCCTGGATCTTCGTCGGCTTCTTCGGCATCGCCTCGATTCTCTTTCCCGCATCGCTGCTCATCCTCGGCTGGAATCGCTTCTGGGGGAAAGATGTCGAGTATCTCCACACGAAGCTGGTCGGCGTCGTCATTCTGATTCTGACGCTGCCTCCGCTTGCCGATCTCGCGTTCGGCAAGATCTGGTTTCGTGGCGCGCTGATTCCGAGCGGAGGATATCTCGGCCAGGAGATCAACCGCGCGATCACGGCGAACCTCAACAAAGGCGGCGCCGCGATCGTGATGCTGACCGCGCTGCTGGTCGGCGTGCTGCTGTCGACGCGCATCAGTCTGGCGGCAGTCTTCGTCTCCGCACACAGGCTCCTCCTCGATTTCGGCCGCACGCTCGCGCTGCACTGGGCGCGGCTCTCGGAGCGCCGCCGCAAAGAGAAGATGAAGGACGCGCTCGTGCGCAAGCATCTCGAGAAGATCGAGACGCCCGCCGTCGCTGCGCCGCTGCGCCTCGTGACGAATGACGAGTCGCCTGTCTCGCGCGGGCCGCTCGTGCGCGAGGTGCAGGGGGCGGGAAGATTTCAGATCCGGAAGGTGACGAAAGCGGATCTGCGCAAAGCTGCGGAAGCACTCTCGCAGCAGCCGACGCCTGATCCATTCGCGTTGTACACGGCGGTGCCGCAAGCCGAGAAGCAGGACCCATCACCGTCCGCTCTTCCCGCACGGCGTGGAGAGACGAGCCGGAGGCGGCCTGAGGTCATCAACGACTCGCCGCTCGAGGACGATTTCGAGGATCCGCTGTTTCTCGATGTGCCGCGGCCGAAGCCGCAGATCGCCAGGCCCGTCGTGCGCAAACCGGAGAAGGCCTCGCGGCCGCTGCGCATCACGCACGATCTCCTGCCGACCGTCGATTTGCTGCAGCCGGGGCCGAAGCAGGACGTCATCAACGACGACGTCCACAAGAAGTTCCTCGAGATCGGGCATCTGATCGAAGAGCGCTGCCGCGAGTTCTCCGTCGAGGGCGAAGTGACCGCGTATCACCCCGGTCCAGTCGTCACGACGTTCGAGTTCAAACCGTCCGCCGGTGTGAAGTACGCGAAAGTCGTCAACCTCGGCGACGATCTCGCCCTCGCGCTGAAGGCGGAGTCGATCCGCATCGAGCGCATCAGCGGATCGTCGACAGTCGGCATCGAAGTCCCGAATCGCAAACGCGAGCTGATCACGCTGCGCGACATCATCGACGCCGAGAACTTCAGCTCGTCGAACTCGATCCTCACACTCGCCCTCGGCAAGGACATTCACGGCGAGGCGTTCGTCACCGATCTCGCGAAGATGCCGCATCTGCTCGTGGCCGGTGCGACGGGCGCCGGCAAGTCGGTCGGTCTCAACTCGATGATCGTCTCGCTGCTCTACAAGGCTCTGCCGAAGCAGCTTCGGATGCTGATGATCGATCCGAAGATGGTCGAGCTGAAGATCTACGAAGACATCCCGCATCTTCTCCATCCGATCGTGACCGATCCGAAGCTCGCTTCGAACGCGCTGATCTGGGCGGTGAACGAGATGGAGAACCGCTATCGGTGCCTCGCCGAGTGCGGTGTGCGCAACATCGATCAGTACAACGCGCTGCTGAAGGACGCGGAGGCGTATCGCCGCGCGAAGAAGCTGGCGCCCGATGATTCCTCCGCGCTGCCGGAGGCGATGCACTACATCGTGATCATCATCGACGAGTTCGCGGACCTGATGATGGTCGCGTCGAAGGACGTGGAGGATTCGGTCACGCGTCTCGCGCAGAAGGCTCGCGCGGTCGGCATTCACCTCATCATCGCGACGCAGCGGCCGTCGGTCGATGTCATCACCGGCGTCATCAAGGCGAACTTCCCGTCGCGCATCAGCTATCAGGTTGCGTCCAAGATCGACTCGCGCACGATTCTCGACACGCAGGGGTCGGAGAAGCTGCTCGGCAACGGCGACATGCTGTTCCTCCCGCCGGGCACGGCGCGTCTGCGCCGCATCCATGGCGCGTATGTGAGCGAGCGCGAGATCAACGAGATCGTCGAGTTCGTGAAGAAGAATCAGGGCGAGCCGAAGTTTCTCGAGGAGATCACGAAGGTCGCCGAGGAGAAGAGCGCGGCTGACGGTCTCGAATACCTCGAGGATCCGAAGTACGACGATGCCGTGCGCGTCGTGTTGTCGACGGGGCAGGCGAGCGCGTCGTATCTGCAGCGCCGGCTCAAGCTCGGCTATTCGCGCGCCGCGCGTCTGATCGAGATCATGGAAGCGAACGGCATCGTGGGCCCGTCGCAGGGATCGAAGCCGCGCGATATTCTCGTGCGCGCCGACGACTATCCGCCGGCAAGCGGCCAGATCTGACGGAACCGGGCACTGCGTTTGCTCTCCTGAGCCCGTATGAGTCTCACAGCACTTGTTTGGTTTCTGTTGATCGGGCTGATCGCCGGGTGGCTGGCTGGCCAGCTGATGCGTGGCGGCGGTTACGGCGTCATCGGCGACATGATCGTCGGCGTCATCGGCGCGCTGATCGGCGGCTGGTTGTTCTCGACGCTCGGCATCTCCGCGGGCGGAGGGTTGATCGGCGCCCTCATCGTCGCCTTCATCGGCGCGGTGATCCTGATTGCGTTGCTGCGCGTCCTGCGTCGCGCATAATGCGCGTCCATGGATTGTCGCGTTGGCTGCGGCGCGTGCTGCATCGCACTCTCGATCTCTTCGCCGATTCCCGGCATGCCGGACGGCAAGCCTGCGGGCGTGCGCTGTGCTCAGTTGACGCCGGACAATCGCTGCGCGATCTTCGGCCAGCCGGAGCGCCCCGAGGTTTGTAATCGCCTGCGGCCGTCGCAGGAGATGTGCGGATCGACGGCCGAAGAGGCGATGAGGTACCTCGAAGAGCTGGAGTTGCTCACGGCTCCGGAAGGCGTACCATAGTCGCAGGTCCATGTCCCATTTCCTCGAGGCAGTTGCGTTGCTTCTTCCTCCTGAGGCGGGCGGCCGCGAGACCGTGATCACGCCTCGCGACGGCTCCTATCGTCCCTTCGCAAGTGCCGGCGAGGCACGTATCCGCATCCGGATGATCGAAGGGCCGCCTTTCATCGAGCCCGGGCAGGCGGCGCGCGTCGTCGTCGAAGTCGAACGCGGCGAGATCGAATCGCTGGCCGTCGGCACCGAGCTCGTTCTTCAGGAGAGCGACACGGTCGTCGGCCGCCTGACGGTGCTGCGCGTGATGCGTGAGGCCGTCGCGGTATGAAGAGACTCGCACTCGCGGCTCTTCTGCTCGCCGCGGGCTGCAGCAGCAACTCGCTCGCACCGCCGTCGCGGACGTTCGACGCAGGCGCCGGCGGCGCGATCGACGTCCAACTCATCGGCCAGTCGACGCCGGTGATGATGTTCGCGCGCGGCGGAGATCTGCCGCAGCAGATCGCCTTCCAGTTCCTCGTCTCGAATGACTCGAGCGACACCGTGACGGTGAAGAAGATCATGGTGTACCAGAAGGGCGCAGCGCCGGTCCAACTGGAAACGGCGCTGGCGGGATTCGACACGGGGATCGAGCCGGGACACGACGCGCAATTTCGCGTGAGTGCAACCGCGAGGCAACTGCGTCCCGCGCGCTCGGGCGATGACACCTCCATCGGACTCAGGGCAGACGTAACGCTGACGAACGGCGATACGTACGTCTATTCGTTCGACCTGCCCGTTTCGCTGGCGGCGCAGTAGGCTTCTTCGCATCGTAGAAGCCTTCGCCGAGATACCGCTCGTGCGGGCGTGCCGATTCGGCGTACCCGCGCTGCTGCATCATCTGGTTAACCTGCGCTCCGTCCGGCGAGCGAAAGACGGTCACGCGATCGCTTCCCTCCATCAGAAGCCATGAGCCGCTGAGCTCGTGCTCGAGAAATGCGCGGGCTGCCTGCTGATCCTCGGGCGCGACCTGCACTCCAGCGAGAGTGACGGCCACCTGGGTGCCGTTGCGGTCGATGACGATCGTCTGTCCGTCGATGGCGCGAACAAAACGGACCATGGCCGCCTGTGCGGATGTGGCCGCAAGAAAAAGAATGACCAGAAAAAGTCGATTCATGATGTGCGTCGTGGTGCTGACGCACGAAGGGCTCGCAGCCCGTGGAGAGCTCAACGATAACACAGTGGCACTCGCCTCGCAGAAATGAGGATTCATGAATCTGCAGAACGAAATGCGCAGTGATCCGATCAAGTGGGGCGGCATCGCCGCGGCGGCAGGGTTCGGTCTCGGGCTGCTCGGCCGTTATCTCCGCTATCGCGCGAAGGTGAAGAAGCGCCCGGCGTTCTACATCATCGAAGATGCGAAGTAGCGACCCGGTTGGAGTGCGGACGCCTCGTCCGCACCGCGTGGACCCGTGTGCGGACGAGGCGTCCGCACTCCACTACGGAACTGCGCGTTGATTCGATCGGCGCTTTGCAGGCTGGAATGCGGACGAGGCGTCCGCACTCGTATCACTACGAAGTGACGAGAGCGCGCAGGATCCGGATGTCGTCGCTCAGCGGACGATCGTAGACGACCGGCTGCACCGTCTTGCGCACGCGGAGGTAGAGCTCGCGTGTACCGCGGCCGAGCTTCGAGGCGATCACATCCGCGGAGCCGCACACTTTCGATTCGAAATCCTTCGCCTGCTGCTCCGACTGCTCGAACGACAGGAGCTTCGGCGCGGGCTTCGTCGGATCGAAGTCGAAGGCGATGCGCCACTCGACTGCCTGCGCCGCGACCATCATCTCGATTGCCAGCACCGCCTGCACATTGGCGATCACACTGCGCAGCTTGCGCGCGGCATGAGTCGACATCGACACATGATCTTCGGCATTCGCGCCGGTCGGGATCGAGTCGACCGAAGCGGGATGCGACAGGACTTTGTTTTCGCTGACGATCGATGCTGCGGTGTACTGCGCGATCATCAGCCCCGAGTTCACTCCCGGGCGCGTCGTCAGGTTCTGCGGCAGGCCGCGATTGTGGCCGCCGTCGAGCAGCATCTGCGTGCGGCGCTCGGAGATGTTCGCCAGTTCCGCGACGGCGATCGTGAGGAAGTCCGCGGCGAGCGCCAGAGGCTGGCCGTGAAAGTTTCCGGCCGAATAGGCGAGCCGCTGGTCGCCGCGATAGTTCTCCGGCCAGTTCGCGCAGAACTGCAGATCGAACGGATCGCCTTCGCCGGGGAAGAAGAGCGGATTGTCGGTCGCCGCGTTGAGCTCGCGCTCCGCGATCGCCCGCACGTGCGCAATCGTGTCGCGCGTCGCGCCATGCACCTGCGGTGCGCAGCGGAGTGAATACGCATCCTGCACCGCGCCCGCGCGCTCGACGAGCGTGCTCTCCGCGACCATGCCGCGGATTCGCTGCGCCGACTCGATCTGGCCGGGATGTCCCCGCTCCTCGTGTACCTTTGCATCCATCGCGCGCGTGCAGCCGCACATCGCCTCGAGCGTCAGCGCGCAGACGGCATCGGCGCTGTTCGCGAGCAACTCCGCGTCGTGCACCGCGAGTGCGAGCATCGCCGCCGAGAAGTTCGCGCCATTGACGAGGCCGAGCCCTTCCTTGAACGAAGGCTTCATCTCTTCGGCATCGAAGCCCAGCAGCGCAGGAAGCTCCTTTGCATCCTGTACGACAGGCGCCCCCGCCTGTCCGTCCCAGATGTAGAACCTTCCTGCGCCGAGGAGCGTTGCGAAGAGATGCGAGAGCGGGCAGAGATCGCCGCTCGCGCCGACGGATCCGCGCAGCGGGACCAGAGGGATCACGCCGCGATTGAGCATCGCCTGTACGATGTCGACGAGCTTGCGCCGCACGCCGGAGTGACCGCGCAGAAACGCGTTCACCCGCGTTGCCAGCGCGCCTCGCACGACTTCGGGCGGATAGTAATTCGTGAGGTCGTCCGCGTTGTCGTTGTCGCCGACGCCGACGGAATGCGAGAGGAGGAGATTGCGCTGCAACTGCTCGAGATCGGCCGGCGCGATCGGCTTGTCCTTGAACTCGCCGAACCCGGTCGTGACTCCGTACTCGTGCGGCACATGGCCGCCTTCGTTCCACGCCTTGACGTAGTTCCCGACGACTTGTGCGATCAGCTCTTCGCTCGCGGCAACGCGCGCGTCGCTTGCCGGGTCGCGCTCGACACGCGTCTGCGGATCGCGCGCGATGCGGACGAGCTGCTCGATCGTGAGCGAATTGCCGTCGAGAACGATGGCGGTCATCCCTGCTCACTCTCTGCCAACATCTTCTTCACCGCCTCGACGAGCTCCGAGCGCGGCGCCACGATCTGTCCCGAACGTGCGGCGAGCCATTCCTTCCGATCGCCGACGGCTTTCGCTTTCTCGCGTCCGACGACCATGTCCTTCAGCGTGACGACGCCCTGCTCCTTCTCGTTCGAGCCGCACAGCAGCGCGATCGGAATCTCGCAGGCATCGGCGTACTTGAGCTGCTTGCCCATCCCTTTCGCGGTGCCGAGATAAAACTCGGTCGGGATGCCCGCGCGTCGCAGCTCCCACGTCATCTGCAGGTAATCGCCGGTGAGCGACGGATCCATGTTGAGGACGAGCACGCGCGCCGTCGATTTGCGCTGATCGACTCGCCCGAGCTCGGTGAGGATCGCGAGCAGACGATCGACGCCGAGCGAGGCGCCGACGGCCGGGATGCGCGTGCCGAGGAAACGCATCACGAGATCGTCGTAGCGGCCGCCGCCGAAGACGGAGCCCGCTTTCGGCGCATCGGTGAGGATCGCTTCGAACACCGGCCCGGTGTAGTAGGCGAGGCCGCGTGCGATCGAGAGGTCGAGCGCGACGCGGTCATCGTTGTAACCGAGCGCGTAGAGATGATTCGAGATCCGCTCGATGACGTCGATGCGCTCGTTCGATCCCTCGATGCCGTTGAAGAGATCGCGCACCATCGACAGCACTTCGCGGCGCGAGCTCGATTGCACGGCGAGGAACTTCTCGATGCGATCGACGTTGTCCGCGCTGAGGCCGAGTCCGCGAATCGTGTCGCCCGATTCGTCCTTGTAGCCGCCCATCAGCTCCAGGCGGACTTTCTCGATGCCGATCTTCTCCAGCTTGTCGAGCACGCGGAAGACGTCGACCGACATGTTCTGATCGATCTTCGCGAAATCGAGCAGCAGGTTGAGCACCGCGCGGCTGGAGAAGCGGACGAGATAGCCGCCGACGTTGAGCGCGCTCAGCGAATCGCAAATCCCCGCGATGATCTCCGTGTCGGCGATCTCCGATTCGGTACCGACCGAATCGAGATCGAACTGCGTGAACTCGCGGAAGCGGCCAAGGCCCGGCTTGTCGTAGCGCCAGACGGGTGCCACCTGGTAGCGGCGGAACGGGCGCGGCAGCTCGTTGTACTGCGCGACGACGCGCGCCAGCGGGACGGTCAGATCGAAGCGAAGTCCGAGCGCTTCTTCGTCGGGATTCGAGACGCGGAAGATCGACTGCTGCGCTTCCTGCCCGGCGCTGCCGGAGAGGACGTCGAGGTACTCGACGGCGGGAGTGGAGAGAGGAAGGAATCCGTACGATTCGTAGACGCCGCGAATCGTGTCGATCATCGTTTGCCGGGCCAGCATCTGGTCGGGCAGAAGATCGCGGAGACCGCGGGCGGTCCGGGGTTCGACTTGTTCCGGCATTTGATCCTTGGCCGGAAATTGAAAATTGAAAATTGAAAATTGAAACGGGCCGACTCCCGAATGTTCAATTTTCAATTTTCAATTTTCAATTTCCAAAGGGCGTTTGGTACCGGGGGGCGGTCTCGAACCGCCGACCCCCAGATCCACAATCTGGTGCTCTAACCTACTGAGCTACCCCGGCACGCAGGAACGCGAATGATACTCATCCGTCCGTTCGGCAGCAATATGGAACGTGGAAGGCTGCCGCGGATATTCTCGCCGGAGGAGGAGTCATGAACCGCACGATCGTTGCCTTCCTTTTGCTCGCCGCATGCTCCCAGCACTCCGTTTCCTCGGAACATGCCGGACACGCATCCGCTCCTGCCATGGAGACGAACTGGGCGAAGGCCCGTCTGGAGCGCTCGCCGCGTCATCGCGAATGGGTGACGGTGCGCAACGGCGATCGCAGCGTGAGCGCCTTCGTCGTCTATCCCGAGGTGAAGAACAAGGCGACGGCGGTCGTCGTGATTCACGAGATCTTCGGCATGAGCGACTGGGTGCAGCTCACTGCGGACGAACTGGCGGCGGCGGGATACATCGCCATCGCGCCCGATCTCCTCTCCGGCATGGGACCGAAGGGCGGCGGCACGAGCGACTTCGCTGATGGCAACGCAGTCGGCAAAGCGATTCGCGACTTGCCGCCCGCGCAGATCAGCGGCGACCTCGCCGCGACCGCGGACTACGTCGCGAAGCTTCCTGCCGCGAACGGCAAAGTGGCGGTTGCAGGATTCTGTTGGGGAGGAGGGCAGTCGTTCCGCTTCGCCACGAATCGACCCTCGCTCGCCGCGGCATTCGTCTTCTACGGACCGGGGCCCGAGTCTCCGGAGGAGATCGCGAAGATCCACGCGCCGGTCTACGGTTTCTACGCCGGCAACGACGCGCGCATCGGCGCGACGATTCCGAAGACGCAGGAGCTGATGAAGAGCGCGGGGAAGTTCTTCGATGCCGTCACGTACGAAGGCGCCGGTCATGGCTTCATGCGAGCGGGCGAGGCGCCCGAGCCTGCCGACTCGGGTGAGCGCTCGGCGTGGGCCGCAAATCGGAAGGCGCGTGAGGAAGCGTGGGCGCGCTGGATGCGCGTGCTGCAGGGACTCTGATCAGACCGCGACGCAGAAGAGATCGGCGAACCACTGCCGCGCGTCGGTCCACTTCTTCTCGATCCGGAAGCCGCTGGCGTCCATCAACTCCTGCAGCGTCGTGTCGTCGTGCTTGTACGAGTTCTCGGTGTGGATCGTTTCGCCTTCCTCGAACGAGACGGTGAGTGAGAGTCCGTCGATGCGAACGCTCTGGCGCGTGTGACTCACGAGGTGCATCTCGATGCGGCCGAGCGTCTGGTCGTAGAAGGCGCGGTGGCCGAATGAGGTGAGATCGAAGTGGCCGCCGAGCTCGCGGTTGATGCGGCCGAGGAGATTGAGATTGAAGGCGGCGGTGACGCCGATCGGATCGTCGTAGGCCGGCTCGAGAATCCGCTTCGGCTTGCGGAGGTCGGCGCCGAGGAAGAGTGCATCGTTTGGTTGGAGCGAGGCGCGCACGTTGCGCAGCATCGCGGCCGCCGATTCGGGATCGAGGTTGCCGATCGTGGAGCCGAGGAAGAGGACGATGGTGCGGAGCCGGTCGCGATGCGGAATCGCGTCGATCGCGTTGCGGAAGTCGCCGCAGATCGCGGTGACGCGCAGCGACTCGTACTCCTGGAGCAGCGCGGCGCCGGCCTTCTCCAGCATCGAGGCGTCGACGTCGATCGGGATGTACTCGAGCTCCGGCTGCCGTGCGGAGATCGCGTTGAGGAGGAAGCGCGTCTTGCGCGCGCTGCCGCTTCCAAGCTCGACGAGGCGAATCGGCGACCCGAACTGCGCCGCGATCTCCTCGGCGTGCGAGCTCAGGATCACCGTCTCGGCGCGCGTGACGTAGTACTCCGGCAGCTCGCAGATCGCGTCGAACAGCGCCGAGCCGAGCGGATCGTAGAAATATTGGGGGAGGAGAAACTTCGGAGTGGAGGTGAGGCCGCGGCGGACATCGGCCGCGAAGTCGGTGTAGGAACCTCCCGCGTGCAGCAGCGCGAATCGATGCCGGTCGAGCGGTTGTGCCGCAGCGGTCTGAGAGTCCACGCGGGGATTGTACAAAAGTGCGGACTGGGGAGACCGAGGTGGAGCGCGGACGCCCTCGTCCGCAAGCGGTGCTCTGCAAATGCAAAAGTGCGGACTAGGGAGACCGAGGTGGGGCGCGGACGCCCTCGTCCGCGAGCCGCTGCCGTCGAGGCAGCGGTGTTCTCCAAATGCAAGAAGTGCGGACGAGACGTCCGCACCCCACTTGGGAGCCGTCGAGGCAGCGGTGTTCTGCAAATGCAAATGTGCGGACTGGGAGGGACCGAGGTGGAGCGCGGACGCCCTCGTCCGCGAGCCGCTGCCGTCGAGGCAGCGGTGCCCTGCGGATACAAGAAGTGCGGACGAGACGTCCGCACCCCACTTCAGTGCCGTCGAGGCAGCGGTGCTCTGCAAATACAAGAGTGCGGACGAGGCGTCCGCACCCCACTTGGGAACCGTCGAGGCAGCGGTGCTCTGCAAATACAAGAGTGCGGACGAGACGTCCGCACCCCACTTGGGAGCCGTCGAGGCACCGGCGCTCTGCAAATACAAAATGTGCGGACTGGGGAGGGCCGAGGTGGGGCGCGGACGCCCTCGTCCGCGAGCCGCTGCCGTCGAGGCAGCGGTGTTCTGCAAATGCAAAAGTGCGGACGAGACGTCCGCACCCCACTTGGGAGCCGTCGAGGCAGCGGTGCCCTGCGAATGCAAAAGTGCGGACTCGGAGGGAACGAAGTGGGGCGCGGACGCCCTCGTCCGCGAGCCGCTCCCGTCGAGGCAGCGGTTCTCTGGGAATGCAAGAGTGCGGACGAGACGTCCGCACCCCACTTGGGAGCCGTCGAGGCAGCGGTTCTGTGCGAATACAAAAGTGCGGACTGGGAGGGAACGAAGTGGGGCGCGGACGCCCTCGTCCGCGAGCCGCTGCCGTCGAGGCAGCGGTTCTCTGGGAATGCAAGAAGTGCGGACGAGACGTCCGCACCCCACTTGGGAGCCGTCGAGGCAGCGGTGTTCTGGAAATCAATAGTGCGGACGAGGCGTCCGCACTCCACTTCAGTGCCGTCGAGGCAACTCCACTATCATTCCTCCCTCGAGGTGACCTGCATGCGCGTTCGCGCTCTTCTCATCGTGCTGTTCCTGACGTCCGTGGCGCTCTCCGCCGCGACCGTCAACACGTTGACCATCCCGCCGATCGACTACAAACATCGGACGCTTGCCAACGGGCTCGAGCTCTACTCCATCGAGGATCACTCGACGCCCACCGTCGCGATCCAGGTCTGGTATCGCGTCGGCTCGAAGAACGACCCCGAGGGGCGCAGCGGCTTCGCGCATCTCTTCGAGCACATCATGTTCAAGAGCACGAAGCACATGAAGGCGGAGATGATGGACCGCCTCACGGAAGACGTCGGCGGCGAGAACAATGCGAACACGGGCGACGACTACACGAAGTACTTCGAAGTCATCCCGTCGAATTATCTCGAGACCCTGCTGTGGGCCGAGGGTGAACGGCTCGGGGCGCTGACGGTGGATGACGCCGCGTTCAAGTCCGAGCGCGACGTCGTGAAAGAGGAGTTCCGCTTCCGCGTCCTCTCTCCGCCGTACGGCCGCTTCTACTACGACATCGACAAGGACACGTTCGCGGTGCATCCGTACAAACGTCCCGGCATCGGCTCGATCGAAGATCTCGACGCGGCGACCATCGCCGACGTGCAGCAGTTTCACGCGACGTACTACCGCCCCGACAACGCGGTGCTGATCATCGCCGGCGACTTCGATCCCGCGCAGATGAATGCGTGGGTCGACAAGTACCTCGGCGTCATCGCCAATCCGGGGACGCCGATTCCGCGCGTGACGGCCAAGGAGCCGCCTCGCGCCGATGCGAAGCGCTTCGACGAGCATGCGCCGAACGTTCCGCTTCCCGCCGTCTGCATCAACTGGCTGACGTCATCCGCATCGAGCGAAGACGCCGAGGCTCTCAACGTTGCGGCAGCGATCCTCGGCCGCGGCGAGTCGTCGCGCATGTATCGCACGATGGTCTATCGCGACAAGATCGCGCAGGAAGTCGAAGCCGATGCCGACCTGCGCGAAGACCTCGGCGTCTTCGATGTCGTCACGACGCTCGCCAGCGGCCACACCGTCGAAGAGGCGATCAAGGCGGCGATGCGCGAAGTCGAGTCGATGGAAAAGATCGCGCCCGCTGCGGCCGAAGTGGAGAAGGCGAAGAATCAGCTCATCACCGACGAGCTCCGCCGCCGCGAGACGAATCAGGGAAAAGCGACCGCCCTCGGAACGTCGATCGTGATCGAGCACGATGCGGCCGCGGTGAACAGCGATCTCACGCGATTGCAGGCCGTCACTGCTGCTGATGTGCAGCGCGTGATGCAGAAATACATCGCCGGCTCGAAGCCCTACACGATTACCTACTCGGCGGAAGGAGGCGCGAAGTGAAGCACTTCATCGCCGGACTCGTATTGTTTGCCCTGCCTCTTTCAGCGCAGGTCGCGGATCAGGCGACGCCACCCGCGCCCGCAGCACCGCGTCAGCCGCATATCCCGTCGGCTGTCGAGAAAACCCTCGCCAACGGACTGCGCGTCATCGTCGTCGAGAAGAAGAATGTGCCGCTCGTCTCCGCGCGGTTGATGATCGGCACGGGAGCGGCGGCCGATGCCGCGGGCCACGCCGGTCTCGCGGACATGACTGCATCGCTGCTCACAAAAGGGACGACGACGAAATCGGCCGAGGAGATCGCGAGAGGCGTGGAAGCACTCGGTGCCTCGCTCGACAGCTCGGCGAGCTTCGACTCGTCGAACGTCGATCTGAATGTCATGTCGCCGCGCCTCGCCGAAGCGATGGCGTTTCTCGCCGATGTCGTGCGGCATCCGACGTTCAGGAAGGACGAGATCGATCGCTACAGAGCGGAAACGCTCGATGCGCTCGAGGTCGAGCTGCATGAGCCGCGAGAGCTCTCGGGTTTCGTGCTGTCGCGCGTGGTGTTCGGCGAGACGCCGTACGGACACAATCTGAGCGGCACGCCGCAGTCCATCCGGAAGATCACGCGCGAGGACGTCGTGAAGTTTCATCGCCGTTACTACCGGCCGGACAACGCCGTGCTGGTGATGGCGGGAGAGATCAAGTCCGCGGATGCATTTGCACTCGCGCAGAAGCTCCTCGGCGGATGGAAAGGGGCCGGGCCGAAGCCGGCCGCGCCGAAGCCTGCCGCGCTGCCGCTGAAGCCGCGCGTCGTCGTCATCGACATGCCGGAGGCGGGGCAGGCGGCAGTGTCCGTGGCGCGCGTGGGATTGCGCCGGGCGGATCCGGCGTACTTCGCAGCGCAGGTCGCGAATGCCGTGCTGGGCGGCGGTTACTCCTCGCGGCTGAATGAAGAGGTGCGCATCAAGCGCGGTCTCAGTTATGGCGCGGGAAGCGGCTTCGACTTCCGGCGCGATGCCGGTCCGTTCAGCGCCGGTGCGCAGACGAAGAACGAGTCCGCCGCGGAAGTGGCGGGCCTCATCGCCGATGAGATGAACCGCATGGCGGCGGAGCCGGTGAGCGATGCCGAGCTGACGCCGCGCAAGGCGACGCTCATCGGCGATTACGCGCGCAGCATCGAGACGAGTCAGGGCCTCGTGCGCCGTCTGTCGTCGCTCGCGTTGTACGGATTGCCGCTGAGCGATGTGAGCAGCTACATCACCGCAGTGCAGGCGATCGACGCGGCGCAGGTGCAGGCGGTGGCGAAGTCGCATCTCGCGGGAGCAGCCGACGTGATCATCGTCGGTGATGCGAAGAAGTTCCTCGAACCGCTGAAGGCGCGGTTCAAGGATGTCGAGGTCATTCCGTACGCCGAGCTCGATCTGAACACCGCAAGCCTGAAAAAGAAGTAAGTTGCAGTGCCACCTTGCCCCTCGTGGGGTGCGGACGTCTCGTCCGCACATTTCTCGTTGCAGTCACCTCGCGGACGAGGACGTCCGCGCCCCACCTTGCCGCTCGTGGGGTGTGGACGTCTCGTCCGCACATCTTCTTGCAGTCACCTCGCGGACGAGGACGTCCGCGCCCCACCTTGCCGTTCGTGGGGTGCGGACGTCTCGGCCGCACATTTCCAGCAGTCAGTCAGCGGACGAGGACGCCTCCGGTTTCCTGACAAGCTGTCAGCTTGTCCTACACAATGTGCAGATGAAACGCGCGATCGTCGCTCTCCTCCTGACGCTGTCCGCGAAGGGCGCAACCTTCGATGAGAACGCGGCGCAGCGCTTCGCGAATCTGGCGCTGGCGTGCGTCAACAAGGAGTATCCGAACAAGATCTCGCACAACCTGAGCTCGGATAGGGATGTCGCGCCGCCGCGCAAGCTGACACCCGCGTTTTACGGCTGCTACGACTGGCATTCATCCGTGCACGGCCACTGGCTTCTGGCGCGGCTGGCGCGAACGTTTCCCGATGCGCCTTTCACGAGAGCGGCGAGGGAGGTGCTGCGGCGCGATCTGTCGAAAGAGAACATCGCCGCCGAGGTGAAGTATCTGGAGGGCGAAGGAAGGGCGAGCTTCGAGCGCCCTTACGGACTCGCCTGGCTGCTGCAGCTCGGCGCGGAGCTTCACGAGTGGGACGACCCTCTGGCGAAGGAGCTCGCGGGAAATCTCGTGCCGCTGGAGGCCGCGGCCAGGAAGCATGTCATGACCTGGCTGCCGAAAATGACGAACCCCATTCGCATCGGCGAGCACACGCAGACCGCGTTCTCGCTCGGCCTGATGATCGACGCGGCGCGGATCGAGGGCGACGAAGCGTTCGTCAACCTGTTGACCAAACGGGCGCAGGACTACTACATGAAGGACAGGAATTGCCCGTTGTCGTGGGAGCCGGGCGGCGAAGACTTCCTCTCGCCCTGTCTGGCCGAAGCGGATGTCATGCGGCGCGTCCTGCCCGCGCTGCCATACAGCGTCTGGCTCGGGTCGTTCCTCCCCGATATCCCGATCGACGGCTCTAACAACTGGCTGCACCCCGCGGTCGTGACCGATCGCAGCGATCCGAAGCTGGCCCATCTCGACGGACTCAACCTCAGCCGTGCCTGGATGCTGGAGGGCATCGCCTCCGGCCTGATGGACGGCGACCCGCGCATCGAGGCACTGCGCGCCGCCGCCGCTGCGCACCGCGAAGCAGGTCTCGCAGCAGTGACCGGCGAGCATTACGAAGGCGGCCACTGGCTCGGCTCCTTCGCCGTCTACCTCACGACGGGGAGAGGAATCCGGTGAAGATGCGATGAATCGCAGCTGGCCCATCCTCGCTGTCCCCCTCGTGCTGATCCTGGCCTTCAGCATGGCGAATGTCGAGGCAATCACGACCGGCTGGAAGGCCTCGCAATACGTTCCCATCAGCCAGCCGAAGGAGAAGATCAAATCGATCTATGCCGCGATTCATGCGCGGTCGGAAGCACGCGACGACATCCGCAAGGGTCATCTGACGCTGAAATCGTGGGGACTCCAGCCGATGAACACCTACACGTACGAGGAAGTCCTCCGGCATCGTCTTGGCGTCACGTCGAAGACCGTCGCCGGATGCGTCGTCTGGCCTTCGCAAGTCGCCGCCTGGACCACGTACGACGAAGAGATGGAAAAGGAGATCGAGCGCCGCTTCGGAACTCATGCGATCGAAAAGGCGAACGCCGAGGCGCACGCGCTCACGGCCGCAAGAGACAGCGGGCAGGCATGGTTTGAGGCATTCAAATTCGCCGGCGACGGTGCCCGGGACTGCGGCATCGCCTACGACGCCGCGTCGTATACACGCGTCTACGACTGCAGCGCGCGGATGCTCGCCGCGAAGACGCCGTTCTATTGCCGCTTCGAGCGTTGGATCGATCGCGATCCGCTCGAGGGGCCAACCGCGGTCTACGCATACGACGGCCGCACGCTGGTGTCACTCCCGAACGGCAGCGGAACGCCGGCAACGCCGGTACGTGCGACGCCGCGCTTGCGCGGAATGCGGACGAGCGGAGGACAAACAGTACTGTTCGGCGTCGCGCTGAACTGAGTTAGAAGGATGTGCGGACGAGGCGGTTAGGCCGAGCGCGGAGGCGTCAACTCTCGCGAGGTCCAGATGAAGATCGGTACGGCGAGACAACTCAGCGCCGCGGCCCAGAGAAACGCTGTGCCGAGTCCGTAGCGATTTCCGATTGCGCCGACCAGCAGCGAGCCGCTGCCGATGCCGACATCGAAGGCCCAGATGATGCTCCCGAACGTACGCGCGCGCCGCTGCGGATCCGTCGTGCCGAGGATGAATGATGCGAAGGCGGGATACGCGCTCCCGAATCCTGCGCCGAAGATCACCGCCGACAAGATGAGATCGCCGCGCGTGTGCGCATAGGCGAGCAGCGTGAACGCGATCGGAATCGCGGCGAGTGCGGGATAGAGGATCACCGCGTAGCCGAAGCGATCGCCGAGATGCGAAGTCGTGAGGCGGACGACGACGATCGTCGTGGCGAAGACGGCGAAGTAGAGCCATGGCGGCTGGATCCCGCGCTGGATGGCGACGATCGCGGCGTAGCTCGTGATGCCGCCGTAGCCGAATGAAATGGTCGCGAGACTGAGCGCCGTCCGAACCACGCGCCAGTCGAACAGCGTCGCGACGCTCGGCCACGATTCGGGGAGCTCCGATTCGACTGCGTGAATCTGCGACGACCAGATCGCCATCACCGCCGAGATCACCGCCAGCTCCACGCACACCGTCAGCCAGTCGTAGTGCGTCAGCACCCAGAGGCCGACGGCCGGTGCCACCGCCGTGGCGCTCGTGCTCGCGAGTCCCCAGTACGCCATTCCTTCCGTTCGGCGCGAGACCGGAATGAGCTCGCTCATGATCGCGGAGCTCGACGCGAGAATGCCGGACCAGATCGCGCCATGCACCGCGCCGATCAGAAGCAGAGTTGGCAGATGTTTCACAACGCCGTATGCGATCGAGAAGATGATGAAGAGGAGCGATGCGGTGACGAGCATCCGCTTGCGGCCGACGTGATCGGCAATCGATCCCATGATCGGCGCCGAGAAGGCGCTGGCAAAGGTGTAGACCGACAGAAACCAGCCGGCCTCCGCGGTCGTCCCACCGAGGTCGAGAATGCGCAGGGGAATGCCCGGCAGAAGCTGGAATGCCGAAAAGAACGTGATGAAGGCAAAAAGCCAGAGGCCGGCAAAGCGGGGAGTGAGCAGCGGCTCTTTCACGCGCGCTAGTTTAGTGGCAATGTTTCGGCGCAATTTCACGTTGAGGCCGTCGATGAAAGTGAAGCGCGCCGCGAAATATGGTTTCTGCTCCGGTGTCCGGATCGCCGATCTGAAGGTCAAGCGATTCGCTGCCGGCGGCGGCCGGGGAGCCATCCTCGGCCAGGTCGTCCACAACGAACGCGTCGTCGAGGAGATGGAAAGCCTCGGCGTCCGCACTGTCGAACAGATCGACGCCGTCAGCGAGTCGACGATCATCTTCTCCGCGCACGGCGTTCCCCCTTCCTATCACCATGAGGCGACATCCATCGGCCTCAAGGTTCTCGATACGACGTGCAAGTTCGTCTATGACATTCATCACGAATCGAAGGAAGCGCTCGCCGACGGATTCCATCTGATCTTCATCGGCGACCCGAACCATCGCGAAGTCATCGGGTACACGAATGATCTCGATCCGTCGAGGTACCACATCGTGTCGACGATCGCCGGTGCGGATGCCGTCGACTGGTCGCAGTACGAAAAGCTGAAGGTCTTCTACCAGACCACGCTGAACGCGGAAGATTTCGAGAACGTGGTGCAGGCGATCGAGCGGCGGGCACAGCGCGTGGAGCGTGCGGATACCATCTGCTACGCGACGAAGGAGAATCAGGATGCGGCCCGCGTGCTCGCGACCGATCCCGAGGTCGATATGATCATCGTCATCGGCGGGAAGAAAAGCGCGAACACGAAGCATCTGTGGGAGATCTGCCGCGAGACGAAGCCGTCCTATCTGGTGCAGGGTGTCAGCGATCTCGACCGCAACTGGTTTGCGCAGGCACGAGTCGTGGGTCTCACGGCAGGATCGTCGACGCCGGACTACGTGATCGAAGAGGTCGAGCAGGCGATCGCAGCGATCTGAGTGAAACGGATGACCATTTACCGCAGCGCGGTTGCCGGAATGATCATGCTGCTGGCGACCGCGGCGTCGCCTGCGATGCCCAATTGCGCCGGCGCGTCGTCGAACGTCGAGCAATTCAAGTATTCGTGGCGTCTGCGCGGCGGACTCTCCTGGATCGCGGGGATCATGTTCCCGACGACGGGCGTCGCCGCGATGAAGAACGTGTATCCGAGAGGCTCGCAGATCAACATCAACAGCGAGCTGCTGATCACGGCGACGGATCAGAAGGCCGGCTACTTCGTTTACGAGTCGGAGATGGATCCGACCGGCCAGAAGACGCTGATGACGTATCACGGCTATTCGTGGGGGAAGAAGTCGCGCAAGGAGCGGACGATCTTCGACTACGTGAAGCGCCTCGCGCACATCCATCGCGAGACTCCGGAAAAGAGCGAGAACAAGGACAAGGTGATCTCGCCGGAGACGCTGAAGGACAACACGCTGCGCGACATCCTCACGGCAATCTATTTTCTCCGCCAGAATGCGGACAGCATCAAGGCGCCGGTGCAGACAGTCATCTATTCGGACGGAAAGGACTATCCGGTGATCTTCCGGCCGATCGCGGGCCAGCCCTGTTCGATCGCCGGGCGCCGCATCAACACGCTCGGTTTTGAAATCGTCGACGCGCCGGGCGGCCGCAAGTGGCAGGGCGGCGTGAAGGTGTGGCTCACGCAGGACGAGCGGCGGATTCCCTGCCGCATGGAGATCCGCCAGAGTTTCGCGAGTCTGCAGTTGGAGCTTTCCGGGATCGAGCTCTGCAGTGGTGCGTCTGCGGCGCCGGCCACGTCTGGCACATCGAAATAGATCGCGCTAGACTTTCTTTCGCTCAGCACAACTCCTTCTCTTATGCTCCGCCGGAGGCTTGCGCAGTGCGTCTTCCTGCTGCTCGTTGCGGCACATGCCGCCGCGGGCTCCGGGACCTGGACTCCGATCGGGCCACCGGTCGCGTACCTCCAGGCGATCGCCTTCGATCCGGCAAATCCCAACACGATGTACGCAGGGACGCGCGGCGGCGGTGTGTTCAAGACGACGGACGGCGGCTCGACGTGGATCTCCATCAACGGCGGCATCCTCGGCCCTACGGACAGCACGACGCCGGACGGCCGCTGGATTTACAGCATCGCGGTCGATCCGACGAATACGCAGATCGTCTATGCCGGCGGCGGCGGCTGCTTCTATCGCAGCCTTAATGGTGGGCAGAGTTGGACGCTCCTCTCGTCCACGGTTGGAGCACAGAGTATCGCGATTGACCCGAACAACAGCGCGACCCTCTATGTCGGAAATGGCGGCGGCCTGTATAAGAGCACGAACTCGGGATCGTCGTGGACGGACATCACGGCGGCGATTCCCAGCACGGGCGGGTCCTCTGTGACGAAGGTCATTATGGTCGGCTCCACGATCTATGCGCTGTCGGGCTATCTGTATCGCAGCACGGATGCCGGCGGCACGTTCACGCGCATTGATGGGACGAGCTCCTTCGATCCGCCGGTTCACGATTTCGATGTTGATCCGACGAATGGCAGCCGGCTTTTCCGAATGGATGGCAATTGGGTCTATCGATCGACCGACTCCGGAGCGCACTGGACCGGCGTGTACCAGTTCCCTCCGCCCGGTACGCCCGTCAATACGATCACGATTTCGAAGTCGGCACCGAATACCGTGTATCTCTCGGGCGGCACGGTCTTTTACAAGACGACCGATGGAGGATCGAATTGGAGTGCGTTGAGCGGATTGCCTGCCGAATACATGCGATTCTCTGCTGTGGATCCCTCCAATTCCTCGCGCGTCTTCGCGCTCTATAACTGCCTCGGTCTGTATCGATCGATCGACGGCGGAGGATCGTGGGGACGCGCGGACACCGGCATCGTCGCCCCGATGCAGACGCGGTTCAGCACGGGAGCGGGCTCGAAACTCTATGCGAGCTGTCACTGCACCAATGGGAACGACTTGCAGAGTCCCGTCAGTATCTGGATCTCATCGGATGAAGGGATGACCTGGACGAAGACGGCGACGAATCCGTTTGCGGATACGCCCTGGAATCTCGTCGCGCATCCTTACCAGAGCTCAGTCGTCTTCGCGATCGCGGCGCAGACCTTCGATCATACGGGGCTGATCTCACGAAGTGCGGACGGTGGTGCGACCTGGAGCGCAGTGCACACCGGCCTCCCTTCGACGCGAACACCGCAATCGGTCGCATTCGATTCGTCAAATGCAAATCTCGTCTACCTCGCGAGCGGTGAAGGGGTGTTCAAGAGCACGGACGGCGGTGTGAATTGGGCTGCTACCGCGCTCACGAGCAGTGTCAACAAAGTGTGGGTCGACCAGCGAACGCATGCTGTCTATGCCACGTTCACCGACGGCAGCACCTCTCTTTATAAGAGCACGAATCAGGGCGCTTCATGGACCGACATCGCAGCATCGTCGGGCACGAGCACGATCGACGCATTCGTGGTCGATCCGGCGAACGACGCCAACGTCTGGATTTACGCGATGCACCAGTACTTCCCAACGATCTACAAGACGACGAACGGCGGGAGCTCCTGGACCTTTTTCTACCCGACCGGACTCTCCAACTCCATCAGCGCCTCGGATGTCGTCGTCGATCCGTCGAACGCGCAGACTCTCTATCTCTCGACCGGTGGCGAGAACGCCGCGGCCACGGCCACGCGCGGGATCTTCAAATCGACGAACAGTGGCAGCAGTTGGACGGCGTTCAACTCGACGCTCGAGCCCGATCGCAACGTGCTGCGCCTCGAGTTTTTCTCGACGACGACGCTGCTCGCATCGACGTACATGGCGGGTCTCTTTCACAATTCATCGAGTACGGCGCCGCCCGCTCCCGCGAACGTAGTCGCGACGCAGTCCAGCGCATCGCGCGTCGACATCACCTGGAACGCCGTCTCCGGCGCGACGTCGTATCAGGTGGATCGCAAGTCGGAAGGGACGGGCTACGTCCAGATCGCGACCCCAACGACGAACTCCTATTCCGACACCGGTCTCACACCCGATCGCGCCTACATCTACCGCGTGCGCGCGGTTTCCGCGACGGGAACGTCGGCCAACAGCGCGAGCGATCTCGCAACGACGGTGCTCTTCAGCGACAACAATCTCGCAGCCGGCTTCACGGTGCGTGCAGTGCACATTGCGGAGCTGCGCACGGCAGCGAATGCCGTTCGCCGGCTGGGCGGAATCGGCGACACGACGTTCACCGATACAACGCTGACGAATCAGAAGATCCGCGCGACGCATCTGACGGAGGTGCGCGCGGCGATCGATGCAGGACGCACTGCGCTCGGACTCACGAATGGCAGCTACACGGACGGCTCACCCGCAGGGGTTCCGGTGAAGGCCGTACACGTTGTCGAGCTCCGCTCGCGCGTCCAGTGATTACGTCGTCTTGGCCGATTCGAGCGGGGTGCCGAGGCCGCAGAATAATCCGACGAGATCGAGCAGCTCGGCGACGTGAAATGGTTTTTCGAGAACCACGGAAGGATTGAGATCCAGTTCGCCGGGCTCGAGCTTGTAGGCGCTGATCACGATCACCGGCGCATCCGCCTTGCGCTCGCGGAACCAGCGCAGCCATTGGTGGCCGTCCATCTTCGGCATCGCCAGATCGAGAATCACGAGAAGGATGTCGGGATGCGACTCGACAATGGTCATCGCGACTTCGCCGTCGGGCGCAGTCAGAACTTCGAATCCGTAAGGGCTCAGGAGATCGCGATACGAGGCGAGGAGTTTCGCATCGTCATCGACCACAAGCAGCTTGCGGAGCTTGAACGTGGTCCTGCGGGCTCGAATGCTCAAAGGCTGCTCCCGTCCATGTCGGCTGGTAAAAACAGCAACCAGACGCTGCAAGAAGGCTGCCCGTCACCTCGAGTCCCGCAATGGAGGAACGACGTCCGTCGGAATGCCGCCGGGTTGGGCCACGTCCTTCTTCACCAGCCGGATTTCCCGAGAATCGTAGCGCAGAGGAAGCAGTTTGCCTTTGTGCAGCGAAAGCGAGCGCGGGAGAACGACTCGCAGAACGACGCCACCGCTCAGCACGCCCGAAGTGAACCACGCGCCGTTCCGGAAAGCGGCCTCTTCGATGCCGTAGATCAGGTCGGATTCTTCGCCTGAGGTTGCAACGTGGAATGCATCGGGGCGAATCAGCGCGATGCCGCTTCCTTCGAAAGGAGGATCGGCCATTTCCCATTCGCCGATCACCGACTCGACTCTGTTTCCCCGGATGAAGATCGGAATGATGTTCGTATCTCCCGTCGCCGCGGCGGCTGCAGCATCCGCGGGCGAATGGAAAATCGTCTCAGCCGATCCATGCTGCAGGAGCCGGCCGCGATCGAGGATCGCGACACGATCCGCGAACGCGAGCTCCTCGATGGTCGAGGGCGCCGTGATGACGGTCGTGCCCATGACGCGCAGCAGCCGGTAGAAATCATCTGCGAGCGTGTAACGCTCGGAAGGATTCGCACCTTCGAGCAGGCGGTCCGCGACGAGGATGGCCGGCCGCAGCAGCTCGATGCGTGCGAGCAGCAGGCGGGTGCGCTCCGATGACGAGAGCGTCGCCACCTTTCGATCGATGAGCGCCCCGAGGCGCCAGCGTTCCGCCGCGATCGTGTACTCGTGATGCCTGTCTTCGCGATCGAGGGAGCGGCGCGCGACCGCGGCCACGAGCGCGTGTCCGGTTGACCAGCGCCCCGGCACGTCGAGACCGTCGATGTAGAGCAGCGGGCGGCGTTTCAACGGAATGCGATTCACGGCGCGCGATCCGATGATGATCTCGCCGCGCTCCGGCTTCAGCTCGCCGGCCACGAGTTTCAGCAGAGTCGACGCGCCGCAGCCCGGCGGGCCGCTGACCATCGTGTGCGTCGAGCTCGGGACCGTGAGCGTCAGTTCGCGAATGACACGCGCGGATACGCCGCGCAGAACGAGGTCGAGCACACCTCATTGTAGTTTGGCGGCGACTTGACGAACTTCTCACGGCACCTGTTTCAAACTTCCGCTCAGCTCGGTTCGCATCATGATCGGCAGGAAGTTGGATGGCGAGAGGCGCTCAGCGCGCATTGCACTGCGTCCTCCGCGTGAAGTGAGACTCGGCGAGCAGCCTGCCTTGCTGCTCGAGCTCTCGACTGGCGGAGCGAGAGTGGAACATCAGGAGAGGGTGATGGTCGCCTCCCGCGCGACTCTCCATCTTCCGGGCTTCGATGTCACCGCGCGCGTCCGGTACGAGACCGCGCTTCCCGGTTCCTCCGGGATCGTTTATCACACCGGCCTGCAGTTCACGGACGTCGCAACTCCGGAAGCGACGATGCTGGAGGATCTGCTTCGCGCCGAGGTGCAGCGGCAGGTTGAGGAATGGGAGGCGAACCTCAATGGGGTGCCGATGCCCCCGCGTCCCGTCGCCGGACCGCGATCCTCGGTCTTGCAGCGGTATCTGTGGCTTCACCTCACGAGCCAGGGGTGGGTGAGGAAGGAGACTTCCGATCCGAATCAGCCGCTCGACGGCCTCGCGATCCCGGCGGATCAGCCGCTGGAATCGATTGCTCTGCTTTGCAAGACATACGAAAACGCCGATCCGCGCACGCGCGATTATCTCCGCACGTGCGCGACGCTGGCGATCATGGACCGGATGCGGCGCTCGTAGCTACTGCCGTCTGTGCATGTTGGGGCGCTGCCCCTGCATCTCGCGGCGCTCTTCACGCTTGTTTTCCTGGAAGCGGTCGAGCTGCTGGCGCATCTTCATCCACTGCGTGTCGCTGAGGACGCCGCGCATGTCATACAGCATCATCAGCTCCCGGTCGAAGAGACGCGCACGCGCGTCGCTCACGCGTGCCGCAGCCTTGCGGATCGCTTCGCGATTCAACTGCGGCTGATCGAGCTCGGCCCGCAGCGCGACGTTCGCCTTCTCGAGCTCCGCGCGATGATCGATCAGCTCGTTCATCGCCTTCAGCGATATGGACTCCAGCTTCGACTGCTGGTCCTCGGTGAGGCCCAGCATCTGAATGATCTCGGGGCGGCGCCACCACTTCCCGGGAGGAAGATCCATCGCCGGCGCCGTGCCGGCGAAGGCGAAGAGTGCGATTGCAATGAGGATCAGGCGTTTCATCAGAGTTTCTTTCCTTCGTCGACCCACGACTCCCATTCCACCACGCTGTGGAAGTCGCTCAACTGTTCGCTCTGCCACGGATCGTGCGACTGCTGTTGCGGATCTTCGGCCGTCGCGGGCTGCTGCTGCGGGGCTGGAGCATGCGCCGGCGTTTTGTTCGACGCAACCACGCTCTCGGCATGTTTCGGCTCGGTCGTCTTCAGTGTGAAGACGCTGCCGAGGAAGAACGCGAGAACCGCGGCGGCAGCGACACGAAAGGCGTGCCCGCGCTTCGTTGCCCGTTCGCGGCCATTGTCGATGCGGCGCTGAATCATCAGCCGCTGGCGCGTCCAGAAGGTCTCCGGCTTCTCATGAGTCGTGCATGCGGCCGATTCGCGGAGCTTTCGCTCCAGCGCGTCGTAGCGCGCCGCGCACATCTCGCACGACGCGAGGTGCATCATCACCGGCATCGACTCGCCCGGCTGCATGTAGTACGTCTCGAGCAGATCGGCTTCGCTATAGTGTGTCTTCATCGTCGGACCCCCGGGGATGTTGATTGCGCCAGCCCGCGAGCTCCTTCCGCACCTTGTGAACGGCGCGGAAGAGATGAGCGCGAACTGTGCCGGAGCGCAGCCCGAGGTGATCGGCGATCTCCTCGAGCGAGAGATTTTCGTAGTGACGCAGGCGGAAGATCAACTTCTGCTGCGCAGACAGCCCCGCTTCCGCGCGCGCGATCGCGCCGCGCAGTTGCACGGACATCGTCTCGCGCTCGGGATCGGGACGCTCGTCGGCGGGCTCGTATGCGAGCTCTTCCGACTCATCGTCATTCGAGCGCGTGAAGAGGCTGACGAACTTGCGGCGGCGGAGGAGGTCGCGTGCGCGGTTGATCGCGATGCGCGTGAGCCACGTCTCGAGCTCCGACCTCTGTTCGAATTTCGCCAGGTGTGTGTAGGCCTGCACGAAGGTGTCTTGCGTGATCGTATCGGCCTCGACCTCGTCGCGGACGATCGCATAGGCGACGCGGTAGATCCGCCGCTGGAAGCGCTCGACGATCAATCCGTACGCCGCCCCGTCACCCCCGAGTGTGCGGATGATCAGGTCGCGATCGGAAGGAGCGTCGTTCACCTGGCTCGAGCGAAACAAGGCCACTGTACCCACGTTGGTTGGACGGCTTCTCGGGAGTTTCGTTTACATGGTAACCCGGCGCCTCACCCCTGGCCCCTCTCCCCCCGTTGCGGGGTGAGGGGAACGGGCAATTGGCTGAGCCACACCCCTGTAAAGATCAGGATCCCCGCGACGATCGCGATCCGCCGGATCTCCTCTCCCAGCAGAAACGCCGCGAGAAACAGCGTGAGCACCGGCTGTACGTAGACGTACGTCGCGACGAGCGAGCTGTCGGCGTGGCGCAACGACCAGCCGTTGATCACGTAAGCCAGCACCGTCGGCCCGGCGATGACGGCGGCCAGCGACCACCAGGCCGTCGCCGGAATCGCTCCGAACCGCTCATGCGCGAGCGGCCAGGCGCAGAGCGGCAGCATGATGACGCAGGCGATGGCGAACATCCGCGCCAGCACGAGACGCGATGCGTGCATCGCCATGACCGGCTTCGAGAGCACGAGATAGAAGGAGTACGACAGCGAATTGCCGACGATCATCAGCGATCCGAGCAGCGATCGCGTGGAGCCTTCGATCCCTTCGCCCCACACGACGAGCAGCGCGCCGAGGCCGGCGAGGAGAATCCCGCCGATCTTCAGCGCCGTCGCGCGCTCTCGTCCGCTGATGATCGCGATCGCCAGCGTGAACACCGGAATCGTCGTGATGAGAATCGCCGCGACGTGCGCGCTCGTGAAGGCGAGGCCGGCGAGGAACAACGCCTGATTCGTCACGACGCCGAGGCAGGCGAGGAGCGTGACATCCTTGTTCGGCAGAGGCTTCCATGCGCCGGGCAGCACGTTCAGCAGCAGCGCCGACCCGAGCACGCGCAGATACGCGAAGCTGAGAGGGGAGAAGGATCGCATCCCCACTTTCGAGATGATGTAGTTCAGCGAGAAGAGTGCGGCAACGCTGAAGAGCGCAGCGTGAACGGTCGCCCGGTTCATGAGAGGAGGAGACCTATGGTCAACCACCCATAGGTCCCATAGGTCCTATAGGTCCCATCCGTCCCATTCACTCCCGCTCGAGCCATGCGTCGTGATACCGCACGGGAGGCGGCACCAGCGAGGTCTTGATGCCGCGCACGTCGGGCTTGTGCACGACGAACATCCGCTCGTGGAAGAGGCACACCATCGGCGCCTCGCGCAGCACCATCTGATCGAGCTGCTTGTAGATCTCGGAGCGCTTCTCCGCGTCATTCGTGCGGCGCGCCTCGTTCACCAGCCGGTCGATCTCCGCGGTGTGATAGTGGAATCCGCGCAGCGAGCTCGAGTCGCTGTGGAAGAAGACGTAGAAGAAGTTGTCGGAGTCGGGGAAGTCTGCGTACCAGTTGCCGCAGAACAGCATCCCATGTCCGGGATTCTGCAGCGGTGCGCGCGCCTCGGTCGCAGAGTGCTTCGTCACTTCGACCCTGATTCCGATCACCGCAAGATCATCGATGATGCGTGACACCACGCCGGAGTTGTTGAACTCGTCCGTCTCCCACGTGCGATAG
The DNA here is from genome assembly GCA_021325515.1 of Acidobacteriota bacterium. Classification (GTDB taxonomy): domain Bacteria; phylum Acidobacteriota; class Thermoanaerobaculia; order Gp7-AA8; family Gp7-AA8; genus JAJPHC01. The sequence goes on from JAJPHC010000038.1 coordinate 26,959, forward strand.
CTCATCGAGAAGCCGGCGCCATAGCCGGCCGAGCGCATGAGACTCTTCGCGCGATCAGGATCGTGATTGAACCCGCGCAGCGCAGGGTCATAGCCGAGAAGGCCCGGCGGCAGCAGCGACTCCGCTACGACCGACAGCCCGGCGAACACCTCGGCGTTGATCCGCTCCTTGTTGATCGCGTAGTTGACCGCCTGCCGCACTTCCACGCGGTCAAACGGCGGACGCGTGTTGTCCCATCCGAGATACGACGTGTGCAACTGCGTCGTCTGCAGCATGTACGGTGCGTAGCGCGGATCCTGCCGGAGCTCGTTGACCATCTTGAGCGGCACACCGTGCGCGCAGTCGATGTCGCCGCGCAGAAATGCCTCGGTCATGTCGCGGAAGCTGCGCAGATCGAGACGGAAGTCCAGCCGATCGAGATTCGGCTCGCCGGGAACGAAGTAGTCCTTGTTCCGCACGAGCGTGACGCGCTCGCCTTCGATCGCCTCTTCGACCTTGAAAGCGCCGGCGCCGACCGCCTTGACGCGGAACTTCTCCATATCGCGCGCTTCTTCGCACGGAACGATCGCCGCCTCGTGCATCGTGAGCAGCGAGAGAAAAAAGGCGAGCGGCTCGACCAGTTCGATGTCGAAGGTGTAGTCGTCGATGATCCGGATTCCGGTGATGGTCTTCGTCTTTCCGTCGATGACGTCCTTCGCACCCTTCACGCCGCGGAGAATCCACTGCCCGGACGATTTGAAGTCGGGCGCGAGCAGGCGGACGAAGGTGTCGTGAACGTCTTTCGCCAGAAGCAGGCGTCCATTGTGGAAGCGGACGTCGCGCTTGAGATAGAAGCGATAGACGAGCCCTGCTTCGAGGACTTCCCACCGTTCGGCGACGTCGGGGACGAGCTCGGCGCCTTCGCCATACTTGACGAGCTTGGCGTGAATCGCGTGCGAGAGGTAGCCGAGTGCGGCCGCCGAGGTGTGGACGGGATCGAGAGTGAGCTGTTGCCAGAGAACCGTGCCGGTCGTGAGCGTCCCGCCGACGTTCGGCTGCGGCAGCGTGAACCGCGCGAGCTCCTGCTTGAGCAGGCTCGATTCGTGGTTCAGCGTGTTCGACATCGTGTTGAGCTCGGTCACGCCGAAGCTCGATTCGCGCGAGCCGCTCTTGATGACGTCCATCGATTTGACGATGGCCGAGGATTCCGAGGCGAGCACGGATGTGGACTCGAGCACGTTCTGCACGAGACCCATGATGTTTTCCATCGCACGGCTGATCGCGCGTGAGCCGGTTTCCTGTTCGCCCATCGCGCGCTTGAGGTGCTTCGTGTAGTCGCGCACCATCGCGGCCTGCTCGCCGATCTTGCGCGAGGTCATCGACTGTTCCTGCGTCGCGGTTGCGGTCTGCTGGACCATCTTCGTGACTTCTTCGATGGCCTGGGTCGCCGCCTGGCTTCCGCGCGACTGCTCTTCGGTGGCACGCGCGATTTCCTGAATCGAGTTCGTCGAGCGGTCCGTGAGATCGAGAATCTTGTCGAGGACCTGTTCCGCGCGGGCGGTGAGGCCGACGCCGTCTCCGACTCGGTCGCTGCTGAGCGTCATCTGCTCCGCCGCGCGATCGACGCCGTTCTGCACGTTCTGGATCAGCGTGCGAATCTCTTCCGTCGAGACCGAGGTGCGCTCCGAGAGATCGCGGATCTCATCGGCGACGACGGCGAAGCCCTTGCCGCGCTCGCCGGCCTGGGCGGCGATGATCGCCGCGTTGAGCGCGAGGAGGTTCGTCTGGCCGGCGATCTCGTCGATGACGCGGACGATCTCGCCGATCTCCTGCGAGCGGGCGGCGAGATCGGCGAGCGCGAGCTTCGCCTCTTCGACCGCCTGCTGGATGTTGCGCATGCCGTTGACCGAACTGCGGACGGCGTCGCGCCCTTCGAGCGCGGCGTCTTTCACATACTTCGACAGCTCGGCGGATTGCCGCGCGCCGCGCATGATCTCGTCGGTGGTGGCGTTCATCTCCACCATCGAGCTCGCGGTCTCGATCGCGAACGAGGAGAAGCTCTCCGTGTTCGTCGCGACTTCGTTGATGGAGGCGATCATCTCTTCGATCGCCGAGCCGGTCTGCTCGACGAACTCCGCGAGCGTGTCGGCGATCCGGCTGACTTCCTCGATCGAGGCCGACATCTGCAGAACCGACGTGGAAGTCTCTTCGGCATTCGCCGACAGCTCTTCCATCGAGGAGCGGACGGCGTTGATCGACTTGTCGATCTGGTTGACCGAAGCCGAGGTCGATTCGGTCGAGGCGAGCTGGGAGGAGGTGCTGCGTGCCAGGATGCGCGCGCGGCCGCTGATCTGATCGCTGACTTTGGAGACGTCGGTCGCCAGTTGTCCGAAGCGGCGGATCGTACGCTCGAGATTCGCGACGAGGGCGCGGAGGGCGGAAGCCATGCGCGCCGACTGCGTCGCGCGGAGAATCTCACGCGCGGAGAGGGAGAGGTCGCCGCTGATGACGCGATCGATCAGTTGAATCGATCCCTCGCGCCGCATCAGCACTTTGCTGAACCACAACTGAAAGAAGACCGCACACGATCCTGCTCCGACCATCGCGCAGGCCATGATCTTCAGCCAGAGCGTCGTGTTCATCTCCGGGATGAAACAGAGCAGTCCAGAAAAGAGAATGAGGGAGGCGACAAGCAGAATCCATCCCTGCTGCGAGCGGCTCAGGTATCGGACGTTCATAGCTCCGCCGCGATGCTAACATGCCGTTGAGCTTGAACGAGTACTTCGCCGCACGCCGCTCCCTCCTCGATGCGGCCCTGAATCGCATCGCGAACGCCAGCGGCGCCCCGCCCGTGCTGGATGCGGCGCTGAAACGGGCGTTCGCTTCGCCCGGCAAACGGGTCCGCGGCATTCTCACGATCGCGGTCGCCGAATCGCTCGGCGTCCGCCCGGAGAAAGTCCTCGATGCCGCCGCGGCGATGGAGATGATCCACACCTCGTCGCTGATACTCGACGATCTGCCGGCGATGGACGACGCGATCCTGCGCCGCGGCGAGCCTGCGCTGCATCGCCTGGTTGGGGAAGACATTGCGATCCTCGCCGCCGTGGCGCTCCTCAATCACGCGTATGGATTCGTCGCGCAGTCCCACGCCGCGCTCAGGCCCCGCCGCTGGCCGCTGGACCAGGTGCTGCAACGCGTGGTTAGTGCAGTCGGCTGGGACGGCAGCGTGGCAGGGGAGTCGGTCGATCTGCACAGCGAAGGAGCATCGCTCGACTTCGACACGCTGGAGTTCATCCACTCCCGCAAGACAGGAGCGCTGTTCGTCGCCGCGGCATCGCTCGGCGGAATGCTGGCGAACATCCACCCCGCACCGCTGCAGCGCATCGAAGTCTTCGCCAAGAATCTCGGCCTAGCGTTTCAGATCACCGACGACATCCTCGACGTCGTCGGAACGCCGGAGCAGATCGGCAAGGATGTAGGCAAAGACGAGCAGCGCCTGACGTTCGTCAAGCTCGCCGGCGTGGAAGGGGCAAGAAAACTGAGCGCGGAACTGGTCGAGACCTCCCTGCAGGCAATCGAAGGGCTGAAGGCTCCCGCCCTGCGCGATCTGGCAATTCTCGTGAGAGATCGGGTGAGATAGGACGAATGGGACGGATGGGACCTATGGGACCTATGGGACCTAGGGGTGGAACTCAACTCCCATTGGTCCCATCCGTCCCATTCCTCCCATAAAAAGACGCCGCGAACAATTCGCGGCATTCTCTGGCCCAAGCTATCGGAGTCGGGCTGAACAAGCTCCTGCTCTGATGGGACCTATGTGTAGAACCGCTCCACCTATAGGTC
>JAJPHC010000057.1 GCA_021325515.1 Acidobacteriota bacterium
CGAAGCGAAGCGTCAACCAAGGCGCCGCGCTGCGCGTTTTTCAGGAGCGTTCTTCAGGAGTTAGGCCTGTCGCATCGCCCTTCCGGCGCCTTCGTTGATCCTTCGCTGCGCTCAGGATGAACGTGGGGTGTTCACGCTGAGCGAAGCGAAGCGTCAGCCAAGGCGCCGCGCTGCGCGTTTTTCAGGAGCGTTCTTCAGGAGTTAGGCCTGTCGCATCGTTCTTCCGGCGCCTTCGTTGATCCTTCGCTGCGCTCAGGATGACGGGGGGCGGCGCCTTCGTTGATCCTTCGCTGCGCTCAGGATGAACGTGGGGTGTTCACGCTGAGCGAAGCGAAGCGTCAACCAAGGCGGCCGGCTTCGCGGGCGGCGGCGGCGCTTCCGGCTTCGAACAGGCGACGAGGAGGAGCACCGCAAGCAGCCGCTTCATGACTTCACCGCCGCGATCACTTCGTCGACGCGCATCGCCGGTTGTCTCCGTTCATAGCCCCAGATCCCATCCAGCCACTCCGTTCCCGTCGTCTTCTCCTGGCCCTCGGCGATCATCCGGAACGCCTCGACTGCGCCCGGCACCACGATCGTGTGCCCGCGATCGTCGCGCGCGACCTGCCATTCGAAATCCTGCATCGTCCCCAGATCGATCCGCGCCTCGCGCAGCATGCGGCCCAGCGCGCGCAGCCGGTAGAGCACTGCGACGAGCCCGCACGTGGCGAAGAACGAATACGGCTCGATCGCCGCGAGCTGTGCGCGCAGTTCGTCGAAGTCGTGTGCGATCGTGAGCGAGCCTTCGCCGATGTCTGCCGGCGTCTTCGCGCGGCAGACGATCGCATGCGGCCGGATGTCGATGAAGCCGTTCACGGCCAGCTCGTGGTCGCGGTTGCGCGAGGCGAACATCTGCCGCAGCGAGTCTTCGCTCGTCAGGATGTCGCCGAACGGCGCGACGTAGTAGCCGCAGCGCACACCTCCGCTGAAGACGATCGGCGAGCCGAGCGAGGTGATGTTCCACACGCCCCGCAGCACGCATTCGAGCACCGCGAGGTGCGCGCGGTCGCGCATCGGGAACACTCCCGCGTCGTGGACCGGCTGGATGGCCTGCAGATCCTCGCCGCGATTCGCGGTGACGAGCGTCTCGAGGTCTCGCGCCGCCGAGGCAACGTCCCACGATTCCAGATCGCGGAAGGTGAGTGCGCGCGAATTCTCGATGAGAAAGCGCCGCGCGTCGAAGGTCTCCGGTTCGTACGGATCGAGCGCGTCGAAGTCGGCGGTGCGCAGCCGGTGCAGGAGGATCAGCAGCGCAATCGTGTGCAGCTCCGCCTGATGTTTCGCCGAGCCGAGATCCTGCAGCGCGAGCGGCTCCACGCCGCTGAGCTGCGTCTGCAGCAGGTGCGGCTGATAGAGAAAATCGAATGCCTGCCGCGAGTTCGCGGTCTCCGTGTAGTAGCAGATGCAGTCGTGAAACCACGGCACGTTCGGGTCGTCGCCGAGCAGCGCGGTGCTCGCCAGGACATGTCCGAGCTCGCTCGCCGTCGCGACCTTCATCACGCGATAGAGCGCGTCGGCATTGGAGACGCTGAAGAATCCGTTCTCACCGCTGCGGATCGAATATTCGGGAAGCAGCTCGTCGCCCGGCTCGAAGTAGAGCGGCTGCGCCGAGCCGCCGTCGAGCTGCAGCGTCCTCGGCCGGAAGACATGGAGGAACTGCCGGTTGGGAATGAACGTCGAGGAGCCGTCCGCGTTGCGCTGCTCGTGACGCGAGCGGCAGCCGCGGAAGATCTCATGCGGCGCGTCGCGCAGCTTGCGGACGATGTCGCGGTGCAGCGGCACGGTCTGCCGCACGCGTACTTCGTCGATGCCGATCGCCGCGGCGGTGACGAGCATCAGGATCCCGCGCTTCGCATACTCGCGCGTCAGATCCTCGGCCTCGATGTGCTTCTGCAGGAGCGCTGCATCCTTCGATGCATGCGCGAATCCGAGACGAGGCGTGGTCTGCCCGCCGGGCGACTCGTCGTACATGCCGCCGACGCCGGTCGTATGCGCGACGAGCACGCGCGCGCCGAGCTCCGAGCTCACGGCGGCGAGATCATCGGCGAATGCGTGCTTGAACTCCGACTTGAGATGCTCGATGAACGTGTCGCCGAGGCCGAGGGAACGCGCGACGATGTCGAGTCCGCCGACCTGATAGGCGAGGATGCTCGGCAGGGGAAAGCCGAGGAGAATCGAGCGGAAAGGCTTCGGGCCGTAGTCGCGCAGGCGCATCCGCCGCTCCGCGAGGAAGCTCGTGATCGGATGCGCCTCGCGCACGTGGCTCACGAGTGCCGCTTCGATCTCGCGCGCTTCCATCGTCCGCCGCGCGTTCGCGATCGCGAGAAACTCGTCGACTGCAGCGTCTCGTTGGGCGGGATCTGCTTCGGTGACGAGCTCCAGGCCGGGAACAGGCTTCAGTTGAAATGGCGAGATCGCGATGTAGATGCCGCCCGGCGTGAGGTACCCCGATTCGAATCGCCGCGGCTTCGCGTCGTTGCCCCAGCGCGATTGCGTGAACTTCACGAGCCGGCCGACGAACGCATCGATGTCTTCCTTGCCGCGTCCCGTGACGAGAAGAACGGGAACGTCGTTCGGATCGCGCGCCGGCGCGACGGCGAACATCTCCTCGAACATCGCGAGCATCTGCAGGACTGCCGCGCCGCCGACGGCGCCCGTGCCGCCGACGAAGACATGCACATCGCGATGGTGCTCGCCGGAGCGGGCGGCGGAGACGAGGCGGGGGCCGAAGCGGGATTTCTTGAAGCGCATCGGGGCGAAAGAATATCAGCGGCGGGTCTGCGTGGAGTGCGGACGCCTTCATCCGCACATCGCTTCGCCTCTGCTATCGTTAGCCATGCCCAAAATCTCGCTGACTACGAAGATTTTCATCGGCCTCGCGCTCGGCATTCTTCTCGGATGGCTGAAGCCCGACTGGGGTGTTGCCGTGCGGCCTCTGTCGATGCTCTTCCTCAATCTGATCAAGTCGGTGATCGCGCCGCTCATCTTCTCGACGCTCGTGATCGGGATCGCGGGAACGGGCGACATCAAGCAGGTGGGGCGCATCGGATTCAAGTCGCTCCTCTACTTCGAGATCGTCACGACGTTCGCACTCGTCATCGGACTCGCGGCGGTGAACATCACGAAGCCGGGCATCGGCGTCTCGCTGGCCGGCGTCACGAAGACCGACGACAAGGCGGTGCTCGCCGAGAAGGCGAAGAAGCTGTCGGCCGAGGCGAATGAGGCGGTGAAGAAGGGCGACGCGGCGACCGCAGCACTCAAGGCGTCGCAGGCAGCGGATGCAGCGGCGAAGGGACTGACGGCGCCCGAGCCGCCGGCGAAGGCGCAGACGTTCGGCGAGATCATCGCGCACCTTTCGCCGGCGTCGATCATCAAGGCGATGGCCGATGGCGATGTGCTGCAGATCGTCATCTTCTCGGTGCTCTTCGCGCTCGCCGTGACGAGCATCGGAGAGAAGGCGAAGCACGTCGTGGGCTGGTGCGAGTCGCTGGCCGACATCATGTTCCGCTTCACGGAATTCGTGATGAAGTTCGCGCCGATCGGCGTCGGTGCGGCGATGGCCAACACGATCGGCCATTCCGGTCTCAAGGTTCTGAAGAACCTCGGCATGCTCGTCGGCACGCTGTACGGCGCGCTGTTCGTGTTCGTGCTCCTCGTGCTGCTTCCGGTCGCGTTCATCTTCCGCGTGCCGCTGCGCGACTTCTTCAACGCGGTGAAGGAACCGGCGACGATCGCGTTCGCGACGACGTCCTCCGAATCCGCGCTTCCCAAGGCGATGGAGAACATGGAGCGCCTCGGCGTGCCGCGGCGCATCGTCGGATTCGTGCTGCCTACCGGCTACTCGTTCAATCTCGACGGCACGACGCTGTATCTCGCGCTCGCTTCGATCTTCGTCGCACAGGCCGCAGGAGTGGAGCTGACCGTGTCGCAGCAGGTCGTCATGCTGCTGACGCTGATGCTGACGTCGAAAGGTGTCGCGGGTGTGCCCCGCGCATCGCTCGTGATTCTCCTCGGCACGCTCGCGACGTTCCATCTGCCGGCGGAAGGCGTGCTGGTCATTCTCGGCGTCGACGAGCTGATGGATATGGCGCGCACGTGCGTGAACGTCATCGGCAACTGTCTGGCGACGGTGGTGATCGCGCGCAGCGAGAACGCGTTCCGTTCGCAGGAGTGGGCGTCGGAGGAGGCGGAGCTGGAACAGGTGACCGGCGAGCCGGCGATCGTGAGCTGATGTGGGACGAGCTCACGTTCCTCTCGCCCCGCAAAGCGGGGAGAGGGGCCAGCGGTGAGGGGCAGTTCCGCAGTGACGCGGCTGTCACAGTTCTCTCCTGATCGTTCAACGATCTGACAAGACTCGGCGTGCAGGTGCGGTTAAGCTCTCACCGTATCGAAAGGAGACTGAAGATGAAACGAACTGCACTGGCCCTGGTTGTCCTGCTGCTCGCGGCGATGCCGCTCTTCGCGCATGACGGAAAGTCGTGCGACATGAAGACGTCGGGGAAGAGCGTCGAGCTGACGGGCACGATCGCCGACAACGTCTTCCACGTCGCGAACAGCGATCAGAAGTACGACCTCTGCGAACGCTCGAACGAGGAAGCGCTGAAGGTTGGCAGCGATGGCAAGGCCGTCAAGGTGAAGGGAAAGATCGTTCACTGCGGCGGCGGCGAGAAGCTCGTGATCGAGAGCGCGAACAAGATCTGAGGACGCGGTGAGGCGGGCTCGCGGCAGCGCGGGCCCGCTCGGCTCACTTCCGCTTGTGCTCAAGCAGGCGGGGAGGCGCAACCATCCGGTACGCCTGCTCGACGAGCGCTTTGACCGCGCCGGCTGCGAGCTTGCGGTCGAGGCGGATGCCGATCCATCCTGCCGGCCCGACATACGGCGGTACGAAAAACACGTCAGGATCGGCGGCGACGAGATCGCGTTGTGCGCCCGCAGGGGCGGGACAAAGCACCGCAATGCGGCCGTCGCCGTGATGACCGTCCGAGAACATCGCGAAGATCTTTCCCTTTACGCCCGCGCGGAAGGTGGGCGAGCCCCAGGCGATCTTCTCGTACGACTCCGGCAGCGTGGCGCAGATCTTCCGCAGCCGCTCCAGCGCGCGTGCAGAGGCACCGACCGCGGGTTTCATCGGATGGCGCGACGGCGCTCCGCGCGGCGCGAGCTGCACGGAGACCGCGTCGCCGGCCTGTTTCTGCAGCCGCTGCGCGATCGCATCGTCGATGAGCAGCCACCAGCGGCGCGCTCGCGTCACTACCGCGGAGTCGAACGAGACGGCGTCGATCGTCGCGGCGACTTCGATGCCGCGCCGGCGCGGCGCGATCTGCACCGGCGACAGCGTCCACCGCGCTCCCGGATCGAATGGAACTTCGCAAGCGAGCCCCTTGTGACCTCGTGCGAGCGTGGCTCGAAATCGTGCGGACGGCATCTTCCGTATCGTAACCCCCGCGCGGTGCCGGCCGGGACGCGAAGCGGCGCGGGGGGCGTGTTGTACAATCACGATCCGCTCAAGCGGGCGTAGCTCAGTTGGTAGAGTAGGAGCTTCCCAAGCTCGGTGTCAGCGGTTCGCATCGCTCGCGCACTCCCGTAGATTCATGAACTTAGGAGACCAATAAGCGACTTCGATCGACCGGAGTCTCTAACTTGGTCTCTATCAGCTTTCAGTTTTCCTCTCTCCGAATCATTCCGATCGTTTCCGGTCTCCACTTCTTTCGCGCGCGCATTGTGGTCTCGCGGGAGGCCACATATGGAGAAACGGATCTCATCAGCTCGCGCCGCGAAGCTCATCGGCATCAAGACGCAGACGCTGGCGAAGTGGCGAGGCCAGGGGCGAGGTCCCGGCGGATGGCTTCGCGTCTCTGCCACATACGTGACCTACTCGGAAGCGGAGGTAATGCGGTTCCTTGCCGAGTGCGCTACGAAGGGAACCAAGACCTCGTAATCGAGGTGGCCGCATGAAGCAGCTTCCAGGTTTCAAGTATGAAGCGCGGAAGAAGAGAGTCATTCTCGACGGCTTTGTTCGTGGTACAGATGGGAAAGTACGCCGGCAGCGCACGATCGACAATGTCACGCGCGACGAAGCCCTGACGCTCTGGCGTGAATTTCGCGCAGATCTCGACAGCGGTCGCGCCGCCACTGGTCCTCTCACCTTGCGGCAGTTCATTCACGCGTTCCTCGCGATCATTGCGAAGAATCACGAGCCGAGCACGCGTGCGATGCAGAAGACGCTGATCGACAACCATTTGCTGCGGTACTTCGGAGACACATTGCTCAAGGACATCACGAGCATTCGCGTTGTCGATTTCATGGCCGACATGCGCGAACGGAAGCTGTCGCCGAGCTACATCAACAACGCGGTGCGCTTGCTCAAGATGTTGCTTCGACAAGCCGTCGAGCGTGATGTGCTCGCGGACTACCCCATCAAGAAGAAAGTGCCGAAGGAGAAGGAGACGCCGCTGCGGCAGGAGCTCACGACGGCGGAGCGAGCCAGGTTCTTCGCGACGTTCAATGATGAACTTGGATTTCGCGAGCACGTCAACGCGAAGCGTGCGATGGGTCCCATTGAGCTGAGCGATGCTTTCACGACACCGCGTCGATTTGGTGGTGGCCTCCGTGGCGACAGTGAAGCCGCGGGAGCATGTTTCAAACGATTTCAGGAGCTACGCGAGTTTTTTGTAGTCGCAGTCGAAACAGGGCTTCGCAAGAGCGATCTCCGAAATCTCGTGTGGAGTCAGGTTGATCTCGCCGGAGGCTTCATCCGCGTCGTCATGCAGAAGACGAAGCTCGAGGCTGAGATTCCGATCTCGCGTGCGTGTCGCGAAGCGTTGCGAGTAGCGGAATCACGCAGTGGTTGCGAGACCTACGTCTTCCTCACCACGTCGGGCTGTCGGTACTCGATGACTCGGATTCGTCGCGTGTTCATCCTTGCGAAGAAACTGGCGGGAATCTCGCGCCGCCTGCGGCCCCATGATCTTCGGCATACGTTTGGGTGCCGCCTCGCGAGCAAGTCTGTGGGCCTGCAGATCATCGCGAAAGCTCTCGGTCATACGACGACGCGGATGGCGGAGAGATACGCGAGACCATCCGAAGAATCGATGCGGGAGATTGTGGCAGCGCTGGATTCCGAGTAGCCGTGATTGGAGGTTCACGGTTCGCCTGAGTATTTTGGCAGGCGCTTTTTCTTGAACAGGTTTTCCGCGACGCTGCCTCCAACGAACTTGCTATCCAATGTCAACAAGACCTCGATGTCGACAGCCGTGCCAAGAGTCATCGGCTGGTGTGTGGTCGTTGTGTTCGCGCTGAACTCTCCGACGATTACTCCTCGAACTCTTGGTTCTCCCTCGATTGAAAGGAGTGGCGCGCCAGACAACCCGGGAGGAGCGGGGAACGAAGTCTCATACCCAGGCGGAACCGCGGGCAACGCGTCGAGACCGCGCCGTGTGACGATGTTGCCGCGGAAGGAGCGAAGGATGCCAAGAGGTTGCGGCGGGTTCCCGGGTAGTAGTGTGAACCCGAAAGGGAATCCGCAGGCTGCGACATCCTGCAGGTAGTCCATTGGTTGAAAGCGGTAGAGGAAGGTCGGTGGGCTGGGTAAAGCAGGACATTTCATGATCGTGAGATCGACCGACGGAAATTGATCGGCGTCAACAACGACGCTTCCCTCCTGTCCAGGGGCCATGAAGTTACCGACAGCGACGTGCTTACCACTGGCGGCCGCGGCGGCGTACACGTGATGGGCCGTGATGAAGAGCGTCGATGCCAGCGCGAACGCTGTGCCATGAAACTCCGCTGTCGAGACATCGAACTTGCCGGTATGTGGATCGATCTGACCCGCGACCACGACGAAGAGATGTTCGTTTAGGCGTTGCGACGATTTCGTCGAAGGTTTCATCTGCGACCAGAGCCTACTCCCAATTTGTGTCGGTGGGTCGCGGTCGTTTTCACGACTGTTGGGCGAAACATCCATTCCGGCAAATTTACGAGAACGGCGACCCTCCAGGAACTGCTGCACTCACGCATTCCGAGACCCTCCGATCGATTCCGATGCCCGCTCCGTCCGGCACGTTTGAATAGCGTTTGGACTAAGCACTCGAGACGGAGGAGCGAATGAAATTCAAAGCATCGATTGAGTCATCCAATCGCAGCTATGAGGTCGAGTTCGATCTCGACGATGAAGTCGCCGCGAAGGCGCGGCTCGCGCAGGCGCTGCAGGAAATCAGCAAGCGATTTGTCGCGCCGAATGAGAAGCCGTCGAAACCTCCGGTCCAGCGCGTGACAGCGCCTGCTGCCGAGACACCCGCACGCAAAGAGAACGAACATGCGAAGTGATCGGCGTCGTCACGCGATCGCGATCGTCGCTCTCGTTCTCGTCGTGATCCATTCGGCGAGCTGCGGCCGCGATACGGCCGCTCAGTTCGGGTTCGCGAACGACGAGAACCTGCCGGCGACGTTGACGGACGTGTTGTGCGACGCCGGTGCTGGATCTACTTGTACGGCACAGACGCTCGCCGTCACGCTCAATCACGTACTCATTGAAGCGGCATCACGTCCTGGCAGCATCGTGCGTCTCTGGTCGATGGGCTCGAACGTGGGCGAGACGGTCATCATTGGCAACGCCGTCAGCCCGATGAATCGAAAGCGCGGAAAGGCCTCGCGCAAACGGATTCAGGATCACTTCGTCTCAGGGTCCACGTCCGCCCTGTTGAAGGCGATCCATCCATACCTGGTCATAGGTTGTCGTCGCCGCTCGCCGATCGCCGAGTCGATCGCGAGAATCATCTGGGCAGCGCCGCGGACATCTACAAAGCGGGTGATCATCGTCATCAGCGACGCTCGCGAGGTCAGCACGTTCGGCGACTTCGAATGCGGCGTTCTTCCCGCGCCGAACGCGTTCGTCGAGAAGTTGCACGCGGATCAAGTCCTCGCGCCCGGCTCTCTCTCGGGCATCGACGTCGAGTTTGTCTACGTCTCGCTTGGCGCGGTCGATGGTGGCCGCTGTCAACCAACACTGGCCCGCGATGCCGCGGTCCGCAGTCTCTGGAAGGCGGCGGTCACGTCCGCCGGCGCGGCGTCATTCCATTACGAGACCGCGGATGCCGCGGCCTCTAAGTGACACCAAGAAGGGAGGCGCAAATGGCAGTTTTCAATGAATCGCAGATCAACACACTTGCACACCACGATGCGATGCGCGGGGTCTATCAGCCGGAAGAGCGGATTGACTCGATCCTCGGGCCGGAGCCGGTCTTTGATCCGGTCAATCACACCGAACATGCGAAGCACGTCCGCGCCATCAACCAGCGTCACGTACTCGCCGAGATGCGTGAGCACGCGAAGGGCAAGTGGGAATCGGCAAGGGCCAAGGCGAGCGAGCCGGTTGTGTGGCTCATCACCAAAGGACTCCTCGGGTTTGTCGTCGAAGCGCTCGCCGGCATCCTGACGATGTATTCAGCCGGCGTTCCGTTCCCCGAAGATTTCTTGTTCGGGCTCGCACTCGCCGGTCTCGTATTCGCCCTCGTCAAATTCACACGCGAGGGGCGAGGAGTGGTCAGGTATGCAGCGCTTGGTGCACTGATCGTCGTCGCCATCGTGATCACCGCAGTTCGCCTGGACGAGGTCGGAGTGGCCGAAGGGGCGTCGCCGATCGTCGGGTTCGCGCTGCCGGTGCTGCTTCTGCTGGGGACATTCGGAATTGCGCTTATCGCGGAGCCCGCGATCCGCAAACTCGGACAGATCTACCCCGAGTGGAAGAAAGCGTACGAAGCGTCGACGGATCTCGCCCGCGCGGAAACGGCTGACAAAGAAGCGCAGAAGTTTCTCGATGGCCTTTCGCGCGATCGCGAGCAATGGAAGGACGTACGCATCAAGAGCATCGCGCTCTACAAGAGCACGCATCGGACGGTGACAGCCGAGATCAACGGGACCAATCCGGCGAACGGCCCCGCTTGAGACAAAGACGAGGTGTAGCCGGTCAGCAACGACATGAACGCCTCAAACATCAACGCGAACACCAACGACTTGTTCAACTTCAACATCTGCATTCCTGAGAGGAGAACCCAATGACCGAGCAACTCGCACTCATCTCACGCGAACCGAAGCCGATCACGATCATCGGCACAAACACCGGCGCGAAATTCAACCTCCCGCACCTCAAGGCGTACAACGACGATACGCAGCGCTTCGCCCTTGTTCCGACGGCGATCGATGCATTTCCGGGTCGTGCATTGGCGTTTTCTGCCAACGCTCGCGCACACAATCTTCACGTAGTCCCGGTCGAAGCCGATGCACGCGAGATCGATCCGAGCACTTTCGAACCCATCGTGCTCATTCATGTCGACAATCCGCTGACCATTGCTCAATTGCTCGCTCGAATCGAGGAGCGCTATGTTCTTTTCCTGATCTTCATTCGCCTGACGAATGGACGTCTTCTGACCGCATCCGGCGCATTCGAGCCTGACGATGTTGCGGGTCCACGCCAAAGTGCACTTCTCCTTTCTGCTTTCGGCTACGACACCCTCGCGGCCGGCTCGGAGCGTGTGTTCGGGGCTCTGGGGATGCCGGAGCACCGCGCGATCGAACCGGTGTTTCGTCATCAATTCATCAAGAGGACCAAGAAGAACATGACGAAGATGTTGGCGAACCTCCCGCTGGAGGAGCCGGGCCTTCGTCTGAGCTTCGACGGCGAACACGCGGTACGTACGGTCGTCCGTGACGCGCGTGAAGCCGGCTTCGCGAACCCCGCCGCATTGGCGTACGACTTCTTCGACCATCCGCCGTTCGCCGTGGAGAAGGGCGAGGACGTGGTGATCGCCGAGGTCGGCGCGGAAGGCGAGATCCGCTTGCACACGGTTCGGCAGCGCGCCACGGACGGCGTGATCACCGTCGGCGGGATCGCGGTGGTCGACCCGCGCGGGATCCCTCCCTACGAAACGGAGCGCTGGGAGTTCGCACGTCAGCAGCAACGGCAGCTCCTCGACCGGGCCGCGGGCGAAGCCATCACTCGGCGCCGCCCCGTCATGGCGTCCGATTAGATCGAGGTTCCGGGGCCGCGCAATGCGGCCCCGCTTTCGAATCGCCGATGGCGGCATCGGCGACTCGGAAACGGAGGGAACATGATCGAGATCCTCATCACATCGCTCTTCGCGCTCGGCTGCTTCATCGTCGTGGTTTCCCTCCCGTTGCAAGCGGCTGGATCTTCTCTGCGCCGTCTTGGTATCACGCTCCTCTTGATTCCCCTCGCCGGGTCCTTCTTCTTCGGCGCGTTGAGAGAAGCCATACACCAACAACACGTCGATGTTGGCTTCGATACGAGCAGAGTCATTGTCTTGATCATCTTGAGCATCGTCGCCTACTTGATCTTGGCGTTCAGGGCGAGAGCAACGAAGCCGAAGGGCGTTGAGAAGATCAGGCAGAAGCGTGTCGTCGGACCCGGGCGCCGCAGCGATGACATTCTCTCCAAGATCCGCGCGCAGTTCTCGGACCTCGATGACTAAGTCCTCCAACACTGACTGGTTGTCGATCCTCCTTGGCATCCTGGCCACGGTTAAGGAATCGATCGCTCGGTGGATCAACCCACGCGACTCCGCCAAGACAGCCGCGATCATGCAAGTGAGAAAGGATCTCGGAATCGACGGCTCGAGGAACGAACGGGCCGCGACGATCGAGAAGCTGGGTGGTCCAGGAGCACAACCGCTATTCACATTGCCGAGTGGCGAAGTGTTGTGCGTCCGACAGGCCATCATCGCGGACGGCAACCACGCCTTCATCTGCGGAAAGACCGGCTCGGGCAAGACCTTCTTCACGATCTACACGATCATCGACAACAACATCGAAGAACTCCTGGCTGGGCGACGCCGATGCATCGTCATTGATCCGAAGCAAGAAACAGCTGTCTTATTGATGCGCCGCCTTGCCGCGAAGTTCATTCGCGGAGACTCGCATCTGCGTGATGAACTTCGTCAGGGTGTTCATGCGATTGTGTTCCGCCGCGGGTTCGTGACGCCCATCTCACCATTCGTTCCGAACGAGCACGTCAGCAACGCCTACCTCGCGGAGTTCCTGACCGACACGATGGTCCGCACCAGCCGGACTCCCGTCAGCATCACCGTCGCACAACTCCTCTACTACGTGATCTGGCTGTGCATCGAGCTAGGGATCCCGCTCAGCGTTCGGTTTATCAGGAAGTTCCTCCGCAATGCCGGCTATCGTCAGAAGATCCTTGCGCGTATCGAGAATCGCGACCTCCGTCTCTTCTTTGAAACGCTCAGCCAGACGGTCGCCAAGCAGACGATCGACGCGGTGATCCGGCGCTTCGTCTCCGAGGTGAAGTTTCCAGAGAACCTTGCTGCGCTTGGGCTACCCGCCGAGGAGATCAAGAAACTGGGCGTGCCAACGGACGCGCCACTGACTGTCGCCGACTTCGGCGCGTCCAACATCCTGCCGCCGTCGATCGGCCTGATGCACGCCGAGATTTTCGCAACGCGAACTCTCCTTGCGGCGAAGGGGCGCGATAAGCGGGTGCCGTTGCAGATCGTCCTCGAAGAATTGCCCCGCCTTCTCGACCGCTCGCCGCAACTGACAGCTCTTGTCCTCGACAGCCTTCAGACTCTCCGCGCGAGCCGCACCAGCATCACGATGTGTGCGCAACGACTCGACTCTCTCGCCAGGGAAGTCGTTCGCGACATCGAGCTAAACACATCGTGGATAACTGCCTTTCAGTCGCGGGCGGACGTGGGCGATCTTCTCGTGCCATACCTCAGCCCAGTCCCCGGAGTGTCAGAGGCGGAACGCCGCCGCGAGTTCCTCCGCGAGCTGGGGGCTCTGCCACCGCAGCACGCCTATTTCTACGTCAATGGCCATGCGCCCTTCCGCGTCCGTTCCATCGACATGATTCCACCCGCGCGAATCGCGGGCATTCCCGACGACGAGTTGGACGACGTGTTCTTTCGCGAGATCACGCCGCGGTCAACGATTGCCATCGACCGCGCCCTGGCCATCAACGCCGCATGGGAGGACGAGTTCGTCGGGGATGACGAGAGCGATTCGGTGAAGGGCAAATCTGAGGCCCGCGGGCTTGACGATTTGCGCTCTTTCCTTGAAGGAGACGACGAAGATGCATGACCTCATCCGCGACATCCTCGCGCTTCCAGTCCGGTTGGTCATCTGGATCTTTCAATGCAGCCGTCGTCGGGCACGACGCGTGGCCGGCATTCCAGACGAGACGTTGGACGTGTTCTTTCGCGAGATTGCGCATCGGTCAACGGCTACTGTCGACCGCGCCGAAGCCCTCATCGCCGAATGGGAAAAGCGCGTCTGCGATGACGAAAGGAACCACGACGATGCGTGACATCGTCTTCACGATCGTCCTCGAGATCCTCGCGCTCCCAGTGCGGCTGATCGTCTGGATGTTTCGATCCATCCGTCGATTGACGAGACGCGACGATGAGCCCATGTCGGTTACTTGCGAGGTGTGCGGAACCACAGTCTCGACCGTTGGACTCTCGGCGTGTGAGTGTGGGCGTGTCGAGGCAGGCTCGCATCTTCACTGCTCCTGCGGCGCTTCGTACTCGTCCATTTCGTGCAGCACGTGCGGCGTCACGATCGACGTCAAGAAGGATCGTCAGTCATGAATTCAATCTTGAGCGTACGAAAGGAGGCTTGCATCGTCCCCGCCGGGAACCCTCATCAGACTATTTGTAACCACAATCTGTATGACTGTCACTCGTGTGATTCCCAAGATGAACGGAGAGTCGACCCTCACCATCGATCGCGCCGAATGGAATCCGGTGGAGCGGATCGTCGAGCGGCTCAGCGGCCGCGTCATGATCCACGACCACAGGAGCGCGGGCGCATTCCACGGGCGACACTTCGTTCCCGTTCCTCACTACCTTCTGGAGCTCGAGGCGGACCCGGACCAGATCGATCAGATCATCGAGAAGATCGATCCGCTCGTCAACGAGATCATCGTAAGGAACATCCACACCAACACAGTCCCGGCGCAGGCCTGACCGCAACGCCTTCTTCGGCTCCGCTCAAGTTGTTCTCGACCTCGCCGGTCGGGTTCGGCGCTTCGACCGTCGGAACCGTTCGCGTCTTGCATTGCAGGTGCGATCGCTTCCGAGAAACGGAACGAACGTCAGCCCGCCGGCGAGGATCGGGCGCAACGTCCAAATTAGAGATCACACGGAAAGGAGTCTTGGGTCGAGCAGAGCGAGAGGCCATCTCATCATCAGAAAACTCCGAACCACCTAACCACCGCCCCCATGAAGCGACGCCGAAACCGCCGTTCAGATGCCCCCCTCTTTACGTGGGTCGACGTGTTACTGCTTCCGGCTGCCGGCATAGCAATCGCCGAGATCCTGATGCATGTCGCGTCGCAATTGATCTCACACCATTCGTTTCCCTGAATCCGTCGCCTGTTCGCTCGCCCATGTTGTTCTCGGCCTCGCCGGCCGACCTCGCGAGAAGTTGCCCAGCCGCCAGTCGCTTCGCATTTGTGACGACTCGCTGGATGGAATCACGACAATCGCGCCGCTCGATACGGCGAGGCACGAGACGATCCTCGGCACAACCCCCGAAATCAACTCTTGCCTGGAAGGAGGGCCACGGCTGCACGACGCACGCGCGCGTCAACCCATTTCCAACTTTCACCGCCATGCGCAACACAGTTCACACCGAGGTTCTCGTGCCGACGCACGACAACTCCGGCTATCCGTTCTCCGATGTCGCCATCGAGCGATTCGAGCAATTCCTTCTCGATCTCGCGGGCGGTTTCAGCCGCCGCGGCGAGGTCGATGGGTTCTGGCGTTCTCCCGATGGCGTCACGATGCGCGATCACTCCCGCTCTTACGTCGTCACGCTCGATGAGCGCAACGCCGAGGAGGGGGCATCTCAGATCGACGAGTACATCCAGCGTCACTTCAATCAGCTCGCGAGTTTCGTTGAGCTCACTCCTACACGCGCGACGGTGTTCTGATGCAGCACGATCCCGACAACCAGGCAGGTCCCGATCACGACCCGCTCTGTCCGAACGACCCTTGCACTGCTGATGACCAAGCGTCACAACAGGAGCCGGGACTTGTCGGAACGACAGAGCGGGTCGGCGGCCGGCGAATCTCGACACGGCACGACCCTCGCGATGCCGGAATTCTCTCCGAGCGCGATCTCGACGCACTGCTCTTCGTTGGCCTTATGCGGATCTGCGCGCAGTACCAACTCCGCGCGAGAATCTTCGACGGGCTGTCCGAGGTCATTGTTTCGCGCTGCGTCCGCCGGCTTCTACGCCGCGAGCTCATCGCAGTGCATCGTTGGAACGCGGTGGGAATCAACTTGCTCAAGCTGACGAAGCGCGGCTACGACACTCTGCTCGAGCGAGGCTTGGCCAAAGAGAAGGAACTCTACTTGCCTGAGAAATGGACGGCGCCGCGCGACCTCGCCCATACGCTTTGGATTGTCGACGTGGCGGTGACCTTCCTGATGTCGTCGAACAAACACGTCGTTCTTCCGTGCTGGGCACTCCGCCGCAAATTCGGAAGCGCGGGCATGGTTGTGCCGGACATCCTCGTCGCGCAAGTCGGGCCGAGCGGGGAGTGGACGCGAATACTCGCGATCGAAGTCGACCTCGGGACTGAGCGGCTCGGTCGCATTTTTCTTCCTAAGATCGACAAGCTGCGAACCCTCACCCGATCCTGGGCGGGCGAGGCAGCGGCGGCGATCACGATCCTCACACGCGGGCAGCGGCGGATTGAAGCGATCAAGGCGAGGGTGACCGCGCACTCGGTACCGGTCATGATCGTCGAGCTTCCTCGGGAATCAGGACGTGCGGGACTCGGAGCGCTCCAGGAGCTCCTTCAAGGCAAAGACAATCGAAGTGATAGACGTCTTAATGCCCCTGCGCCCACAAGCGGAGCGTTCTCCGAAACATAGAACCGTCCGTTCCCCGGCCGTTACGGATGACGAACGTCATCGTGAGTTGGGTGATGAGGAGGCGCGGCACCAGCTGCGGCGTAGTTGAAAGACGTTTCGCTGAATTCCGACAGATTCCGAAGATGTCGCAGAGCCGTGGTTTCGAATGTCTTCTTGAAAGGAGACTTCAAATGGAGTCACGGAACAACGCGGTCGCAATCAAGAAGTTCTTCGAGGCCAACGGTGGGAGGAAGGTCAGCTTGGAAGAGCTGAAAAGTTTGACTGACGCTGAGCGTAAAGAGCTTGGCGAACTGGCCGCAATCGAGCTGGAGAAGATGGAGGCAACCGGCGCAGCGGTTGTCGCTGTTCCTCATACGAGCATCGAACCGAGTGATGTCGAATCCGACAGTGTGGAGGCCGAGACCTTCGACATCGATCCGGCGCCGACGATCGTCGATCCGACGAATGTTTCGAGTGACTCGGCTTCCAATCCTGCAGCGCACGAAGACGTTGCTTCGGCGATGGCAGCGTCTTACTAGACCCGGTTTCACGGCGAGCAGGCCGAGGCCGGCCTGCTCGCCATTCTGCCAAGCTCCCCACAATCCGCAGGAGTGATTCAGATGGCGAATGAGACGAATGACTTCCTCTATCTCGAAAATTTGATCACGCCAGAAGAGGAGTCGGAACTTCAGCGTCCATTGACGGGCGTCCGGGCGGGCCGGCTTCGCACTGAGCGCGATCATCAACTTGTCCTCATTCTAATAATGGCCCGCGCTCACTACTCGGCGTAGACCTCGAAGCAAGAGGGAGTCGAAGTCGCAGAAGCGCAAGCATTGTTCCTTCGCGCCCGGTGCTGCGCAGGTCTATTATTCCTGCATGAAGTCGCCCATGTGGTCAGACCGTGAAACGAGCGAGGATTGCCTCGGTTTTTCGAGCTATGTCGACAGTTTGGCGGACGTGTGCCTTGAGGCGGAGATCGCGCCTCTCACCGTCGGCATTTTCGGTTCCTGGGGCAGCGGCAAGACAAGCCTCATGCAGATGCTCCGAGACGAGATGGCTGCGCGTGCGAAGCGCGCTGAGGCTGCCCATGAACCGAGGATCATCACGCTCTGGTTCAACGCGTGGCGCTACGAAGGAAAGGAAGAGGTCCAGTCCGCGCTCATTCACGCGATCTTGCGCGAGCTCGAAAAGGACACATCGCTCCTGGACGACATGAAGGACACGTTCGCGCGGCTCAAGAAGGGCGCGAGTGTCATCAAGCTCGCGAAGACCATCACCAAGAGCGCGATTACCCTGACTCCCAATTTCAGCGAGCTACTCGATGCGTTCAGCGACGAGGCCAAAGCAGTCTCGGACACGATGGAGACCTTCGAAGCCGACTTCGCGAGCCTCTTCAAAGCTGGAAAGGTCGCGAGGATCATCGTCTTCATCGACGACTTGGATCGGTGTAGCAGCGAGAAAGTGGTCGAAGCCTTCGAGACAATCAAGCTGTTTCTGAACACGCCCGAGACGACGTTCGTCATCGGCGCGGACGCTGCGAAGATCGAGGAGGCGATCAGCTCGGTGTACCGCGTGGAGCGCGACCGCAAAAGCGTGTACTCTCGCGACTACCTCGAAAAAATTGTCCAGCTGCCCTTCTCCATCCCTGAGCAGCGCCGCCGCGACGTCGAAGGCTATGTCGCGATGCTCGTCCTCCGTGGCTACACGACCGCGGGCGGGTGGAAAGCGCTCCTCGCCGCGCGCCGCGAGATCCTCGATGCAGGGTCGGATACGTGCGCGGCGTTCACCGAATGGATCGGGAAGAGCGCGGCGATGCTTCGAACGGACACCGCTGCCCCCGCAACGGCGCATCTGACGCGAGCACTTGCAACAACCGATCTGCTCGTTCGGGGACTGCGTGGGAATCCGCGTCAGATCAAGCGCTTCCTCAATATTCTGGAGCTCCGCGGCCGCATCGCGGAGGCTAACAATCTACCGATTTCCCCAGAACTCCTCACGAAGATGACGGCCCTGGAGTACACATGGCCGGAGTTCTTCGCACAGATGGTGGAGACCGCGGCGCCTGATGGTACGTCGGAGCTTCTCGCAGAAGTAACCAAGTACGCCGACCGTAGCCAGACTCCTTCCGAGGACTCGCCGATGCTATCCGCCGCGCTGGAGGAGCCAGGACTCGCCGAATTCATCGCGGCTGCCCCATCGATCGCGGCGACGACGGATCTGTCGCCGTACCTCTTCCTCGCGCAGACATCACTCGACCCCAAGCGCCGGCCTGCGCTGCTCCCGCACGACGAAGTCGCGCGCGACCTCGCCGAGAGGATTGCGGCCGATGATCCGATCCGCGCACGCGCCGCTGCGAAGCAGGCGCCGAAGCAAGAAGCCGGCGTGGTGTCCGCTATCGTGCGGCTCGTTTGCGCGAAGATCACGACGATGGACGGTGACAAGCAGAAACGCGCGCGCGTGCATGCTCTGCACGGCCTCGAAGAGATCTGCAAGACAACTCCCGAGCACTACCGCACCGTCGTGGAGACGCTGCGCACGGCCGACGTCCAAGACGCGGGCTTCGCGATGAGCGCGACGCGGGTCCTTCAGGCCGCGCGCGCCAGCGGTATCGCGGATGCCGAGACCGTGCTCTCGAGCCAGTACGAGCCACGATCGTTCATCAAATCCGTGCCGCGGAAGACGCCGTCGCGCGGGACGAACTGACCATGGGAACATCCAAGAGCTACGGGACGCCGACTGGGGGAGAGTGGACCAGCGTGAAGGGTCAGATCACCCGCGTGCTTGGCGGGGGGAACACTTCCGCGTCGCCAGGGACGATCGTCGGTGGCACCGCCTCGGCTTCCGGCGGGCTCTCATTCTCGGGCGGCGGTGGAGGAGGCGGTGGTGGTGGCGGATCGAGCGCGGGCCGAGGTCGCATCGCCGGTGTGGTCAGCGGCATTGGCGGCTTCGGCGGGGCGGTCCGTGATGGAGGCCTCGACGGCGCACTCGCTGGCCTCGGTCTCGACAGTCTGCGTGGCCGCCCGGCCGCTGAGGTGGTGTCGGCCATTAGCGAATATCTCGCCCGCGACGCGGAAGGGCTTGACCGAGAATTCCTCCAGGCCGCGCTCGAGGAGGCGCTACTCGAAGCGGCGAGCTTGGGTGATGAACTTGGGTATGACGACTTCGCCGAAGGGTTGGGAGAGTTCGTCGCTGCCGAAGGGCCTGAGGGGCTCGTCGAGCTGTTCTTGGAGAACTTCGTGTTCGACACGCTCTGGGGCCGCATCGAGCAGCATGCCGTCGACAAGAGCGCGGATGCAGGCGCGTTGGAGAGTCTGATGACCGCAGTAAAGGGCGAGTGCGAGGCGCAGGTGCGCGAACAGATCGAGGACACCCGAGCCAGCGGCGCCTTCGGCGCGCTGGACTGGTTCGGACGCGCAGGACGCGATCTCGGCTTGCGCATCGTCACGGAGTTGGAATCGCGCCTCTCGGCACTTCGCGAAACCTGAAGACACCTATGCATTTCGTTCGCTACACCGGTGAGCCGCGAGACGAAGACGTTGCATACGCGCGGGCGCTCAACGACCCGGATACACACGTGCTCGACCCGTGGTCGACCGCAGATGAAAACATCGAAGCGCACTTCATGTTGGGATCTCGCCTCGCCACGGTGGATCTCCCACCGCACGCGCGCGATCTCTTCGATCTCGCGGCGATGGTGTACATCGCGGACGAGATCGTGCCGCGCGATTCGGCCGATGACCGGTGGACGCGTGCACTATCGTTCACGGTACCTGTCGCAGACCTGCATCGGTGGATTGCTGCCGAGAAGGTGCTCAACGAATGCTTGTCGTTTCTTTCCGGCGACATGTATGCGTTCGAATGGATTGCGCGGCCGGCCAACGTTCCTGGAGGGACAATCCATCGCAACAATCTCGGTGGCCAGTACGACGCTGTCTGCCTCTTCTCCGGAGGTGTCGACTCACTGCTCGGTGCTGTCGCACTTCTCGATGCTGGAAAGCGTGTGCTCCTAGTCGGTCACTACGCGGACGGCGTGACGTCCAGCGCGCAGCGGGATCTCTATGCGCTCCTGGAACGGAAGTATCCCGGACGTGCAACGCTACTTCAGGCCAATGTCGAAAGGAGCCGGAAGAGGAGCCAACGCTTTCAGCTTCCGGACAAGGTGGAGATCACGCACCGATCACGGTCGTTTCTGTTTCTCGCGGCCGGCACGGTGGCCGCCCTTGCGACGGGGACGACGCGCCTCTATATCCCTGAAAACGGACTCATCGCGCTGAACGCGCCGCTCGGCCCTTCGCGGCGAGGGACGCTCAGCACGCGCACGGCCCACCCGCGGTACATCGATCTGTTCAACCAGCTCTTGGCAGCACTGGGCTTCGTCGTGCACGTGGAGAATCCCTTCTGGGATCAGAGCAAGACCGACATGCTTCGTTCCGTGACAGACCCGGAGATCCTGACGGCACTCCTGCGCAGTGTGTCCTGCGCACACGCGGGGTACCTGCGGTGGGAAGCCGAAAAGGGCGTGACCCACTGCGGATACTGCGTCCCGTGCCTCTACCGGCGGGTCGGATTTCTCGCCGCCGGCGTTGACGAACCCGGCTATCTAAGCAACGTCTTCACGGAACTCCCACAAATGAGCGAGGACACGGCGCGTGATTTCCGCCTCCTGGTGCGCTTCGCGCTCGCGATCCTGCATGGCCGCAACGTCGACGTGATCGCCGCCGTGCTCCGGCATGGCGGATTCAGCGGCGGCGCGTCAGGGGATGCATACACGGCGCGGGGAGAAATGTTGAAGCGCTGGGCGTCGTCGTTCGTGGACCTGGCGCGCGCTCGCTCGAACCAGGCGACGCGGCGCATCGTCGGCCTCTAACATTCCATGATGCGCTACGTCGATGCTCACTGCCACGTCGACCAGTACCCCGATCCGCGTGCGGAAGTGGGCGCTTGCGAGTCCGCGCAGACATACACGATCGCGGTGACGAACCTGCCGCGCGAGTTCGTTCGAACCGAGCGACTGTGTGTGGGTCGCAGCTTTGTACGCGCCGCAGCGGGGCTTCACCCTGAACTCGTCGCCCGTTTCCCAGGCGCGGTCGAGGAACTCCTGCCGCTGCTTGCGCGAACGAAGTATGTGGGCGAAATTGGGCTCGATTACACGCAAGCCTCGCCGAATGACAGGGAGTCGCAGAGGAAGGTGCTTGCGCGCGTGGTTGCAACCTGTGAACAGCTCGGTGGCCGCGTGCTCACCGTGCACACGAGAAGAGCCGCCGAGGACGCGTTGGAGCTACTGTGCGATGCGACTAAGAGCAGCATCATCCTGCACTGGTTTTCGGGGTCGATGAAGGTGCTTGCGCGAGCAGTGGAAGCTGGATGCTTTTTCTCCGTGAACCCTGCGATGGCGCGATCTACCTCCGGAAGGAAGATCCTTGAAGCAATCCCCGGTGACCGCATCCTTACGGAGTCCGATGGTCCCTTCGTGAAGCATGGTGGCCGCGAGCTCCATCCTTTCGAGGTGCGAGACGCACTCGGCGAGATCGCACGCATTCGAGGATCCACAGTTGAGGAGTTCCGGTCCATAGTGCTTCAGAATTTCCGGCGCGCGGTGAGTCTTGGCGGGGCAGAGGACCGCTGACGAACAATCGTTAAGAAGCGAGCGTGGGACGCAGCTCTCAAAGACTCGCTCGGGTTCGGTCCGCACTCGGCAGCGGCAGTCGTCCCAGCTCTACATTTAGGCGAGTCGCGAGTCCGCGTTTTTAGCCCACCGCTGAATTTCATTGCCGGATATCCCAGCGCAGAAATGGGGGGAAGCAGTGTTGCGAATGAGTGGAAACAAGAACACCGGGCCAGCAAACGCTGACCCGGTGATGTTAGATCGCTCGTCTTTCCTTCAACGAAACGAAGCAACCGGCGGCGAGGATCAAGTGATCGAGTACTTGAACACCGAGGACGTTCCCTGCCTGGACGAGCTTGTGCGTGAACAGCAGGTCGTCGCCAGACGGCTCGGGATCGCCGGAGGGATGGTTGTGGTAGACGATCAGGCTCGCGGCGTGCTCTTCGAGCGCGAAGCGGAGGACATCACGCGTCGAGACAGTTGCGAAGTTCAGAGTGCCTACGTAGATCTCGCGTTCACGGATGATTCGATGCTTCGAGTCGAGATAGACAGCGCCGAGATGCTCTTGAACCTCGTGGGCGTAGCGCGCCATGAGGGGTCGTGCGACCATCGAGCCATCGGTGATCGGCTGGCGTTCGTCCACGATTGACGCGAGCCGGCGGCCTAGCTCGAGGCTCGCCAGGACGCGCGCGGCCTGACGCCGAGTCACAGGTGAGCTTGTGCTGGTCCATGGTGTGCGGACGAACGCCGGCAGACCGTCTCGAACGAGCAGTCGTGATTGCGCAACGTCGCGGTCAACGAGGAGCGATACCAGCTCCGCGTCGGACAGCGACTCGACTCCTGCGCGGTATAGGCGATCCAGCGGCTTCTCGCCACCCATCGTTTGAGCATCGTCGCTCATGATGCCCTCCTGTTTCGCCGACGCATCAATACGTGATCGAGGCGCAGCTCGCCATAGACGCTGTCCAGGTAGTCCGCGACGATGTCGTTCACGATGCGGTCGCGCGTGATGGAGTGATGGTTGCGGAAGCGATCGAGGCGGAAACGGTTCTCCGCGGAGAGACGAACGAGTGTCCGACCGATGCAGTGCATGGTTGGGCTCCTTTCTGTTGCGACGTACGGATTAGTGGAGAGTTGCTTGAGTGGCGGCCGGCGATGTTGCTCGGCGTGCGCGCGGGAGCAAGACCTCGACCCCGTCGATCATCGTGTTGATCTTCTCCGCGATCGCGTCGCGCATGGGAGGCGGAAGAGACTCGAGACGGCGCGCGATCGCGTCGATCGGATCATGCGGCGATTCCCAAGGCGCGAGATCGTGATCGATCGATCGCGAGAAGAATTGTGCGAGGGTCACGTTGTAGACGTTGAGTATCGCTTCGAGTTGAGAGAGCTTCATTGAATCGATGCGTGAACCGCTCTCGAAAGAGCTGATCGTCTTGACGCCGATATGCGAGCGCGCCGCAACCTCTTCCTGCGTCAGTCTTGAGCGTGAGCGGAGCTCACGGAGCTTCAGGACAATGTCCATGGATGTGATCTCCTTTCGTTGAAATGAGAAGTAGTTCTACGCGGCGGTTCGCTTAAGCTCGGCGACTGTGCGTGCAGCGAACCGCACGTCGAGATCGCGCTCCATCGAGAGACCACGAACGCGAACGGACCGTAGTTCGGAAAGCGACGCGTAGCCCCATTCATCGCAGTCCTCGCCGAGCGCCGAGACGCAGTACCCGAACAAGAGGAAGTCGTCACCTTGCGGCTCGCCTTCGGTGACGAAGAAGGTGTAGCGACCAGCGGGGAAGAAGAGTTTGACGAGGACCTTGGCGTTGTCGCCGAGGCCCTCCTGCGAGCCGATTGGAAACTGCCGCTGAATCATCGAGCACAGCTGGGGCGTGATGAGGTCCATAGAGGACTCCTGTTCTTTGTGTTTGTTTGATGAGGGACGAGAAGAAGGTGTGCTACAGGCCCGACCCAAAGAGGGCGCCGAAGAGGGAGAGTTGTTCGACCGCGGCGGCGATTCGCGGTGTCTGGCTATCCAATCGCTCGTCCAGCGTGATGAGCGACGATGTTTCGGGAATGATGATTGCCGTCGAGCCGAGCGGCTGCAGCGGAATGTCAGGCGTGATCACCGGAAGCATCTGGATGCGCTTCGCGATCTCGAGCTGCACGTCGCCGGTGACGCGTTTCAGGATCTCCGCGACGTCCTCGAATCGCGCCTTGCCGTCGATCGCGTGGCGAATCGCCTCGGCCTTCTGCACGAGGATCTCGTGCATGAGCTGGTCGATCGTGTCGCGACTGAGCAGGTACGAAATGTAGACGGGCTTCGTCTGACCCGGACGGTGGACGCGATCCTCCGCCTGCTCCGTCGCTTCAGGGCTGTATTCGAGATCGACGAGGATGACGTGGTTCGCTGCCGTGATCGTGAAGCCGCGATTGAGACAATTGAGCGAAGCGACGATTGCGGGAACGTCGGGAGACCGCGAGAACTCCTGAATGAGACCGAACCGCTTCTTTGTAGGAACCTCGGCCGTGATGGGCAGTACAGGGAGACCGTGCTGGCGGAGGTGCCTGACGATCGCGCCGACCATCGTGCGAAGCCCGGAGAAGACAATGGCCTTTTCGCCACGATCCGCTGCGGTGCGCACAAGCTGACGAATCTTCTCGAGCTTGTTCCAAGTCACCGCGTCGAGCGCACCACGATCGAGGTAGTCCACCGCGACGGGACACGTCGCCGCATACCGGAGCTTCCAGAGGGCGCCGGAGATGATTCCCATGTTTGGGTTGCCGTCGCCTTCGCGTAGCGCTTTGGCGATCGCGTTCTGCGCCCATTCGGCGTAGCCCGCATAGAGATTGCGGTGCGCGTCGTCGAGATCGAGAAGGATGATCTGACGCTCTTTCGGCGGAAGGACGTAGATGTCGTCCTTGCGGCGCCGAATCGTGAAGGACGCCATCAGGCGCCAGAAGCGATTGAGGTTGCTTACCTCGGGAAGAATCTTGCCGCGACCTTCGTGCAGCGTGTCCTCGAACTGACGGCTGACGAACTGCACGGTCGAGAACTCCGCAAGGAAGCGCTTGGTGCCGCCGCGATATGCGTACGGGAACAGAGGGTTGTCGAAGCCGAGGAGCCACGCGACGTTCCAGAAGATGTCGTGGGCGAACCCTTTCATGAGCGTGCCGGTGAGGATGAGTTTCCCCTTGGGCTTCATTGCACGGACAGCGCGGCCACGTAGGGTGTTCTTTGACTTCGCGAGTTGGGCTTCATCGACGAGGACCGCGGAGAAGAGCTTCTTCACGCGTTTGTACGCGGGCCACTGGCGGCCGTCGCGCGACGCGCTCCACGCCTGGTATCCGCATCCGTTGCAGTGTCCGCCCGTCCATTCGGGAACCTCGCCGCATTTGGGGCACGCTCTTACGACGTCGTCATAAGAACGCTTACAGATAGTGCACGCCGCCTTGATGTTGTCGGTGACGGCGTGATCGATCAGTCCGTCCTTCGTGAACGTCTGGCAGGACCACTCGTCGTACACGCGGGCCCCTGTAAGGGAGAGGAACTCGAAACTCGTGATGTAGAACTGCGTGTCCGACGGGAGAAGCCTCCTTCGCTTCTCACGCTGGATTGCGTCAACAGCGTGGTGCGTGGTGAGACGCTGCGCTGCGAATCCGAACTGGCGAAGCTCGTTGAGCCAGTTCTCGACGAGCGATGATTGACAGACGACGAGTACGCGCTTGAAACCACGGATCCGCGCCCAAGCCGCCGAGGTGACGGTCTTGCCGCCGCCCTGTTCGTACCCGAGATAGCCGAAAGGCTTCGTGGCGAGGCGCGCGACATCCTCTTGTTGAAATGGGAAAAGGAAGGGCGCTGTGCGTGCGACGACATTGCGATGCTGTTTGACGCGAGAGGGAACGACAGTGCCGAGATCGGGAACATCCGGAAGCTCGAACGCGGTCGTCAGATTTTCGACATCTGCAGCGTCGACTTCGCGGAACGTGCGCGGACCGGAGTCGGTGACGATTTGAAAGGATAAGTATCCGCGATCGACGGATGTGATGAGCTGGACCTCTTTCCCTTCGCGCTCATCCCACACGGTCTCGACGGATGCGGTCTCGCGGTTGCGAATCCACGACGGACGAATGTGGTACTGCTTCCCGGAAGTGAAGCAGGGCTCTCCCTCGATGCTGATGCTGGCCTTCGCGGTGTAGCTCCTGTCTTCGAGGTACGCGAGCCGTTGATGCGCTTCGGGCGGATAGATCGGCGTCTTCAGAATCCGGAACCTCTCCTGGAGACGCGTGATCTTCGCGAGGTCTACTTCGCTGATCGCAGGATCGAACCCGAGCCACGCGAGTGATTCCACGCCGGCGCGCGGACCGAGTGTGAGCAACGATGCGGGCGAGAGAGTCGCGGACACGATCCCGTGCTCGATTCCGCGCACGGGATCGAACGCCTCGACCGTTTCATCAATGAAGTTCAGAAGGCCTTCGACGTCGGCCGCGGCTCGGAGACCTTTGGGAGTGACTCTGACGGCGCTTGACGCTGTGACCGCGAGGAGACGCGACAGGACGGGAACTGGTGTGTGGGTAGACACCGGAAGCTTTGCTGCGCCGGACAATGCGCGTGAGAGCTCGTACCGAAGATGGCCGGGCGCATCGTCGCGGTCAATCGTGAGCGGTGTCGTACGCCAGGCGTCGCCGTAACCACGTGACGCTCGTCGCGCGATGACGACGTCCACTTCAACCTGAATGCCGTACTCCTCCGTGAAGAGATCCGGGATCGTCGCCTGGAACACAGGATCGAACTGCGTGTAGAGGGTCTCGCGAAGAAAGCGATCCTTCGTGTTCGCGAAGGTACTCGTGGGGATGATTGCCACGAGGTATCCGCCATACGCCAGTGAGCGCGTGGAGATCTCCAGCGTTGCGCCCTGACTCTCGATGAGCCCACCCGACGTTTCGCACGTCCAAACCTCGCCCGCATCGGGCGGTGTCCAGTAGATGCCATATGGTGGGTTCGTGACGACGAGCGAGTATCCGGTGAGGAGATTTCGGTAATCGAGTAGATCGCCGGTGCGAACGTTCTGATTGCCGATCGCGAATCGCGCGTGGTCGGCGGCGAGCTGGTCGAGCTCGACTCCAAGCACGTTTGCGCCCGCAGTCTTCCATGGTGTGAGCAGACGTCCAGAACCGCATGTCGGATCGAGCACGCTAATGCTCTCCGGCCCCTCGGCTGGAATCAGAGGATGTAAGGCTTCGAACAAGAGCTCGGAGAGCCAGACAGGCGTGAAGTACTGCGCATGTTTTGATTTGTTGAACTGGCGAAAACTGAGTGCGTGATTTGCTTCCCGTCCGGCATACGCGCTGCCGATCGACACGTCGACTGTAGACACCGGTGTGCCTCCTTTCGTGAATTGTTGGTTGCTGGGAACGGCTTGAGGACTACTGGAAGGGAGTCACGACGAGAACGTACTGGTCGCCGCGAATGCTGATCGCATCGAAGGGACCTTCGCCGCCGATTTCGTACATCGCGGAGAACGTTTCCTCGAGCGTTGTTGACGCGGGCTGCTGGATACCATCGTCGTCTTCGATCACTCGGATGGCTTCCAGATGATGGAACGTGCCATTGATCACGAGGATCGCGATGAGATGCCCTTTATCACTATCGCAGTCCATCCATGCGTCCTCGGGAACGACTAAATCGAGAACACGGCGCTCGTCGTTCATGCCACACCGCCAAAAAGTTCTGCAGCTGATGCGCTATCGAAGTACGAAGGCACTTCGAGCGTAACCATCTCCGAATGAGAGATCGCAGAATCGCGACTCCGATCGAAACAGAAGCTGTACGGAACTTGCGTGCCGTTGGCGAGCTCGGATGCTCGCGCGGCAATCTGAGAATCGTCCGTGGTAATCCCGAACCGTCTCGCGAGGTAGCGCAGCGCAAGGTAGAACGATCCCTGCAGCGACGCGCCGAGGAACGCGAGCTTCCGCGTTGCATCGACTTTGTAGTCGAACCACGGCTTTCGCCATGCGGTGCTGACTCTGGTCGTTCCGCTTCGCGTCTGAAGCACGATCCAATCGTCAGTTGGCAGATCCTCACGCGCGAGCGACGTACGCCCGGCGACTTGGATGAACACGGGACCACGTCCTACGTCGAACCACCTCAAGATCGCGAAGTCTTTTCCATTGATCACAGTGTACGGTCGTCCTGCAATGCGAATGATTTGCATTCGAGCCCGACTCCTTTTCTCGGAAGTCAGAGCGTTCTTTCAGAAAACTGGGAGAACGCCCTCGGGCGACCGACGGACAGATGGGTGAATACCCAGCGCGGTCACGCTCGAGCATGAAGGTTCGAGCCGATGACGCCGCGCATTGTTGTCGCGCCGGCCGCAGGAGAGCGTCCTCCTCGGCCTCTCCCTGCCGCCGCACGCCCCCATGACATGCGTGCGGCAGGGAGCCCGAGTTGGGAAGGTGCGCCGGCCATTCGCCGGACGCCGCGATTCAAGCGCATGTGACGCGATCGCACGAGATCAGCATTGTTGTTTGTGGAGGATTCCCACGGCTGCCGTTCAATGAGTCTGCGGATTGAAGCGAACAGGTAGTGTGGAGAAACGCCACGGCGTGGACAGTCGGGGCATCTTGCGGTTTACTAAATTCAGCCACCAGCGACCGGTAGCTACCCCACACGATCCATGTCTCGGAAGTCCCCCAAGTTCGACGGTCTTCCGCCACGACGTCGCATTCGCATGCCGCCATGGATGAGTGTCGAAGAAGCAGCACGCGCAACCTACGAGATGTTCGAAAACCCCGCGGCGTCAGCGATGCTTGCCGACGCGCTCTTGCGCGCGGGTCGTTTGGAAGAAGGGTTGGAGGAGTACCAGAGGAGCGGGCGCAACGCCCCACCCGATCTTCTTCGATCGTGTGGGGACGCGTTTCTCGCGAATGGTGACTTCGAAACCGGCTCCGACTATTACGAAGCGGCAAAGAGCGAAGTTTCGACGAGCCAGTACTTGCGGCATTGGGACGCGTTTCTTAAACGCACGCGTAGTGTGGACGAGATCGAGTTGTATGCACGGAGAGCTGGAGTCGCAATGCCCATCGATAAGCTCGTGGGCCTTGGAGACGCGGCAATCGCCGAAAGCGAGCCTGGTGAAAACTACGACTACGCCCTCGTCTACGCCTTCTCGGCGTACAAAGCAGCAGGGGACACGAGGAAACTCATCCAACTGGCTGAGCGCTGTCGCGCGACGAAGACAATGGACCGCGAGATGACGGATTTCGTCGCTGAGATCTACGTGGAGGCGGGCGCAAGAAATGGACTTCTTGACCTCGCAGGTAGCATCGGATCGTGGGCCGATCTTGCGTACGTACGCGATCTCTACGCGAAAGCGGACAGCGAGGCACCAGCGGCCCAGCTCATTGCGCTCGGGACAGTCCGGGAGAACGATGGTCGGTACGATGAGGCGATTGAGTTTTACACAGAGGCCGGAGCAGCTGATCACCTGCGCGATCTTGCAAGAGTGGTCATTGAGGCAGAACACGGCAAGACAGGCCGCGTCGATCTCCCGGCCGACAGCCGCAGACTTGCTTTGCGGGCATTCACCGCCGCCGCGAGCCTACAGCAACAACGAGCCGCTTGACGGCGCCGCTTCGATGGAATCCGCGGAAAGGAGGCGAAGGGAACTCGATGCCCACGGCTGCTCATTTGAGTATGACCGTCGATCGTCATCGCGGCACCAGGCAAGACCCTCATCTTGCTGCGGCGATGGAAAATTATCATCAGTGGAATCGGTCGGGGCTCACTTCGTGTGTTGCACGACGCGGCTCAATGGAAATTGCGACTTCAAATCCTTCCGGTACCAGGCGAACGGTACTCAATCACGTACCGCGCCGTGGCTTGACCCTGCGATTGCCGATATTTGAGAGGGCTAGTGTCGTGCTGGTCGTCCGCGCGGCGCTGTAACGCTCACAGCGACAAGCGTCATGTGCGTAATGCCAAGATTCCTGAATCGGACACCAACATAGTACGTCCCGACCGGTGTCGCGCCAGGAGAAAACGTTGTCGTAACCGGCGCGACAGACGTCGCCGCGGCGGCGTTTGTGGTTACGCTACCAACATATCCTTTGGTGAGTATTATCGTGTCGACGTCGGCTCGCATGTCGTACGGTCCGGCTGGCTGAAGCGTGTATGGGATCGCCGACGAGCCACCTTGTGGCGCACTCACGCTTGTTGCGCCTCCAATACTGAAGTTCGGTGTGGTGTTCAAGGCCTCCAGCACATCCCATGTGGCCGATCATCTGATCCCGTAGAAAAATGAACGGTCGGCGGTAGCGACAGCATCATCCGCGCCGAAGGCGCGCGGGGTGTTTGGGCGTGTAAGCTTGTAGAAGAAGAGAAGCCTCGGCGACTTGAACTCGCCGAGGCTTCGATGTTTCTGGGCGTCACGCGTTCACCGCGCGAAGTTCCCCACAAGACGGGAAGAGCTTCGCACAAGAAGAACGCGCGTGTCCAGGCGGAGGGCGTGGATGTGTGCGACGGGGACTTGCGACGCGGAGCTACGCGACCGGCGATGCAAAGAGTGCGGGACGAGATTCTGGATTTGCCGGCGCTGTGATCGTGGCCATCAGTACGGCAGCCGGGCGTGCCGAGATCGAGCGCGAAAACGAAGCCGGCGCGAAGCGCAGCGACGCCATCAACAGTGTCCGATCTGGCGATTCAAGCACGCGCTGAACCAGAAGATGTATCGAGCAGGCGTGACTGATCAGGGTTCCCGGCGGACGGGTTCCTCAGGCACTCTCCCCGCTTCTCGAGAGGGAAGTCCATGGGAGGTGTCGTGCGCAGAACGAACAAGGAGCAATACAAGTGCGAGAACGAACTGTGTGATCTGTGGCCGGGGTGGCGAGTGGTACGACCCGCACCACGAGTCAGGAAGTCATCGTGATCGAGGCCGAACTGTACGCCGCAATCCGGCGTCACTTCTTCGTCGATCACTGGAAGGTCGGCACGATCGCCGATCAACTCGAGGTCCATCCGGACACAGTCAAGCGAGCCATCAGTGCGGAGCGCTTCAATGCGTCACGCACAGCGTCGCGCAAGACACTCACGGATCCCTTTGTGCCGTACATTCAGGAGATCCTCGAGCGCTATCCACGCTTGCGAGCCACGCGCGTGTACGAGATGGTGCACGCCCGCGGCTACTCGGGAAGCGTGGTGCAGTTGCGCCGGGTCGTGCGCAGCTTGCGTCCCGTTCCGACGCGCGAAGCGATGCTGCGCCTCAAGACCTTGCCCGGCGAGCAGGGACAAGTCGACTGGGCCAGCTTCGGCAAAGTACAGATCGGTCGGGCCGAACGGAACTTGAACTGCTTCGTTCTTACGCTTTCGTATTCACGAGCACTCTGGTTCGAGTTCGCACTCGATCAGACACTCGAGAGTTTCTTGCGTGGACACATCCGCGCCTTCGAGAGCTTCGGAGGAACGCCACGCGAGCTCTTGCACGACAACCTCCGTTCGGCCGTGCTGGAGCGGCGCGGCGAACTGGCGCGACTCCACCCTCGCTATCTGGAGCTGGCCGGTCATTATCACTTCGGGCCGCGGCCATGCCGGCTTGCGCGCGGCTCCGATAAGGGGCGCGTCGAGCGCTCCATCCAGTACATTCGCCATTCGTTCTTCGCCGCGCGTCCCTTCATTACGCTCGCCGAGCTGAATGCGCAGGCTCTGGCCTGGCGTGATTCGGTTGCCCATCTCCGGCCCTGGCCCGGCGGCGACGGACGAACCGTGGCCGAAGTGTTGGCCGAAGAACAACCCTACCTGCACAAGCTTCCACAACATCGCTTTGAGACCGATGCGTTGATGACGGTTCGCTCCGGCAAGACGCACTATGTCCGGTTCGACAGTAACGACTACTCGATCCCGCACACATTCGTGGAACGCGATCTGATGCTGTCTGCCAGCGAAACAACGATCCGTATTCTCGATGGCAACACTGAGATCGCACGTCATGTCCGATGCTGGGATCGGCGACAGACCATCGACGATGTCGCTCATAAAGAGGCGTTGCTTGCCTCCCGGCGCCGTGCACTACGCACGGAAGGGAAAACGCTTCTTTCTCAAGCCGTCCCGCAGAGCGAGGAACTGCTCAATGCCACGTTCCAGGCTGGCGAGCCTCATGCCCGCTCCGTACGGCAACTCGAGACGCTGCTCCGGCTATGGGGCGCGCAGCCATTGTGTGAGGCCGTCGCGGAAGCAATGCGGCGAGGAACGCCAACCGTGGCCTCAGTCCACGTCCTGCTCGAACAGCAGCGGCGTCGCAGTCGAAGAACCGTGCCTCGTCCGCTGGACCTGGGCGATCGACCGGAACTCGAAGCACTACATGTTCAAACACATTCTTTGGAGGATTACGATGAGCTCACCAACAACGAAGACGAAGAGTGAAGCCACTCTGGCCATACAGCTCGAGCGCATTGGAATGCGTGCGGCGGCAAGCTCCGCGGACGATCTGATTGCTCGGGCTACCACCGGACGCTGGAGCGTTACAGCCCTGCTCGAAGAGGTGGCGCGCATGGAGCTGGCCGATCGTGGCCAGCGCAGTCTCGAGCGGCGCCTGCGCCGCAGTCGTGTCGGACGCTTCAAGCCGATGGCCGACTTCGATTGGAACTGGCCGCGCAAAATCGATCGCACTCGACTCGAACAGGTGCTCACGCTCGGCTTCCTTCGCGAAGAGCGCAACGTCGTACTTATGGGACCGAATGGTGTTGGTAAGACGATGATCGCCCGCAATCTGGTGCACAGTGCCATTCACGCCGGCCATACCGCTTTGTTTCGGACGGCGGGTGATCTGCTCGACGATCTCTCCTGCGACTCCCCCGAGCTACGGAAACGCAAGATCGCCGCCTATGCGCGTCCCGACCTGCTGGCCATCGACGAGCTCGGATATCTCTCTTATGACGATCACGCCGCGGACCTGCTCTATCGCGTGATCAACCCTCGCTACGACAAGCGCCGTCCCATCGTCATCACGACCAATCTAGCCTTCAAGGACTGGACGACCGTCTTTCCCAATGCCACCTGCATCGTCACCCTCGTCGATCGCATCACTCACCACTGCGACATCTTCAACATCGAAGCCGATAGCTACCGCCGTCGCGAAAGTGACGAAGAGACCGCTCGTCGCCGCTCGCACAAGGCACGATCGTGATGTCTATGCCTCGCGCCGACTATGAACAGGCAATCATCAGCGCATGGCGCGAATTGCCTTGTACGCGCGGCCGTCCTCCTCGCAGTGACCGCATACTGCTTCGCGATCTCTACGCTCGGCGCATTCCCTTGTCGCTGATCTTCGCCGCCTTCCGCCTGGCATCTCGACGCCGATCACCTCATCTGCCGCCCGTTCGTTCGCTCAGCTACTTCCGTGACGTCATCGATGAACTTACCCACGCCGATCCTGGCTACATCGACTTCCTCAATGCTCACTGCTGCAAGTGATCCAACCGGCGACTGTTCAAATTTCTACGTTTTCACGTGATCGGCGACATCCCACGTTGCTCGATCATTTCTTTCCCACCCTGCTGCAAAGACGCCAATGTTCCTGAGATTAGGGTGCCGCTGTCGCAAGAGCGCGAGTTTTGCGGCGAAGGACGCGCTGTCCTGAAAGTAGGCGGTGTGAGTTGCCGTGTGAACGATGCGTTCATCGTCGTATGTGACTTGGCCTTGCGCGGCAGGATCATCAGCGGCGATATATCGCCCCGTCGCTCCGGTGGGCCAGTCGTAGCCATACCATGGCAAGCAGATCCAGATTCGCGATAGTGGCACTCCGGACTGCTCCGCCTTCGCTACAGTCGCATCCAACTGAGGGAGTGGCGTGACGGGACCGGGGGTACTGCCAGCATAGTGATAGTCGTACGCCATGAGCTTCAGCTCATCTACAACAGCACCGATACGCGTCCACATCTGGATTGCGCCCGCAGGTACATCGACCGCCAATCGCTTGTTTGATTGCAGGCGGTCACGCAGCGCGCTGAGGAAGTGGATGTATTGGTCAGTAAGATCGGATGTAACGTCTTCATAATCGATGTCTATACCGTCGTAGGCGTGCGTTGAAATGAGAGCCAGAATGTTGTTGATATGTGTGTTTGTACGTGCGCTGTCGCGAAGAATAGCGTTCGACGCGCCATTGAAACTGGTGAGGCTCGGCATGATGCGAGCGCTCACAAAGCCGCTTCGATAGACTTCAAATCCGGCTTGCGATGGTTTTGTGCCGATACTTCCGTCTTCGTTTGCTTCGTACCATACGGGGTTCGCTTCTTCGAGCGCGCTTCCATGGCTGGTGATGCTGTCGAGCGCCGGTGGCCAAATTTGGATCCACATAGCGATGTGAAAGGGTCCGCCTACAGTGTTGGCGCTGACACGTAGCGTAATATTCTTGAGATTGCTACCTGGACACACTGGTGGGGCATAAGTTTCGGTGTAGGAATCGTACCCGCCTTTCGCGACGGCGAGGGTGGCAGCACTGCAGGGCATTCCTGGAAGGTTGTACGCGCCGTTAAGGTCAGACGTTGCCTGCGCCACTCCAAAGGCGACAAGAGCGCCCGAGATTGGTGCACCCGACCCTTCCGCTGTGATCGTACCGCTGACGTTTGCGATCGCCACAATTGGAGTGAGCGCGACATTCTTTACGCTGCCGGCAGCACATGTCGGCGTAACAGAAGAGGAGTACGTTTCGTAGCCGCTCTTAGTAACGATTAGCGTGTTCGCTTGGCAAGAAATGCTCGAGAACGAGTAAGCGCCGTTGCTGGCAGTACTGGCACTCTTGTTGCCCCAAGTGACCGTCGCCGCACCAATTCCGCCCCCCGAGCGGGCATCCGTTACCGTGCCGCTAAGAGTCGTGGTCTGAGATTGGACAATAAGGGAGCGACAAGTTGAGCGTGGTGACACCGTGTTGTACAGGTTGTTCTTGGCGCGCACCCACCAAAGCACCGTTCCTGCGGGTAGTGTCGCTGTGGTGATCATGCCGGAGACAGTCTGCGTTCCCAGTGAGGGACTGTCGCACACAGTGCCTAGGCCGAAGAGATATTCGTCGGCGTTCGTCACGCCCTGCCAGGAGAAAGCGAAGCTGCCCGGTGTTGTGGTAATGGCATCGGCGGGCGACACGAGGATGGGCGGTGCGAGGACCAGCGTGCAAGCTGTGTTTGAGTAGCCACTGGTGCCGGCGCTATTGACCGCCCGCATGCGATAACACTCCAAATGCGCGCCCGGCGAGGGATCGATGAACGAGCGCGTGTTCCCTGCCACATTCGAGTACGCGATGAATCCCGCGTTGTCGGCATTCCGTTCGAGAAGGAAGCCGCCAATACTCGGGTCATTCGCGGTCCATCCGAGCTTGACATCGGCATTCTCAATGCTCGCCGTGAGGTTCGTCGGAGTGGCGGGTGGTTGCACCGTGGTTGGACCTGTGATCGTGAAGTCCAAGCCCGCCTCCTGGGTACCGTTCAGCCAGACACCAACACTGTACTGGCCAGCGACGAGTTGCGCGCTCTGGATCGAGATCTTCGACCAAACGCAAGTCGCGGGGATATTGGGGAACCAATACTGATCGCGATGGTTCAATCCTGGGCCAAGCCACTGAATCGTGACGAGGTCATTTGCCTCCTGCGGGCGTGAGAGCTGTGCCCAGAATTCGGCGCCGTTATCCGTTGTCAGATAGGAAAGGGTGTCCGTCGACGGCGGGTTCGCGCACGTCGCGCTCGTGCCTGAGCGGACGAGATGAGACCACGCGAGAATACTCGCGTGTGCGGTGCCGGCACAGACGAGAGAGGCAAGAACGAGGGACCGAACGATCATAGCGACACTCCCAGGATGGTTACCGCGGGTTGCTATTAGGCGTGAGGTGAGTCTTTTTGAAGATTGACGGTAGCACGCTCTGCGACCACGGGTGTTGCGTGAAGAGCTCGTTCCCTGCAACATCATCGGAGATGCTGCTGGAACTCGACGTTGCGGCCATTCGGGAACAGATCGCGACAGACTTCGGTGGAAGCGTGGCTGCCGTGGCGAGGCGATGGCCAACAGGTGAGGCACCGCACCGGAGTACCCTGATTCGTTGGCTGCGCGGCGCGCTGCCCGGTTCAGAAGAAAGGTTGCTTGCCTTAGCGGGCGCGCTCAATATCGATCCTCTGGCGTTGATCCGACTCGAATCAGCCAAACTGCCACAATTGATCGAGGCAATCGAAGGTCTGGTTCTGCGTAGCGACTGGGAGCGACTCGAGCCATTTACGTTTCTCAGGTTCCTCGTATTGCCGACGCGCGATTGGCCGATGCCGGAGATCGCCGCACGATATTTTCATCGGTCGTGGACCACCTTGGATTTTGTTCACGATGCACGGGCTGAACGGAACTACTACGCGACAGTGCTCCTCAAACCGACGAGATCGCATCAAGTGTGGCACTTCGCGTGGCGACCACTGACACGTTCTGCCGCGTGGCGACCATACGGCTTTGTCCAGCGCACTGGCACGGCAGTCACGCTGTGCTCCTTCACGAGCATTCTGGACAGAAATTCGTGCACTGACCGGGTGGCAGTCGAGACATGGTTTGGCGAAGGAGCAGCTGCGTTCCGTATCGCTTCGATGCACTACTTTGCCGGCGAAGTTTCGAAGCATCTGCGCGAAGACCAGGCAGTGCGCTTTGGCACAAGAGGTTCGCGCTGATCTCCAGGGTCGGGTTGCGAGGGTTTCGGTCAATCTTCTGACGCGTTCGTCAAAAGGACTCGCGGCACCGTGGCGACGGTTTGGGCGTCTGAGACGGCCGAGGTGCTCCAGGCTTTTCCATTAGTTTAAGTTGCTTCGATTTTTCTCACGGACACTTGGCGAAGAGCGAAGGAAGAATCTCGTCTCACCCTCACGTTGCGCTCGTCATCATGTTCAACGCGTTCTTCGACGAGTCTCAAGCCGATTCTGTTTTCCTCGTCGCCGGCTGGGTTGCAACCGCAGAAGAATGGACGAAGTTCGACGCTGCGTGGAACGCCGCGCTGGCCTCTGAACCGGCCATCCGGTGCTTCCATCATTATGAGGCGAAGATGGTGGAGGGCGAGTTTGGAGGATGGTCGAACGAAGAGGCTCAGGCGAAGCTCGCCGCGCTGGTGAGAGTGATCTGTGATCATGACATGTACGGCGTGACCACAGGCCTTAACACGAAGAGCTGGAAGGATGCGTTTTCGTCAGAGACGCTCAGCCCGAAGCGGCTAAAGGGCATTCTCAAGATTACTCATCACTACCAGTCATGTTTCCATAGCGCTGTCGCGGCAGTGTTGCAGCGCCAGTTGGAGTTGGGCCACTCATCGGAGGTCGTCAACTTTATTTTCGATCAGCAAGACGGTCTACTGAAGGACAACATCAAACTCTATTCACAGTTCAAGAACCTGTTCCCTGAAGCATCGAAAAAGATCGCTGGTGAGATCTTCATCGGCGACGACAAAGACACGCCCGCTCTTCAAGCCGCTGATTTGCTGGCAGGTCAGTTGACAACGATGTTGAAGTCCGGGGCGGGACCGATGTATCAGGAGCTCGTGAAGTGCCATCAAGTAATCCAAACGACGGCATATCCCCCGAACTTTGAGACATTGCCCGCGATCGTCGAAGCTGTTAGCTGGGCATGGAACGAGAAGCGGAAGATCGACGCAGAGATTGCCGGGCACGGAGAGAAGCGCGAAGTGATCATCGCTCCTGCTAAAAAGACGGACGACGAGTAGCGCTGTGATCGCATTCGACCCGCACGCCCTGAGGATATGAAGAAGAGCGCGGAAAGCGCCCTTTTCTAACTCGCGCGTTGTCCAGCTCGCTCATCGAGACCCTCCCCGGCGGCGTGGATGCAGCGGTGAAGAGAGGGTGAGAGTTTCGTCCATTAGGTCCAAGCAAAAAGGCAGGACGCCAGAGAGCATCGCGAAGGATCTCGATGAGCGAGTTTTGGGAGCGCGGATCTTACTCACGCCCCCCTCCGACGTCAAAGGCGCCTCCGCTATCGCAGGCATGCTTTGGCGAGTGAGCCTTTGCCGAGAGTTTCCTTCTAAAGGAAGCAATCCGGAGCCGTTCTTAGGTTGTTCGCCCGCCGCGAGACCGCGGGTTACCATTGCGCTGAGGGAGTGCGGATGGCAAAGAATGAATCAATGATCCCAGTAACCCCGGCTCAAGCGCAGTGGATTGTGGAACGGCTGATAGCCGATAGGCGTGTTTCCGCCGTCGAAGTGCGGAGCCTTCTATCAGATCTCCACGTTGAGGTTGCTGATATCGAACGCCGTCTGGCAGATCTCCGCGCTGTTGCTGGGGAAGTCCGTGCGCCGTCGTCAGCAGCTGCACGGAACAAAGCGTCATCTGGGAGTGGAAAGACCGTCGACCGTCGAAAGAAGAAGGGACACGTTCGCGGCATCGCCGGAACTCTGATCGTCCTTCTGCGTTCGATTCCCGTTGCGGAGCACGCGGCGATCGAAGCGATCAAAGCCAAGAAAGGAATTAAGGCGGCGATCAAGGCAGCGCAGCAAGTTCTTGCAAGAAAATCCGACTGATTGTCGGTGCCTTCGACGGTAACTCGGAAACGCATCTTGATGCAGGAATCAATCGTTGAGACCCTTCGCTCACTGATTGGGCGTCGAATTTGGGCAGCGTCTGGTGGTCCGAGTACGGGCTCTGTGATCGCTATCGAGATCGGCGATCGGCGAGAGCGTCAACTCCCGTTGAGCAACCCGCGCATTAGTGAGGAGCTTCGTCGATACGAAGGCGAGTTTGGCCTCTTCATCACCTGCGCCTGGCGATTGGAAGTCGCTCAGACGGTCGTCTGTGGCTCCGAGAGTAGAAACGAGTCGGATGGCGAGATCGCTGGCGGGATTGATCGGCTCGTCGGCCGAACGATCACCCAAATCGATGTGGATGAGCGGGCGTTGGACTTTGCACTGATCCTCGATCGCGGCGAGGCGCGTCTATCCGTGTTCTGCGACGTAGTGGACGGCGATGCGTGGCAGGAAAACTATCACCTGACTCTCGCAGACTGGCTGCTGATCGTCGGACCGCGCAGCATTCTCAGAAGAGAAGAGCGGACACTGAAGTGATCGCGCCCGGCTTCGGCCGCGTAACAAGAAGTAGCGCGGGGGACACGGAAAAACATCTCTTTCTGTTTCCTAACTGGCGATGTTCAACGGCCGCCGATTGACCGGCGCTCGATCCCCGCGTACACTCCGCGCCCTCCGGCAGCTCATCGAGATCCTTCGCGCTCTTCTCCGGCGTCCCGCCTTTCTACCGGACCTAAATGGGAAACCTTCCTCTCTTGCTTCAGTGATCCACGCCTCCGGGGAGGGTCTCGATGAGCGGCCGAGATTCCGGGTAGGGATTCACCTTTCCCGGTCACTCCTCCAAAAGCAGGCATTTCTGTCCACAGTGGAGGTTTGACTTTTTTTAGGCACTTCCTTATCCTTCGCCGCCATTTCCCCGTGAGAGGCGGCTGGGTTGCGGAGTGACGTTCAACTCCGGCGATCCGTATTTGGGTCCATCACAATTCAATGAAAATTTTTTAGTGGCACCGCTTTGTCGGAGTGGTGTCTCTTCGGGAGTCGTCTAGCAATGTCCGTTCGTTCGTTTGTTTTCGGTATCCTCACTGTGCTCTTCGTGTCGCCGTTGCTGGCGCAAAATGACCCGTTCACCGTCGGTACGCCGCTCACCGCGCAGGGCGTCTTCAGCTGCGGGGATCTCACGGTCTCCAGCGGCACGATCGATTCCAGCGGTGTGACCAACACTGCGATCACGCAACGCGCGATCATCCGGTCGAATGGGAACGTCAAGGTCTCGGGTGGCACCGTCAACGGCGACGTGATTGCAGGGCCGGGCAAGCTCGTGACGCTGTCCGGAAGCGGCAAGGTCACCGGAACGACGAGCAGCGCAGCAACCGCAGCGAACTGCATACCCATCGACCTGACCGCACTCGCACCGACGGTGCAGGGGACGAACAACAACGCGAACATCCCGCTCACTGCGCAGGGCAAGAACCCGCTAGGCGGCTCGAGCCACACCGAGTTCACTCTGAGCGGTGGCGACGGGATTACGCTTCCGAGCGGCACGTACTATTTCACGAAGATCAGCATCTCCGGCGGCAGCACCATCACACTCAATGGCACGGTGAAGATTCTCTGCGCTGGCCGCGTCGACATCAGCGGCGGCAGCATCGTCAACACGAACGCCAGCCCTTTTGCTCTGCGGCTCTGGGTGAGCGGCTCCCCGTTCACGCTGAGCAGTTCCACGCTCTCCGGTATCGTCTACGCACCGACTGCATCAGCGACTGTCTCCTCCGGCACACTGAAAGGCAGCCTATTCGCCAACACGGTTACTGTCAGTGGGTCGTCGCATCTCACTCAGATCAACGACGACGCAAACCCACGCGTCACGATCACGAGTCCGGCAGACGGCGCGCTCATCACCAGCCCGTCTGTAACGGTGACTGGTACAGCGAGCGACAGCGAGACGAGCGTGACGCTGAGCGTGAACGGACAATCGGTCACCGTCGCTGCCGACGGCACCTTTCAAACGACCGTCAACCTCAGGGGACAAGCGAGCCCCAAGATCACGGCGATCGCCACTGATGCCGTGGGGAACATGAGCACGACGAGCATCACGCTCAGCGCACCGACACCCACGGTCACGAGCATCACGCCAACGAAGGGACCGGTGAGTGGCGGCACCAGCATCACAGTGCTCGGCACGAACTTCACCGACAGCACCGACACAACACTCACCATCGGCGGTATCAGCGCTACACAAGTCGCCGTGCTCTCGCCGAACAAGCTCACTGCAGTAACGCCAGCACTCCCCTCGGGAACCGTCAGTGTCGTGGTCACGACGTTCGCTGGCGCAAGCACGCTGCAGAACGGGTTCACATACCT
This sequence comes from Acidobacteriota bacterium, assembly GCA_021325515.1. GTDB lineage: Bacteria > Acidobacteriota > Thermoanaerobaculia > Gp7-AA8 > Gp7-AA8 > JAJPHC01. The sequence continues at coordinate 40,426 of JAJPHC010000057.1, forward strand.
CGCCGCGCCGAGCATCACCAGCTTCGCACCAGGAAGCGGCGGCAGCGGGACCACCGTCACGATCGCGGGCCAGAACTTCGATCCAGATCCTAACGGGGACCATGTGTTCCTCGGCACGCTCGTTGCGCCAATCGTGAGCGCAACAAGCACGCAGCTCGTGGTGACGGTTCCCACCGGTGCACAAACGGGAAGACTGACCGTGACCACGGCCGGCGGCACGGCGACGAGTGCGACCGACTTCACCGTTGCGACCTTCTCCGCGTTGCAGATTACCGCGCCCACGACGACCCTCGATGTTGGCCAGCGCGTGCAGTTCAACGCGATCGGCCTTTTCCCTACCGGAGGAGGCGCCGATGTCACGGCGAAGGCGAGCTGGTCCTCGAGCGGGGCCGTGACCGTCGACGTGAACGGCATGGTCACGGCTGCGCAACCTGGCAGCGGCGACGTGTTCGCATCACTGAACGGTTTCTCCGCTTCGATCCGCGTGAGCGCCACGACCATTGTGCTACCTCCAGATCCGGCCAGCATCGCGCCCGCACTGAACCCAACGCAGGTCACTCCGATGGTCGATGGGACGGCCTTCCTCTATCAAGGTACGAACCCGATTCAAACCGGCGTCGGGCCAAATGTGATTACCCGCGATCGTGCAGCGGTCTTACGCGGTCGTGTGCTTACCCGCGATGGCGCGTCACTGCCTGGCATCAGGATCGCCATTGCATCACACCCTGAATATGGACAGACGCTCTCGCGCGATGACGGCCGCTTCGATCTCGCGGTCAACGGCGGTTCGTGGTTGACAGTGCGGTACGAACGCCCTGGCTACATTCCGACAGACCGGACGGTGAATGTGCCATGGGCTGACTACGTCAGTGTGGAAGACGTCGCGCTCGTCTCTCTCGATGGCGCAGTGACGCCCATCGCTTCAGGAGCAACCAGAATGCAGGTCGCCCGCGGGACGACGTCTAGCGACAAGGACGGCTCTCGCACCGCGACCGTGCTCTTCCCCGCCGGAACGACGGCGTCGATGACCTTTCCAAACGGTACGACACAACCGCTCGCCACCCTGAATGTACGCGCGACCGAGTTCACAGTTGGCACCGCCGGTCCGCTCGCCATGCCGGCCGACCTGCCGCCCACGAGCAAGTACACCTACTGCGTGGAACTCAGCGTCGACGAGGCGGTACGAGGAGGCGCATCGTCCGTGACGTTCTCAAAGACGCTCCCCTTGTACTTGGACAACTTCCTTAACCTGCCGGTCGGCACGATCGTCCCCGTCGGCTACTATGACCGCGCAGCACGCCGGTGGGTCGCAAGCGACAACGGAAGGGTCATCAAGATCCTCGCGATCACAAACGGCACCGCAACAGTCGATACGAACGGTGATGGAGTCGCGGATGACGCCACCACCCTCGCAGCGATCGGTATTGACGCGGACGAACTCCAACAACTCGGCACGCTCTATACGATTGGGAAAACACTCTGGCGCGCGCCCATCAATCACTTCACGTCGTGGGATTGCAACTTCTTCGCATGGGCTGGACCACCCGAGGGCGCTGAAGCACCGAGTGGTGGACCAACTCGAAACAACAGAGTCAAGAAGTGCGAGAAGTGTGAGGGCTCGATTATCGGAGTGCAGGATCAGACACTTGGTGAAGAGTTGCCCCTCGTTGGGACAGGACTAACGCTGAGCTACAACAGTTCGGAGCAACGCGGACGACTGGACCAATACCAAATCAATATCCCGATTACTGGTGCCAATCCGCCGAGCGGCGTAACCTACGCGCATCTCAAGGTGAGCGTCGCGGGCACGACGTTCCAGCAGGAATTTTCTGCGGCACCGAACCAGACCTACACATATACCTGGAGCGGAAAGGACGCATACGGTCGTTTGGTGCAGGGAACGCAAGATGCGCATGTCGACATCGGATACGAGTACCTTGCAGGTGCCTACACCGCGCCCGATGCTAAGGGAAAAGCCTTTGGCAAGTATCCGAACAATCCGATCTCGCTATGTCCAGAACGGCTGTCGATCATTATCTGGACGCGATTTGATATTCCGATCGGCAGCATTGACGCCAAGGATGCAAACGGCCTCGGTGGATGGAACCTCTCGGGCCATCACATCTACGATCCGTTGGGTCGAACACTTCACCTAGGTGGTGGCGACACGATCGATTCCGCTCAACTTGGCAAGACGCTTGTGCGCGTCGCAGGGAACGGTAGCTGCTGCATCGCCGTCGACGGTGCAGGTGCTCGCGAAACAGCACTTAACTACTCGAACTCGATTTCCGTTGCGCCCGATGGTGGTTTTTACATAACGCAGAGCGACACCATCCTCAAAGTGCAGAAGGATGGCACGATCGCGCGGATCGGGGGCATCTATGGAAACAAGGGCTTTTCGCCGGACGGCACGATTGCGCTGAACGCGAAACTCAACCCATGGGCTGGGGCGATCGGACCTGATGGCTTCTACTTCATCGACGCGGGCACGCGCGTCCGCAAGATCACGTCAGACGGCGCCATCATCACCGTCGCTGGCAACGGGCAAAAGAACGCGGCAGTGAAGGAAGGCCCTGCGCTCAGCACGCCGATTGTGTGCGAGGCAATCGCGATCGACCATGACGGCAACGTCTACATCGCGAGCGACAGCACCATCGAGCGCGTCACACCAGACGGCGATCTCACAATCATTGCCGGAGGCGGCGGCTTCGGCAAGATCAAAGACGGTCAGCCAGCACGGATTGCGCCGCTCGTGAATGCGATCAGCATCGCGGTCGGTCCCAACGGTCGCCTCTACATCGGCGACAACTTCCAGCACTTCATCGGCGAAATTGCAGGCGATGGGTTGCTGCGTGTCGTTGCAGGACTCGGCGCAAATCCCGATACCGATGGTGTTCCTGCGCGGTCGATTCACATCGACAGCAGCATCTGGGGCATGGATGTCGGCACCGACGGCACGATCTACTTCACGACACTCGAAACACAGACCGTGCGCGCGATTCGCCCTGACGGCATTATCGTGCGCCTCGCCGGTGGGGTCCGTGAAGACTTTAAGGTCATTCCGTACCCTGACAATGCGCCGGCGATCGGCACCCCAGTCTTTTATCCCTGGGGGGTGGCCGCAGCGCCTGATGGTTCCGTTCTCTTCTCCGCCTACGACGAGAACACGATCCGTCGGATCCTGCCGACTTATCCCGGCGCCAGCGCGACCGAAACGGTCGTTGCGTCTGAGAATGGAGGACTTGCGTATGTATTCGATGCTTCAGGACGGCACTCGCGTACCGTTGATACGACCATGGGCATCGTGCTCAGCACCTTTTCCTGTGACGGTGCAGGTCGTCTGCAAAGCATCGCGGATGTCGACGGCAATCAAGTAACGATCGATCGAGCGACCGATGGCACTCCCAAGGCGATCGTCGCCCCCGGCGGTCAGCGTACGACATTGGCCATCGATGCGAATGGGTACCTGAGTTCGGTCACGAGTCCCGCTGGCGAAGCGACAAAGTTGACGCACACTTCACGCGGTCTCCTGACAGATCTCGTGACGCCTGGCGGTCACGAGTACTCGTTCACGCATGACGCTAATGGACGGCTACAGTTGGATGCCGATCCCGCTGACGGTAGCACAGCCCTGGCACGCACAGGCACGGACGACGATCTCATCGTCACCCGCACGACCGCCGAGGGGCGCACCTCGGTTTACGAAACGATCCGGCCCGTGAACGGTGGAGAGATCCGTCGGAACACCAGCGCAGACGGTCTTATGACGACGAGCAGCGAAGGCGCGGATCGCAGTCTGACCGTGAGCGGCCCCGACGGTACGACGATGAACGTCCGCATGGTGCCCGACAGCCGTTTTGGCATGATGGCCTCGCTTCCTTCAGTGGGATCCTTGACGATCGGCTCGCACAACGCCGCCGCGCAGTACAGCCGCGCGGTAACGTTGTCGCAGCCGGGCAACCCGTTTGCGGTTGCCACGCTCCGGGAGACGCTTGCAGTCAACGGAAAGCCATGGTCAACGCTCTATGATCGCGCGGCCTCTTCGCTCACAACCACGTCTCCCCTCGGTCGCAGCAGCGTCGCCTCAATCGACCCGTCCGGCCGCATCGCCAACATACGAGTCGCGGCTCTCGCTCCCTTCACGATGAGCTACACGACTTGGGGAGCGCTTGAGTCTGTTGCACAAGGAACGCGCATCACTAACATGACCTACGACGGAGCCCACCGGCTCCAGTCATTGACGGACCCACTGCGGCGGACGATCACCTTCACGTACGACGCGGCGGATCGCGTCACAGGAGAAACGCTTCCGGGCGGGCGAACGATCGCTTTCACATACGACCATGATGGCAATCTGACCTCGGTTGCGCCTCCGTCGAGACCCGCGCACACGTTCCACTACACGCCTGTGAATCTTGCCGACCTATACACGCCGCCCACGGTCACAAACGGTGGCACAACGACATACGCCTACAACAAAGACCGGCAACTCACATTGATTACGCGACCCGATTCAGAGGCGATCGGCCTTGGCTACGACTCCGCCGGTCGTCTGGCATCGCTTGTCTGGCCGTCTGCTGCACTCACCTACGGCTACGACGGAAAGGGGCGGCTCTCCTCGATCAATAACTCGAACGGCGCTTCGATGACCTACAGCTATGACGGCCCACTGCTGAAGTCACAGACATGGACGGGCGAGGTCAGCGGGGCGATCGGCTACACATACGACAACGACCTGAGGGTGGCGTCGGAAAACGGCGTGACTCTTGGTTACGACGATGACGGACTACTGGTGAAGGCGGGCGCCTTGACGCTCAACCGAGACTCCCAGACCGGATTAGTGACAGGTACAAGTCTGGGAAACGTGAGCGATGAATGGACATACGATGAGTTCAGTGAACCAATGACGTATAGCGTATCGCTCAACGCAGCCGAGGCGTTGCGCGAAGTGTACACACGCGATGACATTGGGCGCATTGCGCAAGTCGTGGAGACGACTGGCGGACATTCGACCACAACCGCATATACCTACGATGAAGCTGGCCACATGGCGACTGTGACGCGCGACGGCCTACAAACAGCCAGCTACACATACGACGCGAATGGTAATCGTGTAGGCGGAACATATGACGATCAGGATCGCCTGCTCTCCATGAACGGTGTCACCTACACGTACACGACTAACGGCGAACTGGCTGCGAAAACGGATGCCAGCGGAACGACAAGCTTCACATACGACGCCCTCGGCAATTTACGCACAGTACTGATGCCGGACGGCAAGCGGGTCGACTACGTTATCGACGCAAAGAACCGCCGCGTGGGTAAGAAGGTGGGTGGAACGCTCGTCAACGGATGGCTATACGGCGACCAATTGCGGATAGTCGCCGAAACCGATGGCGCTGGGGCGGTCACGAAGCAGTTCATCTATGGAGCCCGATCCAATGCCCCCTCTGTAATGATCGCAAATGGCATAACGTACCGGATCGTAACCGACCATCTCGGCAGCCCGCGATACGTCATCGAGAGCTCGACCGGTACACCTGTCGAGGTGATTACCTACGACGAATTCGGCAATATAACAAGTGACTCGAATCCTGGCATGCAGCCGTTCGGTTTCGCGGGAGGCCTCTACGACCGCGACACTGGTCTAACGAGGTTCGGCGCAAGAGACTATGACCCGCAACTCGGGCGGTGGACAGCGAAAGACCCGCTCGGACTAGCAGCAGGAGAACTGGATCTTTACACCTATTCGAATAACGACCCCGTCAACTTCATAGATCCATCCGGACTTGAACATGTGAATGAGCCGGGCTTCACCAAACCGATGACAGCTCCAGGGCCACCAATCACCACACTAATTCCGTCCGCCGATGACGTCGACAGCATAGCGCGCCACATTAACCGTGGGTCAGTAAGTCTTCCCGGGTGGGTCATTGCGGCGATTTCAAGAGACTATGACCTCGGACCCTGTGACACGATTTTCGTGAAGAGCCCAGCATTCGGTAGTTGGAATATTACTTTTGGCAACGTCATCGTATTGACCCCGAAGAGTTTCCATGACACAGCTATCAGGAATCATGAGCTGGTGCATGTTTCTCAATATGAGACGCAGGGCTTCGAGTTCTTTATCGACTATGCCTCTGATTCACTCGCCAACGGTGTTCTGAATGGCGAATGGCACGATCTAAACCACCATGAAATTGAGGCTGAGCGAAAGGCGGGGAAGCAGGGTCCGACCTGCGGGTGCAAATAATGCGCAATAAAATAGGGTTAAAATGCTTAGTAGCTGCCTTGCTCTTCCTGATCGGCATCAGCGGCTGCAGCCAAGAGCACTACGCTATCGTGGTCAACTGCTCCCGGGAACCATTGCGTATCCAGGTATTCCACGGCGGGGTCGAGATGGCAATGAGTATGGCGCGACCCAACAGCGTGGTGAGGATTGATGGCGCGGTGTTTACTATGAGAAACACCGAGTACATCTTTCGGCTGCGACATCAGAATACAAAAGTAACGGACGTCACTGTGACGGCCGAGTATCTCAGGGCAAACGAGTGGATTGTGCCCATCTGTGGAGATTCTGCTGTCGACTCATATCGTCTCGACGTGATTCATTGAAGTGGTTGCCGTGATGGATGAGTGACTTACCCACAACGTGCCGATGATACGGAGTTCTCTCAGACATCGTTCGCTTTGGGGAGTAGCTTGTATGACAGCTACATTGGGAATGACATCAAGGCTGAAACACGAATGACTCCTAGCCGGCTCGGAAGATCCGATTCCGCGGATCCTGGTTTGCCCATCCGGCGAGCGCGAACCCGAAGAGGTGTTCCACATCTGCGCTCAGCACCACACGGCTGAGAGCGCGCACCCGGTCGAGTGGATCCATCCGTCCGTCTCACTGGGGCGGGACATTCCGATATCCGTGTTACCGGTGCGAATAATGGGGTTTATGAAGGTGAGGACGGCCCCGGGCATGTCGATCACAGCGGCCCTGTCGTGACTTACCGGAGAGGTGCGCCCGTGGCGACTTGGGAATCACTCCCCTACAGCTGATGGAGAAGGTGACGTTATGAAAAAGGCAATCCAAGGTGCGATGTTGGTCCTAGTCGTGGCTTTGTCGATGAGAGGGAGCGTCAGGTATCACTATGATGGAACCTTCGACGTGCCAGTTGGTTTCTATAAAGACCCGAACTTTGTGCCAGCGTCCTATCTAGAGGGGTTTCCAATTAAGACGACGAAGGAGCACCTCTCTGAGAAAAGGCTCGACGCACTTTGTAAGCTGTTCATTGCAGCTTGCGATGCAAGCAAGAAGAAGCTTCATCAGGACTACCTCATTTCGACGTCAGCGCCAATCTATGTGCTTCTGAAAAGCAACGTCCCGCGCGTGGCAGAGTATGAATCCGAAGGAGGGCAGATCGTATTTCTTCACAGGATTAAGGAGGCACTGGGAACGAAGCACCTGCAACCTCCACCGCCGCCTCCGCACAAGTAATCTAAGACTGCAAGCGTTGATCGCCGAGGAAAAGCGGACTCTCAAGCAAGTCACCTGCTCGGGACCAGATCGCACTCTGAGGATCTTGGTGTGCCCATCCGGCGAGTGTGAATGCGAACAGGTGATCGACGCCCGCGCGCAGCACCACGCGGCTGAGAGCTCGCAGCCTGTCGAGTGGGCGACGGAACCGAGGGTCGATGACGGTTACCCAGACATCGAACCTTTCGAAGCCAAATAGCTCCATGCTCAACTCCGGACGCACAGCTAGCTCCGCGTAGCGCTCAACCTTCGCGCGACTGAAGTGCTCGAGACTCTCGTATCCTCGATCGTGTTCGAGAAAGACGAGGTGGGATCCATCGTTATCTCTGAATACGAATACGAGGTCGGGTTGTGGCAACGCGAGTCCGGACGATGAATTCGGGAACGGGCGCTCCCATGTTGAAATCCATAAGAGCGCGTTGCCGAATGCCTCGATGAAGCGAAGCGCGAGGTGATTGCACTCACGTTGGTGCGCAAGGAACGGCGGCACGATCCCGGGTACGAGCTTCAGCGGCTTGCCATCACGGAGCGGCAGCATGAACTCAACCAGGCGTTGCACCTCGGTGCCTCTGATCAGCGCAAGAATTCTGTCGCGAGCAAAGGCGAGCCCCATATCCGAGGGCATCGCGTAACCAGGATGCCCTCCTAGTACGACTGGCTCACGCCATGAGCGAATCCAACCTCGATGCTCGAGTAGTCGAAGACGATGACGCGCTGCTTGTTTCGAACGGCCGGCAAAGAAGCGGCGATGAACCTGCTCGAATGAGAGGAGGCGAAATCGTGCGAGCGCAGTGATGATTTCGAGATCGCGATCGGTCAACGATGTGGAGCTCGCATTTCGTACGAGCCTGTTTCGTGGCCTGTTTCCTCTAGACGCAATAGAACCCGCGCTTGCGATGGCGTCCTTACGCGGCTGGACGTCTTCGAGCAGCGCTCGGTCATCTTGTTGTCTGCGCGCGGTTCGCAGCGTCTCGCGGGAAGATGTTGTGGGATCGAAAGATGATTCGACCATGATCTTGACAGGATGGCGAACCGAGCGTACAGGGGGAGGCGAGTCTATGCACTACGTCTCAATGCTCCTGTGGACTTTCCCCACGGAGCCCCCCAGTACGGTCTCTCGTTCGCACAAGAATTCTTTGTGGGAATCTCCCACAACGCATCGATCCGCCTCGCGAATCGATCGTGACTTGGCCAGGATGGCCGGTGTTAACCCGAATGACGACCGTGTCTCGTTCCATCCCTCTCATGCACGAACTCGAACGGCGTGCCCGCGCGCTCGGTTGGACGTGGGAGCAGCTCGCGCGAGAGCTTGGGATGGATCGGACGACGCTCGCGCACATTCGGAGCGGACGTGATCGCGTAAGCCTCGCCACGCTCCACAAGGTCGCACTCTGGTTCCCGAACGATGAGACGCTGAAGCGGCTTGCGTGGGAGTACCTGCTTCTCGACGTGCAATCCGTGAGAGAACGCCGCGCGCGCGAGCAGTCCTGCAGCGGGACAAGCGAGGCGTACGCTGCGCAACTCTCGACGACTGCTCGCGAACAGCTCCAGCGCTTCGTCGGTGAATTCGGATCGCATGTGATCCGCGGGACTGGCCTCTTCCTCGAATCCGCCGATGCCCTCGCGCTAACAGCGTCGCTCGCATTCCTCGAAGCGGAGTTCAGTGCGCGGAGCATCCATATAGTTCGTGAGAGAGGCAGCGCGAAGGTTCCGGCGAGCGCGAAGAGATCGCTCATTGCGATCCCGCTGCTGCTCATCGATCGCGTTGAATTCGCGTCGCCGTCGATGGCGCAGCTTCTCGCGGAGCGGCAGCAGTTCGGGAAGGTCACGGTTGCGACACGCCTTGAGAACACGCCCCGGTCCGAGACGGAGCAGCTTCTCGAAAGGCGGATGCATCACGCACGCATTGATCCCGCCAATCCCACCGTTCTCACCAATGCCTGAGACTCCACGCAACCAATCGCGGCTGCTCGTGCTTTGGCCTCGCAGCGCGGCGCCGGATGGACTCGTCGTGCTTCCGACAGACCTGCGCGCGTTCTTCCACACCGCGCGCATCATCGGACCCGACACCGCGCTCTTCTTCCTGACACTGCGCGCACTCCGTCAGCGCTCACCGCTCGGAGTTCGTCTCGACGATCTCGCGTGGACGCTCGAAGCTTCGCGCCGGTGGGTTCGCCGCAGGCTAGTGCGTCTCTCGAACATTGGCCTCATCGTCTTCCACGACACTGGGCAGGATCTCATCGTTGCCGAATTCACAGGCGAGATGCCGGACCCCGGCGTATTCACGCCGGAGGCGACCGATGTACGGGTCAGGCACGACATCCCGACGCATTGGTTTCTCCAGGCGCTTCCGCAACTCGGACGGCGAGCGTTCCTTGCATATCTCTACCTCCGCTCTCGCGAAGGCGCAGACGCTGGCGGGGTCCTCATTGCGTCACTTGTCCGCAACGCTGGTCTGTGGGGAACGCTCCAGGCGCGATTCATCCTCTTTCGGTTGCGTCGCGCGGGACTGATTCGATGGCGGGGGCGCGGCTACACAGTCTTCGATCCGCCGCCACTTTCAGCGATTGCGCGCATGCTTCTGCGGCTTCGCGAAATGGGAGTGATTCCTCGCACACGGTCCGGCCGAGTGATCGTCGTCGCGTTGATCATTACGCCACTCATCGCCTTCATCTTCATCCTCTTTTAATGATCCGTATTCCGCTCGCCTTCGAGACGCGACACTCCCGATCGCGCTTTGCGATGCAGGACTTCTACCGAAGTCGCGATCTGTTCCTGCACGAGCAATTGCGAAGGAGCAACAACGGCCTCCCATTCGCGCTATACAAGGCGCCCGACGGGAGCAAGATTGACTGCTGGCTCACTCCCGTCGACCTCCGCCAGCACTCACTGGTCATCGGCGCGACCGGCAGTGGAAAGTCGACGCTGCTCGAAGCGATCGCGAGATCGTGCTTCATGCGTCATCAGGGGCTCGCGCTCATCGATCTTCACGGCGACCTATTCAGGCGCACGGCGGCGTGGGCGTCCTACCATCGCGTTCGCGGGCTCGCCCTACTCGATTTCACGCGCCCTGAGACCATTTCCGGATGGAACCCGCTCGCACGAATTCCGGGAGTCGATGTTGGGCGGCACGTTGGGCTCATCATCGACGTGCTCAAGCGGCTCTACAGCGCCGAAAACGCAGCGTCGTGGGCCTGGGGGGTGAAGGTTCACGAACTGGCGCAGCACGCGCTCGCAGCCTGCATCGAGAGTCGCTACCAATCGACGCTTCTCGACGTTCCACGCTTCTTCGCCTCACCACATTTGCGGCGCGAGATTCTCGCGACGGCATCAGCAGAGTCGCAGAGTTACTTCAAGACGCGTTTCGGTCTGCGGGAAGAAATGTATGTATCGGCGTTCCTCAACAAGATCGAGCCTTTCCTCTCTTCGCCGAGCGTTGCGAGTTTCTTCGGACAGGCAACGTCCTCCGTCGACCCGTTCCGAATTGTCGAAGAAGGCGGCACCCTGCTCATCAACCTCGCCAAGGGATACCTCGGTCCTGCCGCTGAGATCCTCGGTCGATTGCTCATGAACGTCCTGCAACTCGCAGCGCTCTCTCGCGAGAAAGTGCGCGCTGATCGGCGGGTGCCGTTCTCGATCATCGTCGATGAAGCGCACAGCGTCGCCGCGCGTGAGAGCGGGCTCGAAGACCTGCTCACAGCCGCGCGCAAGTACAAAGTGTTTTTGACGCTCGCTGCACAGAGCTTGTCTCTGTTCCCCCCGCAATTTCGTCCGCACTTGCTTGGCAATACTTCACGCCAGTTCTTCTTCAGGATGCCGTACGTGGAGGCGCGACTGCTCGCGCACGATCTCTTCGAGCCGCTCGGCACATTTCGACGCGAGGCCATCCGACCCTACGATTCGCTCGATGATCCGCTGCTCACGCCGGCCGAGGAGATTGCTGCGCGGACGAAGGAACTCGCGAACCTCCCGGTGGGCGCGTGCTACTGGCTCCTCAAAGGCCGCAGGTTCAAGGGACGCAGGATTCAAGTGAAACGTCCCAAGCCACTCGGCAGCATCGCTGACGCGGAACGTACCTCTGAGGCGAATGCGGACTTCGAACGCCATTACATTCCGATCGAATAAATGCACTCAATGGTCAATTCAATCCATGAGACCCCAATCAACGACATGGCGGCGATGCCACTTCCGCTGCCGCGTGCCGGCGGCAGACATCGCCAGGGTGCCGAGGCAGGCTGGGTCATCGCATCAAGTAAGGGTGCGTTCCTCGCTCCTCGCACGATACCGCTCGCGTTCCCGTCACTTGTGCACCTCGATGACGCCGTCGTGAAGGCGCATGCGCGGATGCGCGCGATCGAAGGGCTGAACGAAGCGACCGTGCGATGGACCGGAACGTCATATCGGATGTTCCGCCGCTTTCTCATTGCCGACGCGAAGTACCGAAATGGATTCCTCGGTGGCGAATTGGAAGCGCAGATGCGCATCCTTGAAGCATGGATCGGATGGCTGCGGGAAGACGGGCGGACAAGTGTGACCGTCAACAACTACTGGCGGGGACTGTCACTCGTATTCGCAAGGATCAATCGTGAACGTGGCATGGTGAACCCGCTCATCTTTCTCGCTGCTCCAAGATTCTCTCGCCGTCAGGCGCGCTACCTCACACGTGATGCCGCGGAGCGAGTCGTCAAGTTTGTACAGCACCACCAGTGGAGCTCGTCATTCGAGCAAGCGCGCAACCTCGCAATCGTCGGACTCCTTCTGCTCGCGGGACTCCGTCGTGCGGAGGCGGTGCGATTGAATTTTGCGCACGTCTCGGTGGCGAACAGCACGCTCCTGATCGTCAAGGGGAAGGGGCGCTATGGCGGGAAAGACCGTACGTGCTACATGACCCCGCAGCTCCGCTCGATCCTCACCAGCTACGAACAGCAGCGCAGGGGTCTCGAGACCGCGAGCCCTTCCTACCTGCTCACGGTGCACGGCGATCGGGGGATCTCCGCCGCCGTGATTCGCCATCTGCTCCAACGCGTCTCCGAAGCGCTGGACCTGCCGGTCACGCCGCACGCTCTTCGCCACACGTACGCAACGCTGCTCCGGCAGTCAGGTGTCGCGGATCGCATCTCAATCGACCTCATGGGGCACACGAGCCTCGAGACGCTCCAGCGTTACAGCCACGTCTACAGTGGCGAGCATGCCGCCGCGGTCGAGAAGGTGATCCTCGACATCGAGGTTCCGAGTCGAGACGAGCATCAGTGGTGAGTTGGATCGTGCACATAGGCGTTCTTCATTGGCGCAACAGGCAGAGTGGTGCACCGAAAGGTTAGGAAGTGAAGTGCAGCTTCCGAATTTCGCGCTGACGGTCCTCGTCGAAGATCGTCGTATAGCCGAGCGTCGTTTCAATGCTTGCGTGACCGGCGAGGTCACGAACGATTGCGAGAGGAACCCCAGTTCGGATGAGTTGCGTGACGAAGCTGTGCCGGAGAACATGGGGAGAGAAGGGCACGCCGGATGCGCGCGACACTTTCCGGACGATGTCTCGGAGCACGCCGTCGCTGAACGGGCGACCCTTGACCGGGGACACGAAAAACGCCGGAGACGTGAGGCGTGCCCGGTCCCGAGCTGCGACGTACGATCGGAGCACACGAGACAGCTCCGGGGCGATAAAGACCATCCGGTCCTTCCCGCCGTACCGCCCCTTCCCCTTAACGATTCGGATCAATCCGTCATTGAGGTCGACGTCGGTGTTCGTGAGGCGGAAGATCTCGCCCTTTCGGAGTCCTGCGTAGAGCATTGTCGCGAGAACGGCGAGCGCCACCTCGCGCTGCATTTCCGTCGGCCACGGATAGTTGCGCGCAGTGTGAAGAATGGCGGAGCAGTCTTGCGCGGACTTGGCCCGCGGTGCGGGTGTCCGTGCCCTCGGGGTGTGTCGCCCGACGAACGGATTCGGCGAACCATTCACGGCCGCACGGTCGATGAAGAACGTGCGCACGCTCCGCCAGTAGTTGTTCATCGTGATCTCTGCGAGCCCGCGCTTGGTGTTCCACGCGACCCAGTCTTCGAGCGCGTGGAGACGTAGCGCGAATTGCTCTTTGGGGAGATCAGCAGCCGTGAGGAGGAACTGCTGGAAGTTCGCGAATCCGTTCGTGAACCAGGAGAGCGTGAACTTGCTGTAGCGCTTCACGAACTCAGCGCGATCCATGAACGCTGCGAACTCCGATCGGAGGTCATCGATGAAGCGCAGATTCTCCGGCGAGGCGGGTGGCAAATTCTCCGTATTTGCTGCTCGTCGCGACCTCTTTTTATTTGGATGTAGAGGAGGTGGGCCGAACACCGGAGTGTGAGAGGTGGAGTAGGGAGACCGGGACATGGGGGTAGGGGGGAGAAAATGGCGTCCCCATCATCCAATCACTCTGTAGTATCGCGCGCACGCCACCACTCAAGCTTTTCTGACGCTTGAGAGGTAATCAGGGGTTCATTCGCGCCGGCCGGAGTGCGGATTGAGCGCTAGGACGCCACATTCTGAGCGGGTAGCGGGGATCGAACCCGCCTCTCAAGCTTGGGAAGTCTCTGCCACTCCCATGCAAGGCCGCTTTTGGCTTCCAGACGCCCCGCATCTATCGGCGACGCGTCCCGTACCGCACAAGCTCGCGTGCTTCGTGTGGTAGGGGCGTGCGAACGCGAGGAGTGTGGAGGATCAGGACACTTCTGGCATACACCGCATCCGAGCATTCTTCAAGTCAGTTCGTCTTTGAACGATGATCGAATTCGGCTGCGTCTAACTAACTCTCTCTCTCTCTGAAGATCAATGCGCGTCGGAGTGGAAGGGGTTCCCAAGCCTCGGGATTCTGCCTGTGAAATCGGATTCGGCGTTCGCGGCCATACAAGTCGAGCCGCAGTCCCGCGTTACCTGCGGTCGAGAATGAGAATCACAGCTGCTGTCCCGTAACCTCCGACGACGTTTGCAAGACGATCGTTCGGAAATCTCCAGTTGTACTTAGGCTGCGGCGAGAGATTGTGTATCCTTTTGCCGCGTCTCGTTTCGATCATGAGCTCTTGTCATCACCGGCTCTTCACCGCAGCGGCGGTCTTCCTGCTGTTGTTCACGGCAGCTGACCTCGCGTACCCGGCGATGTGCAGCGAGGATGGCAGTGGCTCGACTTTTAGTGCCGGACAGGTTCCCCTTTCCATCGCCGCGCCTCGAGAATCTTCGGATTCGTCGACGGCGCACGTTGATGATTGCTTCTGTTGCTGTGGTCACGTCCTGGCCGGTGTGCTTTTTCACATCTCGATTCCCTCCGCGTTTGAACAGGCGCGGTTTCACCTGAGTGCACATCGCGTAACCATCGTGCTACCTGCAGCGTTCCGCCCTCCAAGGCTCGCCTAACACCTTCCCCAAACGAGCGGACATTCGAAGCGCATCACGCGCCGAACGTCCGTCAACGCATGCGATGCGGCTGCTGCTTTCAGCGGAGCCGCAGGAAGGCCATGAATGAGGCGAAGACTTTTCCTTCGCTCGGGCACGTTCATCGTGCTCGTAGCGTTCTCCGGGTTCATCGCGGCGCGCGCAGCCGCACAAACATCACAACCACTCGCACTTTCGACCGACGCAGCGGCGTATGTCGACAATGCGCGAGGCTCGTCGGCGATCGATCTGGTTCGCCGTGCCGCCACGTCGAACCGCTCGCTCGCGGCGTCCCGCCTGAACGTCGAGCGCGCGCAGGCACGGCTCGCACAGGCGCAGCTCTATCCCAATCCGTCGCTCGATCTGGAGCACACCACCGGCAAGTTCACGGGCGCGCCCGACGAACACGAATCGACGGCAGGTTTCTCGTTTCCGCTCGAGCTGGGCGGGAAGCGCCGCAGCCGCATCGACATCGCGCGCGCGGAGCTGGACATCGCGCGCGCCGAGTTCGCGGAACGGCAGCGCCAGCTCACGAATGACGTGCTGACCGCGTACGTCGAAGCACTCGCCTCGCTCCGCGAACTCGACACGACGGCGCGCCTCAATGAGCTGGATGTCGAGACCGGCGGATACCTCGAAAAGCGAGTGAAGGAGGGCGATGTCGCGCCGCTGGAGCTGCAACTAGTCCGCGTCGAGATCGACCGCCTCCGCTCGCGGCGCGAGCTGCTGAAGGGCCGTCTCGACGCGGCGATCATCCGTCTCAAAGCGCTCACCGGCATCGCCCCCGAGGAGCAGGTCCGGCTCCGTGAAGGCTTCACGCCGGGCGACGTGCTCGGTGTATCAACAACGGTCGAAGATGCTGTCACGCGCGCACTCGCGAACCGGCCCGACATCGCGGCGGCACGCGCGAACGAGCGAGCCGCGGAGGCGACGCTTCGCCTGGCGCGGGCGGGAGCGGTGCCGGATGTAACGCCGTTCGGCCGCTTCTCCTCATCGTCATCCGCGTTCGATGACACGCCGATCGGCAAGCTCACGGACCGCTCGAAATCGATTGGGTTCGGCGTCTCCATCGCGCTGCCGATCTTCAATCGCAATCAGGGCGCACGTGCCGAAGCATCGGCTGCGGTCACGCAGGCGCAGCAGGAACGAGGCTATCTGGAAACGACCGTGCGAGCGGAAGTGG
The DNA here is from genome assembly GCA_021325515.1 of Acidobacteriota bacterium. Taxonomy (GTDB): domain Bacteria; phylum Acidobacteriota; class Thermoanaerobaculia; order Gp7-AA8; family Gp7-AA8; genus JAJPHC01. Next base: position 56,539 of record JAJPHC010000057.1, read on the forward strand.
AGAGCGCGTTTCGGCGGCTGCGATCGACAGATAGCGCGCTCGCGACGTTTGAGAGCGGCGTCATCGCGCGCTCCACCGAAAATCTCAGGACCCTGCGCGCGGCCTACCAGCTCGGGGAGTACCGCATCACCGATCTGATCGCCGAGCAGCGCCGCGTCGTCGATGCGGAGCGCGAGTACACCGAAATCCTCGCGGAACGCTACCGCGCCGCCATCGACCTGCAGCTCGCGACCGGCGATCTCCTCACGGCCGGGAAAGGAACCACCGAATGACCACGTCTGCCATTCATCGTGCCATCGCCGTCCTGGTGCTGGCGCTGCTCGTCGTTGCATGCGGCGACAAGAAGACCGAAACGAAAGAGGCACCGAAGCCTGCCGGAGAAGCGAACGTCGTGCGCCTTTCGCCGTCCGCCGCGCAGTCCGCAGGGATCGCGATCGAAACCGTTTCTACCTCGACGCTCACCGCCACGTCGCACTTCACCGGCGCGGTCGAGCCGGATCAGCAACAGCTCCAGCAGGTGACGGCGTTGACGAACGGGCGCGTCGAGCAGGTTTTCGCCAAGCTCGGCGACGCGGTGCGTGCGCGCAGCGTACTCGCCACGATCTCCAGTCCCGAAGTCGCGGAGATGCACGGCAAACTGCTCGAAGCCGAGGCGCATCTCAATCTGACGGAGGCAAACCTTCGTCGCACCAAACGTCTCGCCGATCTCGGCGCGGCGGCGGGCAAAGACCTCGCTGCAGCCACCGCGGAAGCGGAAACGGCGCGCTTCGACGTGAACCATCTTCGCGATGCGCTCCGCATTCTCGGCGCGTTGCCCGAGAACGGACAGCACAACATCTCGACCGTGCGCCTTGTCGCGCCGATCGGCGGCGTCATCACCGAGCGAATGGTCAATCCCGGCTCCGGCATCGAATCCGGCAAACCGCTTTTCACCATCGCGAATCTATCCAACGTTTGGGTCATCGCCAGCGTGCCCGAAGCGCAGATAGCCACGCTTCGCACCGGAGCGCAGGCCGATGTGCGGGCTGCGTCGCTTGGCAATGATGTCGTTCGCGGCACGGTCACCTACATCGATCCCGCGCTCAACGAAGCGACACGAGCCGCGCGCGTGCGGATCGAGGTTCGCAACCCCAATGGTCGGCTCAAGGTCGGCACGTTCGTCGACGCGACGATCGCCAGCGCGAGCGGCGGACATCAAGCACTGACCGTCGCCGATGACGCGGTTCAACGCGTGAACGAGAAGGACGTGGTGTTCGTGCAGACCGCCGACAACACCTTTGCCGCGCGATCCGTCACGCTCGGCGAGCGCATCGACGGCCGCCGGATCGTCACCGCTGGCTTGACCGCGGGCGAGCGCGTGGCGACGAAAGGCAGCTTCACGCTCAAGTCGCAGATGCTCAAGAGCGAGTTCGCGGAGGGCGACTGATGATCGACGGACTGATTCGATTCTCCGTCGCACAGCGTCTGCTCGTTCTGCTCTTCGTCGCCATCGTCGCGGCGGCGGGCATCTACAGTCTGCAACACCTGCCGATCGACGCCGTGCCCGACGTGACGAACGTGCAGGTGCAGGTGCTCACAGCGGCACCGTCGCTGGCTCCGTTGGAAGTGGAACGGCAGATCACCTTCCCCGTCGAAGTGGCGATGTCAGGGCTGCCCGACATCGCGGAGATTCGTTCGATTTCGCGGTTCGGGCTCTCCGTCGTGACGATTGTCTTTCATGACAACGTCGATACGTATTTCGCGCGGCAGCTCGTGCTCGAACGGCTTTCCGAAGCGCGCGAGCAGATTCCCGAGGGGATCGGATCGCCGGAGATGGGGCCGATCTCGACCGGCCTAGGCGAAATCTATCAATACGAGCTGCGTCCAACGCCGGGGAGCGGCTACGACGCAACATCGCTACGCACGGTTCAGGACTGGATCGTCCGACGCCAGCTCCTCGGCGTTCCCGGTGTGACGGAGGTGAACAGCTTCGGCGGTCGCGAGAAGCAGTATCAGGTGCAGCTCGACCCGGCGAAGTTGCAGTCGTACGGCCTGGCGCTGCACGACGTGCTCGACGCCGTGGTGCGCAACAACGCCAACGTCGGCGGCGCGTACATCGAGCACGGTTCGGAGCAATACCTGCTGCGCGGCATCGGCCTCGTTGAATCGTCCGACGATCTCGCGAACATCGTGGTGAAGACCGGCGATCACGGCGTGCCGGTGTACGTGCGTGACGTGGGCAGTGTCGTCACTGGATCGACGGTGCGGCAAGGCGCGGTTACGGCTGACGGCAAAGGCGAGATCGTCGCCGGCATCGTGATGATGCTCAAAGGCGAGAACTCGCGCGCGGTGGTAGAGAACGTGAAAGCGCGCGTGCAGCAGGTCCGTAAGAGTCTCCCTGCCGGCGTGCAGCTCGTTCCGTTCTATGACCGCACGGAGCTGGTGGATCGCACCATCCACACCGTCGCGAAGAACCTGCTGGAAGGGGCGGCGCTGGTCATCCTCATTCTTTTGGTGCTGCTGCGAAACTGGCGCGCTTCGCTGCTCGTGGCCAGCGTGATCCCGCTCTCGATGCTCTTCGCCGCGATCTGCATGGTCGCGTTCCACGTCTCGGGAAACCTGATGAGTCTCGGCGCGCTCGACTTCGGGCTGATCGTCGACGGCGCCGTGATCATGGTCGAGAACGCAGTACGCAAACGCGCTGAGGCGCAGCACGCCGGCAACGAACAGGCGCCGGAGCGAACGATTCTCGACGCCTGCCTCGAGGTCGGCCGTCCGGTCGTTTTCGCGGTCGTCATCATTACCATCGTCTATCTGCCGATCCTCAGTCTGACCGGGATCGAAGGGAAGATGTTCAAGCCGATGGCGCTGACGGTGATCTTCGCGCTTCTCGGCTCCCTTCTGCTCTCGCTGACCTACATCCCCGCGGCGATGACGTTCCTCCTGCGCGGACATGTCGAGGAGAAGGAGAGCCCGATCATGCGCAAGGCGCGCGAGTGGTACGCGCCCGCGTTCGCATGGACGATGGCGCATCGCAAGGCGGCTCTCGTCGTTTCGATTGCGCTGGTCCTCGCCAGTCTTGCCGTCTTCCCGTTCCTCGGCTCGGAGTTCATTCCCCGGCTCGATGAAGGATCGCTCGCGCTTCAGATTCAGCGGTTGCCGAGCGTGTCGCTCACGGAGTCGGTCAACATGGCAGGCCGCGCCGAAACCATCCTCCGCACGTTCCCCGAAGTGACGCGCGTAATCTCCAAGACCGGCCGCGCGGAGGTCGCGACCGATCCGATGGGCGTCGATCTGTCGGACGTGTACGTCGAGCTCAAGCCACGCTCGGAATGGAAGACGAAAGACCGCGCGGAGCTGATCGAGAAGATGGCGAAGGCGCTCGACGAGGGAGTGCCGGGCGCCGTCTTCAGCTTCTCGCAGCCGATCGAGCTGCGCGTCTCCGAACTGATCTCCGGCGTGCGCTCCGATGTAGCGATCAAGTTGTTCGGCGACGACCTCGACACATTGAAGTCGAAGGCGGACGAGATCACGCGCATCGTCGGCCGCATTCCCGGCGCGGAGGACGTGAAGGCCGAACAGGTCTCCGGTCTGCCTCAGCTCCAGATCAAAGCGGATCGTGCAGCGATCGCCCGCTACGGCATCAACGTCGAAGACGTGAATAGCCTCATCGAGTCGCTCGTCGCTGGCAAGTCCGCCGGTGTGGTATACGAAGGCGAGCAGCGTTTCAATCTCGTCGTGCGCCTCTCCGAAGCTTCAGCGCGTGACGTGGAGACGATCAAGGGAATGCTCGTGCCCGCGCCGAACGGCGCGCAGGTGCCGCTCGCGCAGCTTGCGAGCATCGCGCTCGTGGAAGGACCGGCGCAGATCTCGCGCGAAGACACGCGGCGCCGCATCGCCGTCGAACTGAATGTGCGCGGACGCGACATCGGCAGCTTCGTCAAGGATGCGCAGGCGGCGATCGACCGCGATCTGAAACTGCCGCCCGGCTACTACCTCACCTGGGGCGGTCAGTTCGAGAACCTGCAGCGGGCGAGCGGGCGACTGCTCATCGTGGTACCGCTCGCGCTATTTCTCATCTTCGTGTTGCTCTTCACCACGTTCGGCTCGGCGAAGCAGGCCGTGCTCGTTTATACCGGCATTCCGTTCGCGATTATCGGCGGTGTCGTTGCGCTTGCGCTGCGCGGATTGCCGTTCTCGATCTCGGCCGGGGTCGGCTTCATTGCGCTCTTCGGAGTCGCCGTGCTCGATGGCGTGGTGATGGTGAGCTACATCAACAAGCTCCGCGACGAGGGGAAGCCGCTTCAGGATGCCGTGCGCGAAGGGGCGGAGACGCGGTTGCGCGCAATCCTGATGACCGCGCTCGTCGCGAGTCTCGGCCTCGTGCCGATGGCGATTGCCACGTCGGCCGGCGCCGAGGTGCAGCGCCCGTTGGCGATGGTCGTCATCGGTGGGCTCATCACATCAACGATCCTCAAGCTGCTCATGCTGCCGATGCTTTACGGCTGGTTCGAGCGCGAGCGTGTTGAATATTAGGAGGCGACAATGAAGATGATCATGGCCATCATCCAGCCATTCATGCTCGAGAAAGTCACGCATGCGTTGGAACGCATCGACGGCTTCCCGGGCGTCACGGTCACCGATGTTCGCGGTTTCGGTCGCGAGAAGGCAACGCCGGAGCATCGGGTACATCACAACAGAATCGACGACGTCGTAGACTACGTGAAAAAGGTGCGCCTGGAGATCGTCGCGCATGACGATATGGTGGAGTTGATCGCGAAGACGATTACCGAAGTTGCGCACACGGGCAACCGCGGAGACGGCAAGGTGTTCGTCTGGCCGATCGACTCGGCACTGCGCATCAAGACCGGCGAGGTCGGAGACGCCGCGGTATGACCGATTTCGCGCGCCGCGGGCGCCAGCTCGAAGTCTTCACGATCGCCTACAACAGCCTCGAAGGTCTGGCGTCGATCGTCGCCGGCGCGTTTGCCGGCAGCATCGCGCTCGTCGGCTTCGGCGCGGACAGTGTCATCGAGGTCATCTCCGGGGTGACGCTCCTGTGGAGGCTTCGCGCTGGTCAAACACACGAGGAGAGCGAGCGCGCCGAACGGCTCGCGCTGAGGATCGTCGGCGTCTGCTTTCTTCTTCTCGCCGTCTATGTGATCGTCGACTCGGGCAAGTTGCTGCTGCGTCGAGAAGCGCCACACGAAAGCATTGCCGGCATCTTCATCGCGGGACTCTCCGTCATCGTCATGCCTCTGCTCGTGCGCTCGAAGCGGCGCGTCGCCGCGGAGCTGCGGAGCGAAGCACTCCGCGCGGACGCGATGCAAACACAGGTTTGCACCTACCTCTCGGCAATCCTTCTCCTCGGCCTCGGATTGAATGCGCTGTTCGGCTGGTGGTGGGCCGATCCGATCGCGGCGCTCCTCATGGTGCCCATCGTCGTCAAAGAAGGCGTTGAGGGATTGCGCGGCGAGACATGCGACGACTGCGCGCCTACTGGAGGTGTTGTGTGAGTGGCGACCATATTCATTCTGCGGCCGGAGCGAACAAGCAGCGATTGTTGATCGTCTTCGTGCTGACGGCCGTCTACCTCGTGGCGGAGATCGTGGGCGGCATCGCCACGCACAGCCTTGCGCTGCTCGCCGACGCCGGTCACATGCTCACCGACGTGGCCGGTCTCGGTCTCGCGCTACTCGCCATCCGCTTCGCCGAGCGAGCGGCGACGCCCGAGCGGACGTACGGCTATTACCGGGTAGAAATCCTCGCGGCGGTCGTGAACGCCGTCGTTCTCATCGGCATCTCGATCGGCGTGCTGTACGAAGCCTACGAGCGATTCCGACATCCGCCAACCGTTGCCGGCGGGCCGATGCTGCTCGTCGCGATCATCGGTCTGGCCGTGAACATCGCCGGCATCTTTCTGCTGCGGAAAGGTTCGGGCGATAGCCTGAACATGAAGGGCGCGTACTTCGAGGTGCTGTCCGACATGCTCACCTCGGTCGGCGTCATCGTAGCGAGCGTGATCATGCTGACCACCGGCTGGTACTACGCCGATCCGCTGATCTCCGCTGGTATCGGTCTCTTCATTCTGCCGCGAACGTGGATTCTTCTGCGTGAGGCAGTGGGCGTTCTGCTTGAAGGCACTCCTGCCGGTGTGAATCTCACGGCCATTCGAGAGATGGTCGGGCGGTTGCCCGGAGTGCGGGAGATGCACGACCTGCACGTCTGGAGCCTCACCTCGGGTGTGAATGCGATGAGTGCGCACGTGGTGATCGTTGATGACACGATGCACAACGAAGTACTCGATGCGGTGCACAACGTCGTGACGACGAACTTCAAGATCGCGCACGTGACGGTGCAGATCGAGCGCGTCGGCTGGCGGGAGTGTGAGGCGCATTTGTGAGGCGTTATCTCTCGATCGCGGTATGCGCGGCGATGGTCGCCGTCGCTTGTCGTAAATCGCCGCCACCACCGTCGATCCCGGCACACACGGCTGCGCCTCTCGAGGTGCGTCTCGCCGACACGCTCGATTACATCGAAGGATTCCGCGGTGGTGTTCTCGCGGTCATACCCCGGGTGAAGCGACCCGAACTGCGAACGTATGGCGAGAAGATGACCGAAACGAGTTTCTCGCGGAGCGCCGCCATCATGGGCTGGCGTCGCAAACACTTTCCGACCATTCCTCCGACCGAGCCGCTGAAGATTCCGTGCGGCGACGACGTCCTATTAGGGAAGTCACTCCCGGTCAACCCGAGCGACATCGACGTGATCGACGCCATGCTGCTGCAGTCGCAATGTGAAGTCCTGTTTGCGAGCACGATCCTCAAGCAATCGAACGACCCCGAGTTGCAGGCAATCGCGCACGAGGTGATCGCCACGACTGGCGGCGAAGTCACGAAGCTCCTCACGTGGAAACGGGAATGGAGCGCTGCGAGGTGATACGAGGGCGAGCATTTCTCGCTGCCACGCTGCTCGTCGTGGCCTGCTTGCGACGTGAGCACGCGACCATTGAATCCTCGTCTGAAAGCGCCGCCGCGCCTGCCCCAGCTCCGACGTATGAGGTGCATCTGAAGACACCGCAGCCGATCCGTGCTCACGTTCCCGTTCATCTCGCGCTGAGCATCGTTAATTCAAATGGAACCACTCCCACTCTCGAAGAGACGTACAACGCGTCGCTTCACGTGATCGTGGTCAGCCGCGATTTGCGGTGGTACGCGCACCTGCATTCGGCGGCGTCATCGGCGGCCGACGTTGCTTTCGATCTCACGTTTCCCAGCGACGGAGAGTACGTCCTCTTCACCTACTTCAGACCGCAGTACGCAGAAGTGCAAACGGATCGGCGGCCCTTAGTCGTTGGCAATCCGCGACGAAACGAGCCTCTTCATCCACTTCCTCCCACGCCGTTAGCTCGTGAGATTCGCGGCTACAGGGTCGAGATGACGGAGACGCCGCAGCCGCCGCACGCGAATGTGTGGGAGACGTTCACGTTACGGATGCAGCGCCGTGGTCAGCCGGTGGCAAGTCTCGGCTCTGAGGGCGCGCTGGGTCATCTGGCAATCGTCGCGGAAGGTGCGAGCGACTTTGTCTTTGCCCACTCCACGATCGAGGAGGCGGGTGGTATCCGCAGCGGCTTGCACGTTCCCATGCATCCGTCACTTCCCGACGAAGCGATGCACGCGCTGAAACCGGTCGGGCCGGAGGTGACGTTCCACGCCCGTTTTCCTCGGCCGGGCCGCTACAAACTGTGGGCCGAATTGAAGCCGGACAGCGATGACGTGATGGCCGATTTCGTCGTCGACGTGAAGCAATGATCGTTCTCCACTTCCGTCGCGCCAATTGCCGCAGCGCATCATTGCATTCGGAAATCGTACAACCTTGGCTGACCCACGGAGAACCCCTATCCATTAATGTGAGTGGCGGTGCGCCGGTGGCTGCGCATGCGCGGGTTCGTGGGGTTCGGCGCCGTGTCCGTGCTTAGCGTCGGCGTGATGCTCCTCGCCTGATGCGCTGACCGGATCGACATGCACGACCGCGCGAGCGAGGAATGGCAGGTGCGCCATCAATTGCCGATGCACTTCGGTGGCGATCTCGTGTCCCTGCTCGACGGTCAGCGATGCGCCGACGGTGACATTCACCTCCGCGAGCAGTTGATGCCCGAGCCAGCGTGCGCGCACTTCCTTCACCTCCTGCACGCCGCTGACGTGCGACGCCGCGTGCTGCACTTCGGAGAGTACGTCCGTGTCGACGCCATCGAGTGCGCGGCTCATGACTTCCTTGACGGAGCGCCAGACGATCACGAGAATCGCCGCGGTGATCAGGAGGCCGACGATCGGGTCGGCCAGAGGGAAGCCGAACCAGACGCCAAGCGCGCCGAGCAGCACGGCAAGACTCGTCCATCCATCGGTGCGCGCGTGGTAGCCATCGGCGATGAGCGCGGCACTGCCGATCTCCATCCCGACGCGAATGCGGAAGATCGCCACACCCTCATTGCCGAGGAAGCCAATTACCGCCGCGATGGCGACAGCGCCCAGATGTCCGACCCTTGCAGGATGGATGAGCCGTTGGATCGCTTCGTAGGCGGCGACGATCGCACTGGTGAGGATCGTGAGCACGACGAGGATGCCGGCGAAGTCCTCGACGCGGCCGTAGCCATACGTGAACCGTGGGCTCGGATTTTTTTTCGCGAAGACGAACGCGACGGCCGAAGTTGTGGATCGTGTCGGCGAGCAGGCTGATGCTTTTCGAGAAGATCACCACTGCGAGTTGGATGAGTGCGGTGATGAACAAACCGGCAAAATGACCATTTCACCGCCCACAGGCCACGGTCGGATGAAACGATGGAGGGATCGATCCCGGCGTGGCTGTGGCCGTGGTTTTCTCCGGAATCGTGTGCATGTTTGGCCATGACGTCTCTCTGATCTTCGTTCGGCACTCTCTGCGCGATCCGCTCACCATTTCGTTGATCAACCAAATCGTCGGAGCGCTTCGGTTTCTCGCGAAAGTCGCGTGCTTCATCGCAGTGGCTACGACGACTTCAAAACGGCCGACAACGCCTTCGTCACCCGCTCCAGGCGATCTTCGGACGACCCCCCCATGCACGTCTCGACGCACGAGCGCATCTCGCTATCGATGAGCGAAGCAGCAGTCTGATTGAGGGCGGCCTTCACGGCCGCAATCTGAATGAGGATTTCATCTGCGCATCGGTGATCGACGACCATCTGTCGAATACTGCGTACGTGACCTTCGGCGCGGGCGAGCCGGTCGGCGAGTGCCTTTTGCGCCTGAGGCGTCAGGTACTCCACAGATCTGAGCGCTGGTTTTCGTTTTGGCACCGTCATCTCTCCACCTGCTCAAACTGCTTTAGCCGCGCCTCGACGCGAGCGATATCGCCGAGGCAACACGAGCCTTTCGGATTCCGCACTTCGCAGGCACAGTGACCTGCCTGCACCTCTCGCGTGATCATCGCACGCGCAGCGCTCGATCCGAGTTGTGCGTTCTCTTCTTCAATCCTGGCCGGTGTGTAATCGAAACAGTAGCAAACCGGCACACTGTCGTCGTCAGGATGCTTTGCATGCACGCGAACGGTCACGTCGCTTTCGGTCAACGTCATGCGGGCCGCACCGTCGAAATAGACGATCGGGCAATCGGTTGTCGCGCAGAAACGCGGCGCGTCGGGTATGCCGGTCTTGAGTGCATCGCCGGTCAACAGCGCCTTGAGCGTGATCGGGGCGACGCGCGTTCCGACGTTGCCACAGCTCGGGCATCGTTCGGGCACCGCGGTCATCTGGCAATCCTCATCGCAGCACTTCACGCGTGACCCTTTTGCGCGGCGAGCAGTCCGGCGACCTTGCCGGCGAACACGCTCGGGTTCAGGCAGGCACGCTGATCGGCGCCGTCCTCGGCGCGAAGCTGGTGCATCCAGAAGGTCGGTTTCGGCGGCTCGTCACCCATCCACTTCACGCCCGGCGCGTACAGCAGATACACGTCCCACGCATTGCCGTTCAGTTTGAGTGTCTTCGCAAGAAGCTTCCCCGACGCGCGCTCGCCGTCCCACTGCTGCACGAGCCGATCGTCGATGAAGCTCGCAGCCTGTGCGCCGGCCGCCTCCTTCGAATCAGTGGGCAGCATCGGCAGCCAGACCACGAAGCCGCGCAGCCGTGCATCGTTCGGATATTTCGAGAAGACGCTCTCGACGACGCGCTGTCCTTTCTGGCAGATGCCGCACGTTGGTGAGAGAAGCGCGACGACACGCACGCGATCGCTGGTACGGTTGAATTCGTCGCGGAGCTGCTGCGTGCGATATGCGCCGAGGGCCACTGCCTTCGCATTCGACGGGATCACGACCGGCACATCGCAGGAGCTCGCCGCGATCTTCGGTTTCGCTGCGGGCACGTTGCTGCCATCCACAGTCACCCTATAAGCGAGTGCGTCGGCGACGGCCGCAGCAATATTCGCCGGCGTCGTCTTGCTCGCGTCGTACGTGACAATCGCCCGTTTTTCGTCATAGGAAACCTGCTGGCCGGTGACGCCCGGCGTTTTCTGCAGCACGAGCTTGACCGCCGTGGCGCAACTGCCGCAAGTCATCCCTTCGATGTGAAGATTCGTCGTCGCAGTGTTCTGCGGCGTCGCGGGGGTGGCGGACGATTGCGTCATGCAGCAGGGAACGATCCCTGCCGCTGCTATGAAGCTGAGCACAACTGCGAGCATGAGTCTCTTCATGACACGAGTCTCCTTTTGTTGGCTACCCGAGAACCCAACCTGACCATGTTGGGAAGGTGAGAACGATCATCGCGACCACAACAGCGATCCAGAGCATGATGCGGTTGAAGCGCTGCACGCGGTCAACGCCGCGGGTCGCGCACACGGAATCCGGTTCGCACACGTCGGCGGGCCGTTTCCTGTATGTCATGTAAAAAGCGGCACCGAGAAAACCGAAGGTGATTACGGCGAAGAAAGGCCGCAGCGGTTCGTACTTCACCAGCGCCGCCAGACTCGTCATTCCGAACAACGCCGCGGCGATCGGGCCGATGCAGCAAATCGAAGCCCCGAACGCCGCGATTAACGATGCAGCCATTCCGGCGCGTGTGACTCGTTCTTGCGTGCGTTTGTTCATTTTTTCGGGCGATCTCGATGTTCATTCGGCAGCGGTCGATCGTATCCCCTCCGGGGGGATACTGCAAGTACGTTAAAGCGTTTATGTCGACCGAGCTAAACTGATGGTGCCCAGAGCCACCGGGTCGCCGATCTGTGTGATTACCAGAAAAAAATTCTCGACCCGACTCCGGTGGCTCATGCACCAGTCATGAAACCCTTGATCCAAAAGCCAAATCGAAGGATTGCTCGACGGAAGCTGTGAGGCAAAGTCAAAAAAGGCGTCGCTGATCGAGCGACGATCACAAGTCCCACGAGCATCAAAAGGCAAGCGACGATCAGCGAGCGTTTATCGAGCGACCCCTCTCAAACGATCGCCGGTCTGGTGATGTCGCCGGCGTCTAGCAATTCTGGCAACTGTCGTATGGATTGTGGCAGGTGTGCCTCCCACGCATAGCGCATTGCTGCAGCGGCGACGGCCGGAGCACTTTCGGCCGTCGCGCAATGCTCAGTGCTTTGTTGCTTTCTCTTTTGCTTCCTGCTTCTTCTCCGCCGCTTCCTTCGCGGCGTTCTCTTTCTGCACGGCAACGATCTTTCCGTTGAGCGCATCCACGTTCACCTCAGTGATCGCTTTGGGCGAAGTGGCGATGTCGAACGAGTAGATGAGCTTCCCGTGCTCGTTTTCCAGCTCGGCGCTCTTGATCTTCCCGGGCGCCTTCTTGAGCGCGATGGCGCGTGCTTGCTCCATCGTGATCTTCGGTTTCGCAGCCGTCGTGGCGGCGAACGTGGACACCGCCATCGCGGCGGCTGCAATGAATGTTGCAATCGACTTGTGTTTCATCAGGTCTCCTTTCGGTTGCGCATTCGTAAACGCCGGCGGTAGCGGTATCGATTGCATAAACGGAGGATGAACGCCACGGCTGCGCACGAAACATTGCCCCGTTCAGATCGTGAGACCATCAGAGGTCTAAGCTCCGCCCCCGGCCGACGTTGCGGCGACAAGCGCGATGCTCGTGATCACGGGGATTACGAGCGGCACCCTCACTTGCGGATGAGGCCGAATGCGACGTTTGCTCGGAAGAAACGCAGACGAGCACGCCATTCAGGGCTAATGAAACGACGGTATCCGATGACGGCGACGCTCGTCTCGCGCGCGATCCGGCGAAGAACACCAACCTCGACAACGTGGCAGTGCGCGTCAAGACGGCCGCGATGAAGATGGACTACGAATTGCGTCGCGCAAAGGTGGCCGAGCTGCCGCCCGACGGCTCAGCAGGCGCAAGTGACGGTGCTCGACGTGAACGGCTCGTACTACGTCACGGACGTGAAGTCGAAGAAAACGAGGTGTGTCGAATGCAGGGCATGCAAGGAATGATGGGCGGGATGATGGCGCACATGTGGATCTGGACGATCGTCGGCGTGCTGCTCATCATCCTGCTCCTCGTCGTCATCGTGAAGGTGCTGAAGAAGTGAGAACGTGATGCACTACATGCTCCACGCGCTGAGCATGGCTTTTGCCATGTTCTGGGAAATCCTCTGGGCTCTCATCCTCGGCTTCGGCCTCTCCGCGATCGTCCAGGCAGTAGTCGGGAAAGAGCAGATGACGAAGCTCCTGCCCGACGAATCGCCGAAGACGCTCGCAATCGCCTGCGTTCTCGGTGCCGCATCGTCGTCATGCTCCTATGCCGCTGTTGCGCTCGCGCGCTCGCTCTTCCGCAAGGGTGCGAACTTCACAGCGGCGATCGGCTTCATGCTCGCATCGACGAATCTCGTCGCCGAGCTTGGGATCATCATGGCCATTCTTCTCTGCTGGCAGTTCACGCTCGCCGAGTTCCTCGGCGGGCCGGTGATGGTCGCGATTCTCGCGCTGCTGTTTCGGCTCTTCCTGAAACGACACATGGTCGAAGCCCGCGAGCAAGCCGACCGAGGCGTTGCCGGCAGGATGGAAGGTCACGCCGCGATGGACATGTCAGTGACGGAAGGCGGCACGATCTGGCAGCGGATTGTTTCTCCGAAAGGCTTCACCGCGATCAGCCACTATTTCGCCATGGATTGGGCCGCGGTGTGGCTCGACATCGGCGGAGGGCTGCTGATCGCGGGCGCGCTGGCCGCGTGGGTTCCGGCGACGTGGTGGAACCGTTTCTTTCTGACGAATCACCCGCAGCTTGCGAAGTGGTGGGGACCGATCGTTGGACCGATCGTCGCCGTGCTGTCGTTCGTCTGCTCGGTCGGGAACGTGCCGCTCGCCGCGGTACTGTGGAACGGCGGGAGCAGCTTCGGCGGTGTCATCGCCTTCATCTTCGCCGACTTGATCGTGCTGCCGGTGCTCAACATCTACCGCAAGTACTACGGTCTGAAGATGGCGTCGTTCCTCTTCGTCACGATGTTCGCTTCGATGTCCGCCGCCGCGCTCGCGATCGAGTTCCTGTTTCAGGCGCTCCATCTGATCCCACGCGAGCGCCACGCGCGAATCGTCGAAGCAGCGATCACGATGAATTACACGAGCGTGTTGAACATCATCTTCCTTGCCGTCGCCGCGCTCCTGCTGTGGCGTTTCTTCAGGACCGGAGGGATGGAGATGCTGCGCACGATGAACAAGATGCCGGAGGAGCCGCGGCATCGAGCGCACGCTCACGCGCACTGACGCATGAAACGGTGGATCGCGTTTACGCTGCTGGTGCTCGCGATGAACTTCGCGTGGGAGATGCTCCAGGCGAATTGGTTCTCGAGCATGCGCGGCCTGCCGATCCTCCGCGCCACGCTTCTCTGTCTCCGCGCATCGGCCGGCGATCTTCTGATCACGGCAGTCGCGTTCACGATCGTTGCGCTCGTCGCACGAAGTCCGACATGGCCCGTTGGACGCCGCATCTTCGTTCCGGCCACGATCTTTCTCATCGTTGCGATGACGATCGTGATCGCGTACGAACTGTTCGCACTTTCGACGGCACGCTGGAAGTACGACGCAGCGATGCCGAAACTGTTTGGGATCGGGCTTCTGCCGTTGATGCAGTGGATGGTGCTGCCGTTCGTCGACGTGTGGACGTTCCGTCTAGTTTGTATGAGTATTAGCGGGCAAACCTGAAATGCTCATCTGACTGCCTGTAGATGATGGTGTGTGAGGTATCCAAGCCGCATTCAAGGGTTGATCGCGGCTTCGATCGTCTCTGTCACGCGCACGACCGACCCGTCGAACACAATCGTTGGCGGCAGCCCTTCCCATCTTGCAGTCCTGCGGACATTGCGCGCCACGAAGGCGTGACCGTTGCGGCTGGGGCTCAGTACAATGCCTCGCTGAGATGACGCCGGCTCGTTGCAGACGGTCCCGGCCATCACGAACCATTGAGGACATCATGACTGCTCTTCGCCCCATTTTCGCGACGGCTCTTCTCGTCGCGATAGCGTCGCTTGCATCAGCGCAACCAGTCGAGGAGCTAGCCACGCCCGCAGGTGCCGGAGCGATGACGCCATTTGTTTTTGCGGGGCGCAACGCCCTCCTGCTGTCGTGGCTGGAGCCGGTGCCGGACACGAAGGAGACCGCGCTGCGTTTCGCGATCTATCGTGCCGGTCGATGGTCCGTGCCACGCACCGTTATGCAACGCAGCGACTTCTTCGTGAATTGGGCGGACTTCCCCTCGATCGTCGAGGACGCGAACGGGACGCTCTTCGCCCACTGGCTACAGAAGAGTGGCAACAGCACATATGCCTACGACGTGCGCGTGGCGATCTCCAACGATCGCGGCGCGACGTGGAGCGCGCCGATCCTGCTGAATCGCGACGGAAAGAAGGATGAGCACGGGTTCGTGACGCTTGCGCCGCTACCGGCGGGCGGTGTCGGTGCCACGTGGCTCGATGGCCGGAACATGGTCGAAGGGAAAGAAGAGGGCGACATGACGGTGCGCTACGCGACGATCGACGCGGCGGGCGTGATCCGTTCGGACGTGCAACTCGACAACCGAACATGCGAGTGCTGCACGACGGGTATGGCGATAGCTGGAGGGCATCCCGTCATTGCGTACCGCGACCGCTCCCCCGAGGAGATTCGCGACATTGCAGTCATCCGCCAGACGGCGAACGGCTGGTCGAAGCCGCGACCCCTACACAACGACGGCTGGAAGATCGCCGGATGTCCGGTCAACGGTCCGCAGCTCGACGCGCGTGGCAAGCGCGTCGCCGCGGCGTGGTTCAGCGCGGCGGGAGAACATGGCCGGGCGTACGTCGCCTTCTCCGACAACGCCGGCGAGACGTTCGGAGCGGCCATCGTCATTGACGACGGCACGCCGATCGGGCGCATGGATGTGGCGATGCTCGACGGCGAGACGGCCATCGTCACCTGGTCCGAGCAAACCGCAGGAGGCGCAGAGTTGCGCGCGCGGCGTGTACCGCGCAACGGCAAGCCCACTCCGTCCGTCAAAGTTGCCGATTCCAGCGCGGCCCGAGCGGCTGGATTCGCGCGTATCGCCGTCCTCGGGCAGGATGTCTATGTCGCGTGGACGGAGCAGAATGCTGCTACGAAACGGGTGCACGTCAGCAGGGTCCGGCTGTGAGGGAACGGTTCGGCTCGTCCCGCGGTTACGGGTCCATGAATTGCAGCTATCGGACGCTGACAAAAGAACGATGAGACGCGCCGCTGTTGCCGCCGCCTGGGTCTTCGGAGCGACCATTCCGCTCTTCGTGGCGGTAGTGTTCGTCTTCGGCTGCTGCGTCCTGCCGTTTCACGGCGTCATTCACAAAGCGCTGCCGCTCTGCCACTTCGCTATCGACTTCATCAGCGGCGAGCACGCGGATCATCACGACGGCGCGCAACAGCCGCTGCCGGCGCGCGAGAAGCAGGAGCCGGTAAAGCGCATCGCCACTGAAGTGCCGCGCTCCTTTCAGCTCATCGCCGCCTCGGGCGCCGGACAGCGCGTCGTCGCATCCGACGCGACGATGTACCGCAGCTTCATTGCGCTGGGTGCGATCCGCTGCGACCGAGATGTCGGCCTGCATCTCTTCATCGCCACCCTCTTGATTTGATCCCGCTATCGCGCGGGCCGCGTTCGCCTGGGCTCTTTCGCCACTGCGTAGCCGGCTTCGCGCGCCCTCCCGCGCACTTCCTTCCACAGAAGGGAGCGCCTGTCCGCGCGCGTTCGTCGCGTGGAGCCGAGGCGTTCCGCGAGACGGAGACTAACGACATGAAGCATCACATTCGCATGCTCGCGTGCGGCGCCGCGTTGCTAGCAGCAATCGGCTCCGTTGCGTGCGGCGGCAAACAGACGATGGCGTCGAAGAGCGCCGCGGCATACGACGAGGCAAAGAAGAAGGGTATCCCGATCGAGGCTGCTGAGCATGGCGGACACGCCGCCGAACCAGCCGGCGTTGCGACGACTTCGACCGACACTGCGGCGATGCGGGATATGGATCACGGATCGATGCCGGGGATGGATCACTCATCAATGGCCGGCATGGACCACTCGGCGATGGCGGGGATGGCAGGGATGGACCACTCGAAGATGCCGGGCATGGAGCACGGCACCTCCGCGAGCGGCGCGCATGACATGGCGGGGATGAATCACTCGGCAATGCCTGGGATGGGGCATGGCTCGATGCCGCGGATGGACCACTCGGCAATGGCGGGGATGGCAGGGATCGACCACTCGAAGATGCCGGGGATGCAACACGGCGCCTCCGCGGGCGGCACGCATGACATGGCCGGCATGAATCACTCCGCAATGCCTGGGATGAATCGCGGATCGATGCCGGAGATGGACCACTCGGCAATGCCGGGAATGCAGCACGGATCGCAGATGGCAGCACCGATCGCCATCGCACCGCCGACCTCAAACGAAGCGATCGCGCAGACGCAACCGGCCGTGACATTGCGGCCTGACGAGTTCGACGCGCCGGCGTCGGCCGCGATCGACGAGGCGGCGAAGGCAACTTCGGAGATGAATCACTCGATGGAGAACATCATGCCGAATTCTCCGGCCTCTCCGCAGCACGAACATCCGCCGCAGCCGAAGCCGAAACCACCGGCCGAGCATCATCACCACGACGGCGGGGAGGCGTCATGAAGAGGCTTGCTCTCCTTATCGTCGTCGGCCTCGCCTCGGCGTGTGCGTCCGTGCCGCGCGATGCCGGTGTGAGCGACATCAAACAAGCAGTCTCCGATCGAACCGGACAGACCGTCGAATGGAAGGCTGCACCGTCGAATGCCGACGATCCACGCGTCCGCGAGCTGCTGCAGGGCGAGCTTACGGCCGACAAGGCTGTCGCCGTCGCGATGATGAACAATCCGCGCTTGCAGGCAACACTCGCGGAGCTCGGAATCGCGCGCGCGGATCTCTTGCGGGCAAGCCTCGTGCGAAACCCACTCTTCGAAGCAGAGGTACGCTTCCCGAGCGATCCGTTCCGGCCGTATGAGTTGCGGCTCGCGCAGACGCTCGTCGATCTCATTCAACTGCGACGACGCCAGGCGCTCGGCCGTGCGGCGTTCAACGCCGCGACGCTGCGCGTCACATACGAAGTGGTGCGCTTTGCCGCGGATGTCCGTGCGCAGTACTTCGACGTTCTCGCGGCCTCGCAGCGCGTGGCGCAGAGCCGCATGAGTCTTGAAGCGGCGAGGGCCTCAGCGGAGCTCGCGCAGCGACAGCACGAAGCGCAGAACATCACCGACCTGGATCTCGAGAACGAGCAGGCGGAGTACGAGCAGGCGAAGCTCGACGTGGCACGGGAAGAACAGGCGCTCCTGATCGCGCGGGAAGCGTTGCTGCGGGCGATGGGGCTGCGCGACACGTCGATCGACTGGCGCTTGCCGCAGGCGTTCCCGCCACTGCCGGCGTCCGAGCAGGACCAGCAGCAACTCGAACAGCTCGCGGCTTCGCGCCGGCTCGACATCGAGATCGCACGACGCGAAGTTGAGATCGCACGGCAGCATGTGCCGTTGGCGCGTCTGGCAGCGCTCGGCGACATCACGGTCGACGGTCACCTGCAGCGCGACGCGAGCGGCACGAAGACGGTCGGCCCTGGCATCGAGGTGCCCATTCCGATCTTCAATACCGGCGCTCCAGCGCGTTCGCGCGCCGAGGCCGAGTACCTGCGCGTAAGCCATGCGCTGAACGCATTGCTCGCCGAGTCGTCCTCGCAGCTACGTGCTGCGCGGGCCACGGTCGCCGAGGCAAGGGCGCGTCTCGAGTATTACCGCGACGTGATCGTGCCGCGCCGCCAGCGCATCGTCGAGCTGACGAAACTGGAGCACAACGCCATGCTCGTCGGCGTTTTCCAGCTCCTGCAGGCAAAGCGGAACGAGACGAAGGCGCAACGCGATTTCATCGATGCGCAGCGCGACTACTTCAGCGCTCGCAACAACCTCGATCGTGCGCTGAACGGCGTTGTCACCAGGACGACGTTCATGTCGTCAACCGATCAATCGTCCGGGACAGGTACCAGCACCACTTCGCCCGAAGGAGGCCAATAAATGTTTTCCCGCCGCAAACTGCTCTTCTCCTCGGCCGCCAGTGTTTTCGGCAGTGCACTCCTCGGTCGGAGCGCTGCCGCACAACCGTCAGCCGCCGACACGACGCATTCGCATCTCAAGCCCGCGCGCCGTTCAAGCGGCGGCCGCACGCCGGTCATCACGCCGAACGGAACCTCGCTGCCGTATCGGATGGAGAACGGCGTGAAGGTCTTTCACCTCACGGCCGAGCCGGTGAAGCGTGAATTTGTCGACGGCTTCGCGGTGAACTGCTGGGGCTACAACGGCATGACTCCCGGCCCGACGATCGAGGCGTTCGAGGGCGACCGTGTGCGCATCTACGTCACGAACAAGCTGCCCGAGGGAACCTCGATTCATTGGCATGGCGTGATCCTGCCGAATGGCATGGACGGCGTCTCCGGCCTGACGCAACCGAAGATCGGTCCGGGCGAGACGTTCGTCTACGAGTTCACCCTCAAGCAGACCGGCACGCTGATGTACCACCCGCATTTCGATGAGATGACGCAGATCGCGCTCGGCATGCACGGCTTCTTCGTCATCCATCCACGCAACGCCGCGGTGCGCCGCGTCGATCGCGACTTTGCGATCTTTCTCAACGAGTGGTTCATCAAGCCAGGCACGGCAACGCCCGATCCGACGGTGATGCTCGACTTCAACGTCTTCACCTTCAACAGCCGCGTCTTTCCCGGCACCGATCCACTGCTCGTTCGCACCGGTGACCGCGTGCGCATCCGCATCGCGAATCTCACGATGGATTCGCATCCGATCCACATTCACGGGCACAAGTTTTACGTCACCGGCACCGACGCCGGTCCGATCCAACCATCGGCGTGGATTCCCGAGAACACAGTCAACGTGCCGGTCGGCGCGACGCGTGACATGGAGTTCGTCGCCGACAACCCGGGTGATTGGGCGTTCCATTGCCACAAGTCGCATCACGTCATGAACCAAATGGGGCACGGCCTCCCGAATCTCCTCGGCGTCGACGCGGGTAACACGCAGGCGCGCCTCGACGCGCTCACGCCCGGCACGATGGTCATGGGACCGACCGGCATGGGCGACATGTCGGAGATGCAGGGAATGATGCCGACGCCGCGCAACAGCATCGCCATGCTCGGCGGAGCCGGCCCGTACGGCACAATCGACATGGGTGGCATGTTCACGATCGTGAAGATTCGCGACGACATCGACTACGGCCGTGACCCGGGCTGGTACTCCTC
Organism: Acidobacteriota bacterium; assembly: GCA_021325515.1. Taxonomy (GTDB): domain Bacteria; phylum Acidobacteriota; class Thermoanaerobaculia; order Gp7-AA8; family Gp7-AA8; genus JAJPHC01. The sequence continues at coordinate 76,300 of JAJPHC010000057.1, forward strand.
GGGGCCACGTGCATATCGCGTAAATTCGATCTCGACGCCGGAGCAACAATCGCCGCACCAACATCACGCGTCGGGGAGCTAAGCCATGCGAAGAGGCTTCAAGTTTCCTGTCCTCATTGAAGTGGCAATCGGCGCGCTACTGCTCGGCCTCCTGGTCGGCGTCTTCGTCTTCATCCGAACGCTTCGTTACGGCTTCAGCGCGCATGACGCTCCGACCGGGATGGAAGCGTTTCTTGCGGGACGCATGCGCCACTGGTCGATCCCGGCAGAGTTGCACAACAGGAAGAACCCCGTGCCAATCACCCCCGCTGTTCTTGCCTTAGCGCGCGCACACTTTGCCGATCATTGCGCGTCGTGTCACGGCAACGACGGCAAGGGGAACACGGAGATGGGCCGGCACCTGTATCCGCGTGCGCCCGACATGACGCTCGCCGAAACGCAGTCGCAATCGGATGGTGAGCTCTTCGCCACGATCGAAAACGGCGTGCGGCTGACCGGCATGCCGGGATGGGGCAACGGTACCGCCGGTTCGGCCTACGGCAGTTGGACGCTCGTGCATTTTATCCGGCACCTGCCCAAGCTGACGCCGGAAGAAGTCGCCGAGATGGAAAAACTCAATCCGAAATCACCGGAAGAATGGCAGCAGATGCAGCAGGAAGCAGCATTTCTCGCCGGCGGCGAAGAAGCCGTGCAGGCACCAACCAACGAAACACAACCGCATCACCATTGAAAGGACAGGCATGTGAAAAAACTCGTCGCAGTCTCTCTCTTCCTCCTCCTGGCCGTTACCAGCGCGTTCGCGCACGCCGGCCACATTCATACCTATATGGGCAGTGTGACGATGCTGCACGGCAACGCGTTCATGATGAAGACGACGGACGGAAAGGACCTCACAATCCAGACCTCGGCGAAAACGAAGTGGCTGCACTCCGATGACCACGTGGCGAAACAATCCGAGCTGGCTGTCGGGCAGCGAGTGGTTGTGAAGATGACGGCCGACGGCAAGACCGCCGATACCGTGAAGATGAGCGCTCCGGCAAAGAAGTGACGTTCTTCCCAACAAGATTGAAGGCGGAGGGAATCACTAAACACAACAAGATCGCGGGCATTGTGTTTCGCGTTTGCATCTGCCGCAGCCACCCATCCGCCCGCGGACGCGGACTTCATCGACAGCATGATCATGCAGCAGAGTCCTGGCATCGAGATCGCTCAGATGGCCGTACAAAGCGCATGAAGAGGTACGTCGACGACTAGCAGGAGATCGGACAAGTCGAAGCGATGCGTGACAGAACACTCGATTATGTCGCGGCCTGAGCTGGCGGATATGCCCGGCATGACGGGAATGAACATGACCGGCTCCAGGCGAAATCGGGCAATCGACTTTGATCTCGCGTTTTTCAGTGCCTTGAGCGAGCGCTACGATCAAGATGTCGCAGGAACTGCGCGCGGGCTCGGTCGCGGCGGCGCTGACGATCGGATATTGAACGAGGAGGGCCAGACTGATGTTCATCCAGCCCATCGACTACTTTCTGGCGGTCTGGTTCCTCCTCGCCTTTGCCTCGACGGCATACGTCGCCATCGATCAGTACCGCAACAACCCCGAGCCGAAGGTGATGAAGTGGGGCTTCATTCTCGTCACCCTCTACATGGGTCCGATCGCGCTGCTGCTCTACGTGATGGCCGACAAAGAGCCACGGCCCGGCGAACACGAGATGTTCATCAAGCCGCTCTGGAAGCAGGGCGTCGGCTCGACGATCCACTGCGTTGCCGGCGACGCCACGGGGATCATTCTCGCTGCCGCGATCACCGCCACGTTGGGCCTGCCGATGTGGCTGGATCTCATCGTCGAATACGCCGCAGGCTTCGCCTTCGGCCTCTTCATCTTCCAGTCGCTCTTCATGAAGTCGATGATGGGCGGCACCTATTGGGAGAACGTGAAGAAGAGCTTCATCCCCGAGTTCATCAGCATGAATTTCATGATGGCGGGGATGGCGCCGGTCATGTGTTTTCTGATGATGAGTCGCGACATGCGCGCGATGGTGCCGACGGAGTTGCTCTTCTGGGGCGTGATGTCGGTTGGTGTCATCGCCGGATTCACGACGGCCTATCCGTGGAACGTCTGGCTGGTCGCGCAGGCGTTGAAGCACGGACTGATGACCGAGCGCCCCAAGGGTTCAAAGTTCGACGTGCATGACCACAAAGCGCACGGCTCCAAAGCCGCGCACGATCATCACGGGATGGGCTCATCGGTCACGGCCGCACAGCTCGCAGCGGTGAGCGGCATTTCGATCCTCGTGCTGGCCATCGGGATGTTCGCGCCCGCGAATTGGGTGAATCTGCGTCTCTCGGCGCGCGAGGTCGGCGGGGCGATCATGCCTCCCGGGATGATCATGGACCGCGACACACCGGCCGAGGCGATGCTGGACATGGCCGCGGTCGACCCGCGCCAGATCACCGCGCGTTACGGCCTGCACGTGCAGGGCGCGCGCGAGCTTCAACCGCGGATGGAGAACGGCGTGAAGGTGTTCACGCTCACCACCTCCGTCATCCGCTGGACGATCCTACCGGACAAGACTGTCGACGCCTACGCGTTCAACGGCCAGGTGCCGGGACCGACGATCCGATTCCGAGAGGGCGATCGCGTTCGCATCGATGTCATCAACCACCTTCCCGAAACGACGACGGTGCACTGGCACGGTCTGATTCTGCCGAACGTGATGGACGGCCCGGCGATGATCACGCAAGCGCCGATCGAGAACGGGCAGCGGTACCGCTACGAGTTCACCGCCGTGCAATCCGGCACATATCTCTATCACTCGCACGATCACGTCGACCGGCAGCAGGCGCTCGGTCTCTACGGCGCGCTCCTCATCGATCCAGCGACGGCCGATCCATCGCTCGCCGCCGATCACGAGTACACGCTGCAGATTCAGGAATGGCTCAAGCGCGAAGGGTTGACCTATCCGGCGATGCCGATGGATGGTGCGCAGCCGAACTTCTTCACCTTCAATGGCAAGGCCTTTCCTGCCACGGACACCCTTCACATGAAGGTCGGCGAGACGTTGAAGTTGCGGATGGTAGGATCGAGCAACGGCTTCATTCACCCAATTCACATCCACGGTGGTCCATTCATGGTGGTGGCTCGAGATGGCCAGACGTTGCCGCCCGCGGCCCGTTTCCTGGCGGACACGGTCAACGTCGGTCCCGGCCAGCGCTACGAGGTGATCTGGAAGGCGCTGAAGCCTGGAAAGTGGTTGGTCCATTGCCACATCGGTCACCACACCACGAACAACAACGTTGAGACGAATGGCGGCGGCGGGCTGATGATGGTGATCGACGTTCGGTAAGAATCATGGTGACGGCAGAGCCGTCGAAGCACGACGTGAACGACTCGTAATTCGCACTGCGATGAAACTGAGGAGTTGAGGTGAGCTGAGCTGACGATGAAGCGCTGGATGGCACTTCGGTCGCGTTCAAAGCGTCGAGATGGAGATAATGTCGAAACGACTCAATCGCTGCCTTGGGCGTCTTTGAACGCAATCGCGCGCGTCGGAACAAACCCGCGCCGAATTCTGGTCCGCGGGATCATCCGTGAAGGTCGTGAACCGAGACGGAGCGCGTGAGCGGCCTCTTCGCCGGCGGGGACGAAGTAAATGTTCGTCGTCTGCGCGATGAGGAAGCTGGAGTTCGCGGGTTTCGAGGGTGCGCGTTAGACAAACAGCTCGGCGGCGGGTCCGGGAGAAGTGGGTACTGCTTCCAACCCAAACTTTGAACATCAAAAAAAGCCCCGCCGGTTGGCGGGGCTCACGAATCGACTGCGAAGGAGATGCGTTATTCGTCGCGGGTCTTCGCTGTGCGAGTGATCGGGTCAACGTCGTCGTCGGCCCAGAAGATGTGCGACAGAATCGTTTCGTCCTGACCTTCGTGGTTGGTCCCGAGGCTGAGAACGAACGTCGTAGCGCGACCCTTGTGATCCCACTCGACCGGAGTGCCAAGCTGCCACACTTCGGTAAGGTCATCACCGACCCAGCGGGTCGGGACGGAGAGCGACGCTGCCTTGTTGTTGAGCGTCGCCTGCAGGCTGTAGGTATTGACGCTGTCGAGGTGCGCGTAAATCGTGTTCAGCTCGTCGAAGTCGTGCTGATTCGGCTTCGTGCTCAGCGTGCTACCAGCGTTCGAGCCTGTGTTGGAGAAGTAGTCCATGCAGGAGTTCTGCGACGAGCCGTCGGTGCTCTGATGATCGAGACCGAAGGTGTGGGCAACTTCCTGACACATCACGTGTTCGCGCTCATTCGTGTTGTTATATGTCGCCGTGTCGAAGTACGTGTCATTCATCTTCGCGGACCCCTGGGAGATGTGCGATCCGCTGAGGTTGATCGAGGCGAGTCCAAGCCATCCGTTGTTGCCATAGCGGCTGTTGCAGACCTGGGTAGTTCCCGCAACCATCGAGCAGCGCTTGTTCGATGTACCCGCGACGATGGTCGTACGCACGGGAGTATTGCCCGCATTCCAGTCGCTGACGGTCTGGGACAGGTGACCCTTCCAGTCCGCGCTCGTCAGGTTGTCACCAAGCCTCAGCGTGAATGGGTTGGCGGTACGCCCCCAGTGATAACCGCCCCAGGAGTGAGTGTCGCTCGCGACCTGTCCAGGCCCGCCGGCGAACATCGGGAATGTGACCAGTGCCAGAACAAGGGTCATGAGGATCGAACGACGAACGATATGGGACATTTCGGCTTTTCTCCTAAAGTGTTGTTATTGTTGTTCCGTGATCAACTTGCTGTTCGGAATGCAGGTTGATCCATTGAGCAAGGCGGGGGCCAGAAACGGCGATGCATAACAAGTCATTGAATAACATGTCACTTAGCCCTGTGATGCGTCCACGGTGTAGCCTCAAAAGGCTCAAGGGATGACCACTTTCACCACATTTGCCGGGTGATAAATCGACCACTATGGGGAGTTTTTAACCCACTATTCGGAAGCTGGTTCACTTTTCTCGCTCCGTTTTCCGGTTTCCCGTAACACGAACAAAAAGCGAGCGGGCTGGGTGGTGGAACTTGCGATCAGCATCCTCTGGTCGGCGAGGAGTTGCACGGCATCGCCCAGTTCCAGCAGATGATGTTCGGTATCGAGGGTCAGGCGCACCGTACCCTCGACGACATAAACCGCGACAATCGATCCAGGCGGATGGCGCTCGACAACGAGCCGCTGACGGCCCTCAACGCGGCACTCGGAGAAGTGCGTCACCCCGCCGGCATGCGGATCACTGAAGAGCGCCCGATTGGTCGCGGCTCCGGTAGACGCTACATGTTGCCGCTTTACCAACGAGATCACCGGCGACTCGTTGGCCTCCACGAACGCAGCGAATGACATCTCAAACGCCTTGGCGAGCCGTTCTGTCATGATCGTGCTTGGCTCGATTGCGCAGGTCTCGATGTAGTGAAGCATTCCTTTGCTAATTCCTGCATGGCTCACAAATGCGCGGCGGCTAAAGCCATTGCGGATACGGAATGCACCAACGCGAGGGCCGATCTGCTGCGCGATTGCTTCGGGATTTCGGTAGCGGCGCACGACAACCGGGTCGCGCGGCAGCTTGGCAGGATCACATTCCTCTTCCACTAGTTCCGAAAGAGTTAACCCGACAGCATCAGCGAGCCTGAGCAAATCGGCGATGCCAGGATTCGCGCGGCAGCTCACGGCATACTTGACTAGACTGAGACTGACTCCGGCTCGCGCGGCGAGCTGCGCGAAGGACCAACCATGGTGCTTCTTGATGAGGTCCAGATTTCGGGCCAGAAATCCGAGAACCGGGCTGGTTCTCGTTTCTTCGGCCGGTTCAGATTCTTTCACCGCTATTAACAGTAACGGCGTCGTCAAGTGGGCACGTGACATGCGCTAAGGGTCAGGAACTGTGCCGGCACTCGCGATGTTTCGGGTCAGATTCTAATCGTATGCGTCAACTCCTGACCCCTGTCATCTGCACCCGGTTTGTCTAAATTCATGATTCTAAAGACAGAACCTGTAGAGGAGCCATTTGGCAGCCCGTATGCTCTGCGAGGCTGCGATTCGACACGAATCGATTCAACACTTTAAGGAGCATAAATGCGCACTCGGAATGTCCTCGTCGCCCTGGCCCTCTTCCTCGTCGCAACAACCCCGGCCTTCGCCAGCCACGGCTGGGGGAGCTATCACTGGGGAAAATCATGCGCCACATGCGCGGCCTCAATCACGGTTTATGACTCTACCGTCACCACGAACACGGGCTGGCCGACGCACCTCAATCGCGCCATTTTCGGAGACTCTTCGAACCCAAACACGACGGACCGCCGTGGGTGGAACGACTCTGTTGCACTTACGCTGACGATCGCTCAGGGTTCTACGACGAGCACCACTCGGAGCTCCTGTCCGTCCGTCTCGGGCGCAATCCGGGTCTGCAATTACACCTACGGCTCGAACGGATGGCTGGGCTTGGCATCGATCAATACCGTGAGTGGCTCTACTGTTCACATCGCGTGGGGCACCGCGAAAATGAACGACTCGTATTTCAACTCCGGTTATCCGAACACCGAGAAGCGCCACGTGATGTGCCAGGAAGTCGGCCACACGTTCGGCCTCGGCCACACCTCGGAAAATGGCTCATCGCAAAATACCTGCATGGATTACTACCAGAACACGAGCAGCACCGACTGGACCAGCACCGGGCCGAACCAGCATGACTTCGACCAGATCCTCACGCAGATGCACTGGGGAGCGAAACTCGACCTCCTCACCGAAGGGCTGAAGGTCACAGGCGACATCGCTCCGTCTGAGATGAACGAACCGTGGCAGTGGGGTACACCAGTAGAGTTCGATCAGCAGGGCCGCGCGAACCTGTTCAAGCTCGATCTCGGCGAGGACGCGCTCGGCAACGAGCACGCCATCTGGACGCACGTGATTTGGGCCGACCCCACCGACAGCGACCAGCCAGAGCGCCATCCGGCAGAACGCACAGAGTAAACCATTTCACTTTCGATTTGACCTGGAGGCGAGGGGCAACCCTCGCCTTTGGAATTTCAGCGTCGAGGTGCCGCGCGCCGCCTGATACCGGAAACAATCGTGACCTGCTGCGGAGCGATCCAACTGTTGTTGTACAAAATCGCGTCGCTCGTACCGTTTCCTTGCGAGATCACGGCTGAGAGGTAGTACGTGCCGAGAGGCACATCGCGTGGAATATTGAAGGTCACGCCGGCCTGGTCGTCGTCCCAATATCCGCCCGAGACAATTGGTCCACTGAACGCGAGTGATCCGATGAGGATGTCCGATGGTGCGATGGCGACACCACGCGTCAGATAGAAGCGTATGAGCACGTCCGGCACCGATTCCGTCCCAACGTTCTCGAATTCGAAATTGCGGATCGTGACCGGACCGCCAGGAACGACGGCCGCTGGCGACACATCAACCGGCGTCGTCGCAGCGTAGTCGGTCAGCCCAGGATCGAAGTAGAACGGATAGATCGCCAGATCGATCACTCGGCGCACGCGCGACGGATATGCCACGCGCGCCTCCTCCGTATCCGCGGCAGCGATGTATTGCGCTGCGAAATCCTCGTAAAGGTTCATGACCGAGATGTCATTCACGTTGTGGTGGAATCCGAGCGTATGGCCGAGCTCGTGCCCGACGGTCGCTGCGTAGAGCGCCGGCCCGTGGTCGGTGTAATCGATCGGGCCGGACGGTTTGAATCCGCGGCTGAAATCGGAATTCACGATCACGTCTGTCTCGTCGAAGGTTCCGCAACTCGCTTCGGGTGGCTTTGGACACGCGTCGAAATCGCCTGCTGCGCTGAGGGGCGACATGTAGGTGATGGCGAACGTATTGCGGTCCATGTTGACGCCATACCGTGCGGATGTAGTGGCGATGTCGAGGAAAGCAATCTCGTTTTTTCCATTCGGCGCCATGACGCCGTCGCCAGGTCGGTAGTCGAAGACTTCGATGTATGCATTCCAGCGATCGAAGACCTCCTTCGCCGCGGCTGAGTACGGCGCGTCGAGATGATCGATTTCCCACGGTACCGGAACGATTGGCGGTCCGCCGCACCTGCAGCTTCCATCGTGCCCCTGTGCGAGGAGCGGAACCGCGATGATCAGGACTGTTGCAACCTTGGAGAAGAGTCTCATTGATCTGTCCGGCGGATGAAATCGCGAAGATCGTCGAGCGTCGCTCCGCGCGACGAGGCGAGTGCAGCGGCTTTTCGTCGCGGTAACAACAAGGCGACACTGCCGTCCGCGTTCCGCGCAATGGGCTCGGCTAGCCGGCGCCTCGAGCGCCCCATGTGTGATGAAGTGTTATCGCGCAGGCGATGGAGTGCCTGATCTTGCCCGATGACGAGTTGCGCGCCATCGACGGAAATGACTCGGTCGCTGAGGACCCGAAAAATGCCCTGCCCCCATCCGACCGCCGGAACGGGGCGGCCCGGAGTGTCATCGAGAAAAATCAGATACCGCGACCCGGCCGTGAGGCGCGGGACGCCTGCGATCCCGGCGTCGAGCGGGCCACCTCCCGCAAAGGAGAGCGTCCGGATTTCGCCGGCATTACCACGGCCGCGCAGGATTTCAGCAATGCGGACGTGATAGTCCGTCCAAGGCATTCCTGTCGCGCCGAAGCGGGTCGTGGAATCGATCACGTCAGCGACGATCACCGCCGTCGCACTGTCGCGGATGTCCTCGAGTGACATCCGGCGAACGGTCGTACCGTTGGCTGCCAGGGCGATGATTCCGATGACCACGGCGAGGCATGCGTGTCTCATCAAGAGTGAATTCATGATAGCGCGACCACCTCCCTCCATTCGTCAACCGGCACCCTGGCGACAACAATGCTTTCCGCAAGAATATAAGATCATGCGACTTCTTCATCGCTCCGTTCCCGTTACGCTGCTGCTCGCGATTCTCGGCTGCGCTGGGCGGCCGGGGACAGCGCCCTCGGCACCGACTTCGACCGAACCGTCTGGAGGCACGTCCGTGACTGCGGTTGTCGAAGGCATACGCGCGGGGGGACTCAAGGTCAAACCGGCAGGAACACTCAACCAGCCGTTCTTTCGGGTCCCGGCACAGGTCTTCAGCATTGACGGCACGGACCTACAGCTCTATTCGTTCGACTCGGCCGCCGACGCGCAAAAGGCGGCAGCGACAGTCTCTTCCGATGGTGGATCGATCGGGACGAATTCGATGGCCTGGATGGCGGCGCCGCATTTCTTCCTAAAGGGAAATCTGATCGCGATCTCCATCGGAGGATCAGCCAAAACGATCACCGGGCTGCAACGCATCTTCGGGCCGCAGTTCGCCGGTCGTTGATCCAACGCGTGAGAGCGCGCCGTACTGACTGACCAGTTTCTCCATCACGATCGCGAGGAGCACGATCAGCAGGCGCCGGCGATGCTCCAGATCCACATTTGTCGCCATCATCCCCATCAATCCGCGCATCCCTTCTCTGACCCTGTGCGGCTGTTACACTTCTTCTCCGAGAGAGAGGAATCATGGACGAGGACATTCTGGCGACGATGATCGCCCGGTGGCGCGATGACGCGGGCGGTACGTACCAGTCGTGGTTTCTGTGGGAAGAGCGCCTGAAGAACTTCCGCTCCATCCGCCGCGGCCTGGCGAAAGTTGTCGATGAGATCGAGACCGGGACATTCGGAAATCTCTACCGCGGCTCGTCGCTCGAGACCGTCGTCGGCTCAATCGCCGAGCAACGTCAGATTTTCAAGGGTGCCGACCATGCCTTTCTCTGGAAGCCGAAGCTCCGCATCCCTGACATCTATGAATCACCGTTGAATCAGCGCGCATTCGGTAAGTTCCTCGACGCCTGTTGTTGCTGCACCGGCGAAGCGGACGTGCTCGGAGCAATCCATGCGCTGGACGCGCATCGCATCAAGGGGCTCGGACCGGCCGCCGCGAACCTGCTCTACTTTCTTCATCCCACGATCGCCCCACCATTCAATACCGCGATCGCCAACGGCTACTCGGCACTGACCCGAACGAAAGTAAAGCTCGGACGATGGGACGAATATCTGGCTATGCGTACAGGCATCCTGCGGATGAACATGACGCATCAGAAACTGCTGTCAAACGATCTTGGCGCGATCGCCGGGTTTCTCTTCGACGTCGGCTCCGGACGCTATCCACTGCCTCCTACCGATGATGAGTCAACAGGCGCTCGCGCGGCATGGGAGGCGGAGCTGGCGATCGTACGCGAGACGGCAAAGCAGGCAAGGGCATCGGCTGCGGAGCGCGAGGGCGAGCAATCGCATACGGCCGTTCAGGGCTGGCTTCGCGATCTCGGAATCGCGCTCGGTTTTCAGGTTCACATCGCCGCAAACGATCGCTCGCGTGTGTGGGGCGAAGGAAAACTGGCTGACGGCTGCCTCGAGGAGCTTCCTCCGCGGCTGCGCACAGCGCCAGGCGCCGACGCGGTGCGCCTTATCGACGTTCTGTGGCTGCAATCCGATGACGTAGTGGCCGCTTTCGAAGTCGAACATTCGACGAGCATTTACTCTGGAATCGTTCGCCTTCTCGACCTCGCGTACGGAGCTGCCGGTGCAACGCGCTCGCTGTTCCTCGTCGCGCCGGACGCGCGTGAAGAAGAAGTACGCGCGCAGCTCCAACGTCCCGCGTTCCGAGGGATCGGGGAGCTTGGCGTTCGCTACCTCCCGTACGGCGAGCTCGAACGCCACCGCGAGAGCATGGCGCGTTTCGGTGAAGGGTTGAAAGCGATCCTCTCCGTTTCACGAGCGATCGCGTAGCACGGACCTGCGTGTGACGTCGATCACCCGCGCCGGTGAGCCGAGGCACGCCACGGAATGCGATCGGCTCGTATCTTGTCGTTGCATACGGCGATGAACACAACCCACCACATCACCACGACGATATCGCAGCGATTGATCGCATGCGCTGGCGTGATCGTCCTGTTCGCGGTGTTTTTCGCTCTCCCGCTGTACGCGGCCGTCAATCTCTGCACGATGCCCTGCTGCCATCACGACGGCTCGTCGGAGCAGCCGGCTGTCGGCGCCGGCATGTCTGGATGCGCGTCGGACTGCTCGATCAGTGCGGACGCAGCGACCGCTGCAGAGTCGATTCGCTCGGTCGCGCCAGCCCGCAGAGGCTTGGAGCATGCCATCGCGGCGACGCAGGTCGTCGCGGCGATCACCACCGCAAGTGATGGCGTTCCCCCGGTGCGCGACGAGGCGCGACCACGTTCGAGCAGCGCCGCACCGCTTCACGTCCTGAACTCCCTCTTCCGCATCTGATTCGGCGGTTTTCTCCCTCTCGCCCACCCAGGCGCACGCCCAATGTGCGTCTGTGCTCGAAGGAGACCGCAACGTGTCGATCCGTACCCGATTCGCCGCCGCATTTCTCGTCCTCGTGACGTTCGCGGCGGACGCGCAAACTACAGGACAAACCGCCGCCGTTCGCGCGGCTCTGCAGGACCCGCAGCTCGAGGCACTCGTCGCCGAGGCGCTACAGCAGGCGCCGGAGATGGCAGCCGCGCAGGCGAATGTCGAAGCGGCGCAGCGACGCATCATCCCGGCACGGACGCTCGCCGACCCGTTCGTATCCACCACCTATCAGAACGACGGCCGCACCCCGTCCCTCGGCAGCGCCGAGGGGAGTTTCCTCGGGCTGATGGCGAGTCAGGCCATTCCGTGGCCGGGCAAGCTGCGGCTCTCTGGTGACGTGGCCGCGAGTGAAGCGCGCGAGATCGAGCGCGGAACGCTCGGGCGCACCGGGCTCACGCTCGAAGCGCGTGTCCGCAACGCCTGGTACGACGTCGTTCTCGCCCGCGCCATCGATCGCATCATCGAGGATCGCCGCACCGCGGCGACGCAGATCGAGGCATCGGTGCGCGAACGGTACGCGGCCGGGCTCGCCGTGCAGCAGGACGTGCTCCGCGCGCAGGTCGAGCTGGCGCGTATCGACGAATTGAAGGCGACACAGGCGGCGACGATCACGAGCCGTCTCGCAGAGCTGAACAGACTCGTGAGCGAAGCGCAGGATCGTGCGATCGCAACGGCCGATCGTCTGCCGGACGACCACACCGTGCCATCGCTCGGTGAGCTGATCGCTTCGGCGTCGGCGCGCAGCCCTGAGCTCGCAGCCTCGCGGCAGGGCATCGAGACCGGCCGCATTCGCGTCGATCTGGCGAAGAAGAACTTCCTCCCCGACTTCACCGTGAACGCCGGATCGATGTACCGCGGCAATTTTGCGATGGGACCGATGTGGCAGGTCGGGGTCGGCGTCTCGATCCCGGCGTGGATCAATCGCCGGCAGCAGAACCAGCTCGCCGAAGCGCAGGCGATCGTTCGCGGGCGCACGGCGGAAAGCGACGCGGTTGCGCGCGAGCTGGAACTGCGGACCCGCGAGCGGGTGGCGCAGCTCGATGCTGCGCTGCGGATCGCATCGCTTTATCGCGACAAGGTTCTTCCGCTCGATGACGTCTCGCTCGAATCGGCGCTGGCCAGCTATCAGGCCGGCAAAGTGCCGTTCATCACCGTGCTCGACGCGCTGAACACGCTCTACAGCGACCGCGCGATCTACGAAGGAAGGCTCGCCGAAAGCGCGAAGTGGCGCGTGGCCATCGATGAAGCGAGCCTGCAGCCGACCGCCATGGCGGGCACGCCATCGATGGGCGGTTCGGCGATGAGCGGTGGCACATCTGCACCGTCGGCAAAGACAACCAGCAACTCTTCCAGCATGAATTCGATGAGGTGATCACGATGAAAACAAAACTCCCCTGGATTCTCACGCTCCTCCTCGCGATCGCACTCGTCGTCGTCGTGTTTGCACGGCCCGGCAACAAGAGCTCTGCGTCCGCGGCTTCGGGCGAGAAGAAAGTCCTGTACTGGGTCGACGCAATGAATCCGACGCACAAGTTCGATAAGCCCGGCAAGGCACCCGATGGAATGGATCTCGTTCCGGTCTACGCCGACGAGCCGGCCCAACCGCTAACGGCGGCGAAGAAAAAAGTTCTCTATTGGGTCGATCCTATGCATCCAGCCTATAAGTCGGACAAGCCCGGCAAGGCGCCCGATTGCGGCATGGAGCTCGTGCCCGTGTACGAAGACGGAGGCGCCGCGACGGCGTCGACCGTGAGCGGCTACGCGAACGTGAAACTCACCTCCGACCGGCAGCAACTGATCGGTGTGCAGACGGGCATGACGGAAATGCGATCCCTCGGACGTTCGGTGCGCACCGTGGGGCGCGTCGCCGTTGATGAAACACGCCTCTACAAGATCACGACGAAGTTCGACGGGTACATCGAGAAGCTGTATGTGAATGTTACGGGACAGCAGATTCGAAGAGGACAGCCCCTTTTCTCCGTCTACAGTCCCGATCTCCTCTCAACGCAGCAGGAATACCTTCTCGCGCTGCGCGCGGCGAAGCAATCGCCCTCGCTGTTGGCAGGAGCGCGCCAGCGACTCCTCTTATGGGACATCACACCCGCGGAAATCCGCGAGCTGGAGCGCACCGGCACGGCGCGCAAGTCGGTCACGATCTATTCGCCGACGAACGGGTTCGTGCTGAACAAGATTGCGGTGGAGGGCGCGCGAGTCACGGCTGGCGAGCCGCTCTTCGAGATCGCGAATCTCGATCATGTCTGGATTCAGGCCGACGTATACGAGTCCGAACTGCAGTTCATCCGCCTCGGCGCACCAGCGACGACGACGCTTTCGTATCTCCCAGGCCGCACGTGGAAGGGGCGCGTGACGTTCATCGCTCCGACCGTCGATCCGATGACACGTACGGTGAAAGTGCGCAGCGAGTTCGAGAACGCGGACGGTGCGCTCAAGCCCGACATGTTCGGCGACGTCGTGATCGAGCAGCCGGCGCGTGAGGTGGTCGTCGTTCCCGACTCCGCGGTCCTGCAGACCGGCACGCGCTCGGTCGTCTTCGTCGTCAAAAGTGACGGGACGTTCGAACCGCGCGAAGTCTCGGTCGGAACGAAGACCGAACAGGTCTACGAAGTGCGCAGCGGTCTCGTAGCGGGCGAAAAGGTCGTCACACAGGCGAACTTCCTCATCGATTCCGAGTCGCGCTTGAAAGCAGCGCTTGCGCAGATGAACGCACCGGGAGGCCAGGAGCACGGCCAGTAGCCGGCAGTGCGCGAGGAGAGACCATCATGATTGAAAAACTCATTCGCATCTGCGCAACGAACAAGTTCATGACCCTCACGATCATGGCGGCGCTCGTCTTTGCCGGCCTCTGGTCGATGAACCGCATCGCAGTCGATGCGCTGCCTGACCTTTCGGATACGCAGGTCATCATCTATTCGAAGTGGGACCGGAGCCCCGACATTATCGAGGATCAGGTTACTTACCCGATCGTCACGTCCCTGCTCGGCGCCCCGAAGGTGAAGAGCATCCGCGGGTTTTCTGACTTCGGCTATTCGTACGTGTACGTGATCTTCGAAGAGGGAACCGATCTCTATTGGGCGCGCAGCCGCGTCCTCGAGTATCTGTCGAAGACCCAGTCGTCCCTGCCTCAGGGAGTGAAGACGGAGCTTGGCCCCGACGCGACCGGCGTCGGGTGGGTTTTCCAGTACGCGCTCGTCGACAAGAGCGGAAAACACTCGCTGGCGGACCTTCGCTCGTTGCAGGACTGGACGATCCGGTATCAGTTGCAGTCCGTGCCAGGCGTCGCGGAAGTTGCGTCGCTCGGCGGCTTCGTTCGCCAGTACCAGATCACCGTCGACCCAAACAAGCTCGCGGCCTACCGCATCCCAATCATGGAGGTGATGGAAGCGGTGCGCGGATCGAACAACGAAGTCGGCGCGCGGCTCGTCGAATGGAGCGGCGCGGAGTACATGGTCCGCGCGCGTGGCTACGTCAAGAACATCGCCGATCTCGAACAGATCGTAGTGAAGACCGACGAGCGCGGAACGCCCGTGCTCCTGCGCGACGTGGCGAACATCCAGCTCGGGCCGGAGCTTCGGCGCGGCGTCGCGGAGCTGGATGGCCAGGGTGAGACCGCGGCCGGTGTCGTCATCATGCGGCAACGCGAAAACGCGCTGGAAGTCATCAATCGCGTAAAGGCGCGTCTGGCCGAGATCGAAAAGACACTTCCTGAGGGCGTGAAGATCGTCACGACCTACGACCGCTCGGAGCTGATCGAGCGCTCCATTCACACGCTCAAGCATGAGCTGCTGCTGGAGATGATCATCGTCTCCCTGATCATCCTCATTTTCCTCTGGCACATCCCGAGCGCGGTCATCCCGATCTTCACGCTTCCGGCCGCGATCATCATCTCGTTCATCCCGATGAAGATCCTCGGAATCAACGCCAACATCATGTCTCTCGGCGGCATCGCCATCGCCATAGGTGCGCTCGTCGATGCTGCGGTGGTCGTTGTCGAAAACGCGCACAAGAAACTCGAGGTCTGGCAAGCGGAGGGAGGTAAGGGCGACTACAAGGAAGTCCTCATCGGAGCCATCCAGGAAGTCGGCCGTCCGAGCTTCTTCTCGCTCATGGTCATCGCCCTCTCCTTCATGCCGATCTTCGCACTCGAAGCGCAGGAGGGCCGGCTCTTCAAGCCGCTCGCGTTCACGAAGAACTTCGCCATGGCCATCGCGGCGATCCTCGCGGTGACGCTGGATCCCGCTATCCGGCTTCTCTTCACGCGCATGAAGGAGTATCGATTTCAGCGCCGGGCAGGAGAACTGCGAGAGGACGGGACGGTCGTCACGGAGCGCAAGGGTCCGCTGGCTTCGATTGGACGGATCGTCGTCCGTGGTGCGGAGAAGGTTACTAACGCCGTGCTGGTCGGGAAGATGTACCCCGAGGAGAAGCACCCGATCTCGAAAATCCTCTTCAAGCTCTACACGCGGCCGGCGAAGTTCGTCCTCAAACATCCGCGGCTGGTGATCGGCACCGCGCTGCTCATCGTGCTGTTCACAATCCCGGTCTACAAGAAGCTCGGTCACGAGTTCATGCCGCCCTTGAACGAGGGATCGATCCTCTACATGCCGACGACGCTCCCCGGCATCTCGGTGGCGCAGGCCGAAGCGCTTTTGCAGCGGCAGGATCAATTGCTGAAGGGCTTCCCCGAGGTTGAGCGCGTCTTCGGCAAAGCGGGACGTGCGGAGACATCCACGGATCCGGCGCCGTTCGCGATGATGGAGACGGTCGTCGTGCTCAAACCGACGTCGGAGTGGCGCACGCGGCCGCGGTGGTATTCGAACTGGCCGGGCTTCATCAAGCCGTTATTTCGTCCGCTCTGGCCGGAGTCGATCTCCTGGGACGAGCTGGTCAACGAGATGAACACGAAGCTCACGCTCCCGGGTCAAACGAACGCCTGGACGATGCCGATCAAGAACCGCATCGACATGCTCACGACCGGCATTCGCACCCCGGTGGGGATCAAGATCTTCGGTGCGGACCTCAAGGAGATCGAGAAGATCGGTCAACGCCTCGAAGGCATCCTGCAGAGAATCCCCGGAACCCGTAGTGTCTACGGCGAGCGAGTCGCGGGCGGGTACTTCGTCGACTTCGATCTCAACCGCGCGGCCATCGCGCGCTATGGCCTGCGCATCGGCGACGTGCAGAACGTCATCATGACCGCTATCG
This sequence comes from Acidobacteriota bacterium, assembly GCA_021325515.1. Lineage (GTDB taxonomy): Bacteria > Acidobacteriota > Thermoanaerobaculia > Gp7-AA8 > Gp7-AA8 > JAJPHC01. The sequence goes on from JAJPHC010000057.1 coordinate 92,888, forward strand.
GTGGGGAGAACGTCTCGACGACTGTCGAAGGGCGCGAGCGCTACCCGATCAACATTCGCTACCCGCGCGAGATGCGCGACGACGTCGACAAGCTGGCCCGCACGCTGGTGACGATTCCGAGTGCCTCCGGCGCGATGGGCGGCGGTGCGCAGATTCCACTCGGTCAGCTCGCCACGATCAAGCTTGTCGAAGGCCCGTCGATGATCCGCGACGAGGACGGCCGGCTGTCCGGCTATGTGTACATCGACGTCGATACCGAGAAGCGCGACATCGGCGGCTACGTCGAAGAGGCGAAGAAGGCCGTTGACGGCGAGATGAAGCTCAAGCCCGGTTACCTGCTTGCGTGGAGTGGGCAGTACGAATCGATGACGCGCGTGAAGGAGAAGATGAAAGTCGTTCTCCCGCTCACGCTCTTCGTTGTCTTCATGCTCATCTACCTGAACACGAAGTCCTTCCCGAAGACGGCCATCGTGTTGCTCGCCGTCCCGTTCTCCGCGGTCGGCGCGGTCTGGCTGCTCTACGCGCTCGGCTACAACATGTCGATCGGTGTGTGGGTGGGGTTGATCGCCTTGCTTGGTCTCGACGCCGAGACCGGCATCTTCATGCTGTTGTATCTCGATCTCGCGCACGACGAACGCGTCGCCGCCGGAACGCTGAACACGCGTGAGGATCTGAACGAGGCCATCATGCATGGCGCCGTGCAGCGCGTCCGTCCGAAAGTGATGACTGTCGCTTGTGCGTTCTTCGGCCTCGTGCCGATCATGTGGTCGACTGGGGCGGGAGCGGACGTTATGAAGCGGATCGCCGCCCCGATGATCGGCGGCCTCTTCACGTCGTTCCTCATGGAACTGCTCGTCTACCCAGCCATCTATCTTCTCTGGCGCGAACGCGATCTGCGCCGCCCTGGGCACGTCGATGAGGAACACCCGAAGCCTCACTGGTGGCAGCGGCCGGCTCTCGTCAGCAGCGTGAGCGGGGTTGTGGTCGCACTCGGAATTGCGAGTTACATGTTCTTCCCGCGCCCGGAGGTGAGGCCGCTCTTCCCACGATACGAGTCGGTGCGGCAATCGCTTCTGAGCGAATCGCTCGAAGGCGTGAAATCGAACGCCACCCTACTGGCGAACGATGCACGCGCGTCGAATCAGCCGAAGATCGCGACCGACGCTGACGCGCTGGCGAAGAGCAACGACATCGAGGCTGCGCGCCGCGCATTCGCCACGCTCTCCGACGCGATGATCGCCTACCGCGGTGCGGCGGACGAGAAACCCAAACCACAGGTCGTTTACTGCTCGATGGCGAAGCACTCGTGGCTCCAGCCAAAGGGCGACATCAGCAATCCGTATCTCGATCCAGCAATGCGCACATGTGGAGAAGTCAAACAACAGTAGCTGCATAAGAAGGAGAAATCGATTCAATGAAACCGTTCACCCAAATGCTCGTCGCAGTTTCCGCTCTGCTCTTCGCGTTCTCGGCTGGCGCAGGTCAGAGCACGCTCTTTGGAAAATACGAGAACGTGCGCCAGGCGCTATTGAAGGATTCACTCACTGACATACAGCGTACGGCAAAGGATCTTGCGGAGGCGGCACGGACAGAGAAGCAGCCTTCGATCGCCGAGCGCGCCGAGGCGTTGAGCGGCGTAGCCGGCCTCAAAGCGGCGCGCGACTCATTCGCCATGCTGTCGGAGCAGATGATTCGGTTCCGCGACGGCGCGTCTGGCGATCGCCCGATCGTCATCTACTGTCCAATGCACAAGGCCTCGTGGCTGCAGCCGAAAGGCGCCGTGACCAATCCGTATGCCGACGACGCGTCGATGCGCTCTTGTGGTCAGGTCCGTAATGACGCAGCGACTGCACCTCCTGCGCATCAACATCACCACTAACGCAACAAAGTCGATTTGGAGTCAAAGGAGTAAAACGCCATGTTCCGCCGGGTACCGAATGAAGATCATGACTGGCTCTATGCGGTAGGTGCAATCGCGGCTATCTTCATGTTTTGGACGATCCCGCTGTCTCTGTCCCGCGTGGAGATGTCCGGGGCGCCGCAACCGCTGACGCAGGAGGCGCCACAACCCCGGTCATTCACGGCACTCGGCGGGACACTTCTCTTCCGCGATCCTCTGGCCGGCGCACAAGCGCTCATCGGTTACTACCACGCGATCGAGCTTACGCCTGTGCAGGAAGCGATCAAGAAGGAGGCCCTCGGCGCGATCCCTGCGGCCTGCTGCAACGGATCGACTGCCTATACCTGCTGCTGTCCGTGCAATCTCTCGAAAACAATCTGGGGATTGAGCCATTACGCGATTGCGAAGCAAGGCGCCGACGCCAAACAGGTGCGCGCCGCCGTCGATGCCTGGCTCGGGTACGTCAATCCGGACGGCTATTCCGGCAACGCCTGTTATCGCGGCGCTTGTGACGCCAATGCCTCTCGCAATGGCTGCGGCGGGATGCACGAAGAAAAACTCAGTGTCTGAGGAGAATCATGAAACACGTCATAGCAGCCATCGTCGTACTGACATTGCCGCTGGGCAGCTCGGCAGCAACGCTCAAATTCGAGCCGGTCGAGACGCAAACCCGCAAATATATCGAGTATTACAAGATGATCCACCTCACTGCCGCGCAGGAGAAGATCAAGAGCGACGCGCTCTCGTCACTTCACGCCGTTTGCTGTAAGGACTTCTCGGCGTTGACCTGCTGCTGCCCGTGCAATTTCTCCAAAGCACTATGGGGCATGGCGAACTACTTGATCGCGAAAAAGGGCTACAACGCCGCGCAGCTACAGGAAGCGGCGAAGGAGTGGATCGCTTACGTGAATCCCGACGGTTTCAGTGGCGACGTCTGCCAGACCGGCGGCTGCAATCGCCCGTTCGCCCAGAACGGATGCGGCGGCATGGATGACAACGCCATCCGCTTTTGAGTCGGAGATACGAACATGAATCGTAAATTGGCATTCGCGCTCCTCGTTTTGCTGATGCTGCCGCTGGCGGCCGCCGAAAATCCCGCCAAATGTCCGGCGTGCAGCTTCAGTGCTGTCCAGCAGCCTTATGACGCGGTTCGAATTGCGTTGACGGACGATCACCTCTCCATTGTAAGAACCGAGGGGTCGAAGCTGCGCGCGGCGGCACAAGCGGAAGCGGTATGGGCCAGAACCGCGACGGGACGCGGGCCGGAGCTCGTGATTCCCTGGACGAACGTCGCGGTGGCAGCGGCGAAGATCGAGAAGGCGGCTACGATCACCGACGCCCGCAAAGCCTTCGGCGAAGCGTCGGAAGGGATTCGCAGCGCGATGACGATCGCCGGCCGGGACGATCTCCTCGTCGCCTATTGTCCAATGGTGAAACTGCGCTGGATTCAGCCGAGGGGCGAGCTGCGCAATCCCTATGGATCGCGGATGCCGAACTGCGGACAGATCGTGAAAGCTCAATGAGGTGGAGCATGCGCAGGCAGCAGAAGAAACTGAAGCCGGCCGGAGTACTGGCAGCCGTGATCGTGTCGATCGTTGGCGTCGTCGCGTTCATCGTGGCAGCAACGGTTGGTTCGCGCGCATATGTCACGCATCATGTGCGCGCGAGTGCGAAGGCGGCGCGGATCGCCGCCGGTCCCCGCGCGAATGTGGCGCTCCTCGGAGGGAAACTCGTCTTCTCCGACGTCGCCGCACAATCGCGCGAATTCATCCGTTACTACTCGTCCATCCAATTGACTCCCCAGCAGGAAGCGATCAAGTATGAAGTGCTCGCCGCGATGCCCGCCGCCTGCTGCAAGAATTCAAATGCATACACATGCTGCTGTAAGTGCAATCTGTCAAAGACTGTCTGGGGCCTGAGCAACCATGTCCTGTCCCACTATGCGGCGACGGCCGATGAACTGCGACAGGTGATCCAGGCCTGGCGCGATTACACCAATCCCAGCGGCCATACCGGTGATTCCTGCTATGTGGGCCGCTGCAATGAGGCGCCACATCAGGATGGGTGCGGCGGCATGCTCGAGTCGGAGCTCATCATCTGAACCGGCAAGGACTCGACACCGTGGCCAGTGATGTCCGGCACGGCAGGTCCCTTGAGGGAGACGCAACATGAACAGCATGACTAGTAGAATCAGCCGCGAGCCGATAAACGAGAGCCGGAGGCCTCATCTCGCCGCAATCACGGCGCCGATTTCGCTGCTGGTTCTGGCGCTGGTCATGCCGCTCTGCCCGGCGGCCGCCGCATGCATGATGCCTTGCTGCGACCATAGCGTGCCGGCAGCAGATCATGCCGCAATGCCGCCGGGCGGCTGCCATTCAACAGAAGGCTGTTCGCTCGCCTCTCCTCAGGCAAGCGAGACGCTCTACATCGTCGCCGGCTCTCCCGCCACCACGCCGCCTGTCGCGCCTCACGCTCTGGTTGATAGCGCCAGCGCCGTGACCGCGAGCTCGGTCGTACAGCCCTTCGCGCATCGTGCGTCACGACATCTCTACGTCGTTAACGACGTCTTCCTCATTTAGCGTTTCGATCTCCCGCGTTCTACCGCCACGCAACCGCGTGCGCTGATGCGCGCGACCACACTCGGAGATCGAATTGTGAATCCATTCGCATACATCGGAACCCGCATCGACCACGTCGTCCTGCCGCACGTGAGCCGGCATGCGCTCGACGTGCTCAAGCGCGAGTACGACGCTGTTAGCGCGCACCAGATTTTGTGGCACGCGTGGGACGCATTCGGTCCCATCGTGGCGCGCGTTCCTGTCCGTCGCCCTCCCGGCACGCGGATCATGCTCTCGCTGGCCGCGGCATCCGCAGCGCTGCATTGCGCGATGATGCGCTCCGGTGCCGAGGAGTCGCACGCGACTGCCGTGGTCGCGGAAATCGGCCGGCGCTGCTATCGGAATCTCTCGCGCATTCCATGGTGGCTTGGACGGCTCCTGACATTGGACAGCATCGCGCGCCTCTCCGTCGCCTCGCGCCTCTCTCACTTGTTTGGATTGGTCGGACCGGCCTACTCGCTTCGAACCGTGTCGCCATCCGACGGCTCCCTGACGCTCGAAATTCATCGCTGCTCCGGACTGCAGCTCTATCGCGAGCTCGGCATCGCGCATCTCGCCCGACCGCTCGTTTGCGATGTCGAATCCGCAATCGCCGATGAATGGCAGGCGACGATGACGCGCACCCACGCGCTGAGCGAGGGACATGCCGTCTGTCGCCATCAGATCCGCTCCATCGCACCGCAACACGGAGGACGCCATGCCGGTCAACCTCTCTATTGATCGCGATTCCCGGCTCCGCACTGAACATGAAACCAAGCTCTCGGCCTTCTGCTGCCGGCCGGGTCATCCCACCACTGATCCCACCTCCACACCTTCAACTGCCTCTCCAACCTCTCGCACAGACCTGGGCAGCAGGCCCGCGCACCGGCTGGCACTTCCGCCGGCCGGTGCGACCGGTCGCTTGGTCGTCATGCTCTTCGCGGCGGTGATGCTGGTGGTGGGTTTCATCAACGGGCGCCGCAGCTCCGACAGCATTCCGGTCGTTCCCGAATCAATCGTGGTCTCGGAGCGCGCACCCCGCGCGATCGCAACGCAATACGTCGGGCCGTTCACCCTCCGAATCAGCGACATGCGCGATCAGCTATCGCTCCTCGCCACGGACGCCGATGGGTCAACGGTCCCGCCGGAGCGCCTCGGGGCTCGCGCGTGGTACGCCCGCGCGGGAGGCGTCGCAACGCCAGTCGCACTCGAGCCGATGAATGATCACCTCATGGCCCGTGTCGATCCGCGCCAGGAAGGAATCCTGACAATCGCGCTTCGCGCGCATGAACGAAACGAACGAGTCGCTGTCGAGTTGCCCGTTCGCGGTCAGCAGGAGGCACCATGATTCGCTTTTCGACGGTTCTCATCGCGCTGATACTGGCAGTCGCATCGGCGAGCGCGCAGATCGAACAAACACCGGCGGCGCAGATCCCGCCGTGGGAAGCGCTGCAGCGCGCGACCCAATTGCGCGCGGAGGCAGGGGCCCACGAGGATATGGCGCGGCAATACGCAGCCATGAGTGGAGGGTCGCGTCGTGACCGCCGGTGGCGGCGAACGATGATCGAGCTTTGCCACGAGTACATGGAAGCAGCAACACGCGCGGCCGAGGCGTATGAGCGTGCGGCTGCCCCGTGGACCTCGGCCTCGACATCGGAAGAGGGAAGTGAGACTCCCCCGCTGCACGCAACCGTTCCAGTAACGGCGGCGGAGTACGACGCGCGAGCCTTCGACTACGAACAGGAAGCGGCGAGGTTGCGCAGCGACGCCGACCGGCATCTGGCCATGCTTCGCTCTTCACGCGCGCCATACACCCAGCAGCCGCAATACGGCGGAGTGGGAACGCCGCCAGGCCGCGGCGGAACGTGGATCGAGACGGCGCGCGCGCGCAGCGCGAGAGAGCATTGTCAGGATGCTGTGGAGAACGATCTCGAGCTGGCGCGTCGCGCCGACGACATGGCGAAACATTACCGCCTCCGCGCTCAACAACTGAGGGCGGCACGATGAAGCCTGTGACATCGCATCACTGCCGGGATCATCCGGCGCCTCGTCACCGATCGCGTATGCCTTACGCAAAACGGGAGGAACTTTGGAGGACCTCTACCACGACCGCTGACGCCCTATGGAGTGAACCTCGTGTCGAAGAGTTCATTGCAACCGCGGAACGATCGACATAACAAAGCTCGAAACGGCGCCTTCAATCGCTTCTTAAACGAACATCAAGGAGAACATTGATGACACGAAAGCTCGTATGGATCTCTCTTACAACCCTGCTCCTCGCGCTTGGCACGAGCGCCCTCGCCTGCGGCACGACCAGCCGAACGCGACATGTGATGCATGAAGCTGAGGCAGACCCCGTTCTTCAGGCCTATGAGGACGCCCGGCTGGCGCTGATCGAAAATTCCGTCGCCGGTGTACGAGCAGCGGCGAGGGCAATCGTGATGGCAGCGCACGAGGCTGACCTGCACACCATTGCCGTGCGGGCCGCGGTTCTTGAGGAAGCAAACGACCTCGCCGCCGCACGTCAGGCCTTCAGCGCGTTGTCCGATGAGGTCATCCAGTACCACGCGACGCGCGGCGATGACGGACTTGTGGCCGCGTATTGCGCAATGGAGCAGAAGTCCTGGCTGCAGCCGGTTGGAACGATCACCAATCCATACGTAGGCAAGGACATGCGCAATTGCGGCATGTTCGCGGCGGACGAATCGTCCTCCACTCATCACGCACATCACCACTGAAAGGAGGTCTACCGCCGATGTTTCACCAACACGCCTGGTACTGGATCGCAGCCATGGCCGTAATGATGCTGTTCATGATGCTCTAGTCATCGTTTTGAGGATGCCATCCGCTGGCGCGCAGCGTTCCAGCGGATGGCACAGGAGAGGCCTGAGATGACCATCCAACACGACCCATTCGCCACGCACGACACCGAACTGAAGGACCTGGTTCAGCGCCATAAGGTCTGCTTCGAGTCCTATCCGATCTGGCACGTTCCGGCCGCTGGCGGAAGGATCGCCATCGGTTATGAGCTCGATCTCATCGGAACGCACGATCATCCCGCGCATCCACCGGCTGCCGGTTGCATCGAGTGCCGCCCCGTCTTTCAGGCACTCACGACGCTCGCGCACGGCATCATGCCTCCCAACGGCCGCGCCAGCAGATACGCAATCGAGCCATACGACGTTGCGCTTCACTTTTCGCCACGCCGGAAGATGCGGAAAGACGTGATCGTGGCCATCGACATCGTGCATCGCCAGCAATTCGATCGCTCGGTTGACGAATGTGAGATCCACTGCCTCGCCGAGATGAAAGAGAAGCTCAAGGCCCTCGGCGCGAAGCCGTTCCAGTGGTGACGGAAGGAGGATCTGCCATGGACAACGCGGTAGCCCTTGTACGCACGTACCTGCAGCTCAACGGCTATTTCACGGTGACGGAGTACCCGATCATCGGCGGCGGCCGTCATGGCAGTCACCGCACGATGACCGATCTCGACGTCATCGCCTTTCGCTTCCCCGCGGCGGCCGATTGTCTCGTCGACGAACGGCACCACACCGCGCGCGTCGATGGACTCACCGATGCGGCCCTCGGCGTACCCGAGACGACCCCCGACATGCTCATCGCCGAAGTGAAGGAAGGGCGAGCGGAGATCAACGCTGCGGCGGCGAATCCCGACGTGATCCGCGCGGCGCTGATCCGCTTCGGTTGCTGTGGACACTGCATCTCCGACTCCCATCTGTCGCAGCTCGTGCAGCGCGGTTCGACCGTGCTGCCGAACGGCCACACGGCACGCGTGGTGGCATTCGGAAGCACGGTGGAGGGACGAGCTTTCTATCGTCGCGTCCTTTACACCGACGTCCTCACCTATATTCAACGCTACATCGACCGGCATTGGGATGCGGTCTGCACCGCCGGCGCGAAGGATCTGGTCCTCGGACTGCTCATGCTGCAGGCGAAGGCGCATCGCGGCGAACGTTCGTCGATGCATGCTCTGGCAGGAGAGTAAGGACGATTCATGTTGCCGGAAGAAGAGCGAACGATCGCCTTCGTCGACCTGTCGGGATTCACGGCCCTGACTGAAGCGCATGGCGACGAGACCGCAACGGCTGTGGCGCTTCGTTTCTACGAAATCGTCCGGTCGCTGCTTCGCGATGGCACGACACTGGTCAAGACCATCGGCGACGCCGTGATGCTAGTTGCCGTTGACCCCGAGACCGCGATCAGCCTCATTCTCGAATTGCAGGCTCTGACCGATTCCACTCCCGATTTTCCGATGATCAGAGCGGGTCTGCATGTCGGACCGGCCAGAGAAGTGGAGGGCGACTACTTCGGTGCCTCCGTGAATCTCGCGGCCCGCGTCGCCGCGCACGCCAGTGCCGGTCAGGTTCTCTGCACCGCGGCCGTTGCCACCCGGATCGCGGAGTGTGGGCTGTGCACCGTCGTCGAGCTCGGTCCCGTCCTCTTTCGCAACGTGCATGATCGCGTGGTGATCTACGAAGTGCGCGGTAAGCATGTCACCACTCCGGCGCACATCGATCCGGTTTGCCGCATGCACGTTACGACCGATGCGGCCATTGCCCGAATCAGGAGCGAAAGCGGCGAGATCTTCTTCTGTTCGCTCCGGTGTCTTCGCACGTTCGTTCACGAACGACTATCCGACGATAACACTCCTGGCACACACACGGAGCGGACCTCGTGAGAGTGATCAGATATCGTCGCCGCATCGTCATGCTGGCACTGGTTGCCGTGCTATGCGGGGCAACCATCGCCTGCGAGTCGTTCGCGGTCCATCGCGCGCAACGGGCGCGAGCGGCGCTTGGCGACAGGCTGTATGTCGAGGCAGCGGGTTCAGGTTCCCGGGTCATCGTCTTTCTGCCCGGTCTGCTGGGATCGACGCATTACTGGCGGGCGGCAGGCCTCACACCACGCGATGGAACGCAATTCCTTTACATCGATCTTCTCGGATTCGGCCGCTCGCCATGGCCGGATCGCGGTTACACGCTCGACGATCATGTGATGGCTCTCCGGCGGACGCTCCTACATGAGGGAGCGGTTCGCAACGTCACGATCGTCGCCCACTCTTTCGGGGCGCTCGTCGCTACGGAATATGCCTCCCGCTTCCCGGAGGAGGTCGATCATCTCATCCTGTTTGGCTCGCCTGTTTATCGGTCATCCGAGGAGGCACGCCGCGACGTCGGCGGCATGTCGTGGCTTGCGGGCCTGACCGTGCAGGGGCGTCCGCTGGCAAGGATCGTCTGCGCGCTCCATAATGCTATCGGTCCGATCTCCGCACTGATCGCTGCGCGGTTTCGTCCCGATCTGCCGAGTGACGTGGCGCGTGATGGCGCACTGCACTTCTGGCCCTCGCTCGACGGGACGATTCGCGACGCAATTCTCTGCCATCCGATTACTGAATCGCTGCGCCGCACGCGTGCGAACATCACTTTTGTGCATGGTGCGCGGGACCAAGTGGCGCCGATGGAGCGCGTTCGCCTCGTCGCGAATGAATATCACGCGCGGCTGATCGAGACCGACGATACCCATGGAACGTATTACCGTTCCGCCCCGCCCCTGCTGATCGAGATCGTCGGCGGCGATGCGATCCGCCTTTCGGCTCGACGCGAGACGGTCGCGGGGCGAATGAGCCGTTCGCGGAGGGATCGATCCTCCAGCGGAAACTGAAGTGGGGATCCGCTGAGACGTGACGCTCGTCACACGAGATCGTCATTCCCGGCACATAAAGACGCGAGCGCCTGATATCTCGTGAGGTGGAGTGGCAGTTCGAGGATGCTGCTCTGGTTGGAGTTTCATTTGCGTTCGTTGTCCCGCAAGCATCCGATGTCAGGAGACCGAGAATGAAGATCAATCCCTCTCCATGTTGCGAAAACGCTTACGGACAGAACACGGCCCGCAAGCGGAAGTGGCTCATTCTCGGAGCCGTCGTTTTGCTGCTTGCCATCCTCGTCTGCGTGAAAACGATCGGCGGCTAGACAGAGAGTGCGAACGTGCCGAAATCGCAGTCGATAGCCCCGGAGAAGAGCGCGTCGCAAGGAGAGCTGATCGCAAGAGCATTGCTGTTCCATCTGAGCCTCGCGAGCTGGATGGCTGCTGCTCTCGCCGCTCTTCTCCGGCGCCGGCGATGGGTCATATTGACCGCGGGTGTCGCAGTGGCCATGGATGTCATCGGTCGGCTCTGGAGTCGCAAATCGCCGGCCGCAATGCCGCATTTCATGCGCTGGATCCTTTACCTTCCTCGAGGTCCGCACTCACCGGAACGTCTGATTCGAATACTCAAACCACGGACCGGCGAAACGATCCTCGAAGTTGGTTGTGGAGTCGGACTTCACGCGGTCCCGGTCGCATCCGCGATGCTTCCCGATGGCGTACTCCATGCGCTCGACGTGCAACAATCGATGATCGACGAACTGACCCGCCGAGCCGCCGTCCAGGGGGTCACCAACATCATTGTGCAAGCTGGTGATGCGCAACATCTTCCGTATGTGGATTACACCTTCGATGCGGCGTACATGGTCGGTGTCCTTGGAGAAATCCCTGATGCAACGATCGCGCTTCGCGAGTTGCACCGGGTGCTGAAGCACGGCGGACGACTGATCATCAGCGAGATCGTGATCGATCCTGACTTCATCGCTCTTCGTTCGCTTCGCAGAAAGGCGGCCGATGCCGGGTTCGTCTTCGAGCGGAGCATTGGGCCGTTGTTGGCGTATTCAGCAGCATTTTCTCTCGAGCCAACGAAGCAAAGCTGTCACATCGTTGCGTGATTGCCCGCACTCGCGTGAACCGGCGGCGGACTTACGATTTGTTTCAGTCGTGACGTTCGATGATTGACCATCCACGCAGATCGTCCGTGCGAAGCCTCTGCAGCGCTGCAACGGCACTGATCTTCGTTGCGGCCGCGTTCGTGCTGCCGCTCTGGGCCGGAACGGGAGCTTGTACGATGCCAGGCGGCTGCGCGAAGGCATGCTGCCACCACTCCATGTCGCTTCCTCTATCGGTCACCGGCACTCCCTGCCGCACTCTCGAGCCGACCACTGTCAGTGATGACATCGAGGAGGCGGGATCGCTGCTCGCGGCAACCGCTCTTACCCAGGACACGCCTCCAGAGTTACCCGTCCACGCGCGGCCGACTGACCAATTGTCAGTCGCCTTCATGCCGCTACTCCAACGGGCGCTGAATCGCGCCGATCGCCCTCTCCACCTCGTCAACTCCGTGTTCCGGATCTGATCGCAATCCTTCCTTCCCGCTTCGCTTTCATCTGCGGTTCACAAAGGGAGAGATCAAATGATCCGTCTGCAAAAAATCCCGGTCTACGTGTTGTTCGTTACGTTCGCTCTATCTCTCACGCCTGCTGCGTGGGCTGTTCCAATGTGGTCACGCCGATACAGCGTGCCATGCTCAAGCTGCCATGCCTATCCAAGCCTCCAGCTCACGAGCATGGGGCTCGACTTCTTCCGCAAAGGACATCGCTTCGATACCGACACGTTTGACAAAGACTTCTCGCACTTCCTCGGCGGGCACGTCGAGACGGAATACGACATCGCCCAGGGAACAGCCAGCCAATTCACTCAACCCGATTTCCACCTTCACGCGGGTGGTGCACTGTCTGAATACTTTTCCGCATACCTCGACGCCAATGTGAACAACGATTTCGAAGCCATCTACGCGCAGGCGACCAAAGCCTTCGGAAAAGAGTCGTTCGTCACGGCACGCGCCGGGAAGCTAACACCGACCATCATCCGGAACTACGCCAATGGAATCATGGCCTCAGCGTCGACGCCGTTGATCATCACCGACTCTACGCTCGGTCTGAACCCGTTCACTCCTGCGCGCGGCAGCTTCGGAGTCACGGCCGCAGGTGGGTGGAAGTCGCTGTTCTTCGAAACAGGGGTAGTGAACGGCGAAGATATTCCGGGCCAGGTTTCGGTGAATCGACACAAGGATTTCTTTGCATCGGGAGAGTTCGCGCTGCCCGATGGTGTTACCGGCATCGGCCTCTACACGCATCGCGGCGGCTACGACATCACCGATCCCTCGGTTGGCGCATTCGACCGATACAACCGAAGCGCGCTGTTTGCGAACTTCACGCGAAGTGCCTACCGTGTCGCCGGAGCGTACGTTACAGGTAAAGACTCGATCGCCAGCCTCTCGGATCAGAAGATTCGCGGCTGGTACGTGCAGGGCGACCTCAACTCCATCCGCAAGATCGCGCCGTTCGTGCGATACGAAGCCACGCGGACCAACGATGGCGCCTCAGACGTCGAACGGCAGCGGAAGGGAACCATCGGATTTTCGCTGACCGCATTTGAAACCGAGGTCGGCGCTGGTCGGATCGTCATCGAGGGTTCCCGCACGACGAGCGCTGAGAGTCACAGTAACTCCGCGCTCGTCAATCTTCTTCTGGCCTTTTGAGGACTGTACCGAATCTCGCCGGCCGGCGAACCGCCGCCAGCCGGCAAGAGAGGTCCAGCTAGTTGAGATCATGCTCAAAGCACCTTGCCGGTATTGTCGACCGCCGCCACCGTTCGCTTAATCGACGTCGTGCCGTTCGAACCGCGATCCAGTCGTCTCCGACGGGAAGCTTGTCGGCTGCGCCACGACGAAAGACGTCGCGATTCAGCGTGAGGAGTGGCACCGGCAGACCGTCGGTGCAATTGCCGGTCGCTGCACGGACGAGAACTGCATCCTTCCGAGCACGGATGCTCCATGCGCGGAATCGCACCGGTGCTGTCTTGCCTTCTGAACACGGAAGGCGATCGCCTCATTGGCATTCTGACGCTGAAAGACATGCTTCGCTTTCTGGCGCCTCAAGGTGGAGCTCGGAGACAAGAAAGCCGCGTAACCAGGAAGCTGTGGCATGAGGAAGGAGAATGGAATGAAACAGCATTGGACAGTCCCCATTCTGGTGATCGCGTTCATCGTCCGTTGTGCGAGCTGGCCGTGTACGGCAGAGGTAAGCAACGGCGGCGATGGTGCTTGCCGATCGCTGATCGCTGACATTGCGATCGTCGCGATTCCGGGAGACGCAACGACCGCCGATGAGCACCGTGCATTGGCCCGAGCATACGAGGAGAAGGCCACCTCGTACCGCGCGAATGTGACAACCTATCGTCGCAATGCCTACGCGGATGAGCAGCGCATTCCTGTCATTCCGAAAAACGTGAATGACGACCCGCGAATCAAGAAAATCCGCGAGAATCGCGACCAATTGATCGAGAGAGCGCAACGACTCGCGAGGGCTGCCGAGCTGCTCGCTCTGTTTCATGCGATGCGTGCGACCGAGATGGCCGGCAAATGAAGACAGGGGGTGACTGTTGGGCACTGCCGTGGGGCATGCCGGAGCAGCGCTTCGGCCATCTGACGCGGAGTTGTCTGTATAGAGGGAAAGAAACTTCATTCGGCGGACGTCCACGGCCTATCCGCGTCTGCGGGCCCAGCACTATACCCGCCTAAGTTCTTCGAGACCGCGTCGCCGGAACGTACGTGACCGGCGAGGATTCGCCGGGTTTGCCGGATCAGAAAATCCGCGGCTGGTACGTACAGGGTGACCTCAACTCCATCCGCAAGATTCTGCCGTTCGTCCGATACGAAGCGACGCGGACCGATGGCGGGGTCGCTGAAATCGAACGGCAACGAATGGGAACTCTCGGGCTTTTCGCTGACGGCGTTTTAAAACCGAGGTTGGAGCGGGCAAGATCGTCATCGAGGGTTCCCGCACAACGAGCGCTGACACTCACAGTAACTCCGCGCTCATCAATCTTCTTCTGGCCTCTTGACGACTATACGGAATCTCGCCGGCTGGCGAATTTGCCGCCAGCCGGCGAGAGAGATGCCACCTAGTTGAGATCGAAGCTCCAGAGCACCCTGCCGGTATTGTCGACCGCCGCCACCGTCCGCTTCATCGACGTCGTTCCGTTCGAACCGCCGTGCGAACCGGTTCCAGCATTGACCGCGTCGTTCTTCGCCATGAGGACGTACGTTCCGCCGGAGAACGGCTCTAGCGCGGTGACGAACCCGTCGAAATCCAGGCGCCACTGAACGGATCCTGATGCTGTCGACAACGCGACGAGCTGCGACTTGTCGTCCGCGGAATCGTTTCCTCCGTTCATTCCCATGTCGCCGTTGCCGCTGGCGACGAGAACGAGGTTGCCAGACAGTTTCAGGCGGCTCATTCCGCCGTCGAGTTTCGCTGTCCATGCGACCGCGCCGGTCGGGCGAATCGCGACGACTTCGAGCGACGAAGTCTGGCCCGCAACCGTCGTGACGCGTTGCGTGTAGACGACACCATCCGCGCCAACGTTGAGAGCCTGTCCCATTCCGCCGAATCCGTCATCCATCCCGCCTGTCATGCCGGAGCCGTTCATGCCACCGGACCCATTCATGCCACCGGAACCGTTTGAAGGTGAAGAGCCGTGAGGGTTGCCGCTGCCGCCACTCCCCATCATCTGTGCCGTCGCCAACTGTGCGACGAGCAGGCTCGATGCGAATGCGATCATCAATCTTGTGCGTTTCATCGTAATTTCTCCATTGTTTCGTTCTGTCTTTGTCGAGCGAACCGCTCTGGACGCTTCGTTCTCATCGCAATCCGACTGCCAGCGAAAACGGCCGTTTTGAGAGGACTTTCGCGTCGATTTGCAGCAATCACCCGCTTCGAAATGACGCGGATGCGTCGCGATGAAGCAGCTGCTTCATCAACCGTGATGACCCGATCCCGACATCGGAGGACGCGGTGAAGTCCCCTGCGGCCGCGACATTCCATCCATGCCGCCGTCGCGCGGCATCGTGCCCTCGCCGGCCATGCCGTGCTGCCGCCACATCTCCTCGGTCATGCCGCGCATCGGCATTGCGCTCGGCGCCGTGTGTGTGCCGAAGTGACAGCTCTCTCCCGCCCGGACGAAGAGCGGCTCGGAGCGCAGCGGCGATCGCACTTCAACCACGCCTTCAAAAACGGCCAGATCGGCGTCGCCACTTCGGCCGACCTCGACGCCGTAACGCGTCCCGCGCACGGCGAGCAACGCTCCGGGCGTCTGCACCATGCGTGGCTCCTCGCCCGTAATCGCGTCGAAGATCGCTTCCAGACGTCCGCGGTCGAGCGTCAGCAGAACTCCCGGCGTCCCGCCCGCGAGACGAATCTCCGTTCCGGCGAACACTTCGAAATGTGCCGCATACCGCGGCGCGGTGAGCCTGGCGTACCCAAACCAGCCGGCACGAACACGATCGCCGCTGTGAGCCATCGTGCCCTCGGCTGCGCGAATCTCCGAGGCAGGCATCGTGACGGTGACTCTGCTTCGGACATGGTCGAACCGATAATCAATCGGCGTCTGTCCATGAATCGGAACGGCGATGCTAATCGAGATGATCGTAGCGATGACGCACCGGTGCATTGCGATCTCCTTTATGACGACCCGGTGGAAATGCCGAATCGCTTGATCTTTCGGGCCAGGGTGTTTCGCTCAATGCCGAGGATGGCGGCGGCTCGCGTCTGGTTGCCGCTCACGGCTTCGAGCACCGTGACGATGTGCCGGCGTTCGATCTCATCGAGCGAAGTCAGCGCGACGGCGTCCACGGATTCGACCATGGTATTTACCGCCGATTCGCCGCTGCTCATCGACACAAGTACACGCGATGCCAGGGCGACGTCGAGCAGCGCTCCTGAATCGATGACGATCCTGCGCACGACCTGTTCGAGCTCACGCACGTTGCCCGGCCACGAATGGCGCTGGAGAATCTCCAGAACCGCAGTGGACGGACCGGCGATCGCTTCGCGTCCGAGCTCGATACCAAGCCGGCGGCAGATGTGATCGATGAGGAGCGGGATGTCCGTAGCGCGCTCGCGGAGCGGCGGAACGTTGATCTCGTAACCGGCGAGCCGGAAGAAAAGGTCTTCGCGAAAGCGCCCCTCTTTCACGAGCTCGCGGACGTTGCGGTGCGTGGCGGCGATGACGCGTACGTCCACAGCGATCGACTTTTCCGACCCGAGCGGCGTGACGACCCCGTCCTGCAGGAAGCGCAGGAGCTTCACCTGGAACGAGGGCGAGGTATCGCCGATCTCGTCGAGGAAGATCGTGCCGTGGTCGCCGCGCGCAAGAGCGCCGCGCCGGTCGTGCCGCGCATCGGTGTATGCGCCGCGCACCGCTCCGAACAATTCACTCTCGAGCAGCGTGTCGGGGATCGCGCCGCAGTTGATTGGCACGAACGGGCCGTCGGCCCGCGAGCCGTACATGTGAATGGCGCGGGCGGCCAGCTCCTTGCCGCTCCCGCTCTCGCCGTGAATGAGAACCGGAACGGACAGCGGTGCGACACGCGTCATCGACTTGTACATCTCAACCATCGATGAATGGACGCCGACGATCATCGATTCGGGCGCCACGGGCCGATCATCGGGAACATCCTCAGTCGGAGTGACGGCTGCGCGAACGCGGGCGAGCAACGCGGCAACGTCGAACGGCTTGGCGAGATAGTCGAAGGCGCCGACGCGCGCGGCGATCGTCGCGGTTTCGATCGTACCTCGCGCGGTCATCAGAATGACGGCCGGCCGATTTCGCCGCGATGCGAGCGACTGCAGCAGCTCGAGCCCGTCCTCGCCCGGCATGTAGATGTCGCTGACAACAACGGCGATCGCCTGTTCGGCCAGGACTTCGCGTGCTTCAGCAGCACCTGCCGCGCGAAAGACGCGATGTCCCGCCTTCTCCAGCGCCAGCGCGGCCGACTCGCGGATCGCCCGGTCGTCGTCGACGACAAGCACACGCGCCATCACACTGCCTCCGCAATCGGTGCGGCAGCAAGGGCAGGGAAGCAGACACGAAAGATGCTGCCGCCTCCCGCCCGATCTAGCACTTCGATCGCTCCGCGATGCCACCGGACGGCTTCGGCGACGAGTGCGAGGCCGAGACCGAGACCGTCGGTGCCTTCAGCGGTGCTCCCGCGCGCGAAGCTCCCGAAGATCCGTTCGCGCTCGGCGGGAGGAACGCCGGGGCCGTGATCCATGACTTCGAGAACCGCCAGGTCTCCCTGGCACCGCAGCGTCACCGACACGGGATGGGGCGGCGGCGAGTACTTCACCGCATTCCCGACGAGGTTGTCGATGACGCGCTCGATCAATGCCCGCTCGCCAGCGATGAAAACGTGCGACTCGCTTGTCAGATCGATCTCCCGCGCTACTCCGCGTGCAAGAAACGCTACCCGCGAGGTGATGACATCGCAAAGATCGATCGCGGGGACCGAGTCGGAACGCTGTCTCAGCGCAAGCTGCTCGATCTCGAGCAACTGCGTGATCATCTCCTGGAGTTTCTCCGCCTCGTCGCCGAGCATCAAGGCGACGCGCTGACGTTCGGCCGGCGTGAGATCGAAACCGATGAGCAACTGCGACAGGCTGCGCATCGACGTCAGCGGCGTCTTCAGCTCATGCGCCAGAACACGCTTCGATTCGGCGTCACTCACACGGCGGTGCACGATTGCGCTGGCGAGCGCCTCGAGACGCGGGCCGACGTCGGTGGCCGAACCATCAGAAAACGGCTGCGGACCGAGATCGCCCTCCAGAGTCCTGACCGCCGCGCGGCCGTGCCGCATCAACTGCAGCGCGCGCCGCGCTTCGCTCGCGACCACCGTGATCGCCACAGCGGCCGTCAACATGACGAGCGGTATGAAGGTGTGCATGAAGACGAGAGCCACCGCGGCTGTCGTTGGGACAAGGAGCAGGACTGCTTCGCTAGTGGCACGCCGGCGCCAGTCGTGCCAGCGGCCGATGTAGAGCACAATCCAGACGAGCGACATCGCGAGCAGCGCCGAGAGGAGAGGGGACATCTCCCGGAACGTGTCTCCGGCGAGCAGCGATTCGATCGCAGATGCCTGCACGAGAACGCCTGGATCGGTCACGTGCCGGCGCGATCGCGGCGTCATGACGCGGTCGCCGAGCGCCACCGCTGTCGTTCCAATCACGACGACCCGTCCGCGGAGCACCGCGAGCGCGCTCTTGTTCCCGCGCAGAACGTTCGTGGCCGGAATGATCGGCATAGAGCCGGGCGGTGTGTGGAAGCCCGGAACGAGCGCGCGCCCTGCACTGATCGACGTTCCGGACGCGAACGCGGAGACCTGGACTGCAAACGCCGGAAGCGAGGTCTCTCCGTCCTGTTTGGCGATCGAGATCCTGCGCAGGATGCCATCGTCATCGAGCTCGAATGCCGCATGCGCCGGATGAACGTCCGGCCCAAGCGTTTGCGCCGGCACGATCCATTTCATCCGCTCATCCAGCGTCGCCGCGACGACGCAGCGGACTCGACGGCATGCGAGCGCTAACGCAGCGTCGTCCGGTCGTTCGTCATGCAGCAACAGATCGATGCCTACGACCGGCGCGCCCGAATCCGCAGCACGGCTGACCAGTGCGGCAAGCCGCTCTCTGGGCCACGGCCACGGCCCCTCACGATCGAGCGACTGCTCGTCGATCGCGACCACGGCGACCTCGCGAGCAGCGGCTGCCGGCATGGCCCGAAGCAAAAGATCATGCCCCAACGCTTCGAGTCGTGCAGTCGAATGAAGAGCGGTCAAAAACAACACGATCGAGCCGGCCATCACCGGTCCGACGAGTGCGCGGAACCGTCCTCCTCCTGCCACTGACAAACGATAGTGTGCAGTCGTGCTGCCCGACGCGAGCGGTCGCACATCGTCGTGTGACCGTCGTCACTCGAAGAGAAACGCGATCCTCGAAGCTCACCGGCGCCGTGGCGCGGTGGGGTTAGGGTATATACGCTGATCTTTGGGCCTCATCCGTCGTGTCGCAGGCCGGGACGAAACGCGCGTGCTCGAAAACAACGCAGACGATCATCCACGGAGAAATGAAACGACGTATCCAATGACGGTGACGCTCATCCCTCGCGATCCGGCGAAGAACACCAACCTCGACAACGTGGAATTGCGCGGCAAGACGCCGCGATGAAGATGGACTACGAATTGCGTCGCGCAAAGGTGGCCGAGCTGCGGCCCGACGGCTCAGCAGGTGCAAGACGGTGCACGACGGGAACGGCTCGTACTACGTCACGGAGTGAAGTCGAAGAAGTGAGGTGAATCGAATGCAGGGCATGCAGGGGATGATGGGCGGGATGATGGCACACATGTGGATCTGGACGATGGTCGGCGTGCTGCTCATCATCCTGCTCGTCGTCGTCATCGTGAAGCTGCTGAAGAAGTGAGAACGTGATGCACTACATGCTCCACGCGCTGAGCATGGCTTTTGCCAAACCTGCGGTGCTCATCTGGCGGTGGCAAGTCCTCCGTCGAGGTCAGAACCATCGATGTAGCCACTGCTTCTCGAAGAGCACCTTCGCCAGATGTCGCGTGACCGATGGTTGATGGAGGGCGATGTCCGGGAACGGTTCCGCGTAGAAGTTGCCGCTCCCAAAACCGGCTCGCATGTTGCCCGTTTCGATGAAGCACTCGCCATGACCATCGAATGAAACCGGCGCGCCTTTGCCTTCGATCGCGTGCGTGAGATTCCGGGCCACGACCGCCGCTTGATGGTGTGCGAACACTCCGGCCTTTGGCAGGGGCTTGCAGAGTTTGAGCGGGATCGTCGTCACGTCACCGATCGCCCAGATACCCGGCGTCGTGGTCGCCAACGTATTGCGGTCGGCGGCGATCCAACCCTGGTCCGACGCGAGCGGAGAGTCGAACACTACGCGCGGCGCGCGATGTGGCGGGACGTAGGCGAGGAGATCAAAATCGGCCGTCGTACCGTTGCGGAAGTACAGGCGTCGATCTTCTGCGGATACGGACGTGACCTGGTGGCCAGCGTGGTAGCCGATGCCTTTCGCCTCGAGCATGCCAACGACTGCAGCCGAAACGTGCTGCCCGGCAACCCCCATCGGCGCGGGCTCGGCGGCATAGAGATCGATGCGCACAGCGCCGAGTGCCACGCGTCGCCGGAAGAAATCGTCAAGCAGCATCGCGGCTTCGTACGGAGCGGCGGGACATTTGTACGCCGGAGCCGCCGTCAGGACCGCGACGCGTCCTTCACGTAGACGCGATGCCGCTTGAAATAGACTCTGCGCTCCCGTGAGCGTGTAGAAGTTATGCCCCGCGCCGACCAGGCCGTTGATCATCTCAGGCGCGAGGTCGGCGCCGAGCGAGACGACGACCGCATCGCCGCGAAGCTCACGGCCGCTGACCATCACGCTGCGATTGGCCGCGTCGATCGACTCGATGTCCCCGCGGACCACGTCGATGCCGCGCCGGCGAAGGCGGTCGAGCGGTCGCGAAATCTGCCGCGCACTGCGCCGTCCGATCATCAGCCAAAGGAGGGACGGCTGAGACACATGCCGCTCTTCGCGGTCGATCAGAACAACGCGATGCCCGGCGCTCAGGCGCTTCCGCAATTCCACGGCCGTGACTACACCGCCAACACCGCCGCCGAGCACGAGAATCGTTTGTGAGGTCATGATGATCTAGAACACCAGAACCTTGTCGGCGTCGCGTGTCCAGCTGGTGAGCACGTCCATCGAGCCGCGGGTGCTGCCTGGTACGAGTTCGCCGTCGCCGATGCCTCGCGCGTCCATGCACGATCCACAGACGGCGATCTCCGCGCCGCGTGCGGCGATGCCTTTCAAGATCGACTCGACGTTGTAGTACCCGTTCGGCGTTTTCTGCCCGTGCTTCGCACATGCCGCCGCATCGCCGATCAGGAACAGGCGAAGCTGCTCGCCGTCGCTCTTCGCCAGGCCGAGTGCGAGGCGGAGCCCGTTGTAGCTGCGTTCATTTCCGTAGGGGCCTTCATTCAGGATCACGAGGTTCTTCATTTACTTCCTTCTTCCGCGCGCTGCTTCGCCTGAAACGACTTTCAATCCCGCGGCTCGCCACTCGACGACTCCGTCTTCGAGCCGTCGCGCACGCCGCCCTTTGCGTGTCAGCGTGCGGACTGCCTCGACGGCGAGCATGCAGTACGGCCCGCGGCAGTACGCGACGACCTCGCGTCCTTTCGGTAATTCAGGCAGCCGGGAGCCCAGCTCTGGCAACGGAATCGACACCGCACCCGGCAGATGGCCGGCGACGTACTCCTCGTGCGGGCGAACGTCGATCAGGATGGCTTCGCCTTTACGCATGCGCTGCAGCAGCGTCCGGCGATCGATCTCCTCGATGTCGGCGGTTTTCTCGACGAGCGCTTGTCGCGCCACGCGCACTTCCGCGAGCTGTTCTTCGCCGACTTCCCTCAGCCGGACGAGAAGATCGGCGACGGCATCGGACGCCAACCGATACGTGACATAGAGACCGTTCTTCTCTGCGTCGACCAGGCGCGCCTCACGAAGCACGCGCAAGTGTTGCGACGTATTCGCGACGCTCTGCCCTGAATCCGTTGCGAGGCGCTCCACCGTTCGAGGCGCCTGCGTCAGCAGCTCGAGGATGGCGATGCGGCCTGGAGCAGCCAGCGCTTTTCCGAGACGCGCGAGATGGATGTCGAGATCGGGGTTACTCATCGGTGCTAATTTAGTATTCAATTGAATACTTGTCAAATGTCGCGATTGGATTTACATTGCCGGCGATGCGTTCGCAGCAGCTCGTGACCGCCGGCGTCATCGCCGCCGTCTTCCTCCTCATGCTCATCTTCGAGCGCCTCCGGCCTCTGCGCCGTCCGGTCGAGCCGAAGGTGCGCCGGATCGTGAGGAACATCACTACCGGTGGCACCGCCTACGCGTTGGTCACGCTGCTCGCGACGCCTCTCCTCGTCCCGTTGGCAAAGTGGGTCGCGGAGAGCCACATCGGTTTACTCAACGTCGCCGGCATCTCCGGAGCCGCGCACGTGATCATCGCGATCGTGATGCTCGACTACACGCTTTGGGTCTGGCATTTCGCGAGCCATCGCCTGAGCTTTCTCTGGCGCTTTCACCTGGTGCATCACGTCGATCGCGATCTCGACAGCTCGACGGCGTTGCGTTTCCACTTCGGTGAGCACGCGCTGTCCATCGTCTACCGCGCCGCGCAGATCACCCTCATCGGCGCATCGGCCGAGGCGTTGTGGGTCTGGCAGGTGATCCTCTTCGCTTCGATCCTCTTCCACCACGCGAACGTGAGACTCCCGGCAGGCGTCGAGCGCTGGCTCGTTCGAATCATCGTTACGCCTCGCATGCACGCCATTCATCATTCGACCCAACTCAGCGAGACGGATAGCAACTGGTCGAGCCTTCTGTCCGTTTGGGACTATCTCCACCGCACGATTCTTCTCTCCGTTCCTCATGGGGACATCACGGTCGGTGTGCCCGCGTATCAGGACGCACGCGACGTGACGATCGGACGCATTCTGCTCATGCCGTTCCGGCCGCAGCGCCGCGACTGGCATCGCGCCGACGGCTCGCTGCAAACCCGCGATCACACCGTTTCGCCCGTGAAGCTTGCGCCATGACCGACACCGCTGCGATCTACCTCGATTACAACGCATCGACATCCCTGCTGCCGGAAGCGCTCGACGCGATGCTGCCGTACCTTCGCGGGAACTTCGGGAACCCGTCCAGCGACCATGCATCAGGCCATCGCGCACGAGCCGCTGTCGAACACGCCCGCCAGCAGGTCGCGGCATTCTTCGGATGCGATGCCGACGAGATCGTTTTCACATCGGGCGGCACCGAAGCGAACAATCTCGCCATTCGCGGCGCCGCCGAGGCCGTGAATGATCGACGCCGCGTCATCACCAGCACGATCGAACACCCGGCGACGGAGGAATCCTGCAACTGGCTCGGGCGTCACGGCTGGACGGTGGCAAGAGCTGGCGTCGACGCCAGCGGCATCGTGCGCGTCGATGACGTGCGCAAGGCGCTCTCACTCGATACCGCGCTCGTGACCGTGATGCATGCAAATGGTGAGACGGGCGTCCTTCAACCCGTGGCCGAAATCGTCGAGGCTGCACGGGTCTTTGGTGCCGTCGTTCACACCGATGCCGCGCAGTCGATCGGGAAGCTTCGCTTGAACGTGCGCGAGCTCGGCGTCGATCTCCTTTCGCTTGCGGGCCAGAAGGTCTACGCGCCGAAAGGAGTTGGTGCGCTCTACGTCAAGCGCGGCACTCGGCTTCATGCCGTTCTTGCTGGTGCGGGACACGAGCGCGGGTTACGGCCGGGCACGGAGAATGTCGCGTCGATCGTGGGACTCGGCGTCGCATTGGATCGCGTCGGCTGCGATCTCGAAACCGCAGCGACGCGGATGCGCGAACTTCGCGACGATCTATGGAGGCGTCTCGTCGATCGCATCCCCGGCATCCGTCTCAACGGCGACTCGCGACGGAGGCTTCCGAACACGCTCAACGTTCAGTTTCCCGGCGTGTCCGCGCGAAAGCTCCTGCATAGCCTGCCGGAGATCGAAGCCTCGGCTGGTTCCGCATGTCACGCCGGCGACGACGCACCATCGCCGGTGCTCACCGCGATGGGTATGCTGCCGGATGAGGCGCGGAACTCGATTCGTCTGAGCTTGGGGCGTCAAACGACGAATGCGGATGTCGCTCGTGCGTCCGAAGCGCTCTGGTTGGCATGGCAAGCGTTTACGGATGTTCGCGAACCGGTGTTCCAGCGCGTCAAGTAATGGCGCGATGCGCGCGTTCGTTCAGCTCGCGCAGCAATTCGTCGAGCGGAATCTTGTGCACGCGCGCGGCCCAGCGCAGCGGCATGACGCGCGCCATGAAGGCGAAGAAGCCGCGCCGCATGTCGGGACAACCGAAGCGGCAAAATACTTCATACGTGTCTGGCCACTGTCGCAGCACATGCGCGACGCGAAGGTCTCCGCTGATCTCGGCCATTTGTTCATCCTACGTGCCGTGAGCTGCCGCGGATTCCCCGCGCTCGACCGCGTGCACGAACTGCTCGATCTCACGCAGCACGGGCTCCTGATCGCCGGCGAAGGGGAGATGATCGATGCCCGGCAGCTCGACGAACTGCGCGTTTGTCGAAGAGGATGAGACGCGAGAAGGATGCGAGCCGTCGGAAGAAGCTCGGCACGCGTGGATGCGTCCAGAAGTATTCGACGTGCGAGACCCAGCCCATGACGAAGACGAGATCGGGGCCACTGTCGCCGACGATCTGGTAGGCGATATTCACGTCGCCGCTCTTCGCGTACCGCGTTTTGGGAATCCCTGCCGCGAGGCTGCCGCGCGACTGCGGCCGCTCGAATGCGCGCACGCGCGTTCGGAACGCTGGGCGTGAACTTCCGGGCGCGGAAGGCCGTCGCCCTGGCCGAAACAGATCCTGAATGGTCACGCCGAAGTAACCGCGTCGAATTGACGCCGGACACGGCGTCATCGATGCTATGGACCCGTAGTGGTCTGTGTAGGAAGGTGATATGACTCCTTCGTCTCAACACTCGTTTTGACGCCGATGTGGAATCTACGTTTCAACTGTTTTACGAATCGGTATCCCACGCTGGAAGACGGCCGAGAGTACGCGGTCACAGTAACCGTGTAGGTGCCCGCCGTCTGGAAGTTGTGCGGTACTTCGACCGCATAGAGTCGGCCACCCTCGCTGCTGACATTGTCGGTGCTGAAAATCTGGGGAGTCACAACTGGCCCTATCTTTTCATACGCCTCGCGACCAACATGCACTGCCGCAGCACTAAACAACGTTACAGGTGTTTCGCGATCGCCGAACTTGACGACTACCTTAACGTCGGGGTCCTGGATCGTCACGAGATTGCTGTAGATCGTTGTGCTTCGGCTTAGCTCCCTGTAAGGATCAATGATGTTTGTAAACACCTCCAGGGTATTGACCTGGTCGGCTGGTCGCACGTCGATCGTGGCGGTTGCGGTTGGCCGATCTCCAGGCCCGGTCTTGTCCCGAGTCAAATCGAACGTACCAGGTTGTTCACCGATGAATACCTGTGTATCTGGAGGCGCACATGGAGGATTGCAAGGTCTACAGGCGGGCATCTCGACGGTTGTATGTTCAATCCATGGGAGGAGTAGATAATTTGTGGCGCGAATCTCATACGAGTTCGACGTCCCCAAGCGAGGTTGCGTGTCGACATAGGCGTTGCCCTCACGGGGCAACTCCCTGCCTCCTTGGAACACGTGTATGCCACCTCGCGGTGGTCTGGGGAACCGGAGCAGGACTCGAGGCGTCGGTGTACACGGCTTTTCAGCCAGCGGTCGCAGGCGTTCGCGGTTGAGATAGTGAAGGAGGGCTTCACCCGCAAGAGTCGTTAATGCGGAGACCGCCAGCAAGGCGCAGAGAGCGAGCCCGAGGGCCTTCTGACGATCTATCGGCACGGACAGCTTCATACCGGCTGTTGCGAGTTCTTGCAGTTCCGGATTCTGAGTTTCCGCAGCCAAAGCATCGAGCGACATGAGCAGGCCGCGGAGAATCTGCGCCTGATTCGATGTGAGTGGCGGCGGTTCTGGCAGCTCAGCGGTTGCCGCTTTGACGTCGCTCGGAAAACGCGACGCCCGCCATGCGCCATCAACGCGCCGCTCTAACGCTACGGCTATTAGAAGGCGGCGATTCTTCGTGAGGCGACGTGGATACGAGAACGAGAGCGTTAGGTGCCACTCTGAGGGAACGCCTTCTAGCTCGACAGAGCCATTTAACGTCGCGTCAACCTTGTTTTGTTTCGGAAGGCGTTTAAACCAACGAAGCCACTCGGCAACTACTTTGCTGATGTTTCTCTTGATAGGCCGCCGGTCGCGACGCGAGCGCGTCGTCCGATCCTCAAACCTCTGCGCTGACAATCTCGCAATCGCGGCATCGGTCGCGCTCAGCGCGGCGTTCCGCCGCTGAGCATCTTCCGCATGCTGGGCAACTTCGCGGATAAGTGCGATCAGAAGCTGTTCCCGTTGCTTGCTAAACGACTTTCGCTGTCGCTGATCGCCAGTGTCGACTCTCAGCACGGCGGCCCGGTAGACAGAAATCAGTTTCTCACCAAGCGTGCGAATAACCGTGGCGACCTGTTCCGGGGATGGCTCGTCTGCAGGTTCCAACGGTGGGGCCTTTTTAGGGCCTAGGGCTATCACGTGGAATCAAGTCTACGACATTCGTCTTGCGCGTGACATTAGAGCGCATATCTAGTGAAGAGTCTTATCTCCAGTAGGGCTTCTGGCGCGCCGCCGTCTCGATGGTCGGGCAAAAATTGTCGAGTCTTTTAGCCAGTTTGCGACAGCCCATTTGTCATATGACGGTGGTCAGGAACACGCCGCGCGGTCAGGTAGCTCCCTGCCAATTTGGCACATGACATTGGTCGGTTCCGTGCTGGTACTTGGGCGCAGTCCCGTGCGCGGCGAAGCATACGGGTAACCAAAAATCGCCCAATGAAGTTGGTTCTTGGCGCCGCAGGTTCAAGCAGATGAGGCGGGGGCCTCACCTGCTACGGAACAAGCGGAGATTCGCCTGACCGATCGAGGGCGACTGGAGAATGTATGAAAGACAGTCACACCTTCGACACTCCGAATCTGCCTGGAGGCTCGCACGGGGTCAAGACCACGGACGAATGCAGCGTCATCGACGGTGCCATCACGTCACCGACTGATATGGGAATCAGCGCCGAAGGAAGAGCTCTAGCGGCAATGGCGTCTGTCCCATTTGCCAGCGAGTTTCGAAAACTTCGGCTTGCAAGCGGCGTTTCTGATGGTCTTGTCCGCAAGCTCGCGCGGGACGGTGTTGTTCCCGATCAGTTGCACATTGTTGCTATGCAGGTAGCTCGGCTGGCTGCCTACGCCGCAGCCGGTTGCTTCGAGAGCTATGTAGAGTTCTTGCTCGATGTAGGACCTTCGACTCGCGAACTCGTGCGTCGCTACGGCGTCGACCTCCAGCAATTGCTGATCGAGGGGAGCGATGTCGGGAGTGAAAGCGAAAAGCCGCACAGTGATTAGTTACCAAGCCGATGCGAAACAAGAAAAATAGAGACTCTGAACGCAATGTCGCGTTACCCGGCTTGGCAGCACCATCGATTCGCTGGGGCCAACGCCAGAATGCTTCGGCCTCTACGTCCGTCGTTGATCGTCGAGGCTCCTCGACTTCGATTCTGCGTTCCGCCGCGATCGAGGATGCTGTGGCGCTATGTCGGAGGGTGGATTCTGATCCCGCGCTTTCGCGACTTGTCAGACTGCAACATGTAAATCGGCGTGATCCCGCAATCAGAGTTGCCCGCTCCGAGCTATTCGCTGCTGCGAACGAAGTTGCTCTCAGGCTCTTTCGTGAGTTTCTTCAACGTCCTGATGCCAGAGAACTCCTTGCGCACGTCACTCGCCGCCAGTTGCCGAGCCAGAGATTTCTCGACAATGTTCAAGCGCCGACTGAGATAGAGGACGCGTTGTACGCAATCTCAGACCTAATGGCCGAGCTCAAAGACCCTTGCCAGGGATCAGTCAAGAAAGAACGACGCCACGGCATTGTCAGACGGCCTTATGACGCGATGCCTCTCGTGTATCCCAGTGGTCAGCTCCGACCGACGGGAGCCTATTTCAAGGATATCGACCGACTTGAATGGGTTTGGGTGCCGCTCGCCACCGTAACGCTTACAAGCGTAGATGGGGAGGACTATGAAGAGTCCGCACCCGCGACGGATTCGAGCGGAGATGTTGCGGCGCGGACATTCTTCTACTGGCGTGGGCTGTCGCTCTCAGCTGCATACAAGCACAGCGAGCGGAAAGAATCTGTCGCTGGGCGAAGGAGGGCTAAGAAGCATCCCACCATCCCAGGCCTACATGAACTGGACGGTCATCTCATGGTCCATATTCCTACCTACCTCGCGGAGCGGGTCGAAAGGAGGACTCAGAACTGGTCGAAGGAGGCCGCGACTCTCGCTCGCCCACGCGTGACATCCGCGCGGGGACTAACGCGATCCGAGAAGCTACTCCAACAGTTGGAAACTGAAGGTGTAGATGTCGCCGTCCTGCGCAAAGAGTGGGAGGAGCAGATCGCGAACGAGAGGCGGCTCGGAATCTTCGACTGACTGGGTGGTTCAAAATTTCGTGCGGTCGCGATGGTTTGCCGTCTACGCGGGACTCTTCGAGTAGGTCTCTAGTTCGGTCTCTATCGCGCGCTTTTCGACCGTCGTTGACGCTCGTGGATCACAGGGACGCGTGGTAAGATGCACAAAGCGTCTATTGGTTCTCTTGGGTGAAGTAACTATCGGAGAACGCAGCGGTTCGCGGCGTCGGGCGGGCGTAGCTCAGTTGGTAGAGTAGGAGCTTCCCAAGCTCTTGGTCGCGGGTTCGAGTCCCGTCGCCCGCTCCAAATTAACTACTTCGAAATTCTGGTGTTTGCACATTCAATTTTAGTACGTCCCTTATTTGTTCTCTGCTCGGATGGTACCGGGGGTGGTACTCGGTACTGCAGAAGCTCGGCGATTAAGCGAGGCGCGCATCACTTCGAGTGCGGCTTCGCTCGTGAGGCATGTCCCAATGCCGCCGGATCAAAGACTCGAGGGTCGTTGCATTGCTGGCCATATTCACGGGCTCACTTGGAAGCACAATGAAGCACATTATTTTGCAAAGGCGTTTGATAACGACGAGAAATGCGCCGGCGTCCAAGTCGCGGATTGGCGCTACGCTCCGCCGCGACCGAAGCGAGTTCGATGATCGCGAAGGGCCGAAACGGGAAGCGCGCGCCGATCTGCTGTGTGTCGCATACTGATCGAACATCGCGGTGAACCTCTTACGCTTCGCGAGATCGTCTCACGGTTGGCGTCAGTAGGCATTCGTACCACCGCGAGTACCGTTTGTTCCTCTGATTTGCGGCGCTGAACGTCGAGCGTCGCAAACGTGGCCGTCCGAAACGTGGATCGAGCTGACAACGACCGCGGTCACTGTTTTGCCGGTGCCTGCGAAGCCAGATACCTAAGAAAGCCACGCGCTGTGATTACGATCTCGTCGGTGGTGGCTCCTCGTGCCCTTCTTCCGTACAGCCGTACCGCGAAGGAAATGGGGATTGGTGAAAATGCTGGGTCTACGGCATAGAAGGCGGTTATGCCGTCTGCGACTTCATCAAGCGTGCAATCGCACGCCGATGGCGAAGCATCTCCAGTCGCGGCATCTGAAAATGCAATGAGGTAGAGCAGGCGCTGAGACGTGTCGAGCTGACGCCATAGCCGACCGTTTGCGTGTCCATCGGTGTAGCTCGTTACTTGCGAGACTGGTACGAGGATGTTGTTCACGGCGGGAGCCGGAGTCGCGATTTGCTTCGCGGCAGCGATGGCCTCTCGCTGCATCTGTTCCTCGTGCTCGAACTGACGACGCTGCATTGCTTCTTCGTGATGTCGCTTGATCATCTCGTCCAGGTCCCTCGAAACTTGATCGGAAGATGGAACAACGACGACATTCTGTGCTAATAGATTCGAGCTGACTCCGGCGGCAAGGAAAATCAAGACTGCGACTACATTCCTGCTTGCGTGCATGAGGAATCCTTTCGCGGTCGTCAGGTGGTCCGACGAGTCTAGCTGTCTGTCGCATGTGTCGCAATCCGAGAACTTGGTGAGGGTGGGCCGGGTGGTAGACGTAGTACACCTGTAGCTCGCGGATAAACCGTGAATCTTGGGGATGGCTCGTAAAATGGTGAATTCTGTCGATCACCTAGGATCACCCAAGCTCCCCCGACCCAGCGGCGTGCTTCCCAAGCTCTTGGCGGGTTCGAGTCCCGTCGCCCGCTCCAATAAATCAATTTACTTAGAACCAGAAGGCGACTTCAGTTTCGACGGAATCACGACGACGCAATGGCCCAAACGCCGCGCGTGCCCTTCCGAGGACTCGACGTTGCTGGTATCGCGCTCTCGATACGGGAGCCACTCCTTCCCACGCCAGAACGCAATCTGAGAACTTGGGTTGCCTCGGCAATTTCGGATGTTCTTGGACTGAATGAATTTCTACCGGCTCACTGTAAGGGAGGCGCGGACGAGCATGTCCGCACCTCCACGGTCATTCTTGCCGGATTGCACGCTTAGCATCCCAATCAATGAATCAGCTTCTCCAGGGGCGCGAACAACCGGTTGTCGATCCGAGCCGTTGGCCAGGACATGATGTCGGAGGCCGCGAGCGATATCGCCGCGGGCGGCTCTTTGTATAAAACGGCAACGATGACCGGATCCGACGCCTGAACGGTGTAGACACCCTTCTGAGAAGCCGATGCGGAAACCTTCAGGTCCGTACCGCTCAGCATGCCCGCGGCGGCAACGCTGTCGAGCTTCGCCTTGATTCCCACGTCAACGCTGTCATCGAGCTCGATCTCGGCCGTGTATCCGGTGACCTCCACGTCCGCCGCCCCGATGATGAAGTCTCGCTTTTGAATGTGGTCGTCAATCTTGTCACGCAGCAAGTGGTCCTTGTTCGCCTTTGCGAACGCATCCCAGTCAACCCTGTGGTTCGCTGCCTTCTTGGCGGATAGCTTCACCTTCACGCCGTGCTTCCAGTCGGTCTTCACACCGAGGTTGACGTAGTCATACAGCGCGGGGACTGTGGCGTCGATTCCAAGACTCTTAGAAATCTGGTTGCTCAGATCGCGTGGTGGAAGACTACCGGCCACAACAATCGACTTCAGAGCCTTCGTCTTCTGTTCCTCAGTGACGTTGTCAGCCCACCAGTTCCCTGGATATCCGATGAACCACGACGCATCCGGAGACGCGACCTTGCCGTTTTCCATCTCTTTCAGATACATCGAGCCGGCGCCAAATGTCCCGACTGGCGACGAGCGGAACACGTAGCTCTTGAGCTCACTGTGTCCGGCGTAGACGCCTTTCAGCGCCTTTTGCATTTCCTTCTCATATGAGTGACTACAAGATGCCAGCACTGCTGCTGCGAACAGCCAGACGACGACCGAACGAATCATGATTCCTCCCTTTCCTGTTCAGTAGGTGAATGAGACGTAGGTGCTGAGGAAGTGCTGCTGGTCGAGCTTCAGTTCGTCGCCGGTCGCGGTGGTCCCATCGAAAGTAAGCGATATCAGGGGCGAAGGACCGGCAACATAGCGGGCGTTGTTCCTGTCGTAATGGCGTACCCACACCACCGGTTTTCCGCCAGACTCTCCGAGATAGAAGGTGTAATGCTGATCGGAGAGTGCGGGATCCGCCGGCACTGTGAGCGTCATCGTGCGGCTGTCGTTTGCGCCGCCGAAGGACAGATGGAATGTCCCTTTCGCGATGCTCACCACCTTCCCGTTGGCGCCGAGCAGTTGGACGCCACGTCCCGACAGCAGCATGCGCGGATCGAAGAAGCCGCCAGCGGTGATTTCGTCTTTGACCTTCGGAATCATCAGCGACGCGTCGATCACTTCGCGCCGCATCGCAAACGGTCCGGTGCCATCGAGGAGATGCTTGAGCCACGCTGATGTTGCAACCACCGGACTGGCAAAGCTTGCCCCGTGATCGGCCGGCGCGATCGCCAGGTGTTGGAAGCCGCAACCCGGCGCAATGACGTCGACCGATGACGGATACTTCGAATTCGTCGTGGACCCCCAAATCATTCCGCTAGGGTCCCCGTATGTGACAGTGACGAAGTTCTCCCACTTCGAGCTAGCGGCCTGCAGCGGAGCAACCGGAGTCGTCTCTCCGGGGTCATCGAGTGCTGCGACTACTCCAAAACTCTGAGTGCCCACCAGGAACCGCGGCGCGATGATCTGCAACGCATCTGACGTCACGGCAAGTGAGAAGTTCACCCATGCGTGATTCTTCTCGAACCACTTCCACATCAGTGCTTGAATGAGAAGGTCGGGGACATTTTGTATGCTCCCGGTGTCGGTCACGAACGGTTTGTCGATCCACTTTTTCGCATCGTCGAAGTAGCTCTTGAATTTCGGCTCGTTGTAGACGGCAAGACGAAAAGCCTCGAGGTCATTCTTCAATCCGGGATTCCGCTTCGGATTCAGCTCCACGGTCTGGATGTACGGATCGAGATCCGAGAGACCGAGCAACTGGGTTACGTAATGAGCGACGCTCAAGACCTTGCTGCCATGACCGGCCGACACGGGGTCGGTGTCGTTCACATCCCAGTCGATGATGACCAGCGGTTCTGCCGCCGCCTTCTTTTTTAGCGCCGCGAGTGCGGGGCCGTAGCTCGACTGCCGGTTCTTATAAAGATCGATATACGGCGAGCTCGCAAACCACGCCGGACACTTTGCACAATCGGCGGGAGCGCTCGAATCGAGCAGGCGCACCTGCGCGAATCCATCTTCGGAAATCACGAGCGCATGCGCGAAGAAGTTCGCGCGCGGCAGATTTGCCGCGAGATGGACGAGCGTCGCCGCATCGAAGCGGAGCTCCGTCGTCGTGGCGCGCCGATTTGGGGACTTCTTCGCTTCGAGCAGGCGATTGTCTATGAAGTTGTGTTCCGGCGTCGCCGCCGGCGGGGCGTAGGCGGAGGTCCCGAGATCGAATGAGCGAATCGCGGGCGCGAAATCGAACGTCGTGTTCGCGCGTACCGGCACGGGCGGCAGCTTCAGCTCGTTCTTTCGCTGCTCCGGAGTCAGGGTTGCGGATGCGGCGTGCATCGCGCCGATGAGCGCATCGGTCGTCTCGGGTCCTGCCCCCTTGTAATAGTCGAGGTAACGGTCGAGGACAGTCGCATAGGCGTCGCCAGCTTTTCTCGGAACGACCGGCCACTGGTCGTACGGCACGGCGCGCGTGGCCAGAGTCAGGATGTCGGCGCGTTCGGAGTCGGAAATCGCCTGATCCGGCATGACCACGAGGACCTTGGGACGCTCCCCGGCAGAAGCTGATATGGACAAAGAGGAGAGAATCGTGATGCACGCAGTGGCTCTGCGCCATCGAACGGACACCTGATCTAGCATGATTCTCCTCTCAAGGCCGAATTGCACCGTTGACAATAGGAGTGTCTGGAAGACCACGTTCCCTACCCTCAGTCTGAGGACACGAGCCCGTGCGGTATGTGGAGTCGAGACCTCGCAACCGTCGCGGCTTGTTTCCCGTGGCCGACTTGATCGCAAGTCACCTCGTCACCCTACGTGAGTCTCCGATGAGGAGAACACGTCCGTCAGGTTGGCCTGTGTCGCGGGTTCGAGTCCCGTCGCCCGCTCCAATCAATGCACCCCATCGACCCCGGTATAAGATCCCCTCCCCGATGGATTCCCGAGAGATGATTCGGAACTTCCTCCTCGCGCGCTTCCGCTCGAAGATCCGCGGGGGCGCGCTTGCGTTTGATGCTCCGCTGATCTCCAGCGGTGTGATCGACTCGTTTGGTGTCCTCGAGGTGATGGCGTTTCTCGAGGATACGTTCGCGATCACCATCGATCCCAACGCGCACGAGCCGGCGGAATTCGAGACCGTCGACAGCATCGCTGCGCTGGTCGTCCGGCCGTGAGCGCGCCGGCCTGGGAGTGCGATCTCGTCCTCGGGCTTCCTCACACGAGCCATCGCGGGTTCTCCGAGCATCACCTCCTGAAATTCGCGGGGCACTTCCAATGGAATGCGATTGCGGCTGCGGCAGGGCTGCCGCTGTCTTCACTGCGCACCACGGCGGGAGCCGAGGTGTATGCGAGCTTCTATTACATCGAAGTGATCGTGCCCGATGACGCGCCGCTCGAGTCGTTCCGGCTCGATGACACGGTGCACTTCGCGATCTCGCTGCGCGCTTTCAAGAACATCGCGATCGAAGGGCGCGTTGCAGTTTCGCGCGGAGTCGCGATTCACTTCGCCAACATCTTCATCACTCCGGAAAAGGGCAACAGCCGCCTGCGCGTCGCACCGCCGGCGCAGGCCGATTTCTCCTCGCTGCCGCTGCTGCCGAACGACGAGAATCCGTTTCAGCTCACGCGTGCCGCGGAGGAGAGCGGAGTGCTGGACGTGATCGGCGATGGATGGGAGCGCGCCGGCAGCTTCGATCACCGCTATGCGATCGACGCCGACCGCGACACGAATGGCGCGGGGCTGGTCTACTTCGCGAACTACATCGCGTTCATGGATACGGCGGAGCGGCTCGCACTGCAATCGCTGGGAATCGATGCGCCGATGCGCTCGCTCCGCCGGCGCCGCATCGCCTACTACGGAAACGCCGAGGTTTCCGACACGATCACGGTGCACGTCGAGGTGTTCCGGAGGGAAGCGAGCCTCGCGTTTCGCTATCGCATCACCCGCGATGAAGATGGCGCGATGATCGCCCTGTCGGAGGCGATCAAGGCGCGATGAACCGTCACGCGCGGCGGTTGCTGCTCGTCGTACTCTGGCTCGTGGTGGCCGACGTCTTCGTGCCGCCGCTGCTGCAGCGCGCGGAGCATGCGCGCTACGAGCGGGGAGGAGCGTTCCGCTTCGAGAATTCGGATCTCTTCGCGCTCGGGCCAATGGTTCGGTATCTCCGCGAGCATCCGCACGGCGATCGCCCGCGCGCCGTCTTCCTCGGCAACTCCGTCGTCTTCGGCTACGGGATCGATGCACGCGAGGCGCTGCCGGCGCAGTTCGAGCGTTTCGCGCGCGGGCGCCGCGTCTTCAATGCTGCAGTGAATGGTCAGGAGATGGGCGACAGCCTGTTGGCCGGCAAGGCGATCATCGACTCGGTCGACACACTCTTCGTGCAGGTGATTCCGCACCACGACGCGGCACGCCCCATCCTCGGCAAGCTGCTGCCGGTGAGCAGCGAGGATGCGCAGCGCTACGGCCTCGAGCAGTTCGATCCGATCGAAGCGCGGTTGCGCTCGATCCTCGGCCGCGTGTGGCGTCTCTATGCCTCGAACGACCGGCTGCAGGCGGCGTGGTTCGGAACGTCGACGCGCCAGTTTCTCTATCTGCACAAGCGCAATTGGATCGTGAGGCGTGCGGCGCCGCCGCCGATCTCGCCCCACATCTCGCCGGTGAACCTCGTCTCGCCGCGCAATGGAACCGGCGATCCGACGTCGATCTCGCAGTCCATGGTGGCGCTGGCGGACGTCGCGGCGGCGCACCGGAAGCGCGTCGTCTTTCTGCATTTCCAGCGCGCGGGCGACGCACTCGATCCGAACGTCGCGGGTGCATTCAATGCGCGATACGCGCCGCATGCGGAGCTGGTGATCGTCGACGTGCCGCCTGCGCTCTATTCCGACCGGCAGCACCTGACGCCGGATGGCGCCGCCTCGGTCGCGGCGGCGCTCGCGGCGCATGAGGGACTGCAATGATCTTCACCGAATTGCGGTTCGTGCTGCTCTTCGCCGGCTGCTGGATCTCGTTCTTCGCAGTGCCGAGGAAGATGCGGATGGCGGTGCTGGCGGCGTGGGGAATGACGTTCTATGCGCTGTTCGCCGGATGGTTCCTCGCGGTCGTGCTGGCGTTGACGCTGGCGGCGCTCTACGTCGTGCCGCTGGCCGCGGGGCTCGCGATCGTGGGCGTTCTCGTTTACGTCAAGCTGTCGCCGGCGATCGTTCCGCTCGGCATTTCGTATCTGGCGTTCGAGCTGCTGCACGTCGCGATCGAGAGGAAGCGAGGCAGGCTGCGCGAGCTCTCGCTGCCGAAGATGCTGGCCTTCGCCTTCTTCATGCCGGCGCGCGCGGCGGGGCCGATCAAGCGCTTCGCTCCTTTCGTCGCGGCGGTCGAAGCGGCGGAACGGTCGGCGGAGAACGTCTACGGCGGACTGCTGCGCGTGCTCATCGGCCTGGCGAAGAAGTTCGTGATCGCCGACCTCCTCGCGCTGACCGTGGAGGAATCGCGCTACGTCGATTCGATGCGCCACGCGTGGGTGATCGTGATCGCGTTCTCGTTTCGCATCTTCTTCGACTTCAGCGCCTACTCGGACATCGCGATCGGCTTCGCGCAGATGCTCGGCATCACGCTGCCGGAGAATTTCAACTGGCCGTATCTCGCGGCGAACATCCGCGAGTTCTGGGAGCGGTGGCACATCACGTTGTCGCAGTGGGTGCGCGATTACGTGTTCACGCCGTGCGGGCGGCTGCTCTTCCGCACGCCGCTGCGGCCGTATCCGGCGGTCATCGCGACGATCAGCTATCTGATCACGTTCGCGATCGTCGGTGCGTGGCACGGTCTGACGCCTGCGTTCGTGTTGTGGGGCGTCTATCACGGCGTGCTGCTCTCCGCGTATCACGTGGTGAGCATCAAGATGCCGGCCGCGATCACCGATCGGGCGTGGTATCACGGCCGGCCGATGCGGTTCGTCGGCATGGCGTCGACGTTTCTCTTCGTCACGATCGGCTGGGTGCCCTTCTTCCTGCCGATGACGAAGGCGATGACGTTCTGGATGCTGATGTTCGGAGTGAGACGATGAAGGCTCTGCTGCGGGATGTGCTCCTCTCGCTGGCGATCGCGGCGCTGATCGTCGCGCTGTTTCTCTTCGCGTCGTTCGACTCGACGTTCATCTACCGCGGCTTCTGAGGTTGCGGCGCGCTTCAGATCAAGCCTGTGCTGCGCATCGAACGGCCGAGAAGATAGTTCAGCGCGATCGCGACGCCGGTGCGGTGCGGCATCGTGGCCACCATCGGCGCCGCCAGCAGCGCGAGAAACAGCACGCACTGCGCGAACCCGTGGGGCCGGAATCCGAGGAAGAGCGCGGCGATGCCGAAGAGGAGCGGGATGCGATCGGTGAGGACGATGAACATCCAGGCGTCGCCCTGATTCGGCTGGAATTCGAGGGCGCACGATGAGCAGCGCTCGTGCGCGGCAAGCCAGTATCGGAAGAGCCGTCCTTCACCACATCGCGGGCAACGGCGGCGAAATCCGCGGACGATGGCCGTGCGAAAGGTCGGTGTCACGAGTTGCACAACCGGTGCTGCGGCGCGAGCGATTCCTCCACTATCATCCGCACGGTAATCGTGGCCAAAGCAAGACGCACTCAACAACAGATACGTTCCGACGATCCCGCGGGCTGGTGGCGCGACCCGGTCGCGTGGGTGATCACCGCCCTCGCCGCTCTTCTCCTGCTCGTCAACCTCGGCGGGCGCGCGCTTTGGGAGGACGAGGCCGAGACCGCACTTCTCGGCCGCAGCATCCTCGCGCATGGAAAGCCGGTCGCGAGCAACGGCATCAATGTGATCTCCCAGGAGGCGGGACGCGAATTCGGTTCCGACTACGTCTGGCGATGGTCGCCGTGGGTTCAGTTCTATCTCGGCGCGGCAGGGTTGAAGATGTTCGGCGATTCGGCGCTCGGTGCGCGACTGCCGTTCGCGCTGCTCGCGATCCCAGTCATTCCGCTGGTCTATCTGATCGGACGCCGCGCGTTTGGCTCGATTCTCGTCGCCAGACTCGCCGCGCTCGCGCTCGCGACGTCGCCCTGGTTCCTGTTGCAGTCGCGTCAGGCCCGATGGGAAGCGCCGGCGTATCTCCTCACCTGCATCGTGCTGCTCGCGGTCTTCGAGATGGAGCGGTCGATCGCCTGGCCGGTGGTGATCGCGGCAGCCGGCGCCGCACTTTTCTACACAAACTACTTTGTCGCGGTCTGTCTGCTCGTTTCGATCGCGGCCGCTTCGCCGATGCTGCGTCGCGATCGCGATTTCCTCATCAGGCTCGCCTGTGGGCTCGCCGGCGCTGCGGCGCTGTCGATTCCCGGCGTGATCTTCTTCCACGTTCTCGGCAAGACGGGCGGCGGACAACTGAGCGCGCTCAAGCAGTTCTGGCTGTATGCGGTGCAGTTCGTGACGTTCCTCGCGCCGCTGCCGCTCGTCATCATCGCGTTGTTCAACGACAGGCGGCCGGCGACGCGCTTTGTGCTGGCGACGGTGACGGCGCTGTGCATCATCCTCGCGTTCGCGCCGTGGAGCATGTTCCGCTATCTCACGATCGCGTTTCCGATCGCGGCGCTCGTGTCGGGCGTTGCGCTCGCGTGGCTGATGGCGCGGAGCAGGGTGGCGGGATGGATCGGAGTCGCGCTGCTCGTCTGCACATCGATCCTGCATCAACTGCCGCTGGGCTACATGCAGGTCGAGGGTACGGAGATCGCGCAGCCGTCGATCTCACCGATCGCGTCGTACGTGCAGGAGATGATTTCGCCGCCGCGCGATGCGGATGTTGCGGTCGTTGAGTATCTGCGCGCGCATGCTTCACCGGGCGATACCGTGCTGGCATCGTATGGCGATCTGCTGCTGCAGTTCTACACGCGGCTGCATGTCACCGGCGGGCTGGAGGGACACCTGCCGCCGCCTTCCGATCCCGAGTGGATCGTTCTGCGTCCGTACTATGTGAGCCCCGAGCCGGGGAAGGATTTCGAGCTGCTGAAGGCGATGGACCGCACGATCGACTTGCGGCAATACGACGTCGCGACGACGGTCCCCGATCCGATCCTGAGCGGCAATCCCGACCCGATGTTCCACCTCTTCCGCGAGGACCCAACCGCCAAGCCCCTCCGCCTGCTCCGCCACCGTTAAGTTGGTTTTCGGGGGTCACACCTGGAAAATCAACTTAACGTCATGCCAGGTCGCCACCGTTAAGTTGATTTTCCAGGTGTGACCCCCAAGAACCAACTTAACGGTCCGTCGTTAAGTTGATTTTCCAGGTGTGACCCCCGAAAACCAACTTTACTCGTAGCGGAGGGCGTCGATGGGGTCGAGGTGGGAGGCTTTGAGGGCGGGGAAGAAGCCGAAGGCGATTCCTACGGCGCCCGCGACGCCGAACGAGATCGCGATCGACATCGGGCTCACCACGATCGGCCAGCCGCTCAGCTTTGCGGCCAGTGCCGAGACGCCGATGCCGGCGAGCACGCCGATCAGTCCTCCGACGATCGACAGCGTGATCGCCTCGAACAGGAACTGCAGCAGCACATGACGTCCCTTCGCGCCGATTGCCATCCGGATGCCGATCTCGCGCGTTCTCTCCGTCACGCTCACCAGCATGATGTTCATGATCCCGATCCCGCCGATCACGAGCGAGATCGCCGCGATCGACAGGAGGAGCGTCCGCAGGATCTTCATCTGCTGCTCGTTGGCCTGCGCGATCTCTTCCTGCGAGCGCATCATGAAATCGGAATCGCCGCCGGGAGGAATGCGGTGGCGCTGGCGCAGCAATCCCTCGATCTCAGTCATCGCCTGCTGCACGCCCGTCGCGTTGCGCGCCGCGGCCTGGATCATGTTGACCTTCGTCTGCCCCATCAGCCGCTTCAT
The DNA here is from genome assembly GCA_021325515.1 of Acidobacteriota bacterium. Classification (GTDB taxonomy): domain Bacteria; phylum Acidobacteriota; class Thermoanaerobaculia; order Gp7-AA8; family Gp7-AA8; genus JAJPHC01. The sequence continues at coordinate 132,362 of JAJPHC010000057.1, forward strand.
CACGGTCGTGTAAGGGGCGACGATCTGATCGTCCTGATCCTGTCCCATCGTGTTGCCCCCTTTTTTCTCGAGGACGCCCACGACTTTGAACGGCACGTTCTTGATGCGGACGATCTGCCCGACCGCCGCGCCCTGCGGAAAGAGATTGTCGGCAACCGTCTGGCCGATCACGCACACTTTGGCCGCCGAGCGCACATCCGCATCGGTGAAGAACTGGCCGTCCGAGAGATTCCACGCGCGGATGAACGGCCAGTCGACGCCGACACCCATGACCGACGTTCCCCAGTTCAACTCGCCGGCGACCGCCTGTCCCGCCGTTCGCATGATGACGGAGACGTAGGCAACGGACGGACACTCGGCCTTGATCGCATCGGCATCCTCGACGGTCATCGTCGACTGTCCTGTGAAGATGCGGGCGCCGCTCTGCGTCGCGGCTCCGGGGAAGATCATGATGAAGTTCGAGCCGAGGGAGTTGATCGTCTCCTGAATGGACTGCGTCGCACCGTTGCCGATGGCGACGACGACGATCACGCATCCGACGCCGATCACGATGCCGAGCATCGTGAGGAACGAGCGAAGCTTGTTGCGGAAAATCGCTTTCAGTCCGACGATCGTGATGTTGCCGAGGCGAGTGACTGCATTCTTCATGGCGAGACCCGTGTGGCCGCGGTGGCCGCGACCGGTGGAGCGATGCCCTTTCCGGCGACACGAACCTGTTCGATGCGCTGGTCGCTCTGGATGAGGCCATCGCGTACGTGGACGATGCGCCGCGCATGCTGCGCGATGTCCGGCTCGTGAGTGATGAGCACCACCGTTTTTCCGTCGTCGTTGAGTTGCTGGAAGATTCCCATGATCTCTTCCGAGGTGCGCGAATCGAGATTGCCGGTCGGTTCGTCGGCGAGGAGGATCGCGGGGTTGGTCACGAGCGCGCGCGCGATCGCGACGCGCTGCTGTTGTCCGCCGGAGAGTTGCGACGGCTGGTTGTTCTCGCGGCCCGCGAGTCCCACGCGATGCAGCGAGTCGAGCGCCGCCTGCCTTCTCTGCCCGCGCGTGAGCCCGAGCTCGCCGTACAACATCGGCAGCTCGACGTTCTCCAGCGCCGAAGTCCGCGCCAGCAGATTGAAGCTTTGAAAGACGAAGCCGATCTTCGCATTGCGAATGACGGCGCGCTGATCGCGATTCAGCGTCGAGACATCGATGCCATCGAGCAGGTACGTGCCGCTGGTCGGCCGGTCGAGGCAGCCGACGATGTTCATCAGCGTCGACTTGCCTGACCCCGACGGTCCCATGATCGCGACGAAGTCTCCTTCTTCGACGAGGAGGTCGACGCCCGCGAGTGCGCGCACTTCGACCTCACCCATGCTGTAGACCTTCGTCAGGCTGTGAATCTCGATGACGGCGCGTGCCACTATCGGCCTCTTCCTCCGCCACCGCCGCCCGGACGTCCGCCGCCGCCCTGCATGCCGCCGCCGAACGCCGCCGGTCCTTCGACCTTCGTCGTCGCGAGGCCGACGATGATCGGATCGCCCACGCTCAGTCCCTCGAGGACCTCCGTGTAATGACCATCACTGATGCCGGTGCGGATCTGCACGGCCTTCGGCTTCTTGTCGGGGCCGAGGAGGTAGACGGTCTGCTGTTTGGCGGGCGCTTTTCCGCCGGCGTTGCCGAACGCGTTTGCGGCGCCGGCGATGCCGCGGCGGTGTTGTCCCATCTGTGCGGCAGCGCGCTCCGGTGCCGCGTTGTTCGCGGTCGAGGTCTGCTCCGCAGACTTCGACTCGCTGCTCTTCGACTCGTCGTCCGCCGGCTTGAAGCGCAGCGCACCGTTAGGAATGCGCAGCACGTCCGCCACCGTCGCGACTTCGATCGTGACGTTCGCGGTCGTCTTCGGCTTCAAGAGCTCTTCCGGATTGTCGACTTCGATGATGACGGGATACGTGACGACGTTCTGCGCGACGCTCGCGTTGAGGCGGATCTGCGAGATGCGGCCGCGGAATTCGCGATCGGGGAACGAGTCGACCGTGAATCGCGCCGGCTGCCCGATCTGCACACGTCCGATGTCCGATTGATCGACGTCTGCCTGCACCTGCATCTTGCGCAGATCCTGTGCGATCTGGAACAGCGTCGGTGCCTGGAACGAGGCCGCGACGGTCTGGCCGACATCGTAGGCGCGATCGATGACGATGCCGTCGATCGGCGACACGATCTTCGTGTAGCGAAGATTGGTGTTGGACTGACTCAGTGCGGCGAGCGCCTGCTGCACGCCGGCCTCCGCCTCTTCGTATTGCGACTTCGCAGCATCGAGATCGGCCTGCGCGGCGAGCCCGCTCGCGGCGAGACGGCGCTGGCGATCGAACGTGATCTTCGCGTTCGCAGCGGTCACCTTCGCCTTGGTCACATCCGCCTGCCGCTGCTCGACCTGCGCCTGAAACGGAGTCGGATCGAGCTCGGCCAGCAGTTGTCCCTTGTGCACGCGGCTGTTGAAGTCCGCGTAGAGGCGCGCGATCACGCCTGAGACCTGGCTGCCGACCTGAACGGTCGTGACGGCGGAGAGCGTGCCGGTGGCGGTGACCGTCATCGTGATGTTGCCGCGGTCGACCTTCTCTACTTTGTACTGATCGGTTTTCTTGCCTCGTCCCTTGCAGGCGACGAGCGCTGCGAGGGCAAGGATGGTGAGTGTCTTACGTCGCACGTGCTGAAGCTCCTCCGCGAGGTACGACTCAACGATCCGAACGTTGAATCCGGGGGAGTGTAATGCACGGTCGGAGCCTCAGCGGAGAACGTCACCAAGAATTCGCGCGAAGGCCTCGGCCGGGTTGTCGCCGACGCGATACTCCTCCGGCTTCATCTCGTAGCGAAAGACGGTGCGGCCGCCTTTCGTGATGGATGCCGTCGCGCTGCGGCGCTTGCGGCCGCGGCCGAGGTGCTCGAGCGCGCCATCGAAACGGATGACCACGTCAGCGCCGTCCGCGACGGTGAGGTCGTGTTTCGTGAGGATTCGCGCCAGCTCCGCGGTGAGCGCGGCGTCGCTGCCACGAATCGCGACCTTGTGCGTGCCGTTGAGTGCGTGCTGCGCGTTGGCAATGGCGGTTTCGTTTGCATCGCCATCGCCCCCTTCGATGTAGGGGACGACGCTGCTGTTGCTGTGGGGGACGGACGTCTCTTCCGTCCTCGTCGACGTCGGTGCCGGTGCCGGCGCCGGCGCCGGCGTCGTTACCGTTTCCGGAGTGAGCGGACGAGACGTCCGCTCCCCACTCGGCGGAGGTGCAGCCGTGGCTGTCGTCGTCGTGACAGGGGGCTGCGTCTGCGTCACTTCGATCGTGGTCTGCGCCGCAGTTGCCGGCGCGGGAGGAGCGGCCGCAACCGTAACTGTGACCGGCGGCACTGCTGCAACGGCTGGTTGGGATCTCGGCTTCATCAGCAGGACGAAGACGACGGCGACGACGGCAAACGCCAGCAGGAATGCGACGCCGATCCCGGCGTAAAGCGCGCCGCGGTTCTTCTTCGCCGGCGCCACGGCCGGCGGCCTCGTGATGATGGTCGGCGCCGCCGGTGCTCTCGCGGGAGCGGGGACTGGTGTCTGCAGCAGCGTTGCATCCGCCTGCGTGCCGGTGAGCGACTGTTCGATCTGATCGAGTGCGTTCGCCATTTCGCCGGCGGTGGCGAAGCGCTTCGTGCGATCGCGCTCGAGGGCGCGCAGCAGGACGCTCTTCAGATTCGCAGGCATGTCGGGCGGGAGCACGGGAATGGGGATCACCTGCGAGCCCGAGGCGTGGTGCATCAGATACTGATGGGGAGAGGTCGCCTCGAACGGCGGGCGGCCGGTGAGCATTTCAAAGAGGACGACGCCGAGCGAGTAGACATCGGCGCGGCCGTCGATCTTGTCGCCGTCGGCGAGGATGCCGAGGTGCTCCGGCGACGCGTAACGCAGCTTGCCGACGAAGATGCCCGTCTTCGTGACGGCATGATCGATGTCCTCGGACTTCGCGACGCCGAGGTCGATGATCTTGACCTCGTCGTTGTGCGTGACCATCAGATTCTCGGGACTGATGTCGCGATGGACGATCCCGGCTTTGTGAATCGCATCGAGGCCGCGCGCCGCCTGTGCGGCGAGGCGCACGGCGCGCCGCGCGGGCAGCACGCCCTGTCGCCTCACGATCTGCGCGATGTTCTCTCCCTCGATGAAGTCGGAGACCATGTAGTGCGAGTGGTCGGGAAGCTCGGCGAAATCCTGGATCGTCGCCACGTTGGGATGCTGGACGCGGGTGGCGAGCTTCGCTTCGCGGAGAAAGCGGTCATGGGCCTCGCTGCTTTCCGCGATCTGCGGCCGGATCACCTTGACGACGCGCGTGGTGCCGAGGAAGGTGTGCTCGACTTTGTAGACCTCGCCCATGCCGCCGGCGCCGAGGCGCTCGATGATCTTGTACTTGCCGTCGATCGGCTCGTCTGCGTAGCGGCGGAGAAAGTCGGTGATCGGTTCACCGCAATGCGGGCAGGCCTTGAAATTCCGGTCGATTTCCGCGCGGCACCGAGGGCAGTGAAAGGCCATGAACAGGCCAATCATAGTGGAGTGCGCCGGTGATATGCTTTCGCCCCCGAAAACACGGTCCGAGGTCGATCAACCCATGGCCCTCTTCTCGAAAGACACACCTGCCGCTCCGAAGCCTGTGCCGCGCGTGGAACCGCAGGCGCACGCCGCGGGCGGAGCTACGCACATCGGTCCCCAGACCAGCATCGAGGGAACGGTGACGGGGAGCGATCGCGTGGTGATCGAGGGGAGCGTCAAGGGGAAGATCAACCTCACGAGTGATCTGCACGTCGGCAGGCAGGCGCGGGTCGAAGCCGCGGTGCATGCGAAGAACGTGATCATCGAGGGAAAGCTCACCGGCGACATCTCAGCAGATGATCGCGTGGAGCTCGTAATGACAGCGACCGTCGACGGCAACATCAAGGCGCCGAAGATCGTCGTGGCGGAAGGCGCGAAGTTCCGCGGCTCCGTCGATATGGGATCGCCAAAGCCGAAGGAAGAAGCGGCGCAGCAGGCGAAGACGAAATAACCGCGCGCCATCTCACGCGCATCACAAACATTGGAGGTTTCTTACATGTCCGCAACCGCTACCACTCCGCTTCATGAACAGTACTCGCTGCGCGCACCGCGCGAGTACGGCAACTACATCGACGGCGAATGGGTGAAGTCGTCGTCAGGCCAGACGTTCGAGAACCGCAATCCGGCGAACAGCGATGACCTCATCGGCACGTTCCAGGAATCGAATTCGGACGACACCGCGCAGGCAGTCGATGCAGCGCAGCGCGCGTTCGAGGGCTGGCGCCTGACGCCGGCGCCGAAGCGCGGTGAGCTGATCTATCGCGCGGCGGAGATCCTCAAGCGCGACAAGGAAAAGATCGCGCGCGAAATGACGCGCGAGATGGGCAAGGTCCTCGACGAGACGAAGGGCGACGTGCAGGAAGCAATCGACCTCGCCTACCTGATGGCGGGAGAAGGCCGCCGGCTGCACGGCGTGACCACGCCGTCGGAACTGCCGAACAAGTTCAACATGTGCGTCCGCATGCCGCTCGGCGTCGCGGGCCTCATCACGCCGTGGAACTTCCCGATCGCGATTCCGGCGTGGAAGTCGATGCCGGCGCTCGTCGCAGGAAACACGATCGTCATCAAGCCGGCGTCGCTCACGCCGCTCTCGGTCGTCATGCTGGCGGAAGCGCTGGCTGAAGCGGGACTGCCGAAGGGCGTGTTCAACGTCGTCACCGGCGGCGGCCGCGAAGTCGGCGAACCGCTCATCAAGAATCCGCACACGAAGGTCATCTCCTTCACCGGCTCGACGGAAGTCGGCCGCGACATCTCGATCGCCTGCGCGCCGACGTTCAAGCGCCTCCATCTGGAGATGGGCGGCAAGAACGTGATCATGGTGATGGACGACGCCGACGTCGATCTCGCGGTCGATGGCGCCCTGTGGGGCGCATTCGGCACCGCCGGACAGCGCTGCACCGCCGCCTCGCGCCTCGTCGTGCACAAGAAGGTGTATCAGCAGTTCGTCGACAAGCTCGTGGGGCGGACGAAGAAGCTCAAGGTCGGCTTCGGTCTCGACCGTGTCGACATGGGTCCGAACATCTCCGCCGGCCAGGTGGAGACCGTGAAGAAGTACGTGAAGATCGGCAGGGACGAAGGGGCGACGTGCGTCGCCGGCGGCAACGAGCTGCGCGATGACGCCTACGCGAAAGGCCACTTCCACGAGCCGACCGTATTCGCCGATGTGAAGCCCGACATGCGCATCGCGCAGGAGGAGATCTTCGGACCGGTGACGGCGGTGATTCCGTGCGAAGACCTCGAGGATGCGATCAGGATCGGCAACGGCGTCCGCTACGGTCTGTCGTCGTCGATCTACACGCGCGATGTGAACAAGGCATTCGTCGCCATGCGCGACATGTACACGGGCATCTTCTACGTCAACGCTCCGACGATCGGTGCGGAGACGCATCTGCCGTTCGGCGGCACGAAGGAGACCGGCAACGGTCATCGCGAGGCCGGCGTGGCGGGCATCGACGTGTTCACGGAGTGGAAGTCGTGCTACATCGACTACTCCGGCTCGCTGCAGCGCGCGCAGATCGACACGGAGGAGATCTAGGAGTGCGGTGGCTCGCCGCCGCAACGTTGCTTTCGATCGTGGTGCCGGCGTCCGCACAGGATGCCGGCACACTCGTCTCGAGCGCACTCGCGAAGACGACGTCGTACGAGACGCTCTCCTGGCTGACGGATGAAATCGGCCCGCGTCCTTCGGGATCCGCGAATGCAGCGCGCGCGGTCGAATGGACGGCGGGGCAGTTCCGCGCGTGGGGCATCGACGTGCGGACGGAGAAGGTCGTCGTGCCGCACTGGGTGCGCGGCGAAGAGCGCGCGTCGCTCGTCTCGCATCGCGATCAGAAGATCGTGCTGACCGCCCTCGGCGGCAGCGTGGCCACGCCGGCCGCGGGGATCACGGCCGACGTCGTCGAAGTCTCTTCGTACGACGAGCTGAAGCAACTCGGCGCGAAGGTGCGCGGCAGGATCGTCTATTACAACAACCCGATGGATCCGGAGCTCGTGAAGTCGGGGCGCGCGTTCGAAGCGTATTCACGCGCGGTGATCTATCGCGGATCGGGCGCGAGCCGGGCGGCGGAGTACGGCGCGGTGGCCGTCGTGATTCGCAGCGTGGCGTCGGCCTCGCTGCGCACACCGCACACCGGCGCGATGCGCTACGACCCGAAGCATCCGAAGATTCCCGCGGCGGCGATGACGACGGAAGATGCCGATCTCGTGCACCGCCTCCTCGCGCGCGGCGACCGAGTGCAGATGCACATGCTGCTGACGCCGAAGACTCTGCCGGATGTCGAGTCGGCGAATGTCGTCGCCGAGATTCGCGGCAGCGAGAAGCCGGACGAGATCGTGCTCATCGGCGGCCATCTCGATTCGTGGGATCTCGGCACCGGCGCGATCGATGATGGGTCGGGAGTGGCGATGGTGATGGATGCGATGCGCATCATCAGAGAGTCGGGGCTGCGCCCGAAGCGAACGATCCGCGCCGTGCTCTTCATGAACGAGGAGAATGGACTCAATGGCGGCCGCGCGTATTTCGCGGCGCACAAGAACGACAAGCACGTTGCGGCGATCGAGACCGATGCCGGTGCCGCTCTGCCGACGGGATTCAGGACGACGTTGAAAGGCGATGCACTCGACGCGCTCACCGCGCGCACGAAAGTTCTCGACGGCCTCGGCGCCAACAGGTTCGAGCATACGGCGGAAACAGGCGCGGACACTTCGTTCCTGATCGAGAACGGGACCGTCGGCTTCAGCCTCGTGCCCGACCCGCTGCACTATTTCGACTACCACCACACCGCGGCCGACACGCTGGACAAGATCGACGCAAGGGAACTGCAGCAGGACACGGCGGCAATCCTCGCGCTGACCTGGCTCCTCGCGAACTGATTCCTTCGTGGAGTGACAGGCGCTCCTTGGTGGAGCGACAGGCGCCTCGCCTGTCGGCTCGGTGGACAGGCGAGGCGCCTGTCCCTCCACGAGATGTGCAACGATTGCGGGCGATGAAGCTTCGCGTCGCCCTGCTCTCTCTGCTCCTCGCCGCGTGTCATCGCGAGGAACTGCGCTTCGAGAAGGCTCCGGTCATCCTGATCTCGATCGACACGCTGCGCGCGGATCATCTTCCGGCCTACGGCTACACGAAGGTCGAGACGCCGCACATCGATGCGTTGCGGCGCGATTCGATTCTCTATCGCAACGCGTATTCACACTGCCCGATGACGCTGCCGTCGCATCTCTCGATCCTGACCGGACTCGAGCCGCGCGAGCATGGAGTGCGCGACAACGCCGGCTTTCATTTCGATGGCTCGAAGCATCCGACGATTCCCTCGTTGTTGCGCGAGCACGGCTACGCGACGGGCGCCGCGGTGTCGTCATTCGTGCTTCGCGGTGAGACGGGCATCGGTCCGCTGTTCGATTCTTACAATGATGCGATCGATGCGCGTCCGGGCGCGGCGTTCCGCGAATATCAGCGTCCGGGGAATGTGACCGAGGCGATCGCCGAGAAGTGGATCGATGCGCACGCGGCCTCGCCATTCTTTTACTTTTTTCATATCTACGAACCGCATGTCCCATACGAACCGCCCGAGCCCTTTCGCAGCCGCTATGCGAGCGCGTACGACGGCGAGATCGCGACGGCGGATGCGATCGTCGGGAAGCTGCTCGAGCATCTGAAGGCGAAGGGAATCTACGACCGCGCCATCATCGTGCTCTGTTCCGATCATGGCGAAGGGCTGAACGATCATGGCGAGGATCAGCATTCGATTCTCGTCTATCGCGAGGCGATCCATGTCCCGCTGCTGCTGAAGCTGCCGCAATCGAAGCGTGCGAATACGAGTGTGGATGCGCCCGCTGCACTCTCGGACATCTTCAACGCGATACTCCGCCTGACGGGTGCGTATCCGAGGGCGGTGCCGTGGCTGCTCGATCTGCCGGCCTCGCGGCGCATCAGGAGCGAGAGCCTTTACGCGCGCTATCACTTCGGCTGGAGCGAGTTGCTGTCGGTGATCGACGAGCGCTATCACCTCATCGCTTCAACGACGCGTTCCGAGTTGTATGACGTGCAGAAGGATCCGGCCGAGCGCCACGACCTCGCGCAAAGCGATCGCCGCGCGGCGGCAGGCTATCGCTCGGCACTGGACTTCACGCGCGATGTTCCGATGCCGGAAGCGATCGACGCGGAGACGAAGGCGAAGCTCGCAGCGCTGGGATACATCGGCGAGAGCCGCGGCGCGGTGCCGGGGCCGTTGCCCGATCCGAATCAGGCGATCGGGACGCTCGAGCCGATGCGAAAGGGAATCGAGCTCGCGTCGTCGAATCACATCGAGGAGGCGGTCGCGATCTTTCGCTCGATCCTCGCGCAGTCGCCGGGAATGATCGAGGTTTGGACCCAACTGGGCGATGCACTCGCACGCGGAGGGAAGCTCGACGAGGCGATCGCGGCGTATCGCGAGGCGATCGCGCACGCCTCCACTCCCTCCGCCGATCTGCTCCTCCCCCTCGGCAATCTTTATCTGCAGGCGGGCAAGCCGGACGATGCGCAGCGTGCGGGCGAGTTGGCGATCGCTGCGAGTCCGCGCCGTGCGCAGGAGCTGCTGGCTCGTGTCGCGCTGGCGCGGCGCGATCTCGCAGCGGCGAATCGTTACGCGCAGCCGCTGGTGGATGAGCCTTCGGGCATGCTGCTGCTGGCGGAGATCGCGTCGGCGCGCGGCGACTATGGGGCCGCGCTGCAACTGCTGGATGGGGCGCAGCGGATGGCGGAAGAGCGCGAGCTCGCGCCCGTCTACCGTCTCGACTACCTGCGCGGCGACGCGCTGGCGCGGTTGGGACGCGTCGAGGAATCACGAGCCGCCTATCAGCGCGAGATCGCCGCGTTCCCGAGCGATCTGCACGCCTTCACCAACTTCGCCGTGCTGCAGTTTCTCACCGGCGATCGCCGCGGCGCGGAAGTCACGCTGCAGTCGATGGTTAGGGCGAATCCGACGGGCGCTGCACGCGCACTGGCGGCGCGTACGCGCGAGACGCTGAAGTAGGGGCGCCCGCCGGCTGCGGACGAGACGTCCGCGCTCCAAAAAAAAGCCCCGGCCGTGAGGCCGGGGCTCTTCCTGCTGCTGGAGTTGCGAACTAGAAGCGGATACCGACTGCGAACCGGTACGTACGCGGAAGCTGGTAAGCGTCCTGGTTCGTCGGCTGGCCGAACGTCGGATCGAGCATGTAGTTGTAATGACCCGCAGGATCGTCGCCCGCGTGATACTGCTTCGGGGTTTCCGTGAACGGGTTGAAGAGGTAGAAGCCATTGCGGCAGACGGTAGTTGCCTCGCCGTGGCACACGGGCTTCTGACCGGTAGGAATGGTCGAGCGAGGCGCCGTCTGGGCAGTATAGACACGCGTCTCAACGACCGAGCCAAGGCCCGTCGCGGCGAACTCGACGCCCTGCTTGTTGAACACGTTGACCAGGTCACCACGAACGAAGATGTTGACCTTGCCAAATGTCGGCAGGTTGTAGGTCGTCGACAGATCCGTCCGCGTGATCGAGTCGACACGGAAGCCGCCACGATTGCTGAAGTAATACTGAACGTTGGTGGGCGGCGTCGAGTAGCCGGGGTTCGTAATGATGCCGGCCATTCTCACGTTTCCGATCGCCGAATACGGAGCGCCGCTGTGGTAGTGCTCGATGGCGCCGAAGTTCAGATCGCCCCAGTGCAGCGGGATATCGTAGTTCGCGAAGATATTGAGGCGGTGACGGATGTCTTCATTCAAATATCCGACCGGCAGGTTCTGCGCGAACTTCTTGTACTCCGGATAGTCGTTGTTGCCGACGAAGACGGTGGCGTTGTTGAACGTCTCGCCTTCGACGTTGCCGCGGAGCTTCGAGTACGTGTAGTTCGCACCGAGGTTCAGGTGACCGAAGCGATAGGCGCCCTGGGTCTGAAGTCCCTGGTAGCGGCGCGAGAGGCCGGAGTCATCGTTGCGGTAGACCGTAAGGTCGACCTTCGAGCCGTCGGCGGCCGTGTTCTTCCCGGTCGACAGATCGGTGAACGAGACGTAGAAGTCCGACCAGTGACGGTTGATGTAATCGGCGCGGAGGTAGCCGTTGGAGCCGAGCTGGTGACCGTAGCCGAGTGCGTACTCCTGCGAGTTCGGCGACTTGAGGCTGCCGTCGAGCTTGGCCGTCAGGCCGGGGAGGAAGATCGCTGCGATGTCCTTGTAGGTGTTGTTGCAGCCCGGGGTCGTGCAGCCGCCGACGGACGTGAACCAGTCGAACACCTGCTTGATGACCTGATCGGTCGGCAGATACGGTGCGCCGCCCGCGTTGATCGCCGGTCCCTTGTAGTTGTAGTAGATCGAGCCCGGCTGGCCGCCCGAGGCGACGCTGTCATTGACGCCGTTGTCGATGTGCGACACGTACTTGGCGTAGCTGGCGCTGATGCGGTTACGGCCGTCGCCCTTGACGTCGTAGATGAGTCCGAAACGCGGGCTGACCGCGGAGTCGTCCGAGACCTTGTTGCGCGACTGGTCGAGGGCGTTGTTCTTGTCGTAGCGCATGCCGAGGTTGAACGACCAGTGGTTGTTGAGGTCCCACTTGTCGTTGACGAAGACGCCCTTCGTCGCGGCGTCGCTCGTCTTGCTGAGCGCGTTGATCGGCGTCCACTCGACGTAGAAGTTGCTCTCCGGCTTCATCTGGAAGAAGACATCCTGGCCTACGTAGATGAAGTTACCCCAGAGGCGGAAGTCGGAACCCGACTGATAGTTGTTCTCGTGGCGGAGCTCGTGGAAGTCGTCATAACCGGCGACGACGTTGTGCGAGCCCATGCCCTTCGTCGAAACGAAGTAGTTGGCCTTGACGAGGTAGTCCTTGTTGTTGCGGGTCTTCGGATCGCAGGCGCAGAACGTCGGCGACCACATGCGGCGCGCGGTGCTGATGTCGCGCAGCAGGGTGCCCTGGATGAGGTCACGCGGACCACCGCCGCCGATGAAGGCGAAGTAGCGGCGGCTCCACTGTGCTTCGACGAGAAGGCTGTTGCTGATCACGCCGCTGTAGTGCGCGCTCTCGAGCCAGTTCGGAAGCTCACGGTTGCTCAGGCTGCGAAGATCGACGATGTTGCCGAAACGGTTATTCGTCTCGTTGGTGATGTTGTGCAGATACGAGCCAACGAGCGAGTGCTTCGACGTGATCTGTCCCGTCAGCTTCACTTCGTAACGCTTGTTCGGGAGAGTGTTGACGTACGGAATGTTGGTGCCGGTCGTCACGCGGGCGATTGCCTGATTGAACTTGCGGCCGGCGCCGAAGAACCAGATGCGGTCCTTCATCAGGTAGCCGCCGAGCGTTGCTTCGTACTGGTGGCTGCGGATGCTCGGGTTCTGCGGCTGCGGAACGCCGGTGATCGGATCCTTGAAATCGGTTTCCTTCGTCCACGACGTGTTGGTGATGTTGTCGCGGAACGAACCGGAGAACTCGTTGCCGCCGGACTTGGTCAACGTGTTGACCACGCCGCCGGTGAAGCGGCCGTACTCTGCCGAGACGCCGCCCGTCAGAAGGGTCGTTTCCTGGATCGCGTCTTCGATGAAGAGGTTCTCTGGCTGGCCACGAATGGAGTCGTTCACGACGACGCCGTTGACCATGTAGAGGTTGTCGTACGACGGAGCGCCGTTGATGATGGTCTGGTTGTTCGGACCATCGTTGTTGACGCCCGGCGCGAGCTGAATGCGCTGCGCGATCGTACGTCCGAGGGGCAGTGCTTCGACCTGCTCGCGCGTGAGCGACGTCGAAACCTGCACGGTCTCCAGCACCGATGGGGCAGTCGCCGTCACGGTGATGGCTTCAGCGACCTTGCTGACCTTGAGGTCGACGTCGGCGCGAGCCGTCTCGCCGAGGCGAACGTTCACGCTCTGCGTGACCTTCTGCATCCCCTCGAGCTCCGCGGTGACGCTGTATTTGCCCGGAGGCAGCGCCGCGAAACTGTAATCGCCGTTGGCACCGCTCACGCTCGTGCGCACGCCGATCAATGCGGGCGACGAAATCGTGACAGTGGCGCCTGGCAGTCCTGCACCGCCCGATGTGACGGTGCCGGTGAGCGTGCCCGTCGTCTGCGCGAAGGCGTTGACGCCGACGAGCAGAAGCGCGGCCACGAATACTGCTGTGATGATTCTCCTACTGACCATCTCTCCTCCTAATGGTTTTACTGCGTGGGACCTCGGGTCTTCCCCGTTGGACGAAAAAATCGCGGGTCATTGTAATGCATTCGAAACACCCGTATCGCTAGCAATTAAGTCCAGTGTTTCCAGCCGGTTGAGTTGGGCGGCCGGGCAGGAGAATTCAAGAAATCGGATTTTCGAATCAGTTGGATTGAATTGGGAGGTAGGTTGGGACGGATGGAAGGCAGTTCATCCCAAGCGGAAGCGAGGGTCGCAGCATCTCCGCGGACCCTCGCTGCGCTCGCGACGAACTGAATCCAATTAACGAGACAACTGCCGGTAGCGGATCCGATGCGGCTCCGCGGCCTCCGCACCGAGGCGCTTGCGCTTGTCTTCTTCGTACTCGCTGTAGTTTCCGTCGAACCAGTAGACGCGGCTCTCGCCTTCGAACGCGAGGATGTGCGTCGCGACGCGATCGAGGAACCAGCGGTCATGCGAGATCACGATCGCGCAGCCGGCGAATGTCTCGAGTGCTTCCTCCAGCGCGCGCATCGTGTTCACGTCGAGGTCATTCGTCGGCTCGTCGAGCAGCAGAACGTTTGCACCTTCCTTCAGCATCTTCGCGAGGTGCACGCGGTTGCGCTCGCCGCCCGACAGCGCGCCGACCTTCTTCTGCTGATCCTGGCCGGAGAAGTTGAAGCGCGCGACGTAAGCGCGCGAATTCATCTCGCGCGTTCCGAGCTGGACGACATCCGTCCCTCCGGTGATCTCTTCGAAGATCGACTTGTCGGGATCGAGCGGGCGATTCTGATCGATGTAGGCGATCTTCACGGTTTCGCCGAGCCGGATCGTGCCGGCATCCGGCGCGTCTTGGCCGACGATCATGCGGAACAGCGTCGTCTTGCCGGCGCCATTCGGACCGATCACTCCGATGATGCCTCCCGGCGGAAGCTTGAACGTCATTTCAACGATGAGCAGCTTGTCGCCGTAGGCCTTCCGCACGTTGTCCGCTTCGACCACGACATTGCCGAGGCGCGGGCCGGGAGGAATGTAGATCTCGAGCTCGTTGATCTTCTGCTGCGTCTCCTGATTGAGCAGCGACTCGTATTGATTGATGCGAGCCTTCCCCTTCGCATGGCGTCCCTTCGGCGACATGCGAATCCACTCGAGCTCGCGCTCCAGCGTCTTCTGCCGCTGCGACTCCGACTTCTCTTCGCGGCGCAGGCGCTCCTGCTTCTGTTCGAGCCACGAGCTGTAGTTGCCCTTCCAGGGAATGCCTTCGCCGCGATCCAGCTCGAGGATCCAGCCGGCGACGTTGTCGAGGAAGTAGCGATCGTGTGTGACCGCGATGATCGTCCCCGCATACTGCTGCAGATGTTTCTCGAGCCACTCGACGGACTCGGCGTCGAGATGGTTGGTCGGCTCGTCGAGCAGAAGAATGTCGGGCGCCTGCAGCAGCAGGCGGCAGAGCGCAACGCGCCGCTTCTCACCGCCGGAGAGCGTCGCGATGAGCGTGTCGCCCGGCGGGCAGCGCAGCGCATCCATCGCCATCTCGAGCTTCGAATCGAGATCCCATGCGCCTGCGGCGTCCAGCTTGTCCTGCACCTTCGCCTGGCGATCCATCAGCTTGTCCATGTCGGCGTCGGGATCGCCGAAGGCGTTGTTGATCTCGTCGAATTCCTTGAGCAGATCGATGATGGGCTGCACGCCTTCTTCGACGATCTGGCGCACGGTCTTCGTCAGATCGAGCTCGGGCTCCTGCTCGAGCATGCCGACGGTGTAGCCGGGCGAGAGGACGGTCTCGCCGATGAAGTCCTTGTCCTTCCCGGCGAGGATGCGCAGCAGCGACGACTTGCCCGATCCGTTGAGACCGATCACGCCGATCTTCGCGCCGTAGAAATAGGAGAGGTAGATGTCTTTCAGAACCTGTTTGGTCTTGCCGTAGAACTTCGAGACACCGACCATCGAATAGATGATCTTGTTGGGTTCGACTTGTGCCATAGGGCGCGGATGCTAGCAGAAGCGGGGGTGTTGCGGGCTCGCGGGCGCGCGGGCTCGCGGTGGGTGGGGACCGCGCGCCCGCGTACCCGCGTAACCGCGCAACCAAGACTCAGTGCACGGTCTCCACTGACACCTCGGCGAACTTGTCCGCTACCGCGTTCCTTCGCGAGACCGACTCCTCGAACGAGATCACGACCAGCGTCTGATCGTCATCGGGCGGCCGGTTGTGCGTGAATTTCTTCACCGCGGCCAGCAACGATTTCTTGATCTCGTCCGCGGTCATGTGTCCGCAGTCGGCCAGCACGCGCTCGAAGCGGTCGAAGCCGAAGGGCTCGCCCTCATCGTCCACGGCCTCGATCAGGCCGTCGCTGTAGAGAATCAAACGATCGCCGGCATCGAATTCGACGGAGTGCTCGCGGAAGACATCGCGCCTTCGCACGCCGAGCGGAAAGCCCCAGGATGAGAGCGGCTCGATCATCCGGCGCGACGCGCGATATACGTAGGGATCGAGATGTCCCGCCGATGCGAAGCGCAGCGTCTGCGTCTTCGGATCGAGCATGCCGAAGAAGAACGTCATCAGGATGCGGCGCGGCGCGGTCTTGATCACGATCTCGTTCAGAACCTTGAGCACCATCGCGGGCGAAGGATCGACGCCGATCTGCACCAGCAGCGCCGACTTCGCCATCGACATCACGATGCCGCTCGTGAGCCCATGTCCTGAGACGTCGCCGAACGCGATGCCGATCTGGCCGCCGGGCTGCTCGAGAAAATCGAAGTAGTCTCCGCCGATCTCGGTCGCTGCGCGATAGTGCGATGCGACGGATGCGCCTGCGAGATCGGGGACGTCGAGCGGCAGCAGCGCGGCCTGGATGCGGTTCGCGGCATCGATCTCCGCCTTGACGCGCTCGCGCTCGATGATCCGCTTCACATGCGGTGCGAGGTCCTCGTGCGAATAGGCGACCTCGCGCCGGGTCGAAAGTCCGGCGGCGGCGAATGCGATCGCGATCAGCAGCGGCACCGTGCTCGCCACGATCAGCGACGTGAGGAGATCGCCGCGCGACACGACCAGCAGCGGCAGCGCGTGGAGGATCATCGATCCGAAGAAGACAGCGATGACGGTCGTCAGAAGATCGAAGGCGAGGAAGATGGCGATGGCCGCGGCGATGCCGCCGAAGCCGAACAGGAAGCGGGGCAGAACGGGATCGATCGGCGGCTCGCACATCGCGGCGCAGAGCCCGAGCAGGATCGAGACGATCACGCCGGCCCACAGCATGCGGCGCCGCGAGGCGAATGCGAGAACGCCGAGGAGACCGCCGATCGGCACGAGCAACGCGTCGACCGCGCTGCCCAGCACGATCATCACCGGGCCGCCGAGGTAGAGGACGTAGTTGGCGCCGGTACTCATTCCCGGCCAGGCGAGGTGAAGGAACAGAGGAACGGCAGCGACGGCGAGCGCCGCGGCCGCGATCGCCGGCGAGACGAGCAGGCCGCGGAGCACGGAGCGCCCGACGGTGGCGTTGATCGGATCGCGCCGCAGCAATGCCTCGAACGACGCGATGCGATCGCTCCAGCGCTCGCGCGCGACGCTCTCGCCGACGGACCAGGCGAGAAACATCAGCAGCGAAATCGGCAGGTCGACGAAGAGCAGCTTGAACCCGACCTGCGCGTACGACGTGAGCCGCGCGTCGATGCCGCCGAGGCCGACGCCTTCCGCGACCGATCCGTGGATGACGATGTCGGAAACGATCAGCAGCGTGATGCTGAAGAGAAAGAGAACGGAGGCGCTCTCCACGCCGACTTCGCCCGCGTGGTACTTGCGGAGGAAAACGACGACGAGCACCAGCAGCACGCCGAACATCGTCGCGAAACGAACGAGCGACGCGAGAATGTCGTTGCCGCTGTCGCCGTCGAAATCCTTGCCGTCGCTGTATTCCTCCGCGAGCTCCCAGCCGGCGAAGCGATCGCCGATGAAGTAGACGTTCAGGAGTGGGACGATCTTGCCGGTCGGAAATACGGCGGGTACGCGATAGCGGAAGACCCAGTCCGTGCGCGTGCGAAGAATCGTCGGCCGGGCCGACTCGAATTGTGGATTCGGTGCGCCGGGAAACACTCGCGAACGAACGAATGCATTCGCGCGGGGCCGGAGCTGCTCTTCCGTCGGATGCGATCCTCCGATCTCCTCGCGCTGGCGCATGCGCGCGCTGAGCACCTCACCCGTCTGGCCGCTCACCTGCACGGTCAGATAGGGAGGGAACTTCGACACGTTGGGCTCGTAGTACGCCACGCGATACGAGCCGAGGCGCGGGCCGATCACCGGATCCGCATTCGCGGCACGGCGTTTCTGCGGGTCCTGTTCCCACTCGTGCAGGAGAATCGGCGAACCCCGCCACACGATCGAGGACCAAAGTTTGTGTGGTGCAACGCCGAGTTGAGACGCGGCTTCGTCGGCGACCTGCCGGGCCTCCGTTCGCGTGATGCGCAGTCCCTGCGGCGGCTGCGCCGGCAGAAACAGCGGCAGCACCATCGCGAGGATGAGAATGCCGCCCGCGCAGGCAAGCCAGGGGAGGAGCTTTTTCATGGCCGATTGTCTCGGATGATACATGCCGCCGGGTTCGAGCCCGCCGCTGTCCTACACTTGTTCACCAAATGACGACAACGCCGGAAAAGGACGGGAACCGCGCGGCCTTCTTTGCGTTGTTCGTTCTCACGTTCATCAATCTGTTCAACTACCTCGACCGCCAGATGCTGCCGGCGGTGCTCGAGTCGGTCCGCGCGGATCTGCACTTCAGCGACACGCAGCTTGGTGCACTGGCCACGGGCTTTCTCGTCGTCTACACCATTACGTCTCCCGTCTTCGGAAGTTTGGGCGATCGCCGGCGCCGCCCGCCTCTCATCGCCCTCGGAGTCGGAATATGGAGCCTGGCGACGGCGATGGCGGGCTTCGCGCGCGGATTTTTCTCGCTGTTCACAGCCCGTTCATTGATCGGTGTGGGTGAGGCGGCGTACGGAACCATTGCGCCGGCACTCCTCGCCGATCACTTTCCGGCGGAGAAGCGCGGGCGCGTGTTCGCTGTCTTCTTCTGCGCGATTCCGATCGGCTCCGCCGCCGGCTACATCTTCGGCGGATTCTTCGACCATCACTTCGGCTGGCGCACGGCGTTCTTCATCGCAGGGTTTCCTGGCCTGCTCCTCGCGCTGCTGACGCTGATGGTGAAGGAAGTTCCGCGCGGCCAGCATGACGCGCCGCCGGTGCATGCGGAGAAAGTGCGAGCTCCGATCAGCGCCTACATGCACCTTCTGCGGAACAAGCCGTACCTGCTTTCGTGCCTCGGCTACGCGGCCTACACGTTCGCGCTCGGCGGGCTGGCGTGGTGGACGCCGGCATTTCTCGAGCGCGTGCGCGGCATGACTCGCAGCGAGGCGACCGTGACGTTCGGTGCGATCGTCGTCGTCACGGGATTCACCGGCACGTTCATCGGCGGCGCACTGGGCGACTATCTCCTGAAGTACACGAAGCAGTCCTATCTGTGGGTCTGCGGTGTGGCGACGCTGATTGCGGCGCCGGTCGCCTGGGTTGCGTTCACGCAGCCGAACAAGACGGTCTACATGACGGCGATCGTCATCGCGGAGGTGTTCGTCTTCGCGTCGACGGGCCCGATCAACTCCGCGATCGTGAATGTCGTCTCTCCTACGGAGCGCGCCAGCGCGGTCGCCCTCTCGATCTTTCTGATGCACATCCTCGGCGACATGCCGTCGCCGCTGCTCATCGGACGATTGTCGGACCTGCATGGATTGCAGAAGGCGTTTCTCATCGTGCCGGCGGCGATCTTCGTCTCGGGTGTGATCTGGACCTACGCGGCTGTGCGAGGCGACCGGTGCGCAGAGCCCTCACGGTAATCATCCGCATCATCCTCCGGATCTTCTTCCGGCGGATCGAGCTGGTCGGACTGGAGCACGTGCCGCGCGATGGCGGCGTCATCTTCGCCGTGAATCATCCGAACGGATTGATCGATCCGCTCTTTCTGCTTTGTCTCGCACCGCGTCCTGTGTCGTTTCTGGCGAAGGCTCCGCTCTTTCACTATCCGGTGATCGGATTCATCACGCGCGCGCTCGACTCGATCCCTGTGTATCGCAGGCAGGACAACGTGAAGGGGACGAATGCCGAGACGTTCGGCGCAGCGCGAGCGTTGCTGGCGCGCGGAGGCAGCATCGCGATTTTTCCGGAAGGGACGACGCACAGCGATGCGCAGCTTCGAGAGTTGAAGACGGGCGCGGCGCGGATCGCCCTCGGGTGCGGATGCGAGGAGACGATCGTGCCTGCCGGCATTTACTACACGTCGAAGCGACGCTTTCGCAGCTCGGCGCTCGTCTATTTCGGCGAGCCGATCGTGGTGGCGCCTGCGATTGCGGGTGACGATGGCGAGCCGCCGCCGGAGCGCGTCGACGAACTGACGCGCGAGATCGAGCGCGGGTTGTCCGAGGTGACGCTGCAGGCCGACTCGCATGCGGCACTCGAGCTCGTCGTGCGCGCGGAGCGGATCGTCACCGGCAGGGAGGAGATGTCACTCGCGGAGGAGCTCGAGTTGCGGCGACGCTTCGTCGAGGGCTACCGCTATCTTCGCGAGCACGATCCGTCGCGGCTTGCGGAGCTCGAATCGATGGTGCGCCGCATCGAAAAGCGCGGGCGGCCGCGGCGCGTGCGCGTCTCCGCCGTGTTGCTGTCGCTGCTCCTGCTGCCGGCTGCGATTGCCGGCGCAATCGTCAACTATCCGACCTACCGTCTCGTCGGGTTTCTCGCGCATCGTCTTACCGATGAAGAAGAGATCGTCGCCACGATCAAGTTCCTCGCGTCGGCGCTGCTCTTTCCGCTGACGTGGATTGCGCTCGCGCTTGCGGTGGGACACATCGTCGTGATGCTGATCGCCGCGCCGGTCAGCGCGTATGTCGCGGTGCGCGTGTTCGAGACGCTGGCCGACGCGCTCGCACGGCTGCGCCCGTTGCCGGCGGAAAGGGACAGCGTGCGCGCCAGGATCCTCGAAGTCGCAAAAGAGCTCGAAGTGTGACTTCGAAATCAACAGAGCACCGCTGCCTCGACGGCAGCGGCTCGCGAAACTCCAAGTGGGGTGCGGACGTCTCGTCCGCACAGGTTCCCTTTGAAATGAACAGAGCACCGTTGCCTCGGGGGCAGCGGCTCGCGGACGAGGGCGTCCGCGCCCCACATTGAAGCGTGGAGTGCGGACGCCTCGTCCGCACAGGTTCCTTTTTTAAATCAACAGAGCACCCCTGCCTCGACGGCAGCGGCTCGCGGACGAGGGCGTCCGCGCCCCACATTGAAGCGTGGAGTGCGGACGCCTCGTCCGCACAGGTTCCTTTTGAAATGAACAGAGCACCGCTGCCTCGACGGCAGCGGCTCGCGGACGAGGGCGTCCGCGCCCCACATTGAAGCGTGGAGTGCGGACGCCTCGTCCGCACAGGTTCCTTTTTTAAATCAACAGAGCACCGCTGCCTCGACGGCAGCGGCTCGCGGACGAGGGCGTCCGCGCCCCACATTGAAGCGTGGAGTGCGGACGCCTCGTCCGCACAGGTTCCTTTTGAAATCGACAGAGCACCGCTGCCTCGACGGCGTCCGCGCTCCACAACGCCTACTGCGCGGCGATGCGGGTGCGCGAATATCCCGTCGTATTCGCGATGTCATCGACGATGGCCACGGAGATGTAGTGCTCACCGCGGCTGACGAGCACTTCGGCGGTGAGTGAGATCGGCCGGCTGCGGAGCAGCGCTTCGTCGGCTCGCTTGAGCTTCAGCGTCTGCGTGCGCTTGGTCACCGGCGACATCGCGGCGTTGTCGTCGACCACCGCGATGTACAGCGTGAAGCCGCCGACGAGCGTGTCGCCCTGCGGGAGCAGCGTGAGGTCCGATGGAAACGTGATGTGCACCGGGACCTTGAAACGCCCCTTGTCGACCGCGATCGGACGTGTCGACGTCAGCGTGACCTGGATGTCGCCTTTGATCTGGGAGTGAAATGCATTCGAGATCACGCGGTCCTTCGTCTGATCTTCGGCCGTCTTCGCGACGTAGGTCTTGCGTGAGCGGACGCGGAATTCCGGGTTCTTCGTTTTGACGAGCACCTTGCGGTCCCCGGGCGTGTCATCCTGCTGCCGGTAGCCGAGCGAGTAATACGCGCCGAGGTCGCGGGCGACGGTGTTGAGGGCGAGGTCGAAATTGTTGGTGCGCATCAGCGCGATGCCGCCCGTCATCTGCGCCATGACTCCGAACACGTTCGCCGTGCTCGTGAAGTCGATGAAGTCGACGGTGGGATCGGAGGGCTCGTTCGACGTGACGTCGCCGACCGTGCCTTTCGTAGGATCGGCGCCGTCGATCAGATACATCGTCACGTTGTTCGCATTCGCCTGTTTCGCGACGCGCTCGAGCTCGTTGGAAAGACTGAAGCGGCCTGCCTCGCGATACGCCGTCGGTACGACGGGCAGCAGCGCGGCGAACGTCTGATCGACCCACTGGAACATGTCGAGGCCGGGCTTGTCGGGAAGCTGTCCGCCGATGAACACCATCGCCTTCTTCCCTTCGAGTCCGGCGAGAGTCGTGATCATCGTCGACATCGCGGCGGTGAGCGCCTTCTCATCCTGATAGAGCGACTCGGCGTGTGCGCGGGCCATGCTGAGCGACTGGTCGTACACCGACTGCATCTCGACGGACTGGCTGCCTCGCGAGCCGTGCGAGGCCGCGCGGGCGTTGTCGATCATGTCCTGGATGTCGCGCCGGAACTGCGTCTTGTCGCTTTCCATCTGAACGCCGCCGCCGCTGAGCCGCGATGCGTTGTCGAGTCCCTTGCGGATGCGTGCCGCGTCATCGGTGAAGGGAACGATGACATGCAGGCCACGGTTCCACGCCATGACCATCGCCTGATCGCCGGGGCGGAAGAGCTTGTCGAGAAATTTCTCGACGGAGGCAAAGACTTCATTGCGGCGAAGCGGATGAAGAGACGAGTTGTCGATGAAGAAGACGATGCGGCGCCGGCGCGCCTCGGCCGGGACCGTGTCGTCAGCCTGCGGCACGCCGGCCGGAGCCGCGACGGATTCGGGCCGGACTTCGTAGAAGTTCGTGATCGTCTGCGGCTTGCCGTTCTCGTAGACTTCGAAGTCGTCCTTCGTCAGGCCGACGATCGGATTGCCGGCCCTGTCGGTGACGACGACATCGACGTTCGCGATGCGAACCTCGATCGACTCGACGAGCTTCGTCTGGGCTCGAAGTGGAACCGGGATGCACAACGTCATCGCCAGCACTGCTGTGGCTGTTCGGCGCATGGAAGAAGTTCTCTTTGCAAACGAGATTAGTACAGTTCAGATCGTGGAGTGAGAGAAGGTGACATGCCTGTAACACGTCGATTGCGAGTGCGGCACCGCGCGGCAGTGTTTCTGTTGATCGCAGTCGCTGTTCCCGCGTTTTCCGAAGTGAGAAGGCGCACCGCTGCGCCGCCCCCGCCGTTTCCGGGATGCACGTCGGTGACCGGCACTCCTGCAGTCACGTTCACACGAGACGAAGGGCGCACGCTGGCGAATGTCACGGAGCCGCTCACCGGCATCGGCTACACGTATGGAGTCGCGCCGCTCGATACTCGCGGGACGCTGTTGTCGTGGCACAAGTCGACGCTTTCCATCTCGACGGACAACGGCTGCTCGTGGCGTGCAATCGGCGACTGGACGATCGACTTTCCGCCTGCGATCACGGCGGCGCGCGGCGGACGCGCGTTCGCATGGTCCGACAATCGCGATTTTTTTCTGCGATACGACTCGCGAGGCGCAACGCAACTGAAGCCGCCGGGATCATTCGTCGGCGTGGGAACGGATCGAACGAACGGAGATCATCTGCGCGCCGGCGATTCGACGGGCGTGTTGTGGGAGAGCTCCGATGCCGGCGATTCATGGCAGCAGCTTTCGCGGTTGCCGCCGGAGGCCCGCTCGCTCATCTATCGATTCTCGTTCGATCCTCATAATCTCGATCATGTGATCGCCGGCACCGCGGTCAGCGGCGCGTTCGTCACGTTCGATGCGGGGAAGAACTGGAGCCGCACGTCGCTGGCGGAGGGCTTCAACGTGATGAACTTCGCGATCTCGCCGGTGGACGCGAATGTGGTCTGGGCGATGGCGGTCGATCTGTCGTCGAGCGTGCACGCCATCTATTGCTCGGCCGACGGCGGGCGAACGTTCGCGCGCGTTCTTGCGGAAGCAGCCGGCGTGACGATCATCAATGGACCGGTCATGGCCGCGCATCCGGTGGACGCAAGGTTTCTGTACTTCGTTTTCGGCACGAGCTTTCAGGCGTATGGGACCGATCTGTACCGCGTCGACGCGTCGGGCGACGTGCGGGTGAATCACAACAGCTACGACGGCGTCGACGCGATCGCCTTTTCGCCGCTGGATCCGTCGCTGATGTACCTCGGCCTGGCCACGGAAAAGGGTGTGCGTTAGGCGATGAGCCGCGTCGTCATCATCGGTGCTGGAGTCATGGGGTTGAGCGTCGCCGCTCACCTCCATGAGCTCGGCGCGGATGATGTCGTGGTCGTCGACCGCGCCCGCGCGCTCGGCGAAGGGAGCAGCACGTCGCGTGCGACGGGCGGCTTTCGTGCGCAGTTCGCGACGGAGATCAACGTCCGGCTCTCACTCCTCGCGCGGGAGGAGCTGCGGGCCCGGGCAGAGATGGGCTATCGCCCCTGCGGCTATCTTTTTCTCGCGCGCGAAGAGGCGACGCTCGACGTGCTGCGCGCGGCGCAACGCGTGCAGCATGCGTGCGGTCTGACGGAAGCGCGCATGATCGACGCGCGCGAGGCGCGTGAGATCAATCCTGCGATCGATGATCCGCTCGTCATCGGCGGCGCGTTCTGTCCGACCGATGGCTTCATCACGCCGATGGATGTGCTGCGCGCGTACGCGCACGGCGTGCGGATTCAGTTCGAGTCGGAAGTGACCGGGCTGCGCACAAGCGGAGAGCGGGTGACGGCGATCGAGACGACGCGCGGTCTCATCGAGGGCGATCTGTTCGTGAATGCCGCGGGCGCGTGGGCCCGGCAATTCGGCGGCGTGCCTGTGGAACCGGTCGAACGCCATGTGCTGCCCACGGTCGCGACCGCCGCTCTGCCCGACACGATGCCGATGACGATCTGGGCCGACGACGGATTTCATCTGCGCGTGCGCGACGGCCGCGTGTTGTTGCTCGCACCGGATGCCGATCCAGAAGCGCGGGCAAGGCAGCGCGTCCCCTGTCTGAAGGAGATCGCGGTCGATCGCGCGAATGCATGGTCAGGCTTTTATGAGATGTCTCCCGATCATCACGCGATCGTCGGGCGATCGATGCCGTTCGTGAATCTCTTTCTCGCGAATGGATCGTCGGGACACGGCGTCATGCATGCGCCGGCAATCGGCAGGATCGTCGCGGAGATGATCGTGGGCGCGCCCACCTCGCTCGATGTCTCGGCGCTGCGGCCTTCGCGCTTCGCGGAAGGCTGCGCGATCGAGGCGCCTGCGCTGCTGTAATCGTCCGCTCTACGGCTTCACCGCGCGGCGGCGCTGTGCCGCAGCGGGGGGCGGTGTCGAGACCGGCGTGACCTGCGAGACTCGCGTGACTCCGGTCGCCGGCACACCACCGCTCGGCGAGAAAATCGAATGCTGCGTCTCGCCGGTCACGTTGTCAGTGCGCACGCCGACTGCGGAAACCGTCGCATTGCCTCCGTCCGCGGTCACGACCGCGAGCACGTTCGCGCGATCCTTCCGCCGCTCCGTTGTGTCGAGGCCCAGTGCCGAAAAGACCGTGTCGAGCCTGATCTGCTCATACGCGCCAATGCTCATGCTCTTTTCCGCAATCGCGAACGACCGGTTGCCGGCCTCGTACAAGCGCACGGTCACGCTGCCGCTCGATCCGGAGATCTCGTCGAGGATGACTTGCCAGCGTGTTCCGCGCGCCGGATCGATCGACTGTTCCAGACCATCGAGATACAGCGGGCGATGTGCCTTCACACTCGTCAGCAGATCGGAGACCGTCGGAATGATGGGGAGATGCCCGGCGACCGTCCATGCTCCTCCCGATGTCGATGTCATCAGGCGCGCGTAGATCTGCGCCTCCGCTGCGTCGACGAAGATGGATCCTTCGCTGCTCTGCCCCGCTGGTATTCCGAAGAACTGCTCGAGCACGTTGTCGAACTGCTGCACGACTCCGGGAACGAGCGTGAGCGTTTTCGCGATTGCCGCCGCTCCTTTCGGACGATAGGTCACGTTCGCGGTGAGCTGAGCTCGCCCCGTCGTGACGAGCGCCAGCAGCGTCCGGCGCAACGTTTCCGGGCTGCCGGGAACCGGGCCGTTCACCGCGACAGGAACCACGGCGGACACCGTCGAGGCGCCATTGCCGAAGCGCGCCTTCGCGAGTGCGCGTGAAGATGTCGTGGAGAAGGTCACCGGCGTGCCTGCTGCCGCTCCGCTGCCTGTCGCAGCGTCGACCAGTGTGATGACGACTGCGATCGCGCCTCCGCCGGACTCGATGCTTGCGTCAATTCTCGCGCCGTCGATCGCGGCGCCGCCGGTCATCGTCGCGAGGTCGATCGACTTCTCGCCGTAGCGCGGAACGGTGACGGACGTCTCCGATCGCTTGCTTCCGTTTCCTTCGTAGAGCGTGAGATGAACGCTCGCCGCATCGTTCCCGGTCGTTTCCGCGAGGATCACGGTCGCACGTGTCGCCGCATTGGAGACGATCCCCGCGGCGCTGAGAGGCGAGCCGAGTCGTGCGCCTTCGCCCAGGAGGTAGACGGGGATGTCGTATCCATACGAGCCGCCGTTGCGAGATGGTGTGATCACCGACGAGCTCACGATCAGCGAGCCGACCTTCTGTCCGGAGGCGCGAATCTCCAGTTGCCCGCGCGACGGCCGGGCGAGCGCGAAGATCTGCAGGAGAGGATCGGTGAGATTGACGACGTCATTCGGCGGCACGATGATCGACGCGCGCTTGACGAGGTTCGAGTCGAACCCGTCGAGCCCCTCTGGCGTGAAGTAGAGATCCGCCTGCACCGGATCGCTTCCGACGTTGGTCAGCCGGATGCGCGAGCTAGAAACATCACTGCTGGTCACAAGAGGGACGATGAACGAGCGGCTGCCGGGATCGAGGAGCGAAGTGCGGCCGGAATTCGTCGCCGGCGCGTCGTTGTCCTGAACCAGGAGGCGCGCCGATTCGCCGTTCTTCGAGCGAACCGTCAGATACGTGTACCGCGGCAGCGCGGACTTGTTCGGCGCGCGGCTGCGCTGTGTGCTCAGCTTCACATCCCGAGCAGCACCTCCGGCGATCGCGCTGGAATTCCATCCAGCCTCGGGTACAAGCCATACCTCCGGACCAATTTCGGCGCCGAGCTCCATCGGCGAGGACCCGCTGTTGCGGATGCTGATCGTGACCGGCGGCCGCGCCTCATCCGGACCGGCATAGCCGGGGAAGTACGCATACTCCGACTGCTGGCCGTTCACGACGAATACCGGCCGCGAAGTGCTCGCGCCTCCCACCTTCAGATTGACGAATGCGTAGGGTGTGATCGCCAGCCCCTGCCCGGTCGAGGCAACGAAGATGATGCCCTGATACGCGGATGTCCGGTCGTTCGCCGGTCCCGAGAAATTGATCTGGAATGTGCGCGGCTTCTTCGGCTCGAGCGTGACGAAGACCGAATCACCTCCGAGCGGATCGCTGATCGCAAAGAAGGGTACCGAGTTGATCTCGCCCTTTCCGAGGATCACCTGCAACGAGTCGGTGCCGATGTTTTCGAGCGTGAATGTCCCATGCCGGTCCTCGAGCTTTTCGCCGAGCGATGTGATGACCGCCTGGGGCTGCACCGTGAAGATGACGTTCGGCGAACCGGTGACGACGGTGACGGGCTTCGCTTCTGACGGCGGACCGGGACGCGGATCACAACCCGCGACGGCTCTGACACGGTGGTAGTAGGTCGCAGCGCTCGTCGATACGAATGAGGCAGAAGTCGAGTAGGTGTCCTGCGAATCCACGATGCTCGTGAACGATGAGCTCAACGAGCGCTCGACGGTGTAGTAGGCGCTGGCGTCCAGATCGGGCAGCTCGCCCCACGCGATGGTGTAGGTCTGTCCTACGCCGACGTTTCCCGGCGGCACGAACTTGATCGATGGAGCCGCCGGAACGAGGCACGGCCTGCCGGTCGTGAAGGTCGCAGTCGAGGTCGAGACGTTCTTCGATGCATCGCATGCGGCCTTTGCCACGACGCGCCAGGAGTAATTCGTCGAAGGCAAGAGTCCGGTGACGGTGATCGCCGTCTTCTGAAGGTCGCGGAGATAGAGCGGTGGCTGCGCGGATGCGCCGAGGTAGAGGTCGTAACTCGACGCGTTGGACGATGCGGACCAGGTGAACGTGGCCGACAATGCGACATCGGTTGCGCCATTCTGCGGTGCGATCGCGTTGAACCCGGACGGTGCGAGACATCCGCCTTCGGTGCGAAACGCGCGTTTCGAACCGGACGAGGTTTTCGTGGAGTCGCATCCTGCGTGTGCGATGACGAACCAGAAGTACTGCGT
This sequence comes from Acidobacteriota bacterium, assembly GCA_021325515.1. Classification (GTDB taxonomy): domain Bacteria; phylum Acidobacteriota; class Thermoanaerobaculia; order Gp7-AA8; family Gp7-AA8; genus JAJPHC01. Next base: position 160,166 of record JAJPHC010000057.1, read on the forward strand.
GTTCGGCGTGAGCGAGCTGACGGTGTACGAATTCGATGAAAGATTTCCCGCGAGAAGTGGAGGAGGATCGGTCGGACCGAAGTAGAGATCGTATGTGGAGACGCCGCTGCCGCTCTGCCATGAGAGCTCGACGGTGCGGGGTACATTCGTCGCGTTGTCCTGAGGCTGAGAAGGGTTGGGTGGCGACGGCGCAACGCACTCCTGTGCCGTCGTAAACGATCGCACCTCGGACGTGGAGATCGAGGCGGGTGCGCAGAACGGATCGCCTTTCGCGACGATGCGCCAGTAGTAGACATTTCCCGCGGCGAGATTTGCGAGCGTGAATGCCGTAGCAGTGACGTCGCCTGCAATCAGCGCAGGAGGATTCGCGGTCGAAGCATAGACGTCGTAGCGGAACGCTCCCTGCACCGCATTCCACGAAAGCGTTGGTGCAACGGAGACGATCGCGTTCGCCGCCGGCTGGCTCAGACTTGGAGCGGAGACGTTGACACATGACAGAACGCTGCGGACGCGATTCGCACTGCTGTCCGCGATCAGCAGGTCGCCGGCGGAGGTGATCAGAACGCCGTAGGGAGTACTCAGACCGGCACTCACCGCTGGTCCGCCATCGCCTGCGAAGCCCGATGTCCCGTATCCCGCCACGGTGGTGATGGTTCCTCCACTCACCTTGCGAATGCGGTTGTTCAGCTTGTCCGCGATATAGAAGTTGCCGTTGATGTCGGCCGATACTCCGGTGGGATTTCCGAGGAATGCCTGAGTCGCCGGGCCGTTGTCGCCTCCGTAGCGAATACCGGCCGATTGTCCGGTGTCGCCGCTCCCGGCGATGGTTGTGATCGTGCCGGTGCCGAGGTCGATCCGGCGGATGCGATTGTTGAGAGTGTCGGCGACGTAGAGAAGATTGCGATCGAGTGCGAGCCCCGTGGGACGATCAAGCTGCGCCGCAGTCGCAGGGCCGCCATCGCCGGAGAAGCCTTCCGTCGTTCCTGCAATCGTCGAGATGATCTGGGATCCAGCGGCGACCTTGCGGATTCGATGATTGAACGTGTCGGAGAAATAGAGATCGCCTGCCGAACTGATGGCGATTCCCGACGGGTAGCCCACGAAGATGGAGCTCGAGCTCGCGGACGCCATGTTGAGTTGTGCGGATGTGGCGGGACCGCCATCGCCGGAGAATCCGCGCGAGCCGCTGCCGATCACGGTTGCGATGAATCCGCCCGTGATGCGGCGAATCCTGTTTGCGGCGATGTCTGCGAAGTAGATGTTGCCCGCGTTGTCGATCGCCACGCCGCCGGGATAGCTCATCGTCGCCGAGGTGGCAGGTCCGCCGTCGCCGAGCGCTGCGCTCGACGAGCCGTACACACCTGTACCTGCAATCGTGCTGATCCTGCCGTCGCGCGCGATTTTGCGAATCCGGCTGCCGTTGTATTCGGAGACGATCATCGAGCCCGCTGCATCGAAAACCATCGCGGCGGGTTGATAGATCACACCGGAAGTCGCAGGGCCGCCGTCGCCGGAGAAACGGACGCCGTTGCCGGCGATCGTGTTGATGATGGAGGTGGCCGCGCTGACGCGGCGGATGCGGGAGTTGAATGTGTCGGCGATCAGGAGGTCATTGTTCGGTGCGGCCGCGACACCATAGGGTCCGGTGAGCGATGCCGCGGCCGCGGGACCGCCGTCACCGGCAAACGTTCCGAAGCCATTGCCGGCCGCCGTCGTCACGATGTTGGACGTGAGCGACATCCTGCGTATGCGATGGTTCAGCGGATCGGCGATGTAGAGGTTGTTCGCGCTGTCGATGGCGAGCCCGCCCGGCTCGCCGAGCGAGGCGTTGAGTGCAGCGCCGCCGTCGCCGGAGAACCCGTTCGTGCCGTTGCCGGCGATCGTGGTGATGATCCCTGCGGGCGTGATCCTGCGAACGCGATGATTGAACGTGTCGCTGAGATAGAGGTTCGAGGAACTGTCGAAGGCGAGTGACGGCGGAGAGGAGAGGAGGATGATCGATGGCGTGTCGCCGGAGAGAGCGAGATTCGCGGCGGTTGCCGGCCCTCCGTCACCGGAGAATCCCCAGGTGCCCGTTCCGGCGACCGTCGCTATCAAACGCGACACGCTCGCGATTTTTCTGACGTTGTTCGACGCGGAATCGACGGCGTAGAGATCGCCGGACGGCGCGATCGCGAGCCCGCTGAGGAGCCGGAACGAAGCGGTGGTCGCGAGCCCGCCGTCACCTCCCGAGCCGTACGAACCGCTGCCTGCATAGGTCGTGATGATCGAGGTGCCGGCTTCGACACGGCGGATGCGCCGGTTTCCTTCATCAGCGATGTAGAGGTTCCCCGCCGCGTCGAGTGCGATCCCGCGCGGATCGGAGAGCGCCGCCTGCGCCGCCGGTCCGCCGTCTCCCGTGAAGCCCGCAGTGCCGTTGCCCGCGATGGTGGTGATGATTCCCGTGCTCGCGCTGACTTTGCGGATGCGGTGGTTTCCGCTGTCCGAGATGTAGATGTTGCCCGCTGCATCGGAGATGACGCTCGCCGGCCGATCGAGTCCGGCGATCGTCGCGGGGCGGCCGTCATCGGTTCCGCCGCCGGCGAATGTAAGAATCGATTGAGCGAGATCTTGCTGCGTCAGAGCAATGCAGACGACACATGCCGCAACGATGCGGAATGCAGCTCTGTGGCCGAAACCCACTGGACGACTCCTCTCGCAAGACGCAGCGAGAACTGGTGCAACGGGTCGTTAGAGCGACTTGGGCCTGTGGCTCTGCCGCAATGTAGGTTGGCGACGGCTGGTTGTCAATTTTAGTTGGATCGCATCGACAGAGCGATCGAGCACTTCCCCGACCCGAGGATTCCGCAAAGAAAAAAGGCGGGCCCGAACAGGCCCGCCTTCTCAGAAACCTGAAGTGAATTCTTAGTACATTCCGCCCATGCCGCCCGGGCCACCGGCGCCCGCCGCCGGAGCCTTCTCTTCTTCCTTGATCTCGGAGACGAGAGCTTCGGTGGTGAGCATCAGGCCGGCGATCGAGGAGGCGTTCTGAAGCGCCTGCTTGGTCACCTTGGCCGGATCGATGATGCCTGCCTCGAGCATGTCGACGACCTTTTCATTGCGAGCGTCGAAGCCCCAGGTGCCGCCCTTCGCCTTCACTTCGTTCAGGAGGACGGAGCCTTCCTGTCCGGCGTTGAAGACGATCTGGCGGAACGGCTCTTCGAGGGCGCGCTTGATGATGTTCACGCCGACCTTCGTGTCGCCTTCGGCCTTCACGGCCACGACCGCGTCGATCGCGCGGAGAAGCGCCACACCGCCGCCCGGGACGATGCCCTCTTCGACGGCTGCCTTCGTGGCGTGCATCGCATCTTCGACACGCGCCTTCTTTTCCTTCATCTCGGTCTCGGTCGCAGCGCCGACCTTGATCACGGCCACGCCGCCGACGAGCTTCGCGAGGCGCTCCTGGAGCTTCTCACGATCGTAGTCGGAAGTCGTGTCGTCGATCTGCTGGCGGATCTGCTTGACGCGGCCGGCGATCGCTTCCTTGCGGGTCTTGTCGTCGGTGTCGGTGACGAGCGTGGTGTTGTCCTTGTCGATGGCAACGCGCTTCGCGTCGCCGAGGTCTTCCCACTTCACGTTCTCGAGCTTGATGCCGAGGTCTTCGGAGATCAGCTTGCCGCCGCTGAGGATCGCGATGTCCTCGAGCATGGCCTTGCGGCGGTCGCCGAAGCCGGGAGCCTTGACGGCAGCGACGTTGAGCGTGCCGCGCAGCTTGTTGACGACGAGCGTGGCGAGCGCCTCGCCCTCGACGTCCTCAGCGATGATGAGCAGCGGCTTGCCCTGACGCGCAACCTGCTCGAGGATCGGGAGGAGGTCCTTCATCGAGGAGATCTTCTTCTCGTAGATGAGGATCTTCGCGTTCTCGAGGACTGCTTCCATCCGCTCCGGATCGGTCACGAAGTACGGCGAGAGATAGCCGCGATCGAACTGCATGCCCTCGACGACTTCGAGGACCGTGTCGAGGCCGCGCGCTTCTTCAACGGTGATGACACCGTCCTTGCCGACCTTCTCCATCGCGGAGGCGATGATGTTGCCGATCTCTTCGTCGTTGTTCGCGGAGATCGTTCCGATGTGGGCGATGTCCTTCCCTTCGACCGGCTTGGCCAGGCTGTCGATGGAGGCAACGGCAGCCTTGACGGCCAGCTCGATGCCGCGCTTCAGTTCCATCGGGTTCGCGCCGGCGGTGACGTTCTTGATGCCCTCGCGATAGATCGCCTGCGCGAGAACCGTCGCGGTCGTGGTGCCGTCGCCGGCGGTATCGGAGGTCTTCGAAGCGACCTCGCGAACCATCTGTGCGCCGGCGTTCTCCATCTCATCCTTCAGTTCGATCTCCTTGGCGACGGTGACGCCGTCCTTGGTGATCGTCGGTGAGCCGAACTTCTTCTCGATGACCACGTTGCGGCCTTTGGGACCGAGCGTGACCTTGACGGCGTCGGCGAGCTTGTTGACGCCCTTGAGGATCGACTGACGAGCCTCTTCTCCGTAAGTAACTCTCTTTGCCATTGCTGTGTATCTCCTTACTCTTTAGTCGACGATTGCGAGGACTTCGTCTTCGCGAAGGATCGTGTACTCGACGTCATCGAGCTTGATGTCGGTTCCGGAGTACTTGCCGATGAGGACCTTGTCGCCCTTCTTGACGTCAAGCTTCATGCGCTTGCCGTTGTCGTCGAACTTGCCTTCGCCGACCGCGACGACTTCCGCTTCCTGCGGCTTCTCTTTCGCGGTGTCGGGGATGATGATGCCGCCGCGGACGGTTTCCCGGGCGTCCAGACGCTTGACGACGATGCGGTCGTAAAGCGGGCGGAGCTTGATGTCTGCTGCTACTGCTGCTGCCATGTTGTACATCTCCTTTCGGTAGTGTTTGCTAGCACTTACGGCGAACTTCGCCGCTGTTCGAAATCTGCGCTGTTAGCACTCAGGCTTTGCGAGTGCTAACAATAGGCCGGCGAATTTATTCTGTCAAGCGCTGGCGGATTTTCGTTGCTAAAAAAAAGAGGCGAGCGAATGGATTCGCTCGCCTCGTCCGGGACTCCGGATCAAGGAAGGCTGTTTACTGCTGACCCTGCAGCGGCTGTGAGCAGGCGTTGCTGCCGCCGTTACCGTCGATGACGTTGTTCGAGAAGCACTTCGTCACGCCAGTGCCGGTGACGCCGTTGGCGGTGTTGTTCGTGACCGAGTTCCGCGACATGCGGATCGTCGGGCTTCCGCCGAGGCCTGCGCGGACACCCGTTCCGTTCGCGTTGATGATGTTTCCTTCGAGTACGGCCGTCGATGTGCCGCTCTCGATCTGGAAGCCAACGCCCGAATTCTTCGTGATCACAGAGTCATACACCGCGGCCGTGGTCGGCGTGGCCGTCGCGATATCGATTCCGTCGCCGCCGTTCGTCGAAATGTGGGAGTTGGAGACGGTCAGGTTCACTGCGCCCGTGCCCGTCGACAGCGCCGCGATGCCGATGCCGTTGATGTTGAGAATCTCGCAGTGGTGAACAAACACGCCAATGGTGTTGGACGTATTCGTCGCCACGATGCCGCGGCTGCTGAAGTTCGCGATGTTCACGTCATAGAGCGACACGGATCCGGCCTGAATGATGTTGACGCCGTTCGTGCCGAGCGTCGTGCCGGCTCCGTTGATGTCGATGCCTCTCAGCACGATCTTGTCCGTCGCGAGAGCGTTGACGACAATGCCCTGCGTTCCGGAAGCAAGAACGCTCCCGTACGTGCCGGTGCAGTCGATCGTGATCGACTTCGTGATCGTCACGGCGCCGAAACCACCCGGATCCAGGCAGTTGATGATGCCCGGGCTCGCGGTCTTGGAGATTGCACCTGCAAACGTCTTACAGGGTGCGGTGCGGCTGCATGGGTTGACGTCGTCGCCAACACCGGAAACCCAGGTGCGTGTCGCCTGTGCATTTGCAGCGGTCGATATGCCGATGAGCAGAATTGCTGCGATGAGAAACCGTTTCAAAGTCTTCCTCCTCCGTTCAGCGAAACGCCCGGCAGAATCAGTGTGCGCGCCGCTGGTTTTTCGAATCGTCTTGAAGGTTGAAAAGTATATGTCGTTTTGCCCACCCACTGTGAGCTGAGTCACTCGATCGAAGAATTCTTTCCGTAAGGTGCCGGGCGCAGCCGTTCCCGCTCTGTTGCAGGAACCGGCTTTCCGGCGGGACGGAAGAAGCGATCGCGGTGCTATCGTTCCGCTCGTCATGCGCAAACTGTCTCTGCTCCTTTTGGCCGCAGCCGTTCTCTCTCTCTTCTCGCCAGGTGCAAACGCCACGTGCGGCGGCGGCGGGGGAGGCGGCATGGGCGGCATGATGCCGGGCGGCATGGGGCGCATGGACAACACCATGGCGCCTCCGCGTGTCTATCTCGTTCCCTGGCGCCTCGTGGGTGCGGCTGAAGCTCCGCCACCCGCGGCGATGACGCTCTACTGGTTCCCTGCGTCGAACGCCGACACGGATCTGCGCGAGTCGCGGATGCTCACGCTGTACAGCGCGCAATGCATCGGAATGGAGCTCGTGCGGCCCGATGACGCAGCGACGATCGCGAAGTTCGAGCTCACCGGCAAACTGCCCGCGGCGCTCCTCGTCGGAAAGGACGACAAGCTGGTCGCCCGCGTCGACGCGGAGAACGGACACCTGAAGCTCGCGCGCGTCGAGAACATGATTCACGATGCGATCTTCAACGCCGAGACCGCACTCGAGGCGCAACTCGATGACGCGCGCAGAAAGGCCGACGCCGGCGACAAGCAGGGTGCCATCGATGCGTATCAGAAGGTGTGGGCGGAGCGATGCATCGCTCCGAAGAAGGGACGCGCAGCACAGAAGGGATTGAAGAAGCTCGGTGTCGAAGTGAAAGATGCGGCGCTGCGCTCGAGCGATCCGCAGCTCTCGCCCGAGATGAACGCGCGGATGATCGCGGAGATGCAGCGCGGTCTGGATGCGGAGCTCGCAACCGATTACGAAGCTGCGCGCCGCGCGTACCTCGCAGCCTCGCAGCTCGACCCCGCCGATCCGGTGCCGGGCCGTTTCCTCGGCGAGCTCTATCGCCACAACACCGGCGAATGGGCAAAGGCGATCAACACTTTCAAGCGCCTGCTCGCGATGCAGCCCGATCCTCTCACCCGCGCCGTCGCTCTGCACGGCCTCGGCAAGATGACGATTCATATGGGCAATTCGGCGAAGGGCCTCGCGCTCTTCGAAGAATCGATCGCCGCCTATCCTCTTCCGCTCACCTATCGCAATCTCGCCGTCTATTGGAACTCGGAAGGACAGCATGCGAAAGCGGATGGCTTCGTGAAGAAGGCGCTCGCTCTCGATCCTGCCGACTCATACAACCTCATCTTCGCCGCCACTTATCTCGCCGACAGCGGCCGGAAAGAGGAAGCGCTGAAGATCGCGCAGGAGAACGAGGGCGTCCTCGCCGCCTCCTACAATCTCGCTGCGATCTACGCCATCCTCGGCAACAAGGGAAAAGCGATGGAGATGCTCAAGCGCCACTTCTACACGTACGAGCGCTACGACGATGTGCGGGCTCACGAGATGTGGGAGGCGCGCGTCGACTATGTGTTTGCGTCGATGAAGGATGATCCGGAGTTCGTGAAGCTGACGGCGCTGGCGAAATAATGAATCCACTCCTTTTCGCCGTGGCACGTGGTGAGCGCGTGCCCGTGGAAGGGGGCGAGATCGTTGCGGAAGCCGCCGCCGAGGGCATGCTCGGGCTCCTCGCGCACGCGGCTACGAACGTCCACCGCGAGCTGCAGATGAAGGCAGCGGCGATCGAGGCGCATGCCCGTGCGATGAACCTCGAGCTGTCGCGCGTCGTCCGCGCGTTTCAGGAGAAGAGTCTGCGCGTGATCGCCTTCAAAGGCGCGGTGCTCTCGCAGCAACTGTACGGGGCGATGGGATTGCGGAGCTTCAGCGATCTCGACCTGCTCGTCTCGCCGCTCGATGCGGATGCCGCCGAGCATCTGCTGAAGGCTCTCGGTTATCGCGAGCTCGAATCGCTGAGCGACGCAGAACGCTCGATCAACCGGCGTTACACAGGTGAATCGCTCTTTCTCAACGACGGGAACGGTGTGCTCGTCGACCTGCACACGAAGTTTTCCAATGAGCAGTTTCCTCTGCGCCTCGCATTCGAAGATGTCTGGTCGCGCCGGACGGAAGTCGAAGGAATCCCAACGCTCGGAATGTCGGATCTCGCGGTCGTCACCTGCAGTCACGCCGCGAAACATCTCTGGCATCGGCTCGAGTTTTTTGCGCAGATCGCGGCGCTCTCACGTATGCGGCTCGACTGGGCTGAAGTCGATCGGATCGCGGCCGGCAGTTGCGCCGCGCGGCAGGTCGGGCTCTCGTTTCTGCTTGCGCAGGATCGAATCGGAATCGAGCTGCCTCCTCTTCCTCGCTGTCTCGCGAAGGCCGCTGATGTTCATGCGCGGTCGGCGCGGCTCGTTGCTTCGCGTCACGACGCCACCGGACGCGACCTCTTCCTTCTGCTCGACCGCCGGCGGGACGCGGTTCGCTCGCTCGCGCTGGCTCTGTTCGTTCCGACACGCACCGACTGGCACGCCTCGTCGCTGCCGGCGTTCGCGCACTGGCTGCTCCGGCCGTTGCGTCTGATGAGCCGCCGTGTGACTGCTTTTTGGCGCGATCGGTAAATGGGGGACGTCCGACCCAAACTCGGCGCCCAAAGTCGAGCAGAAGAAGAGCCGGCGGATCGAGATTCAGTGAGCGATCCCCTCTCCCCGTGCAACGGGGCGAGGGGAACTAATGCGCTTCGGCGGCAAGACGTGCGGGACTCTCTTCGTGCGCGCGAAGGAACGACCGCGGATCGCTGAGCACGTCGCCCATTCCCATCCGCATTCCCTTCCGGATCGCCTTGAGCGTCACCTTGCCTGTGGCGATCGCTCCGAGAATCGCGAGCTGCGTCTTGAACTTTCCATGGTACCGATAGCGCACGTCGACCACGTGCTTCCAGAGGCCTGCGTATTCCTTGTAGAACTCGAGCAGCGGCAGCTTCGTCGGTAACACCGTGTGCGCGATGTCGAATAGCTCCCAGTCTCGGGTCTGGACGTCGGGCTCGACCTCGTCCCACAGGTCCGTGCCGGGCAGCGGTGTGAGTACCGAGAACCCGGAGTTGTACGCGCCTGTTTCGTCGATCCAGCGCTTGAGCTTTTCGAAGTCTTCGCGATCCCAGCTGGGATCGACGATGAAGTTCGGGGTGTAGCCGACGCCGAGCTCCTGCAGGATCCGGATCGCGCGATTGTTGTTGTCGGCCGTGTTCTTCTTGTTGACGGACTTCAGCCCCGCATCGTCGATCTTTTCCAGGCCGAGGAAGACGGTCATCCGGCCGCATTCCTTCCACTGCTCGATGAGATCGGGGAACTTGCAGATGATGTCGCTGCGCGTCTGAATCGTGTAGTGCTTCTTGATTCCGGATGCGATGAGCTCCTGGCCGAGCTCACGCCCGCGCTTCACATTCATCCAGAAGATGTCGTCCGTGATGAAGACATTCGGCGCCTCGATCTGCTGCAGTTCCTTCACGACGCGCGCCGGTGATTTTTCGCGGAATGTGCTTTCGTGAAACTTCCAGACCGAACAGAAGTTGCATTTGAACGGGCAGCCGCGGGCGGTCTCCAGCAGAGCGAGCGGCCGGCGGAAGTTGATGTAGTACTCGTGCGCGTACTCGCGGATGAGATGGCGTGCGGGGAAGGGAAGCTCATCGACATTGCCGCGTGCCGGCGCATGACCGGTATCGATCGGCGTCGATTGATTGATCAGGAGTCCGGGCACCTTGCGCAGATCGCGATCGCGCTGCCATGCATTCACGAGCAGCGGCATGACCTCTTCGCCGTCGCCGACGACGATGACGTCGATCGGATCTTTGAGGAACCATTTCGGATCGCGCGATGCGTCGTGGCCGCCGACGACGATCAGAGCATGCGGCGCTTCCTGCCGCACGCGCTTCGCGAGCCGCATCATGCGGAATCGTTCCGTCGTGAAGTTGCACTGCAGCCCGACGATCTCGGGCTCGAACGCGCGCATCTTCCGAAAGCCCTTGTCGACTCCATCGATGCGCATGTCGATGATCTGGCATTTGTGGTCGGGCTCGAGACCACCGGCCACGCACTCCAGGCCGAGTGGCTCGACGAAGGTGATCATCTCCAGGCCGATGATTCCGCCGATGGGCGCCTTGAGCAGAGTGACTCGCATTCAACAAAATCTATCACGGCCGCGCGCCGCGCTCCGTCCGGGCGGGATTAAACAGCTCCGACCTGCTCCTCCTCCTCGATCAAGTCGAGCTCGCGCAAGGTCGCGTCTTCGTCCGGTCGTCCCCGGCGACGCAGCTTTTCCATGTAGAGGTAGAACACCGGCGTCACGTAGAGCGTCAGCGTCTGCGAGAAGATGAGGCCGCCGACGACAGCGAGCCCCAGCGGCCGGCGCGACTCCGCCCCCGCGCCGAAGCCGAGCGCGAGTGGAAGAGTGCCCATCAGCGCAGCCATCGTCGTCATCATGATCGGGCGGAACCGCACGACGCACGCCTCGTAGATCGAAGCCTCGGCGGACTTTCCCGTCTTCTGCGCGTCGAGCGCGAAGTCGATCATCATGATGCCGTTCTTCTTCACGAGACCGACGAGCATGATGACTCCGACGAAGGCATAGATCGACAGATCGACATGGAAGATGAGCAGTGTGAGCAGCGCGCCGAATCCCGCGAAGGGGAGTGCCGAGAGAATCGTCAGCGGATGGATGAAGCTCTCATAGAGAATGCCGAGGACCATGTAGATCACCGCGATCGCGATGATGAGCAGAAGCCCGAGGCCCTGCAGCGATGACTGGAACGCCTGCGCCGTTCCCTGGAACGACGTGGTGACGGCCGATGGCAGGCCCTTCGCTGCCTTTTCGATCTGCGCGACGGCTTGGCCGAGCGAGACGCCGGGCTTCAGGTTGAAGGAGATCGTCACCGACGGGAGTTGTCCGGAGTGATTCACGCTCAGCGGGCCTACGGTCGGCACCAGCTTCGCGACGGTCGCGAGCGGAATGAGCTCGCCCGATGACGCGCGCACGTAGAGCAGCGAGAGCGATTGCGGATTCGCCTGATACTCGGGACTCAGCTCCATGACGACCTGGTAGGAGTTGTTGGGCGCGTAGATCGTCGAGACCTGGCGCGTTCCGTACGACGAGAAGAGCGCGTCTTCGATCTGATTCGCGGTCAGCCCGAGTGCGGCAGCGCGCTCGCGATCGATCTGCACGTTGACCGTCGGGTTGCGCAGCATCAGATCGGTGCTGATGTCGATGATGCCCGGCAGCGCGCGCATTTTCTCGGTCATCGTCTGCGCGGCTTCGTAGAGCGTCTTCGTGTCGCCCGACTGCAGCGTGTACTGGTATTGCGAGTTGGAGGAACGTCCGCCGAGTCGAATCGGCGGAGGATTCTGCAACGACACACGCAGCCCGGGAATCGCATTCAACTTCGGACGAAGGTCAGCGATGACCTTGTCGATCGAGTCCTTCCGTTCTCCTCGGCTGACGAGGCGCAGCGAGATGATGCCCTGATTGAGCGTTCCTCTGCCGCCGCCCACGAACGAGAAGTACGTCGCGACGCGCTTGTCCTGGGAGACGATGTCCATCGCCGCTCGCTGATGCCGCACCATGTCCGCGAACGAGATGCCCTGGATCGCTTCGAGACTGATACGGACTTCGCCCTGATCCTCGTTCGGGATGAAGCCTTTCGGCACTGCCACGAACAACCACGCCGTGGCTGCGAGGATCACGAACGAGAATCCGAGGACGGCGGCGCGGTGCTTGAGCGACCACTTCAGGCCGCGCTCGTAGACTGCCAGCATCGAGTCGAAGAATCGCTCGATGCGCCGATAGAGAGCGCCGTGCTGCTCCTTTCCGTGAGGCCGGAGAAACTTCGCCGAGAGCAAAGGCGTGAGCGAAAGGGAGACGAAGCCCGAGACGAGAATCGCTGCGCCGATCGTGACCGCGAATTCATGGAAGAGGCGCCCGAGGATGCCGCCCATGAAGAGGATGGGGATGAACACTGCGGCCAGCGAGATCGTCATCGAGAGAATCGTGAAACCGATCTCGCGCGAGCCCTTCATCGCTGCTTCGTACGGCCTCTCACCGAGCTCCATGTGGCGCACGATGTTCTCGAGCATAACGATCGCGTCGTCGACGACGAAGCCGACGGACAGCGTCAATGCCATCAGCGAGAGGTTGTCCAGCGAATAGCCGCAGGCGTACATGACGGCGAATGTGCCGACGATGGACATCGGCAAAGCGAGACTCGGGATCACCGTCGCGGAGAGATTGCGGAGAAAGAGAAAGATGACGAGGATGACGAGGAACAGCGTCAGCAGCAGCGTGAACTGAACGTCGCGCACCGACTCGCGAATCGACTGTGCGCGATCGCGATGGATCTCCAGATCGACGGATGCCGGCGCTTCCTTCCGGAACGCCGGCAGCAGGGCGCGGACGCGATCCGACACCTCGACGGCATTCGTCCCCGGCTGCTTCTGCACGGCGAGAATGAATCCGCGATGCTGCTTGAACCACGCAGCAGCCTGATTGTTCTCGACATCATCGAGGACCACGCCGAGCTCTTCGAGATGAATCGGCCGGCCGTTGCGATAGGCCACGGTGATTCGCTTGTAATCATCAGCCTTGTAGAGCTGCCCGTTCGCCTGAACCGTGTACGACGTGTACGGACCGTTGAGCACACCGGTCGGCAGATTGACGTTGCTGTTGCGCACCGCGGTGACGACTTCGTCGATGCCGACGCCGCGCGTCGCGAACTGCTTCGGATCGAGCTGAATGCGGACGGCGTATTTCTGGGCGCCGAACACCTGAACCTGCGCGACGCCGGCGACTGTCGAGATGCGCTGCGCCATGTTGGTCTCGGCAAACTCGTCGAGCTGATACAGCGGCATCGTGTCGGACGTGATCGCCAGATAGAGGACCGGCGTGTCGGCGGGATTCACCTTGCTGTACGACGGCGGCGACGGCATGTTGGGCGGCAACTGGCGCGCGGCCGCGGCGATCGCCGCCTGCACGTCCTGCGCGGCATCATCGAGGTTGCGCGTCAGGTCGAACTGCAGCGTGATCGACGTGCTGCCGAGATATGACGCCGAGGTCATCGAGTCGAGACCGGCGATCGTCGAGAACTGCTTCTCGAGCGGCGTCGCCACTGAAGCGGCCATCGTTTCCGGTGATGCTCCGGGCAGCGACGCGGAGACCTGGATCGTCGGGAAGTCGACGTTCGGCAGATCGCTCACGGGCAACTGGCGGTAGGCCATGATGCCGAACAGGAGGATGGCCACCATGACCAGCGTGGTCATGACGGGACGGCGAATGAATATGGAGGCGATGTTCATGGTGACCTACAACTGCGTTCTGACCTCGACCTTGCTCTTCGCCGTCAGTCGGAGCTGGCCATCGGTGACGACGGTCTCGCCGGCGCTGACGCCCTTGTCGACGACGGATTTCTGATCGACGGTCTGCGCGATCGTCACAGGCCGCATCTCCACGCCGTTGTCGCTCTTCACGACGAAGACAAACTGGCCGCGCTGTCCCGTCTGGACCGCCTGCGCAGGAATGACGACGGACGCCGGACGCTCTGCCAGCGTGACTGCCACGTTGACGAACTGGCCAGGCCAGAGCACGCCGTCGCGATTGTCGTACTTCGCTTTCAATGTGATCGTGCCTGTCGTGGCGTCGACAGCGTTGTCGACGAACGTGAGGATTCCGTTCTCCGTTTTCGCCGCTCCCTGCGGTGTCGCTGCCACGAGCACGGGCTTCTCGCCGAAGCGTGCGCGCAATTGCCCGAGCTGTGCCTCCGGGACCGAGAACTGGACGTAGACGGGATGGATCTGATTGATGACGACGAGCGGCGTCGTGTCGTTGGCCTTCACGAGATTGCCCGGGTGCACCTGCAGCGATCCCGTGCGGCCGTCGATCGGCGCATGAATCTTGCAGTAGGAGAGCTCGAGCTGCGCATTCTGAATCGCGGCGCGATCTGCCGCGACGACGGCCTTCGCCGCTTCCGCTCCTGCGGTAATCCGGTCGTACTCCTCGTGCGTCACATAATCCTTCTTCACCAGCTCGGCGTAGCGCGCAGCTTCCGCCTGAGCGTTGCGCAACTGCGCTTCATCGCGCGCGAGATTGGCCCTCGCCTGCGCCAGCGACGCCTCCAGCGGCCTCGGATCGATCACGAAGAGAAGCTGCCCGCGCCGCACTTCATCGCCTTCGCGAAACGCGACGCGCATCAGCTGTCCTCCGGCGAGCGCTCGAATGGCGACGGTGGAGAACGGCTGAACGCTTCCGATGGTCTTGATCTGCAGCGGAACGTTCTGCTGTTCGGCGACCGCGACCGTGACCGGCACGCGCTCGTCGCGCGCCTTTTCCTGCTTCTGTGCGCATGCGGCCGCGGCTACGAGTGCCAGCGCGAGTGTGAGGCGTCTCATCATTTCGTTTTTTCCTGATCCAGTGATCCTGTGTCGTGCGCCAGTTGTGCGACGGCGATGAGCCAGTCGGCGCGGGATTGAACTTCCTGCGCGCGTGCCGATTCGAGCGCCGACTCCGCCGTCAGCACGTCGAGGATGTTTCCGACGCCGGCCTTGTAGCGATCGCGGGCGACGTCGGCGGATTGCTGCGCGCTCGCCAGGAGATCGCGCGCGGTGGCGAGGCGCTGCGTCGCCGTGTGAAGAGCGTAGTAACTCGTCCAGACCTGCAGCCCGATCTGCTGTTCGAGCGAGCGGACATTCTCTGTTGCGACCTCTGCATCGAGTTGCGCCTCACGGATGTCCCACGTATTGCGGTAGCCGGTGAAGATCGGGAAGCGCATCGCGAGGACCGCAGAATACGGCGTGTAGTCGCGGCCGCCGGTGACGATGGACCGCCCTCCGCTTCCGTTCAGCACGAACGACGGCAGTCCTGCAGCGCGGACCTGGCGGATGCGCGCCTTCGCGCGATCGGCTTCGGCCCGCGCGGCGGCGAGCTCGGGCCGGTCACTCGCGGCCTTGTTCAGCAGCTCTTCGATGGATTGCGTCACGTTCTGCGCGGGGATCTCGAGCGGCAGATCGCCGAATTCGTAGTGCGTCGTCGCGGGAGAGCCGAGGACCGTCGCGAATGTGCCTTCGATGGTGTGCAGCGCTCCTTCGATCGATTCGCGATTGAGCTCGGCCTGCGAGAGTGCAGTACGCGCCTGCAGCACGTCGGCGATGGTGGCTACGCCCGCTTTGTGCCGTGCGTCCGCCGCGTCGAGCGACGTCTGGCGCTCGCGCACGGTGGCTTCCTGCGCGGCGAGCAGCGCCTTCGCGTCGAGATAGTCGTAGTAGGTCTGTTCGACGCGGAGAATCACATCCTGAATTGCCTGATCGTGAAAGAGATTCGCCGCGGCGAGCGTCTGGCGTGCCTGCTCGACCTCCGCCTCGCGGCCGCCGAAGTCGAAGAGGAGATAGCTGAGTGCAACGGATGGTGAGAGCAAAGTCGTCGCCGTGCCCGACGTTCGCGACCGGGAAAGGGAAGCGTTGAGATCGACCTCCGGCAGATAGGCCGAGCGAGCGCTGCCCAGCGCTGCTTCTGCCGCACGCGCCTGCAGATAGGTGGTCCGCGTCCGCGGATTGTTCGTGAGGGCGATGTCGATCGCTCTGGCGAGCGTCAACGGCTCGGCATGCGCGAGTGAGGCGACCACGAGCAGGAGAGCGATCCGCTTCATCGCGCTCCCTTCTTTCTCAGGCCGCGGATGAAGATGCTGGAGACGAGGTCCGCGTCGTGTTCGACCGCGTTGCGATGAGTGTTCAACATCCGCTGATTCATCATGGCCATGTTGGACTCTACGAAGAGCGCCGCCGCGGCATGCGGATCGACGTCTCTGAAAATCTCTTTCCTGATTCCGTCGCGAATCGCCCGCGCGGCCGCGTCGGCGAGACTGCGGTAGCGGTCGCTCTGATAGCGGCTGCCCCACACTCGGGTGACTTCGCGCTCGTAAAGCAGAACGCGGAAGAGGTCCCGCCGTTCTTCGAAGTAGGTGAGATATCGGAGGGAATACTGCTGAAGCTTCCGGTCGGCAGGGAGATCGCCGTTGAGGATCTCGTTCATCTCCTCCACCATCGGTGTGAGCGCGGCGTCTTTCACCGCATCGAGAAGCTCCTGCTTGTCGCGATAGTGAAGATAGACCGTCCCTTTCGCGATCCCCACTTCCTGGGCCACGCGCTCCATCGTCACGCTCTTGAGGCCTTCGCGGCACATGAGGCGGATGACGGCCTGCTGAATGCTTTCGCGCTTGAGATCCTGCCAGGCTCGGCCCATTGACTCTCCGGTCAGTTTTTATACGACAGAGTCAGTCGCGCGTTGAGTTACGAAAGAGAAAACGCTGTTCTAGCCGCGGCCGATCCAGCCTTTGCGAAAGAAGAAGACGAGCATCACGAGGGCTGTGGCCGCCATCAACCCCAGTGCGAATGGGTAGCCGTACAGCCAGTGCAACTCCGGCATGCGCTCGAAGTTCATCCCGTAGATTCCGGCGATGAGCGTCAGCGGCAGCATGATCGTGGAGAGGACGGTCAGCACGCGCATGATCTCGTTGGTGCGGTTGGCGATGACGGAGAGATAGGCCTCCATCGTTCCGGCCATCATGTCGCGCTCGGAATCTATCGTTTCGGAGATGCGGAACATGTGGTCGTAGAGATCGCGGAAGTAGATCAGATGCTGCTTCTGAATGAATGGTGAATCGCCGCGCGACATCAGGTTGAGAAGCTCGCGTTGCGGCAGCGACTGGCGGCGCAGCAGATTGACGTCCCGCTTGAGATGCAGAAGCTCATCGAGCTGGACCGGCCGTGCGTTCCGGAAGATCTCCTCATGCAGTCCGTCGACGCACTCCTCGACCTTCTCCAGCAGCGGAAAGTGCGCATCGACCATGACGTCGACGATCTCGTAGAGAAGATAGTCCGGCCCGTTGCTCAGCATGCGTCGGTCGTTCGGCAGCCGCGCGTAGGCGTCGTCGATCGCCTGGAGCTTTCCCGTGTGCACGGTGAAGAGAAAGTCGTGGCCGAGGAATGCCGCGAGCTTCGAAGTCTGCGTGCGATGCTCGCGAAGCTCCACGTCGACCGCGCGGAAGACGAAGAAGTCGTAATCGGGAAAGGCGTCGTACTTCGGGAGTGTGTTGGGGGAGAGGGAGTCCTCTGCGGCGAGCTCGTGAAAGCCGAAGCGCCGCTCGAGGAGTGCTTCGAGCAGCGCTTCGTCAGGGTCTTCGATGTCGGTCCAGATTCGCGGTCCGGCGCCGCGCTTCCACGCCTCGAGCAGCGACGCATCTCCCTGTTGGAGTGCGTCGCCGCTCAGGAGCGACACGCGGATCCGTGTCATCGTTTCAGCATCGTCAGCGCAGCGAATCCAAGCACCGCGGCGAGCAGCATGAGAACCGCGGGTGACAACGTCGGAATCGCCGCAGCGGCGAGCACGGCGAATCCTGCCGAGCCGGTGTTGTTCGCTGGATTCGATTCGCCGTTTGCGCTGGTGATCGTGGCGCTATTCGTGTAGTTGCCGGCGAGCGGCACAGTCGCGGTGATCGTGAAGGTGGTCGAGGCGTTCGCGGGAAGTGTCGCGGCCGTACAGGTGACGGTTGTCGTTCCGGTGCACGCTCCCGGCGGTGTCGAGCCGGTCATCGTCATCGGCGACGGCAGATTGTCGGTTACGACGACGTTCGACGCGTCGAACGCGCTGTTGTTCGTCGCAGTCAGCGTGAAGGTGACCGTACCGCCGGCAGAGAACGGGCCGGCCGGAACCGTTTTCGTGAGTGAGAGATCAACCTGTCCGACTGTCGTCGATGACGTCGCGGAGTTGTTGCCGTTGTTCGGATCGGCGGAGGCCGAGGAGACGGTCGCGGTATTGGAGATCGTTCCCGGCGGCGTGGTGACGGCGGTGCTCGCTACGAGCGTGAAGGTCGTCGATGCGCCGGTGGCGAGCGTTGCCGCGGTGCACGTCACGGTACCAGCCGCGCCGGCTGCCGGCGTCGTGCAATTGAACGCAGCGCCGCTCTGACCAAGCGAGACGAACGCCGTGTTGGCCGGCAGAACATCCGTCATCGTCACCGTGGTTGCGGTGCTGGGGCCGGTATTCGAGACGACGATCGTCCAGGTGATGTTGTTGCCGGCGGCGATCGACGCGGGAGCGCCGTTCTTCGTGATACTGACATCCGAAGAGACGTTCACCGTCGTCGGCGCGGTCGAACTGTTGTTGCCGTTGTTGGTGTCCGGTGTCGGCGACGTGACGGTTGCCGTGTTGCTCAGGACGCCGGTCGCTCCCGGACTGACGGCGACGACGAGTGAGAACGTCGCCGACGCGCCGTTGGCGAGCGTCGCTACCGAGCAGGAGATCGTTGTGGTTCCGCTGCAGTTGAACGCCGGGCCGGAAGTCTGATTCAACGACACGAAGGTCGTGCCGGCGGGGAGCGCGTCGGTCCATGCGACGCTGGCCGCATTCGATGGGCCGTTGTTGTTCACTGTGATCGTGTAGGTCAGATTCGTGCCGGCGGTCACGCTCGCAGGCGCAGTCTTGTTGATCGCCACGTCGGCCTGGGCATTGATCGTCGTGCTGGCGGACGAGGTGTCGTTGTTCGGATTCGTGTCGGCGCTGTCGGTTCTCGCAGTGGCGGTGTTGCTGACGACCGTTCCATTCGCGAGAGTCGCTGCCGCCTGTACGGTAATGGTGAACTGTGCGGAATTGCCGTTGGAGAAAATTCCGATCGAGCAGCCGACGGTCCCGTTCGTGTTGGCGGCGGGTGTGGTGCAGTTGGCGCTCGGGCCGCTGTTCTGCACCAGTGAAACGAAGTTGATGCCCGCCGGCAGCGCATCGTTGAACGAGGCGTTCGTTGCCGCGTCGGGTCCGCTGTTCGTAAGTGTAATGACGTAGTTGAACGTCGGGCCGCCCGCCACCGCGGTCGCGGGGGCAGTCTTCGTAACGCCGACGTCGGCGCTGCTCACGGTGAGGCTCGTCGACGCCGAATCATTTTCCGGAGACGGGTCATTCGCCGATGTGATGTTGGCGACATTCGTGTACGTCTTCCCTGTCGTCGTGCCGGTGGGGATATGCCCGACGTAGGTGAAGGTTGCCGTGGAGTTGAGAGGCAGTGTGGCAATGGTGCAGGTCACCGATGTCGAAGGGGCTCCGCAGTTGAACGCCGGCCCGCTGTTCTGCGTGAAGCTGACGAACGTCATCGGGTTGCCACCGGGTGAACTGTCCGGAAGTGTGTCGGTCAGGGACACCGTCTGAGCGTCATTCGGCCCGAAATTCGTGACGGTGATGGTGTAGGTGACGTCGCTGTTGGCGGGCGACGCGGACGGCCCCGACTTCGTCACCGCGACATCCGCGACGTCGCCGCCGGGAATGCTCGTACCGGTGATCGACGTGTTGTTCTCGGGATTGTCATCCGGGTTGTCGGAGGATGTCGTCGCGTTGTTGATCAGCGTGGTGCCGGCGGATGCCGTAGGAACGGAGACCACGATATCGAACGTCGCCGATGTTCCCGCCGTCATCGTCGTGATCGTGCAGGTGACGGTTCCACCCGGATCGCCGACGTTCGGCGTCGTACAGGTGAATGCTGCGCCGCTCGTCTGCTGCAGGGAGACGAAGTTTCCGCCGGCGGGCAGGTTATCCGTGAATGTCGCTCTGGGTGCGTCATCCGGACCGCCGTTGCCGACGGTGATGGTGAACGTCAGATTGGAGCCAGTATTCGCCGTGGCAGGAGCGAACTTGGAGATGTACATGTCCGAGCTCTGAGCGAGAGCACTGACCCCCAACGTGATGAGAGCAGCGAGTAACGCAAACCGGAACTTCATTCGTCGCCTCCCCGGCAAGTTGCCTACAGCAGATCGTTGAGTGATGTGTAGCTGCGGCTCTGCGAATCAGCGACTGCCTTGTACGTGATCGCGCCCTTGTACACGTTCACGCCTTCGGCGAGTCCGGAG
Source organism: Acidobacteriota bacterium (assembly GCA_021325515.1). GTDB lineage: Bacteria > Acidobacteriota > Thermoanaerobaculia > Gp7-AA8 > Gp7-AA8 > JAJPHC01. The sequence continues at coordinate 180,162 of JAJPHC010000057.1, forward strand.
TTTTCCCTGATCGCTTTTTCGAAGCCGAGATTTGCGAGCATCCGCGTGTAGGGAAGAGTCGCATTCGTGAGAGCGATTGTCGAGGTGCGCGGAACGGCGCCCGGCATATTGGCAACGCAGTAGTGGATGACATCGTCGACGACGAAGGTCGGATTCGAATGCGTCGTCGCATGCGCGGTCTCGACGCAGCCGCCCTGATCGATGGCGACGTCGACGATCACCGAGCCCTTCTTCATGTCGCGGATCATGTCGCGCGTGACGAGCTTCGGTGCGGACGCGCCTGGAATCAGCACGCCGCCGACGAGAACATCGGCGCGCGCGCAGGCATCCGCGATGTGCGCCTTGTTGGATGCGAGCGTGTTGACGCGCCCCTGGAAGACGTCATCGAGGTAGCGCAGCCGGTCGAGATTCGTATCGAGAATCGTGACGCGCGCGCCGAGTCCGACAGCCATCTTCGCAGCGTTGATGCCGACGATGCCACCACCGATGATGACGACGTCGCCCGGCAGCGTGCCCGGAACTCCGCCGAGAAGGATCCCGCGGCCGCCATTCGGCTTCTGCAGGTAGTACGCACCGATGTGCACCGACATGCGTCCCGCCACTTCCGACATCGGCGTGAGCAGCGGAAGCGAGCCGCCGCGGCCGGTGATCGTCTCGTAGGCGACGCCGGTGATCTTCTTGTCGAGCAGCGTCTTCGTCAGATCGGGAACGGGTGCGAGGTGCAGATAGGTGAAGAGGAGCTGGCCATCCTTCATCCGCTTGAGATCGGGATCGATCGGCTCTTTCACCTTCACGATCATCTCCGCCTCGTTGTACACGGCATCGGCATCAGGAAGAATCTTCGCTCCCGACGCTTCGTACTCCGCATCGGCGAAGCCGCTGCCATTGCCTGCGCCCTTCTGGATGAAAACGGAGTGGCCGTCCGAGCTCAGGTCCCTGACACCCGAAGGCGTCATGCCCACTCGGTACTCGTTGTCTTTGATCTCAGTCGGTACACCAATCCGCATTGCTGTTCTCCGTTCCTCGTGTAGTCGGCGCGCATTCTATCGCCGAGACGAGAGAACGGAGGACAGACTAATGCGGACGGCGCTTCGGAGTCTGCGGCAGAGGCGGCAAGCCGAACAGTGAGGGCGCGAGCAGCTTCGCCGAGGCGAGCGCGTTCACCATGCCGTAGCCGTAGTAGAGATCGTACCCGGTTGTTCCCAGATCGGCCGCGCCTCGGAAGAGTGCATTGCGCACGTCCTGCGCGGTCGCATCAGGTGCGATCGACCAGACGAGCGAAGCTGCGCCGGATGCGTGCGGCGTCGCCATCGATGTCCCGTTCAGACTCTGATACGACTCGCCGCGCGCGCTCGCAATGAGAGTCGAAGAGGCGAGGATCTTCTGGCCGTCGTCATAGCTCACGCCGAGCGCGAGGATCCAGGGATAGTCGAGGTCGGGCTGGTAGTCGCTGCAGTTGGTGTTCTCGCAACCCTGACGGATCAGAGTCCAGATTGCGATGTCGTCCTTGCCGCCTTTGAAGTTGTAGATCACGGCCGCCGTGGCACCGGCTGCCATCGCGTTCTTCACTTTTTCGTTGAACGTCAGATCACAACCATCCGTTGTTCCGGTTCCGCATCCGCGCTCGATGACGGCGACGCGGCCCGCGACGCCGGGAGGAAAATCCTCCGGCCGCCCCAGCTTGCAGAAGACGAAGGACGAGGTCACATCGCGCCTCGGTGAGCCGCGGAGCGCGAATGCATTCAGTGTCGCACCGCCGTCGATCGCGACATCGGCAGCGGGAATGGAGCCGACGCGGGCAGTCGAGAGCACGCCGACGCCGGGAGCCGCAACACCCATGTTCGGGCCGAAGCTGGAGAAGCCGGCGCGCGTGAACGTCTGATCGATCGCACCGGTGGCGATGACCGTTGGATAGGCGCCGGGATACACGACGGCACCGAGACCGGTGTTACCTGCTGCGGCAACGGCGAGGATGCCGTTGTCATAGATGGTCTGGAACGCCTCGCGATCGGCAGTCGTCGCTTCCGGTCCGCCGAGGGAGAGGCTGACGATCCACTTCCCGCCGAGCGACTTTGATTTCGACAGGACCCAGTCGAGCCCGGCCACGATTTTTTCCGTGTCGCCCTTTCCGTGACTGTCGAGCACTTTGATGGACCAGATGCGCGTGTTCGGCGCGACGCCGACGACGCCGAATCCGTTGTCCTGCGCGGCGATCGTGCCGGCGACGTGCGTGCCATGACCGTTGTCGTCGACGGGCGCCGCAGCGGTGTCGAATGTGTTGTAACCGCCCGCGTAGGCCGCGGCGAGGTCGGGGTGTGTGGCGTCGATCCCGGTGTCGAGAATGACGACGTTGACCGGCGCCGCCTTCGCTGCCAGATTCCAGAGCTCCGGCGCGTGGATCGCGGTCACACCCCACGGCGTCGTCTGCTGCACGGAAAACTGGGAGAGCTCGGGCGCAGGCTTCAAGGTGGCCGGTGCCTCGTCCTCGAGGAGGCTGCGGGCTGCGACTTCCTCGACGTAACGCACGCCGGGAGACCGCTTCAGATCCGCTGCTTCGTCCGCCGTCAGATCCGCGGCGAAGCTGTCGAGATTCTCGAACTGACGCACGCGATGCTGTGCGACTTCCGCTTCACCGTGCAGAACGGCGGCGATCCCGCCGTTGTGATGCGGCTGCTTCAGCGCAACGATGTAGCGAGTGGCCGCCGGTGTCTGCAACGCGGCGAGAAGGAGGAAGGCGAGGGGAGTGATCTTTCGCAGCATAGGTTGTCGACCGATGTGAGTACGGCTCCCATGCGGGAGCCGTCCAACAGATCGTCGCAAATCAGTGGCGAAGAATTCGCCGGCCCTGCGGCGCGGTGATGGGCCAACCGATGTCGCGCAGTTGGTCGATCGTCAGATCGACGCCATGCGTGAGGTCATCGTTGATGTTCGGTTCCATGAGCAGATTCGGACTCGCGGTGACGTCGAAGTGATAGATGGAAGATCCGCCCTGAACCGTGCAGGGCGCGTACAGCCGTGCGTAGCCTTCGCTGGTCGCACCGGCGAGCGAGGTCGGATCGAAGTGCACCGTCACGTTGACGGTGCTCGTGAGAGCCGCGCGAATCGCGGTGCCGTCGGCCTGCGTCACGCTCACCGCCGGAATCGTCACCGTGTCGTCCGAACCACCCATGCCGGGCGGGAAGCAGGTGTCGGTCTTGTTGTCGACGACGATGATTCCGATCGCGCCCGCGTTCTGGACGTTCTTCGCTTTGACCGTGAAATTGCAGTTGCCGCGATCGACGAGTGCCCACTTCCCCTTCAGGGCCGCGGCGTTCGTCAGATCCTGACATGCGTCGAGCGTCGAACTGCTGGTCGAGTCGGTCCCGTCGTTTGCGGCGACGACGTCACCGCTCAGAGAAATGTTCGCGACCGATGCGCCGAACGATGCAGTGCCGATGTCGTAGTTCTTCGCGATCGCTGAAGGTGCAGTCACCGTCAGCACGGTCACCGGCTTCAGCAGCGTCGCGGCGTGCTGCTTCGTGAGCGCGCCGTCCCACGTGAGGTGTCCCGTGTTGATCATCGAGACGAGGCGCTGCTCGGGCGTCATCTGCGTCCAGCGAAGGCCGGCCTGATTGTCGAACGTATGCACTTCGAACACGGTGGGGGTGTTGTTGCTGAAGTTGCCGCTGTTCGTGCTCGTGTTGCCGGCGAAGCCGAGGCCGTGTGCGAACTCGTGAAGAAGAACGGCGATGAGATCGACGTCCTTGCCGTGATTCGCGTCGTATCCGTAGTACCAGTTCGAATCGCCGAGGCACGTGGCGTTGTCGACGAGTGCATTGAACTGTGCGCGGATCTGCGCTGTGTTCGGGCTGAGATCCGTTCCCGCCAGTGCGTTGGCGAGCGCCAGCGGATAGCCGACGTTCGGAAGCGGCGCATTCGCGAAGTTCGAGACGAAGACCGTTGGCGAGGCCTGTCCGAGAATTGCCGAGCTGGCCGTGCAGGGCTGGCCGGAAACATTGATCGGCGAGAACGTCGCGGAAATCGTGATGGGAACTTTCGAATCGAGCAGCTCACCCCAGATCGCGGCGGCATACTTGAACGCATTGAGCCGCTGCTCTCCGAGCGTCGTGCCCGGATTGCCGCCGACCGGCGTAGCCGGCGTCGGATCATTGAAGCCGGTTCCTGCCGCGTCGTTGTTCTTGATGGTGATCGTCACGCGCGCGAAGGCGCTGCTGCTGACGAGCGTGGAGACGAGAGCGAGAAGAAGAAGTGTTCTGCGCATGATTACTTCTCCGACGGGCGCGGCGATTCATCGCGCTGATTGCGCTCGAGGAACGAGCGCATGCCGCGCTCGCTCGTGACGCAGGCGGTCGTGATCGAGCCGTCGTCGTTCTTCTTCGCGACGAGCACGTTGGGCATCGCCGGGATGAAGGTCATTCCCTTCTCGACGATCGCGTCTCCCGCGACTTCGAACAAAGCGCTCATCGTGAGCGGTGACGCAGCCGCGATCATGTCGAGCTGTTCACGCGTGATCCTGGGGGCGACTCGAGTTTCCGCGGCCATGGCAGTGCCGGCGATCGATGTCGCGGCGAGCATCGAAAGAATCAGACGACGCATGCAGTCTCCTCGTTGGGTGGAATTACCTATCGAACAGGCCTTCGGCCGGTCCACATTCCGTTGACGTAGTAACACAAAGGGCCGCCGGAATCCGGCGGCCCTGAGGGTGATTCGGTTGCAGCCTTGAAAACTAACTCGTCGCGTGCGCCGGCTTCGCCTCGGCTTCCGTCTGAATGCGCATTCCGTAGAACGAGCGGTAGACGAAGATCAGCGAAATGCCGAAGAACACCGCGGCGAGGATGCGGGTGAGGCTCTCCTGGCCGCTCTTGTTCATTTCGACGGCGAGCTCGACGGCGAGGAGGCCGAAGAGCGTCGTGAACTTGATGACCGGGTTCATCGCGACCGATGACGTGTCCTTGAACGGATCGCCGACCGTGTCGCCGACGACCGTCGCGGCGTGAAGAGCAGTGCCCTTCTCCTTCAGCTCGACTTCGACGATCTTCTTCGCGTTATCCCACGCGCCGCCGGCGTTCGCCATGAAGATCGCCTGGTAGAGGCCGAACAGAGCGATGGAGATCAGGTAGCCGATGAAGAAGAACGGCTCGAAGCAGGCGAACGCGAGCGTCGAGAAGAAGACCGTGAGGAAGATGTTGAACATGCCCTTCTGCGCGTACTGCGTGCAGATGGCCACGACCTTCTTCGAGTCTTCGACGGATGCCTTTTCGACATTCGCATCGAGACGGATGTTCTTCTTGATGAACTCGACTGCGCGATAGGCGCCGGTCGATACGGCCTGCGTCGAAGCGCCGGTGAACCAGTAGATCACCGCGCCGCCGACGACGAGGCCGAGGAGGAACTGCGGATGGAGAAGCGAGAGCTTGTCCATGTCGCGCGTCAGGCCGTTGGTCAGCATGACGATGATGGAGAAGATCATCGTGGTCGCGCCGACGACTGCGGTTCCGATGAGGACGGGCTTGGCCGTCGCCTTGAACGTGTTGCCGGCGCCGTCGTTCGCCTCGAGGTATTCCTTCCCCTTCTCGAACTGCGGGCGGAATCCAAAGTCGCGATTCACTTCCTCTTCGATTCCCTTGATCGTCTCGATCGTGGAGAGCTCGAAGACCGACTGCGCGTTGTCCGTGACCGGGCCGTACGAGTCGACCGCGATCGTCACCGGGCCCATGCCGAGGAATCCGAAGGCCACGAGACCGAAGGCGAAGATCGCAGGAGCGATCATCAGCGCGGGGAACATCGAGCTGATCCATGCCGCGATACCCATCAGCACAGTGATCGTGATGCCCATCCAGTAGGCGCTGAAGTTTCCGGCGATGAGACCGGAGAGGATGTTGAGCGACGCTCCGCCCTCACGCGAGGAGATGACGACTTCCTGCACGTGCCGCGATTCCGTCGATGTGAAGACCTTGACGAGCTCCGGAATGATCGCGCCGGCGAGCGTGCCGCAGGTGATGATCGTGGAGAGCTTCCACCACATCGTGGTGTCGCCTCCGAGATTCGGAATGAGGAGTTTGGAGACGACGAACGTCACGCCGACGGAAAGGATCGAGGTGATCCAGACGAGAGAAGTGAGCGGATGCTCGAAGTTGAACGTGTCGGCGTTCTTGTACTTCGCCGACGCGATCGCGCCGTTGATCCAGTACGAGAGTGCCGAGGTGACGATCATCAGCACGCGCATGACGAAGATCCAGACGAGGAGCTGCGTCTGCACCGTGCTGTTCTGCACTGCGAGAAGAATGAAGGTGATGAGCGCGACACCGGTCACGCCGTATGTTTCGAAGCCGTCGGCGGTGGGTCCGACCGAGTCGCCCGCGTTGTCGCCCGTGCAGTCCGCGATGACGCCCGGGTTGCGCGCGTCGTCTTCCTTGATGTTGAAGACGATCTTCATGAGGTCGGAGCCGATGTCGGCGATCTTCGTGAAGATGCCGCCCGCGATGCGGAGTGCCGCAGCGCCCAGCGACTCGCCGATCGCGAAGCCGATGAAGCAGGGGCCGGCGTAGGAACCGGGGACGAAGAGCAGGATGAGCAGCATCAGCACGAGCTCGGTGGAGATGAGCAGCATGCCGATCGACATACCGGCCTTGAGAGGAATGTCATAGGTCGGATACGGCTTGCCGCGCAGCGACGCGAACGCCGTGCGCGAGTTCGCGAACGTGTTCACGCGGATGCCGAACCAGGCGACGCCGTAGCTGCCGGCGATACCGATGAGCGAGAAGATCAGGATGATCGCCACGCGCATCGGCTCGTAGTGCCGCAGCACTCCGAAGTAGATGATCATGATGACGCCGATGAAGACCTCGAGCAGCAGGATGAACTTGCCCTGCGTCTGCAGATAGGTCTTGCACGTCTCGTAGATGAGCTCGGAGATCTCCTTCATCGAGCGATGAACCGCGAGATTCTTGAGCTGGACGTAGATGACGGCGCCGAAGAGCAGGCCGAGCACGCAGATGATGAGGCCGAAGGTCAACAGCGCCTTGCCATTGATTCCGCCGAGAAACGTGACGGCGCTCAGGTCGGGCAGCACGAGATTCGCTTCGGTCTGAGCCTCAGCCGGCTGGCCCGCCATTTTCGATTCCTGTGCCGCGACGGCCGGATTGCTGGACGGGTGTGACTCCTGTGCGACGACGGCGCCGGCAACACAGACCACAACCGCCGCAAGGACCAGCAAGCGCATGATCCAGGACTTCATAGTTCCTCCGTTAAGTTGTTTCGGTGATCCCGTCCCGACACGAGTGACCAGAGGACGGGCGCTTAGGGCGCGCGGATGATAGCCGAAACGGAGGATTTGCGGTAGCTGGCGGCGGACGCACTCCACCTGAATTGAGTGACTTTATTGCGCGGAGCGGATGTGGATCTCGACGCGCCGGTTCAACTGCCGCCCTTCCGGCGTGTCATTCGACGCCTTCGGCCGGGTTTTTCCGAACCCGACGGCATTGATCCGGTTCGCAGCCACGCCCCGATCCACCAGATAGTCCTTCACTGCGAACGCACGGCGCTCGCTCAGATTCTGGTTGTAATCATCGCTTCCCATCGCATCCGTGTGGCCCTCGACGTCGATGATTTCTTCGGGATAGCGCTTGAAGTTGTCGGCGAGATTGTTCAGAGGCGGATACGACTCGGGACGCAGCGTCGCCGAGTTGTAGTCGAAGAGCACGTCACTCGTGAGCCGTACGTCGATCTGATTCTCGGCAGGGCGCGTGACCTCGACGTCGGGAATCTGCTGCAGCTCTTTCTGCTGCTGGTCCATCCGGTGCCCGGCAGCCCCACCGATTGCTGCACCGACGATGGCTCCAACCGCGGCCCCGGTGTGGTTCTGACCTCCGGCCTGATTGCCGAGAATCGCGCCGGCGATTGCGCCGACTGCTGCTCCAACCGCCGCGCCGCGCTTGGCTTTCGCGTTCGGATCATCGTCAGTCGTTGCGCAGGAGAAGGTGAGGGCAGATGCGAGAAGAAGGACCGAGGCCTTGCGAAACACGTGATTACCTCCACGTTGAACATACAACAGAGATGGAGCGGGCCGTGTGACCCGCTCCACATTGTTTACCGCGATTAGGCCTGATTCGCGTGCACGTGAATCTCGACGCGGCGGTTCAACTGACGTCCGCTTGCCGTCGAGTTGGACGCACGCGGATGCGATTCACCGTAGCCGATTGTCTCCATGCGGCTCGAGCGGACACCGAGGTCTTCGAGATAGCGCGAGACCGATCCGGCGCGGCGCTCAGACAGCCGTTCGTTGTACGCGGCCGAACCGATCGAGTCGGTGTAGCCCTGAACGGTGATCGTCGTGTTCGGGTAACGCTGGAACACGTCCGCCATCTCACGCAGCGCGTCGCGCGATGCGGAGCGAAGAGCAGTCGAGTTGAAGTCGAACAGCACGTCGTTGCGGACCGTCACGTTCAGCTCGTTGTCGGCAGTGCGCGTGACATTGACACCTTCGATCTGGCGGAGCTCACGCTCCTGCTTGTCCATCATGGCGCCGACGATCGCGCCGGCAGCACCACCCGCGATTGCACCGACTGCTGCGCCGCGCTTCGCGCTGTGATGGCCGCGGTTGTTTCCGATGACGGCTCCTACGACTGCTCCGAGCGTGCCGCCGATGGCCGCACCCTTCTTTGCTTTGGCGTGGTCATCGACCTGGGCGAACATCGGAACCGCCATCAGGATCGTCAGGATCGTTGCGAACAGTTTCTTCATTGGTTCCCTCCGTGATCTGCCCTTTACCATCGCAACCGGCTTGCCACGCTGGCTGTAATGACGGCACGAATGCTCTGGCGGGGTGTACGATGGCGCTTCGATGGCGATGACGGGCCCGGCTTCGGATGTGTTGCGTAACTTATTGCAATACGGCGACTTGTCGTTCAGAGACTTCGTCGAGATCGCGCTCTATCATCCCGAAGCTGGGTATTATTGCGGTGCGCAGAGTCCGGTGGGAAAGGGTGGCGATTACGTCACTTCGCCGTCGCTGAGCTCGCTGTTTTCCCATGCGATTGGCCGGCTCATCGACGAGTTTGTGACCCGTTCCAACGGCGCGATGTGCTCTTTCGTGGACATCGGCTGTGGAGACGGAAGCCTGCTCCGCTCGCTCGAGAACAGAAATGTCGTCCCCTGGGGCGTCGATCGCTCGCTGATGCGCGCCGGGCAGGCGGCCGCGCCTGTTCATTTCGTTTCCTCACTATTAGAGGTAGAAAAGCAGGGTCCTCATCTTCTCTTCTCGAATGAACTGTTCGACGCGCTTCCCTTCTCGCGCCTCGTGATGCGGCCTGATGGCCTGCACGAGTTGTGGGTCCACGAAACGGACGAAGGTCTCGACTGGCGCGAGCGCGAAGCTGCGGAGGTCTACGATGACTACTTCGCCTCGCATGGGATCACGCTGGAAGAGGGACAGTTCGCAGACGTCTCGCTCGATTGGGCTGCGATGTATCGGGACATCGCGAGTTTTTCCCCGCAGGCGTTGATCGTCACGTTCGACTACGGCTACCGCGCGAAGCAGCTCTTTCATCCGCGCGCGCGAAGATTCGGCACGGCCGCGGCGTACTCACAGCAGCGCGTGAGCCGTGACCTGCTCGCGAACCCCGGAGGACAGGATCTCACCGCGCACATCAATTTCGATGATCTCATCCGCATGGGGGAGGAGCTCGGGTACGAGACGCTCTTCTTCGACCGCCAGGCGAAGTTTCTCCTCTCGCTCGGACTCGAAGATCATCCGCTGCTCGCGCCGCTGAGCGAGGCGCCGGAAAGCGTCGAAGAGGCGCTGGCACTGCGCGAAACGCGTGAAGAAGCGCGGCGTCTCATCCTGCCGGACGGGATCGGAGAAGAGATTCGAGTGCTCGTGCAGGGGAGGGGAGTCGCGAATCACACCTGGTCGTTTCAGCGCAAGTTGTTCTGACACGTCACGGGGTGTCGTGACACATTCCTTGACTCTCCCCCTTCGCCGTTTACAATTACCGCGGTCTTACACTTAGACGAAATATGGCGAACTACTCAGTACTGCTGGTGGCCGCTCTTATTGTGCTCTCCGTCCCCGTACTGACACTCTTCATCATCACCCCCCTCATCCGGGCCTCACGAGCCAACAAAGTCAAGCTCGAGCCGTACGAATGCGGTGTCCCGGCCAGTTCGTTAGCCTTCGATCACCGCTTCTCCGTCCGGTACTTCCTGATCGCTGTGCTGTTCATCGTCTTCGATGTCGAGACGGTCTTCCTTTTCCCCTGGGCGATCCGGTTCAAGCAGCTCGGCCTGTTCGGAGCTGTCGAGATGGCGGTGTTCCTCGCGATTCTCCTGATCGGTTACTTCTACGCCTGGAAGAGGAAGGTCCTTTCATGGGTCTGATCGAAAATCGTTTCGACTCCTCGGGGAGCTTCCTCACAACACGCGTCGACAAATTGTTCAATTGGGCGAGGAAGTCCTCGCTCTGGCCGATGCAGTTCGGCCTGGCCTGCTGCGCGATCGAAATGATGGCCGTGCTCGATCCGCGGCACGACATGGCGCGTTTCGGCGCCGAGGTGTTTCGCGCGACGCCGCGGCAGTCGGATCTGATGATCGTCTCCGGCACGGTCACCGAGAAGATGGCGCCCGTCGTGCGCCGGCTGTGGGATCAGATGCCCGATCCGAAATGGGTGATCGCCATGGGATCGTGCGCGACGTGCGGAGGACCCTACGACACCTACGCGGTGACGCAGGGTGTGGACCGGCTCATCCCCGTCGACGTCTATATCCCCGGATGTCCTCCTCGGCCCGAGGCGCTGATCTGGGGACTGATGGAGCTCCAGAAGAAAATCGAGAAGATGCACGTGCTGCGCAAAGGGGGCGAGGCGTATGACTTCGCACGCGCGGCCGTGCGCGATTCGTTCCGTCCCTCGCATGAGGGCCCCGCACTCCGCGCCGAGCAGGCGAAACCTCAGCTGAAGCCCGCGCCCGTATCGGGCGTGAAGCGCGAACCCGCTGCCGCCAAACCAAAACCGGCGCCGGCCGGTGCAGGACAGGCGCCCGCGCCTGTCCCCGCGGCGTCCGCGCCTGTCGCCGAACAGGCACCCGCGACCGGTGTAGGACAGGCGCCCGCGCCTGTCGAGTCCCCCCAACCAGCCGCTGCACCATCCACGGAGACCGCCCCCTTCCACAAAGAAGACCTCACGCTCCCGGAGCGGATGGCGTTGGCTGAGGAGATCGGCGGCGGACTCGAGACGAAGCTCTTCGCAGCGATGGCGCAGACCGATTGCGGCGCGTGCGGATGGGACTGCGAAGGTTACGCAAAAGCGATTGCGACCGGCGAGACGAATGACATCTCGCTCTGCGTGCCGGGTGAAGAAGAAACGCTCGACATGCTGAAGAAGCTCATGCAGGACGCCGGCAAGCCGTTCGAAGGAGCCTGATGACGGAGACACCGCAACCGCCACACAAACCTGCAGCCGCCGCTCCGGCGGCGCCGGTTGGACGCTCGCTCGACGAGATCCGCCGCGATCCGTTGATCGCCGGCGCAGCCGAACGGGCGGGCGATGCGATCACGGCGGCGAAGGAATTCGCGGGCGAGATCACCCTCACCGTCGATCGCAATCGCATCGTCGACGTCTGCCGCGCGTTCAAGGACGACGGATTCAACTATCTCGTCGACCTCACCGGATCCGACTACTCGAAATATCCAAATCACAGCGGCCCGCGCTTCGCGGTCGCCTACACGCTCTATTCGTTCCGCAAGAACAATCGCGTCCGCCTCAAGGTGTGGACCGACGAAGCCGTTCCTTCCGTCAGCGGCGTCTGGAAGACGGCGAACTGGCACGAGCGCGAGACGTGGGACATGTACGGCATCAGGTTCGACGGCCATCCCAATCTCGAGCGCATTCTGATGTGGGAAGGCTTCAACGGTTTCCCGCTTCGCAAGGACTTCCCGATTCGTGGCATCGATACCGGCGCGCGAATCTATCCCGAGGTGTTTCCGGAAGGCGGAGGCCCGAAGGCGGGATCGACTGGCAAGGACGTCAAGGACGTCAACATCTATCAAGGTGAGTGGAATCGATACGGGACCTGGCCTCCTGCGCAGATTGCGGGCGGCGAGAAGCAGGCACCGAATCCCGAGCTGGCCGGCGTCGTCGCCGAGACTGCAAAGCCGACGGAAGAAGCGCCGTGGCACGATCCCGAAAAGCCGCTCGCCGAGCGGATGGACCTCGCGAAGAACGGCGGGTTGAAAGACCGTCTCTTCGCCGCGATGGCGCAGACCGATTGCACCGCCTGCGGATGGGATTGCGAAGGCTACGCGGAAGCAATCGCAAAAGGGGAGACGAAGGACCTCACTCTCTGTGTCCCCGGTGAAGCGGAGACGGAATCGATGCTGAAGAAGCTGATGGGGGCCAATTGATGGTCACGCGGAAGCGCGGTCTCGCGGGCGCGCGGTGGAGCACGAAGATCGAGTGGGAGCGCAGCACCGCGAGCCCTCGAGTCCGCGTATCCGCGCAACCACTCCGGCTGGAGGTCAACCATGTTTGACGTCCATGAGATGGAGATCAACTTCGGCCCGCAGCATCCTTCCACTCACGGGGTTCTCCGCGTTCTGCTCTCCGTCGACGGCGAGCGGATCATCAATGCGAAGCCGGTGATCGGCTATCTGCACCGCGGCACGGAGAAACTCTTCGAGCACATGGCGTACCCGCAGTGCGTGCCGCACACAGACCGCATGGACTACGTCGCATCGGCGACGAACAACCTCGGCTTCGTCGAGGCAGTCGAGAAGCTGATGGGTGTGACGGCGCAGATTCCGAAGCGCGCGCAATTGATGCGCGTGATCCTCAGCGAGCTGCAGCGGATCTCGTCGCATCTTCTCTGGCTGGCCACGCATGCGATCGACATCGGTGCGATGACGCCGTTCTTCTACTGCTTCCGCGAGCGCGAACAGATCCTCGATCTCTTCGAAAACTACTGCGGCGCGCGTCTAACGCTCAACTGCATGCGCATCGGCGGGATGCCGGACGATCTGCCGCCGGGCTGGCTCGACGATCTCGAGGAGTTCACCGGCAAGTTCGACGCGGCCGTCGACGAATACGAATCGCTGCTCACGAACAATCGCATCTGGAAGCGGCGCACGGTCGGGATCGGCGTCATCTCGCCGGAAGAGGCGATCGAGTGGGGCGTCACCGGACCGCCGCTGCGCGGCTCGGGCGTGAATTGGGATCTGCGCAAGGCGCTGCCGTACGAGTGCTATTCCGAGCTCGACTTCGAAGTGCCGCTCGGAATCAACGGCGACACCTACGATCGCTATCTCTGCCGGATGGCGGAGATGCGCCAGTCGAATCGCATCCTCAAGCAGTGCATTCCGATGATCAACGCGACGCCCGCGGGAGACATCAAGGCGAAGATCTCGCGCGTGGTCCGTCCGCCGGAAGGCGAGGTCTATCACTCGATCGAGTCGCCGAAAGGTGAGCTCGGCTACTACATCATCGCCGACGGCAAGTCGACGAACGCCTATCGCTGCCACGTGCGTCCGCCGAGCTTCGTGAATCTGCAGGCGCTGCCGGCGATGGCAAAGGGCCACCTGGTCGCGGATCTCGTCGCGCTGATCGGTACGATCGACATCGTGCTCGGAGAGGTGGATCGGTGAAAGCGAAATGGAAAATGGAGAAATTGAAAATTGAAAATTGGGGATCTCGCCAATTTTCAATTTTCAATTTTCAATTTTCAATTTCGCGCAGCGGGGGAACGAACCAATGACCCAGGCTCTCTTGATGCGCTACCTGCTCTGGCCGCTGGTCAAATTCCTCGGCGCCTTCATCGTGGTGCAGGCGATTGTCGCCGCGATGAACTGGGTCGAGCGCAGACTCCTCGGACTGATTCAGGCGCGGCTCGGTCCCAATCGCGTCGGCTGGCATGGACTGCTGCAGATCGTCGCCGACCCCATCAAGTTCCTTCTCAAAGAAGACATCGTCCCTTCCAGTTCCGAGAAAGTCGCCTACTTCCTCGGCCCCATGCTCCCGCTGATCCCGACCTTCATGGTGTATTGCCTGATTCCGTTCGGGCCGCCGCCGATGTTCATCGCGGCGCGCGTGAATGTCGCGCTGCTGCTCGTGCTCGCGCTGACCTCCACCGGCGTGTACGGAATCATCCTCGGCGGCTGGGCTTCGAACAACAAGTACTCGCTCATGGGCGGACTTCGCTCCGCCGCGCAGATGGTCTCGTATGAAGTGCCGTTCGGACTCTCGATCGTCGGCGTGCTGATGATCTGCGGCAGCCTCGATCTCGTGCGCATCGTCGACTATCAGGCGAACAATGCGTGGAACCTCTTCCCGCAGATCGTCGCGTTCTTCATCTTCTTCGTCTCGATGAACGCCGAGAACAACCGCACTCCGTTCGATCTCCCGGAAGCGGAGTCGGAGCTCGTGGCCGGATATCACACCGAGTACTCGGCGATGAAGTTCGCCTTCTTCATGCTCGCGGAGTACTCGGCGATGATCGTCAACTCCTGCCTCGTCACGCTGCTGTTCCTCGGCGGCTGGACGATGGCGATCGACGGCAAGGGACTGACCACGCAGCAGCTCGTCAGCATGGGAGTCCTGGGCGGGATCATCGGACTCGCGATCTTCCTGACGAAGATGATGTTCTTCATGTTCGTCTACATCTGGTTCCGCGCGACATTCCCCCGCTTCCGCTTCGATCAACTGATGGATCTCGGATGGAAGTGGATGATCCCGCTCGCGCTGGGGAACATCGTCGTTACAGGCGTCTTCGTCCTCATCGGCCAGGAACGGCTGATGTACTGGATCGGGCTCGCAACGCTGGGCGCGATCGGGTTCCACATTTTCCGCAAGCCGGTTCCTGCCGTGAAGGCGAAGACCGCACACGAGGTGGCTCATGCGAGTTGAGCATCCGAAGCCGCGGTGGACGGATCGCTTTCTCCTTCTCGATCTGTTCGAGGGACTCAAGACGACGTTCTACGAGCTGTTCCAGCCGAAGGTGACGGTGCGTTATCCGGAAGAGCGGCTCGAGCCTGCGGACCGCTTCCGCGGGATGTTCAAGTTCAGCTACGACCGCTGCATCGCGTGCAAGCTCTGCGCGCAGGCCTGCCCGATCGACATCATCTACATCGACGTCCACGACGAACAGCGTGAAGTCGATGGAAAGATGAAGAAGCTGAAGGTGCTCGATCGCTACGACATCGACGTGAAGCGCTGCATGTTCTGCGCGCTGTGCGAAGAAGCCTGTCCGACGAAGCCGAAATCGATCTGGCTGACGACGAAGACCTACGAGCTCGCGTCGTACGATCGCAACGATCTCTACTTCAACATGCAGGAGCTCGAGTACTGGGATGAGCGTCCGCGGTACACGGGCCTGCCTGAGGAGAACGCGCCTACGCAGCTCGAGGGGCAGAAGATGCTCACCGGAGGCCACGAGTGACGCCAGCGTTTGCGGTTTTTCTGATCGTCGGAACGATCGCGGTTGCGTCGTCGATCCTCGTGATCTCGATGCGCAATCCGGTTCACTCCGCGCTGTTCCTGCTCCTGACGTTTCTCTGCGTCGCGGTGCTGTTCGTGATGAAAGGGGCGGAGTTCGTCGGCGCGGTCCAGGTGCTCGTCTATGCGGGCGGCATCATGGTCCTGTTCCTGTTCGTCGTCATGTTGATCAACGTGCGGCATCTGCCGGATGAGAAGGTGCTGTCGAACTTCTGGAAGGGCGGCTTCGCGGTCGGACTCGGCGTGTTCATTCTCTTCGTCGCCGTCGTTCGTCCGGGCGTGTATCACGATGAGCAGTTGGACAAGTCGCGCCTCACGTCGGTGAAAGAACGGATCTGGACGGAGTCACACAAGAATCCTGGTACCTACACATACCGCCGCGTTCATCGCACGAATGCGAATTCCGAGGCGGTGGGGATGGCGCTCTACACCGATTACCTCGTGCCGTTCGAGGTTGCGTCGCTGTTCCTGCTCGTGGCGATGATCGGCGCGATCGTCATCGGAAAGCGCGAGCTCTCTGCGACCGAAGAAGAGACCGCCCAGCAGTTCATTCTCGAGCGGGTCGAGACCGAGAAGGAAGTGAAGGAGGCCATGAGTGCTTGAAACAGCTCCAAGCACCGACGCCTATCTGATGCTGTCCGGCACGCTGTTCGCCGTCGGACTGATCGGCGTCGTCATCCGGCGCAACATGATCACCGTGCTCATGGCCATCGAGCTGATGCTCAACGCGGTCAACATCAACCTCGTCGCGTTCAGTCACCGGCTTGGGTCCCTCGAGGGTCAGGTCTTCACGATTTTCGTCATTACGGTTGCAGCAGGCGAGGCCGCGGTGGGACTCGCGATCATCATCCAGTTGTACCGGCTGAAGAGCACGATCAACGTGGACGAAGCGAGGATGCTGAATGGCTGACCCCAGGTTCACCGGCGCCACTTGCTGGGAGCGGATCAATGGCTAGCGCGCTCCTCTTCATCGTCCTTCTGCCGGCAATCGGTGCGCTGATCAACGGCTCGCGCGCATTCGCGAATCCGCTGACGCCGAAGAATCGCACGGTCACCAACGCAGTCGCGTTGTTGTCCACCGGCCTCTCGGCCGTTCTCGCTGCGTGGACCGTGTTCACGTACGCCACGCTCGGTACGCACGAAGCATTTACGCATACCTACTACACATGGGTTCCGGCCGGCATGGGCCACGTCGGCAACGCGATCGCGAACTTCGGCGTCGACTTCGCGTTCCGCATCGACACCCTCTCCTGCACGATGCTGCTGATCGTGACGTGGATCGGCTTCCTGATCCACATCTACGCCACGGGGTACATGTCGCACGAGAAGGGCTACACGCGATTCTTCACGTACCTCAATCTCTTCATGTTCATGATGCTGCTCCTCGTCCTCGGGGCGAACTACGGCGTCATGTTCGTCGGCTGGGAAGGCGTCGGTCTCTGCTCGTACCTGCTGATCGGCTTCTACTACGACAAGAACTTCGCGGCCGACGCCGGCAAGAAAGCGTTCATCACGAATCGAATCGGCGACTTCGGCTTCGTTCTCGGGCTCTTCCTGATCTTCAACACGTTCGGCTCCGCGGACTACGGCAAGGTGTTCGCGCTGGTGAGCGCGAATCCGCATGCATACACAGGGATCGCGACGGCGATCTGCCTGCTGCTCTTCGTCGGCGCATGCGGCAAGTCCGCGCAGATTCCGCTGTATGTGTGGCTGCCCGATGCGATGGCCGGCCCGACGCCCGTCTCTGCTCTGATCCATGCCGCGACGATGGTCACCGCGGGTGTCTACATGGTCGTCCGCTCGAACCCGCTCTTCCGTCTGTCGCCCACGGCGATGGGGATCGTCGCGCTGGTCGGCGCGCTGACCGCGATCTTCGCGGCCACGATCGGTATCGCGCAGAACGACATCAAGAAAGTCCTCGCGTACTCGACGGTCTCGCAGCTCGGCTACATGTTCCTCGCCGCGGGCGTCGGAGCGTTCACTGCGGCGATCTTCCACGTGATGACGCACGCGTTCTTCAAAGCGTGTCTCTTCCTCGGCGCCGGATCCGTGATTCACGGATGCGGCGGCGAACAGGACATGCGCAAGATGGGCGGCCTCAAGAAGTACATGCCGGCGACACGCATGACGATGCTGATCGCATGCGTTGCGATCGCCGGCATCCCGCCGCTCGCCGGCTTCTTCTCCAAGGACGAGATTCTCGCCGGCGCGTTCATGCGCTCGTGGTGGCTGTGGGGTCTCGGGTTCGTGACCGCCGGAACCACCGCGTTCTACATGTTCCGTCTCTACTACATGACGTTCGAAGGCGAGTATCGCGGCGCGCATGTCGAAGGCATCGAGACGTCAGAGCCTGCACACGGCGGGCACAATCTGATTCCTGATCAACGCCATCTCGATCAGGGCGATGAGCACAGCGACAAGGCGCACGGGCATCACGCGCACTCGCATGATCCTCATGAATCGCCGATGAGCATGACCGGCGTGTTGTGGGCGCTCGCGATCCTCGCGATCTTCGGCGGCATGTTCTTCGGCTGGCCGGTGATCTGGGGCGGGCCGTCGCCGACGCTGTTCCAGCGCTGGCTGGAGCCGGTGCTGCCCGCACTCGGCGGCGAGCACTTCGAATTCCCCGAGCCATCGCACGGCCAGGAATGGTTCCTCGTGCTGTCGTCGATTGCGGTGGCCGTGTTCGGAATTCTGCAGGCGCGCCGCTTCTACTTCACCGACACGAAGTTCGCCAAAGCGAATGCGCTCGCGAAGAAGTACTCATTCCTCCACGGCGTCCTCGAGAACAAGTACTACGTCGATGAGCTCTACAACAAGACAGTCATTCACGGCACGGTCGTTCTGTCCGAAGTCCTCGCGTTCCTGGACAAGTGGGTGGTCGACGGCGCCGTGAATCTCGTGCGCCACATCACGGTGTGGCCGCTCGGCGAAGGCTCGTCGCTCTTCGACAAGTACGTCGTCGACGGTCTCGTGAACGGCGTCGCCTGGACGGCGAAACAGGGCTCGATGGCCTTGCGTCGTGCGCAGTCCGGATTCGTGCAGAACTACGCTCTGGTCATGGGCAGCGGCATCGTGCTGCTCGCAGTGGTCTATCTGTTCTTCAAGCCATAAGCGAAGGGGAGAAACGCTCCGATGGGCATTCTGAACATCGTTACTTACATCCCGGCGGTGGGCGCCGTGCTGCTCCTCTTCTTCAAGAAGGACAACCCTGCGGCGATACGGATGACGGCCACCGCGATCGCGGTCATCGATTTCCTCGTCTCGCTGAAACTCTGGTTCGGCTTCGATTCGACAAAGCTCTGGCAGTTTCGCGAGACGTACGACTGGATCCCGTCGCTGCACGTGAAGTACGACTTCGGCATCGATGGCATCGCGCTGCTGCTGATCATGCTCACCACGTTCATGGGGATCATCGCCGTCGTTTCGTCGTACTCGGCGATCGGGCATCGCGAGAAGGAGTACTACATCCTTCTTCTCCTTCTGCAGACGGGCATGATCGGCACGTTCTGCGCGCTCGACTTCTTCCTCTTCTATCTCTTCTGGGAAATCATGCTCGTGCCGATGTACTTCATCATCGGCATCTGGGGCGGGCCGCGAAAGCTCTACGCCGCGATCAAGTTCTTCCTCTACACGCTCGCCGGATCGGTGCTCATGCTGCTCTCGATCCTCGGGCTCTACTTCTTCAATACCGACGGCATCCCATTCCTCAACATCCATGGCCTCGGCAATCCGGCAACATTCAGCGTGCTGAAGTTCCACGAGATCGGACATCTGATCCCGCCCACGCTGCAGTTCTGGCTCTTCCTCGGTTTCTTCTTCGGATTCGCGATCAAGGTGCCGATGTTCCCCTTCCACACGTGGCTGCCCGATGCTCACGTCGAAGCGCCGACCGCCGGTTCGATCATCCTCGCCGCGGTTCTCCTCAAGATGGGAACATACGGCTTCGTCCGTTTCGCGCTGCCGATCCTTCCCGATGGGACGAAGGAATGCCTCCCCTGGGTGATCGGGCTGGCGATCATCGGCATCATCTACGGCGCGCTCGTGTCGCTCGTGCAGAAGGACATGAAGAAGCTCGTCGCGTACTCGTCCGTGTCGCACCTCGGCTTCGTCATGCTGGGTATGTTCGCGCTCAATCCGATGGGGCTGAAGGGCTCAGTCCTGCAGATGATCAATCACGGCATCTCGACCGGCGCGCTCTTCCTTCTCGTCGGCTTCATCTACGAGCGGCGCCACACGCGCATGATCGCGGAGTACGGCGGGCTCGCGAAGCAGATGCCGATGTATGCGGCGCTGTTCCTGATTGCCGCGCTCTCGTCGATGGGGCTGCCGGCGCTGAACGGGTTCATCGGCGAGTTCACGATTCTCGTCGGTGCGGCGAACGTCAGCATCTGGTGGGCCGTCTTCGCGTCGATCGGCATCGTGCTCGGCGCCGCGTATCTTCTCTGGCTCTATCAGCGCGTCTTCTGGGGCCCGCTCGACAATCCTGAGAATCATCACGTGACCGACGTGAACGGGCGCGAGATGGCGTTGATGCTCGCGCTCATCGCCTGCATGGTGTGGATCGGTGTCTATCCGAAGCCGTTCTTCGAGCCGCTCGAGGAGCCCGTCAACTACATCGTTAGGAAAGTCGATCCGACGTACTTCGACAGGCATCCGGTCGTCTACCCGGCGGCGCAACAGCCGGAGCACGTCGCGGAGGCGAAGTAAGTGAGCCTCAACGATCTCATCTTCCTGCTGCCGGAGATCATCCTGGCGACCGGTGCGTCGCTGCTGTTGATCGCACCGGTGACGGGTCTTCGCGATTCGATTTCCGCGAAGTGGGCGATGATCGCGCTGCTCATCATCACCGCGGGATCGCTGCTCGCCTGCTCGTGGGCTGTGCCAGGGATGGAACAGACCGCAGGCTTTGCGCGGATGTTCGCGCTCGATGCGTTTTCCATCTTCTTCAAGTTGCTGTTCCTCTTCGTCGTCGCGATCGTCGTGCTGCTCTCCGACGACTTCCTGCGCGAGTCCCGCTATTCGACCTGGGAGTACTACTCGCTCCTCGGCTTCGCGCTCTGCGGCATGATGTTCATGGCCTCGGGCGTTCATTTGGCGACGATCTATATCGGCCTCGAGTTGCTTTCGCTCTCCAGCTACATCCTCGCCGGCTATTACAAGAACGAGCAGAAGTCGACCGAGGCGGCGATGAAGTATTTCGTGCTCGGCGCGGTGAGCTCGGCGATTCTGCTCTACGGAATCTCCCTGATCTACGGGGTCTGCGGCACGCTGAATCTGCTCGACATTGCCAGGGCGCTGTCGACGGTCGTCAGCAACGACGCGCTGATGTTCGGCGTCATCCTGCTGGCCTGCGGCCTCTGCTTCAAGATCGCAGCCGCACCCTTCCACGTCTGGACTCCGGACGTGTACGAAGGTGCACCGACGCCGATCACCGCATTTCTTTCGACAGGATCGAAAGCTGCGGCGTTCGCGATCTTCGTGCGCATCTTCTACGTCGCGCTGCCCGGCTTCCATCTCGACTGGAGCATGGTGCTGGCCACGGTGGCGGCACTCTCGATGATCGTCGGCAATCTTGCGGCGATCACGCAGGAGAGCGTGAAGCGGCTGCTGGCCTACTCTTCGATCGCTCATGCGGGGTATGTGCTGATGGGCATCGTCGCGATGAACGTGATGGGGCTGCGCGGCGTGCTCGTCTACAGCTTCGTCTACGTGTTCGCGAATCTCGGCATCTGGTCCATCGTGCTGATGATGAAGCGGCACGAATATGCGGGAGAAAAGGTCTCCGACTTCGAAGGGCTGCACAGCCGCTCGCCGTTCTGGGCTTTCTCCATGTTCGTCTTCCTGTTGTCGCTGGGAGGCATTCCTCCGACGGCCGGCTTCATCGGAAAGTACTTCCTCTTCTACGCAGCTGTGCAGGCCGGCTTCGGATGGCTGGCGATCATCGCAGTGCTGATGTCGGCGGTATCGATGTTCTACTACCTGCGCATCGTGGTCGCGATGTATCTGCGGGACGGGAAGGAAGCCGACGTCACGGCGAGCGGCGCGCTCAAGTTCGTAGCGGCGGTTTGTGTCGTGGCTACGATCGTTTTTGGCGTGGTGCCGAACGATTTGATCGACCAGGTCAGCAGTTCGGCAAAGGGCCTGCATAACAAAGGCGCGGTGACGCGCAATGCCACTCGATGACGACAAGTCCGAAGAGGCGCAGGACAAAAAGCGCCGGCAGCTCCAGGATGTCCTCGAAGCTTCCTCGATCGGCTGGATGTTTCCCATCGCCATCGGCACCGGTGCCCTCATCGGCTGGGGACTCGACAAGGCCTTTGGGACGAAGCCGTGGCTGACGTGGATCTTTCTCGGATTCGGTGTCGCTGCGGCGTTCCTGAATCTCTTCCGCATGGGGCTTCGCGATGACGGAGGGTCCCCTCCGGAATCCTGAGCACGACACCGCGAAGACGGTGCTCCGGCGCATCCGGAACATCAGCATCGTCGCCTGGATCGGATTCGCGGTTTTTGCCTTGATTTCCAGCGGTTTCGGGGGCTTTGTCGGATTGACTTGCAGTGCTCTCGTGACTATCATCAGCTTCCTTTGGTTGGAGGAAATCGTGGAAACGGTCCTCCATCCGACTCCCAACCTCCGAGCCTGGAAGGTCACGTTGCGCACACTCGGGCGCTACGTTCTACTCGGCGCGGCGGTATCGGTCACGATCTACGTAGCTCGATTCAATGCCCTGAGTGTGTTGCTGGGATTCTCGATCATCGTGGTGGGAATCATTGGTGAAGCTGTGTATTCGACGTTAAGGAGCTGGAACTAGAAGGCTGATGGAACACGAAAGCTCAATCCTGTACGGTCCCGTTAACGCCCTGTGGCACAGCGTGCAGCATCGCTACGCGTGGAACATCCCTGATCACGTGATCATGGCGCTGCTGGTGCTCGTGATCTCCTCGATTGTGTTCCCGCTGGCCTCGCGCCGCATCAGCCGCGACAATCCGAGCGGCTTCCAGCATTTGCTCGAGCTCGTGGTCGGCGGCGTGAAGGACCTGCTGCACGACATCGTCGGCCATCATGGAGACCGCTATCTGTACGTGATCGGCGGCTTCATGTCGTTCATCTTCGTGTCGAACATCTTCGGCCTGTTCTTCTTCCTGCAGCCCCCTACGAGCAACGTCAACACGACGTTCGCGCTGTCCCTCTCCGCATTCCTCTACTTCAACGTCGAGGGCATTCGCCGCCAGGGGCTGTGGCATTACCTGAAGCACTTCGCGGGGCCGATGCCTCTGCTCGCTCCGTTCATGTTCCCGATCGAGATGATCGGCAACTTCGCGCGCATCCTTTCGCTCGGGATGCGTCTCTTCGGAAACATCCTCGGTGAGCACACGGCCACCGGGATCTTCATGGGCATGCTGCCGTTCGTGCTTCCCTGGCCGATGATGGGCCTCGGAATCTTCGGCGCATTCCTCCAGACATTCGTCTTCATCATGCTGACGATGGTGTACATCAGCGGCGCCATCGCAGCGGAAGAACACTAGTTGGGATTCAGTACAGAAAAAGGAAGGAGATTCAGAGTGAATAAGAAACATCTCATGCTGCTCGTCGCGTCGACCCTCGTGTCGGTTTCCGCGTTCGCGCAGGAAGCGGCGGCAGGAACCGGCGGCGTCAAGTGGGGCGCCGTCTCAGCAGCGTTCGTTCTCGGTATCGCAGCAGCAGCGGGCGCCATCGGCCAGTCGAGGGCGATCGCCGCGGCGTGCGAAGGCATCGCGCGCAACCCCGGCGCAGCCGGCGCGATCCGTCTCTCGATGATCATCGGTCTCGCACTCATCGAGTCGCTCGTCATCTACGCGCTCGTCATCGCGTTCATGATCTCGGGCAAGTAGTAACCAGAGCGCAGCGAATCGAAACCCGACGCCCGGCGGAAACGCCGGGCGTTCTTGTTTTTGGAGGGCTTCACACGTTGAGAAAAGGACCCTCGGCTTTGGTACAGGGGGAAGCATTGGTCCCAAAAAACAAAAGCCAGCGTCGCAGCGCTGGCTTTTCGTTTCGTGCAGAGAGTGTTGCCGCTAGTCGGCGTTGGCGAGTTGGCGCAGCGCATCCACCGCAGCGTCGGCGCTGATCTTGTCGTCGGCGAGCGAGCGCGCCGGCGACCAGGTGCCCTGGCTCTGGCTGTACATGACGTACCGCACGCCGCCCTTCGTGGTCGTGTAGAGCACGACCTTGTCGTCGCCGGTCAGGCCCGCAACGCGCGCGTTCGCGTCCGTGCGGAAGTTCGGAACGCCAATGCTCGTATCCTTCACGCCGATTGGAACGCGGAGGCGTCCGCCTTCGGTCCCGGCGCGCCGGTAAAGCGTCGGCTTGATCGTGACGTGGTGCATGCTCGTCGTCGGGATGTCGCCGAAGACGATGTCGACGGAATCGTGGGTGCCGGTTTCGGCGATCGTCGGATGGCGAAGAATCTCGACGCTGTCGAGCCGCGTCGCGATGTCTTTCGAGTGATCGCTGAACTGCGAGAGGTCGTAGGTCTGGATGTTGTTCAGGATCCCGTTCTCGATGCTGAACATCGCGTAACGGGCCCATTCGCTGCGGCCGGTGTCTTCCCACCACACTGCGTGCACGGTGAGGCCGGAGGACAGCGAGTGATTACCCTTTTCGTCGACCTCGTCGAGTTTCCGCGTAACGGCGATCTGGATGTTGTGCGAGTCGTGATAGTTCGCGGCGCCGATCGACGTCGCATCGCTCCACTTGCCATCGGTGTAGGAGCAGAACTCGAGGTCGCTCGACATACCGTTGTTGACGGCGCGCTGCCAGAAGATGAACAGCGAGTGCGAGGCCGGATCATAGGCCAGCGCCGGATTCGTGTGAGAGCCGCCGAAGAGCGTCTCGGGGACGTACGTCGTCGTGGTCTTGTCGTCGTCGCGGATCGTGAGGCTCAGAACCTGCGTCGATGTTGTCTGAAGATTCAGACCATCCGTGAACACGCTCTCCAGCGTGAACAGCGTGCCTTCGTTGGTCAGCAGGAAGGCGCGGTTCGTTCCATCGGCCGACGCCAGCAGCGGCGCCGCAACGAGGAACAAGGCGAACAGCAGTCGTTTGATCATAGTTTCAGGTTCACCATGCTCCGCAGATCGATCGCGAAGAGCAGGCTCTTGAGATTGCGAAACTCGGGATAAAACCTGGCCAACTGGTCGAAGTGGAAGTTCGCGAGCTCCGTGTCTCCCGACTTGTAGCCCACTTCGCCGAGGAGGTAATGGCCGTTGCGAATGTGGCGGTCCTCTTCGGCGACTTCGAGAGCGGCTTCTCCGTAGAAGCGCGCGCGCTCGAGATCTTCCTTGTCGAGATAGCCATAGCAAAGGTCGATGTACGCCTCGGCCTGGAAGACCGGATTCGAAACGTACTTCAGCGATTCGTGAACGAGGTTCAGACCTTCATCGGTGCGGCCATCGAGCATGAAGCAGTAGCCAAGGCTCTCCGTCGCGTAGCCGCGGATGAGGCTCACCGTCGCGTTGTCGGCGCTCTCGATTGCTCCCAGTGCTTCCTGGTAGCAGCTCGTTGCTTTTCCGATCTGCGAGTCCATGACGTAGATGTTGCCGAGGTCGATGAGAACGGCGCGCTTGAACTCGAGATCGCCCGCGTCATCGGCAGCGCGCAGTGCGAGCTCGCCGTAGAACAGTGCGCGCTTGAAATCGTTCTCGAGCTTGTGCTTGTACTGAAGCGCGTAGGCCGCGAGGCAGACGTGGCGAGGATTGCGGCGGCGCATGATGACGCGCGGCAGTTCCTGAACTTCCGGACCTGTCCGCTCGAGCGCGATCAACGCGTCGGCCTTGTTGATGGTGATCAGCTCGCGAATGTCGTCATCGCTCGCGAGGCTCAGCGCCTCGTCGTAAAGCGCAAGCGCGTCCTCGACCCGGTTCTCACGAACAAGGGCCAGACCTGCCTGGCGCAACTCTTCGACGCGATTGACCATCGGACTAAGCATCTTCTTCCCCGCTCTCCGCCCCGTCGTCGTCCCATCCTAACTCCTGGCGGCGCTTGAACTCGATAAAACTCTCGACTTCTTTCTGCGCCGAGGGGCTGAGGGACTTGAGCTTGTCGATGACCGTTTCCTCGCTTCTCCGATTTTCCTCGAAGAAATCACCAATGCTGAGATCGAAGGCCTGCAGGATTTTCAACAGCGTGTCTAGGCCGACCTTGTACTCTCCCTGTTCCATGCGGGAGAGATCGGACTGATGTACGCCGATGCGCTCAGCGAGCTCCACCTGCGTCAGCTTGCGCTGGCGGCGCAGTTGCCGGATCTTTCTTCCGACGAGTTCGAGCTGTGCTGGCCTGTTCATCTGCGTTTCGTTGACGTTTTATGCTATTGGACAATATTATCCCGCAGCGATCAATCTACGGGCTATTCTGACCCGTGTCAAGCCGTCCTGGAGCTCCGACCATTTACCGCGATCTTCATCTTCTCCGAGAATTGATACGGAGAGACTTCAACGCCCGTTTCACAGGGTCGGCCCTCGGCCTCGCCTGGGCGGTCCTCCAGCCGTTGAGCCTGGTCGTTCTCTACTGGTTCGTCTTCACCTTCATGATTCCGAGACCGGGAGGGGAGGGGAAGGGTTACATCTACTTTCTCATCTCGGGACTGATCCCCTGGCTGGCGATCAACGAGGGGACCATCCGCTCGACGACATCCATCGTCGAGAATGCGACGATGGTCCGGAAGCTCGCGTTCAAGAGTGAGTTGCTGGTCGCCGTTCCGAATGCGACGGCGATGATCTTCGAGATGATCGCGCTCGCGATCTTCTTCGTCTTCCTTGCCGTCCGAGGTGGAAATCTGCGGGGGCTCTGGCTGCTGCCGGTTGTCCTGGCGCTGCAGTTTTCGCTGCAGTTCGGCTTCGGACTGATGCTCGCCGCGACGTACGTCTTCTTTCGCGATCTGACGCAGGTTCTCGGTTTCGTCCTCTCGATCCTCTTCTATCTCAGCCCGATTCTCTACGAGGCGAAGGGGCGCTTTGCCCCTCTGCTCGCGTGGAATCCGATGACCCCGCTGCTCGGTTTGTTCCGCAGCGCGATTTTGTCTGCGCCGTTACCTGAGGCCAGCTCGATCGTATTTCTGTTGGTAGTGACCACGGGAGCCCTGGCGGGCGGCCTGACTCTGTTTCGCCGTGCGCAGCCGAGCCTCGTCGATCTCATCTGAGCTTCACATTCAAAATTTCAGGAGTCTCATTCATGAAATATCTCTCTGCGCTTTTTGTGGCGTTCGTTGCGGTGCAGGTCGTGGCACAGCAGCCGGCACCATCGGCAACACCGGCAGCAGCAACTGAGATCGATGGCGGAGCGCCGGCGTACCTTCGTCCGGAGACGGCGGAGCAGCGTGCAGCGCGCGTCGGCCCGGTGGATCCCGGCCTGAATCCCGATCCGAAGCAGGCCTTCTATCGATATGGCAAGCGGTATCACATCGAGAAGTACGACAACCGCTGGGTCGTGATGACCGGCGGCGATCCGGGCTGGGCTCGCCCCTATGGCTTCGCCAACATCTACAAGGAGATCTACCAGAAGAACGACAAGTTCACCTGGTTCTGGTTCGAAGACAAGGACGAGGCTGCGCAGGAAATCGCGAACGCAGCGGCCACCCCGTCGGCAGCGGCGCCGTGGTCCGATCTGCAGCTCAAGTATTTCAAGTCGGTGCGCGCGGAGTTCTCTCCGCTCACTCCCCAGGACTCGGGCCGTACCGTCAGTTTCGTGGAATCGTCGGAGGGACTTCCGAAGGAAGGTTCCTGGCGAAACACGCTGGCGATCGCCGACATGAATGGTGACGGGTTCGCCGACATCATCGCTCCGCCGGAGCGCGCCGGGACGAACAGTCCCGCGATCTTCCTCGGCGACGGCAAGGGACACTGGAAATTCTGGCAGGGCGTCAAGTGGCCGCACGGATTGAACTACGGAAGCGTTGTCGCCGCTGACTTTAATAAAGACGGCAAGATGGATCTCGCCTTTGGCGTCCACCTCGACGGCGTGCACGTCTTCCTCGGCGACGGCAAGGGAAACTTCACCGACGCGAGCGACGGGCTGCCGCGCGACTATCCGACGCGGCGCATCCTCGTCACCGATGTCGATCGCGACGGCTATCCCGACGTCGTCACGATCAGCGAAGGCCCGACCGCGATTGCGACCTCGGCGACGAACGGCAACTACGCGAAACTGCGTGTCTATCTGAATCGTGACGGCGCGAAGTCGTGGACCGGCATGAACGTGGCGGAGACGACTCGCCAGTTCGGCGGCGACTGGCTCGCGCTCGGAAACTTCAACGGTGACGCCTATCCGGATTTCGTCGCCGGCAGCGTGTACTACGGAAGCTCTGACATCCTCTATCTCAGCAACGGCGCGAAGAAGTGGAACTTTGGCGGAGACACCGAGGGTGTCGTCGTCCCCGCGCTGTCGTACTTCTTCGCGAATACCACCGGCAAGTTCTCCTCGAAGAAACTCGATGACGCAGTCGTCTCCTATTTCCGCCAGTGGCCCTCTCAGCTCGAGGCAAACATCGTCCCCAAGCCCGCGGTCGAGAACGTCGTCGGCATTGACCGGATCTCGTTCGCAGGCGGCAAGGCGAAGCGGACGTCCATCATGCGGTGGGACGGCAAGCGGCCTGTCGCAGCCATGGGCACCGGCGATTTCGATGGCGACGGAAACATGGACATCGTCTTCCTGCGCTACGATCCCCTCGAGTTCGTGCTGCTCCTCGGCGACGGCAAGGGGGGATTCACGCTTGCGAAGACTACGGGCCTCGTACCAGCTTCCAACGCGACGTACGACCTTCAGGTTGCCGACGTGAATGGCGACGGACGGCCGGACATCATCATTGGCTATGAGGCTGCGGGGAACACGACTCTCGGCGCGCGCGACGGCTCGATCCATGTGTTTCTGAACACGGGCGTGCAGCCGGCGAAGAAGTAGTCGAAACGCGACTCAGCGAAAAACGAAGGAGAGGCCGTCGGGCCTCTCCTTTTTTTGTGGGAGGCGAGTCCCACTGGCATCGAATGCGCTTGGCGTCGCGAGGACGCCGGGAATGCAGTTGTCATTGCGCTAACGAAGAGTTTCGGTATAATCGGCGCGATTTTCAGGTTGGAGCGTATGGCGTAACGACATAAAACGCCCTTTTCGCTCTTGACTTCCTGTTTTTTTGGCCATACTGTTACGGCAATTCAAAACCGATCTCTTCAACTTTGTGAAGTTCTGATTCTGCATCCGGAGGTGATCGTATCGTCGAGAGAGGGTGAATGCAGACACCGCAACGAACGCAGTTAATCACTGATGTGTAGGAGAAAATAATGAAAAAACTTTTCGTATGGGCCATGGTGGCCACCCTCCTGATGGCGGGTTCGGCGTTCGCGGTTGGCGCCCGTGTGGCGTCGAACGCGACCGCTGGCGCGGCGTTCTTCACGGGCGCTGGGCCGACGACGACGAATAACGACGACAGCTGCGATATCAGCACTGCGCCGGCGGCAACGCTGCTTCTGCCGTATTTCGAAGTCGACTTCAACTCGCCGCAGACGACCGC
>JAJPHC010000061.1 GCA_021325515.1 Acidobacteriota bacterium
AATGGAGTCATGGGGATCCTCCTTTCGTTCTCCTCATCACGTTTGTTTGACGACAGCAATGATGAAGTCGAAGAGGTCCCCAGGCTGCCGCTCACGTGCAGCGCGTTAAGGACAGGATGTTCGTGGGAACTTGGAGGGATCGTGCCTCACGGCACTACCGCGGAGCGGTTTCGTTCAACGTCTTCCTAAGCTGATTCGATTCTATCCACATGTAGATGCTTGCATCTACCCGTAGATATCTACATCTACCTGTAGATATCTCGCCTTACGACGTCTCACCCCACCGTGGCCACGACCCGCTGCGGCGGCGGCGCGTGGCGCGGGGTTGTTGCCACCGGGAGCGAGAAGCTGAACGTCGATCCCTTTCCCTTCTCACTCACCACCCACACCCTCCCGCCGTGCACCTCGACCAGCCGCTTTACGATCGCCAGTCCAAGCCCTGTGCTCGACTCCCCTCCCGTCGGCCTCGCACTCAGCTTGCGGAACGTGCGGAACACCGTCTTCAGATCCTCTTCGCTCAGCCCCTGCCCGTTGTCGCGCACGTGCGTCACGACTTCCGCCTCGCCGGTCTCGAAGCTCACCCGCACTTCGCCGCCGTTCTGCGTGTACTTCACGGCGTTGCTGATCAGATTGTCGATCACCTGGCGGATGCGCATCACATCCATCATCACCGGCGGGAGCATCGCCGGCTGATCGACGTCGAGCCGGATCTGCTTCCTGTCCGCCGTCTCCTTCAACGCCGTGATGCTGATCTCCACCAGCGACGCCAGATCCTCCGGCCGCCGCTCCAGCTCCACCTTGCCCGACTCGATCGACGAGAGATCGAGCAGATCGCGAATCAGCCGCTCCATCTGCTCCGCCGCCACGCGCACCCGCTCCAACTGCGTCAGCGCGCGCTCGCGGTCGAACGCCTCGGTCTGCATCCGGTCGATCACCAGCGTCACCCAACCAGCGATTGCACCCAGCGGCGTCCGGAGGTCGTGCGCCGCGATGCCGACGAACTCGTTCTTCGAAGCATTGATCTTCTCCAGATCCTGCAGCACGCGCGCCTTCTGGAACGCGGAGAGTATCGGCTCCTTCAGCTCCGCCATCAGCGCGAGATCGCCCGCCGAATCCTCGAGCCGCTGCCGCTTCTCGAAGATCAGAAAGCCTTCGACGTGGCCCGCCATCGTCAGACGCACCGTCAGCGTCGAACGGTTCTCACTCCCGAAGATGAAGATGTCGGGATACGCCTCCTGCGCCGGCGAGAGATACTTCTTCTCGATCTCCTCCAGGCTCATCGCCACATCTTCCAGCTCGCTCGCATCCCAACCAAGCGCTGCACGCAGACGGAAGAGGCTCGACGACGGATCGAACACCAACGCCGTCGCCTGATCGACGTCGGTGCGGAGAATGCCGAGGATGAGCTCCTGCAGATGATCGAAATCGATCTCCGCGTTGATGGAGCGGATGATCGAATTCACGCGCGCCAGCTCGGCCGTCCGCGCCGCGACCAGCACCTCGAGCTCGCGCCGCTTCATCTCCACCGCCCGGATGCGAATCCGATAGACGAGCAGTGCGCCGGCGATCACCAGCAGAATCCCGGCGATGCGGAACCACATCGTCTGCCAGATCGCCGGCTGGATGACGACCTGCACCGACGTGCCGGCTTCGTTCCATACGCCGTCGCTGTTCGTGCCGCGCACGCGGAACAGATACTTCCCCGGTCCCACGTTCGTGTAACTCGCCTCGGTCTTGTTGCCGGCGGAGACCCAGCCGGGATCGAGTCCCTCGAGCTTGTACGCGTACTGATTGTCGGACGGCGACGTGAAGTCGAGCGCCGCGAACTCGAAGGTGAAGAAGTTGTCGTGCCGCGAGAGCTCGAGCGGGCCGCGCGAAAAGAACGACGTCGGCAGCGCCAGCGGCGCATTGAACTTGCGGAAGCCGGTGATGACGACCGGCGCCACGAACGGATTCTCGTGCACGTCATCCGGCGCGATCGTCACGTAGCCATGCGTGCCGCCGAGGTAGAGGCGACCGTCGGATCCGCGGAAGCGGGCGTTGGTATCGAGCAGAATCCCGTTGTCCTCCACGCGATAGTTGCGGAAGCGATTGGTGCGAGGATCGAAGCGCGACACTCCGCGGTACGTGCCCAGCCAGAGATCGCCGCGGTTGTCGCGCAGCACGCTTTCGACGTGGATGCTCGCCAGGCCGTCCGCTTCGGTGTAATGCCGCACGGCGTGCGTGCGCGGATCGAAGTGATCGAGCCCGGTCGTCGTCGCAACCCACAATCCGCCGCTGCCGTCGGGCTCGAGCGCGCGAATGCGGCTGCCGATCAGCGAGCCGGTCGTCAGGTGTTCGAAGGACTGCTTCGACGGATCGAGCCAGTTGAGGCCACCATCGTCGGTTCCGATCCAGAGCACGCCGCGGTCATCTTCGAGGAGCGTCGTGACGTAGTCGTCGCTGAGCGAGCCGGGATTGCGCGCGTCATGATGGAAGACGATCTCCTGCTTCGTGACGGGATCGAACCGCTTGAGCCCGCGATTCGTCGCGATCCAGAGAAAGCCGCTGCGGCTGGCGAGAACGCTGAGCACCGTGTCGCTGCTCGACTGATGCAGCGCGAGCGGATCGTGACCGTGGTACTCGACGCACGATCCCTTCACCGGATCGAACCGGCAGAAGCCGCCGGCCCAGAAGCCGAGCCAGAGGTTGCCGCTGCGATCCTCCGTGATCGCCTGCACGGCGCGCTCCGGCAGCACCGCCGGATTCGCGGGATCGTGCATGTAGCGCGTGATCTTCTGCGTGACGGGATCGATGCGATGCAGCGTGTCGGTCGTGCCGATCCAGAGGACGCGGTTGCGGTCTTCGTAGATCGCCTGCACGCGCGCGCCATGCAGCAGGTTCGGATCGCGATCGTCGGTGACGTGCGTGATGAACTTGCGCTCCTTGAGATCGATCTCGTCGACGCCGGCGCCGCGCGTCGCGATCCAGAGATTGTGCGAGCGATCCTCGTAGAGCGCGCGAACGTCGTTCGCCGCGATCGACTGCGGGCGCGTCTCATCGTGCACCCAGCGGGCAAACGTCCCGCTCTGCTCGTCGAAACGATTGAGTCCGCGGTCGCGCGTGCCGATCCAGAGCGTGCCGCGGTGATCCTTCGCGATGGACGTGATGGAGTCGGAGCTGAGACTCAGCTCGTTCTTCGGATCGTTGCGGTAGTGCTTCACGGCGCGCGTGCGGACATCCATCCGGTCGAGGCCTGCCTGTGTCCCGATCCAGAGTGCGCCGTTCTCGAACGCAAGGCTGCGGATGATCGCGCGGCCCGGAAGATCGGTCTCCATCGCCACATGCTCGACGCCGCCCGTGCCGCGATCGACGCGATTGAGCCCATTCTCCGTCCCCGCCCAGATGTCGCCCGCGTCATCCTCGGCGATCGACCAGACGCGGTTGTCGGTGAGCATGAAGTTCGTGAAGGAGTTGCTCGCGCGATCGAAGCGGCTCAGGCCTCCGGCGAAGGTGCCGACCCACAGCGTGCCCGTGTGATCGAGGAGCAGCGTCTGCACGCGATCGTCGCCCAGCGTGCGCGGATCGCCTTCCCGGCGCCGGTAGTGCTGAAAGGTCTCCGTCGCAGGATCGAAACGATCGAGGCCGCCGCCCCATGTGCCGATCCAGACGATGCCGTCGTTGTCGACGACGATGGAGTCGCAATCGTTCTCGGCGAGCGATTTCGGATCGCGCGGATCGTGATGAAAGACCTTGAAGCGATAGCCGTCGTAACGGCTCACGCCATCCTGCGTCGAGAACCAGAGGAAGCCGCTCTTGTCCTGCGCGATGCCGTAAACGGAAGGATGAGAGAGTCCGCTCTCGCGGGTGATATGGCGGAAGACAGCCGGTGGCTCGGCTGGTGCGGCGAAGCTCGCGACCAGAAGAAGCAGCATCGCTGCGGTCAACACCGTGCGCATCTGGACCGTGGACGAGTATAGCCGGGGTTCGATAGATTGCGGCGCGTGAGCCGCTTTCTCGTCGTCGCCGCCGGCGGCGCTCTCGGCGCCATCGCGCGCTACGGAGTCGCCCTTCTCGTCGCGCTCTTCTGGCGCCGCAGCTTTCCGCTCGGCACGTTCATCGTCAACATCACCGGCTGTTTTCTCCTCGGCCTCTTCGCGACGGTGGCCGCGGAACGGATGGAGATCGCGCCGCTCCTGCGGCTGTTCGTCGCAACCGGATTCGTCGGCGCCTACACGACGTTCTCCACGTTCGAGTACGAGACGCAGCGTCTGACGGAGATCGGCGCGGCGTGGTGGGGATTGGTCAACGTGTTGACCTCC
The DNA here is from genome assembly GCA_021325515.1 of Acidobacteriota bacterium. Classification (GTDB taxonomy): domain Bacteria; phylum Acidobacteriota; class Thermoanaerobaculia; order Gp7-AA8; family Gp7-AA8; genus JAJPHC01. The sequence goes on from JAJPHC010000061.1 coordinate 4,302, forward strand.
GTCGTGGCAGGGTACGCGGCGGTGCGCATCGGCGTCATGATCGCGCGGCGGTAAACCGATCGCGTTCCGAGAAAATCGCGCCCCGGAAGGGGCGCCTCCTCGACGACAATGGCCGGTGGTAGCGCCGGAGGCGCTACCACCGGCCACGTGCTCATCGGAGTGGCGCGATCGCGTTACCGTCCCAGTTCGTACAGGTAATCGACGAACGACATCACCGCGCCGTCGTATCCCTGCACCTTCGGATTCGAGGACTCGATCACGTAATACTCGTCGGGCGCGTGCGCGCCGCCGCCGGAGCCGAGGCCGAAGTGGCCGGCGGCGAGCTTCAGCGGTTCGCCCGTGAAGACGTATCCCGGATACGAACCGGCGTTACGGGGCCAGAGCACGGGATCGATTCCCCACTGCTTGTACACCGCGGATTGCGCCTGAATCAGTCTCGCGTTCGCCGGCGTGCTCGTCGGATCGTAACCTCCGGTCACGTTCACTTCGATGTCGCCGTAGCCGCGTTTCGCGAGATGCGCCTTCAACGCCGCGACCGCATCCGCCATCTTCATGTCGGGCACGAGGCGCAGATCGAGCTTCGCTGCTGCGCGATGCGGCAGCACCGTCTTGCCGCCCGGCCCCGTGTATCCCGCAACGAGTCCCTCGATGTTCACCGTCGGCTGCGATTCGAGCCGCTCCTGCGCCTGCTCGAACGGCAGATCGTCGATCCAGTGATGAACGCCGAGCGACTTCATCGTCTGCGCTTCGTTCTTCACCTTCGTCGCGGCGGCGACCATCGCCTTCTCGTCCGCGCTCATCGGCCGCGGCTGCGGATAGTTGTCGATCGTGATCGTGTTGCCGTCGGCGGAGACGAGCGAGTCGAGCGCTTTCACGAGATGCCACGCCGGACTGTCGATCATCGCCTTGAGCGAGGAGTGGATGTCCTTCGACGGGCCGCGTCCCCACTTCTCGCCGCTGGAGACGAGCTCCAGTTCCGCGATGCCTTTCGCACCGAGGCTGACGACGACGGCGCCGTCGGGATCCTGCACGGCGGAGGGCATGAAGACTCCTACCGTCCTGCGCAGCGCCGCTTCGACCTCGGGGCGGCGCACGAGCTGGCCGATGTGCGTCGAGCCGATCTCCTCCTCCCCTTCCGCCACGAGCACGAGATTCACCGGCATCTTCTTTCCCGCGCCGCGAATCGCATGCAGCGCGGCGAGGAACGCAGACTCCGGGCCTTTCTGGTTCACGGCGCCGCGGCCGACGATGACTTTGCCCGTCTCCGGCTTGTCGACGAGCTTCGCCTCCAGCGGCGGGGACGTCCACTCCGCCGGATCGAACTGCTTCACGTCATACATGAAGTAGAGGCCGACGGTCTTCGGCGCGCCAACGTCCATCGTGGCGAAGACGCCCGGCTTCCCGTCGGTCGTCAATATGTTGACGTTCTGAAAACCGGCATCCTTCGCCAGCTTCGCCATGTACTCCGCGCCGGCCGGATAGTTGCGGTTCTCCGCGGCGATCGAGGGGAGCGCGATCCACGCCTGCAGACGTGCCACGGCTTCGTCGTGCCTCTTCGCGACTTCGCGGCGAATGTCGTCGCGGTCGCCCGCATGTGCGGTCAGTGCAAGAAGGAGGAGAATCGGGACGAGTGTCTTTCGCATGATCTCGAGTTTATCGCGAGCGAGGGATCAGGCCGCGCAGACTCAGACGTACGCGAGGCGCAGCCCTTCCTCGAAGGCGCCGAGGAGCGTCTCGATGCCTTCCAGTCCGACGCTGAGGCGCACGAGACCATCGCTGATGCCGCGCGCCAGGCGGTCCTCGCGCGGCACCACGCTGTGCGTCATGCTCGCGGGATGCTCGATGTAACTGATCACGCTGCCGAGGCTGACGGCGAGCTCCATCGGCGTATCGTGGCGCGCGAAGTAATTCATCAGACGGATCGCCGGCTCCTGCCCTCCCTGCAGCTCGAACGCGATCATCGCCCCGCCGTTGCGCATCTGCGCGCCGATGAGGTGATGCTGCGGATGCGAAGCGAGCCCCGGATAGTGCACGGTCTCGACGCGCTCGTGCTTCACGAGATAGTCCGCGACGCGCTCCGCATTCGCCACTGCTGCATCGATGCGCTGGGGCAGCGTCTGCACACAGAGCGAATTGAGCCAGCTGTCCATCGGACTCGGCGTCGGCCCGAGATCCTTGGCCATCGTGAAGAGCTCGGACGTCATGAAGCGGAATGGACCGAGCACATGCCCGCCGATCGAAGTCGAGTGCCCGTTCACGTACTTCGTCGTGCTCTGCACCACGAAGTCGGCGCCGAGGCGGAAGGGTTGCTGGAGATACGCGCTGCAGAAGGTGTTGTCGACGACGAGGAACGCGCCGTGCTGCTCCGCGAGGCGCGCGATCGCGCGGATGTCGGACATCGCGAGCGTCGGGTTCTCCGGCGATTCGATGAAGATGACCGAGACTTCGGGATGCTCGGCCAGACACTGCTCGACGGCCTGCGTGCTCGTCGTGTCGACGAAGTAGGCGTGCACGCCGAACTTGCGCGCGAGCGTGCGGAGAAGGCTGTCGGTGCAGCCGTAGACGTTGCCGGCGATGACGCCGTCGCCTGATTCGAGCAGCGCGAGGAGCGTCGTGGAGATCGCGGCCATCCCCGAGCCGAGGACCATGCTGCCGATCGTCGGCTCGGTCTCGTCGGCGGCGAGCGCGCGATCGATCAGATGCTGGCACTCGAGCTGGAAGAGAACGCGCTCCAGATACTCCGTCGTCGGATTGCCGAGCCGCGTGTAGATGCGCGCGAACGGCTTCTCCCCGCTCTGCGAGTGGCCGAGAAAACGAATGCTGCCGTCGCGCACGTTGCGGAAGCGGAACGTGCTGCGTTGATGGATGTCGGGAAGCCCGGTGCCCACGCAGAGCGACGCGAATCGCCCGGCATCGAGAAAGGGCTCATCGCTGACGAGATACTTCGCTTTCCGCTGCTGCCACCAGCTCCACCAGTCGGGTCGCTTCATCGATGGAAGTGTAGGACAAGCACTCAGGTTGTCCGTGGCAGGACAACCTGAGGAGGATGTCCTGCGTCACTGCACGCGCGTGCGGAGCTCGTTGAAATCGAGTGCTCTGACCACCACGTTTGCCAGCGGCGCATACGTGTAGCCGCCCGTGGTGAGACCGAGCGTCGTGCGCGCGGAGTCGAGTTGCGAGCGAAGCTCGGTGATGTGCACGGCCCTGATCCGCGTGCCTGCCTGCGCGGCGTCCGTGTACGCGCCCGCCCCTCCGTTCGCGAGCTTGATCACCGCGTCGACAGCGGTGCGGAGCTCGGCCAGATCGACGGCCTTGACCACCATCCCGCTCGTCAGCGTCGCGTTCGTGAAGAAGATCGTGGTCGCGAGATCCGGCGAGCTGTTGCCCGATGTTCCGCTGGCATTCACGGCGCGAACCCGATAGACGTAGGACTTCCCCGCCAGTGCGGTCGTGTCGGAGTATGCGTTCCCCGCCGGCGTGGCGATCTGCACGTAATTCGTATCGAACGACGACTTCCGATCGACCTGGTAGGAGCTCGCGCCGCCAACGGCGGTCCAGGTGAGATCGATGCGCGTGCCCGTGATCGCGGTTGCCACGAGATTCGTCGGAGCGGATGGGCCGCCGGAGGCTCCGGAAATCTGCAGGCGATTGGTGGCACCGGCGAGGCTCGCGTTCAACGTGATCCAGAGCTCGCTCGCGGAGGGGCGGAGAGATGCGTAGTAATCGGCATCGGCGGTCAGCGTGACGCCGCCGAGGATCACCGACGGATCGCCGCCGGTGTAGTTGCTGATGATGAAGAGCGGATTCTTCAGCGTGCCGGAGCCGACGGCGATGTTCGCGTCGAGGGCGTTTCCGCTCGCGGACAACGCGAGCGCTCCGTAGACGTGGTTGTATCCCGCCTGCGGATACGGAGCGCTGGCGCGCGTGATCCCCGGCGGGCCGTCGGTCACGACGCTGCCGGTGCTGGCCGTCATCGTCACGGTCTGGATCACTTCGACCTGCGTGACCTGCGCTTCGACCGGCGCGGCGCTGTGCTGTCCCATCACGATGTACGTCGAGTAGCTCTTCTTCGGATAGCCGGGCGCTTCCTTCACCGTCTCGTTGACGCCGTCGTTGATCTTGTACGTGTTCGGCCCGAGGAATCCGTATTGCGTGCGCCAGGTGAGACGCGCGTTGTTGTTCGAGGCGGCGACACCGACGGAATCGGCGTTCGCCTGATAGGGCCAGTCGTCCTGCCACGGCATCCGGTAACCGTTGCCGGCATTGCCGTCGGCCGATGTCTTGCCCCAGAACGGCGTGACGTCGTGGACGAGCGGGCCGCGTGCGCCGGCGGCATCCTGCACGGTAAAGCTCTGCGTCTGCACGATGCCCATCGTTGCGTCGCGGTTGTACGGCCCGCCGCCGAGCGGGCCGTTCAGCCACTCCTTGACGTAGGGAACGATGTTCGACTGCGACCAGTCCCAGGTGCTGTTGAGCGTGACCGGGGCGCTCGTCGTCGTGAACTTGTAGTGATCGCCCCACGCGGTTCCGTCGATGTCCAGCGATCCATCCCCATCGATGTTGAACTCGCCGTAAGGCGCGCGCGAGTCATCGTAGAACGTCCCTGGTGCAGCGGCTGGTGAGGCGAGATCGACATCGTAGTTGATCGCGTAGAGCGGATTGTCCCGGCCGGTCATGAACAGCCAGTCGATCGTGACCGGGATGGTGTGCGATCCGGACGCGTCGGTCGAACAGTTGCGCGGATAGTCCTGCGTGAAGCGGAAGATCGCGTGATGACGCCCTTCGAACACGCGCGACCAGTGGCCGGCGACGAAGCCGCCGAGGGGAGAATCGTCGCCGACGCAGTTACCCGCCGCGGAATGGCAGACGACGTAGCCGAAACCTGTGTAACCGGAGTTGCCGTAGGTCGTGACATCGAGGACCCGGGTGCTGCCGTTGGTTAGCTGATAGCGGAACTCGCGCAGCGTGCCGCCCTGGGCGCCGCCCGGTCCTGCTCCGTTGTCGTTGTGGGCGAGGACGGCGACGCGCGGATGATTGCTGCTGTCCTGCCACGTGAAGCGGTCGCTGAGCATGGATGCGACCGTCACGTCGTGCTCGATGGTCATTGCATTCGAGGACTGTGCGGCGCTCGGCCCGAGCGTCACGTCATCGATGTAGATCTCCTGGCCGGCCGGGGCCGCGGAACCGGAGTCCCATTGCAGATCGATGCGATCGAAGCTGCCGTTGTACGAGATCGGCGCCTGCGTGAGATTGACGATGACCTGCAGCCACTGGCCGCTGGGCATCGCGTTACCGCTGATGTACGAGTCGAGCGAGCCGTTGGCGACGACATTGGCGCCGTTCTCCAGAACGACGCGCAGATGCTGATTCGAAGCGCCGGCGCGGACCCACAGGCGCAGCACCGGGTACGACGCCGTGCTGTAGGTTCCGGAAGGGTGCGCGAAGGAGACCGCGTTGAAGTTGTTGCCGAGAAAGGAAATCGATTTCGTTCCGCTGTGCACCTGTACCGTGCTCGCGAAGTTGCTGCCGCCGCCATAGGAGTAATCGAGGAAGCTGTTCTGCAGCGCGTCGTCGTAAACGGTGATCGTCTGCGCATTCGCGGCGGTGGATAGAAGAACAGCGAAAGCAATGAGCACAGACGCAGTTTTCATGAACGGTCTCCGAAGCGGTCAGTTGTAGCACGGATCGCATTCATTGCAGCGAGCGCAGCCGCGGAACCCGGTGAGGTTAGCGCGGTTTCCGGGCATTGCGAGAATCCGCCGATCCTGCAATACCATGCCGCACCCGATGTCTTTCGTCCGCCGTCTCCTCTCTCTCCTGCTGCTGGCTCTGCCTGCGCTCGCGCAGCCGGTGCGATTCACGCCGCTCGTTCTGGACAGGACCCTTCCGGACGTCCCTGCCTGCCGCGGCATCGTCGATCAGCCGATCGCCGATCTCGTTTACGCCGCGGCCGAAGATCCGGGGAAAGTGTTTGAACGGCAGCGCAAGCAGCATCGGAACATGATGGAAGTGCCTCCCGTCATCGAATGCCAGAGCAAGCTCTGGAAAGCGCTGCATCACAGTTCGGGGATGGGGAACGCGGCACGCGTGCCGGCAGGCACGGAGCTTCTCAGCCTCCGCGCGCCGGCGTTCGATGGCGGCTTCGCCGTCCGCTCGCTGAGCGCATCGATCGGAGCGAACCTGGATCCCGCGGGCGGCGTCGCCGAGTATCAGGGCGAAACGACCATCGCCGTCAACCCTAACAATCCGCTGCAGCTCATCGCCAGCGCGAACACCTACGATCGCGATCCCGATCCCGGCTGCAATTCGCCGACCGGCGGCGCGGCGCAGACCTACGGCACGATGGCGATGTACGGCTCGAGCGACGGCGGTGCGACGTGGGTGCACCGCTGCGGTCCCTGGCCGGCCTCGCTGACCGGCGGCGTTCCCTCGGCAACGCAGTATTACGGGAGCGATCCCGCCGTCGCCTGGGACTCTCAGAACCGCGCCGTCAGCGTCTACATGCTGGTCTCGGCAGCCGACAACGGCAGCTCCGGCGTGGCCCTCGTCTGCTACCGCTCCGCCGATGCCGGCAACACCTGGACCTATCTCGGCACCATCATCAATCACATCAGCAACGTCAAGCAGTTCGACGACAAGCAGCTCATCGCCATCGACAACTCGCCGGGCCCGGCGAGCACGCGATCGCACCCCGGCCGCATCTACGTCATCTGGGACGAGAACAACTCGGAGCGCGTCGCGTTCTCCGATGACGGCGCCTCCTGGACGATCGTCGTTCTTCCGCAGCCGCCGTTCGGCATCGAAGACGTCGGAGCCGACATCAAAATCGGCGACGACGGCACCGTCTATGCCATCTGGAACCGGCTCAGCGGATCGCCGGCACAGACCGGCGAGGCAACGGTCTTTTCCAAGTCGGCCGATGGAGGACTCACGTGGTCCGCACCGGTGACCGTCGCCACGCAGAGCCTCCTGTCGTTCGGCACAAACAATCAGCCACCCGCGCAGGACGATCGAGGCATCAACGCCTTCGCCTCGCTCAGCGTCGACACGAATCCGGCGTCTGCGTATTACCGGCGGCTCTATGTCACCTTCACCGATTTTCCCACCGGGACCACTTCCGGAACGGACACGAACATCTACGTCGTGAGCTCGAGTGACGGTGGGCTCACATGGTCGCCGCGTGTGAAAGTGAATGACGATTCGGGGAGCGCAACGCAGTTCTTCCCATGGCTCGCCGCCGATCCGACCGACGGCTCGGTCAATGTCGCGTGGTACGACACGCGGAATGATGCGGGCAACCGGCAGGCGCAGGTGTTCTACGCGCGGTCGTCGAATGGCGGAATTTCGTTCGAGCCGAACCTCCTCGTCACGGACGCCGGCAGCGGCTGGAACAATCACGCCGGCTATCTCGATGAGAGCTCGATCGACAACGTTAATTACAACGGCAATCAGTACGGCGACTACTCGGGCATCGCGGCGCATGACCGGAAGGTGCATCTCTTCTGGACCGACTCGCGGCAGTTCTATCCGGTGTTGACCGGGACGCTCGCCGAAGATGCAGGAACTGCAGTCATCGTCAACTGCTCGCAGCCCTCCGCACTCTCCGCGCCCACGATCGCGCCTCTTTGCCCGGTTGCATCAGGTCTGAGCTGGAGTGCACCGTCGAGTTGGGGAACCAATGCGACCGGCGGAACCTATTCGGTCTACCGCGGCACGACGGCGTCGTTTGCGAGCGCAACCCAACTCGCATCGGGACTCACGGCGACTACGTTTAGCGACGCGTCTGCCGCGCCGGGGACGGCGTACTACTACTTCATCCGTGCGACCAACAATTGTCCCGGAACCGCACTCACTCCGATGAGCGCCGCCTCGGCGGCATCGCAGGCCGTCACTGCACGCGGCATCCTGCCGCAAAGCATCGCGAATGCGGTGACCGCGTCGCCGTACACGGTGACGTTCTCGTTCAGCGGCGGCGCACCTCCGACCGCAATCACTGAGAGCGGCACGCTACCGACGGGCCTGACGTTCACGAATGGTGTCCTCAGTGGCACACCTGCGCAGGGCGGCTCCTTCCCGTTCACGATCAATGGAAGCGACGCCAACGGCTGCACCGCCTCGGCTTCGTACACGTTGACGGTGCTGCTTGCCGACGGCTCCGCCCCGGCATCTCTCGTAGCCACCGCCTCCTCGGCCACGCAGATCAGCGTGTCGTGGACCGGTGTGGCCAACACGAATCACTATGAAGTGCTTCGCAAGAGCGGCGCGGCGCTCTCGACGATCAACACTCCGGCGACGTCGATCAACGATTCGGTCAGCCCCGGCACGACCTATCTCTATGCCGTTCGCGCAGTCAGCAACTCACAGGCCGTCTCCTCCTACAGCAACTACGATCTCGCGACGACGATCCTCTTCACCGATGATCCAACGGGCACGCAGACCGTGATCAAAGCGATCCACATCGCGCAGCTCCGCACCGCGGTCAACGCCGTGCGTGCGGCCGCGGGCCTCGCGGCTTACACGTTCACCGATCCCATCGTCAGCGGAAACGTGAGGTCCGCGCATGTGACGGAGCTTCGAACGGCGGTCAGCCAGGCGCGCACAGCGCTCGGAGTAGCCGCGATCTCCTTCGCGAACCCTGCCACCGCAGGGACGGTCATCCGCGCCGCCGACCTGATCGAGCTGCGCAACGCCGTAAAGTAGCGGCGGAGAGTCGCCGAGAGATTGAAGGTAGAAGGCAGAGTGCAGAACGCCTAACGCATCACTGCACCACCGCGAGCCCGCGAGCCCGCGCTACCTCCCCTTCTCCCTCTCGATCCAATGCTCGATCCGCCGGTCCAGCACCTCGAGCGGCGTTGAACCGGCAGCCAGCACCTCGTCGTGAAAGGCGCGCAGGTCGAACTTCGCTCCCAGCTCGCGCTCCGCTTTCTCGCGCAGCTTCAGAATCTCGAGCTGTCCGATCTTGTAGCCGAGGGCCTGGCCGGGGATGGCGATGTAGCGATCGATCTCGCTCTGCACCTGCACGTCCGGCGCATCCGTATGCGCGTGCATGTAGTCGACAGCCTGCTGCCGCGTCCAATGCTTCGCGTGCATCCCGGTGTCGACGACGAGACGGACGGCGCGGAACACATCGCTCTGCAGCCGGCCGTAATCCGAGTACGGATCCTTGTACAGTCCGACTTCCTTGCCGAGGCGTTCGGCGTAGAGCGCCCACCCCTCGCCGAACGCGACGAAACCTCCCTGCTGCCGCAGCGGCGGAAGCGACGGCAGCTCCTGCGCGATCGCATTCTGCAGATGATGTCCCGGAACGCCTTCGTGATACGCGACCGCTTCCATCGTGTTGAGCTTCCGCTCTTCGGGCTTGTAGGTCACCACCACGACGTAGCCCGGCCGGGAGCCGTCGCGCGTGCCGCGCTGGTATTGCGTCGCTGCCGTCTTCTCCCGGAACGGCTCCGTCGCCTTCACTTCCACCTTCTGCTGCGGCAGCCGGTGAAAGAGAAGCGGCAGTTTCTCGTACATCGCCGCAATCGCCGCGCGGTAGATCTCGAGAATCTGCTCGCGCGATTTCGCGTGCAGCTCGGGATTCCGGTCGATGGACGCGTTCAATTCCGCGAGCGAGTTGAAGCCGAGCCTCTTCGCGATGGCGAGCATCTCTTCTTCATCGCGCGCCACTTCGCGCAGGCCGATCCGATGAATCTCATCCGCGCTGAGATTCGTCGTGGTGTTGCGGCGAATCGCCGTCGCGTACCGCAGCGGGCCGTCCGGCAGCGCCCAGAGCCCGGCTTCCTCGCGGCCGTGCGGCAGATACTCGTCGTGCGTGAACTTCGCCAGCTTCGCGTATGCGGGCAGCACCTCGTCGCGAATCGCAGCGATGAGCTGCTCGCGCAACTCCGCCTGGCGCGCGGCCGGGATCGCCGCCGGCATCTTCGCCAGCGGTTCGGCGAACGGCGACTGCTCCGGCGCGTTGTGCGCGAGGCTGGCGATCTGCGCTTCCATCTTCTCGATGAGCAGCTTCGGGATCACGAGCCTGTCGCGCACTCCGGCCCGCATCAGCGCGATGGTTTCGTCGAAGACGCGCGGCACCTGGTGCATCCGTGCGATCCAGTTGCGATAGTCCTCCTCGGTTGCGAACGGCGCCTGCGACGCGAGCTGCGGAAGCTCGAGGTAGACGCCGCGAAACTGCGAGATCGGCATCTCGTAGTTCCTGAGCCGGTGGTCGTCGAGCTCTCCCTCGAGCTGATCGACGATCACCGTTTTCGTGATCGCTTCCTGCTCGTCGAAGCCTTTCGTGTCGATCGCATTAGCGCGCGCCAGAAACTCCTTCGACTTCTTCGCGTCCGCCTCGATCGCCGCGAGCGAACGGCCGGCGAGCCTGTCGTTGTAGCGCCGGTCGCCGGTTGCCGTCGCGAGCTCCGGCGAGCGCTGCAGCCGGTACTCCCAGATGTCGTTCGCGAGCACCGCGAGCTTGCGGCGGCGCATGTCGAGATCGGACGCGCTCTGCGCGAGCGACGAGAAGGCGGACAGAAGGAGGATTGCGAGGATGGCTTTCCGGATCATCGGCTGTGAATTATGCAACGCGGTCGCCGGGCGGGACGCCCTGCGACTTCGGGCGGGACGCCCGCGCTCCACTAGAATGGTGGCGATCCCGTGCAACTCGCCGCGAACTCACGTCTCGCACACTACGAGATCTCCGCGCTCCTCGGACGCGGTGGGATGGGAGAAGTGTGGCGCGCAGTGGATACGAAGCTCGGGCGCAGCGTCGCGATCAAGACGCTGCCTCGCGAGTTCGTCGGTGATCCGGAGCGGCTCGGCCGCTTCGAGCGCGAGGCGCGGCTGCTCGCGTCGCTGCACCATCCGAACATCGCGGCGATTCACGGCATCGAGGAAGCGGACGGGATTCGCTTCCTCGTGATGGAGCTCGCCGAGGGAGAGGATCTCTCTCAGAGGATTGAGCGGGGTGCGGTGCCGCTCGACGATGCGATCCGCATCGCGACCGCGATCGCCGAGGCGCTGGAAGCGGCGCACGAAAAAGGGATCGTGCATCGCGATCTCAAGCCGGGCAACGTGCGCGTGACGGCGGAAGGCCGCGTCACGCTGCTCGATTTCGGGCTCGGAAAGAATGTGGATGGCGACGCGTCATCGCCAGATCTCACGAACTCCCCGACCATCGCGCGTGCCGCCACCGCGGCCGGCATCATCCTCGGCACCGCTGCCTACATGAGCCCCGAGCAGGCGCGCGGAAAACATGTCGACCGCCGCGCCGACATCTGGGCCTTCGGCGTCGTGCTGTGGGAGATGCTCACCGGCCGCAGACTCTTCGCCGGTGAAACGGTCTCCGACACGCTCGCCGCCGTGCTGACGACGCCGATCGACTTCGACGCCGTGCCGCGCGAGACGCCGCCGAACGTGCGCTGGGTCCTGCGCCGCTGTCTGGAGCGCGATCCGAAGCAGCGGCTGCGCGACATCGGCGATGCGCGCATTGCACTCACGAGTGCGGAGAGCACGACGCTCATCACTTCATCGATCGCTCCCCTACGCGAGCGCGCATGGCCGCGTCTCCTCGGCTACGCAGCGATCGTGGCCGCGGTGGGGTTAGCGGGCTATCTCGGATATCTGCGCGGCTCGGCGCGTCCACTCCGGAAGACCGACATCGGCGTCGACATCGGCGGCGTGCAGGACATCGCACCTCAGTTGTCGCCGGATGGAACGGCGCTGCTGCTCCCAAGCCAGGGCGGGCTCGCGATCCGCGAATTGCAGGATGTCGCGCTGCGGCCCATCACCGGAGCGGAGCACGCCGACTACGCGTGCTGGTCTCCCGACAGCCGCGAGATCGCCTTCGTCACGCAGTTCAAACTCTGGCGGACGACACGCGATGGCAAGCAGCCCGTGCTCATCAGCGCCGTGCCGCAGGACCTGGCCGGATCGGGCGGCATCGTCTGGCTGCCGAACGACACGATCGTGATGGCCGGCAGCGATCGATCGGGGCTGCTCGAAGTTCCGGCGCGCGGCGGTGCGCTTCGCGAAATCGAGAAACTCGACCTGAAGAAGGAGCGCGACCTTCACGAGATCAGCGCGTTCCCCGGCGGCCGCGGCATGATGTTCACCGTCCATCCGCTCGGCGGGCGCGTCAACCGCATCGACGCATGGGTGAACGGTGCGCGAAAGAATCTCTTCACGATCGACGACGGCAGCGATCTCGAAGGGCCCGTGTGGTCCTCGACGGGTCACATCGTCTTCACGAAACTGCACGAGGGAAGCGTCGAGATCTGGGCGCTGCCGTTTTCTCTCCGGACGATGAGTGCGGCAGGCGCGCCGTTCCGCATCGCACCCGGCTCGCAGCCGAGCGCGTCGAACGATGGAACGCTGACCTATCTTCGCGGCAATCACATGCGCGACCGGCAGTTGCTGCGCGTCGATCGAAGCGGGCACATCGAGGCGGAGATGAGCCGGCCCGCGCTGGAGATCCGCGATCCGTCGATGTCGCCCGATGGACGCAAGATCGCCGCGTGCGTGGCCGGCAAGGGTCGCTCGTTCGACATCGTTGTCTTCGACACGGAAACGCGAACGATGGAGCGGCTCGTGACGACGACCGACTCGAACTGGGAGCCGGCGTTCTCGCCTGACGGCAAGACGATCGTCTGGTCCATCGTCACGCGGAACATCATCTCGACGATGCCGGCCAACGGCGGCCCTGCGACGAAGCTGTGCGATGGATTTCTGCCGCGGTGGTGGCCTGATGGAAAGTCGATCGTGCTCTCGCGGCTCGATGCGTCGGGCTCCTATGGAGTGTGGCGCCACTGGCTCGATGGACGCGATGAAGCGCTGCTGACCGGCCCGGCGAACGAATGGAAGCCGGAGCCATCTCCCGACGGGAAGCTCCTCGCCTATGTGTCGGAGGAGAGCGGACGGCCCGAGCTCTTCGTGCGCGAAATCGGCGGCGAGGGACGGACGATGCAACTCAGCTCGACCGGCGTCCAGGGCCTGCTGCGCTGGAGCCGCAACGGTGAAGAGATCATCTACCGGTCGGGCGATGCGTTCTATGCGGTCAGGCGATCGGACACGCCGCGCATTTCGTTCGGCACACCGCAGCAGCTCTTCACCGCGCGGGACGCAGGCATCAGCCGGTTCGACGTCGGTTTCGATGTGACGCCCGACAACCGCGGCATCATCGTCACGCGCGACATCGCGGACGACGTCAACCGCGCGACGCTGACCCTCGTCACGAACTGGATGTCGGAGTTCGCGAAGTGATGCGGGCGGTGCAGATCATCACGACGGGCGGGACGATCGGCAGCCGCATCGATCCGAAAACGGGAGGCGCGGTGCCGGCGGTCACGGCAAAGGAGCTCGTCGAGCTGTCGCCCGCGCTGCGGCAATACGCGGAAGAGATCCGCGCAGCCGATTTCGGGCTGCTGCAGAGCTGGAACATCGGACCGGATGTGATGCTGCGGATCGCGGAGATGGTGCGCGCCGCGCTGCGCGAGGACGACATCGCCGGGGCCGTCGTCACGCACGGGACCGACACGATGGAGGAGACGGCGTTCGCGCTCGATCTGCTCATCGATTCGGAGAAGCCGGTGGTGATCACGGGCGCGATGCGCAACGCGAGCGATCCCGGCTTCGACGGCCCGCGCAGCCTCACGAGCGCGGTGCGCGTCGCGATGCACGACGGAGCCCGCGGGCTCGGCACGTTGCTCGTGCTCAACGAAGAGATTCACGCGGCGCGATACGTGACGAAGACGCACACGACCGCGCTCGACACGTTCGTCTCGCGCGACGCAGGGCGCGTGGGCATCATCGACGACCGCGGCGTCTGGATCCGCTGGCGGCCTGACCATTCGCTGCACCTCGCCGCCTCGCGGGCCGAAACCGGCGTGCACCTCGTGAAGATGGTGGCCGGCGCCAGCGATCTCTTTCTCCGCGCCTGCATCAGCGCGAAGGCTGCCGGCGTCGTGCTGGAAGGAAGCGGCGCAGGAAACGTCGCGAACGTGTGGCACGAGCCGGTCGAGCAGTTGATCGCGTCCGGCGTGCCGGTCGTGCTCGTATCCCGCTGCGGCAGCGGACGAATCGTGCCCGTGTACGGCGGACCGGGCGGCGGAAAGACGCTGCAGGAGATGGGCGTGATCGACGGCGGATCGCTGTCCGGACCGAAAGCGCGCGTCGCGCTGTCGCTTGCGCTGGGAGCGGGGATGAGTGTGGAGGAGATCCGCACGCTGTTCGCGAAACTCCAGTGATGCGACGTTGACGAATCAGCGGGACAACAGATTCCGCACCATCGTCAGCGTACTCATGTCGTCCGCCTCGGATATCAGCAGCGCGCTGCCATCGGGCGTGATCCCATGCGACTCCGGATGCGTCCCGTCGAAGCCTGCCAGCATTCGCCGCGTCGCCTGCGTGTTCCGCTCGAAATCGAAATCCTGTTGCACGAGTCCGACCTGTCCGTTCTGCGACGCCGTGAAGACGAGAGACTTCCCGTCAGGCATCCACCGCGGCCGGCCGATGTTGACGGTCTGCGTCACACCAATGTCCGTCGCGAAATCGATGACCTTCAGATCCGCGACGCGAACGATGTGCACGGTCTCGCTGGCACTCGTCGTGTGATACGCGACATACCTGCCATCCGGCGACACATCGGGCTGAAACACATTCCCCTTCACGAGGTGATGGAACGTGCCGTCCGGCTTCAATTGCCAGAGACCCGCTTTCGCCGGATTCGCCGAAGTGAAATAGATCGTGCCGTCCGGAGCCTGCGTCGGGTTCTCCGCGTCGTAGCCGTCGTTGGAAATCTGTTTCGGATAACTGCCGTCCGCGTTGGCCATCCAGATCTCGAAGTGTCCGGATCGATTCGAGCTCCAGAGGAGATGCTTGCCGTCGGGCGTGAAATAGGGATCCCAATCCTGTTTCGGATCGTCGGTCAGGCGCCGCATCTCTCCGCTCTTGCGTGAGACGCTCCAGATATCGAGATTGCCTCCGCGATCCGACGAGTAAGCGACCCATTCACCATCGGGCGAAACGGCGGGCTGACGATCGATGCTGTTGCCGCGCGTGCGCCAGACCGGCTGACTGTTTCCTTTCAGAGCGATCTCGTGAATGTTCTGGCGGCGGTCAGGCGTCTCCACGATCAGTCCGTTGTCGCCGACGCGGCTGAGACCGCCCCCGAGGGCCGGGAGAGACAGCAGCAGCTCCTCGCGATTGGAGCTCAGCTTGCGCCGCACGATCTCACCCGCGCTGTTCTGAGCAACGCCGGCTACGTTGCCGAGGTGGCCGTACACGATCTCATCGGCATTCAACCAGACGATCGCGGTCGGACTGTCATTGAGCTCGATCGTGCGGGACGATCCGTGCCGCAGATCGATGATCACGATTCCTCCCGAAACATTCGCGGTGCCGGAACCGAGCGAGACCGCCAGCATCGTTCCATCCGGAGAGAAGCGGGGAGCGAATGCCGCCCGTCCGGAATCGGAGTAGACGACTTTCTCATTGCCGCCATTCGTATCAGCGAGACAGACCTGAAAGACCAGTACCCCTTTTTCGTTGGAGCTGCGCGTAAAGGCGATCGTCTTTCCATCAGGGGACCACGAGCCGTCGAACGCGGGCGCGACGACTTTCTGTGCCGCGCCGCCGACGGCAGAGACTCGATAGAGACCAGAGGCGGGCGCGCCGCGCGCGAACAAAATCGTGGAACCGTCAGGCGAATAGACCGGGGCACTGTCGGGTCCATCCGTGATGGCGATCTCGCCTCCGCCGTCGACCTGCTTGATCCAGATGCGGGGCCGACCATCACGCGACGACATGAACGCGATCGACTTGCCGTCGGGCGACGCCGAGGGCATGGCATCGGTTCCTGTCGCGCTGAAATAGCTGAGACGGGGCACGATCGCGCTCTGACGGAACGCGTAGTGCGACGTGAGGCCGCCGAGCAGCGCCGCGGCTGCGATCGCCGCAATCCATCCGGCGCGCTTCTTCGCCCGCGATGAGCGCGCGGAGGAATTCGGAATCGCCGCACCCATCGCACTCGACGTCGTCGCAATCCACTTCAACTCGTTCGCCACATCGTGAGCGGATTGCCAGCGATCCTCCGGATCCTTTTCGAGACACTGCTGCACGATGTGCTCGAACGCGGCCGGGACCAGCGGCTGCTGGGACGAGATCGGAGGCGGCTGCGCCGTCACGATCGCGGCGATGATCGAGGTCTTCGTCGACCCTTCGAACGCCCGCTTGCCGGTCGCCATCTCGTACAGCACTGCACCAAGCGCGAAGATGTCCGTGCGCGCGTCGGCATCGAGCCCTTCGAGCTGCTCCGGCGCCATGTACTGAAAGGTTCCGACGATCGTCCCCTTCTCCGTCAACGGAGCGGCCTGCATCGTCGTTGCTTCGCTGCTGATTTGAATCCCGGCAGGCTTCGCCAGGCCGAAGTCGAGCAGCTTCGCGCCGGCGCGCGTGATCATGATGTTCGCCGGCTTGAGGTCGCGATGAACGATCCCTGCACGGTGGGCGCGATGCAGCGCATCCGCGATCTGCGCGCCATAACGTAGGACGTCCGCCACCGGCATGGAACCGCGGGCGACGCGCGCCGCGAGCGTCTCCCCCTCGAGCAGCTCCATGACGAGATACCCTTCGCCGACATCGAAGAGCGTGCAGATGTTCGGATGATTGAGCTGCGAGATCGCCTTCGCTTCTCGCTCGAAGCGAAGCTTCAACTGCGCATCATTCGCGAGATCGGAGGGAAGGACCTTGATGGCGACGCTGCGATCGAGCCGCGTGTCGCGCGCGCGATAGACCTCGCCCATGCCTCCGGCACCGAGCCGCGCGACGATTTCGTACGGCCCGAGCCGTGTTCCCTGAGCGAGTTCCATGGATCAGGAGGAAATGATAGTGCGGATGGGCCTTCCGCACTGTCACGAGTCGCGGACTACTTCTTCTTGGCCGGAGCCTTCTCTTCCTTCACTTCGATGGACGCAGCGGACATGCGGTATTCGATCGTGACCTTCGCGCCGACCTTCAGCTCGCCCTTGATCTTCGTCGAGCCATCACGCGCGATCTCCCAGTTGTCGTTCCCCTTCTTCACGACGATCGTGTCGTTCGTCATCGAGACGATGGGGCCGGTGACCTGATACGTCTTGACGGCAGCGAGCAGAGTCGAGGACGAGAATGCCAGAGCAGCGAGAAACAGACCTGTTTTCTTCATTGCGTTCTCCTTACCCGTTTGGGGTCGGGTGAGTATAACTGCGGGCGCGAGGCGCGGGGCGCGCTTGCGCGCGGCGCGGGGCGCGGGGCGCGGGGCGCTAGGCGCGGGGCGCTAGGCGCGGGGCGCGCTGACGCGAGGCGCGAGGCGCTAGGCGCTAGGCGAGAAACAAAGTCCCATGCGCCTCGCGCCCACTCTGCGCCTCGCGCCCAGCGCCTCGCGCCCACTCTGCGCCCAGCGCCCAGCGCCCAGCGCCCCAGCGCCCCAGCGCCCCAGCACCCCAACACCCGCCCCCGCCCCCTACACCGCCACACAATCGCGTCCCGCTGCTTTCGCGCGGTACAGCGCGGAATCCGCGGCGGCGATCAGTGCAGCGGGAGTGATCGATTCGCCGCAGGCGACGCCGAGGCTGGCGGTGACGATGCCGCCGGCAGCGCAGGCGTGGCGCACTCCCGCGGCCCGCACCAGCTTCCGGAACGCCTCGGCCTCGTCTCGCGCTGCATCAAGGCTAACTCCCGGCAGCAGCCAGGCGAACTCCTCGCCGCCGAAACGTGCAGCGAGTCCGCCGCGCGACTCCGTCCTCCGGTTGAGCAGCGCGCCGACGACACGCAGCGCCTCGTCTCCGTCCTGATGTCCCTGCGTATCGTTCAGCGTCTTGAAGTGATCGAGATCGATGAGGATGAGCGACACCTTCGATCCTTCCGCGCACGCGTCTTCCAGCGACTCGTCGAAGCGGCGCCGGTTGGCGACGCCCGTCAGCCCGTCGACATAGGACAGCGCGCGCAGGCGGACGTTCGCGACCGCGAGCTGCCGGTTCGTATCCTCCAGCTCCGCGGCGATGCGCCGCACGTCCTCGTACGCGCGCCCCAGCTCCTCGTTCTTCCGCTGCAGATCGCGCTTGAGCCGCGAGAAACGGAGCTGGTATTCGATGCGCGCCATCACCTCATCGACCTGAAACGGCTTCGTGACGTAGTCGGCGCCGCCGGCTTCGAAGGCCTTAACCTTGTCGATTGACGCATCGAGAGCGCTGACGAAGATCACCGGCACCTCGCGCGTCGCCTCCTCCGCCTTCAGCCGCTTGCAGACTTCGAAGCCGTTCATCTCCGGCATGTCGACATCCAGCAGCACGAGGTCGACGCTGTAGGTACGCGCGGTCTGCAGAGCGCGCGGGCCCGAGGTTGCAGCGCGCACGCGAAAGCGGTCCTTGAGCATGCCGGACAGCAGATCGAGATTGGCCGGCGTGTCGTCGACGATCAGGATCTCGGCTTCGCGATGCTCATCGTTCACACCGGTTTCTCCTTTTCACTGCCGGCGAGTGCGGTCTCGATCTCGTCGAAGCGGTAAGCGCGCGCCAGCACCGCCAGCTCGCTGCCGGCGGCCGCGTCGTACTTCGCCGCTTCCTGCGCGAGCTCCTGCAGTGCGTTGCTCTCCCCGCCGGCCGCCGCGGCCTTCAGCCGCAGGCGGAGATCGTGAGGCAGCAACTGCAGCACTTCGGGCCGCAGCGCTTCGGCATGGCTAACCATGGACTGCACCTCGGGAGCGCCTTCGCGCACGAAGCGGATGCCGAGGAGGTTCTCGATCTGGGCGAAGACGGCGTCCTCGCGGAACGGCTTGGCGAGGAAGGCATCGGCGCCATGCTGCATCGCCTCCATCCGCTCGTGGTCGAACGCGCTCGCGGAGAGGACGACGATGCGCGGCCCGGGCTCCGTCTGTTCGGCGCGGATTGTCCGGATCGCGTCGAAGCCGCCCAGCCCGTCCATCCGGAGATCCATGAAGATCAGATCGGGCCGCTCTTCGCGCCAGCGCGCCAGACCTTCGTTCCCGCCGGCGGCCTCCGACACTGTGCAGCCGCCGCTGCGGAGCAATTCGACAAGTAGTTGACGATTCTCGGGAGAGTCGTCGACGACGAGCAGCCGCGGCGCAGGCGTCCCGGCCGGCACGCCCGTCACGCGGCCGAAACGCCGCTGGCGCTCGCGCACGGCGTCGCTCGCCGCCGCGGGCAGTTCCACATCGACGCGCACCGTGGTCCCCTGCCCCGGCTTGCTGCGGATCACGACATCGCCGCCATGAATCCTCGCCAGGCCGCGCGAGATCGCGAGGCCCAGCCCCGTCCCTTCGTTCGCGCGGCGCCCCGACTCCGTCTGTCCAAACGCCGAGAACAGCTCGTGCATCTCCTCCCTGGCGATCCCCGGGCCGGAGTCCTCGACTTCGATCACGGCATGCCCATCGGCCCACCACGCGCGGAGAGTCACCGTCCCCTCGTCCGTGAACTTGATCGCGTTGCCGAGAAGATTGAGCACGATCTGGCGCAGTTTTCCTTCGTCGCCCGACACCGTGACTTCAGCCGAAGGCTCGATCTCGGCGAGCAGCGTGAGCCCCTTCGCCCGCGCGCGAGCCTGAAAGAGTTCCGCGAGGCCGCGCATCAGGCGCGCGAGGTTGAACGGCGCATCCGTCCGTCTCGCGAGGCCGGCCTCGATCTTCGACAGCGAGAGCACTTCGTTGATGAGACCGAGGAGGTGCTCGCCGCTGCGATTGATGATGGCGAGATGTTCGCGATCGACTGCATCGCGTCCGGCGCGGCGCTCCATCAACTGCACGAATCCCAGCACGGCGTTGAGCGGCGTGCGGAGCTCGTGGCTCATGTTCGCCAGGAAGTCGCTCTTCGCCTTGCTCGCCGCCTCGGCGCGCTCGCGCTCGGCGCGCAGACTCGCCGTCCGTTCGGCGACGAGCGCCTCGAGCTCGGCGTGGCGGCGGTGCAGTGCAGCCACGCGCAGACGGATGAACGCAGCGAGCAGCAGCACGAGAATCGCGGTAGCGATCAGTTGCGCCCACCACGTCTCGAACCAGCGAGGCTCGACGAAGAGCGGCAGCTTCGCGTCGGCCGTGCTGCGCACTCCGTCCTCGTTGGCCGCCGAGACGCGGAAGGTGTACTCGCCGTGCGCGAGCTTCGTATACGTCGCGACGCGATTCGCTCCCGCGTCGACCCAGTCGCGGTCGTAGCCTTCGAGCATGTAGCGGAACTTCACCAGCTCCGGCGAGCGAAGACTCGTCGCCGTGTAGCGGATCTCCAGGCGCTGCGCGCCGGGCGGAATCTTCAATCCCGTCTCGCCTGCGCGTACGCCATCGACGAGGACTTCCTCGAGATGGACGGGCGGAGGCACTTCATTGCGGAACGTGCTGGCGGGATCGATGACGCCGATGCCGCGCGAAGTCGCGACCCAGATGCGGCCATCGTGCGCGGCCATCGCCGAAGGGAAGGCTCCATTGCACTCCGCGGAGGGAAGGCCGTCGATCGTTCCGTAGACGGTGCCGGAAAGGTCCGCTTTCTTCGTGCTCATCGCCTTGCGCACGCGATCGCGGCCGATGCGGAACACGCCGCGGTTGCTCATCAGCCAGAGATCGGATCCGGGGCCGGCGTCGACGACCTGAAAAACGACGTCATCGTAGAGGCCATCCTGACGCGTCAGCGATTGCACGCTGTTGTCGGCGAGATCGAGACGCGCGAGGCCGCCGCCCGACGTGCCGATCCAGACGCCTCCGCCATCGGCATCCCGCGCGAGACAGAAGACGCGATCGCTCTCCAGGCCACGTCCCGCCGTGGCGATCTGTCTCGCCTTTGTGCCGTCGCTCGACACGCGCCAGAGGCCCGCGCCGTCGGTGCCGACCAGCACGCTCTTATCGGGCAGAAGGAGAAGCGGACGAAGCTGCCGGTCGTCGAACTCCGCGACGTGAGCCGCCTTTCCGTCGTGCACGATCGCGAGGCCGGCCGACATCGACACCCAGAGATCGCCGTTGTCCATTTCGAGCAGGCCGCGGACGCGGTCATTCGGCAGGCCTGCGCTCTTCGAATCGATGTGCGCATCGAACCTGCCGTTGCGAAAGCGAATCACGCCGCCGCCATCGGTGCCGGCCCAGAGGCCGCCGCCGCGGCTTTCGATGATCGCGTAAACGGTGCCGTGCGGCAGGCCGTCCTGTTCGGTCCTGCACTGCACGTGCGCGGGAAGCACTTCGCAGAGGCCGCCGCCTTCCGTGCCGGCCCAGACGTGTCCCGCATGATCTTCGAAGACGGCGCGCACGGCGTCGACGGGAAGTCCTTCCTTACGCGTGTAAGGAAGAACGCGCGTGTCGCGGAGACGCGCGAGGCCGCCGGTCGTGCCGGCCCAGACGCTTCCCTCGCGATCTTCGACGAGCGAGCGAATCCCGGCGGCGGGGAGTCCTTCTGCAACGCCCAATGCTTCGACGGCATCGCCGCGGACGCGTGCGAGGCCGCCATCGGTACCGACCCACAGGCTGCCGTCGTGATCGCGGAGCAGCGTGCGGACGAAATCACTCGGCAGACCGTTGCTCGCGGTGATGAGACGCGTGATCTTTCCTGCGCGCCATGCGGCGAGCCCGCCGCCGTCGGTGCCGATCCACAGCGTGCCGTCGGCTTCGGGAAGCAGCGCGCGCGCGACATCGTTGGGCAGCCCTTCGCGCGTCGTGATTCTCGCGAGCACCTGGCGATCGCGCCAGCGGACGACGCCGCCGCCGTGCGTCGCGATCCACAGCCCGCCGCTCCCATCCTCCGCGATCATCCAGATGCGATCGGACGGGAGTCCGTCGTGCGTCGTGAAGCGCGTGACGTCATCGCCGTCGATGCGAAGCAGTCCGCCGCCCGCAGTGGCGACGAAGATCGCGCCATTCGCGCTCGTCAGAAACTGGCGGACGCGATCGGAGGCGAGGAGCTCAGGATGAAACGCCTCGATCCGGCCGCTGCGCATCCGCGCGATGCCTCCGCCGTAGGTGCCGATCCAGAGCGTGCCGTCAGGAGCTTCATAGAGTGCGGAGACGAACGGGCTGCGCAACTCGGGCGTGTTTTGATGATCGTGCACGACGAAGCGAATGCCGTCGAAGCGCACGAGTCCTTCTTCGGTGCCGAGCCAGAGATATCCATCGCGCGTCTGCACGGCCGCGTTGATCGTCGTCTGCGGCAGTCCCGATTCATTGGTCCATGCGGTGAGCCGTGCCTGCGTCAGGACGCGCGAAGAATCGAGCGCAAAGAGCGCGTGCGCATGGAGGAGGAAAAGGATGGCCGCAGCGCGCACGTGAAAATGATAAACGCACGCGCGTCGCAGACCATCGCACGCCGGAAGGCGTGGCACGACGACATCAGCCAATGGTGGCGCCGGCGGCGCCACCACCGGACGCCGAGATCACGCGAAGTACTGTTCGTTGATCGCGATGAACTGCTGTTTGTCGGCCGGGACTTCGTCGAGCGGGAAGATGGCGTTGGACGGACACACCGGAAGGCACGCGCCGCAATCGATGCACTCGGCCGGATTCACGTACATCTGCGAAGTTCCCGCGAATGCGTCGTTGTCACTGCGCGGGTGGATGCAATCCACCGGACACGCCTGGGCACAGAGCTCGTCTTTGGTGCAGTTGTCGGTGATAACGAAGGCCACGATGTCTCTCCTGATCGATAGTGTCGAACGCGATGCTACCGACCAGGAGAGAGGGGGAACGTCTCACGAATCACTGTGAGACGTGATGAACATTACGCGCGGGCGATGCGCTTGACGGTCGCCTGCACCGAGCTCACGCCGTCTTCGACCTTCTCGACGACGTCATCGGTCACGCTGGCGATCTTCTTCTGCAGCTTCTTGCCCGTCATCGGGGCGAGGAGGAGAGCAGCGACGGCTCCGGAAATGGCGCCGATGGCGAAGCCGGCGGTCACCTTACCCAGGGGAAACTTCGGTTTGCGATTGAACATTTGAGACTCCTTTTTCTTTTTCATAACGCACGCGAAACCCTAGTCCGGCGCATTTGAAGGCCCGAGAACCAGAAATGAGGGCTCATTCATTCCCGGCTGCGTGTCATAGGTTGCTGATGTGGAACGCGTTGCTGACCTTCGCCATCGCTTCGATGCTCGGCACTCGCCTCTTCGCGGCTGCGATCCAGGGTCAACTCGTCGAGGGTGCAACCGGCATACCGCAATCCGAATTCGGGGCCTCACACTTTCAGTAGGTGATTTCGAAGATCTTGCGGACCCAGCGGCTGCGAGATCGCACCGGAGCGTGAACGCCCCCTTTCGTCGCCATTGGTGGAAGGGATTCTTCATTCTCCATTCTGCCTTCTGCCTTCTTCATTCAATCTCTCGTCGGGTGCCGCTCGAGCTACGAAAAAGCAGAACGCAGAACGCAGAACGCAGAATTGAGAATTGAGAATTGATG
>JAJPHC010000047.1 GCA_021325515.1 Acidobacteriota bacterium
CGAGCTACGAAAAAGCAGAACGCAGAACGCAGAACGCAGAATTGAGAATTGAGAATTGATGTGGCGCTTCGCGCGACGCTCTTTCTAAATTCTTCATTCTGCGTTCTGCGTTCTGCGTTTCGCTTTTGACTCTCGTTGAAGAAGACACGGGGAGAGAGGACGAAAAGCGAAATTCAGGGGCATGGTGGTTTTCAGTGGGTAACTGCTTCGGCTATCCGTGCTCGGTGAAGCGCACCTTTCGTCGCCCTTGGTGGGGAGGATTCTTCATTCTCTATTCTGCACTCTGCCTTCTGCCTTCAATCTCTCGTCGGGTGTACCGCGAGCACGGATAGCCAAAGCAGTTACCCACTGAACCACCATGCCCCGAAATTTTCAATTTTGCTTTTTGCCCGTGCGACAATTTCCCATCGCCAGAGTCATCATCTTCGCCGCCCCTGTGATTTCAGAGAACGCGTCGCGAATGATTGCCGCGATCGCGCGTCTGGAGAATGTCCATCTCGGCGTCGTCACTCAGGACTCCGCTGAGAAGCTGCGCACGCCGGTCGCGCAGCACTGGCGCGTGAACGACATTCTCGATCCCGAGCAGCTCGCGTGGGGCGTGGACGGCGTCGCGCAGCGCATCGGCCGGCCGGATGTGCTCTTCGGCGCGTACGAACAGTTGCAGGTTCCGCTGGCCATCGTGCGAGAGCGCTTCGGGATCGACGGCATGAACGCCGAGACGGCGAAGAACTTTCGCGACAAGGCGCGGATGAAGGATGTGTTCGTCGCGAATGGCGTCCCCTGCGCGCGGCATGCGCGCGCCGATTCGGCGGACGAAGCGCGCGCGTTCGCGAAGACGAACGGCTATCCGCTCGTCTACAAGCCGCTCGAAGGGGCGGGTGCGAAGTCGACGTTCCGCATCGACAACGAAGCGCAGCTCGGCGATGCGCTGCGCATCTCGGCGCCGCCGGTGCTGCTGGAAGAGCACATCGTCGGCGAGGAGCACTCCTTCGAAGGCGTCTGCATCGACGGCAGGCTCGTGTGGCACTCGCTGACGCACTACCGTCCCACGCCGCTCGAGGTCCTGCAGAACGACTGGATCCAGTGGTGCATCACGCTGCCGCGCGAGATCGACGAGCCGCGCTACGACGACATCCGCGCCGCCGGCGCGCGCGCCCTCGAAGTCCTCGGCATGCGCACGGGGCTCTGTCATCTCGAATGGTTTCGCAGGCTCGACGGCTCGATCGCGATCTCGGAAGTTGCCGCACGGCCGCCCGGCGCGCAGATCATGGATCTCGTGTCGTACGCCCATGAGATCGATTTCAGCGACGCCTGGGTGCGGCTGATGATTCACGGCATTTTCGAGATTCCATCGCGCAAGTGGGCGGCGGGCGTCGCATTTCTGCGCGGACAGGGGAAAGGCCGTGTGCGGGCGATCCGCCGGATCGAAGAGGCGGCGCGCGAAGTGGGATCGCTCGTCGTCGAAGCGAAGCTGCCGACGATCGGCCAGGTGCCGAGCGGCAGTTACGAAGGTGAAGGCTTCATCATCGTGCGGCATGCGGAGACGCATGTCGTCGAAGCCGCGCTGGAGAAGATCATCACGATGGTTCGCGTCGAATTGGGATAGCGTGGTCCGCGGGCGCCGCGGGGTGAACCAGGAGGAGAGAATCGATGAAGAACGTGCTCATCATCGGCTGCGCATATCCTCCCGAGCTTCCGCACTTCACTCGCGGACTTGCGGAGGCGGGAGCACAGGTGTTCGGGGTGGACCAGCAGCCGGAGACGCACCTGCCGTCGATGGCGCGCCGCGCACTGAGCGGATATCTGCAGGTCGACAACATCTTCGACGAGCAGGCGACGGCCGAAGCAGTGCGCCGGTGGGCGCCTGTGCGGTTCGACCGCGTGGAGTCGCTGTGGGAAGGCACGGTGCTCACCGCGGCGCGCGTGCGCGAGTTGTTCGGCGCGAAGGGGATGACGCACGAGCAGGTCACGCGTTTTCGCGACAAGGACAAGATGAAGCAGCGCGTGTCGGAGCGCGGCATTCGCACGCCGCGGCATCAGCGCGCGCTGGCGGGGAAGGAATGTTTCGCGGCGGCGGAACAGGTCGGCTATCCGATCTGTCTGAAGCCGGTCGCCGGCGCGGGCTCGGCCGACACCTTCCGCTGCAACTCGCCGGCGGAGCTCGAGGCGGCGCTGCACAAGGCGCCCTACATCCCCGAGTTCAACATCGAGGAATTCATCGATGGCGAGGAGTACACGTACGACACGATCTCGATCGACGGCAACGTCGTCTACGAAACGATGTCGTGGTACAGGCCGCGGCCGCTCGTCGGCCGGAGCACGGAGTGGATCAGCCCGCAGACCGTGACGCTGCGCGACATCCACGCGCCGCATCTCGAAGGAGGGCGCGCGCTGGGGCGCGATGTGCTGAAGGCACTCGAGCACGAGAGCGGCTTCACGCACATGGAGTGGTACCGGAAGAGCGATGGCGAAGCGGTGTTCGGTGAGATCGCCGCGCGGCCGCCGGGCGCGCACACGGTCGACACGATGAACTTCGTGAGCGACATCGATCTGTTCAAGCGCTGGGCCGAGGCGGTGGTGTTCGGCAGATGGACGAACGACTTCGAGCGGCTCTACAGCTGCGCGATCATCTTCAAGCGCGCGCAGGGGAGCGGCTACATCCGGCACATCGAAGGACTCGACCGCATCCTCGCTTCTTTCGGCGAGCACATCGCGGCGATGGATCTTCTGCCGATTGGTGCCCATCGGCGGGACTGGGTGAAGACGCTGCTGTCCGATGGATTCGTGTTCGTGCGGCATCCGGATCTTCAGCAGACGATGGAGATGGCGGATCGGGTGGGAACCGATCTGCAGTTGTACGCGTCGTATTAGCGTTCCCACGATTAGTGGCTGGGCGCGGGGAACGCAATCCCCCGCGCCCGCGCCCGGCTTTTCCGTTCCGCGATGACAGACGAATCCTCTCTGGTATCGTGCGGAACCTGTCATGAGAGAGCGTCTCGCACTGCGCGTCCTTCAGGCCGGCGTCATTCTCGCGGTGCTCGCGGTATCGCCGCGGCATGTGTTCGATCTCGATCGATTTCTCGTTCCGAAAGAGCTCGTGCTGCACGCGACGGCGTTTCTCTCGGCGCTGCTGGCGTGGCCGGCGATGCGGCGCGCCGGCGTTTCGAAATCCGACAAGCTGCTGGCGATCTATCTCGTTCTGGGGCTGCTCTCCGCCTTGTTCGCGACGAATCGCTGGCTTGGCTGGCGGGCCTTCGCCATCAGCGCCTCGTCGGTGCTGCTGCTCCTGGTTAGCCGCGGACTGCGCGAGGCCGGTCTGGGCCGCGCGGTGCTGAAGGCAGTCGCGGCCGGCGTCGTGCTTGCGGCCGTGACGTCGCTGCTGCAGGCGTATGGCCTGCAGACCGATTTCTTCGCGCTGAATCGCGCGCCGGGCGGAACGCTCGGGAATCGCAACTTCGTCGCGCACGTCGCGGCGTTCGGGATTCCGGCCGTCGTGTTCATCGCGCTCTCCGCGCGGCGCTTTGCGCTGGCTTCCGTGGGAGTCGTGCTCGCATCCGCCGTGCTCGTGCTGACCCGCTCGCGCGGCGCGTGGCTGGCGGCAGCGTGCATGCTCGCCGTCTTTTGCATCGCGATGCTGCTGTTGCGGGAGGCGCGGCCCTGGAAGCGCGCCGTGGTCCTCGCGCTCTGTGCCGTCGCAGGCGGCGGCCTGGCGCTCGTGCTGCCAAATGCGCTGCACTGGCGCAGCGAGAATCCTTATCTCGAGTCGGTGAAGAATGTCGCGAGCTATGAGAAGGGAAGCGGCCACGGGCGGCTGATCCAGTATCGCAACTCGATGATGATGGCGCTGCGCCATCCGCTCTTCGGCGCCGGACCGGGCAACTGGCCGGTGGAGTATCCGCGGCACGTGCGCGCGGGCGACCGCTCGCTCGATCCGTCCGATCCGGGGATGACGTTCAATCCGTGGCCGAGCAGCGACTGGTTCGCGTTTCTCTCGGAGCGCGGGCCGGCCGCCACGATCGTGCTGGCGCTCTTCTTTCTTCGCGTCGCACTTGCGGCGTTCGCGCGGCTGCGGAGCGGGACGGATGGAACGGAAGGTGCGGCGCTGCTCGCACTGCTCGCCGCGGCGCTCGTCGCAGGGGCGTTCGATGCGGTGCTGCTGCTCCCTCTGCCGTCGATTCTCGTCTGGCTCGCGATCGGCGCGCTCTGGCCGGAGATGCGCAGCGGCGAGTTGCACGGCGCGGCAGCGCTGCTGATCGTCGCGGCGGCGATCGGCGTGTTCCGCAGCGGATCGCAGCTCGCGGCGATGGAGATCTTCGCGACGCATGAGGATCGCGCGTCACTGGTGCGGGCATCGCAACTCGATCCGGGGAACTACCTCGTGCAGATGCGCCTCGCGCGGCGCGGAAAGCGGCAGGAGAGATGCGCGCACGCGCTTGCGGCGCGTGCGCTCTATCCACTCGCCGAGGCGGCTCGGGAAGCGGGCCGCGGCTGCAGGTAGCTACGCTCCCTGGTCGTCGCCGGAGGGACCGTAGATCGACGGGACCTTGCCGCCCATCGGACGGATGTACGTGCTCAGTTGTCCGCGATGGTGGACCATGTCGAAGAGAAAGCCCCACAGCATGTTGCCGACCTTGTCGGTCCAGACCGGATTGCCGCCCATGATGAACTTGCCATCGCGGGCGCACTTCGCGTCATCGAGGCTCTTCAGCCGCTCGCGCAGCTCGCCTGTGGCTTTGTCCCATGCCGCGACGATGTCGCCGGCGGATGAAGGGCGGGGCGACTGATCCCAGACCGCCTCGCCCGAATCGAGCAGTTCGGACATGTTGCGCTGCTCGATCACGAGCTGCCATGCGAGGTCGCCGGCGCCGGTGGAACGCTCGTGCGGCTTGTAGTCGAGTTTTTCTGCTGGAAGCGCGCGAAGAACGCGGCCAAACGCCGCCTGCTCCTCTTCCCAGCGCTTGACGAAGAATTCGGGATGGCTCATGTGTGCTCCTCCTCAAAAAGTTGAGCAGCAAGAATAGTGGATCTACAGGCAGTGGATGGGGTCGGGGCGACGTTCGAAGCATCGTTGTGAGAGAAAGTTTCGAGTTTCCCTCTGACCCCATCTACGCTTTGTGGAATGAGGATCGTGCTGCTGCCGGGGTTGCATGGGACGACGGATCTCTTCGATCCGTTCGTCGCCGCGGCCCCGCCCGGCTGGGACCTGGTGCCCCTGGCGCTGCCGGAGCTCGCATCCTACGACGAGCTTCAGTCGAAGGTGCAGCCGCTGGTTGAGGAACAGGGAGAGTGCATCCTGCTGGCGGAGTCCTTCGCCGGTCCGCTCGGGATCCGTCTTGCGAATTCCTGCGCGAACGCCAGAGCCCTCGTGCTCGCGAGCTCCTTCACCGCCGCGCCGGGCGGGCGATGGCTTCGCCGGTTCGCGCTAGCGCCGCTCTTCGCGCTGCCCCGCCCTCGCGCTGCGATTCGAGCGGTCCTTTGTGGCCGGGATGCGGATGATCGGCTCGTCGACCGCATCCGCGAGCTCGCGCGTGGGCTCCCTCCCACGCTCATCGCCGCGCGCCTGCGCGCCGTCCTCAGCGTCGAGCCGCGACCATGCACGAAGCCGCTGCTCTTCCTCCGCGGAACGCAGGACCGTCTCGTCCCTTCAAGCGTCCTCGACTCGCTCCCGGCGGACGCGGCCATCGTCCGGATCGATGGTCCTCATGCGCTGCTGCAGACGAAGCCGCGCGAGGCATGGCGGGCGATCGCGGAATGGAGCGCCTCCATCTCCCGGACAGGCCCTCCGCGCTCCTCGCCGGTGGGTGTAGACTCCGGCGCGGCATGAGCTGGGACGTCTTCATTCAGCATCTGCCGTCATCGGCACTCACCGTCGACGATATCCCCGACGACTTCATGCCGCTGCCTCTCGGCAGCCGCGAGGAAGTGATCCGCGCGATCGTCAACGTGTTTCCGGAGTCGGACACCAGCGATCCGACCTGGCTCACTCTCGTCACGCCGCACTACTCCATCGACTTCGGCCTCGGCGCCGAGGATCCCGTGATGTCGCTGTCGCTGCACGTGGGCGGCGATGAATCGGTCGTCGCACCGATCACGGAGCTCATCAATCTCCTCGGCGCGCGCGCCATCGACAGTTGGACCGGACAGTTCTTCGATCCCGAGACGGCGACGGAGTCACTGCATCGCTGGAAGGTGTACGTCGGCGAGGAGCATCAGTAGGCGACGGTCCATGTCAGATCGAGCGTGACGCGCTGATTGACCTGATGCCGTTCGAAGAGCTGCCGCAGCACCGCCGCACTAGCGCGGAATGCGGACCAGCGGAGGGCAAACAGAGCTGTTCGGCGTCGCGTGGAACTGAGTGCAGGGCGGGGCGCGGACGTCCTCGTCCGCGAGCTGCTGCCGTCGA